>NZ_JBVHNP010000001.1:0-1595298 GCF_055556675.1 Erwinia sp. PME.40.26/001
TCGGGAGGTAATGCCGCAGCGGGAGCCGCCGGAGCGTTCAGCGGTGAGCTGGCCACACGGTTTATTGCCGAAGCGTTTTATCACGCCAGCACGCCAGAGGACATTGCCAGACTGTCGCAGGCGGACAAAGAGCAGCTGAGCCTGCTGGGCACGATTGCCGCCGGAGCAGCGGGGGCGGTAGCAGGCAACAGCTCGGCAGCCGCAACGACCGGAGCGCTTGCAGGCAAGAATGCGGTGGAGAATAACTCGCTGAGTGGAGATAAGGCGCGGGCAGCGGTTAAGGAAAGTGCTGAGGCAATGAAAGCTCAGGTTCGAGAAACCCTTGGCGAAGGCTCT
Organism: Erwinia sp. PME.40.26/001; assembly: GCF_055556675.1. Classification (NCBI taxonomy): domain Bacteria; kingdom Pseudomonadati; phylum Pseudomonadota; class Gammaproteobacteria; order Enterobacterales; family Erwiniaceae; genus Erwinia; species Erwinia sp. PME.40.26/001. Next base: position 337 of record NZ_JBVHNP010000001.1, read on the forward strand.
TTATCGCAACTGGTTAACGGAACTATCAATGCACTAGCTGATGGTGGTGACAGCGTGTTAGGTTCTGCGGACTATGCTGCTGATGCCGCAATGGCACTGACAGCTTGTGCGATAGGTGACAGTTATTGCACTAAAGCTATGAGTGACCTGTCTGGCAAAAACCAGACGGTGGCCGACTCGGTTAGTGCATTAATGAATGGTGATACCTGGGAAGGGATAAAAACACTCGCTCAGAAAGCTAACCAAGGTGATCAGCTTGCACTGGAAGGTATGGGGGGGCTGATGGCTGGCATCCTTATTCCGGGCAAGAAAATCCCTGATGTTGGAGCCGTTATTGTCTCTGATAGTGTCGCTTTTAGTGCCAAACAGTTAGATAAGAAATTCAAACATGCAATTGATTTTGACATTGTTACCACAAAGAAAAATCCCGAGACGCTTAAGCAGTATGAGACTGCCATTAAGAGTCATTTAGATGATGCAGCCACCACCGAAAATGGTACTTATGGTTTTGTGAAAGACTCTAAAGTATTCTTTAATTCGAATACAAATAATGCAGTTGTTATCGATAAGTCAGGTGAGTTTATTACGGGATTTAAAGTTATTCCAGGAACGCCTCAATATGATAACTATATGAAAAATGGGATTTTAAGATGAGTTATTTACTTTTGGAATTTGCTAGATCTTTTGGCGCTGAAAGGTTATCCGCAGCAACATTCGCAGAAGCATACATAGAGCTTTGGCGTATAGAAAGAGATAGCAAAAATATACTGAACTATGATGAGAAGATAAGTGAGTGTTTATCAACTATATTTTGTATGGCTGATATGTATAACCCAGATGAAGATCGTGAAGAATACGAATTTAATGATGAACAACTACGGGGTGAAATAAATAAAATCATAACCACTTATATCAATAAGTAAAAGAATATCCCGGCCACTTCTGAGCCGGGATTTTTCCTTTAAAGGTCAGTTACCGCCGCGCTTCTGCGGCTTCGCCATGACCTGAATCACGTCCATCAGTTCCCGCTGCTTACGCGCCGAGAGCTTCGGGCAGAGCTGCCGCAGGGCCTGTATCACCTCCGGCTCTGGTGGCGGTACTTCTGCCGTCAGCACCAGACAACCGTTCATCACCCGCACATTAACCGGCGTCCCGGTTGCAAACCCCGCCACTTCCAGCCAGTTGCCCCTGAGCGTAATTGCCGGTACGGGTTCAAAGGTGCGTGAATCCCGGATATAGCTCACGGTGTAACCCCTTGTTGTTGTGGGTGTACCCGTCTCTGGCTTATGATGCGTCTCAGCCATGATCAACTCCTGTTTAGTTGCCTGTGGTTAGCGGGCTGGGGTGTTCGAGCACCTCAGTTCCGCGTCTGTTAACTACTCCGTTTTACCAATCACATTATCCAGCATCTCAGACACAAACTTCTGCTTCGTCATCGGCATCTGCTCATGAGTCGAGATAATTTTGCTTTTCACTCAGCGACGAGCGGTCGGATCACCAGTTGCCCATGCTCTACAGTAATGGTGACCGGCGTATCTGTCCCGAAGCCTGCCTCTTCCAGCCAGTCGCCCTTCAGGTGCAGGCTGGGTGAGCGGGATACTTACAGTTCGTACCTAAATATATCTCTTGATGGGCGAATAACACATAAATAACCAAGATGATTTTTATGGAAAATAAGATTGGTTTTTATCAGGAAGTGGAAATATCCCCTGATTGCAAAGAAAAAAATAAGAAATATGCTGGTAAAAAGGGCGGTGTTATGGGGGTAAGTGAAGAAGACGGGATACTTTATGGGTACTCAATAAAAGTTTATGATGAGGAATATCTTTTGTCTTTTGATAAAAATGAAGTTATCCCAATGGGTAGACAGCTAACACAAGACGCTTTTTATTAAGCTTCAGGCAAAACTAATCCCGGCCATTGTGCCGGGATTTTTACTTTAACGGTCAGCTACCGCCGCGCTTCTTCAGCTTCGCCGTGACCTGAATCACATCCTACAGCTCGCGTTGCTTGCGCGCCGAGAGCTTCGGGCAGAGCTGGCATAGGGCCTGTATCACCTCCGGCTCCTGTGGCGGTACTTTAAACGCCAAAGTACTACCCGGTAAGCGGTAGAACAGGGCACGATTGTTATCCGCGATACGACTAACCAACAGCAGGACGTGGGGAGCCTGAGCCGTGATACTGCCTCGGCCAACGGCAGCATCAGCCCGATTTTTGATAAAGAGAAAGAGCAGAAGCGTTTACAGACGGCACAGGCGGTGGGTGAAATCACCGGCCAGATGGTCAGCATCGTGAACACGATGGGCGATATCAAAGGGCTGGAAGAGGCGAAAAAAGGCGCTGCACCGCTTGAGGCAAACGCGACGGAGAAAGAGCGCGCTGACTGGCTGGAAGGCTTACGCAAAAGCGATGCCTATCAGAAAGCCATGTCCGACTACGGCGTGGGCAGCAAGAACCAGATGGTGGTTCAGGCAGTAAGCGGTGTGCTTCAGGGACTGGTTAACGGAAATATTTCACAGGCGGTTGCCGGAGCGGCTAACCCACTGGTGGCGCAGGTCATCAAAGCGCAAACCACCGATGCCGGCGGCAACACGAATGTGGTTGCCAACGCGATGGCGCATGCCGTGTGGGGCGCGGTGGCGGCGCAGATGTCGGGAGGTAATGCCGCAGCGGGAGCCGCCGGAGCGTTCAGCGGTGAGCTGGCCACACGGTTTATTGCCGAAGCGTTATATCACGCCAGCACGCCAGAGGACATTGCCAGACTGTCGCAGGCGGACAAAGAGCAACTGAGCCTGCTGGGCACGATTGCCGCCGGAGCAGCGGGGGCGGTAGCAGGCAACAGCTCGGCAGCCGCAACGACCGGAGCGCTTACGGGCAAGAATGCGGTGGAGAATAACTTCCTGAGCAAGGATAGCCCGAAGAAATATACGACTCGCTATAAGGAATGTAACGGTGAACCCCAGTGTGAGCAGAATATCCGTAAGGATATGGCTAAAGAGTCGGCTGATAATATCCAGAAGCTGAAATCTTGCTGGGATGCGGGTGATGCAGTTTGTGTGAAAAAAATCGGCGACACCATTGAACTCAGCGAAAAGGCTTATACTGAACTGCGTCAGCAGGACAATATGGCCGGGCGTGCTTATGAGGACTCGGCAAAATGGTATGCTGATATCATTGATAATTGTGTGGGAAAATGTGGTTGGCTTGAAGCGTAGTTACTGAAGACCGGGGCTGAAGGATTAGGGAACCTGGTTTATGGCACGTTGGGTGTGGGGAGCTTCCCAAGTGGCAAACCCGGTGCAGCTACAACAGTTGAAAATAGTGTAGCGAAAGAGGTAATACCAAACACCAGTTCCGCACTCAAACTAGGTGAAAGGGCGATCATCAATGAAATCAATGTTACTAGAGTTGGTAGATGGATGTCTTCTGATGAATTAGCCCAAATGCAAAATGGAGGCAAAGTGGTTCAAGGAGGCGGTGGGCAGACATTTATTTCTACTAATGGTGTTTCGGACTTTAAGGCAACAGCACCTGCGGGATCGGTATACGTTGAGTTTGATGTCCCTACAAATAGTTTGTTACAAGGTGGGAAAGATGGATGGTTCAAGCTAATTGGCCCAGATGCTGGTAAATCACAGAAGTTTATGCTTAATAAACAAGGTGGTAGCCAACTACCTGAAGTTAAAAATATTACAGTTGTAGATAAAAAATAGGGGAATTAATCATGAATATCGATTTTTTTAAAACAGAGATTGCCCCACATTTACCCGGGTATGAGCTTCAATACAGTTTTTTTAGAAATGGTGATTTTGGTGACTTAGAGCGTGTTGAGCTTGAGAGGGGAAATAAGCTCGGAACTGTTGATATGTGGTCTAAAGGTTGGATGAGCATTGATGTCTATGACAGTGCTTTAGATGCTCAATTAATTAACCTATTGTTAAGCCCAGATGAGTTAGAAGAGCAAAAAAAAGCGATAGAAAATCTTATACGGATTTTGGAAGTTAATGAATAGAGTTCGGTTATTGCGTGGCGATATAACGAAAGTGGCTGCAGGAGCTATTGTGAATGCGGCTAATTCGTCTTTACTTGGTGGTGGCGGTGTAGATGGTGCAATACATCGTGTTGGTGGGCCAATGATCTTGTCCGAGTGTCAGATAATAAGAAATCGGCAAGGTGGCTGTAAAGTTGGTAATGCTGTAATCACAAATGCCGGAAATTTGCCCGCTGACTATGTAATACATGCAGTAGGACCATGCTGGAGTGATGGGATTCATGATGAAGTTGAGTTGTTAAAGAGAGCCTATTGTAGTTGTTTTCAGCTAATTGACGAGTATCACATTAAGACTGTGTCTTTTCCGAATATCAGCACAGGGATTTATAAATTTCCAAAGGACTTAGCAGCCAAAATTGCATTGGGTGTTATTACTCATTGTTTACATGAAAATAATAAAATAGAGATGGTTAACTTAGTTTGCCTTGACCAGGTTAACTACAGTCTGTATTTCAATGAGATCAATAAGTAGGTTCATCTTGCTAGCGATGAATCGTAACTTTTTCATCGTCACCACCTCTGTTCAGGGGAGAGTTTATCATGCCGGGATTCTGTTTCAGAATGGAACAGGATTTTGGGGTAGGGTCACCGAGACAAGTATGTCATGCATGGCGGTGTTAACAACCTACAGCGAGTACGAATGTTTGAAGGGATGGTGCCGGTTTGAGGTAAGCCGGGCGTCACGCGGCAGGACGCCGCGTGCCGAGGCCCGCAGGGATGCATCTTTTGCCGATCCGGTGTGCTCAAACCGGCACCAGCCTTATGCACTGAACATTCAGCTAGAAATCATGTCCGGAGATACATCTGCGGGCGCTCCAGGTCCTCACATATCAGCAGTGCATTCACCCGAATGCACACAACTTCACCTCCCAGGAATTCTCTGACTCACCAGCATCGCGTGCTGTCGGCGGTTTTTCGCACGTTTTTAATGGGGTTCTGTTTCTGAAATATGATGTATTAGCGCCGGGCAAATGATCTGCCCCAGCTCCGGTCATGGCCGGGCTGTTCACCCCCTGTTTCAGGATCAGTGATAAGGAAAAATAAGACAGATGCGCAAACCTTCTTTCAAAACGAGCTTTACCGGGCTTTCCTTCAGCCTCCTTATTCTGGCAGCCCCGGCATTCGCCAGCGTGGCTCCGTTTGACCCCGACTCCCCCTGGCTGCTGGGTGACTGGGCGGGCTATCGCAAGCATCTTGCCGATGAGGGCGTAGACTTCCAGGTGGGTTACACCACGCAGTCGGCGGCCAACCTGGCCGGCGGCTACCGCACCAGCACCACGATGCGTTATGCCGATCAGTGGACGTTCGGCAGCAAGCTGGATCTGGAAAAATTGCTGAACTGGCAGGGCGGCCAGTTCCAGGCCACCCTGACCAACCGTAACGGGCAAAATCTGACGCCCTATATCAACGATCCCCGCACGGGGGGCCTGTCGAACGTGCAGGGTATTTCGGCACGCGGTGACTATTTGCGCCTGACCCAGTTCTGGTTAAACCAGAAGCTGCTGGATAACTGGCTGGAGGTCAAACTGGGCCGGGTGACGACCAATGAAGATTTCGATACCGCCAGCGTCGGGATGTTTCAGAACTGGGCAATGGGCAACGGGCAGCCGGGTCACTGGCGCAACGACCGCTGGTTTAACGCCCCGATTTCTCAGTGGGGGGGCAGGGTAAAGCTGAATCTGCCTGATGACGTCTATTTCCAGGTCGGCGTATATAACCAGAACAAGGCGAACGACACCAAAGCGAACGGGTTCCGTTTTGATATGGGCCACGGCGAAGGGAATCTGGTTCCGGTAGAGCTGGGCTGGACGCCACAGCTGGGCCAGGAGAAACTGCCCGGCAACTACCGGCTGGGCATGTTCTACAGCTCAACCAAAGGGGGCGACTTTCACACCTGGCACGATGGCGGGTATGGTAAAACCAAAAAGGCATACGGCGGCTATCTGCTGGCCGAGCAGCAGCTTTTTGCCATGGACGGGGACAAAAGTCGGGGTCTGAGCGTCAGCTTCCAGTATGTGATGAACGACCATCGCACCGCGAGACTGGATAACTACCAGTCGCTGGCGCTGGCGTGGAAGGGGCCGTTTGATGCACGCCCGGGTGATGAAGTCGGCGTCGGCATGGCGCGTATTCACGTCAACAACGACTACACTAAAATGCGCAATCAGCAGAACGAGGATCGGGGCGTCAGTGACTATAACGACCCGGCTTACCTGCCGTTGCAGCAGGGATCAGAGTGGAACTATGAGGTCTATTATAATGTGAAGGCCACCCACTGGCTGAACGTGCGGCCAAACTTACAGGTGATCACTAAACCGGGCGGCGTACGCCAGGTGAATGACGCGCTGGTCGGGGGGCTCGCAGCAGATATCAGCTTCTGATGACAGGGGGCCATCCGGCCCCGCTTCAGGTCAGCACTGAGGCACCTCATCCAGATGGTGATAAATCGTCAGCCCCAGTTCACGGCCAATGCGCACATCGTTATCTGCTCCGCGCGACTCGCCCGGTAAACGCAGAATGGCGTCACAGTGGCCGATTAAACGGTGTGCGACCGGATATAAATACGCTTCACTGATCGCATCGCCAATCTTCTGCGACCCGGCAATCCGCGCCAGTGGAAACGCCAGCCACTCGCCAATCAGTGGAATATGCCCTTTCTGGTAAAGGGCTAACGCAGCCTGTTCCATGCGTTCAAGGTTGGCATGGATCAAGTCTTCCCGATCGCCCGTGCCGCTACGTACCGGGCCTGCTACCAGAATTTGCAGTGATTTCATAAGGGTTTCCTAAAAATTAGGGTTAAGGGCCAGGTGCTGGATCAGCATGATGGTTTTGGCATCCATAATTTCGCCGCTGCGCACGGCTTCCAGTGCGCGGGAAAAGGGCCACTCCAGTACTTCGATATCTTCGCCTTCCTCCGCAACACCACCGCCGCTTCCCTGACGGTCGTCGTCAGAATATTCGGCGATAAAGAAGAACAGTTTTTCTGTCACTGAACCGGGGCTCATATAGGATTCGAAGACTTTTTCGATGTGCGTGATGCGAAAGCCGGTTTCTTCTTCCGCCTCGGCAATAATACGTGCTTCCGGCGAGGCGTTATCCAGCAGGCCTGCGGTAGCTTCAATCAGGAAACCGCTGTGGCCATTCACGAAGACGGGGAAGCGGAACTGGCGGGTGAGTACCACGGTTTTGCGGGCTTTGTGGTACAACAGCACCACGGCACCGTTACCGCGATCGTAAGCTTCCCGGTTCTGTTCCTGCCAGCTGCCGTCACGGCGCAGCAGTTCAAAGGTGTATTTTTTCAGGGTGTACCAGTTATCCGACAGCAGCTGCTCTCGGATGTTGCGTACGCGTTTCTGCATGTTTTGCATGTTTGTGCCCATAATAAGGTGACAGATAACACGCTAACACGCATAATCGTGCAATATCAAGATCAATCGTGAAGGGGATAAGGGTGCTTTCCAGCCAGCGCAAACAGCAGATTCTGGCCATGCTCGACCGTGAGAAGCAGGTGCTTTCGCGGGAACTGAGCCAGCATTTTGCCGTATCAGAAGACTCTATCAGGCGGGATTTGAGGGAATTAGCTGCAGAGGGATTACTGCAGCGGGTTCATGGCGGTGCGCTGCCGGTTTCGGCCGCCATCGCACCGTTTGAAACGCGCAAAAGCGTGCAGATGGACTCTAAACGGCGCGTCGCGGAGAAGGCCGTCGGGCTGATCCAGCCGGGTCAGGTGGTGATGATTGACGGCGGCACCACCACGGCAGAGATGATCCGGCGGCTACCTACCGATTTTGCCTTTACGGTCGTGACGCACAGTCCGGGTGTGGCGGTGGGGCTGGTGGACTATCCGCTAATCGATGTGATTATTATCGGCGGTCAGTTGTATAAGCATTCTGTGGTGACCACCGGAGCGGCGATGATCGAGGGGATCCGCCGTATCAATGCCGATCTGTTTTTTATGGGGGTGACCGGGGTACACCGAAGCGCCGGGCTCACCACCGGCAGCTATGAGGAAGCGTGCGTCAAACGGGCGCTGGCAGAACGGGCTGCAGAGACGGTGGTGCTGGTGTCCCAGGAAAAGCTTAACTCCGCCTCGGCGTTCGTCATTGGCGACCTGTCGCTGGCCAGCACACTGGTGGTCGATGAGTGGCCCGATGAAGAGATGTGCCAGCGGCTGCATCAGTTGCAGATTGGTCTGGTCTGACCGGGCTATTCCTCGCGTACCACCATACGTTCACTGCGCCGGCGCAGTGTAATCCAGGTGTAAAGTACGTTAAACAGGACGATGCAGGCTGTGACGATAAACACTGCACGGAAGCCAAAATGTGCTGACACGGCGGCCCCCATCAGCGGGCCGGTCACGTTTCCGATATCGCGGAACGACTGGTTATAGCTGAAAACGCGGCCGGCGACCTGATTGCTGGCGTTATAAAGCAGCAGGGACTGCACTGCAGGCAGCAGCGCACCGTCGGCCGCCCCGAGCAGGAAGCGCAGAATGCCCAGTTGCCAGGTGTTCTGCACAAAGGCCATCGGGATCAGCAACAGCACGGAGAGTATCAACATGGTGATCAGAATGCGCTCCGGCCCGATCCGGTCGCCCAGCCTGCCGAGGCGCGGCGCACTCATCAGGGCTGCCACACCCGGCACTGAGGCGATCATCCCGCTGATAAACGCCAGATTAGCGACGTTGCCCGCCAGCTCGCGGACGTAAAGCGTCAGGATCGGTGCAATAGATCCGGTGGCGACCTGAATAATCAACGTAGTGACAAACAGCGCCAGTACCAGACGGGGATTTTTCAGCGAGGTCAGCACCTGGCGGGCATGCAGCATGTCTTTTTTGTGCACCGGGATAAAACTCTCACGTACGCAAAACAGCGTCATCAGAAAACAGGTAAACAGCACTGCAGCGGTAATAAAGAATACCGGACGCAGGCCGAAGCTGTCGGCCAGCAGGCCGCCGATCAGCGGGCCAATCAGCGCCCCGCTGACGGCTCCGGTGGAGAGCCAGCCCAGCGCCCAGCCGGTCTTACCGCGCGGAACCTGCGTGGCGATCAGGGCGTTGGCGTTGGGAACAAATCCGCCGAGCAGACCGAGCAGGGCGCGCAGCGCCAGAAACTGCCAGATCGAGGTCGCCATGCCCATCAGCATCATCACGATAGCCATGCCCAGTGCCGAGCGCAGCAGCATGATTTTTCGTCCCTTACGATCCGCCAGTCCCCCCCAGAAGGGCGAGGCAATAGCCGAAAAAAGGAACGTGATGCTGAACACCAGACCTGACCAGAGATTCAGGGCCTGCGGGTCGGTGATGCCCAGTTGCTCAACGTAAAGCGGCAGAAAGGGCATGACCAGACTGAAGCCTGCGCCGGTCAGAAAACACCCTATCCAGGTGACGAACAGATTTCGTTGCCAGTGGATGGCGATAGCGGGGACATCGGGGGTAGACATAAAGTAAACAGTAACCTTATCAGCAATCAGCTTAACCAGTATACGCTGATATCAGGCGACTGAACGGCGCGCAATCAAAAAAATGAAAAACCGTTTCAAATAATGAAACAGGCCGGTAGTCCGGCCTGCAGGCTGTTAATAGAGAGAGGGTTGCCCCTCAGGGCGGGTTTTAAAACGGCGGTGCAGCCACATATACTGATCGGGTGCCATTAAGATGCCGTGTTCAATAATTTTATTCATGTGTGCTGCCGTGGCGATTTCACTGTCCAGTGGAATGCCGGTCTGCTCAGGGAGGATCACCATCTCATACCCTTTACCCGATGGCAGGCGGCGCGGCACGAAAGGGATAACCGCCGGGTTGCCGCTGCGGATCAACAGGTAACTGCCTTTGGTGGTCGCCGCCTGTTCAACGGCAAACAGCGGCACAAACACGCTGCTTTTTGGGCCGTAGTCGTGGTCCGGGGCGTACCAGATAATATCCCCCTTTTTCAGGGCGCGGATCATGCCTTTCAGATCTTTGCGATCGAGCATACTTTTATTGGAACGCATACGTCCCCAGGTCTGCAGCCAGTCGAGCAGGGCATTATCATTGGGACGGTATACGCCAATGCCGGGATTATGAATACCGAAGATGCGCGCACCCAGCTCCAGGGTGAGAAAATGGATACCAATCAACAGCACTCCTTTCCCGTCAGCCGCCGCCTGGCTGATATGCTCCAGCCCGCTGACACTGAACCATTTTTTAATCCGCCAGTCAGGCCAGAACCAGGCCATGCCGGTTTCAATCAGCCCCATACCCAGCGATTCGAAGTTACGGCGGACCAGCGCCTCACGCTCGGCGGCAGGCATCTGTGGGAAGCAGAGCGCCAGGTTACGCCGGGCAATGGTGACGCGGCTGCGCAGGAAGCGCATGGATAACCTGCCCAGGCCGCAGCCAATATAATAAAGCACCGGGTAGGGCAGCAGCACCAGCAGGTAAAGCAGGATAATACCGAGCCAGGTAAACCAATAACGGGGATGCAACAATGCACGATTGAACTGAGGCAGCTGGGTCATGAGTTTCCAGATCGTAAAAAAAAGGGGGCTATTATGAAGAAGTTTAAAGTTTATTTATGGCCTATTGTGCCATTTTTCTTAGTGTAGTCGAAGTTTTCGGCGGCAGACGCGGAAAGAAAACTTTTTTCGGCTAAGGACAAGGTGTGGCGGCTCGGGTATGATAGCGCCGAAAATTTTTTCCTCTCCTTGAATACAGGAACGTACACCATGCCAGTGTTACATAACCTTGTCTCCAATGAAGAGCTGAAGGCGCGCATGATGGCCGAAACCGAGCCGCGAACTACAGTCTCTTTTTATAAGTATTTCACTATCGACGATCCCCGCGCGTTTCGCGACGCCCTGTATATTGCCCTGACCCGGCTGAAAGTTTTCGGTCGCGTTTATGTGGCGGCAGAGGGCATTAATGCCCAGGTCAGCGTCCCGGCCAGCCAGTACGAGACCATGAAAGCTGCGCTGTATGACTTCCATCCTGCGTTGGATAACCTGCGTATGAACATTGCGCTGGACGACGACGGTAAATCCTTTTGGGTGCTGCGTCTGAAAGTACGTGACCGCATTGTCGCTGACGGCATTACAGATGACAGCTTCGATGCCAGCGATGTCGGGGCCTATCTGAAGGCAGCGGAAGTGAACGCCATGCTGGATGATCCGCAGGCGGTCTTTGTGGATATGCGTAACCACTATGAATATGAAGTGGGGCATTTCGATAACGCGCTGGAGATCCCGGCGGACACATTCCGCGATCAGCTGCCCATGGCCGTCGATATGCTGCAGCAGGATAAAGATAAGAAGATCGTGATGTACTGTACCGGGGGGATCCGCTGTGAAAAAGCCAGCGCCTGGATGCGGCATAACGGTTACGAGAACGTGTACCATATTGAAGGTGGCATCATTGAGTACGCCCGTCGCGCCCGTGAACAGGGATTACCGGTGCGGTTTAAAGGCAAAAACTTTGTCTTTGATGAGCGGATGGGGGAGCGTATTTCTGAGGATGTTATCGCCAACTGCCATCAGTGCGGCGAGCCCTGCGATACCCACGTTAACTGCCTGAATGATGGCTGTCACCTGCTGTTTATTCAGTGCCCGAGCTGCGCCAGCAAATTCAACCACTGCTGTAGCCCGATCTGTATGGAAGAGCTGGCGTTACCGCCTGAAGAGCAGCGCGCCCGACGTGCGGGGCGTGAGAATGGTAATAAGATTTTCAACAAATCCCGTGGGCTGTTGAGCACCACCATGCACATCCCTTCGCCGGAAGAGTAACGGTGCAGGCGTCATCATCGCGGACGATGATGACGCCACAATCATTTACTGGCGCACACCTTCGACAGAAATCATCAGTTCGACTTCCTGCGAGGCCGGACCTAAATCGGACTTAATATTAAAGTCTTTCAGTGCGAGGTTACCGGTGGCTTCAAAGCCTGCACGGTAGCCACCCCACGGATCTTTCCCTTCGCCGGTCAGCTTAGCCGCCAGTTTCACCGGTTTGGTCACGCCGTTCAGCGTCAGGTTACCGTTAACGGTCAGGCCGTCACCCTGCTTTTCCACGCCGGTAGAGACGAAGGTCGCCTGCGGGAATTTGCTGGCATTCAGGAAGTCCGCGCTGCGCAGGTGTTTGTCACGCTCGGCATGGTTGGTATCTACGCTGCCGGTTTTGATGGTGACATTCACTTTATCTTTAGCCGGATCGGCTTCGTCAAAGGTGAATGCGCCATCGAAATCTTTAAAGGTACCGTACAGCCAGCTGTAGCCCAGATGCTTGATGCGGAACTGGACAAACGCGTGCTGCCCTTCTTTATCAATTTTATAGTCAGCGGCAGACGCGGTGCCGGCAGTCATTAACAGTGCGGCAGTAGTTAAACCCAGAATACTTTTCTTCAGCATGGTGTTCTCCATTTCTGTGATTAATCGATGCGGTGACCCAGCATCCTTTTTAACGTGATATCGCGATCGATAAAGTGGTGTTTCAGTGCGGCCAGCGCATGGATCACGGAAAGGATCACCACGCTCCAGGCCAGCCAGAGATGAATATCGCCGGCCAAATCGGCCTGTTCGCCCAGCCCGGCAAATACCGCCGGAACCGGCAGTACCCCAAAGACATCGATCGGCTTACCTTCCGCCGTCGAGATCAGATAGCCGCTGATTAAAATCGCGAACAGGATGCCATAAAGCAGAAGGTGGGCAGCGACCGCGCTGTAGCGTACCAGCGGGGTATAACTGGCAAGCGGCTTCGGTGGTGGGGAGACAAATCGCCACACCACGCGCACCAGCATCACGGCAAACAGCACCATCCCAATGCTTTTATGCAGCTCCGGGGCTTTGTGATACCAGGTGTCGTAATAGCCCTGCGTGACCATCCACAGACCAAGCGCAAACATGCCATAAACGGTTGCCGCCACCAGCCAGTGCATAATGATGCTCACTGAGCCATAACGAGAGGCGCTATTTTTCAACTGCATAGGGAAATCCGCTTGTGAGAATTTTCAGTAAGACTGACCGGGTACCTGAGCAAAATCAACAAATAATTTTACTGGTTAGTAAATTCATTAATATTGTGAAATATTTTGAATGATGCGGGAGGTTATCGACAGTTAATCAGAAGGCGAAGTCGGATTTGTGACAGTATGAGACGGCCATATCAATGATTATTCCGTCGCTGTAGTAAATATCATGTTCTGATTTTTTGCTGTTATTCTCAGCGAATGTCAGTTTTTTGTCACGTTATGTCAATATCACGCTGATGGTAATTGTTATATAAATTTATGTATTGTGGGGGTGAGGGGCAGGAGAGGGCAGCGCGCCGTCTGGCATTAAACCATAATGGCAACGTGTAAAACGGTGGTTGTGCCACAAAACAGCGAATGCTGCGCTTAACTTGAAGTTTTTTGGAATATTGTCTACTGTAAAGGAGTGTAAGTCACAGACGTTATAAGATTTACCGTTCATGACCATTCTGACTTTGCTGCGTTATAGCTTTCTTCCCCTTTGTTTTTCCCTTCTCTGTCAGGCGACGAAAGCTATGAGGCTGCTCACTTACTGCAACACCGGGAGCGCTCAATGGGTACGACATCAGAGGGGCAACAGCCTCATAAAAAGCATTTCTGGAATAAAGATAAATCGGCCAGGCCGGAACTCAGCGTTGACGATATCACTATTGTGGATAAATCAATGCTCAAGCGTGCCGTCGGAGCGGCCGCCCTCGGCAACGCCATGGAGTGGTTTGACTTTGGGGTTTACAGTTTTCTTGCGGTGACCATCGGTAAAGTGTTTTTCCCCGGCGGCAGTCCGGCAGCACAGCTGCTGGCCACCTTCGGTGCCTTTGCTGCCGCATTCCTCGTACGTCCGTTGGGTGGGCTGGTGTTTGGTCCGCTGGGCGACCGTATCGGCCGCCAGAAGGTGCTGGCGCTGACGATGATCATGATGTCGATCGGCACGTTCTGCATCGGGTTGATACCCGCCTATTCCACTATCGGTATCATGGCGCCGGTGCTGCTGCTGCTGGCACGCCTGTTGCAAGGCTTCTCTACCGGGGGCGAGTACGGCGGAGCGGCCACTTTTATTGCCGAATACTCCACCGATAAGCGCCGGGGCTTTATGGGCAGCTGGCTGGAGTTCGGTACACTTGGCGGTTATCTGCTCGGGGCCGGACTGGTGACTGGCCTGACCGCGGCGATGCCAGAGTCCGCGCTGCTTGACTGGGGCTGGCGCATTCCCTTCTTTATTGCCGCGCCTTTAGGGCTGTTTGGGCTGTATATCCGTCTGAAGCTGGAAGAGACGCCTGCCTTCCAGAAGCATATGGAAAAGCAGGAAGCGCTGGAACACAGCAAGCCGCGCCTGACGCTGTGGCAGATGCTGAAAAAGTACCGCGCTGCCATGCTGAAGTGCATTGGTCTGGTGCTGCTGTTTAACGTCTCTAACTATATGATGACGTCGTATATGCCAAGTTACCTGACGGGGATCCTGGGCCTGAGCGAGCTGAGTTCACTGCTGCTGATTATGGTGGTGATGTTTGTGATGATGCCGCTGACGCTGTTCTGGGGACACTGGAACGACCGCCTGGGCCGTCGTCCGGTGATCTGGGGCGGGGCCATCGCGCTGATCCTGCTGGCGGTGCCCTGCATGCTGCTGATCGGCACGGGCAATCTGTGGCTGGTGTTCCTTGGCCTGATTATTCTCGGCGCGATCCATACCTGTTTCAGCGGCTCCATGCCGGCAACGCTACCCGCGCTGTTTTCCACCGATATCCGCTACAGTGCGCTGGCGATTGGTTTTAACCTCTCCGTCTCGCTGTTTGGCGGGACCACGCCATTAATCACCACCTGGCTGGTAGAGAAAACCGGCAACCTCCTGATGCCCGCCTACTACCTGATGGGCGCCGGGGTGATTGGGGTGATCACCGTTTTCACCCTGCGGGAAACAGCACGTAAGCCCCTGCGTGGTTCAGCTCCGTCGGTAGGCAGCCGCGCTGAAGCACAGCGACTGGTGGATAAGCTGCGTCTGCGCGGTCGAAAGCCCCGTCCCGCTGACGGTAAGTAACCGCCAGGCAGAAAAGCAAAAGGGCTCCCGTCGGGAGCCCTTTTTTTCATCCTGTCTGTGGCTATCGAAAGCGCGTCAGCGAGAAGGGGGTTAAATCAAACTCGCTGCTTTTTCCCTGAGCAAACTGCGCGGCAATCTCTCCCAGTACGCTGGCAAATTTGAATCCGTGACCGCTCAGCCCGGTGATCAGCATCCGGTCAGGTTCACCGGGGAAGGTATCAATAATGAAATCTTCGTCCGGCGAATTATCATAGGTACAGGCCTCACCGCGCAGGCAGACGCCAACGCCGGGCAGGAAGGTGCGCATAAAGTTGAACAGCTCACTGCCGTCTTCCGCCACGCTGCCAAAGGGTTTACGCCCTTCCGGCGAATCGATCGGCTGCCCGCCTTCATGCCGGCCGATTTTGATGGCGTTATTATCAGCGGGAAAACCGTAATAGTGGATCCCATCCTGCATCTCAACGGTAAACGCCGGGAATTGATTATTCTCGCTGTAGCGCCCGTCGGCCTGATGCCAGGCGAAGACTTTACGCACCGGGGTGACCGGCAGGGCAGGATAGAGGCTTTTCACCCAGGTTCCGGCGCTGATCAGCAGCTTGCGAGCGCGATAAACACCGTCCGGCGTGGTAACCGCCTGCAGTCCCTCTACCGTATCAATCTGCGTCACGCCGCAGTTAAACAGCTGCGCACAGCCCGCCTCTTTCGCCAGGCGGATCCAGCTTTTCACGGCAATTTCCGACTTCAGATAACCGGACTGAGGTTCAAACACGCCAACATAGCCGTCGGGGACGCTGATCTGTGGCCAGCGCTGGCTGATTTCCACTTCATTGAGGATCTGCACGTTGAGCGCAAACAGCTCTGCACTCTGGATGACATTTTGAATAAATTCAGAGGACTGGGGAGCCAGATTCAGTACCCCGCTGCGCTGCATCACCCGCTCGCCGCTTTGCTGCTCCAGCTGATCCCACAGCTGCTGGGCACGAAGCACCATCGGCACGTAGCGCGCCCCTTCGCCGTAGGCATGGCGGATCAGCCGACTTTCACCGTGATGACTGCCTTCGCGGTGCGGGGGATGGTGACGATCGATCATCAGCACTTTCAGACCGGCCTGGGTCGCATACCATCCCGCAGCCGCGCCGACGGAACCACTGCCCACCACAATTAAATCGTAAACCATCGCATCAGCCTCAGTTAATCAAGCAATTGCAGCAGAATACCAAATTATTGCGGACATGAAAAAGGCACCCTGTTGGGTGCCTCTGAGAAACATCGTTCCGTCACAGATTAGTGCTTTTTGTAGTCACGATCCTGGTATTCAGTCGCTTCTATCTTGGCAATGCCAGCTTCAAGGATGGAGATAAATTGCCTTGCCACGTCCGTGGTCAGCCAGTAGGTCTGACCGACTTCTGCATCTTCCGCCTGTTGCTGGTCAGAAGAGAGCGAGTGTAAACGGATCATCATGGCATCATAGCTGTCTACGGTACTGATATCCCATCCGATGAGGGGATGTGTCTGGATGACCTCTTTGTTTCTGTCCATTATAACCCCCTTATTACTCGTGAATGATGGCAACGAAGTGATTTATCGAGGTTCAATGCGTTTTTTTTCTTAGAGCGTTCTAATTATAACAGGACTTTTTTTGTTCGCCGATGTAAATCTCGCGCTGTTTAAAAAAACGGCGCTATTCATCCGGTAATTAAACCTCAGCAGGGCGAAAAATAATCACCCTGCAGGGGATGGCGCGATTAATTCGGCTGTGAAAAAGCACTCATATTTCTGGGGTAGAGAGTGCATCCGGAGAGGAGGGCAACACCCCTGAACGTTTTTCCAGTTCCCCGGCCAGACGGATGAAATGTTTTTGCAACTGTTCATCACGATTCTGGTTCTGCCCCTCCAGCTTTAAACTGTGAATTAACAGTTGATTAGCTTTATCATCAAGGCAAAAGGAGAGGGTGGAAAAGGCATTTTCTAATACTGTCAGACGGCGTTGCTGTTCGCCAATCATGGCCAGTAGCTCACCAAACGTCATCGCCTCTTCTGGATTATCGGCAGCCATAAGAAAAACCTCAGTAATTAATGTCAGGCTCAGAATAAGATATTCTACCCGTTGCGTCTATCGGTGTTCTTCAGCAAAAAAAGACGTAAAAAAGCCGGATAGCGTATCCGGCGAAAATGGCACAATCGTTATTTATCCATTCTGCTTCAGGCCGCAGAGGGAGTCGCCGCAACCGCAGCGGCAATGTGGATTATTCAGGATATAAACCAGTCGTCAGCACTTTCCCAGGTTTCCTGCAAAATATCGCTGATCTGATCTTTGGCTTCTTTTCCGCCGCCCATCACCGTCAGGTTGTTGGCACCGGCGTAGCGTACAGAAATGGTATTGCTGCCGTCAGGAAACTGTTTGTCGATTCTTTTGCTGAGTTCCTGCGTGAGTGCATCAATGGCACCCGCAGGCAGCGAGGTGGTTTTTGCTACAGTGACTTCAATACGCATGATAGCCTCCGGTTGAATTACTGTAAATATATACAGTAATTCGGCCGGGTGCAATCCTTTTTACCGGGGACCGGGGGGTAACCGAAAATGCGGGCCCCCCTGCCGCCTGCAGATAGCGGCATCTGTCTGGCAAAAACTAAACCACAACCCGCCAGTTCAGCGTTTCGCCCGCCAGGAACGGCACCAGCGTATGGCCGTCATCGCCAACCGGGACCGCGTCGGCCACGGTCCAGGGCTGGCGTACCAGCGTCACGGTACCTTCATTCAGCGGCAGACCGTAGAAGCGCGGCCCGTTTTCAGCGCAGAACGCCTCAAAGTGGGCCAGCGCCCCAATCTCTTCAAAGACGGTGGCATAAGCGGCCAGCATGGACGGGGCGTTAAACACACCCGCACAGCCGCAGCTGGTTTCTTTACGGTCGCGTGTGTGGGGGGCGGTATCGGTACCGAGGAAGAAACGTTCATGCCCGCTGGCAACCGCATCGCGCAGCGCCTGCTGGTGGATATTGCGCTTCAGGATCGGCAGACAGTAAAGGTGCGGACGAATACCACCGACCAGCATGTGGTTACGGTTGAACATCAGGTGCTGTGGGGTGATGGTTGCGCCGAGGAAACGATTGCCTTCCAGCACGTAAGCGGCCGCTTCTTTGGTGGTGATATGCTCGCAGACCACTTTCAGCTCCGGGAACTGCAGGCGCAGCGGATGCAGAACCGTCTCAATAAACCGGGCCTCACGGTCAAAGATATCAATGTGCGCATCAGTCACTTCACCGTGGATGAGCAGCGGCATACCGATTTTCTGCATGCGTTCCAGCACCGGGGCAATAGCGGCAATGCTGGTGACACCGTGTGCGGAGTTGGTCGTGGCGTGCGCTGGATAGAGCTTCGCGGCGGTAAAGACCCCTTCACTGAAGCCGGTCTCAATTTCGTCCGGGTCGAGACCGTCAGTCAGATAGCAGGTCATCAACGGAGTGAAATGATGGCCGGCAGGGACAGCGGCCTGAATTCGTTCGCGATAGGCGCGGGCGGCGGCCACGCTGCTGACCGGCGGCACCAGATTAGGCATCACGATGGCGCGACCACAGACTTCACTGGTAAAGGGCACGACCGCCTCCAGCATCTCCCCGTCACGCAGATGGATATGCCAGTCGTCAGGGCGGCGAATAATCAGTTGCTGAGGTTGTGTGGTCATGCGATATGCTCCGGCAGAAAGGAAAAAGGCAGGTTTTGGCCGGGTACTAAGGATAGGGATAAAGCGCGGGGAATGCACCAGGTTTATGCGAAGGGGGTGAAAAAACGGTACGGGCTTGCCCGTACCGTTTTGTCGATCAGTCGGTGAAGGGGATTACCAGTTCGCCCGGTTTCACTTCCAGCCCTTTGGCAAAGCGTTTCGCCAGCGACTCCGCCTTGCTGCGGTCAGTGCTCAGGACATAAGCCGGTTTTTGATTAAAGTAATTTTTCAGCGACTCATTAAGGTACGGGGTCAGCGTTTTCAGCACGCCTTCCATCTTCTCCGGCTGCACCGTGACATCGACCAGCTCCATGTCTTTCAGATAAATGGCCCCTTCCTGCTGGTTGAAGACTGGCTGCGCTTTCATTTTCAGCGTCATCTGCGCCTGCTGCGGGCCAAACAGGGAGCTGATATTCACATCTGCTTTACCGGTCAGCGTGATTTTATTCGGCTCTTCACGGCCTATCTGGCTGGCGAGATCCTTCAGCGTAATGTGCGCGTCGGCGAGACCGGCGACACCAATATTTTTTTCATAATTATTATGCTTAACCAGCGCCTGGTTAATTTCCTGTTCGCTGATGCTGTACTGGGCGATCTGATTGCAGCCACTGACCAAACCCGCTAACAGTAAAGCGCCAAGGCCAAAAAGTGTTTTTTTCATGTTGTTCCTCTGTTTTTA
Organism: Erwinia sp. PME.40.26/001; assembly: GCF_055556675.1. NCBI lineage: Bacteria > Pseudomonadati > Pseudomonadota > Gammaproteobacteria > Enterobacterales > Erwiniaceae > Erwinia > Erwinia sp. PME.40.26/001. The sequence goes on from NZ_JBVHNP010000001.1 coordinate 19,819, forward strand.
ATCACCGGACGATCCCGCCGGAGCAGGGGAATAGCATGCACCACTCAGGCCGGTTCGTCACCAGGACAACGCTGAGAGAAACCGCAGGAAATGACAACGGGATGTGTCGGGCCGCCATACGACGGCCCGGCAGGTCAGGAGGCGGAAGAGGAGAGCAGAGTAACCTGAGTCTGTTTAGCCATATTGTCACGGTAGTCGGCCACGCGGCTTGGGTATTCGACGCCGGCAACCAGCGTCAGCGAGCGCAGCAGAGGGAACAGATGAATATCGTCCAGCGACAGTTCACCGTTCACAGCATTGGGTTTCACAATCAGCTTATCGAGCTTACGCAGGTCGTCATTGATATTTTTGATCCAGCCTGCGGAGTGCTCACGCAGTTCGGCAAAGTCACCGGCGACCGCCTGCTTCTTGTTTTTGAAATAGGTACGGGCTTCCGGCGTTGAGAATTCAGCAAAGGGGGCTTCCGCCACGCGCGGATAGAGCAGCTTATTCACATAGCTATGAACATGACGCAGCCAGTCTGTAATGGCCGGATTGGTTTTCCCGGTCAGCAGCGGCTCTCCGTCCAGCCGATCAATATACTGCACGATATCCAGGCTTTCCGGCATACAGCTGCCGTCGTCTTTCATCAGGATGGGGGCCATTTTCTGGCCGATCAGCCGGTTTGGCGTGGCTTCGTCATCGTTCATCATGACGATGAGCTCAACCGGGAGATTTTTCAGACCGAAGATCATACGGGCTTTAACGCAGAACGGGCAGTGATCGTAGATATAAAGTTTCAATCGGTTCCCCTTAGTCGTGATAACGATGAAAAATCCATCAATTACCTGAATGTATTAAAGAAGTATGGAAGAGAACACGGCATAGGGCAAATTCACACCGGATTTTCACGGTTTTATCGTCAATTTCGCGATTTTTTATCCGGCACTATTTTACCCGGGTTCGCGATGGCGGTTATAGTGAAGCAACAGGAATTCCGTGCTGTTTACTGCCGGTGGCTCCCGTTGAAGAATGTTATTTTGGCCAGAGATTTCAGGAGATAAGATGTTTGGCTACCGTACTGCCGTGCCGAAAGTGCACCTGACTACCGATCGTCTGGTTGTCCGTCTGGTCAATGAGCGTGATGCCTGGAGACTGGCTGATTACTATGCTGAAAATCGCGCTTTCCTGAAGCCCTGGGAGCCGGTCCGTGACGAAAGCCACTGCTATCCTTCCGGCTGGCAGGCACGGCTGGGTCTGATAATGGAAATGCAGAAACAGGGCAGTGCCTTCTACTTTGCCGTCATGGACCCGGATGAGAATGAGATCCGCGGCGTGGCGAACTTCAGCAACGTGCTGCGCGGCTCGTTTCACGCCTGCTATCTCGGCTATTCGCTGGGCGAGAAATGGCAGGGGCAGGGCATGATGTTCGAAGCGTTGCAAAGTGCCATTCGCTATATGCAGCGCCAGCAGCGAATGCATCGTATTATGGCCAATTATATGCCACACAATCAGCGCAGCGGCGGGTTACTGGCCCGCCTCGGCTTTGAAAAAGAAGGCTATGCCAAAGATTACCTGATGATTGATGGCCGCTGGCAGGACCATGTCCTGACGGCGCTGACCTCCCATGAATGGACGCCGGAACGGCGTGGAGTATAACCCTGATGATCAAAACGCCCTTAACCGCCACTGAAGCGCGGGTGATCGGCTGCCTGCTGGAAAAACAGGTCACCACGCCGGACCAGTACCCCATGTCGCTGAACGGCGTGGTCACCGCCTGTAATCAAAAGTCGAACCGTGAACCGGTCATGTCCCTGAGCGAGAGCGAAGTGCAGAATACGCTCGATCTGCTGGTTAAAAAACATCAGCTGACGGCCCTCAGCGGCGTTGGCAGCCGGGTAGTGAAGTATGAGCAGCGTTTCTGTAATTCTGAGTTCGGCCAACTGAAATTTTCTCCGGCGCAGGTCGCGGTGATTGCCACTCTGCTGCTGCGTGGGGCCCAGACGCCGGGTGAGCTGCGTACCCGCAGTACGCGGATGTATGACTTTGCCGATGTGGGGGAAGTGGAGCAGGTACTGGAGCATCTGGTGCAGCGCGAAGAGGGGCCGCTGGTGGTCAGACTGGCTCGTGAACCGGGCAAGCGCGAAAGCCGCTACAGGCACCTGTTCAGCGGTGACGTGGAGGAACAGACACTGACCGCCAGCCCCGGCATTGAAACGGATGGTGGGCTGGAAGCGCGCGTCGACACCCTCGAACAGCAGGTCGCGTCTTTACAGCAGCAGATTGACCGGTTACTGAACGCACAGGGGGCGGAATGAGCGGACTGAAAGTCGGTATCGTCGGGCTGGGAGGGATAGCGCAGAAGGCCTGGCTGCCGGTGCTGGCCCGCACCGACGGCTGGCAAATTGCCGGGGCTTTTTCACCAAATCAGGCAAAGGCGCGGCCGATCTGCGACAGCTATCGTATTCCGCTGCTGGCGACCCTCGACGACCTGGCTGCGGCCAGCGACGCAGTATTTGTTCACAGCTCCACCGCCAGCCACTATGCCATTGTGGATCGCCTGCTGCGTGCCGGTGTGGATGTCTGCGTGGACAAACCGCTTGCGGCCACCCTGAGCGAGGCCGAGCGGCTGGTGGAACTGGCTGACAGGCGCGGGCGTAAGCTGATGGTGGCGTTTAACCGCCGCTTTGCACCGCGCTACCTCCAACTGAAAGAGGCACTGGTGCAGCCCGCCGCTATCCGCATGGATAAGCACCGCAGCGACAGCGTCGGCCCACAGGATCTGTTCTTCACGCTGCTGGATGATTACCTGCACGTGGTCGACAGTGCGCTGTGGCTGGCCGGTGGCGAGGGGCGGCTCCTGAGTGGGACGCTGCAGACGAACGACAGCGGCCAGATGCTGTATGCCGAACACCATTTTAACGCCGGTAACATCCAGGTGACCACCAGTATGCATCGCCGCGCGGGGAGCCAGACCGAGCGGGTGATGGCAATCGATGACGGTGCCGTCTATCAGGTTAGCGAGATGCGCGACTGGCAGCAGGAGAAAGCGGGGAAGATCAGTGTGGATCCAACCCCCGGCTGGCAGACCACCCTGGAGCAGCGCGGTTTTGTCGGCGCAGCGCACCATTTTATCCGCTGTGTGGAAAATCAGACAATGCCGCAAACCAGCGGAGAACAGGCGTTAATCGCCCAGCGTATGGTGGAAAAACTGTGGCGTGACGCCGAGCGGGAATAGGCGGCTGTAGGGGCTGACCTTCTTTTTTGGTCAGCCCTTTTCAATGACGATGCAGGCCGGCGCAGACAGGATAAAACCCGTAACAATCCGCAGTGGTTATTTCCTTTCACTTCAGTAGACTATCCACACCCTAAACGGACCGGATCTCACCGGACCTCTCTTGTTGCAAGCCGGTCTTCCCGGATACCTGAATCAGGATATACATGAACCTGTTGAAATCACTGGCGGCGGTCAGCTCCATGACCCTGTTTTCACGCGTGCTGGGTTTTGCGCGTGATGCCATCGTCGCGCGCGTATTCGGCGCAGGCATGGCGACGGATGCCTTCTTTATCGCCTTTAAGCTGCCCAACCTGTTGCGTCGTATTTTTGCGGAAGGGGCTTTTTCTCAGGCCTTTGTGCCTATCCTTGCGGAGTACAAAAGTATGCAGGGTGAAGAAGCGACAAAAGTGTTTGTGGCCTATGTTTCCGGACTGCTGACGCTGGCGCTGGCGATTGTCACTGTCGCGGGGATGTTCGCCGCCCCGTGGGTGATCCTGATCACCGCTCCGGGCTTTGCGGACACGCCCGATAAGTTTGCCCTGACCTCCTCACTGCTGCGCGTCACATTTCCCTATATTTTGCTGATTTCGCTGGCGTCGCTGGCGGGGGCGATCCTCAATACCTGGAACCGCTTCTCCGTGCCGGCCTTTGCCCCTACGCTGCTAAACGTCAGCATGATCGGCTTTGCCGTCTTTGCCGCACCGTACTTCCATCCGCCGATCATGGCGCTGGCCTGGGCGGTGGTGGCGGGCGGGGTGTTACAGCTGGGCTATCAGCTCCCGCACCTGAAGAAAATCGGCATGCTGGTGCTGCCGCGTCTGAATCTGAAGGATGCCGGCGTATGGCGCGTGATGCGTCAGATGGGCCCGGCGATCCTCGGCGTGTCAGTCAGTCAGATTTCCCTGATCATCAACACCATCTTTGCCTCTTTCCTGGTGTCAGGCTCCGTCTCCTGGATGTACTACGCCGACCGTCTGATGGAATTTCCATCCGGGGTGCTGGGCGTCGCGCTGGGTACTATCCTGCTGCCGTCACTGGCAAAAAGCTTTGCCAGCGGTAATCAGGATGAGTATTCCCGGCTGATGGACTGGGGGCTGCGGCTCTGCTTCCTGCTGGCGCTGCCCAGCGCCGTCGCGCTGGGTATCCTGGCAAAGCCGCTGACCGTGTCGCTGTTCCAGTACGGTAAATTCAGCGCGTTCGATGCGGCAATGACCCAGCGCGCGCTGGTGGCCTATTCGGTCGGGTTGATGGGGCTGATTGTCGTGAAAGTGCTGGCACCGGGCTTCTATTCCCGTCAGAACATTAAAACCCCGGTGAAAATTGCGCTGTTCACGCTGGCCGCCACTCAGCTGATGAACCTTGCCTTTATTGGCCCGCTAAAACATGCGGGGCTGTCGCTGTCGATCGGTCTGGCGGCCTGCCTCAATGCGGCACTGCTTTACTGGCAGTTGCGTAAACAGGATATTTTCCAGCCACAGCCGGGCTGGTTCAGCTTCCTCGTCCGTCTGGTCGTTGCCGTGGTGATGATGGCTGCGGCGTTAGTGGGCATGATGCTGCTGATGCCAGACTGGGCGACCGGCAATATGCTGTCGCGCCTGCTGCGACTGGCGGCAGTCTGCGCGGTGGGCGGCGGTGTCTATTTTGCCGTGCTGGCGCTGCTGGGGTTCCGCCCGGCACACTTCTCCCGCCGTTCGGCGGTGTGAACAGAAAAACCCCGCAGCGCAAAAGCGCTGCAGGGTAAAGTCTGACAATGGCTGACGGAGACTCAGGCTTTGCGGCTGACCGGAGCGCTGGTTACCGCATGACCGTCAGGGCCATAAAATTTTTGTGACTGATAAGGCTTCAGTACCTGCAACGCATGCTCGTTATGACTGATTTGATGATTGAGCAGCATACCGTTGTGTAGATTGGTATCACGCAGTTTTACCGTCTGATCCTGAATAGATGACCAGCGACGCGCCAGTTCGGGGTGCCGGCTATAGGGCACATGGGTTCCACTGGCTTTTTCCGCGTCACGACGCATCTCTTCCAGGAAGTTGAGGGTAGCCAGTAAAGAGCTTTTATCCTCGGTAATTCGCTGTAATAAGCTGCTGTTAACCTGACCTGCTGAGAGCTGTTCCTGCTCTGCATTCATGACATCGGCCAGCGATGACAGAACTTCAAGCATTTTATCAAGGGCGTTTTGCAGCTTATCCATGGGTTAATTACCTTGCAGTGAGTCTTTAGCTTCCTGAATCAGCGCGTCGGCAATTTTGCCGGTGTCCATCTTCAGTTCGCCGTTGCGAATTGCGTTCTTCAGCTCTTCCACACGAACAGTATTAATGTCCTGGGCGCTGGCTTTGGTCAGCTGTGACTGGGCACCGCTGAGGACAACCTGAGTACCGTTTGGCGTGGCCGCAGCTTTACTTTCTGCCGCACGGGCTTTCGGCTGGGCAACATCATTGGTGTCACGTTGCTGAACGGTACTTGCTGGTTTCAGTGGCTGGGTTCTGTCGATGCTCATATGCGCTCCTGTTAACTCAGACATGCGGGTCTGATGTTCAATATTCTAATAGTAAAATGGCCGTTATTAACACTATCGGCAGAACTGAGGCCTACTTTAGTGGTTTATAGCGTTATCAGAATATTCCCATTAGCGTCGACCTTACCCATCACAATCTGTCCTGAATTCATTCGTACTCTGACCGTCTGCAGGGCGGCGGCATTGTTCATCGCCTTACCCTCGCTGCTGATGTTAAAACCATCACCGCTGGCGGTGATGGTGACCGTCTGACCGGCCTTCACCCGCCATGGCTGGCGCATCATCATCTGGGTAACGGGCTGTCCTGGCGTGATGTCACGCAGGGCGATGGCACCGACTGCCTCCTCCGCTTTCATTACCGTACGGGCGGGGAGGGTATCCAGCCGACCCTGTTCCAGGCGCATATCATCCGCGCTGATGGTGGCACCCCGTAAGACCTGGCGGGTGGCGACCAGATAAGTACCGGTAACCTGAACCTGGACCTGGATATAACGGCGATTCTGTTCGCAGTTGGCCGCGACGCTGATATTGCCCCACATGCGGCTATTGCCGGGCAGGGAGAACTTCGGCTGTTCACAGGCGGGCCACATCCGCTGTGGCGTTTTCACCACTACGGTCATGTTATCGGCAGCCTGTCCGCTTTGCCCATAGCGGTTTTTGAAAAATTCATTGAGCTGTGCGTTAAGGTCAGCAGCACTGGCAGAGGCGCTTATCAGAACCAGTAAAACGGCCAGCAGTCTTGTCATTCCTCGCATCAGGGCTTCCTCTTAATCAACCTGGCACTGATTCTACCCCTCCGCACATATTGTCAAGGCGCAAATTAGCGACGCTTTTTAGCGCTATTCAAACGATAGCCCTTTCCCCCCGGCGATTATGCTGTCAGCTCTAAATTCTCACTTGCGGAGGACGCATGCTCGACAAACTGGACGCAGCACTACGGTTTAATACCGAAGCCCTGAACCTGCGTGCACAGCGACAGGAAATCCTGGCATCCAATATCGCTAACGCTGACACGCCAGGCTATCAGGCACGCGATATCGATTTCGCCAGCCAGATGAACAAAGTGCTGGAACAGGGGCGCGCGCAGGGTTCCGGTCTGTCGCTGGCGGTGACGTCGGCACGCCATATTCCTGCAGAAAATCTTCAACCGCCTTCGATGGATCTGATGTACCGCGTTCCTGACCAGCCTGCGCTGGACGGTAACACGGTAGATATGGACCGCGAACGCACAGAGTTTGCCGATAACAGTCTGAAATATCAGACGGATTTGATGGCTATCAGCAGTCAGATTAAGGGCATGATGTCTGTGCTACAGGGGCAATAACGCATGGCACTTTTGAATATTTTTAATATTGCCGGTTCGGCAATGGCTGCACAATCACAGCGTCTTAACGTCAGCGCCAGTAACCTGGCCAACGCCGACAGCGTCACCGGGCCGGACGGTCAGCCCTACGTGGCGAAGCAGGTCGTGTTTCAAACCGACGCGGCACCGGGTTCGCCTACCGGTGGCGTCAAAGTGGCTCAGGTGATCGACGATCCGGCCCCGGCGCGTCTGGTCTATGAACCCGGTAACCCGATGGCAGATGCCAAAGGCTACGTAAAAATGCCCAATGTGGATGTTGTGGGTGAAACGGTGAACACCATGTCGGCCTCGCGCAGTTATCAGGCCAATGTCGAGGTTTTAAACACCGTTAAACAAATGATGTTGAAAACCTTAACCATGGGTCAATAAGGAGCTTCCCGATGAGTATTGCTGTTGGTGTAAATGAGAAGCAGGCTACCACCACGCTGCAGTCTTCTTCGTCTTCTTCTGATACGTCAGCGGCGGACTTACAGAGTAACTTCCTGACGCTGCTGGTAACCCAGCTGCAGAACCAGGACCCGACGAACCCGATGGACAACAGCCAGCTGACCTCGCAGCTGGCGCAGATCAACACCCTGAGCGGGATTGAGAAGCTGAACACTACCCTCGGTTCGATTTCCGGCCAGATTACTTCCGGCCAGTCTTTACAGGCGTCGACGCTGATCGGTCACGGTGTGATGGTCAACGGGTCACAAATTCTGGTCGGTAAAACCACCACCACGCCATTTGGTGTGGAACTGGGGCAGGCCTCAACCTCGACGACCGCCACCATTAAAGATGCTGGCGGTGCCGTGATCCAGACCATTGACCTCGGCGCACAGACCGCTGGCGTACATACCTTCCAGTGGGATGGTAAAGCCGCGGATGGCACCGCCGCCGCCGACGGCAAATATACCGTTTCCATCAGCGCCAGCAATGCTACTGGCCAGCTGGTGGCACAGCCGCTGAACTATGCATTGGTGAGCGGCGTCAGTAGCGGCTCAAAAGGCGCAGTACTTGACCTTGGCACCATGGGTACGACCACCCTGGATAACATACGTCAGATTATTTAATCCACTAATTTATGCTTCAGGAGTGACAACATGGGCTTTTCACAGGCAGTCAGCGGCTTAAACGCGGCATCGAGCAACCTCGACGTTATTGGTAACAACATCTCCAACTCCGCGACAGCGGGTTTTAAATCCAGCACCGTCGCGTTTGCCGATATGTTTGCCGGATCAAAAGTCGGTCTGGGTACCAAGGTTGCGGCCGTGGTGCAGGACTTTAACGACGGTACCACCACCACCACCAGCCGTGGTCTTGATGTGGCGATCAGCCAGCAGGGCTTCTTCCGCATGGCGGATGCCAGCGGTGCGGTGTACTACAGCCGTAACGGCCAGTTCACCCTCGACGCCGATCGTAATATTGTCAATATGCAGGGTCTGCAGCTGACCGGCTATCCGGCCACCGGCACACCGCCAACTATCCAGACCGGTGCTAACCCGGTAGGCCTGAGTGTACCCACTGGCGGCATGTCGGCTAAAGCCACCACAACGACATCGATGACGGCTAACCTGAACTCTACGGACACCATTAAGCCTGTTGCTGATTTGAAAATTGCCGATCCTACGACATATAACGCCAAGTCAGCGATGACCACGTTTGACTCGCTGGGTAACTCACACATTATCAACCTGTACTTCAACAAGACGGCTGATAATAACTGGACCGTTACCCCAGTAGATGCGTCAACCGGGACAACAGGTACGGTGACCAATCTGGAGTTTGACACCAGCGGTAACCTGACTACCCCGGCAAGCGGTCTGGTCGGCTTCACCATGGGCTCCCTGAACGGTTCAGCAGGCCCGACCAATCTGACCGTCGATATCACCGGCAGCCTGCAGCAGAACAACGGCACCACCACCTTTGGTAACCCGGTTCAGAATGGCTATAAGCCTGGCGAACTGACCAGCTATCAGATCAATGATGACGGCACCCTGGTCGGGACCTATTCCAACGAACAGACTCAGGTGCTGGGTCAGATCGTGCTGGCTAACTTCGCTAACCCGGAAGGCCTGAAGTCGGAAGGTGACAACGTGTGGTCTGCTTCCGCCTCATCTGGTCAGGCGCTGACCGGCATCGCCGGAACCGGTAACCTCGGTACGCTGACCGCCGGTGCGCTGGAGTCTTCGAACGTTGATCTGAGTAAAGAGCTGGTGAACATGATCGTCGCGCAGCGTAACTATCAGTCAAACGCGCAGACCATCAAAACTCAGGACCAGATCCTTAACACGCTGGTCAACCTGCGTTAATACGGTTAACAGGGGAGTCCAATGGATCACGCAATCTATACCGCAATGGGGGCTGCCAGTCAGACCCTCGATCAGCAGGCAGTGACGGCGGCCAACCTGGCCAACGCCGCCACACCGGGCTTCCGTGCGCAGCTCAGCGCTGCGCGTGCGGTTCCGGTGGAAGGCCTGTCACTGCCCACCCGTACGCTGGTCACGGCGTCAACGCCGGGAGTAGATATGACGCAGGGCGCGCTGGACTACACCGAGCGTGCGCTGGACGTGGCGATGCAGGGAGACGGCTGGCTGGCAGTGCAGACTGCCGACGGCACCGAAGCCTACACCCGCAACGGCAATATGGAAGTCAGCCCGGCCGGGCAGCTTACCGTACAGGGCAACGTGGTGATGGGCGACGGTGGGCCGATTGCGGTGCCGCAGGGCGCTGAACTCACCATCGCGGCTGACGGTTCGATTACCGCGCTGAATCCGGGTGATGCCCCGAACGCGACGGTGCAGCTGGGCAGGCTCAAGCTGGTGCAGGCGACCGGCAGCGAGCTGACGCGCGGCGATGACGGCATGTTCCGCGTCTCCGCCAGCGCAGTGGCACAGCGTGGTGCCACCCTGGCCAACGACCCGACGATGAAAGTGATGCCGGGCGTGCTGGAAGGCAGCAACGTCAGTACCACGCAGACCATGGTCGATATGATCGCCAACGCCCGTCGTTTCGAGATGCAGATGAAAGTCATTTCCAGCGTCGATGAAAACGAACAAAGAGCCAACCAGCTGCTGTCAATGAGCTGACCAGAGGAATAACACATGATCCGTTCTTTATGGATTGCCAAAACCGGCCTTGACGCCCAGCAGACCAACATGGACGTTATTGCCAACAACCTGGCAAACGTCAGCACCAACGGCTTTAAACGTCAGCGCGCGGTGTTTGAAGACCTGATGTACCAGACCATGCGTCAGCCAGGGGCTCAGTCGTCAGAACAGACAACGCTGCCTTCAGGTTTACAGATTGGTACGGGTGTCCGTCCGGTTTCTACCGAACGTCTGCACAATCAGGGCAACCTGTCGCAGACGGACTCATCGAAAGATGTGGCGATCAGTGGTCAGGGCTTCTTCTCGGTGCAGATGCCGGATGGAACGACCGCCTATACCCGTGATGGCTCATTCCAGACCGATCAGAATGGCCAGCTGGTGACCAACAGCGGTTTCCCGGTACAGCCTGCCATCACCATTCCCCCGAATGCCCTTAGCATGACGGTCAGCCGTGACGGTGTGGTGAGCGTTACGCAGCAGGGGCAGACCAACCCGGTACAGGTAGGCCAGCTGACGCTGAGTACCTTTATCAATGACGCCGGTCTGGAAAGTATGGGTGAGAACCTTTACCAGGAAACGCAGGCCTCGGGTGCTCCCACCGAGAGTAACCCGGGCAATAACGGCGCAGGTACGCTGTATCAGGGATACGTTGAAACGTCGAACGTTAACGTAGCGGAAGAGCTGGTCAGCATGATCCAGACTCAGCGCGCTTACGAAATTAACAGTAAGGCGGTCAGTACGTCTGACCAGATGCTGGCGAAGCTGACTCAGCTGTAAGTGTAAAACGGACTGTCTGACCGTTACAGGTGCCGGGCTTGCCCGGCCCGTTAATAAAATATTCTCGTAATGAAAGGTTTATATCCATGGCGCAGCAGATCTCATTGCCTGGACGTTTGTTAGTGGCCACGCTGCTGCTAACGCTTAACGGTTGTGCGTTAGTCCCCCGTAAGCCACTGGTCGAAGGTTCGACAACGGCCCAGCCGATGCCTGCTTCGCCAGCGTTGGTCAACGGCTCTATTTTTCAGGGCGTGATGCCGATGAACTACGGCTACCAGCCGCTGTTTGAGGATCGACGCCCGCGTAATATTGGCGACACGTTAACCATCACGCTGCAGGAAAATGTCAGCGCGAGTAAGAGTTCTTCAGCCAATGCCGGACGTGATGGCAGCAGCAGCTTTGGGCTGTCGGCCACACCGCGTGCCCTGGTCGGACTGCTGGGCGGCGATAAAGCCACCTTCTCCGGGGAAGGCAAAAATGATTTTTCTGGCAAAGGGGGCGCTTCGGCGAACAACACCTTTACCGGCACCATCACCGTTACCGTTAATCAGGTCCTGCCGAACGGCAACCTGAATGTGGTCGGTGAGAAACAGATTGAGATTAATCAGGGAACAGAGTTTATCCGCTTCTCCGGCGTGGTTAACCCCCGCACGATTAGCGCCAGCAACAGCGTTGTTTCTACTCAGGTGGCCGATGCCCGCATTGAATACGTCGGTAACGGCTATATCAATGAAGCGCAGAATATGGGCTGGCTGCAGCGGTTCTTCCTGAACATATCACCGATGTAAGAGGTTTTAATGCGTAATGTACTGATTCGATTTGCCCTGCTGCTGATGGTGGGGTTCAGCACCCTGGCTCAGGCCGATCGTATTCGCGATCTCACGACGGTGGGCGGCGTGCGCGATAACTCCCTTATCGGCTACGGCCTGGTGGTGGGGCTGGATGGCACCGGTGACCAGACGACGCAGACGCCGTTTACCACGCAGAGCCTGAGTAACATGCTGTCGCAGTTGGGGATCACCGTGCCGACCGGCACCAATATGCAGCTGAAAAACGTGGCGGCAGTGATGGTCACTGCCAAGCTGCCGGCGTTTGGCCGTCAGGGCCAGGTGCTGGACGTCGTGGTGTCCTCCATGGGGAACGCCAAAAGTCTGCGCGGCGGTACGCTGCTGATGACACCGCTGAAAGGGGTGGATAACCAGGTGTATGCGCTGGCGCAGGGGAATATTCTGATCGGCGGGGCCAGTGCGGCCGCCGGCGGCAGCAGTGTGCAGGTGAACCAGGTCAACGGCGGGCGGATCACCGGCGGTGCCACCATTGAGCGTGAGCTGCCGAACAACTTCGGCACCAGCAACGTGGTCAGTCTCTACCTCAATCAGGAAGATTTCAGCATGGCGCAGCGCATCAGCGACGCCATTAACAGCCGGGGCGGTTACGGTATGGCCCAGGCCGTTGACGGCCGCACCGTGCAAATCCGCTCGTCAGCGAACAGCACTTCTCAGGTGCGCCTGCTGGCAGATATTCAGAACATTGACGTTTCGGTGCCGATCCAGGATGCCAAAGTGATCATCAACTCACGCACCGGCTCGGTAGTGATGAACCGTGAGGTGATGCTGACACAGTGCGCCATCGCGCAGGGCAGCCTGTCAGTTACCGTGAACCAGACGCAAAACGTCAGCCAGCCGGATACGCCGTTTGGCGGCGGTCAGACGGTGGTGACACCACAGACTCAGATCGATCTGCGTCAGAGCGGTGGGGCGTTACAGACCGTCAATGCCAGCGCCAACCTGAACAGCGTAGTGCGGGCGCTAAACGCGCTGGGCGCAACGCCTATCGACCTGATGTCGATTCTGCAGTCCATGGAAAGCGCAGGCTGTCTGCACGCAAAACTGGAAATTATCTGATGACCGACCACAGCCAGTCTCTGACCAGCGCGGCGTATGACAGCCGCTCGCTAAACAACCTGAAACGCCTGGCGGGCAACGATCCGAAAGCCCATGCGCGGGAAGTGGCCAAACAGGTCGAAGGGATGTTTGTACAGATGATGTTGAAAAGTATGCGCCAGGCGCTGCCTCAGGATGGCCTGATGAGCAGCGAACAGACGCGGCTTTATACCTCCATGTACGATCAGCAGATTGGCCAGCAGATCGGGGCGAAAGGCCTCGGTCTGGCAGATCTCATTGTTAAACAGATGGAAGGCCAGAAGCCGCTGAATGAAAAAGCGGGTACGGTGCCCATGCCGCTGGATAAGAGCTTTATTAACACGTTACCGCCGATTGCAATGGAGCAGATTGTCCGCAAGGCGGTGCCGCGTTTCTCTTCCCATGAGATGCCGCTGTCGGGAGATAACGGTGACTTTATCGCCATGCTGTCGAAACCGGCGCAGGCAGCGAGTGAGCAAAGCGGTATTCCTCATCACCTGATCCTCGCGCAGGCTGCGCTGGAATCCGGCTGGGGTCAGCGTCAGATCCTCACCCGCGACGGTAAGCCGAGCTATAACGTCTTCGGCATTAAAGCCACGGGCAGCTGGCAGGGCAAGACCACCGATATCATGACCACCGAATTCGAAAACGGTGAGGCGAAGAAGGTAAAGCAGAAATTCCGCGTTTATGACTCCTACTTCGACGCCCTGAACGACTACGTCAAACTGTTGAGTAACAACCCGCGCTACGCCGCAGTGACCACCGCATCTTCACCCGAGCAGGGCGCACAGGCATTGCAGGCCGCGGGGTATGCGACCGATCCTAAGTATGCACAGAAACTGGTCGGCATGATCCAGCAGTTCAAAAGCATGGGTGAAAAAGTGGTCAAAGCCTACAGCCAGGATATTGGCGATTTGTTTTAAAAATGTGGGGAGAAGGCTCAAGTTTACCCCGATTTAACCGATAACCTTTTCAGGCCGGATGGGGTTAACCCGCTTCCGGCAAATGATTCGTCAATGCTGGCTCGCAGTTGCCGGTTAACAAGGAACCGAAATGGCAAACTTAATTAATACCGCAATGAGCGGGTTAAGCGCCGCATCCGCCGCGCTGAATACCACCAGTAACAACATCACTAACTATGCCGTTACCGGTTATTCACGCCAGACCACCGTGCTGGCTCAGGCGAACAGTACCCTGAGCGGTAACAATTATTACGGCAACGGGGCGAATGTCTCGACAGTCTATCGCGAATACGATCAGTTCATCACCAACCAGCTGCGTGCGGCCAGCGCACAGTCCAGCGCGATCACTACCCAGTACGGTCAGATCTCCAGTCTTGATGACATCTTTTCCAGCACCACGAATACGCTGTCGACCAATATTCAGGACTTTTTCAGCTCGCTGCAGACGCTGTCCAGCAATGCCAGCGACTCCTCTGCGCGCCAGGCAGTCATCGGCAAAGCGCAGGGACTGGTGAATCAGTTCCAGGTGACCGATACCTATTTATCGAATCTCGACAGCAGCGTGAACACCTCGGTGAAGGCAACTGTCGACCAGATTAATAACTACGCCAAACAGATCGCGAACGTTAATCAGCAGATCACTAAGCTGAAGGGCGCTGGTGCGGGCAGCGAACCAAATAATTTACTGGATCAGCGCGATCAGCTGGTCAGTGAGCTGAATAAGCTGGTGGGGGTGAATGTCAGCCAGCAGAATGGCGGCAGTTACAATATCTCCATCGGCAACGGTATCTCCCTGGTGCAGGGTGACACCTACAGCCAGCTGGCGGCGGTGCCGTCCAGCGCCGATCCGGCGCGTACCACACTCGCCACCGTCGATCCGGCTACGGGCGCAAAAACGCAGTTCTCTGAAAAGCTGATCACCACCGGTTCACTGGGTGGCCTGCTGGCGTTCCGCAGCGATCTTGACGGCGCACGCAATCAGGTCGGCCAGCTGGCGATGGCGCTGGGTACCAGCTTTAACGCCCAGCATATGCAGGGCAAAGATAGCCAGGGCGAGGACGGCGGCGCTTTCTTCAGTCTTGGCAAGCCTTCTGTACTGGCTAACACCAACAATACCGGTGGCGCGTCCCTGACGGCCACGTGGAGTGATACCACTAAGGTGCAGGCGTCTGATTACTCTGTCAGTTACGACGGCACTAACTGGACGGCGACCCGTCTGTCGGATAACACCAAGTCAACGGTAACCGTTGATGCTACGGCGAAGACGCTGTCATTTGACGGTCTTTCCGTTGCGTATGACCAGCTGCCCGCCAGTAAAGACAGCTTTACCATCAAGCCGGTTGCAAGTGTAGTCAGTGACATGAGCGTGCTGGTGACCAAGGAGTCTGAGCTGGCTGCCGCCAGTTCGACGGGGGGCGCGAGCAACAATGAGAATGTGCAAAAGCTGCTGGCCTTGCAGACCGCGAACGTGATCAACGGTAAGAGCACCCTGACGCAGGGTTACGCCAGCCTGGTGGCTGAGGTGGGTAACAAAACCAGTACGCTGCAAACCACCAGTAAGACCCAGACGGCCGTGGTAACGCAGCTGACCAACCAGCAGCAGTCGGTTTCCGGGGTTAACCTCGATGAAGAGTATTCGAATCTGACGCGCTATCAGCAGTACTACATGGCCAATGCCCAGGTATTGCAGACCGCTTCCACCATTTTTCAGTCACTGATTAGTGCTGTCAGCTAATTTATTGCAGAGGAATTAATACCATGCGACTCAGTACCGGCATGATCTATGACCAGCAGATGCGCGGCATCCAGACTTCGCAGGCGAGCTGGCTGAAAGTGGGTGAACAGCTCGCGACCGGCAACCGGGTGAACCGACCGTCGGACGATCCGGTGGCCGCAGCGCAGGCGGTGGTAGTGTCCCAGGCTCAGGCGGAAACCGCCCAGTACAAAACGGCGCGCGTGTTTGCCACACAGAACCAGTCGACGGAAGATACCACGCTGAAACAGGCGGTGGACGTTATCATCAGCGCGCAGACTACGGTAGTGGCTGCCTCCAACGGTATCTTATCTGACACAGACCGCGCCTCTTATGCGACGCAGTTAGAAGGGATTCGTGCACAGATGCTGAACCTGGCCAACAGCACCGACGGCAATGGCCGTTATGTATTTGCCGGTTATGAAAGCGATACGCCACCGTTTGTGACGGATGCGAACGGAAACACCACTTATCAGGGCGGGGGTACACCCATTTCCCAGAAGGTGGATGCCAGCCGTACGCTGATCATCAACCACACCGGTGCGCAGATATTCGACTCACTCACCAGCAGCGCGGTGAAAGAGCCTGACGGTACGGCCAGTGAAAGTAATATCTTTACCATTCTGGATACGGCGATCAAATCGCTGAAGGTCCCGCTGGAAAATGCCGACCAGGCGGCGGTGGATGCCGAGGCCCTTAATATGGGTAAAGCCAACCGCGGTCTGCGCAATGCGCAGGAAAACGTGTCAGCGGTTCGTGCACAGATTGGTACCAATCTTGATGAACTGGGGAAACTGGATGCGAAAGGGGATGACACCACGCTCAGTCTGAAAAATAAGGTCAGCGGACTGATCGGCGCAGATACGACCGAAACCATTTCCAGTTACACCATGCAGCAGGCCGCCCTGCAGGCGTCCTATACCGTATTCCAGCAGATGTCCAAGCTGTCACTGTTTAGTTTGAATCGATAATCTGACATCAGAATTTGAACGTGCTTTAACCGGGTACGTTCAGTTTGTCCCGCTGCCGACAGCTCTCTGTTGGCAGCGGTTTTTTTTTGCCGCCGTTAAAAGATCGACTGTTCCGGGACAAATTCGCTGAAAGCATTATCCCGGGGCTGATAGCCCAGCACCTCGCGAGTCTGACTCAGATCAAATCGTTTAAACCGGTTATCTGAGATCCCGTAGCCAATAAAGAACGTAATATTTTCTGCCGTTACCGCTGCGGTCAGCAGCCTGACGCCATCCTCCGGACTGAGCCAGGCGCTGTAGTCTCTGGCGTTTTTCAGGTTGCTGGGGCAGCGGGTTTCAAATGCCCCTATCCGCAGTGCCACGCAGCTTATGCCGCGCTGAGTGGCGTAAAAGGAGCAGAGTGCTTCCCCGTAGCATTTCGTCACGCCGTATAAATTGGCCGGAGCCACCGCCATACCCGGGTGGATCTGCACGTCTTCAGGATACCCTTCGATAGTCTGTGCGCTGCTGGCAAAAATAAAGCGCGGGCAGGGGGTATGCGACACGGCTTCAAGCAGGTAAGTCGTAGATAAAATATTGGCGGGCAGCAGGTCTTCGAAAGCCGCACCGGCATCGGGAATGCCGGCCAGATGAATCACCGCATCAAACGTCTCTCCGCGCAACAGCTCGGCAGCCACCCCCGGCAGCGAGAGGTCAGCTGGAATAAACAGGTGCGGAGAAGGTACATCGTAAGCCGGCAGGCTAAGGTCGGTCAGTACGAAGCGCCAGCTCTCCTTCATGGCATTGAAAAAGGTACGCCCGATGCGCCCACTTGCGCCGGTGAGGAGAATATTTTTAACGGTCACGCTGTCAGCCTTTGGGTTGAAAACAGGACAGCCACTCTGCCACAGCCCGGGGGGAAGGTGAAACAGAGAAAAAGGTATTCAGTGAAGTGAGGGCATAAAAAAAGCCCTGACCAGAGGTCAGGGCCTGATTGACGCTTTATCCGGTATTAAGGACGCGTGGCCGGAGCCGTCGCCTGGTGGGTCGCCGCGTGGCCGCCAGCAGATCCCTTACCTTCAAAGTTAAAGTCCGGACGCACCCAGTCGCTCTGAGGTGGGGTCTCTGGCTGGTAAGCCGGAGCCGGTGCTTTTGTCATCGGTGCCGTGGCATGCAGCTTGAAGTTGCTCTGAGCCGGTTGTGCAGCGGGCACGATTTCAGCCTGAGCCGTTTCAGTAACAACCGGTGCGTTAACAACAGGTTCAGCCGCGACAGGCGTCTCTGCTTCAGCGACAGGTTCATCGCGGGCAGGGACAGGCGCATGAGGTTCCTGAGTAACAACGGGTTCCGCTGCCACTTCCGGTGCATGAAGCACTTCAGCAACCTGCTGCTCAAGCGCGTCGCTGACTTCAACCGGCGCGGCGTGAGCAATCTCGGCTGCCTGCTGCTCAGGTGCAGCCTGCTTCGCTTCTTCAACGATTTCGGCCACGGCATCAACGGCAACGAAGGCCGGTTCTGTCTGAACGTCGTCTGCCGAAACAGACGCGGCAGCGGTCTCTTCTGCGACAGCTTCATCAGCAGAAGAGATGACGGCCGGTTCTTCACTTACCGGTGCATCGATGGCCGACGTCTCTTCCGCTATCACCGGAGTGATTTCTGGCAGATTTTCAGGCTGGGGTTCCGCAAGCTGCACAGGGGCTGCCTGTTCTGCTGCCGGAGCTTCAATTGCAGAAGCTTCTGCAACAGGAGCGACAACAGCAGGTTCATGGTTTTCTTCCTTCGCGCTGATGATGCTGTCTGCGGCTGCTACGGCCTGTGGCGCATCAACGTCAGCGTGGCCGTAAGCAGGAACCACAGAATGGCCAGGTTCTTCATGCGTTTCGTGATCGCTGCCCTGTGCTACCGGGTAAGACACCCATACTTTACCGGAAGCCATTTCTGGTGATGCAGCAGCATTAGCCAGCGGCATCGGTGACTGTGTTGGGTAGCGCTCATCACGGTAACGACGACGACGCTGGCCACTCACGCGCAGGTGGCGCGGTGAACGACGTGAACGACGTGGCATGTTGTTGCCATCGCGATCGTCACCGTCTGCCACTTCGGCCACGGTTTCGCTGGCGACAGGCTGTTCAGCCGGGGCCGTTTCTTCAGTGTCAAACGAGCGGGCTGCGGTCTGTTCAGCGGTTTCGATACGCACCTTCTGGTTCAACTGGCGCGGCTTACGACGCGGCATGACCTGTACGTTCTCTTCCTGCTCTTCCAGATTTTCAGCGGTTTCAATCAGCGGCTCAACGATCGGCTCTTCCTGCACAACCGGGCGCTTTTCTTCCTGGTTCTGACCAGGACGACGACGCTGACGCTCCTGACGCGGCGGACGAGCCGGCGTGGTTTCGCTGCGTTCAAACTCATCCGGCACCATACGCTCGCTGCGGGCATCATTCTGCGGCGCGTTGCGCTTGTTGTTACGACGGTCGTCACGGCCTTCGTTATTGCGTTCGCGCGGGGCGCGCTCGGTGCGCTCACTGCTGCGGTCGGTATTACGCTCACTGTTGCGGTCGTTACGTTCACCGTTGCGGTCGTTACGTTCACCGTTGCGGTCGTTACGTTCGCCGTTGCGGTCGTTACGTTCACCGTTGCGGTCGTTACGTTCGCCATTGCGGTCGTTACGTTCGCCATTGCGGTCGCTACGCTCGCCGTTGCGTTCGTTACGATCGCCATAACGTTCATTACGCTCGCCGTTGCGGTCGCGACGGTTGTTGTTCTGACGGCGGTTATTGCGACGTTCACCACGCGCTGGGGTGGCTGCTTCGGTCGGTTTTTCTTCTGCAACCGGCGGCTGAGGCTGTTCAGCCGGTTTCTCTTCGGCAGCAAACAGCTTTTTCAGCCCGCTGAGTAAGCGGCTGACCAGACCCGGCTGCGCAGCGGCGGCAGGGGCTTTGACCTGTGGTTGTGCAACCGGCTGAGTCACGGCCACTTCTGCGGTTTCTTCCTGTGGCGCTGGTGGCGCATCAGGCATGACGAAGGCGGCGAGGGCAGGCTGCTCAGGGCGCTTGCGCTCGGCGTGCTCTTCTTCAGAAGGCAGCGCCATTTCGGCTTCGTGCAGTTTAGGCAGATGGTAACTGAGTGTCTGCGTTTCTTCGCCGGTGCGAACGCGCAGCACCGAGTAGTGTGGTGTCTGCATATTATCGTTAGGGACGATAATTGCTTTGACGCCACCCTGGCGTTTTTCAATGGCACTGACGGCTTCACGCTTCTCGTTCAGCAGGTAAGAGGCAACCTGGACAGGCACGATGGCATGCACTTCTTTGGTGTTCTCTTTAAGCGCTTCTTCTTCAATCAGACGCAGAATGGACAGTGCAAGAGATTCGTTATCACGGATGGTGCCGGTGCCGCTACAGCGCGGGCAAACGTGATGGCTGGACTCACCCAGCGACGGGCTGAGGCGCTGACGCGACATTTCCAGCAGGCCGAAGCGAGAGATATGGCTGATCTGAATACGGGCACGATCCTGACGCACGGCTTCGCGCAGGCGGTTTTCTACCGCACGCTGGTGACGGACGGGTGTCATATCGATAAAGTCGATAACGATCAGGCCACCCAGGTCACGCAGGCGCAGCTGGCGGGCAATTTCGTCAGCGGCTTCAAGGTTGGTGTTAAACGCCGTTTCTTCAATGTCGCCGCCGCGCGTGGCGCGTGCAGAGTTGATGTCAATGGCGGTCAGCGCTTCGGTGGAGTCGATAACAATCGAGCCGCCGGAAGGAAGACGCACTTCGCGCTGGAAGGCAGATTCAATCTGCGATTCGATCTGGTAATGACTGAACAGCGGGATTTCACCGGTGTACAGTTTAATTTTGCTGCTGAAATCCGGACGGCCCAGGGCGGCGATATGCTGACGAGCCAGCTCAAGCACTTTCGGGTTATCGATCAGGATTTCGCCGATGTCCTGGCGCAGGTAATCACGGAAGGCACGGACAATCACGTTGCTTTCCTGATGGATCAGGAACGGCGCAGGGCGGCTGTCAGCGGCTTTTTTAATGGCTTCCCAATGCTTCAGACGGAAGCTCAGATCCCACTGCAGCGCATCAGCTTGCTTGCCTACGCCTGCGGTGCGGACAATCAGACCCATGCCGTCTGGCAGTTCCAGAGCGGAAAGGGCCTCTTTCAGTTCGGTGCGGTCATCCCCTTCGATACGACGTGAAATACCGCCGGCTCGTGGGTTGTTTGGCATCAGAACCAGATAGCTCCCTGCCAGACTGATAAAGGTGGTCAGGGCTGCGCCTTTATTGCCACGTTCTTCTTTATCGATCTGGACGATGACTTCCTGACCTTCACGCAGTACATCCTTAATGTTTGGACGACCATGGGCGTTATAGTTAGCAGGGAAGTATTCGCGGGAAATTTCTTTCAGAGGTAGGAAACCGTGCCGTTCAGCGCCGTAATCAACAAATGCGGCTTCAAGGCTGGGTTCAATGCGGGTGATCTTGCCTTTGTAGATGTTGGCTTTTTTCTGTTCGTGTCCAGGGCTTTCAATATCCAGATCGTACAGACGTTGTCCGTCAACGAGGGCGACACGCAACTCTTCTTGTTGAGTTGCGTTTATCAACATTCTTTTCATCGTAACTTACTCATTATTCTTACATTAGTGACAAAGCTGCGGGCAAAGTAACGCTGGACGTCAGAAACCGATGACCCCGTGTCTCATCGCAAAGCCGTCAACCTCCCGGTTGTCAGCAGCTAAAGGGGCGCAAATACTCGGTAGCCTGTTTTACATATGGAAAAACAGCGCATTTGTGGGGGGAACCGCCAGTAAGGATACCAGGTGAACCAATCCCGTTTTATCGTCCAGGCTGCAACCCGCAGCCCGCTAAATGCCTGATTGCACAATACGTCTTACGCCATTGCTGCGTGTATGCGCTATCCTGCAAAATTTCTCACCCTTAATCTTCCGAGCCACAGCCCTGTTAGCTGCTCTTATTCGCCGCGGATACCGACTTATGTCCGTTTCCAGGGTTTATTTCGCCTGCTGCCTCGCTGCAACACGAAATCAAAGGGGTGTACGCTATCTATTCCCTTGCATTCACAAGTCTTAGCGTAAAAAACGGAGATATTATTCCATTGCTAAGGCGGTGATCGCAAGGTGACTTTATCCGCGTTGAGAAGTTTCTCTCAGCTTTTAGAACGTATTGCAGTGCTTTTCAGCAGATTGTCTAAAAACCGGTCACAACTTCCTGCGGTAACCGTCTCCGTCAGTTAAGCACAGAAAAAGAGGTGGCGCTATCACAGCGCACTATTTAGAATCGCCAACCATGAAAACCAATACTCCAGCCGTACATTTTATTGCCATTTCTGCCGATGAGGCAGGACAACGTATCGATAACTTTTTGCGTACCCATCTTAAAGGGGTGCCGAAAAGTATGATTTATCGCATTTTGCGTAAAGGCGAAGTGCGGGTGAACAAGAAACGCATCAAACCGGAATATAAGCTGGAAGCCGGGGATGAGGTGCGCATCCCCCCCGTGCGGGTCGCGGAACGTGAGGATGATAATCTGTCACCGAAGCTGGCGAAGGTCGCTGCGCTGGAACAGGCTATTGTCTTTGAAGACGAACATATTCTGGTGATGAACAAACCGTCCGGCACCGCCGTGCACGGAGGAAGTGGCCTCAGCTTCGGGGTGATTGAAGGATTACGTGCTCTGCGCCCCGATGCCCGTTTCCTGGAGCTGGTACACCGCCTGGATCGCGACACCTCCGGTATTCTGCTGGTGGCCAAGAAGCGATCTGCGCTGCGTTCGCTGCATGAACAGCTGCGAGAAAAGGGCATGCAGAAAGATTACCTCGCTCTGGTTCGCGGGCAGTGGCCTTCACATGTGAAAGCCGTGCGGGCTCCCTTACTGAAAAATATCCTGCAAAGCGGTGAACGTATCGTCAAGGTTAACAGTGAAGGTAAACCGTCAGAAACACTGTTTAAGGTGGAAGAGCGCTATGCGGTGGCAACGCTGGTCAAAGCCAGCCCGGTGACAGGACGCACGCATCAGATTCGCGTACACACCTTACATGCCGGGCATCCTATCGCCTTTGACGACCGCTACGGTGAAGAGGAGTTTGACCAGCAGCTAAAAGGCACCGGCCTTAAACGCCTGTTCCTCCACGCCGCTGCGTTGCGTTTCACCCACCCCGGCACGGGCGAAGTGATGCGGGTAGAGGCACCGCTGGATGACGAACTGAAGCGTTGCCTGGCGGTTTTACGTAAAACTACGCTTCCGCTGTAAGCCGTTATGGACGGCCCCGGCCGTCCTGTTCCTTTTCTTCCTTATAATGCCGTCAGCGGATCCACGCCTGCGGCCCGCAGCATATCGCACAGGGCGATCAGCGGCAGACCGACCAGCGTATTCGGGTCACGTCCGGACAGGCGGTCGAACAGCGTAATGCCGAGCCCCTCACTTTTAAAACTTCCGGCACAGTTCAGCGGCTGCTCCTTACTCACGTAAGTGGCAATCTCGCCCTCGGTCAGCGTGCGGAAATCCACGCTGAAGGGTTCACACACCACCTGCAATGAGCCGTCGCGGCTGTCACAGAGTGCCAGGCCGGTATAGAACACCACGCTGTGACCGCTGGCGGCGCGCAGTTGCTCCCGGGCCCGGGTTTCGGTATGCGGCTTCCCGCAAATTTTCCCGGCCACTACGCAGACCTGATCGGAACCGATAATCAGGTGGTCGGGATAACGTTCTGCCAGCGCCCGGGCTTTAGCGGCGGCCAGTCTGACCACTAACTGCGTGGCATCTTCATTCGCCAGTGGAGTTTCATCGACCTCGGGGGCAGCGGTAATAAAGGGCAGTTCCAGCTTGGCTAATAAAGCTTTTCGGTAATCCGACGTTGAGGCTAATACCAGTTGTCGCATTATTTTTTCCATAATAGATAGCGAATCAGTGGCAGGCATTTTAAACTATGCGCCGCACTGGATGCGAATGATGGGTGAAAGATGCCGTAATACGGCCTTTTTCTTTGACTCTATGTCGTTACAAAGTTAATATGCGCGCCCTATGCAAAAGGTAAAATTACCCCTGACTCTCGATGCGGCTCGTACCGCTCAAAAACGCCTGGACTACCAGGGTGTTTACACCCCTGAACAGGTTGAGCGGATTGCTGAGTCGGTAGTGAGTGTGGACAGTGATGTAGAATGTGTCATGTCGTTCGCGATTGACGAACAGCGTCTGGCAGTACTGAAAGGTACGGCCGAAGTCTCTGTGACGCTGTGCTGCCAACGCTGCAACAAGACATTTCCACAGCACGTCCACGTATCGTACTGTTTCAGCCCGGTCGTCACTGACGAACAGGCCGAAGCACTGCCGGAAGCGTACGAGCCGATCAACGTCAACGAGTTTGGCGAAACCGATCTGCTGGCAATGGTGGAGGATGAAATCATTCTCGCCCTGCCTGTCGTTCCGGTGCATGATTCTGAACACTGTGAAGTGTCCGAGGCGGACATGGTCTTTGGCAAGTTGCCTGCAGAGGCAGAAAAGCCAAATCCATTTGCCGTATTAGCCAGTTTAAAGCGTAAGTAATAGGAGTAAGGTCCATGGCCGTACAACAGAATAAACCAACCCGTTCCAAACGTGGCATGCGTCGTTCACACGATGCGCTGACCACAGCAGCACTTTCCGTAGATAAAGTTTCTGGCGAAACGCATCTGCGTCACCACATCACTGCGGATGGTTACTACCGCGGTCGCAAGGTCATCGTTAAGTAATTCCGCGGTTCGCGGCGCTACTTTGACACGGTTGACCCTGGCGATAGATGCCATGGGCGGGGACTTCGGTCCCTGCGTGACAGTGCCTGCATCACTGCAGGCACTGGAATCTAATCCGCATCTGCATCTCCTTCTGGTCGGTGACCCCGACACCATCACGTCATTACTTGCCAAAGCTGATTCTGCCCTCAGGGCGCGTCTGCAGATCATTCCTGCCGAATCGGTTATTGCCAGTGATGCCAGGCCTTCACAGGCGATCCGCGCCAGTCGCGGAACCTCCATGCGCATTGCGCTGGAGCAGGTGAAAGAGGGGCAGGCGCAGGCCTGCATCAGCGCAGGCAATACCGGCGCACTGATGGGGCTGGCTAAATTATTATTAAAACCGCTGGACGGCATTGTTCGCCCGGCGTTAATGACCGTGTTACCGCATCAGCATCAGGGTAAAACCGTGGTACTGGATCTGGGTGCTAACGTTGACTCAGACAGTGCGATGCTGGTGCAATTTGCCGTTATGGGTGCGGTGATGGCTGAAGAAGTTTTAGCTATCCAGCGGCCACGAGTGGCATTGTTAAATATTGGTCAGGAAGAGACCAAAGGGTTAAGTTCGATCCGTGATGCCGCGGCGATTCTGCGCGCAACGCCAGAACTTAACTATATTGGATACCTTGAAGGCAACGATCTTCTTACCGGTAAAACAGACGTGCTTGTTTGCGATGGCTTTGTCGGCAACGTCACGTTGAAAACGATGGAAGGCGTGGTAAGAATGTTTCTTTCGCTGTTGAAATCACAGGGCGAAGGTAAAAAGAAGGCCTGGTGGTTGAGGTTACTGGGGCGCTGGATCCAGAAGCGCCTGGCGAAGAAATTCGGCCATCTCAACCCCGACCAGTACAATGGCGCCTGTCTGTTAGGGTTACGCGGTACCGTAATTAAGAGCCACGGTGCAGCGAATCAACGCGCATTTACGGTAGCGATCCAACAGGCAGAGCAGGCGGTGCGGCGGCAAGTTCCCGAGCGGATTGCTGCCCGCCTTCAAGCTGTATTACCTAAGAGTGACTGAGCGTACATGTATACGAAGATTATCGGTACGGGCAGCTATTTGCCCGAGCAGGTGCGGACTAACGCCGATCTGGAAAAAATGGTGGAAACGTCAGACGAGTGGATTGTCACCCGTACTGGCATTCGTGAACGTCGTATCGCAGGCCCGGATGAAACCGTGGCGACCATGGGCTTCCACGCCGCTGAGCGCGCGCTGGAAATGGCCGGTATCGATAAAAATGATATCGGTTTAATCGTGGTGGCAACAACCTCCTCCAGCCATGCCTTCCCCAGTTCAGCCTGCATGATCCAGCAGATGCTGGAGATTGACGATGCGGCGGCATTCGATCTTGCGGCGGCTTGTGCAGGGTTTACCTATGCACTTAGCGTGGCCGATCAGTACATCAAGAACGGTGCGGTGAAACACGCCCTGGTCATCGGTGCAGATGTGCTGGCCCGCATGCTTGACCCGAACGATCGCGGTACCATCATTCTGTTTGGTGATGGCGCAGGCGCTGTTGTGCTGGGGGCGAGCGAAGAGCAGGGGATTATCTCTACGCATCTTCACGCTGATGGACGCTATGGCCAGCTGCTGACGCTGCCGAATCAGGATCGTGCAAACCAGGACCAGCCGGCGTATGTCACCATGGCGGGTAACGAAGTGTTCAAGGTCGCGGTCACTGAACTGGCACATATCGTCGATGAGACGCTGGAAGCCAACAAGCTCGATCGTTCGTCGATCGACTGGCTGGTACCGCACCAGGCCAATCTGCGTATTATCAGCGCCACGGCCCGCAAACTGGGCATGGACATGGATAAAGTGGTGGTGACACTCGATCGTCATGGCAATACCTCGGCCGCGTCGGTGCCGACTGCCCTTGATGAAGCGGTACGTGATGGCCGTATTCAGCGTGGTCAGTTAATTCTGCTGGAAGCTTTTGGTGGCGGGTTCACCTGGGGTTCTGCACTGGTTCGCTTTTAATTAACAGGAAATCACAATGACGCAATTTGCAATGGTCTTCCCGGGACAGGGATCGCAAACGCAAGGCATGCTGGCCGATCTGGCGGCAGCCAACCCGATTGTAGAGAAAACCTTCCGTGAAGCTTCGGACGCACTGGGTTACGATCTCTGGCAACTGGTGCAACAGGGCCCTGCGGAAGAATTGAACAAAACATGGCAAACTCAGCCTGCTTTGCTGGCTGCTTCTGTTGCCATTTTCCGCGTTTGGCAGGAAAAAGGCGGAAAAGCGCCGTCAATGCTTGCAGGGCACAGCCTGGGTGAGTACAGTGCGCTGGTTTGTGCAGGTGTCATTGCGTTTACTGATGCGATTAAGCTGGTTGAACTGCGCGGCAAACTGATGCAGGAAGCCGTTCCGGAAGGGACGGGGGCCATGCAGGCTATTATTGGCCTGGACGATGCGTCCATCGCCAAAGCCTGTGAAGAGTCGGCTCAGGGGCAGGTTGTTTCGCCGGTGAACTTTAACTCACCGGGCCAGGTAGTGATTGCGGGTAATAAAGAAGCTGTTGAGCGTGCGGGTGCTGCCTGTAAGGCCGCCGGCGCTAAGCGCGCACTGCCGCTGCCTGTCAGCGTACCGTCACACTGTGCGCTGATGAAGCCTGCCGCAGACAAATTAGCCGCAGCGCTGGATGCACTGACGTTCAGCGCCCCAGCCTTCCCGGTGGTCAATAACGTTGATGTGAAGTGCGAGACATCACCGGAAGCGATTCGCAGTGCGCTGGTGCGTCAGCTGTATAATCCGGTACGCTGGACCGGTTGTGTCGAATTTATGGCCGCGCAGGGCATGACGTCACTGCTGGAAGTGGGTCCAGGTAAAGTGTTGACCGGCCTGACGAAACGTATTGTTGACACCCTGACGGCGGCGGCGGTAAACGACCAGGCCAGCCTGTCAGCGGCGCTGGAACAATAACACGGAGATAAACATGAACTTCGAAGGTAAAATCGCGCTGGTCACCGGTGCAAGCCGTGGGATCGGCCGTGCGATTGCAGAAACCCTGGTGGCACGCGGTGCCAAAGTGGTGGGAACTGCAACCAGCCAAAGCGGTGCCGACGCTATCAGTACCTATCTGGGTGATAACGGTAAAGGCCTGCTGCTGAATGTGACCGATTCTGCTTCGATTGAGAGCGTGTTGGAAAATATTCGCGCCGAATTTGGCGAAGTGGACATTTTAGTCAATAATGCAGGCATCACGCGTGATAATCTTCTGATGCGCATGAAGGATGACGAGTGGCAGGATATCCTGGACACCAATCTGACTTCAGTATTCCGTCTGTCAAAAGCGGTAATGCGTGCCATGATGAAAAAACGCGCGGGTCGAATTATTACCATTGGCTCCGTCGTTGGAACAATGGGTAATGCGGGTCAGGCAAACTACGCGGCAGCAAAAGCGGGTTTGATTGGCTTTAGCAAGTCACTGGCGCGCGAAATCGCGTCCCGTGGCATTACTGTTAACGTCGTGGCACCTGGTTTTATTGAAACCGACATGACGCGTGCACTGAGCGAAGATCAGCGTGCGGGCATTCTGGCGGAAGTCCCTGCAGGTCGCCTCGGCGGCGCGCAGGAAATCGCCAATGCCGTTGCATTTTTAGCCTCTGACGAGGCAGCGTACATCACTGGTGAGACGCTGCACGTCAATGGCGGAATGTACATGGTCTGAAAATCACGAAAAATATTTGCGTTATTTGGGGTTAAGGCCGCAAAATAGCGTAAAATCGTGGTTGGACCAGCCGGGATTTAGTTGCATCTTTTTCAACATTTTATACACTACGAAAACCATCGCGAAAGCGAGTTTTGATAGGAAATTTAATAGTATGAGCACTATCGAAGAACGCGTTAAGAAAATCATTGGCGAGCAGCTGGGCGTTAAGCAGGAAGAAGTTGTTAATACTGCCTCTTTTGTAGAAGATCTGGGCGCTGATTCTCTTGATACCGTTGAGCTGGTAATGGCTCTGGAAGAAGAGTTCGACACCGAGATTCCGGACGAAGAAGCTGAGAAAATCACTACCGTTCAGGCTGCTATTGATTACATCAATGGTCACCAGGCATAAGTGAGCATCTCCAGGCGGTCATTCGACCGCCTGAGTTTTTTCTGAACGTCCCACACAGTGTCAACTTTTCCCTCCCTGGAGGACGAACGTGTCTAAGCGTCGTGTAGTTGTGACTGGTCTTGGCATGTTGTCTCCTGTCGGCAATACCGTAGAGTCCACCTGGAATGCTCTTGTTGCCGGTCAGAGTGGCATCAGCCTCATCGACCATTTTGATACTAGTGCCTACGCAACGCGTTTTGCTGGCTTAGTAAAAGATTTTGATTGTGATGAATTCATCTCGCGCAAAGATCAGCGCAAGATGGACGCGTTCATCCAATATGGGATTGTCGCTGGCATTCAGGCCATGCAGGATTCCGGCCTGGAAATCACCGAAGAGAACGCTGACCGTATTGGGGCCGCTATTGGCTCCGGCATTGGCGGTCTTGGACTGATCGAAGAAAACCACACCTCACTGGTGAACGGTGGCCCACGTAAAATCAGCCCGTTCTTTGTTCCGTCGACCATTGTTAACATGATTGCAGGTCACCTGACGATCATGTTTGGCATGAAAGGCCCAAGTATCTCCATCGCCACTGCCTGTACTTCTGGCGTGCATAACATTGGTCATGCTGCGCGTATCATTGCGTATAACGATGCCGATGTCATGCTGGCCGGTGGTGCTGAAAAAGCCAGTACCCCGCTGGGTGTGGGTGGCTTTGGTGCGGCACGTGCGCTTTCAACCCGCAACGACAACCCACAGGCGGCAAGCCGTCCCTGGGACAAAGATCGTGACGGCTTTGTACTGGGTGACGGTGCAGGCCTGGTGGTGCTGGAAGAGTATGAGCATGCGAAAAAACGCGGTGCAAAAATCTACGCGGAAATCGTTGGTTTTGGCATGAGCAGCGATGCTTATCACATGACTTCGCCGCCGGAAAACGGTGCAGGCGCGGCCCTGGCGATGGTGAACGCGCTGAAAGATGCGCAACTCTCTCCGGAGCTAATCGGCTATATCAACGCACACGGCACCTCAACGCCGGCCGGTGATAAAGCGGAGACCCAGGCCGTGAAATCGGTCTTTGGTGCCAGCGCTAACAGCGTGATGGTCAGCTCGACGAAATCCATGACCGGTCACCTGTTAGGGGCGGCGGGCGCGATAGAGTCGATCTTCTCCATTCTTGCTCTGCGTGACCAGGTGGTCCCTCCGACCATCAATCTGGATAACCCGGATGAAGGCTGTGACCTGGATTTCGTTCCGCATACGGCACGTCAGACCAAAGGTCTGGAGTACACGCTGTGTAACTCCTTCGGCTTCGGCGGCACCAACGGGTCGCTGATTTTCCGTAAGATCTGAGTTTGCTCGACCGACTGAAAGGCCCGCACCGTGCGGGCCTTTTTTTTATGGTGAGTTGGATGAGACAATCAGATGATTCTGGCGGGATTGGCAGGTAGTCTTGGCAGAGGACGATAACGGAGAGCGATCATGGTTTGGGTCAACGGTGAACGGCGGGACAGTATTGCAGCCCGCGACCGCGCAGTGCAGTTTGGTGATGGTTGTTTCACAACGGCCCGTATCCATCAGGGCAAGATCCAGCGGACTGAAGCCCATCTTTCGCGTTTACAGCAGGGCTGTGAACGACTGAAGATCGGCGATGTAGACTGGCAGCGGCTGGAAAGTGAAATGATCGGCGCGGCGGCCACCCGGGATGATGGTGTGCTGAAAGTGATCCTGACGCGCGGCAGCGGAGGGCGCGGCTACAGCACGGCGGGATGCTGCCAGCCCACGCGGGTGATTTCTCTTGCTGATTACCCGGCACACTATCATGTGCTGCGCGAGCGCGGCGTCAGGCTGGCGCTCAGCAGCGTCAGGTTGGGTAAAAACCCGCACCTTGCCGGTATCAAACATCTTAATCGCCTTGAACAGGTCTTGATCCGTACAGAGCTTGAGCAGACTACCGCCGATGAGGCACTGGTGCTTGACAGTGACGCCATGCTGGTGGAATGCTGTGCGGCTAATTTATTCTGGCGCACGGGAAATCAGGTGTTTACCCCCGATCTCAGTGCATCCGGGGTGAACGGTATTCAGCGTCAGCGGGTTATGCAGCAGGTCGTTCAACTGGGCTTTACGTTGAAAGAAGTGCGCGTAAAAATAGACGTGCTGGCCGCTGCAGAAGAAGTGCTGATCACCAATGCCCTGATGCCCGTCCTGCCAGTTTACCAGGCTGAGGAGTGGTGTTACTCCTCCCGGCAGCTGTTTAATCTGCTCAACCACCCTTTTGAATGACGCGGGATCGTTATGACTACACTCCGAAAGATTATTGTGGTGCTACTGGCCGTCGTGCTGCTGGCGGTGGCTTATGGCTACTGGCAGACGCGCCAGTTTGCCGATTCCCGGTTAACTGTGGACAGGGAAACGATATTCACCCTGCCGGCGGGATCAGGCCGCGTGGTGCTGGAAGCTCAGCTTGAGTCGAAGCATATAGTGCAACCGGGCCCGTGGTTTGGCGTACTGCTGAAACTGGAGCCCGATCTGGCAAAATTTAAAGCCGGGACCTACCGCTTTACTCCGGAGATGACCGTTCGCGAGATGCTGGCCCTGCTGGCGAGTGGAAAGGAGGCGCAATTCCCACTGCGCTTCGTGGAGGGGACGCGGATGCAGGAGTGGCTGAGCCAGCTGCGTAAGGCGCCCTATATTAAACACACCCTGCCAGATGACAAACTGGCCAGCGTGGCATCAGCGCTAAAGCTGGAAGGGGAACAGGCGGAGGTCGAAGGCTGGTTCTACCCTGATACCTATCTCTACACGGCGAACACCACCGACGTCGCGCTGCTGAAACGCGCCCACGACCGCATGGTCAGTCTGGTGGACAGCGAGTGGCAGGGAAAAATGGATAACCTGCCGTATAAAAGTAAAAATGATATGCTGACTATGGCCTCGATCATTGAAAAAGAGACGGCTGTCAGCGCCGAACGCACCCGTGTTGCCTCGGTCTTTATCAACCGGCTGCGCCTTGGAATGCGTCTGCAAACCGATCCGACCGTTATCTATGGCATGGGTGAAAGCTACAAGGGCACCCTGACGCGTAAAGATCTGGAAACGCCGACGCCGTATAATACCTATACCATCAACGGACTGCCGCCGGGTCCAATCGCCATGCCGGGTAAAGCCTCGCTGGCTGCCGCTGCACATCCCGATAAGACCAACTTCCTCTATTTTGTGGCCGATGGGAAAGGGGGACATACCTTTACCACTAATCTGGCCAGCCATAATAAAGCCGTGCAGGTCTATCGCCTGGCGATGAAGGAAAAAAATGAACAGTAAATTTATCGTTATTGAAGGTCTGGAAGGCGCAGGGAAAACCACCGCCCGTGATGCGGTAGTCAGCGAACTTCAGCGCCATGGCATTAACGACATTGTTTTCACCCGCGAACCCGGCGGTACTCCGCTCGCGGAAAAACTGCGTGAGCTGATCAAGCAGGGGATCAGTGATGAACCGGTTACCGATCGCGCCGAACTGCTGATGCTGTATGCCGCACGCGTTCAACTGGTGGAGAACGTCATCAAACCCGCACTGGCGCGGGGTGCCTGGGTGGTGGGTGACCGCCACGATCTCTCTTCGCAGGCCTATCAGGGCGGCGGGCGGCAGATGGATACCGGGCTGATGAACAGCCTGAAGCAGGCGGTGCTGGGCGATTTCGCCCCGGATTTGACGCTGTATCTGGATGTGACGCCGGAGATTGGCCTGCAGCGCGCGAGGGCGCGCGGGGCACTCGATCGTATTGAACAGGAGTCCCTGAATTTCTTTACCCGCACCCGCGATCGCTATCTGCAACTCGCCGCGGCCGACCCCCGCATTAAAACGGTGGATGCCACGCAGCCGCTGGCCCAGGTGACAGCCTCACTGCAGCAGACGCTTGGCCAGTGGTTACAGGAACAGCAATGAACTGGTATCCGTGGCTGAATCACAGCTACCGACAGATCCTCAGTCAGCATCAACAGCAGCGTGGCCATCATGCACTGCTGATACAGGCCCTTGCGGGAATGGGCGATGACGCGCTGGTCTGGGGGATCAGCCGCTGGCTGATGTGCAGGCGTCCGGAGGGGCTGAAAAGCTGCGGGGAATGCCATGCCTGCCAGCTGATGCTGGCTGGAACGCACCCTGACTGGTATCGCCTGGAGGCGGAAAAGGGCAAGAGTTCTCTCGGGGTTGATGCTATTCGTGGCGTGACCGAGAAGCTGTATCATCACGCCCAGCAGGGTGGGGCAAAGGTGGTCTGGTTGCCGGATGCCGGGCAACTGACGGAGGCCGCAGCCAATGCCCTTCTGAAGACCCTGGAGGAGCCGCCGAAGAATACCTGGTTTTTACTCAGCAGCCGTGAGCCCTCCCGGCTGCTACCCACGCTGCGCAGCCGCTGTCTGCTGTGGCATCTGGCACCGCCGGATGAAGCGCAGAGCCTGCAATGGTTACAGAAACAGTGCCCTGCCGGGGTGAACGAACGGGCTGCCGCGCTGCGTCTGTCGGCGGGTGCGCCGGCGGCAGCGCTAACGCTGCTGGAAGAAAAAACCTGGCATCAGCGCGATCTGCTTTGTCAGGCGCTGCCTGCTGCCCTGCAGGGCGATATGCTGAGTCTGCTCCCGGTGCTGCACCACGATAATGTCGCGCAGCGCATAGGCTGGCTCTGTTCATTACTGGTGGATGCGGTGAAATGGCAACAGGGCGGTGCCTCCTTTATCACCAATGTTGATCGCCAGAGTGAAGTGATGCATATCGCCGGGATGCTTCCCGCCAGTGCGCTCGATGCCAGCCTGCGGCAATGGATGATTTGCCGTGACCGCCTGTTAACGGTTGTCGCCGTTAACCGCGAACTGTTACTGACTGAACAGCTGTTGAGCTGGGAAATAATGATTAAACCGGCTTCAGCCGCTTCACCGCTTTAGAGAGTACATTATGTTTTTAGTTGATTCACACTGCCATCTTGATGGCCTGAACTACGAAACCCTGCATCAGGACGTGTCCGATGTGCTGGCAAAAGCGGCCGCGCGTGATGTGAAATTTATGCTGGCGGTAGCCACAACCCTGCCGGGCTACAAGGCAATGGTTGAGCTGATCGGTGAGCGTGACCGTGTGGCCTACTCCTGCGGCGTGCATCCTCTGAATCAGGAAGAGGCGTACGACTTTGCGGAGCTGCGCGAGCTGGCTGCTCACCCGCGCGTTGTCGCGATGGGGGAGACCGGGTTGGATTATTTCTATCAGAAGGAGACGATGGCCCGCCAGCAGGCGTCATTCCGTGAACATATTCGCGTGGGCCGCGATCTGAACAAACCGGTGATCGTGCATACCCGCGATGCCCGTGAGGACACGCTGGCCATTCTGCAGGAAGAGAAAGCAGAAGAGTGCGGCGGCGTACTGCACTGTTTTACGGAAGACCGTCAGACAGCGGAAAAGCTGCTGGATATGGGGTTCTATATTTCGTTCTCCGGAATTGCCACGTTCCGTAATGCAGAGCAGATCCGTGAAGCGGCGCGCTATGTCCCGCTCGATCGCATGCTGGTGGAAACCGACTCGCCGTATCTGGCCCCGGTACCGCATCGTGGTAAAGAAAATCAGCCTGCTTATACCCGCGACGTGGCGGAATATATGGCGGTGGTCAAAGGGGTGAGCATTGAGCAGATGGCGCAGGTGACGACGGAAAACTTTTCCCGCCTGTTCCACGTACCGATGTCACGTCTGACGGACTGACTCACCGCGCAGGATTTCTTTTAGAGCTCGTAATTAATAGCTAAAAGTCGTAAAGTGCAGCGCCATGAAAACGGGTTCTGCCTTTTTTTTGAGCAAAAAAGGGGCCATTCAGAGCCGCTTTTTCTCAGGAAATGGTGCGCGTTCAACGAAACGTGATAGCCATCAAACAAATTTGAACGGATTTATTTTACTCTTCGTAATAAATACCGAGGGCATATAAATTGCCCCACCCGTAAGAGGAACCTCCCCCTCTTGCAACGCGCACAGCGCGAAGAAAAGCACTCATACTCAGGAGCTTTACACTATGTTCAAAAATGCATTTGCGAACCTGCAAAAGGTCGGTAAATCGCTGATGTTGCCCGTATCGGTCCTGCCGATCGCGGGGATCCTGCTGGGCGTTGGTTCTGCCAACTTCGACTGGCTGCCAGCGGTCGTTTCACATGTGATGGCGGAAGCCGGTGGGTCGGTGTTCGCCAACATGCCGCTGATCTTCGCGATCGGTGTGGCTCTGGGCTTTACCAATAACGACGGTGTGTCGGCGTTGGCCGCCGTGGTAGCTTACGGCATCATGGTAAAAACCATGGCAGTCGTGGCACCGCTGGTATTACATCTGCCAGCCGAAGAAATTGCGGCGAAGCACCTGGCTGACACCGGGGTTCTGGGCGGCATTATTGCCGGTTCCATCGCAGCCTATATGTTTAACCGCTTCTACCGTATCAAGCTGCCCGAGTATCTGGGCTTCTTCGCCGGGAAACGTTTTGTCCCCATCATTTCAGGCTTCACCGCCATTTTCCTCGGTGTGGCACTCTCCTTTGTCTGGCCGCCGATTGGTACCGCGATTCAGGAGTTCTCACAGTGGGCGGCCTATCAGAACCCGGTAGTCGCTTTTGGTATCTACGGGGTGGTTGAGCGTTCGCTGGTGCCATTCGGCCTGCACCATATCTGGAACGTTCCTTTCCAGATGCAGATTGGTGAGTTCACCAATGCGGCGGGTCAGGTATTCCACGGTGATATCCCACGCTATATGGCGGGTGACCCGACGGCAGGTAAACTGTCTGGCGGCTTCCTGTTCAAAATGTACGGTCTGCCAGCCGCAGCCATTGCTATCTGGCATTCAGCAAAACCTGAAAACCGTGCCAAAGTTGGCGGGATCATGATCTCCGCAGCGTTGACGTCATTCCTGACCGGTATCACCGAACCCATTGAATTCTCGTTCATGTTTGTGGCACCGATCCTGTATGCGATTCACGCGATTCTGGCAGGCCTGGCGTTCCCTATCTGTATCCTGTTAGGGATGCGCGACGGTACCAGCTTCTCGCATGGTCTGATCGACTTTATCGTCCTGAGCGGTAACAGCAGCAAAATCTGGCTGTTCCCGATTGTAGGGATCATTTACGGTCTGGTTTACTACACCATCTTCCGCGTGCTGATTGCTAAACTGGATCTGAAAACCCCGGGCCGTGAAGACGCGACCAGCGAGCAGACGACCGGTAATGCCAGTGAAATGGCGGCTAATCTGGTGGCCGCGTTCGGTGGTAAAGAAAACATCACTAACCTGGATGCCTGTATCACTCGTCTGCGCGTCAGCGTGGCGGATGTGAGCAAAGTTGACCAGGCGGGACTGAAGAAACTGGGTGCGGCAGGCGTTGTCGTGGCAGGATCTGGCGTTCAGGCTATTTTTGGCACCAAGTCCGATAACCTGAAAACCGATATGGATGACTACATGCGTAATGCGTAATGCATGACGAATGAGCATCACGAAGGAGGGGCGCGCAGGCGCCCCTTTTTTTATGCCTCAGAGATAGACCCGCAGATACTCTGTCAGGCACAGCAGCGCCATCGCCTGGCCATAGGGCATCGAGGTCAGCGGTATCTGGCGGTAGTATTCCAGGTCGCTGCCCATGGCGGTGCCGAAAGAAACCTGGGTTAATTCCCCGTCCTCATTGATATGTGCCATCACGCCCTTCAGCGCTTTTTCTGCTACCGGATAATAGTCCCGGGAGAGGTAGCGCTTGCGAACGGCTTTCAGGATGCCGTAGGCGAAGCCAGCCGTGGCCGAGGCTTCAAGGTAGGCGTCGCGGTCGTCCAGCAGCGTGTGCCACAGCCCGCTTTCATGCTGACACGCCGCCAGCGCTTTCACCTGGCTTTCCAGCACCTGTAACAGATAACGGCGGGTGGCGTGCTGCTCCGGCCAGTTCATCAGCTCAATAAAATCCGGAATGGCAATGGTCAGCCAGCTGTTACCGCGCGCCCAGCGCGCATTGGCGAAGTTATGATGACCATCAAACGTCCAGCCGTGGAACCACAGTCCGGTCTGACGATCCATCAGATACTGGGTATGCAGCAGGAACTGGTAAGTGGCTTCTTCGACAAATTCCGGCCGGTTGAGCAACTGACCGATTTTGGCCAGCGGCATCACGCTCATCATCAGCGTGTCGTCCCACATCTGCTGGTGGTTTTCACTGTTATAAACCAGATGCTGAATGCCATTGTGCTCGGTACGCGGCATCTCATACATCACCCACTCTGCCCAGCGCTCCAGCACCGGGCGCAGCGTCGGGTCGCCGGTTTCTTCATAGCGACAGGCCAGCGTCAGAAACGGACAGACCGTATTCACATTTTTCGTTGGCGTTCCCTCCTGCAGTCGCGTGCGGAACCAGTCATCAATGCGCTGTAACGTTAGCCTGTCGCCGGTCTGCTGATAATAGTGGTACATCCCGTACAGCCCGATGCCGTGCGTCCACTCCCAGCCCGCCCAGCCTTTGGTATCAATCACCCGGCCATCATCCAGGCGCAGCAGAAACTCACCGCTTTCATCGGTAATGCCGACCAGATTGTCGCTGAGGCGGGTAATTAACTGCTGTAGCGCGGCGCGTGGCAGCAGAAAGTCGGGCTGGCGTAGCAGCGCACTGTGCTTAACCGGATAAACTGTCATCTTGGTGCTCCTGAGGTCGGATAGCGGGGAAAACGGCGCGTGTCTCGGTGAGCGCAGCCGCCTGAGGTTTATGACGATTGAGGTAACCAATATTGTTGTTACCCCAGAGATTTTCGTAAGGCATGCCCGTCAGCGTTTCCACGACGGAACGTGCCCGCGGTGTCAGCTGCTGCGGCACCGTGCCATCGGCCTCGCGCATCCTGATGGTCTCTTCCCGCAGGATCTGATGAGTGGTGAGGTTGAGCTTAAAGCGCAGGGAGATGATAAAGCCAAACGTCAGCATCGCCAGGGTCCCGAGGCTGAGGATCCACACAATGGTATGGCCGACCTGCGGCAACTGCTCTGCGCGGCCAGAAACAAAGCCGGAGAGTTGCAGAACGATCCCCACGAGCATCACCGCACCAGCCTGAGAGGCTTTGCGCGTCAGCGTCATGATCCCGGCAAAGATCCCTTCGCGGCGCTGGCCAGTGATCGCTTCATCAACATCCGCAATGTAGGTATAAATATTCCAGGGGACATAGTTAATACCGCCACGTCCCAGGCCAGCGACCGCTGAGATCAGCACCAGCAGCGCCAGATTGTTGCTCATCCCTGCATACCACAGCAGGCAGTAAGAGAGGGCGCTGGCGGCAAACAGTACCACCACCAGGCGATAGGCCGGGGCGGGCCCGATGCGGATGCACAGTGGGATCATGCCAATCACCGCAATAAACTGCAGCACGGCCATGGTCCCCATCAGATTCGAGGCCAGCTGGGCACTCTGCATCAGCACAAAGACCACATACCAGGTAAAGACTGCGTTAAACACGTCCTGAGCAATATAGCCGCCGAGGTACATGCCGAGATGCTGGCGGAAAATACGGATGCGCAGGGTGGAGGCCAGTTCAACGTAGAGGCGTTTCAGGCTCTGGCCTAACGTCAGCTGTTTTCGCTCGGCCTCAGCGCGCTTCGACTCTTCCGACAGGGCATCGGCCGGACGTTCCCAGGTAAAGAACCACACCAGGGTCAGGACAATGGCACACAGAGTCGAAAATACCAGGCTGGAATAGAAGAACGATACCGCATTGTCCTTACCAAAAATGCCCAGCAGAATGCCCGGCAGAAAGGCGGCAAGAATGGCCGAAAGCTGGGCAAGGGCAATGCGGGCACCGGAGAAGCGGGTTTTCTGCTTAAAATCGTCGGTCATTTCCGGGACCAGCGTTTCGTACGGCACCAGCACCATGGTATAGACGATGTCGAACGCCAGATAGGTCAGCAGATACCACAGGTAGCTCATATCGCCGACCCACATCAGGCTGTAGCTAAACACAGCGGGGATACCCAGTAGGATAAAGAACTTACGGCGGCCAAAGCGCTTACCCAGCCGCGTGCTGCCAAAGTTGTCGGTAAGAAACCCCATCAGCGGGCTGATAATGGCATCCAGCACCCGGGCAAGGGCAAAGATAAAGGTTGCTTCAATCGGCGTCAGGCCGCAGAAGGTGGTGTAGAAATAGAGCAGCCAGGCGGCAGTCAGCGCGGTGGTACCGGCGCCAAGAAAATCACCGGAGCCGTAGGCAAGATAATTTGCCAGTCCGATCTTACGGGTACGCATCAGGAAACTCCTTGTGCTGTGGGGTGGAATGAACCACATGTTCCGGACAACTCAGGCGGATGCTGAAAAAATAGAGCGTTAGTCGTGGCTGAACCTTGTCATTTTTGCCGCAGCGGAGCATCCGGTGGCAAAATTCCCGCTATCAGGATGCCCGATATCTAAATTTATAAAACAGCGTTTCGTTTTTATAGGTTTTAGGGTTCATTTTTAGGTGTGGCGCACATAAATGCGCCGCCGGAAGGCAGACCGGCAGAAAAAATGGCGTAAACGCGCGCGGTCGGAGAAAGAAAAGTCAGTTGCAGGTTGAAAGAAAACGATTTTCTCGCTCATACTGCGTTAACTTGAATAGCAAGATCATAAGGACAGATAGCATGGCTGAAGAAACGATTTTCAGTAAAATCATTCGCCGTGAAATCCCGGCCAATATCGTCTATCAGGATGAGCTGGTCACTGCGTTTCGCGATATCGCCCCTCAGGCACCCACGCACATCCTCATCGTGCCCAACCTGCTAATTGCGACAGCAAACGATGCGGTGGCCGGTCACGAGGCGGCGCTGGGGCGGATGATCACCGTGGCGGCGAAAATCGCCAAAGAGGAAGGGATCGCCGAAGACGGCTACCGCCTGATCATGAACTGTAATAAACATGGCGGTCAGGAGGTTTATCACATCCACCTGCATCTCGTCGGTGGCCGACCTTTAGGCCCTATGCTGGCATCGTAATGCCAATGACAGAGAAATGACGCTATGCGGGCAAGCTTAACGGCTTTAACGTTGCTGACAGCCTTAGCGGGCTGCAGCAGCGATCGGACGACGATCAATACGTCGCAGTCACTGATCATGGAGTCTTCGGTCCTGTCCGCCGGGATCACCACCGATGAACCGACCATTCGGGAAACAGAAGGGCAGCAGCGCGCGTCAGCGGTGTTATTTAATCAGCAGGAAAAACCGGTCCAGGTCTCCTACCGTTTCTACTGGTATGATGAAAAGGGTCTGGAGATTATACCGTTTGAACGACCGCGAACCCTGACGGTACCTGCCCACGGTAAAGCCGAAATTTCATCACAAACCGGTAATCTGACGGCAAGCAAAGTTCGTCTCTATCTGTATCTGTAAGGAGTTATCGCGTGAACAGCAATATGATTAAACTTTCAGGCGTGCTGATGCTGGCGCTGTTTCTTACCGGCTGTCTGACCCGGCAGCCGGAGCCGCAGCAGCCCGCGCCAGTTGAGCCGGTTCAGCCGCCGATCACCGTGCCGGAGCAGCCTCAGCCTGAACCAGGGCAGACGGTGCCGCAGCCGCCAAAAATGCAGACGCTGAACTGGCCTGCCAGCGTGTCACCGCTGGTGGCGCAGATGCTGAAAGCTGAAGGTATTACGCCGGGTAGCGTGCTGCTGGTGGACAACGTAAAAAACAGCACCAACGGCAGCCTGCAAAGTGCGAAGGCCACGGCCGCGCTGCAGGGCGCACTGCAGGGAAACAGTCAGTTTACCCTGGTGACGCCGCAGCAGATGGCGGTAGCAAAGCAAACCCTGGGCCTGTCGGCGGAAGACAGCCTGGTTTCGCGCAGTAAAGCTATCGGTCTGGCCCGCTACGTCGGCGCTCAGTATGTGCTTTACAGCAATGCGAAAGGGGATGTGAAATCACCGACGCTGCAAATGCAGCTGATGCTGGTGCAGACCGGTGAAATTATCTGGTCGGGCAGCGGTGCAGTCCTGCACTGATCGGGCCCTTGAACGGCTGATCACGCAACATTTTCCGGCGGCGCAAGCCGCCGCTTCTTTTTCTCCTCTGGCCGGCTTGAGCGGCTACAGCGTCCGGGTCTCGCTGGGAGAGGTGCAGCTGCTGGCACGACAGGCGGCAGGGGCGCTCACGATGCCTGGCGTTAACCGCCAGCGTGAGTATCGTCTGCTGCGACGGCTGGCCCCCGGTGGGCTGGTGCCCCGCGTTTACGGATGCAACAGGCACTGGCTGCTGCTGGCCTGGCAGCCCGGAAAGGTGCTGTCCGCCGGTGAGTGGGACCGCTGGCAGGATCGCGTGGTGGATGAGGTGGCGCGTCTTCATTGTCAGCCATTGACGGGCTATCCGCTGCGGCTGCTGCCGCTGCTTGAGGACTACTGGCAGCGCAGCGTCCCCGCCCGGCGGCAGATCCACTGGCTGCGGGCGCTGAAACGCTGTCAGCGCGAGGGCGAACCGAAGGCGTTGCGCACCGGCGTACTGCATATGGATATTCACAGCGGTAACCTGATTGCCGAAGGCGATCGGCTGCGGCTGATTGACTGGGAGTATGCCGGGGACGGGGATACCGCGCTGGAGCTGGCGGCGATCGCGATGGGTAACGGATTGAATGCGTTACAACAGCAGCGCCTGATCGCCCGTTACGCCAGCCGCCAGCACTGGGATGAGGATACGCTACGGCGTCAGGTTAACCGCTGGCAGCCGTGGCTGGCACTGCTGGCGACCAGCTGGTACGAACTGCGCTGGCAGCAGAGTGGTGAACAACATTTTCAGACGCTGGCAGCCGCAGGCTGGCAGCGCATATCATCAGGTAAGAGGTGAAGTGTGGGACCGGTAATGTTAGACGTGCAGGGCTACGAGCTGGATGCGGAAGAGCGTGAAATTTTACAACATCCGCTGGTGGGCGGGCTGATCCTGTTCAGCCGTAACTACCACGATCCGGCGCAGCTGCGGGAGCTGGTACGGCAAATCCGTGCGGCGTCACGCCACCGTCTGGTGGTGGCCGTGGATCAGGAAGGGGGGCGCGTACAGCGCTTCCGCGACGGCTTTACCCGTCTGCCCGCCATGCAGGCGTTTGCGGCGCTGCATCAGGGCGCAGAGGCTGAATCTCTGGCGCAGCAGGCAGGCTGGCTGATGGCGTCTGAGATGATTGCGATGGATATCGATATCAGCTTCGCCCCGGTGCTGGACATTGGCCACGGCAGCGCGGCCATTGGTGAACGTTCCTTCCATGAAGATCCGGCTATTGCTGTGCAAATGGCACGCAGCTTTATTCGCGGTATGCACGAGGCGGGGATGAAAACCACCGGGAAGCACTTCCCCGGGCATGGTGCAGTCAGTGCCGATTCTCATAAGGAAACGCCCCGCGATACGCGCAGCGAAGCGGAGATCCGCCGGCATGATATGCCGATCTTTCAGCAGCTGATTGCCGAACAGGCACTGGATGCCATTATGCCTGCCCATGTTATCTATACTGAGGTGGATCCGCGTCCGGCCAGCGGTTCATCACACTGGCTGAAAACGGTGCTGCGTCAGGAGCTGGGGTTTGACGGCGTCATTTTCTCTGACGATTTGTCGATGGAGGGGGCAGCGATCATGGGCAGCTATGCTGAGCGCGGTCAGGCTGCGCTGGATGCCGGCTGTGACATGATCCTGGTCTGTAATAATCGTCAGGGGGCGGTGAGCGTGCTGGATAACCTGTCGCCGATCAATGCTGAAAGAGTGACGCAGCTTTACCATCAGGGTTCGTTTACCCGTCAGCAACTGCGGGACTCGTCGCGCTGGAAAGAGACCAGTGCCACACTGAGCCAGCTGCAGGAACGCTGGCTGGACCACAAAGCGGCGTCGGGCCTCTGATCGAAGGCGGCCCGCGGCGCAACAACGGTGAGGATGAGCATGATTATTTATCTGCACGGTTTTGATTCAAACAGCCCGGGCAACCATGAGAAAGTCCTGCAGCTGCAGTTTATCGATCCGGATGTCCGGTTGCTGAGTTACAGCACCCGGCATCCGAAGCACGATATGCAGCACCTGCTGAAAGAAGCTTACAAGATGTTGCAGCAGAGCGATGACGAGCGGCCGCTGATCTGCGGCGTGGGTCTCGGGGGCTACTGGGCTGAACGAATCGGCTTTCTCTGTGATGTCCGGCAGGTGATGTTTAATCCCAACCTGTGGCCGCAGGAAGTGATGCAGGGCAGGATCGATCGCCCGGAAGAGTATGCCGATATCGCCACCAAATGCGTGGGTAACTTTCGTGAGAAAAATCGTGACCGCTGCCTGACTTTTCTCTCCCGCCATGATGACGTCCTGGATAATCAGCGCAGTGCCGCCGGGTTACAGCCCTTTTATGAACTGGTCTGGGATGAAGTGGAAGGGCATAAGTTCAGCAACATCTCTCACCACCTTCCCCGTATTAAAGCTTTTAAATCGTTAGGTTAAACAGCCTCTTCCTCTGTAATTAAGCTGCATCACGCCCGCTAAAAGGCGGGCGGGTGGCAGGGTCTTTATTCGTAATATTCTTAGTTTTGCCAATAAAATTGACCAAGATCAATTTTCTTATAACAGATGAATTCCCTCGTGCTATTCTGACCCCAGCTCGCGAATTAATATCGCCAACCCTATGTTAATTAAGGTTATTTATTTAACTTTTAATTAACGATTGGTTCACTTTTAGAGAGGGTCGTTTGACAACACCTATGAAAAAAATTGTTATCATTGGCGGGGGGGCCGGGGGGCTTGAACTGGCTACCCAGCTGGGACATAAACTTGGCCGTAAGAAAAAAGCCCACATCACTCTGGTGGATCGTAATCACAGCCACCTGTGGAAACCGTTGTTACATGAAGTGGCCACCGGCTCACTCGATGAAGGCATCGATGGCCTGAGTTACCTGGCCCATGCACACAAGCATGGCTTCAGCTTCCAGCTGGGGACGCTGACCGATCTCGACCGCGAAAATAACCGTCTGCAACTGGCCGAAATTCGCGATGCGCAGGGTGAATTGCTGGTGCCACAGCGTGAACTGGCCTATGACACGCTGGTCATGGCGCTGGGGAGCACTTCTAACGACTTCGGTACCCCCGGGGTGAAAGAGAACTGCATCTTCCTGGATAACCCGCACCAGGCACGCCGCTTCCATAACGAGATGCTGAACCTGTTCCTGAAGTTTTCTGCCAGCGAGGAACCGCAGGCTAAGGTCAATATTGCCATTGTCGGCGGGGGAGCTACCGGCGTGGAGCTGTCCGCCGAGCTGCATAACGCGGTGAAGCAGCTGCACAGCTATGGTTATAAAGGGCTCGACAGCCAGGCGCTGAACGTCACGCTGGTGGAAGCCGGAGAGCGCATTCTCCCGGTCCTGCCGCCGCGTATCTCCAGCGCGGCCCACAGTGAGCTGACCAAGCTTGGCGTACGCGTCCTGACCCAGACAATGGTCACCAGCGCGGATAAAAATGGCCTGAACACCAAATCGGGTGAGTTTATTGATGCTGATCTGATGGTCTGGGCGGCGGGGATAAAAGCCCCTGACTTTATGAAAGATCTGGGCGGTCTGGAAACCAACCGTATTAACCAGCTGGTGGT
The DNA here is from genome assembly GCF_055556675.1 of Erwinia sp. PME.40.26/001. Lineage (NCBI taxonomy): Bacteria > Pseudomonadati > Pseudomonadota > Gammaproteobacteria > Enterobacterales > Erwiniaceae > Erwinia > Erwinia sp. PME.40.26/001. The sequence goes on from NZ_JBVHNP010000001.1 coordinate 63,817, forward strand.
GGAACCGACGCTGCAGACCACCCGAGACCCGAATATTTACGCCATCGGTGACTGCGCCTCCTGTGCGCTGCCGTCGGGTGGTTTCGTGCCGCCGCGAGCCCAGTCTGCGCATCAGATGGCCTCCCGCGTGCTGGCCAATATTCTGGCTGAGATGAAAGGGCAACCGCAGAAACCTTACGTTTATAAAGATCACGGGTCTCTGGTGTCGCTGTCTCGTTTCAGTACCGTTGGTAGCCTGATGGGCAACCTGATGCGGGGCTCAATGATGGTAGAAGGGCGCATCGCGCGCGTCGTCTATATTTCGCTGTATCGTATGCATCAGGTGGCGCTGCACGGCTACTTCAAGACCGGGCTGATGATGCTGGTGGGCAGTATCAACCGCGTCATCCGACCTCGTCTGAAACTACACTGACAGGGGGCTGCCCCCGGATCCGTGCAGGTACACGCGGCTTATCCTCCCCGGTCTTTATCGGGCGGTGATAAGCTGCGCTTCTGACCCGACAGTAAAACTCCCTCGTTAAGAAGACTCTTAAAAGCTTTCTCTTATCATGCTGGATCTAATTTTCGTCCAGTATTCTTATTGTCACAATCTCCGGCTCACCGCAGAATTACGCTTAATTACCACGGTGCGTCGCGCACGCCGGGAATGCCATATCTGCGACAGGATGTCGCAACAGGCAAGAATGCGCGGTAACAATGTCAGGAGGTTTTCCTGTGAATAAATCAATGTTAGCGGGTATTGGAATTGGTGTTGCTGCGGCATTAGGCGTGGCAACGGTCGCCAGTATGAATGTGTTCGATCGCAGCCCGCAGTATGCGCAGGTGCTTTCAGCCACCCCGATTAAAGAAACCCTGAAGAACCCGCGTCAGGAGTGCCGAAACGTGACGCTGACTCATCGTCGTGCCGTACAGGACGAAAACCGTATTGCGGGTTCCGTGCTGGGCGCGGTAGCCGGTGGGGTGCTGGGACACCAGTTTGGCGGCGGTCGCGGCCGCGACGTCGCAACGGTAGCGGGTGCGCTGGCCGGTGGCTACGGCGGTAACCAGGTGCAGGGCGCCATGCAGGATCGTGACACCTACACCACGACCGAGCAGCGTTGTAAAACTGTCTATGACAAACAGGAAAAAATGCTGGGCTATGACGTCACCTACAAGATTGGCGACCAGCAGGGAAAAATCCGAATGGAGAATGACCCCGGCACACGTATTCCGCTGGATAATAACGGCCAGCTGGTGCTGAATGATAAAGCCTGATAACGCGGCATAATGAATGTGAAAAAGGGACCGGCTGGTCCCTTTTTTTATGGCCCGCAGACAAGACATATCCCGATGAGGGAGGTCGCCCTCATCGGGAGCAGGGGCTACGCCGTGGTATGCTCCATCATCTGCCCGAGCAGCGTCTGCACCCAGCTCATCCGCACCTTACGCTCACCCAGGTCCCGCATAAACTTCAGCCGGGTGGGGCCATCCAGACGCCAGTGCTGCGGCTCCTTCTGTAACAGCCCAATCAGCCACACCGGATCGACCTTATTCTTCTCGGCAAACTCGATAAATCCGCCTTTCTCGCTGGCCTCGACCTTGCGGATCCCCAGGGTTTTCGCCACCAGACGCAGGGAGGCAATATCCAGCAGATTACGCGCGGCATCCGGCAGCAGGCCGAAGCGGTCTATCAGTTCAACTTTCAGGTCGTCCAGCTCAGCGGCCTGCCCGGCGCTGGCAATGCGCTTATAGAACGACAGGCGGGTGTTCACGTCCGGGATAAAGTCTTCGGGCAGCAGCGCCGGCATGCGCAGCTCAATCTCGGTCTGGCTGTTGGTCAGATCTTCCAGCGACGGCTCACGCCCCTCTTTCAGAGCATCTACTGCGTTTTCCAGCAGCTCCATATAGAGAGAGAAACCGATGGTTTCCATCTGGCCGCTCTGGCCCTCACCCAGCAGCTCGCCGGCACCGCGGATTTCCAGGTCATGAGTAGCCAGGGCAAACCCGGCCCCCAGATCCTCCAGCGACGCCAGCGCTTCCAGACGCTTATGGGCGTCTGTGGTCATGGCTTTAGGATGTGGCGTCAGAAGCCACGCATACGCCTGGTGGTGCGAACGGCCAACGCGGCCACGCAGCTGGTGCAGCTGCGCTAGGCCGAAGTGGTCGGCGCGTTCAATCACAATGGTATTGGCGGTGGGAATATCGATGCCGGTTTCAATAATGGTGGTACAGACCAGCACGTTGAAACGCTGGTGATGAAAGTCATTCATCACCCGCTCCAGCTCACGCTCACGCATCTGACCGTGACCGACGGCGACACGTGCCTCCGGGACCAGGTCTGAGAGGCGTTTGGCGGCCTTTTCAATATTCTCCACGTCGTTATACAGATAGTACACCTGGCCGCCGCGCAGTACTTCACGCAGGATCGCCTCACGCACCACCATATCGTCGTATTCACGCACGAAGGTTTTAACCGCCAGTCGGCGGGCGGGCGGGGTGGCAATAATCGACAGATCGCGCATTCCGCTCATCGCCATATTCAGGGTTCGCGGGATTGGGGTGGCCGTCAGGGTCAGGATATCCACATCAGCGCGCATGGCTTTGATGCGCTCTTTATGACGCACGCCAAAGCGGTGCTCTTCATCCACAATCAGCAGCCCCAGATCGCGCCATTTGATCTCATTCTGTAACAGCTTATGGGTACCGATAAGAATATCAACTTTGCCTTCCTGGGCTTCCGCCATCACCTGCGCCTGCTCTTTGGCGGTACGGAAGCGCGACAGCATCTCAATACGCACCGGCCAGTTGGCGAAGCGGTCGCGGAAGTTATCGTAATGCTGCTGGGCAAGCAGGGTGGTCGGGACCAGCACGGCCACCTGCTTGTGGTTTTCTACCGCCAGGAAGGCGGCACGCATGGCCACTTCGGTTTTACCGAATCCGACATCGCCACAGACGAGGCGATCCATGGCCAGCGGCTGGCACATATCACTGAGTACCGCATTGATTGCCTGGGCCTGGTCGGGTGTCGTTTCAAACGGGAAGCTTTCACAAAACAGCTGATACTGCTGCTTATCGTGTTTAAAGGCGAAGCCGGTTTTCGCCGCACGCTGGGCGTAAATATCCAGCAGTTCTGCGGCGACATCGCGCACTTTTTCAGCCGCTTTTTGCCGGGCACGGGACCAGGCATCGCTGCCCAGCTTATGCTGGGGGGCGTTCTCTTCTGCGCCACCGGCATAGCGGCTGATCAGATGCAGGGAGGACACCGGGACATAGAGTTTGGCATCTCCGGCATAGGCCAGCATCAGGTATTCCGCCTGGATACCGCCGGTTTCCAGCGTACTCAGGCCGATATAGCGGCCCACACCGTGCTCGAGATGGACCACCGGCTGGCCGGGACGCAGCTCCGCGAGGTTACGGATCAGCACGTCAGGGTTGATGGTGCGGCGGCTGTCCTGGCGGCGGCGGCTGACGCGTTCGCCCAGCAAATCACTTTCACAGATCAGGGCACGATGGCGCAGGCCGTCGATAAACCCGTGCTCGCTGGCGCCGATCAGCAGGTAGTGGCCGGGACGGTCAGCCTGCGGCAGGGAGTCAATGGCTGCGGGCTTCAGTTTGATCCTGGCGAGTAATTCCTGCAGGGTTTCGCGACGCCCTTCACTTTCCACGGAGAAGACGACCGGGCCGTCGAAAGACTCCAGGAAGCGACGAAGCGCATCCAGCGGCGCTTTGGCCTGCGCCTGTACCGCCAGGTCCGGCAGCGTTTCGTAATGCAGGTTGGTATTGGCGGCTTTTTCAGGCAGCAGATCGGTTCGCAGCTGAATGCGTGGCCACTGCTTCAGTTCGCTGAACAGCTCTTCTTTGCGCAGCCACAGGGTAGGCGGCGGTAGTAGCGGACGCATCGGGTCAACGCGGCGGTTTTCGTAACGCGCATTCACATCCTGCCAGAAACGTTCGGCGCTGCTTTCCAGATCGCCTGAAATCACCATCAGCGTACCGGCGGGCAGGTAGCTGAACAGGGCAGGAAGGGGTTGTTCGAAAAACAGGGGCTGCCAGTACTCAATCCCGGCGGGCAGCGTGCCTTTACTGACCTGCTGATAAATGTGTTCCGGTTCACGGCGTACGTCGAAGTGCTCACGCCACTGGGTGCGGAACAGTTCGATGGCATTTTTATCCGTCGGGAATTCATGGGCAGGCAGCAGATTGATGGCGGCCACTTCTTCCTGGGTGCGCTGGCTGTCGACGTCGAACAGACGAAGGCTGTCGATCTCATCATCGAAGAAGTCGATACGGTAAGGACGCTCACTGCCCATTGGATAGAGGTCCAGCAGTGCCCCGCGTGTAGCAAATTCACCGTGGGCCATCACCTGATCCACGCTGCGGTAGCCTGCCTGTTCAAGCTGGGCACGGAGTTTATCGCGCGACAGCTTCTGCCCTTTTTTCATCACCAGCGCGTGGCCGTTGAGGAAGGTATGCGGGCAGACACGCTGCATCAGCGTATTGACGGGCATGATCAGCAGCCCGCGCTCCAGCGTCGGCAACTGATAAAGGGTGGACAGTCGGGAGGAGATGATTTCCTGATGTGGAGAGAAGCTGTCGAAAGGCAGCGTTTCCCAGTCGGCCAGCGCCATTACGGGATGCGAGGTGAACTGTTTGATTTCATCCTGCAGGCGCAGGGCATTCTGCATATCCTGCGCAATCAGTATGACCAGTCCATGATGACGTTCAACAATTTCGGCGCATTCAACGGCGCAGGCCGCGCCGGTAAGCTGGCCGAGCTGGCGCTGGTCACCTGCTCTGGTCGGCAGGTCATAACGGTAGAGTTCAGGCATAATGAGTTAGACGGTCTCTTTAATAAGGGAGATCGGAAGCCCTGGCGTGCCGGGTGGTCCCGATTCAGCTAAAGAGAGTATACCCTGATTTTACCGCTTGTTGGACGCAACGCACTATTTTGCTGATGGCTGACCCGGATACCGGCTCGGACGGTCAATATTTGCCCAGACCAGTTCTTTTTCAGCGTGATAGCTGTGGTTGCCGTCATCCCATTTAATGTAATATCCTGCGTATTGTGCGCCCTGTTCGAAAACATTCAGAACCACACCTTTAATCTGGCCAGTTTTATGGCGCACAATACTGCCTTTAGGAAATCGGAACATGACTACCTCCTGAACCAGCAGAATGTCAGGCAAACCTTGTTAATAGTAATAGCGCTATTTTCACCCGGTTGAAAGTGGAGCGAGTTGTAGTGGATCAATTATATGACCATCACGCTGTGCCGTATCGCAGGGTGCTGGCCGTACAGCAGGCTGCGGTCTAAACTATCAATGAATAAAACGCAGCAGCGGAGAAGACATAAGTGATACCTGACAAAGATTCGCGTTTTTTCCGACCCAAAATGATTGTTCATTTCTGTTTTGCCATTGTCTTTGTCTTCTCCAGTATTCTCACCGTGCGTGAAGCGATGATCCTCAAATCGTCCTATGAGACGACGCAGCGTGCCTGGCTGGTTCAGGCCGCAGGCAGCCTTGAGCGGCAGTGGCAGCAAAGCATTGATCAGATGCTTTTTTCCAGAAAATGCTGCAATATGCGCTGGGTTATCCACTCGAAACGGATAAATCGCATGATGCCTTGAGAATTTTTAATGACCATCGCAGCGACTCGCTGTGGAAAGTTTCTATTAATACCCAGCGGAGCATTCCTCTGTACGGTATTTCAGACAGGGCGGTAGACCGTCTCCCTTTATTAAGCCGGCACGACCCACAGCGGCTGGAAGATGAACTGAAAGCCGCAGTAGAAATGAGCTACATTCTACAGTTCGCCGATCCCCGGCAGGATTTTCACTATCGCCTCTGGTATATCTCCCGCGCCGGGTTTTATCTCAGTTCGGTACAGGATGATAATGAAGACACGGTGGCCAGCTATAATACCGTGATCGACCGCCCCTATTTCATTAATGCCGGTCCGCAGCAAAACCCCGGGCGCAAACTACGCTGGTCTGAAACTTACCGATCCATTGAAAATGAAGGTGATGTGGTCACGGTAACGCTGCCGATTGATTCCGGTGGTTACTGGTACGGCGTGCTGGCAATGGATTTTTCGACGAACGTGATCCACGAGTACCTGCAACACGCGCTGCCGGAATGGCAGGATGCCAGCGTGATGCTGTTCGATAATCATCAGCATCCGGTGGCAATATCAGACGGGAAACACCTGAATGAGCATAATCTTGATGCGGACCAGGTGGCAAAAATATTCAGTCAGGTCACCCGGGCACAAAGCGGACAGTTATCGCTGGGGCTGAATTTTATCACCTGGGTACGCCTGCAAAATTTCGATGGGCTGCTGATCAGCGTACAGCCGCTGCGTGAGGGAATGTCCAGCGAGATAGGGCGCGTAACGCTGGTGCTGATACTGATGTGGGGGCTGTTCAGCCTGGTGCTGATCGCGTCCCATCAGGCTATCATCCGCATGACAGGCAGGCTGCTGACGCTGCAGGAGACTCTGAGCTGGCGGGCAAACTTCGATGGTCTGACCCGTCTGCTGAACCGCAGCGCCTTCTTTGATCAGGCCGAAAAGCTGGCGGCGTTTAGCGAACGCCAGCGGCAGCCGCTTTCCCTTATCCAGCTGGATCTTGACCACTTTAAAGCCGTCAATGATACCCTCGGGCATCATGCCGGCGATGTGGTACTGACTCATTCAGCCGCCATTATCGCGCAGGCAGTGCGCAAGGCAGACGTGCTGGGGCGCGTGGGGGGAGAAGAATTTTGCATCATATTACCGGACACCGGACTGGCGGAGGCGGTAGAAATTGCTGAGCGTATTCGCTGTAAGCTGGCGACGAAGGAGGTGCTGATCGACGCCACGCATACGCTTAAGGTTACGGCCTCTCTTGGCGTGAGCAGCAGTGAGGAACAGCAGGATTATAAGATTGAAAACCTGCAGTCCGTGGCGGACGGCCGGCTCTACCTGGCAAAAGCCGCCGGCCGCAACTGCGTCAGTAGCGGGGCTTAAACGTCGCCGCTGTTGTCATCTTCCACGGCCTGGTAAATACGCTGCATAATATCAGGGAATGCCGACTGTACGCGGCTCCAGCTGGGGATAAACGGTTTTTCATTCGGACGCTCAATAAAGGCCTGTCCGGCATCAAGGATCGCCTGGGTAAACATCTCGACGGCGGCTTCCTCAGCATGCTGGTCGAACTTCAGCCCGTTCATTGTCGCTTCATGGTTGTAAATTTCCATCATATCCAGCGCATTACGGTAGTAGGTTGCTTTTAATACGCGGAAAGAGTCACTGGTGATGCTCACCCCCATGGTGGCCATCTTACGCAATAACGACTGCACAATATCGTTGCTCATGCGCTTCAGCCCACCGGTGCCGTCCTCTTCTGCCAGAGGCTGGTGCTTATGGTCGTAATTATCAGCAATTTCTACCTGACAGCTCTGACGGGTGGTGTAGTTGCGATATATCTCCGACAGCACACCAATTTCCAGCCCCCAGTCTCCCGGAAGTTTAATGCCGTTCAGCACGTGGGTGCGCATGGCGAACTCCCCGGAAAGGGGATAGCGGAAACTGGTTAAATAATCCAAGTACTCCGAGTGACCGTAGACTTTTTGCAGGGAGCGCAGCAGCGGCCCGACCAGCAGACGGCCGACGCGACCGTTGAGCTTATTGTCGGCGACGCGGGCGTAGAAGCCTTTACAGAATTCGTACTGAAAGCCGGGATTGGCCAGCGGGTAGAGCAGGCGGGCCAGCATCCCCCGTTCATAAGTGACAATATCGCAGTCGTGCAGCGCCACGCAGCTCGATTTATCCGACGCCAGGGTGTACCCGGTACAGAACCAGACGTTACGGCCTTTACCTGGCTGTGAAGGGGAAAGCCCCTCTTTATCCAGTTCGGCATCCAGCGCTTTCAGGCGCGGGCCGTCATTCCAAAGAATACGATGCCGCTGCGGCAGACGTGAAAAAAACTCGCGGGCATGAAGAAACTGATCCCGGTCTGCCCGGTCAAGGCCAATGACAATTTCGGCCAGGTAGGGCACTTTAGCCAGTTCGTCGACAATATGGCTGAGGGCAGGTCCTTCCAGCTCTGAATAGAGCGACGGCAGGATCAGGCCCATTTTGCGCTTGCGTGAAAAGCGCACCAGGTCTTTTTCCAGCTCTGCGACGGAACGACCGGTCAGATTATGGAAATTGGTTATGACGCCATTCTGATAAAAATCGCTCATCGCTTACCCCTTTAAAGATCATCCCGGCTCAGCGGGTGATAAAATGCGTCAGGCCTTCGCTCCAGCCCGCAGGGCCAAAGTGGGCAGTATGGTAGATATGGTGTTTATCCTGCCGCTGCAGGATGACGGGATTTTTACTGTAGCCTTTGATCACCACGGCATAGTCCACGCAGTCGAGCATGGGGGCATCATTCGGGCCATCGCCCAGCCCGATGGTGATGCGCTCCGTGCCAGCCTGGCGGGTATGTCGGAGCAGCCAGCGCAGCGCTGCGCCCTTACTGCTTCCTTCAGGCATCACGTGCCAGAACCGGCCTCCCTGCACCACTGTCAGACTCTTTTCTTCCAGCCGCCTGCAGAACAGCGCAAACTGCGCTTCGCTGTCGCGCCAGATAAGACTTTCAGACGCCTGGCGCTGACGTGCCAGCGTGGCCTCATGCGGCGTCAGTCCGGTCCAGTCAGCCACCTCCTTTTCCGTGACCTCGCCAAATCCGGTGAATTTGAATCCGTATTGCTGCTTCAGCTCCTGCAACAGCCCGCACAGTCCGGGATAGTCATAACGCACATTCTCCGGGTAGGGGGGCAGCGGATCGGTGCTGTTCAGCACCACGCGGGCACCATTCTCGGCGATAAAGGGCGCACCGTTCAGCCCCATCGACTGCTGCAGGGGAATAATCTCTGCCGCCGTTTTACTGGAACAGATCACCAGCGGGATCTGATGTTCCTGCAGGCGCGTCAGCCAGGGTTCTGCCGCTTCCCAGCGGTAGGTGTGATGGTCCAGCAGTGAGCCGTCGAGATCGGTAACGATCATCAGTGGGTCCTGCAATGTGAGCATAAGCAATCCCTCAGAGTGATATCACTGCGCCGCAGGCTGAAACAGCCCCGTCTGTATGCTCACTGAGTATAGTCGAGCCACCACAGACGGCAGGACAGGGAATACGCCCGGGGACCTTCCACGCTTATTCCAGGAGTTATCTTAAAAAAAACTGTATCCGACGGTGAAAATGAAACGACCTCTCGGGGGGAAAAAAGAGTAAGGCCAGGGGGTTAGAGAAAACTCACCTGTACAGTAGTTCGGAATATGTACAACTTAAGTCATTCAATGAGAATTATCCTGGAGGGAAGGCAGGCTAATCTGCAGGCAGTGGCGTCATCCCGTCACTGGCGAGTGTCAATTCCTGTGAGCAGCACATTATCCCGGCCAGACTGGTTGGGATTTTTTTTGCCGGTAACGGCCGGGAGGCCGGCGATCGTTGGAAGTCACGGGCAAAAAAAAGCCCGCGCTGCGCGGGCAAAAATCCTTGTTACTTTGGCCTGCCCTTAGGGGTTGGTGCAGTGAGGCGATTGTAGAGTGGTCTGCTGTCAGAAGTCTCACCCGAAAACGTAAAGAAAGTGCAAATACCCGCAGGGCACGGGATTTACTCACTTTTACCCGCTGGTGACAGCGAGATGCTTTTCACTGGCTATACTCTGGGTTCGGCTAACCCCGTAAGATAAAACAGATAATGGAGAGTTTATGGACTTTTTACGAATTGTAATTGCGATTCTGTTACCCCCACTGGGCGTGTTTATGCAGGTCGGATTTGGCGGTGCCTTCTGGCTGAATATTCTGTTGACGCTCTGCGGATACATTCCCGGTATCGTCCATGCGGTATGGGTGATTGCGCGTCGCTGATCCTCAACGCAGACCCTGTGCTTGATAAGGTTTTCGGTTACACTACTGCAAAAATTACGCAGGAGGATCCATGCAGATCAATGACAGGGTAACGGTGAAAACCGATGGCGGGCCACGTCGGGAAGGGACAGTGCTGGCCGTGGAAGACTTCAGTGAGGGCACCATGTATCTGGTGGCGCTGGAAGAGTATCCGCTGGGGATTTGGTTCTTCAATGAGATGGGTCACCAGGATGGGATCTTTGTTGAACCTCACGCGTCATGAACATGCAGGGAGCGACCCTTTTCCGGTCGCTCCCTGCGATGAGCAGTGCTGACGCTGTTCGCGTCCTTTCCAGTCAGGCTCCGTCTTTTATCAGAATGTTTCCCAGTGATCGTTGCTGGTCGCCAGTGCCGGACGGGGCGCAGCCACAGCCGCCGGTTTACTGCTGACGTCCCGGGGCCTGACCGGTGCGACAGAGCCAGCGCTCAGTTTAAAGGCGGAGACCGCCTGAGTCAGACGGGCAGCCTGCTCTTCCAGTGACGCGGCGGCAGAAGAGGCTTCTTCAACCAGGGAAGCATTCTGCTGGGTAACGTTATCCATTTCGGTCACCGCCATGCTCACTTGCTGAATTCCCTTACTCTGCTCGTCCGACGCTGCGGCAATTTCCGCCATAATATCGGTGACGCGTCGCACGGCATCCACAATTTCACTCATCGTGTTACCCGCCTGACCCACCTGTGCCGATCCCTTACCGATCAAGTCCACCGATTCAGAAATCAGCCCTTCGATCTCCTTAGCGGCCCCGGCACTGCGCTGTGCCAGATTGCGCACTTCACTGGCGACGACGGCAAAACCGCGCCCCTGTTCACCGGCACGGGCGGCCTCAACGGCCGCATTCAGCGCTAAGATGTTGGTCTGGAAGGCGATACTGTTAATCACGGTGGTGATTTCAGCGATTTTCTTCGAGCTGGTGGAGATGTTATTCATGGTGTTCACCACGCCAGTGACGATATCGCCCCCCTGACGGGCCTTGCCAGAGGCATCGGAGGCCAGCTGGCTGGCATGGTGAGCATTTTCGGCGTTCTGTTTCACCGTGGCAGTAAGTTCTTCCATACTGGCAGCGGTCTGTTCCAGCGCAGAGGCCTGCTGTTCGGTGCGGGAGGACAGATCGGTATTCCCGGCGGAGATCTCACTCGATCCCTGATAAATTGCCACCGCACCTTCGCGCACCGTGCCCACGGTTTTCACTAATGCCTGCTGCATCAGCTGTAAATTATTTCCCAGGCTACCGATCTCACTGCGGCCCCAACTCTGCAGCGGGGCGGTGAGATCGCCACGAGAAATATGCTCGATGCGTTCTACGGCCTGGCGTAACGGCGTGATCACTACCCGGCGCAGGAAGATAAAGGTGGCCAGCGTTAACAGCAGGGCAAGAGCGAATGCACCCGCCATCATGATAAACCCGAAGCGGGTCTGAGACCTGGCAGCGGCATTCAGGCCTTCCGCGCGCTCGGTGCGCAGCTTAATGGCTTTAAACAGCAGTTCGTTATAGGCGTCGTCCAGCTTGCGGGTGTAATCCGTTTCCTGAGCGATCACACCTTCGAAGCTGCCATCGCTGGCGCTTTTAACCATCGGCACCAGCCCCTGGCTGATATAGGCTTCAAAGCGTTTTTTCAGGTCAATATCCAGCGCTTCGCCGGCCGGGGTTTTGACCGGACGGTTCAGATAAACAGCAAAGCTGTCGCGCGCCATTTTAATGCGTTTTTCCGTGGTCGCCAGATTCGCTTTAAATTCATCCATTTCACCGATACGTGCAGAGGCACCCGCGTGGATCACGGTCAGACGTGCCGTACGCAGGTGGTTAGAGCTGTTGGAGAGCGCGGTACGTATCTGGATCTCTTCGGTTACATCGTTCAGTGACTGATTACTCTGGATCAAAAAATAGCTGGCGAGGCCGATACATAAGGCAAAAAGTAGCAAAATTCCGCCGAGAATGGCGGCGAACAGCGGGACCAGACGCAGATGCTGCCAGAAGCTGATGGTCTGTTGTTCGTGAGATGGTTGTTGTGGTTTCATATCCTTTGCTCTCTTTCAGATAGGGACGAAGGAACACTCCGGTCGTCTAGAAAGCATCGGCAAAGTACTGAAAAGGATTAGGACTGTAATTGGGAGCAGGCTCACAGAATCAGCCTTTTTTGCAGAAGGGGAGAGAGGCCGGCAGGTACCCGCCTCTCAAAGAAATCATCTTACATTCACATAAATACCGCTGGTAACGTTATCAGTTAAACGAACAACATGATAAATAACCTGTTTATTGTGTGTTTTTATTTTACGTTTGATATTACCTTTGTGCGATGACACTGTTTTTGCTTTAATCTGCATCTTATCTGAAATCTGAATGGTGTCATGGCCTGACATCCACATCTTAAGCATGTTTGACTCTGTCTGACTCAGCGTCAGTGGATGTACCTCAAAGCCCGAAGCATAGCGGGGGGACAGATTAAGATTTTTTTGAAAATAGCTGCTAAGTAGTGAATCCAGTGTTGATGGCTTTATCGATTTTGACGTAATAATCAGATTCTTACGAACGTAGAGGTATTCCTCAAAATGGATATTGGAGATGGCCATGAATATAAAGAACAGGGTATCAGGGTGCTGCATAATAACATTTCTGATTCGCTGGCTTGCATCGGATTCATGGATGAAACAGTCTTCATTAATAAAAACTACACCCGGTTGTAGTTGCTGACACTTAATTTGTAACTGCTCTATGTCATTTACTGAGGTTATATTTTTCTTTTTAACCCCTTTCACTGCCATATAGTCAGATAAACCCAGTCGTGTATAGTTACATGAGTCCATAATAATCGTTGGCATAATAGCGACCCTCACCAATTTGTTATCCGTTTAAATCAACGATGAATTACGCGCGTTCGGTACGAGAGCAAGAGTTCTGTATTCACGATCTTGTTATATTTACCCAGCGTTTGCAAAGCTTTGCCATTGATGGCGAGGGTACTGATTCGTCCGTGCTGGCAGGTAATTTGAGTTTGGACGCGGCGATAACCTGCCAGAGTACCACGGTCATTACATAAGCAAGATTTCGGCTTACTTATCTGACTTAAAACAGCATTTAATGCAGCTTTCTGCCTGCTTCGACACACTATCGCGCAGAAATCAGAAAACTCGGATAGGACGATTCTTAAAAACATTCATTCTCCGAAAGTGTAGGCCTGCGGAGAGCATTGACAATGCCGCAAAATGTATTTTAAAACAAGAAAAACCGCGAAAAATAAAATCCCTATAAAAAACAGCTAGTTGACTGTTTTTTGACCGTTAACTCTTTCGCAACAAATCATCGGTTTGAGGAGTTAAAATACGCTAACTGGGTTTTAATAAGAATAATTTTCATCGCAGCGGTGCATTTATCAGAATTTCCTTAAGGAAATTCTGCAAATAATGGGGCGAAAAATACACCAATGTATTTTGATTGCTTAACAATGCTTTTGCATAAAGTGGGCAATAGGTAAGATTACTTACCGGGTAATTCACTGAGCAGCGTAGCCAGTAAATCGAACACTTCACTGAACAAATGTTCACAGAAGGGCCCCAGCAGAGGCATCATCAGGATGATGAACACCATGCCGATTGATAAGGTCACCGGGAAGCCGATGGCAAAAACAGAGAGTTGAGGTGAAACGCGGTTTAACAAACCCAGGGCCAGGTTTAAGGTGAGGAGCAAAGTGATTAATGGTAGCGCTAATCTCATACCGTTAAGGAAAATCAGACTGGCGGCCTTGGTCAGCACCATAAACGCATTGCCGTTGAGGGGTTCCCCACCGATGGGTAAGGTATGAAAACTGTCGGCGACCATTGAGATCAGCCACAGGTGGCCGTTGAACGACAGAAACAGCAGCATGGCCAGCATATCCAGAAAACGGGCCAGCACCGGCATGTTCAGACGGCTGCCGGGATCAAAGAAGGTCGCAAACGAAAGTCCCATCTGCAAACCAATCACTTCCCCCGCCGTACGCACCGCAGCAAAGGCAAACTGCATGGTAAAACCGATTGCCATACCAATCAGTATTTGCTGTATCAGCAGCCAGAAACCGCCCACGGAAAACAGCGTGACCGTCGTCGGCGGCAGTGAAGGCACCAGTACCCAGGTGATCATCACCCCCAGGCCTATTTTGACTTTGCGGCTGATCGCTTTTTCACTGAGTATCGGCGCGGTCATGATCAGCGCCAGCACGCGGGCGAGGGGCCAGAATAACTGACTGATCCAGAACAGCAGTTGACTACTGTCAAAAAGAATCATTATCCGATCATATAAGGCAGGTTACTGAACAGGGTACGCATATAGTCGAGTACCAGACTCAGCATCCACGGACCGGCAATCACGATGGTGGTGACCACAGCGAGGATCTTAGGGATAAAGGAGAGTGTCTGTTCGTTGATCTGAGTTGCGGCCTGCAGCAGGCTGATTAACAACCCGCTGACCAGGGCTGCCAGCAGCAGCGGGGCGGCCAGCGCCAGGGCAATTTTCATGGCCTCGTGCCCCATTACCATTACCGATTCAGGTGTCATTGTTGTGGCTCCGCGTCAGGAATAAAAGCTCTGGGCCAGCGAACCGACCAGTAACTGCCAGCCGTCCACTAACACAAACAGCATTAGCTTAAAGGGCAGGGATATGGTCGCCGGCGGCACCATCATCATTCCCAGTGCCATCAGCACGCTGGCTACCACCAGGTCGATAATCAGGAAAGGAATAAAAACGGTAAAACCAATCTGGAAAGCAGTTTTCAGCTCACTGGTGACATAGGCGGGCAGCAGAATACGCATCGGCACCGCTTCCGGACCGGCAATCGGCGGCGTGTTGGCCAGGCGGGCAAACAGTGCCAGATCGGCTTCACGGGTCTGACGCAGCATAAATTCGCGCAGCGGCTGGGCCCCTTTTTCGATGGCATCCTGCATGCTGATCTTATCTTCACTGAACGGCAGATAAGCATCGGTATAAATTTTGTCGAACACCGGGCTCATAATAAAGAAGGTCAGGAACAGCGACAGACCCAGCAGGACCTGGTTCGGCGGTGCTGACGGCGTGCCCAGGGCATTACGTAGTAGACCAAAAACGATAATGATGCGGGTAAAACTGGTCATCATCAGCAAAATGGCCGGGAGGAACGTCAGTGAGGTAATGAACACCAGCGTCTGTACCGGCAGTGACCAGCTCTGGCCACCGCCTGGCATCGGTTTACTGACCAGGCCCGGCAGCTGGGCATAAACGTCGGGAGCCAGCATCAGCAGACCGAGCAGCAGCAGTGGAAGGATGCGTTTCATTTTTTCTTTCCGGTGCTTTTCATTAATGACTGCAGAACCTGACGGAAATCGGGCTTAGGCTCAGTGGCGTCAGTGACGGCTGGCTCGGGGCTGGCGGGCAGGGTATGCAGATGAGTGATCTGCTGGGCGGTGACGCCCAGCACCAGACGCGCATTGTCAACATCGACAATCACCACGCGTTCACGCTGTCCCAGCGAGCAGCTTGCACTGATATTCAGCGTCTGGCTACCGCTGCGGCGTGAGGCAAAGCCCAGCCGTTTTGCCAGCCAGGCACAGGCGAGAATAAGGATAATAATCGCCGCCAGCACACCGCTCACCTGGGTGAGCATGGAGCCGGTAGAAATGGCCGGTGCGGTAGTGACCGGCTGATGCTGGGTGGTATTCATTTAGCGACTCAGACGACGCATACGTTCAGTCGGGGTGATAATGTCAGTAATGCGCACGCCATACTTATCGGCAACGACCACTACTTCACCCTGAGCAATAAGATAACCGTTGATCAGGATATCCAGCGGCTCACCCGCTAATCCGTCCAGCGCCACCACGGAACCCTGCGACAGACGCAGCAGCTCTTTGATGGTCATTTTCGTGCGGCCCAGTTCAACGGTCAGTTTGACCGGGATATCCATAATCATATCGATATCCTGCACAGAACCGGAGACATCACCCAAATCCAGCGATTTAAAAACGCCTTCAGTGGAGGTCGACTTTACCTGTTCGTTCATTGCGTCAGCCCACAGGTCGTCCGCAGAGATGTCGTCGTCGGACGGCTTATTCGTATCACTCATCGGGCTGTTCCTCATTCAGCGAATTCAAAATCGGGTTGATCAGGTGTTCCACGCGCAGAGCGTACTGCTTATTCAGCGTTCCGTACTGGCTGGTCAACACCGGCACGCCATCCACATGGGCGATGATGCGGTCCGGTTTTTCAATCGGTAATACGTCGCCTGGCTTCAGGGCCAGCAGACGTGAAATTCTCATCGACACTTCGGCAAAATTAGCCACCAGCTCCAGCTCTGAGTGCTGAACCTGTTTGACCAGCGTGTCACGCCAGTTTTCATCTTCGCTACGTGAGTTTTCCAGCGGCGGGTTAACCAGCGTTTCACGCAGCGGTTCGATCATGCTGAAAGGGATACAGATATTAAACTCGCCCGTCAGGTTACCAATCTCAACCTGGAACGGCGTGGTGACCACGATATCGTTAGGTGAGGTGGTGATGTTGGTGAATTTCACCTGCATCTCTGAACGGACGTATTCCACATCCAGCGGATAGATAGGTTTCCAGGCATCGCTGTAGCCGTCGAGTGCCAGCTTCAGCATACGGCGGATGACGCGTTGCTCGGTGTGGGTGAATTCGCGTCCCTCAACTTTCGTCGGGAAACGGCCGTCACCACCAAACAGGTTATCTACGGCGATAAACACCAGACTCGGCGAGAATACCACCAGCGCCGTGCCACGCAGCGGCTTGAGGTGGATAAGGTTAAGGTTAGTTGGCACCGGCAAATTGCGGGCGAACTCATGGTATGGCTGAATCTTAATCGCGCCGACCGAAATATCCGGGCTGCGGCGCAGCAGGTTGAACAGCGCCATACGATAAGAACGCGCAAAACGTTCGTTAATGATCTCCAGAGCCTGCAGACGCTCACGAACCACGCGGCGCTGCGTATTGGGATCATAGGGGCGAATATCGCTTTCGCCGCCGCTACTGACCTTATCTTCTGTCGCACTATCGCTGTCGCCATTGAGTAGTGCGTCAATTTCTGCCTGAGAAAGAATGCTATCGCCCATAAATTTACATCACCGCAGTATGAAGGCCGTGAAAAGAACATCCGTCACGACCTGCTGTGGTTGTCCCTGCACCAGCGGAGGTGCCAGTACCTGTTTTATCTGTTTCATTAATTCCTGCTTACCTTGCTCATTCGCTAACGCCGAGGCACTTTGACGCGAAAGCAACAGCAGCAGACGACTACGGACTTCCGGCAGATAATCATTCATCCGACGACGGGTCTCTTCGTCCGGCAAACGCAGGGTAAATCCTACGTAAAGCACGCGATCCGGATCGTTGTCAGGATTGATCAAGTTAACCGTAAAAGTATCCAGAGCAAAAAACACCGGCACAGGTGGTGGCTCCGGCTTGGCTGCCGCAGCGGCATCTGCCGGAGTTTTCATCATGCGCCAGACTGTATAGCCCGCCACGCTGCAAGCGACCAGAGTCACGATAAGTAACACCGGTATCAGGAGCTTACGTTTGCCGCTTTTGGCTTTAGCGTTATCAGTCATATTAGCTGTAACTTCCTGTGATTATTTTCGGGGGCGGTGCCACGTAATCCACTGTCCCACGGCGTTATGAGCAAATTATCCCTTGTCTTGCGCCAAACAATAGGCAGAAAAGACGCGAGTTTTGCCATCAGCTTACGCGTTTGTTGCCGTCAGGCGAAAATATCAACAGCATTGGCACCGGCTGCGCGCGCCTGCAGGGCGGCAGGAACGGCAATTGGCGTCACATCACTGTCATTTTCATTAGCAAGACTAAACGGGCTTCCGTTGTTATTGCGCTGCTGTTCCTGCTGGCCGTTAAAGGACTGACCCTGCTGGAAGGCATCGCTACTGACATTACTTTGACCCAGGTTGATGCCACTTTCTGCCAGAGAGGCACGCAGCTGAGGCATCGCTGCCTCCAGTGCTGCCCTGACCTGGCTGTGGTTTGACACCATACTCAGCTGGGCCTGGTCATTATCCAGTTTCAGGCTGATCTGGATGCTGCCCAGGTCCTGCGGATGCAGATGCAACTCGGCGGTTTGCTGCCCGTTGCGGCTGAACATCAGGATCTGTTGTCCCAGTGCCTGCTGCCATTCCGGACTCCCCAGCTGAGAATTCAGCATGGGGGTGGCCGGTGCACTTACCACCGACGTTGTCGTCGGAGTCAGTAATGAAGACGCGGTACTGATCACATTATTGGTTATCGTCGCCGCAGGCACAGAACTTGAATTTTCTTTATCGAAATCTTTGCTGATATTGCTCATAACCTGCTGAAAAGCCGGGTCGATACTGGCAGCAGCAGGATTGACTGACCCCTTAACCGCCGCCGTGCCCTCAGAAGATTTTGCGTTAACTGAAACCAAAAGCCCGCTATCGCTGTTTTTTGACCTTGCGTCAGTATCATCCCCTTCTTCAGCGGTTACTTTCCCCAGGGCAGCGCTTAACGCACTCAGCGTTGACTGTTTTTCACTTTTATTCAGACCGCTGGAGAGCAGGTCACTGCTTTTTGCGGCGGAGCTGGCCGTCGGTACTACCGTATTATTCGGTAGCATGGCGTAAAGTGCCTGAAGCGTCTGCAGGTCGCTGTCGCTGAGGCTCACGGCCGGGGCATCTTTCTCATCGCTGGCGACGTCGTCTTTTGTGTTGACGCGCTCCTGCTGAGGCTGAAGCAGGGCGGTGAGGGTTTCAGGTTTATCCAGGGCTGCCAGCAGATCGCCGATCCCCGGCTTTTTCGCCGTTTTTCCCCCGGTCTCTGTCAGAGCCTCACCGGCGTCGACTTTCACCCCGGCGGTGCCGCCCTGTTGGGCCAGCGATAAAAGGTGGTTACCCAGCAGGGTGATAAATCCCTGCTGTGAGGTCTCACCGGTAGAAAGTGCATCGCCGCCGGTGCTGGTCAGGTCGCCTTCACGGGCCTCGCCAGTGGAAGGTGTACTTTTAGCGCCGGCGCTGGCCGCTGTCGTGGCGGCCGTTGGTAAGGTAATCATTCGCCTTTCCTCAGTGATGCCCGTTGGGCAAATTCATCATTCCGTTTCTGATCGAGACGGTTTTCTTGTAAGAGAGCGGTCGCAAGGGCACGGGACTGCAAAGTCTCGTAGGCATGCAGCCGCTGCTGTTTGTCGCGCCACAGGCGCAGCGCGTTCTCCACCCGGGTGTTCCAGTGCAGCAGCTGCTGGCGATGCTGCTCAATCGCGTTTTCCAGCGTCTGAATAAACTGGTGATAGTTGTACCAGCGGGTGCTGGCGATCCCTTCGCTCATGGTGGTATTGAGATTTTTACGGTATTCATCCTGATAATTAAGCAGCATGGTCAGCTGCTCATCGGCCTGTTTTTGCGCGCGACGCACGTCACCCAACTGAATGGCGGCTTTTTCCACGTCTTTATGCGCAAGGTCGCGCAGCGTGTCGATAGCGGAAACGGTCTTTGTCATAAAGCCCTCCAGTCAGGCGGCGTCACACAGCAGGGCGTGATGCGTTGTCAGATGAAACTTATCCAAAAATGGCCTGCAGATGCAGGCTGGCGTCGTCGAAGGTACTGCGCTCAAACATACCTTGCTGCAGAAACGCTTCCAGCTCGGGATACAGCTTGATGGCTTTATCCAACGTTGGATCGGTTCCCGCCGCATAGGCCCCCACGCTGACCAGATCGCGGTTACGCTGGTAGCTGGACAGTAGCTGCTTAAACTGGCGAACCCGCGCGTAGTGGGTATCATCGATCAGGTGCGCCATTACGCGGCTGATCGAGGCTTCAATATCAATGGCCGGATAGTGACCGGATTCCGCCAGACGGCGGGAAAGAACGATATGACCGTCCAGAATGGCGCGCGCGGAGTCAGCGATCGGATCCTGCTGGTCATCCCCTTCGGTCAGCACGGTATAGAAAGCGGTAATCGAGCCGCCGCCGTCGATACCGTTCCCGGCGCGCTCCACCAGTGCCGGCAGTTTGGCAAACACAGACGGTGGATAGCCTTTGGTCGCCGGAGGTTCACCGATAGCCAGCGCAATTTCACGCTGGGCCATGGCGTAACGGGTCAGGGAGTCCATAATCAGCAGGACATGCTGACCGCGATCGCGAAAATCTTCGGCAATACGTGTGGCGTAAGATGCTCCCTGCATACGTAATAAAGGAGAGACATCGGCCGGTGCGGCAATGACCACCGAACGGGCGCGTCCCTCTGTACCGAGAATATTCTCGATAAAGTCTTTTACTTCACGGCCACGCTCACCGATCAGGCCCACAACAATCACATCGGCTTTGGTGTAGCGGGCCATCATGCCCAGCAGCACACTTTTCCCGACCCCAGAGCCTGCAAACAGGCCCATGCGCTGGCCACGTCCGACGGTCAGCAGGGCATTGATTGCCCGCACACCGGTATCGAGAACGTCCGTAATAGGGGTACGCTGTAACGGGTTAAACGGTGGCGTATTCAGCGGCGCACGATAGCCGGTTTCCGGTGCAGGCAGGCCGTCCAGCGGACGTCCGCTGCCGTCCAGCACGCGTCCGAGCAGCTCCGGCCCTAGCATCATCTGCTTACCGCTGTTCTGCTTATCGCCTGCAATTCGCGCATAGACGCGGGCACCGGGCAGGATCCCTTCGACCTCTTCCAGCGGCATCAGCAGCAGTTTCTGGCCGTTAAAACCGACTACTTCACTTTCGACTTCACTGACGCCCTGGCTGTCGTGACGTTCAATGACGCAGGTGGCACCCAGCGGCAGCTGTAAGCCCGTGGCTTCCAGTACCAGGCCGGTAGCGCGGATCAGGCGACCATAACGACGGACGTCCGGCACCTGAGCCAGACGCTTTTCGAAATTGTCGAGTACACCAAGCCAGCGCGACAGGCGAGTGGTCATTACAATTCTCCCGGTGCGGCCAGGCGGCACAGTTCGTGCCAGCGGGTTGCAATACTGGCATCCAGATCGCCATCCTCGGCGCTGACCTTGCAGCCGCCGGGATGGATGGTGCTGTCACCCAGCAGACGCCAGCCGTGCAGACTGAGCGTGGCGCCCAGCGTGGTTTCCACGCGCGGCAGATCGTCGGGATGGACGCGCAGCGTTGGTTTGCCGCTGAACATGGGCTCCTGCTGCAGCATGCCCTGAATCTGACGGTGCAGGGCGGTACCATCGACGTGCGGGGCCTGGCCGATCACCTGGCGGGCCGCCTCCAGTGCCAGCTGCATCAGGCGGGAAGCGATAACGCTGTCCAGCGCTTCCAGCGTGTGATGAAATTCTGAAACGAGCTGCTGCATCCGCGCCTGTAAAGGCGCCTGCTGCTGCTGGGCATCAGCCAGTCCCTGCTGGAATCCGGCGTCGTAGCCGGCCTTCTGGCCTTCAGCAAAACCGCGCTGCTGGCCTTCCGCATAGCCCAGACCCTGGGCTTCATTGCGCACCTGGGCCTGAAGCTGTTCTAACTGAAACTGCTGCTCATCAACCGGCTCTTCCGTGACGTCGGGTAACACCAGCTCTTCGATCAGCGGCCGGTCCAGGCTCGCCAGATCGTTGGGCTGCCAGCGCTGCCAGGGCAGGGAAGCGTTATCAGACATAAGTTTCCTCGCTGCCACCAATCACCATCTCGCCACTTTCGGCCAGACGACGGACAATCAACAGAATCGCTTTCTGTTCGTTTTCGACTGCAGACATACGCATCGGACCACGGTTGGCGAGGTCGTCGCGCAGAATATCGGCCGCACGCTGCGACATATTGCGCAGGAACTTCTCGCGCAGAGGCTGTTCGGAGCCTTTCAGTGCCACCAGCAGTGATTCGGATTCCACTTCCTGCAACAGGCGCTGAATGCTGCGATCGTCCACTTCGACAAGGTTTTCGAACAGGAACATTTCGTCGATGATTTTTTGTGCCAGCTCGCCGTCGAACTCGCGAACCGCTTCGATAACCGCTTCTTCCTGCTGTGTTTTCATCAGGTTGATAATCTCGGCTGCGGTACGTACACCGCCCATCTTCGCACGCTTGAGATTCTGACCATCCAGCAGGCCGTTGAGCACTTCGGTCAGTTCTGCCAGCGCGGCTGGCTGTACGCCGCCGAAGGTGGCAATACGCAGCATCACGTCGTGACGCAGACGCTCGTCGAACTGGGCCAGAATATCGGCCGCCTGGCCACGCTTGAGGTGAACCAGGATGGTGGCGATGATCTGTGGATGTTCGTCGCGGATCAGGTCGGCAGCCGCCTGAGGTTCCATAAAGTTAAGCGTGTCCATCCCGGAGGTGGTTTCGCGCGTTTCGAGAATATCTTCCAGCAGGGTGGAGGCTTTCTCTTCGCCCAGCGCCTTGATCAGCACGGAACGCAGGTAGTCATTGGAATTCAGGCTCAGGGCCGCATACTGTTCCGCATCAATTTCAAATTCGCGCAGCACGTCGGTCAGCTGCTTATGAGACACCTGACGCATGTTGGAGATGGCAGAGCTGAGATGCTGCACCTCGCGGGAGTCGAGGTGTTTGAACACCTCGGCCGCGCGATCTTCGCCAATCGTCATCATCAGAATGGCGCTTTTTTCAGTACCGGTGAGACTCATAGTTCGTCCTTCATCCACTGGCGAATAACCAGAGCGACAACGCGTGGGTCATTTTCTGACATCTCACGAATACGCTGGCTCATGACCTCAGCACTCATGCGGTGCTGAGATTTACGTTCCTGATCAAGTTCATCTTTCGACAGCTTGACGGAGATACCGGACTCTTCATCTTCAGCGCGACGTGCCGCAGCCACCGATGCCGCTTCAAGCGCTGCTTTCTCCTGCTCAGCCCGGCGACGCAGCTGAGGGCGAACCAGTTTGCGATACAGGATGAAGGCGACAATCAGCACCAGTAACCAGCGGCCCGCTTCAAACATCTGTTCGATAAATGCCGGCTGTTTCCAGAATGGCAGGTCATCAGCCAGGTCTTCGTTGGCGGTAAACGGCGAGTTGACGACGTTCAGGCTGTCTCCACGCTGTTCTGAGAAGCCCATCGCTTCACGGGTCAGGTCTTCAATCTGTTTAATCTGTGCTTCATTCAGTGCCACCGGCTTGCCGGCGGCATCCGTACGGTAGTTCACGACTACGGCCACCGACAGACGCTGCACTTCTCCAACATTCATCTTGGTATGCAGGATGGTGCGGTTAACTTCATAGTTCGTGGTGTTGTCGCTGCGGGTATTGGACGGTACGGCTTTCTGTGCCGTCGACGTCGCGGCATTCGCCGCAGCGTTATTTGCTGTATTCGCGCCCGCCGCGCCATTTGCATTATTTGCGTTGGCAGTGTTCGCATTGTTATTTGGCGTGGTAATCGGACCTGCATTCGCCGGAGCCGGCTGGTTTGACAGGGCACCCGGAACGCCGCCAGGGTATTGACCACCCAGTTGTTCGCTGTCGCTGGTCTGGCGTGAGCGAATGGCCTGCTGGTCAGGATTGCTGTTGGGTTTGTACTGCTCGTCCGTCTGCTCACGCTTGTTAAAGTCGATCTGCGCGGTGACCTGGGCATGAACGTTACCGTTACCAACAATCGGGCCGAGGATGGTTTCGATACGCTGCTGATAACGTGTTTCCACATCGTTGGCGTATTTTAACTGGGTGTCATTGAGGTCACGCCCGGTTGGATCGTTCTGAGTCAGCAGGCGACCGGCCTGGTCAACGACGGTCACATTACCCGGGGGCATCCCCGCGACGCTGCTGGACACCATATGCACAACCGCGTTGATCTGGCCTTCATCAAGCGCACGACCCGGCTGCAGGGCCAGGGTTACGGAGGCAGAAGGTGATTTCTGTTCGCGCACGAACAGCGTGGGTTTCGGCATGGCCAGGTGGACGCGGGCACTCTTCACCGGGCCGAGCGTTTCGATAGTGCGTGACAGTTCACCTTCCAGCGCACGCTGGTAGTTAATCTGTTCGCTAAACTGGCTGATACCAAACTTCTCTTTATCCAGCAGCTCAAAGCCCACCGCGCCACCTTTCGGTAAGCCCTGTGAAGCGAGGCGCAGACGCAGCTCGTGTACCTGTGCGGCAGGAACTAACAGCGCACCACCCTGATCGTCGAACTTATAAGGTACGTTCATCTGGGTCAGCTGCGTGACGATAGTACCGCCATCCTCATTGCTGAGGTTGCTAAAAAGAACGCGATAATCTGGCTGCTTAGCCCACAGCACCATCGCAATGATGATGGCAACAACCGCGGCCGCCGCGACAATAATCGGGATGCGGGGGTTTGCGCGTAGGCGAGCGAACAGGTCATTCAGACCTTTCTTCTCTGGATTATCCTGCGTGACAGTTGCATTCATGACTCGTTCCTGCCTGACAGTTGACCGGACTGCTGCGTGTAGTGTCGTAACAAAACTGACTCCCTGATGCGCTGGCTTAAAAAATTTCCACCTCAATGGACTGCCATTATTTTCTGAAACGAGAAAATCGATGGCTGGATAAGCTGTGATTTATGCGGCTATTTAGGGGCTTTGTCTTATTGACATTGTGTTAAGTTTGTCAGCAATCGTAATCACTACATCGTTCGTTCGGGGGAATTCATGGCTATTCAGGGTATTGAAAGTGTGATGCAGGCGCTGCAGACCACGGCAATGCAGGCGGCGGGTGGCAAGGGCGCAGACAGTACGTCCGGCGCAGATTTTGGGGCAGAGCTGAAAGCAGCCCTGAACAAGATCAGTGAAGTACAGACGGAATCACGTGCGCAGGCACAAAATTTCCAGATGGGTAAAGAGGGCGTCTCGCTGAATGACGTTATGGTTGATATGCAGAAGTCCAGCGTCTCCATGCAGATGGGGATCCAGGTGCGTAACAAGCTGGTCAGTGCGTACAGCGACATCATGAATATGCAGGTTTAGGTTAGGCAACTAACTGTATTTTATAGGTTAAGTTACTATCCTGTGTGGCTTTGGGGCATCAGTGGGGCAAACTCGTTCAATTTCGAGTTCATCAGGCTTAATTGCGCATCATCATTTTCGGCCATCCACGCCCCATAAACCTGATAGACCATCTGTGCGTCGGCATGACCCATCTGGCTTGCTATGAAGTTTGGATTTGCTCCAGCTGACAGGGACCAGCACGCATAAGTGTGTCGGGACTGGTACGCTTTGCGCAATCTCAATCCTGCTTTGATCATGCCTGCCCGCCATGTCTGAGAAATAGATGATACTGCGTAGTAATCATTACTGACGTTATTAATGGCGTTTATTTTCGGATTGAAGATGAAAGTTAACTCTTCGCTTTCCGCTTTCCCGTATTCGCGCCCGGAAACCTGGACTAAAATTGACTTCTTCATCCTGGTGAGTTCCATCTGATCCCGAATGACATTTCTAGCTGCCTCAATCAGATACACGCTTCGGAATCCTGCATCAGTTTTGGGCGGTGTAAAGTCACCTTTCTTTGTAAGATTTCTGCTTACATTGAGAGTCCATTTCTTCAGATCGATATCTTCCCACGCCAGAGCGCATAGCTCACCGTGACGCAGGCCTGTGTAGACTGCCAGTGACCAGAAATTACGAAGCTGCCGCGTTTTCATTGAGTCAATGAGGCGATGAAATTCATCTCTTTCTATCGGGTCTGGCCTCTTCTTGTCTCTCTTCAGCCTGCCAATAGCAGCCATAGGGTTTCGCTCAATATATCCGTTATCATGGGCGAATTTCAGCATTGAGAACATATCAGTCATGCACGTGTTTACGTACGCCACAGACCTCCCAGTCTTAGTGACGGCGTTATTCCTTCCCTGCGTAAAGCTTCCTTTCAGAAGGCATGTTCGGAGTGCCTGCATGCTCTCCGAACGTAACCCAGAAACCATCTTATTCTCACCAAGCAAAGAAATAGACGTTTTTACCCTTGTTGTGTAGGAGTCGTGGGAGTTCTTCGAGATCTCAGTTTCCTTTATTGCAAGCCACTTCGCCGCCAATTCCCCCACGGTCAACTCCTCCCGCGCAACACCGAATTTGGTCAGGTTTGATGAGTCTGGAAACTGCCTGGCGTAATCAAATGTGCCAACTTTAATCGAATACGCCACACTCGCCCGAAGCTCTCCCGCCGCCTTCCTGTTTTTAGCTGTGTCTGAAACCCCCAATCCTTCGCGTACCCTCTGCCCCTGATACATGAACCAGATACGCAAAAACCCTCCATGGTTTTCAACTCCTGTCGGATAATTCACCTTCATTTAAACCTCCATAGTCCAATAAGGGCAGTCAGGTTATGCTGTTTTCCTCGGCAAAGCACCAGGCTGTTTTTTTGCCTGCTGGCCGATCCACAAATCAATCGCCTTTCTGTTGTACATGCACTCACTGTTTGGTTTTGGCTCACCCACAGGTGAGAAGAGCAGATACTCCCGCCCCTGAAGCCAGGCGTTTTCACGCGCGCGCTTTATGGTCCCGGGCCGTAACCCGGTAGTAGCGATCAGCAAATCTTCAGTGACCCAGTCACTCGGAACGAGCTGGATTACGTTTTCCATGTTGTTACCTCAGTAGATAGATGGGGGGTTACTTAGATTTGAGCTCTTCTTTTTCTGCACGAGTGGCCGGCCGGGCACACCCCATAGCTGAACGAATCATGACAGGTTCATTTTTCCTAAACTTTTCCACTCCTGATTCGAAAAACTTTTGTCGCGGGTTTCCATTCCATGAAGCGACAATGTGGTTGTCGTGAACTTCGAAAATCTCCACTTTATACACAGAGTGGGTAATCAATGTTGTGTTGCCCATGCGATGTCGTTGCACGTCGTAGACGACCATTCCTGGCTTTAAAGATGTTAATTTCACTGCTTTATCTCCTTGTCCACCACGCGCACGTAGTAAGCCAGCCAGTCTCTAGGCCGGAACTTACCAGGCGGCAGGGCGGTTATTTGTTTAGTGAATTTATCTAACAGAAGGGTAGTGATGCGGTCTTTCTCAGATATCGGTTGGCCGGCAGTTGCTTTGATGATTTCAGCCCGGCAATTTTTCGCCACTGACCGTAGTGCATTTTCCTGTGCTGGCGACATTCTGCCTCTCCATACAATCAGACCACACCTGCCGCGCCAGAACGCAGCGAGGAATACTCCAGATAACGCAGCGCGTGCCCGTCACTCCGGCGTATGTGATTTCTTCGCTCATGTAAGCTTCGAATGATTTTTCTGATTCAGTCATGCAACCCTCCGCTGCTGAATGGCCCGCTACCACTTCTCGTCATCTTCGCGACACTCAGCACAGCAGTAGCTTGTGCCGGGCTGAGATGGCTCGCCACAATCTGCGTTACGACATACCGGCGATGGCGGCTCCCGTGACTTACGATTAGCCAGTGCCACTTCAATCAGCTGCTGCTCTCGGGCTGCTGCTTCGTCAATTGGATCCGCAAAATTCATGCTGCCACCTCGCTAAATGCTTTCTCACACTGCAGCGCGAGGCGTTCAATATGCTGCTGCATGGCTTGGATGCTCTGTACGTCTGACTGCTTAACGTCATGCGTGATGAGCGCCCGGATTAACTGGTCGATTTTAGAGAAGTAGCCAAGACGCACCTTTGTCTGCTGGCCTGCGGTATCACCACGGGTTACTGTGCGCAGCTCAGAAAGGATGAAGTCATGGGCGTTACCTTCGATGATAAAACGTTCGTCAATTGTGATTTTCATGTGGATTTCTCCGTTGTCCAGGCGTAAAAAAAGCCGCATTAGCGACTGTGGTTTTTGTGGGCTGGATTACTGTTCGGGTGGTGGCGCATTAGCAACAACTCGCCGCATCTTTCTCGCGCACTTCAGGCGCAATTTACAGGCAGCAATCTCTATTTTCTTTGCCGTCATACCAACTTGTCGGCAAATCAATAATGCTGGAAGCGCTACTAATAGCGCATACATTCCGCGGCTCACTGCTCACCTCCCGGCGCTGGCGCTGCTGCAAGCATTGCGCTCCATATTCTCTTGCGGTTTTCGTGGTGCGAGCATTCCTGACCATTGTGATGTTTGCTACATCCATCAGCGGAAAGCATGCTCCATGTCGGAATAACAGGAACCAGCTTCCAGCCCGCAGGCGTGAAATAGTGAGTGATGACTGTCGCTTCCGATCCGGGTTTAGCCGGGTCAAAGGTTACATCCGGCACGCTGGCCGCTGGAGGCGTGAGGTATACACCCAACCACTGCCCATCAAATTTATCGATGTAATCGCCGTTAAACATCTCGCCAAAAGTGCCGTTTTTAACATTTCTCAGCCCCTCGTCGTCAGTAAATGCAACAGGCTTCGCATCCAGTACCGCCAGCGCGATCTGAGCCAACAACTCCTGTTCTACTACTGTGACGCGGCAATCCTCGTCGTCAATCAACGCATCCAGCCGATCCCGCCCGCCGATTTGGTCGATAATTTCTTTAATATTCATGCCCACCACCATTCGATTACAAAATGACCTAACCAGATCGACCGCCTCGCCCCGTCGCACCAAAAAGAGAAATATTTCCACTTTGATTTTTTCTGCCACGACATAGCCAGCCAATAACCTCCATTCCTACCAGGTATGCGCACTTTCATGGCTTCACCTCGTAGGGGATGTTTGCCGCGTCGAGTGCTGCTTTTATTTTGTTAGCGTCAAAGATATCAGGGCAGCCGTCTTCGTAAAGTAGGGTTCTTACCCTCGGCAACACAACAGGCTTCTGCGGCTGTGCGCCTAGTGCCAGAGCATCATCCCGGAATCGAATTAGCTGTTCGACAGCATGCGGCCAAAGACCGTGCGTGTATTTGTCGATGTCAGGCAACACTGCAGGCGGCGCGGCGGTGTAGAGCGGAATGACTTCAGGGTCTAGCGCAGCATTAGGAACCCATTCAATTTTACCGCTGTCCTGCCTGACATAATTCCCGCCGCGACCATAAGCCCTGGCTTTTTCATAAGAGCTGAACAGACAGTTATCGTTTATTTCCTTCTCCGGCTCCCCCTGCATTTTTTTAAACCTGAGTGCATAAAGAACAGGCTCACCCGCAGCAGCATCGCGCCGTGCGATCTCCTCCTCCGCATCCCATGCCAGGTGCTTACATAGCTGTTTTAAGTCCCTTGATGCCGACAACCGCCCATTCATAACGGCCAGACTCTCCCGCAGCTCGTCGCGCTCACGCTCTGCGGCCTCTAGGCACTCAAAAAATATTTGCAGTTCGTCAGCGCCAATAAACACAGGCTTGTGCATAGCTTGTGCTCGTTGCACAAGCGACTTAATCTGATTTAATCGATGCTGTGTTTTCATGGCTGATCTCCTGACCGGGTGCGGGCGGCGAAATCTGTGCAGTAGTGATGCAAGTCGATCGTGGTTTCAATTCCATTATCAATATCAGAAATCGAATCTCTTAGTGCCTCAACAGCCTGCGCCCGAATCTCGCGGATAGCGGCGTCGGTGGCAGTGGTTGTCACATTTGGGCGATACTCAGTATCAGGAGTCTGCATCCATCCAACTACCCAATCCTTTGTGTAGTACGTTCCATCATTGGTGCGGTAATCGTGCGAATATTCCTCCGGCAATGCCTTCAGAGCTGCATACTGACCGTTTTTTAACTTGGCAATAAACCACTCGCTTGCATAAAAGCCATATGGAGGACGACCCTCTTGCAGGGTGCACACTGACGAATTTATTAGCGCAGAATTCTCAGCAGCCAGCGCCCGCACCTGCTCCTGAAGCTCGGCGACGATTGCGTAGTGGCCTTCATCGCGAACGAACAATCCGCCCTTTATGCCAAAATCAAGAAGTCCATCTTCAATTTTATAACGCTTAATCTCTGTCATATCTCTCTCCCGCCGACCGCAGTCAGTCAGTTAAATCAGATGATGTAATCCACAGTCCAGCTTTAATCAGCCTGGCCCGACGCGCAGCCGCTTCTATGCACTCCTGGCGCTTATCTTCACCACGGTCACGCAGTGATTTGATGCTGACTAAGATGGTTTTATTCGTTGATGCTTTAGCAGTGATGCGCCGGGGCTTACGAACAAGCGTATATACGCGGTCGCGATATCCGGTTTCTTCATCGATATACCATTCACCAGCCGATATCTCTGCCGTGGCACTGACGAGATG
Organism: Erwinia sp. PME.40.26/001; assembly: GCF_055556675.1. Classification (NCBI taxonomy): domain Bacteria; kingdom Pseudomonadati; phylum Pseudomonadota; class Gammaproteobacteria; order Enterobacterales; family Erwiniaceae; genus Erwinia; species Erwinia sp. PME.40.26/001. The sequence continues at coordinate 93,760 of NZ_JBVHNP010000001.1, forward strand.
GCGCTCTGCATTGAGCTGTCGGTGAATACTGCGCAGTGATAGCTTCGTTGCCATGTGCAGTTGGCGTCCTGTCATCGGGCCTTTACTGAGAAGCCAGACAGCCTTTTCCTTCAGACCGTGATTGGGGCCGCCGCGACCACGGCGGTACATTGCGACTTTCTTCATGATTAATCCTGCCTGACTGCGCCGCCGAAACCATGATGCGGCTTGTGATAGTCGAGATAAGCCGTATCCATGGCATACACGATGATTTCCGGGCGCTGGGGGAAAAATGCCGCCTGCTCTGCGTAGCGCCGGGTAATCAGGCTGGCTGTGCGCTGAGCTGCAGATAGGGTGTTGATGCGAGGGTGTTTCTCTCCAGCTTTCAGGGCCATCCACGCTCTCCCTGAGTCCCACGCTATGCTTTCCATCTGACGTTCCATGTCAGTCATCCGGGATGCTTTGTGGCGGTATGATGCCCGCCGATATTCCGGCAGGCGTGCGCAATGCTCCTGTTGTTCAGGAGTGAGTTCTCTCATTTGGATTCCTGCCGGGGTAGGGGTTAGGCGGCTTGCTCTAATTCAGCCTTGCGGATGTCGTAAACATCCTTGGCCTGCGCCTGCTGTTCGGTACCGCGCAGTGTTCGCCACGCTTCTTCAAATGCAGGCTTTAGCTCTTCAACTGAATGGGCGGATGACGCAAGGGTCGTGAAATGCTTCAGTGCTTCTTCGTGGGGATTCACACCTGACTCCAGCCAGTCGAGTAGTTTCTTGCCAGTTTCCTCCGACAGGATTACCGGGTCCGCATTGGAGAACAGCTTTGTACGGTCTTTAGTGGCGTTGGCGTGATGAGATTCATGCACAAGGTCCAGAACGGTAGTGAACTCATATTCAACGCCATCGCGCTGTTCTGACTTCATGCCGAGTTTTGCCACCTTTTTTCGGCCGTTCTCTTCCACCTGCGCCGTTTCCGTTTTGCTTCTCATGGTGGCGATCACATGCATGTTTGTGCGCAGGATGGCATCAAGGAACAGGCGGTGGCGCGGGTTAATTTCACTCCATGCTGACCACGAATTGCCACGAAACTTAGCTTTTGCGATGGTGTCGACAAGCTCCAGGCACCCACCAACACCCCCCCACTCATGAGTAATGCTGTCGATAACGATGCAGTCATAACCAGCCTGTTCAGCTGCGTTGATGGCTTCAATAAATCGCTCGGGGCTGAATGGTGGCTCCAGCTCCAACACGTCGAAATCAGCAATATCAGAGTAGAGTGATGCGCTTCCTTTCTCGGTATCAACTACTGCAATCTTCCCGCCAATTCCTTTGGCAATGAGCAGGGCGCTGTATGTTTTCCCTGACCCGCTCGGCCCGGTAAGTGCCAGCCGTAGCTTGGCTTTCTTTCTCATGGCTTTTTCAAATTTCATGGTTGCCTCTTAGTTGAAGTTGCCTGAAAATTCATTCCAGGTGATTTCCTGCTGCTCCGTGCGGTAGTCGGCTATAGCTTCTTGCTGTGCCAGTAAGTCGTTCATGATTGGCTCAACGATTGGAGCCATCATTGCGATAAAGAATTCGTCTGCTGCTTCATGCTGCATGGTGTTGCTCCTGCACTGTGTAGCCCTGAGAGGCCAGATAATCGAAGATGTCGCGGATATCCATATCCATCAGAACCTCTTTGGCGATCACATCCTTAATAACCACACCCTCAGCTGTGACCTGTAATTCCCCGGGACGCGCTCCGCTGCCGGTAGTGAAGTAATCGCACGTGAATTTGATGTTCATTTAGCTGCCCTCCGAAGAATATTCATTGCCGCCGCCCACTTATCCGCATTGCTGTACATGACAGCTTCACGGGATAGCTCCTGTGCCTTGCTGAAGTAACGTGATTTCATGGATTCCCCGGCTGGCTGAGTGTGTCGATTAATGAGCGCCAGCCAGTGCGGAGGCGGTTAGTGATGATTTCTAAAAGTGATTCGGAGCGGCCAGCAACAGGCCACCCGGCAATCGCATAAGCTGGTTGCATGGTCGGTTCCTTAATGGGTTATTCGCATGACGATGCTCACTCGATATGAATGATCGTTGGCTTGCGGGCATAAAAAAGGCCCGAGGGTTAGCTCAGGCCAAACGGCTATGCAATTTCCTTTAACGCCCTTGCCTTGACGACTAAAGCGCGGTTGATGCGGAGTGCATCGTCATGCCCTACTGCGACAGGGCATTGCGGTGTCACTCGTGGATGATCTTTCCAAACATTTTCAAATGGACTTTATTCAGCGCCTCGTCAGCTTCAAATGACATGCCGAAAGCATCCTGCATAGCAAATGACCTTTCCTCTTGGCTCAGAAGATTTCCGCTGCGCACGATCCACCAGTTGATTACGCGCTCATGTTCCTTAATGCCTCCGCTACATCCCTGTAAGGCGATACTTAATTCCTGACTAATATCCATCCTCTTCTCCTCAGTTACTCGCCGCGTGCAAGCAGCATGGCGTCAGCCATCATATAAGCGTCGAGCGCTACGCCATCTCTCCAGCCATCACGGAACCCTTCGACCTCCGCGTGATTGAGATATTGTGCAAAGCACAACCCCAGCGCCAGCCCTGCGAAATGGTCACGCAGCGTCTGACCGGGATGGTAGCTTCTACCATCCACATCTACCGGAAACGCTGGCCCACCTGTTTCTTTGCTCATTGTGATTCCCCCAGTGCTTTGGCGATGGCAGCACGTGCAAAATCCCACTCCGAGTGCTCGCCGTGCTTATCGTATGCGTGAAGTGCGTCCTGAAGCGCCTCAAGAAGTTCAGGGGAGGCGGCGATAAGGTTGGCATTCTCAGCTACAGTTGATGGAGACCACAGATAACCATCGCCAGTTTTCGCTTCTGCCATTGCAACCATCGAACCACCCATGTCAATAACCCGGATATCTCCGGAAATCGTTTCACTTCCTACCCGCCACGGTCCCGGCGTGCCTTTAAACTCTTTCATCCAACCCTCCACTTATCCCACTGCACTTTGTTCAGGTTCACAGTCAGCTTATTATCAGCACGCTCACCGTTGTCTTTTAACTTGTCAGCCCGCCATGAGTAGCCGCAGGCCAGTGCTGTGATGCGCCACTTACCATCCTTTCTCTCGACTATCATGGTGTGCTCCGGGCATAAAAAAGGCTGCGGGTTAGGCGGCCTGTTGTTTGTTACGAAGCCATATGCAATAAGGCCCGTCTTCCGTATCGTGAATGGATCCTATGAACCAGCCATCGCCGTCCGGCCGGGTTGGCTTCCACTCTGAGATGTCGCCATCGAGCTGACCATTGCCATATTTTTCTGCTACTTCATCAGCTTGCTCATCACACTCAAGCGCCAGCGCGTGATACATCAGATTGTGCTGTTCAAGCCACGCATCGAATTCGCCTGGTGCGCCGTATTCATTGCCGTTGGCAGGCTCAAAATATTCGGGATGCGTCCAGAATCCGTTTTCATCACGTTCCGCTTCAATCTGTTTCATCTCTCACTCCTGCGGCAGTGCCGCTGTTATCGAACCATCCGGAATTTCCGGACAGTTGCCTGTTATAAGTTAGGCTCACGCGGCTTGTAGTTGAATACATGCCAGTTATCACGAAGCTCAATAGCGTTGTAGTTATCTCGCCGCTCTGCAAACCCCAATTCAACGGCCAGAGCATGCAGCTCATGGCGTCGCTTTATGAGGTCCATCCCAATCCAGTCCTTATCACTAAGCTTCTGCATGCGATTAAAGTCTGCTTTCATTTCTCGCAGATGCTTTATCATTCTGTCCAACCTTTCGATGTCCGACATGTTCACCTCAAATCAGTGGAATACTGTGCCCGCGCATCTTCTGGCGGGCGTTAATATGCTGACCGTAAGGATTTTTCACCTTGCGGTACTGCGAATTCTCGCGAGTCACGAACTCGACTTCTTTCACATCACGAACACTCGGCCCGTTGATAGCTCTTGCAACCTTCAGGCTGCTGCAACCAGATGCGATTACAGCGATCTTTCGCATCAGTCGAATATCTGCTTCACGTTCAATCGCGGAGGCTCTCAGGCGCTCTCTGCGGCGTTGCTTTGCGTTCATTTGAACCTCCGTTAGGGGTAGATGATTTTGGTTGAGTGGTGGCCGGTACTGATTTCCGGCATGACTATCAGCAACCTAGTTGACACCGGGGTTTCACCGGGGCGAAGGGTTCGGTTACTGTTTGCTGGGCTATCACTGGACTTTAGGGCCGCTTACTCAACATTTTTTGCGTCCAGTCAGGCACGATACCCATCAGGTCTTACACTTACGCATCAGGCTGCGCATTCACCACTCACCAAAACCATCTCTGGTCTGGTCACGCTTTGTCAGCGTGCATCTGATTGTTAAAGAGCGAACTGCCTTGTTGTGTTGCTTCAGCGTCCTGCTGATGAATCTAATTTAAGACAACTTAAATTTATCGTCAAGCATAAAATAAAGAAAACTTAAATTTAAAGTTGGCAGGATGCCCAGCAAGCTGATGCTTGATAGGATTGATACTCAACCAAAGGAGGATGTATGGACATGGAAAAGGCACACGATGCCGTGGTAATGAAGATTGGCGAGGCGGTGAATCAGGTTATCGACGAGGGCGGGGCGGTTACGAACGAATCTGTGATAGAGATGTTGAGGGTGCTATCGAGTGGCGGTGAGCCGGATGTGGCTGTGGAGTTCGCGCTGGACTTACTGCGTCTGCGGGCATAAAAAAGCCCAGCTTTTATGGCTGGGCTCTTTGCAGATTTAAGCTGCTTTTGGCATGGATTCTGCCAGATACTGCTCTTTGCGTGCTCTCATTTCTGCAACAATACCATTGATTCTACTTGCAATGGCTAGCATCTCATTGATTTTTTCTGACTTGGACATTGTGTAACCTCCGTTAGAGTGATGTCTTTAAAGACCATCTTTTGAGCTCTTAAGGATTTTTGCACCTTCAGAGCACAAATCTGGATTCTTTTCTCGTATGTTGTTAATAAGAACCTGAGCAAACAGAATTGTCTGCTGCAGCTTCAGTTCACCATCTGCTATCGCGTAAAGCCTTGCTAGCTCTTTGTCGAGATCATCTAAGGAAGGATTGCTGATCTCATGCAGAGCATCAATACCCACTTCCTCAAGGCTTGAGGTCACAAAGTCAATTAATGCGACCACTGCAATCTTCACGCTGTAAATTTGTTTTTCATCAGCCGAAGCCTCAGCTGAAGGTGCTCGCTTGAGAGACTTCAAGAAATTATTCATTTCATCTGGGGACAATTATTGTACTCCTTAAATGGCGTCGATCAACACGATTTACAATCTGTGCTGTCGCTTTTTTTAAAAAAACGGCACTAATTGCTAAACGGGCGGTTGACCATCCATGCCAGAAGTACCTGTGAATCTTTTCACTATATATTCATACAATCGGCAAACTTAAAAGAAACTTTAGGATGAATTTTTTTGTTCCTGTAAATCAGTATAGCTCTTACTGCAAGTAAGGATATAGCCATCAATCGATTTCAGAAATAGCCCTAAGTTCTGGAGTGCACCAAACGTATCACGAATGCATCTCTGCGACCTCACCCGAACGTCTCTTCCGGACTCTGGCCTAGCGCCTGTGGTTCTTCCTGCTAATCCGATGCTCTATCATCGTTCCGATGATGTTCAGCTTGCCTGCATCTGATCGCAGCGTGGGAAAATCATCATTGAGCGGAACCAACTCGTACACATCGTTACCGTGCATATCAACGCCCGTGGGACGGTACTTCTTGAAGACAGTTTCATTCTTCACGTCATCGCGAGCTACCACAAAATCACCTGGCACAGGGTAAACATCCGGATCGACGATGATGCGATCACCGGCATTGAACTTAGGCGCCATAGAGTCGCCTTCAATCACAAGAGCAAAAGCGCTGTCTGAGCAATCGTCATCCATTAACAAATAACTCATCCCGCCGTCGTACCCTCTGATTTCCTGACTCTCTGTCCATAGACCCGCCTGCACATAGCTCAGCAGGGGGATTCGTTTGCTGCCCATTGCAGAAGCGGAAACGTTAGAAGCTTCCTCCTCACCTGTCGAAATAAAATTCGCCGTCACACCCATAGCTTTAGCAAGGGCCAGAAGGTTATCACCTCTCGGCGCAGTTTCGTCTTTTTCCCACTGGGAAATGGAAACGTGGGATACCCCGACTTTTGAAGCCAGGTCTTTCTGCGTAAGCCGCAGATCTTTTCTTCGCGCACGTATGCGCTCGCCAACCGATGTGTTTTTCATAATTAAGATATCTTAAATCGTGTTGACTTAAGTTTCCTTTAGTTGGATAATTTAAGAGTTCTTTAATTTCGGAGCGAGTCTATGAAAAAGAAACATGTTATTGACCACTTCGGAACCCAGCGAGCAGTGGCACGTGCATTAGGCATTAGTGACGCAGCCGTATCTCAGTGGAAGGAGATTATCCCTGAGAAAGACGCCTACCGATTGGAAATCGTCACAGCTGGCGCCCTGAAGTACCAAGAGAAGTCTTACCGAGTAGCAGCATAAGCAGCACCGCTCTTTATCAATCTGACCGCCCGCCGACAACGCAGGCACTAACAATGTGGCACCCCACGGTGTTCACACGTAACTAACTTACTAATCAACAAGGACAAGTATTAACGATGGAACACGCAAACGAACGCAAATCAGGAAGTATTGCATTCATCGGGCGTCATCTGCTGGCATCCGCGCACCAAGCTTTAACCAACACACGTCAGTCAGTGGTCGCAAAGCTGCTTCATGTGGCTGATTCGACCGTACTGCGCCGCACAGAAAAATACCCAGAGATTATGGAGACTCTAGCCGCCTGCGGTGTAGAGGATTTTGTGATGTCTGGAGAGAAGAAGATTCCGCTGGAGCACTACCGGCATTTGATCTGGATACAGCTTGAATACTCACGGCTGCAACTGGAAATGACAAAAGAAAAGCCGCAAGAGAGCACGAACTCTTTTGCGGCCTGATATCGAAATCTCAGCAATTTCAATGAGGCAATTATACATGAGAAAGCACGTAAGTAGCCAGGTTGGCACTCACAAAAACATCTCTCGTTTGCAGTTCCTCAAGTCTCTCCATCCGTCAGTAGCTGAAAAGCTGAAGTGGATACTGGAAGACTGCCGGAAAAAGGAGAAGAGCAAATGAGTAACGTTAGGAAACTATCCGATTACAGGCCTTCTCTGGAGGTCGTGGAGCGTAAAGTGGCGCAGCTTGAAGATGGCTTCTTGCGCCTTGCGAACGAGCTTCTCGATGCGACGATGTGCTCTGGATTGCCAGAGACTGAGCTCTGCGTCGTAATGGCCGTCTGGCGTAAAACGTATGGCTTCAGTAAGAAAATGGACTGGATTAGCAATGAGCAGCTGGAGGGGATGATCGGCAAGCACCTGACTCATTGCTCAACTGCTAAAACTAGTCTTGTCAGGAAGAAAGTCCTGATTCAGGAAGGGCGTAAAGTTGGTATGAACACCAACATTTCTGAGTGGGAAACAAAGAATAACGGATTCTGCAAAACATTAGCTAAACCTGCTAAGAAAACCTTAGCAGAAGTTGCTAACGGACATAAGCAGAAGTTGCTAACCACAAAAGACAATATACAAAAGACAAAAGACAATACCCCCATACCCCCAGAGGGGGCAGTCATTCAGCAGGAAGAAAAAATTAAAAGAACCACGGCCAAAAATCAGAATTTCGACAGAGAGAGATTTAAGCAAACCTGGAACTGCAAAGCCGAGAAGTTCGGTCTGCCTAAAATTACCAGTATCGCAGCCACTACCGAGAAGGGTATCGCTCGACTCTACAAATCTCACTTGAAGCACTGCAAAGAAACAAAGCGCCAGCCGCGCGACATCGACACGTTCATCAACGGCTACATCGAGCACGGTTACATGCCGAGCCGATGGGCTATGGGTGATAACCCGGAGGGTAAGCGCTATGGAATCGACACCGCGCTGACTCAGAAGAAAATCGACGAGATCATCAGCCAGGAGCCATGAGATGAATTCCTATGAATTTGAGGAGCAGCTGGTCGGGGCGATGATGTTCAAGGGTGACCACATTGACTGCCGGGATATCATTGGCAAGCTCCCTGCTGAGGCCTTTGAGAACCATCACCTGCGAAGCATGTACGAAGTCATCGGCGCGTTGATTAACAAAGCCGAGCCTGTTGACCCCTTCAGCATTCAGTCTGGCGTTGGCGAAGAGACTCGCAACATGGTTCTGGCTCTCTCAATGCGGTGCAAGTCTTCAGCGAATATCAAGGCGTGGGCAAAGCGTGTTCGTCAGTGCTGGATGGTTCGCAAAGGAGTATCTGACCTGATGCAGGCTGTCGATACGCTACGCAGTGCAGGCGTCCACGATATCAATGACCGGATATCAGATGTGACGGGCATAATTTCCCGACTGCAGTTCGAAACTAACGACAGGTTACCGCGGCGAATCGGTGACCTTATGGACGATTACATGGAAGTCCTGGAGAAGCGCATGAAGGGTTCGGAGTCTGGTCTTTACCTGAAGACCGGTATTGATCCGATGGATGCGGAATACGGAGGTTTCGACCGAACCGACCTGATTATTCTTGCCGGCCGGCCGGGAATGGGAAAGACGGAGCTGATGATAAACATCGCAAACTCCATTGGCCGGCAGAAGGGAAAGGGTCTGATTATCTCAATGGAGATGTCAGATATGCAGGTCGTAGAGCGTCACGTTGCAGACCGGGCCGGTTTATCTATCGGAACGCTTCGCAACCCTCTGGATATGATTCAGGAGCACTACACGCGACTTACCACGGCCACTGGAACGCTGATAGATGAAAACAACTACGTTCTTGATGGCTCATTCACCGTAGATGAAATCATCGCCAATGCCGAGCGCATGAACCTGGATGATGACGGACTCAGCTTTCTTGGAATCGACTACCTGCAGCTTATCCCCAAGCCAAAGGCCGAAAGACCTGACCTGGCAATTGCAGAAATAACGCGAAAGCTAAAACAGTTCTGCCTGCGCAACAAAGTCCCTGTAATCCTCCTTTCACAACTTAACCGCGGCGTCGAATCTCGCTCTGAGAAGCGCCCGACCATGGGTGACTTGCGCGAATCCGGGGCAATTGAACAGGATGCCGACGTGATTATGTTCCCATACCGGGACGAGGTTTATCACGAGAACAGTGACATGAAGGGCATCGCTGAAATCATTATCGGAAAGTACCGCTCTGGTCAGCCTAAGACATTTTACATGGGCTGGAAGAACGGACACTTCGTCAATATCGATCAGGAAGAAGCCGGCCGGCGCTATGCCGATAATCAGAAACAGGCAGCGCCAGCTAATGACTGGAGAGGATGAAATCATGACAGAACATCGACTACCACAGGAAGTAATTCACACCCTCATGGCTGATCCAGCGTTTAGATTTTGCCTGGACGGGTGCATGGAAGAACCTGAATTTATTTCTAACTTCTGCCGACTGTACGAGGTCGATTTTCCACGCCAGCCTCGTAATGGCCTGGAGGCAATGGTTGACGAGGCTACAGGCTACCGAAAAAACACATTCGATAATTTCTTCACGGCATTCATCCCGTTCGTGCATCGGGTTGTTTATCTGCCGCTGAAATCACAGTTTGAGGCCGGGCAGCCGGCCAGAGGGGGTAAGTGATGGGAAATCTGAACGAATTTAGCAACGAAATGGCTTCGATAGTCGTCCGTTACTACAAAATGAATCCAGAGGCGCATGCAGTTGTTTCCCGGTGGGCCGACTGGGCTGATCTTTGGTCACATGGATTTAGGCTACCTAATGCTGGAGAAGCTTTCCAGGAGTGGCTTGTTTCTGCCGGGGAGGCATCCTGATGGACTACATAAAAGTTTGCGTTAATTTATTTAGGCGAGGTTGATGATATTATTATGACAAAATCACACTCTCCTTTTCAGGTGTTAGCCATGTTTCACAGGATTTTAGATGCAATTTTAGGGTTTAACAAACCTCAATACCAAAGGCGTTACAGTCAGGAATGGGATGCCGTTCTCAGCCTAATAATGGATGAGGGTGAGTTTATTGAGGTGACAAACCACTGCGCTAAATTCCGCTTCAACGATCAGGACTACTCTATATGGGCGAGTAATTACCCATACAGCTTCGGTCACGCCTACGTTATCAATGGAGAATCAGTGCCTCACACCCTTCAATACAGGCCCAAAGACTCAACAATGAAGAGGCTGAAGGCAATTATTGAACATATCGATAAAATTGAAGATGAGAGAGCTCACAACAGGATGAAAAGGTACATTTATGGAAAAGATTGATTCTGTAGGTTCATCTGGAAAAAACAAGGGCTGCTAATTTTAGTAGCCCTTTTTATTTGGCGCTGGGCGGGGAGGGGAGAGTGATGACCGACTACACAAAAATGGATCAGCTGATTATTGAAAAAATTAAACGGGGAGCCAATACCTTCTCAAAAATTGATGGAGGCAGTGTCTATGACGAAGCAAAGCAAATCGCTATGGCGTCCGACCGTGAGTCATTCCGTGTCATCGACGGTCGCCTGCAGGCGCTGAGGAAGAAAGGCCTGATCATCTTCGACTACAAGCGGCAGTGGAGCGTCGTATGACAGCAGAAATTATCCCAATTAAGCAACCCGACCATCTAAACGAAATCCACAGCGCACTGTTGTTGCTGAAGCTATTCAACATGGAAGGCGGCCACAGCCAGCAAGTAATCGATGAAGTGATTACAAAAGGCCAAATCCACGCAGAGAAATTGCGGGTGCAACTGAACCGGAGGTAAGCATGCAGTTCGACCTGGTTAAACACCCGGGCGGCGTATTCTCTCCAGTGAACGACAGTGACATCGAACGACTCCACCGCTTCAAAAATGGCGAAACCTACTGCGCCGACATCAAGCTCTCTCGCAACCCCCAATTTCACCGCAAGGTAATGGCCTTCTTCGGATTCTGCTTCGAGCACTGGTGTGCCGACCTGGCCGGGATGGGCAATGCCGACGAACACACCCAGCGCACCCGATTCAGGAAAGACCTGACGATACTGGCAGGATTCTACGAGATGGTTGTGAACATTCGCGGCGAGGTGAGGGCAGAGGCAAAGAGCCTGGCGTATTCGAATATGGATCAGGAGGAGTTTGAACGCTGCTATTCATCACTGATAAACGCCGCCATCAAACACGTATTCGCCGGAACGCGTGACCAAAACATTATCAATCAGCTTCGGAGCTACTTCTGAGGAGTAATCATGAGCAAAATGCAGATAGCAATCATCGACCTGTTATCAACTGGCAGATGTATGACATCGAATGAGATAGCCGAAGAAGCAGGGCTTCCGAAGCCTTACGTTCGCGTAACGCTGGCAACAATGACCCGGGACGGTCTGATTATCAAAAAGGACAGCCCGGACAACAATAAAACCGTGCTCTACAAAAAGACAGATAAGCAATCTGGGTTCGGCGTCAGCCGGGTGATATCAGAATTCGACAGTTGCCTTAAGGCGGTGCGCCAATGATTGCAGACATCCAGACAATCCCGGAGATGCTGATAAAGACGCGCGGGAATCAGACCGAAGTCGCCAGGATGCTCAAGGCCAGCCGGGGAACCATCAGGAAATACGTCAATGACAGGAAGGCGCAACGCCACGCCATCGTTAACGGAACGCTGATGATATTCCGGGGAGAGTTGGGCATCTGGAAGCGGAGGGATGAATGAAAAGCACATGGTTCACTCATTACCCCGTCGACACCATCACCGCAAACGAACTCATCGCAAGATACTCCGCCCGCAAAATCAAAGCGCATAAGACTTTAGCCGTAGACCCTCGTCTCTGGCTCGTCTCCGCATATCTGCCAGAGGGCAACTACCCACCACGCAGGGACAAGACGTATGAGCAAAGAATATGGAGTTGACCGGGCCTGTGCCGATTGTGGTCTAGCGCTGTCACCCGATGAGACATGGATTTGTGAAGACTGTGACTCGCTTTACATGATGATTGGCTATGAAGTTATCGAAACAGTGAGGAGGGAGGATGGCGACAATACTCAAGCCACCGAAGCCGAAAAAGTGTAAATGCTGCTCTGAGAAGTTCACACCCCGCAACACCCTGCAAACCGCCTGCTCTCCCAAATGTGCAATCCAACTCGCCAAGCAACTCACACAGCGCAAGCAACAGCGCGAGGAGAAAGAGCAACGGGTGGCATGGAATAAGCGAAAGGCAGCAACGAAGCCGTTAAGCCACTGGATGAGCATGACCCAGCGTGCATTTAACGACTACATCAGGGCGCGGGACGGGAATATCTGCATCAGCTGCGGCAGTACTACGGCGGTCAGTTATCACGCCGGACATTACCGGACTACTGCGGCGGCATCACAGCTACGCTTCAACGAGGACAACTGCCACAGCCAGTGTGCAGCCTGCAATACACACCACTCCGGCAACATCGGGCCATACCGCATCAAAATGATAGGCAAAATAGGCCGTCAGCGCGTCGAGGCGCTCGAAAACAACAACACCCCTCACCGATACACCAGAGAAGAACTCGACGATCTGCGTGCTTTCTATAGGGCTAAATTGCGTGAACTGAATAAGCAAAGAGAGGCAGCATGAAAAATGTCGTCAGCTTGTCTGGCGGGCGCACTTCTGCATACTTGGCTCACCTCATGAAAGAGCAAGATCCGGAAACGGAATTTATCTTCATGGACACCGGTGCAGAGCACCCCAAGACATACGAGTTTATCCGCAACATCGTCAAGCACTGGAAAATAAATCTAACCTGCCTTCGCGTTATTCCGAACCCGGAAATGAACAAACCCAGCACCTATGAAATCCTCACTATCTCCCAAATCGGCCCCGACCTTGAGCCATGGAAGCGCATGCTCAGAAAGTATGGCCACCCATACGTTGGCGGCGCGTTCTGCACAGACAGGATGAAGACAGTGCCATTCATCAAATACTGCGATGAGCGTTTTGGCCGGGGGAATTACACAACATGGCTGGGAATGAGAATTGACGAGCCAAAGCGTACTACACCGAAGCCCGGAATCAGATATCTGGCAGAGATTAGTGATTTTGAAAAGCAGGACGTAATTGATTGGTGGCAGGAACAACCTTTCGATCTGGAAATTCAGGAGCATCTTGGCAACTGCGTTTTCTGCATCAAAAAGAGCATTCAAAAAGTAGCTCTGGCCGCAAAGGACGAGCCAGAACTTGCGGAGAATTTCATCCACACCCTTCAATCCTACGACGTAAAGCCCGACAAGGTTATGTACCGCAGCAATAAATCGCTGGAACAGGTGATCGCATTGTTCTCTGATACGGGCAGGGACGAACTCGCATCAAGAATGACATCTATGCGCCAGTACGACACCGGTTCTTGCTCTGAAAGCTGTGAAGCGTTCAGTGGTCAGATAGGATTTGATTTTGCAATGGAGGCCGCATGACAAATTCCCTGCGCCAGAAATGGCTCCTTCTCAGAATGTACCGCTCTAAATCCTCATTCATGTTCGACTACCGCATCCTTCAGAACTTCAGCCACATACTCAGGAGAGCAGCATGAAAGTATCAGAACTAAGCCTGTCTAAAGAGCAGGTTGATTGGCTGGACTCATGGATGGAGTTATGGGGAGCTTGGGTATATAGCGGAAGGCTTGAGAAACGCATGAGCAGTGTAATTGCTCAGTATATGGCAACTGTAGAGCCGCAGCGATATCCCGAAAGGCCAATGTGCAATGATGATGACGGAATGTTGATTTCTCAGGTCGTAGATTCCGTCATGTGCATCGATAAAAAAGCTTTTGGTATCCTGCTCAGTTATTACGTTCACCTCTCCTCCAAGAGAGCCATTGCATCCTACTATCACAAGTGCGCAATTCCCCGCAAAATGTCAGGCCGAGGAGGCGAAAGGTATCGGTCTCCATCTCTTGTCACGTGCCGCAGGGAGGTAGATACGATATTGTCTGCATCTCAGTGGATGATTTATCAAAAGCTGAATCCTGCTATCAAAGAGCGCAAACGTGTATCGAATGTGCGAAACATTGGTAATAATTGGTTGACACACATGAACCATTGAGCCACTATATAAAGGTAAGCTGCCGTAAGTGTTCTTAGTGAATGCGAAGGCAGTTTTTTCATATAGATTCCAAAGGTCGCCATAGAGCGGCCTTTCTGCATTTGCGCCCCCGAATCAATCAAACCCTCTATCTGACATGTGTCGGTGCGGCGCACTTTAAACAAAAAAATCCGCTCAGTGGCGGATTATTCGTTTCCCATATAGCGCAAGGCGGAACTTCTTCTATCGACAAGATGAAGTTTACCCGGACTTGTTCAGCTCAACATTTAGACAATTCTTATTTTGGACAAGTCCCCTTAAAATGGGGGTGGAAGAGTGAAAATCATGCCCGACAAAATCGCATCAGGCGCAAGCTACTGCGTGTCCGGCACTCTTGTATGTGGGGGTGGCGTGTCGCAGTGGATGCATAACCTCGACTGGAATCAGATAGCGATCATTAGTGGTGTAGTGATTGGTATCGCAACCTTCCTGGTTAATCTCTATTACAAGAACCGACAGACCCGCGCATACGAAGCAGCTCTAAATCGCGGATACGTGCAAAGCCCACCACAGGATCAATAACCATGGCGATACCCTCCTTCCTTCGCAACAAGATAATTGCTGCCATGGGTGGCGGCGCTATGGCTATTGCTGCTGTGCTCATCCCTGCTCTTGAGGGGAAAGAGAATAAACCCTATCAGGATGTCATCGGTGTCTGGACGGTTTGCTACGGTCACACTGGCTCCGACATTATCAAAAGCAAGACGTATACGGATGCAGAGTGCCAGGCGCTACTGAATAAAGACTTGGTACCGTTCGCCCGGTCGGTAGATCGCTCTGTGAAAGTCCCGGCTACTGAATACCAGAAGGCTGCTCTCATCTCATTCAGCTACAACGTAGGGGTAAGCGCATTCGAGCGTTCTTCTCTGTTGCGTAAACTGAATGCAGGCGACTACGCCGGAGCGTGTGATGGCCTGCGGAAGTGGATTTATGCAGGCGGTAAGCAATGGAAAGGCCTGATGAACCGGCGCGAGATTGAGCGGGAAGTTTGCATGTGGGGGCAGAAATGACCTGGAGAGCCCTCATCATCTCTTTGTTTGCAATGACGGTAATGTCTATTGCATATGGCGAGGTCAGGTATCACGCCGGATGGAAGGCACATAGCGATAAGGTAAACGCCGACTACGCCAAGAGAAAGCAGGCAGCAGATGAGAAGTTAGCCCCTGCAGAGGCTAAGGCTGCCGCATCCAGCGCAGAAGGAAAGGTCATCTACAGAACAATTACCCGTAGCGTGGTGAAATATGTGCAAGACCCGAATCGCAGTGTCTGCAAGTTTGATCCTGATGCTGTCAGCCTGCGCCAGCAAGCAATCGACGCTGCCAACAATCTCACAGGATTTGATGACCCCACCGTGCAGGCTAGCCCAGGCGGGAAGTGACAGTGATGCTGATCTTCAATCGGATGTTGAGAGCGCGGAGTGTGTGAGAGCGCTTCGCCTCAACACTTACCGATGGCAGGCTTGGTATAGGGCAGCTCAATGAAATTATCTGCTTAATAATAAGATTTTATCTCATATTTCGTTAAATGCTCCAGATATCGCTACGGTACAATAAGTATCTTGTAATTTTTGGGGTAGGATACTGTGGAAGTTAACTGGAACGTGGTTAGTGCGGTGGCAACTTGCGGAGCAGCCATGGCGACTGCTTTAGCTGCCGTTGTGGCTATAGTGGCGATGAGAAGCTGGCGCACACAAGAAAAGCACAAGGCATTTCAAAAATACAAAATGTCTCTAGAAGTATTTCGAATAGAATTAACAATTCTTCCAGATAATTTTAGTAATTTGCACAACTCGCAGCATACCAGCAGTAATGATAGATATCGAAATGATGCGATTAAGTCTTTTGCCAGGTGTTCAGAATCCTGGGCTGGATATTGCGTTTATCAAATCTCTGAGAATGAGCGAAAGGTCTGGGATGATTTATTCAACGCGTCTAATAACTATCTATATATTGGGCGTGGTCGTGCATATGTTCAGAGCCACATAGCAAAAGCCCAAAAAATTGAATTCGAAACGTTTTGGGATAGGTTAAATAAAGATCTTGGGTTATGAGATTAATGGCGACTAGTGGAAACACTAATCGCCATCAGTTTATCCTCTAGCTTCCCTGCCATCCTCATCTTCAGGCACGCGATATCGCCAGTATTTATCAGGTTTCACCCAAACTACATCATCGCCACTGTCTTTGCGGAATTGGTTAATAATTGGAGTCGATAATGCGAGATTCCCATCAGCATTTTCTTTAAGCAATTGCTCATTACCCACTTTAATCAGGTGGTCAACAACATCTTGCTGATAGAGGCATCCATCTTGTCTAAGTGCCTTCATCATCCAATTAGAGATATCCTTTGCAGACAGCTTAGGAGCGCTTGGGTTTATGGCTTTGGGTTGGTAGTGGTCAGTGATTCTTCGGAGAAAACGCCATTCTCAAGTTTTTTGCCTGCAAACCACTGGCATCTGTAAGTTCCATCAAATTCTCCTGTTGAATGCCTTTCGTGAACTTCATAGACAGACATTTCAGGCCCGCCGGATTTTAGATAAACGGATTCACCTAGCTTAAACAATGCTTTTCTAGTAGTTGATTTGCTCATTTCCTATTTCCTTATAAAGGGGTTATATGGCACTCACCGACAAACAAGATATGTTCTGTCGCGAGTACCTCATCGATTTGAACGCCACGCAAGCGGCCATTCGGGCGGGGTACAGCGAAAATACCGCCCGGAAGATTGGTAGTGAGAACCTCTCAAAACCAGACATCCAAACTAGAATCGCCGAACTAAAAGTACAACGCAATGAGCAGGTAAACATTGATGCCGCTTATGTGCTTCGCCGCTTGGTTGAGATTGACCAGATGGACGTGCTGGACATCCTGCTTGCCAATGGCGAACTGAAGCCAATTAAAGACTGGCCGAAAACTTGGCGCACAACACTATCTGGGATGGATGTTAGTGAGATGCCTGGCGATGTGCCGGGATTCCTCAAGAAAATTAAGTGGCCGGACAAGGTGAAAAACCTTGAGCTGCTTGGCAAGCACATCAGCGTGCAGGCATTCAAAGAGCAGATTGACCAAAAGGTCACGGCGACGCACAACATCATGCCTGTACCTTCATGCAGCAGCGCTGAAGAGTGGGAGGCGGCCGCACAGCAGCAGCAGAGCGAGGTATTAGGCAAATGAGCTACAACGTAGTTTGGAAGCCTTTGCCCGGTTCGCAATCTCTGGCTCTCAGCTGTCCATGCGATGAAATCCTGTTTGAGGGTACTCGCGGACCAGGAAAGACGGCAGCGCAGCTTGCTCGCTTTCGTCGACTGGTAGGCTTAGGTTACGGCACGTTCTGGCGTGGGATCATCTTCGACACCGAATACAAAAACCTTGCCGACATCATCACTCAGTCAAAGCGTATGTATCGCCTGTTTGGCGATGGCGCAAGGTTTCTTAATTCAGCATCTGAACTGAGGTGGGTTTGGCCTACCGGGGAAGAATTGCTTTTCCGCTTTGGTAAAGAGGCTGACGACTACTGGGACTATCATGGCCAAGAATTCCCTTTTATCGGATTTAACGAGCTGACAAAGCAACCCAACGCTGACTTTTACGAATCGATGTTCTCTTGCCGACGATCTTCATTCAGGCCGCAGGATTATCCTCGCGATGATGGCTCGCTTTTACCGAACATACCGCTTGAGACATTCAACACCACAAATCCATTTGGCATCGGCCACACCTGGGTGAAGAAGCGATTCATTGCCCCGGCACCGCGTGGAACCATTATCCGCGAAAAGCAGATGGTACCTAATCCGCAGACTCAGCAGGAAGAAGAGATAACGCTGACTCGCGTAGCAATACATGGATCATTCAAAGAAAACCCATATCTCGACCCTGTGTACATCGCCACGCTAATGAGCATCAAAGACCCAAACAAGCGTAAAGCATGGGTTGAGGGCTCATGGGACGTGACAAGCGGAGGTCGATTTGACCATCTGTGGAATGAGGCGCTGCATGTCATAAAGCCGTTCACAATCCCCGACACATGGACTGTTGACCGTTCCCATGACTGGGGCGAGTCAAAACCATTCTCTAACCTATGGTGGGCGCAGTCTGACGGCACAGAGGCAACACTGTCTGATGGTCAAAAGTTCTGCCCGCCTGCTGGCTCGCTGGTTCTTATTGGTGAGTGGTACGGATGCCCGCCTGACGAGCTCAATAAAGGCCTGAACATGTCATCCACTAACGTCGCTAAAGGCGTTGCGTGGGTTGATAAGCGCCTCAAGGGTGAAGAGTGTGAAGAGCCGGAAGAAACGAAGCAGCAGGGGCAAATGCATATTATGCCCGGCATCTGCAAAGAGGTAATTCCGGGGCCAGCTGACAGCGCCATTTACAACACTGCAGACAATGAGTTGTCCATCGGTCAGAAGATGGAGAAGCAGGGCGTTAAGTGGGTTGAGTCCAACAAAAAGCCCGGTTCTCGAATCAACGGCGCATCAATTTTCGCTGATATGTTAGAAGCGGTCATTGAGGGCAAGAAGACAGAGAGCGGTATCCCTGAAAAGCCAGCACTCTACGTTTTCGATTACTGTCGGGGATGGATAAGCCGCGTTCCTGTGCTGGTACGTGATGACAAAAAACCTGATGACGTGGACACCACACAGGAAGACCACGACTGGGATGCCACCCGATACCGCGTACTGCATTCGCCGAAGAAAACAGGCGCAATCTTCTTCTAAGGAGCACCAGTGAGTGATTTAACAACCGGGGAGCAATTCCTCGTTAACGCCCTTGCTGATGCTGTGGGCCGCCAGCGCATGCTGTACGCAGGCATGAATGGCAACACGAAACGCACGAAGCTGTGGGACGAGTTTGGTTATCCGGAAACACTTACCTTCGATCACTTCCATCGCCAGTACCGCCGTGGCTCAGCAGGTTTTGCAGCAGTCCACAAGCTGCTCGACTCATGCTGGACCGACAAGCCGACAATAATTGATGGCGAAGAAGGCAGAGAGGCCACGAAGACCACTGATTGGGAAAAAGTGGTCACCAAGCTCATGAAAAAGCATTGGGCAAAAATAAAGGATGCAGATCGGCGAAACATGGTTGGCCGTTATTCAGCATTGGTAATTCAGGTAAAAGACAATCGTGACTGGAAAGAGCCTGTAGATATCAGTCTGGTTCAGCGACTCGGCACAAAGGCATTGGTTAAGCTGATTCCAGCCTGGGAAAAGCAGATTGAACCGGGAAATACAGACACTGACACATGGTCAGAAACTTACGGTCAGCCTGTCATGTACCATTTCAACGAGCAGCCTGTAGGTGATGAAAGGTCTTCAGGCAGTCCGAGGGCGGTAAGCGTCCATCCAGACCGCATTATTCTGCTATGCGAAGGATCTGAGGATGACAATGCTCTATCCGGAACCCCGCTTCTTGAGGCTGGATTTAACGATCTGCTTGATATCGAGAAGACAAAAGGCGGTAGTGCTGAAGGATTCCTGAAAAACGCCAGCAGACAACTTGCCACAGAATTCGATGCGCAGACTGACATGTCGGCCATTGCAAAAATGGCGAAAGAGGCAGGTTATGAAGGCCTTGGCGAAGCAATGAATGATAAGGTGCGCAAACTTAACAGCGGAATAGACTCGGCACTCGTTACTCAATCAGGAAAGACGAGCGTGCTCTCGGTTGCTGCCGCTGACCCTACACCTACCTGGACGGTTTCAGCAAACCAGTTCTGCGCTACGATTCAATGCCCGTTCAACATTTTATTCGGTAAGCAAACGGGAAACCTAGCTTCCGAAGAAGACAAAACAGCGTGGGCTAACCGATGCAACGAGAGGCGCTGGGGTTTCATGACAGATGTTATAACCAGAGTTATCGAGCGTTTCTGGACACTCGGCATCATCGATCCACCTTCAACCGGTGAAGTAAGCCTGACATGGTCTGATTTGCTCGCCCCAAGTGAGAAAGAAAAGCTAGCAAACATGGATAAGATGGCGGACGTGGCCGTGAAAACACAGCAGGCGTATGGCACACCAAGCATTGACGAAAACGAGATCAGAGCCGTTGGTGAGCTTGAACCACGCAAAGCGCCAGCCACGCCTGATCCAAACAAAAAATTAACCGATAAGGACCCGCTGAAAGATGACGACGACAGCGACGACCCGAATCGGGACACCGATAGTTCCGCGCAATAAAACCGATCCCACCCAATCAGCCAGGCAAGTTGGCCGGATGTATCGTGACATTGAGTCGCGCTACCTCGATATCAAGCGCGCCCTGAAGGCGTTATTCGATGAGCGGTTAACCGGCCAGGTGAGGGAATCTAACTCTGAGCAAACCTATCTGGTCTGCAACAACGTGGATTCCCCCGCCACGCTTTACCAGTGCAACGCTGGCACCTACATCTACGACATGACAGCGGCGCAACTTGCCGACCTGTTACAGCGCGTTCAGCTCATTCTGGATGATGCCCTGCTCGACGGTGGCAGCCAGAACCTGTGGGCGCTGGAATATGTCGCAGCAGAGTATGAACGCGGTACGCATCAGGCATTCACTAATCTATCGGTGCAGTCTCCTGTGTATGCACAGCAGACCACGCTGGCACAACTACTGAGCACTCCTGCCTATCAAAACCAGATAGCAGCGGCTTATGTATCGACGTACAGCGAATGGAAGGGAATCAGCGATGCAGCCCGGGCTGACCTGGCTAATGTGATATCCGATGCTATTGTCCGGGGAATAAATCCGCGAGAGACGGCGCAAATCATCAGCAAGCGTCTCGATGTCTGTATGTCTAAGGCCAAGAACATTGCGCAGACCGAGCAGGTTGGAGCGCTGCGTGAGGCCCAGTGGCAGGAAACAGACTGGGCTAAAGAGAGGCTGGGACTAAACACAGCTTTGCTTCATCTGTCTGCGTTGAAACCAACCACGAGAACAAATCATGCTTTCTGGCATGGCAAGACGCGTGCCGTTGAAGAGGTGCGCGATTGGTATAGTCGCGATGGCAACCGCTATCACTGCTACTGCAACCAGGTGCCAGTTATTCTCGATGATAGTGGCAAGGTGGTTAACTCTGGGCTTGTAGAAAGGCTGGCGGTTGAGCGCCAGCAATGGGGTTAAATTAAATGACTTCTGTCACTGTGACAATGTTAATACCAAAGGTAGCTGCTGCTTTCGAAAGAGGTTGGTAGTTAACTGAGTCTCTTCTTGCGGCATCGATAACCGGTTCATCATGCAACTGCAGGGGATGAGCACTTTCAATATTTACGTCACGATAAGTTTCGTCACCGCTAACCTTATAAGTCACTTTGTATACAGCCATATCAACATCTCCTTGTTCAATTAATAAATAAGCCAGCTATTTATAGCCCATAAATCATTCTTGAGGAAACAGCATGTCACGCATCTGCGTAAACGTGCTGTCGGTCATCAACTCCGCTTCAAACATCACCACTGAAACCATTAATGGCGCAGAGCACATCGTCGTGAAAAACGTCGTGCCTGTCCGTGACGGCATCGTGCTGAACGGCGGATTGTACCCGGCAGAAGAAAACACGAAGGGCTACAAGAGCCTTGAAGATAAACCCATGCCTTACGGTCATCCGAAGGTCGACGGTCGCCACGTTAGCGCCAGTAACGTCAGGGCGGTGAATGAATACCACATTGGCGCATACACCCGGAACGTCAGAAAAGAAAACGGTCAGGTGCTGACGGATGCAGTCATTAATCGCCGATTTGCTGAAGGGTCTGAGAAAGGCCGGAAAGTACTGCAGCGCCTTGACGACATGGCGGCAGGAAAGTCTGTCGAGCCTATCGGCATCTCCACTGGACTGCTGCTAAACCGCATCGAGGCAAAGGGCGAGTCTAACGGCAAGCGCTACACCTGGATTGCCACCAATCAGGTTTATGACCACGTTGCCATCCTCCTCGACGATACGCCAGCCGGAACGCCGGAGGAGGGGATTGGCATGTTCGTTAATGCCGAAGGCG
The DNA here is from genome assembly GCF_055556675.1 of Erwinia sp. PME.40.26/001. Classification (NCBI taxonomy): domain Bacteria; kingdom Pseudomonadati; phylum Pseudomonadota; class Gammaproteobacteria; order Enterobacterales; family Erwiniaceae; genus Erwinia; species Erwinia sp. PME.40.26/001. The sequence continues at coordinate 115,825 of NZ_JBVHNP010000001.1, forward strand.
ATGAAGTTCAGGTAGAAACCGTAAATCTCTCCGATTGCGATACGCCAGACCCGAAAGACACGCAAGACCCCGCTTTTAAGCAAATGCTGAACAACTTCATGGCGTTTTTCAGCGCCAACAACAAGCCCGTCAAAGAGGAAGCAAACCCGATGAAAGAAATCATCACCAACGCGCTGAAAGCGAAAGGCAAAGAGGTTGAAGGCAAAACCGAAGCCGAGCTGATGGATGCGTATAACCAAATGGTCGCTGAAGACGCAAAGGCGAAAGCCGACGCTGAAGAAAAGGCGAAGAAAGAGAAAGAGGAAGCTGACAAAGCGGCGAAGCAGCCGGCGGCCAACTCTGAAGAGATGCCAGCGTGGGCTAAGTTGCTCACAGAGCAGGTATCAGCGCTGAACACGCAGTTCACTGCCAACTCTGACAAAGAGAAAACAGAAAAGCGTGCAGCTGTTAAAGCCAAATTCGGCATGACCGATATCGCTGTGAACGCGCTGGACGGCGAGCCTCTGAATGAGCTCTTTGCTCAATGCCAAACCTCCATCGGCCTGAATGGTTCATTCCGTCAGGCCAACTCAAATCAATCAGTCAGCGAAATGCCGGAGTAAATAATGGCTAAAGATGGAAAGCACGTAATCCACGCGGGCGGCATTTTTGCTAATCCGCAGTTACACCGAGAAGGCGCGGCCGCAGCTGATATTAAGCCAGGCACCGTGGGATTCTTCGATAACACCACCAAAAAGTTCACGGCATCGGTAGCCGGTAATGAGCAGGCGATCCTGTACGTAGCAAACTATGACTACCTGCGCTGCAAAACGGTCGATGACACCATTGCTGCTGGCGACTGGGTAGTGGCGATGCATCCGACTCCGGGCGTGTTCTTTAACGTCCCTGCGGCTGCTGGCACCTACACCAAAGGTCAGCCGCTCTCAATCGCAAACGGTCGCGTCAAGGCGGTAGGCACAGATGAATCTGTCCGCGCCTACGTGGAAGAAGATCGTTCATACACCATCGCGACTGCAGGTGATCTCCTGCGCGTAGTCATTAAGTAAGGAGCACCTGAATGTTTGCATTTTCCGTTAAGAAGGCGACCGAGACCCGGAACCTTGAGGCTAACACCGCTCAGTTCCAGGAACTCCAATTCGCCCGTAATTCCAGCGCTCAGGCTGTGGCTGATTTCATCGCCCGTACACGCGTTCGCGGCGAGGCTGCCAACGCCCCGGCACTGGATGCAGTAAACGCTGTCGATGATATTCGTCGCCTGTATAAAGCCTATGACCAGACCGTTATGGAAGAGTTTGAGCCGAACACAGAGTTCACTCTGCTGAATGACCTGATGCCCCTGTCTCGCTCAGTTCGACTGGAAGAGTCTGTGTATGAGTACGCTCGCACTGGCGGCCGTGGCTGGGCGCACACTTCCATGTCGGGCCAGATTGGTGCGGCTCTGGATGCGAAGAGCTACACATTCGACGGCACCATGGTTCCTATCCATGACTCCGGCTTCAAGTTCAACTGGCGTGACCCGGTATTCAACAAAGGCAATGCGCTGTCTTCACTGGCTGATGCACAGGCTGGCTCAGTTGATGATGTGCGGCGCCAGTACGTTGATTACATCTGGGAGGGATTCCGTGATGCAGCGGGCAACTACATCAAGTTTGACGATAAGACCTGGAAAGGGCTGCGTCATGACGAGCGCGTTGCCCAGGTAACGCTGACCGTAAACTTTGCGACAAGTACCGACGTGAAGGCTATGCGTGCTGGCGCTATCGCTTTGCGCGATGTGATGAAGCTGCAAAACCTCCAGTATGGCCAGCAGACCTGGTATGTTTCAGCTGACATCATGTCGAACTGGGAACAGTATTTCGATGTGAACTCCCTGCGCACGGTCCTGGAAGAAATCGCCAAATTGGCGGGCATTTCAGCTATCAAAGAAGATGCAGAGCTTACCGGGAACGAAATCGTAATTGTCCCGCTTCAGGCTGGCGTTATCGCTCCAATCGTTGGTCAGGCATTCGGCACCGTTGCCGATCCTCGCCAGTTCTACAACAGCGATTATGTTTGGCGTACATGGGGTGCTGCTGGCCTGATGGTTAAGCAGGACATCAACGGTCACTTCTCAGTAATTCACGCATCCAGCTAAGGAAAAAACATGGCACTCGTAAAGGTACTGGTTTCGAACCTCTTTGCCGGTGCCGGTTTCCAGAAACTGGAGGCCGGTCAGGTTTATGAAGTGGATGATTCGGTAGCGGAGAAGTGGATCGCTAGCGGTAAGGCGGAGAAAACCAACGAGAAGAAAGGCGAAAAGCTGACCTTCGAAGTGGCTACACCGTCTGCGCCTGTATCCACTGATACCTCGGCTCTTCAGTCTCAGCTTGATGCTGCTAACGATCAGATTAAAACCCTGACCGATGCAGCTGAAGCCAAAGACAAAGAGCAAGCCAAAGCGCTGGAAGCGGCTAAAGCAGAGCACGCCGAAGCGCTTTCTGCTGAAAAGTCCCGGGCCGATGCAGCTGAGGCAGCGCTGGCAGCCGCAATCAAAAAGGATAAGTAACCATGGCAGTGCAGATAACGGCAGCGCAGGTGAAAGAGCAGTTATCTGCGCTGGGTTACTCCGTCCCGGACTTCATGATTGATGCCTACCTGTGCAAGTTAGGCAACATAAGCATGTGCCTGGAGGCGGCTGGCTACGATGAGTGCGATATGGTTTTGATTCAGGTGTACGCCGTGACGTTGATGGCAATCACCGCATACAGCCAGCGCATCAAATCACAGTCAGCGCCTTCAGGGGCGTCCCGGTCATTCGATTACAGCGGTGATGTGAAGACTATTCGCAACACTCTGGCAGCGCTGGACAAGTCTGGATGCACTGCAGAGTTGCCGATTGATGTCGGTAGCAGTGTGGGCTTCTTTGACGTCGTGGGTGGGTGCTGATGGACATACCAGCATCAGAACGACTGCCCCAAAAATTCCAACGCGTATGGGTGAAAACGGATAGCGGGAAGGAGACGACTGCTTACGTTAACGCTGCGGGTGAGTGGCGCATTAACTGCCCACGCATTGCGGCTGAGTATCCCACTGTCGTTAGCTGGAGGGAATGACATGTCATCTTTAGCCAGTTGGTCATATACGGCTCAGGCGACCATCTGGAAGCCTTTGGGGCTGAATGAGTACGGCGATCCTCTTGGCTGGTCTGAACCACTGGTGATTGCCTGCGACTATCAGGGTGGCCTGAGCAAGCGGTTAGGGGCGATAGGCGGTGAGATGGTAGTTAAGAACACCATATGGACAGAGTACGCACTGGCAGATACCGGTGATTACATCCTGATTGGTGCTTCGAGCAATCCTGACCCGATCGCCGCGGGAGCTGATGAGGTGATGCAGGCTATTCGCTACGCGGACACCTTTGAGAGGCTGGTTGATGATTATGCAATTCTGACGGGGGTCTGATATGGGAGTAAAGGTCCGCGGCATCCGACAGGCTCAGCATAACCTCAACGCACTGATTGGCGACATTCAGGGAAAGAAAGCTGTCAGGGCCATTCAAAGCGCATTAATCATCGGTTCATCGCAGGCAGCGCTGTACACGCCTATCGACACATCCACTCTCATCAACAGCCAGTATCGTGAACTAGACATCAAAGGCACTCGACTAACCGGGCGGGTTGGCTACTCGGCTAATTATGCGGTTTACGTCCATGACCCTAACGTGCCGCAGACCTTCCGGCGCTCAACTGCGCAGAAAGAGTTCCTTACGAAAGGCTTCGAAGATACTCGCGAACTCATCGACCGCACCATTAAAAAGGAGATGTCACTGTGACCCCTCCGATGCACCAACGCGTCAAGAATCTACTGGTCGGTGCCGGAATGGCTGCCGGTTACACAGTTCAGTCACTTATCTGGACTGACACAGGAGACCTGAAGCAGCGCTTTCTGGTATTCCGTCCTAATGGCGGCACTCCAGTAGACCGCGATATCGGATCCGACCACTACGTGCTTGTTGACCTGATTACTGGCAAGTCTGCAGGCGATTACGCAAAGTCAGAAAGCGACGTACAGGCCATCATCGACTACGTGCAGCAAAACCCCATCAGCGACCCATGCGTCGGCCAAATCACAAACATGGGCGGCATACCATCACCAATCCCCACCACCGAGGGTAGGCTGGTCTGGCGTCTGCAATTTGCCTGTTCTTACGGCGAAAGTTAATCAAAAGAGGAATTACCCATGGCAGCAAATTGCCCAACGGACAACACAAAGTTGTTTGGCCGCGCCATTGTGCTCGAAGTAGCTGATGGTTGCGCCGATACAGTACCGCAGGAGTCAGAGTGGAAAGCTCTGGCAGCAGGCACAAGTAAAGGCTTCGACTTCTCGCCTAACAGCGTGACTTCAGATGCCGATGACACCAAAGGCTATGTAGAGAACATCGTTACAAACGCTGACTTCACTATCTCATTTGAAGGTGAGGTGCGCCGTAACGATAAGCTCGACCAGTATGGTGTTGGTCGCCTGATTAAGTATTTCAACACCGAGATTCAGGCAGCACGACAGCCCACTCTGTGGGTTCGCATGGAGTTCGGGCCGATCACTTTTCAGGGATACATGCTGATCAACGCATTGAGCTCAGACGGTGGCACTAACGACATCATCACCTTCTCAACGGAGTTCAAGGTAGCTGCAGCCGATACTATCCTGGTGCTCGATACGGATGACAGCGTTCCTGCTACAGGTGTCACTGTTACCCCAGCGACAACCTCGCTCGCAGTTGGCGCTACACGCCAGTTGACCGGAACCGTACAGCCGGCAGATGCAACCGACAAGTCAGGTACCTGGACAACATCTGACGCGACAAAAGCAACGGTCAGCTCTACCGGACTCGTCACAGGCGTTGCAGTAGGATCCGCGACAATCACCTTCACCTCAACTGACGGTGCGTTTACTGGCTCTACTGCGGCGACCATCACCGCATAATAGCCATTTCAGGGGCTTCCACTCGGTTGCCCCGAAAATGTCTGTTACCGGATTAACCCATGACACCTTACAAAGAGATTGGCGAGTGCCTGATTACTGCTGGCGAGGATGAGTATTTCTTCCGGCCATCATTCGCTGCCATGAGCAGAATCGGTGAGCCACAGGAGATAGTGCAGGCGTTCTATGACCTGCATAACGATGAAGTCACACCGCTGCTTCAGCGCGGTATGGAGGCATACGGAACTATCCCCGCGTGGCTGCTGACCCACGTGAGCCGCAGGGAAATTGGCAAGCCTGCAATGCTGGCAGCAATGAGCGTGCTGGCTGCCTGCTGTGAGCGTGACCTGTCACGGCTAACCGGAGAGATTATCCCCGGCAAGTCTGGCAAGTGGACGTTCGTCTGGAGAAAAGGCGCGATGCCTGCTGTTGAAATGGTGCTCATCGCTCAATCACTCATCACCCACGGCATCATCGGCAAAGCGAAGGTGCGCCAGCTACAGCGCCACGAAAGCAGCCAGGCTACTACCGAGTTCAACGCATTCGAATACATCAGCGCCGCACGTAACCACTTCGGCATCAGCCGGGATGAAGCAGAGCTGCTATCGATGACCGAGTTTCAGATGATGCTGGCCGCCAAATATCCAGACCAGAAAGGCTTCACCCGTGATGAGTACGAAGCGGTTGCTGATGACTACCTGGCGAAGAAGGCGAGGCGCTTGGCGAAGGCGTAAAAAACCCGGCACTAGACCGGGTTGGAATTACTTAGATTTCATCGCACCCACACACAGGGATGGGAAAGACGCGAGAATTCTTTGGATACCGCTTATTTCCATTTTTATCCAAGATCCACGGGCGAAAAATCACGTCACAGCTGTTACCGCACTTGGTGCAGATAGTAGTTGCCATTTTGGTGGCTCCAAAAAGCGGCAGCCTCAACCGCTTGATTCTGGTTTCCAGAACCGTTATGGTTGCACAGTAATGTTTTTGCCATAACGAGGACTCCTTTGGGAGGCTCTGGTTATCAGCTTCAGTGTCAGACTGGGGAGTTGGACATTGAGCTGAATTCTTTGCATTACTGAGGCCGGGCGTAAACCTTCAGAATTGAAGCGATACGCTCGGCTTCTTCGTTTGTAAGGTCTGTTGGAATCCCTGGAAGGGTAAGGATCATTCCCGGGCGAAGGGGAATTGGGACGTCGATGGTTTCAATATCACCCCGAACGTCGCTGCTAAGGACGGTAACTTGTTTTCCAGATAAAGATTTCCTCTCGCGAAATGGTGGAAGTGTCACAGAGCTATTTTTATCACTCAATTCTTTATCTCCTATCGTAAAATCCAAAAACTTGTCTATTGCGCTCAAATACCGGCTCTTGTAAACCTGAACTGTTGAAGCTGATGGGGGGGAGTCTGCATTTCTGAAATGATCATTAATCATGTCGTCAGGATCTAACTCCCTAACATCAGTTGAGTTATCAACGATAACCTCATCAATATAAGAGCCCAAGAGCAGCAGAGATGTACTTCTAAGATTGCGAGCAGTAGCGGCATTAACATCAGAAACTGAACCAATGAATTCTAAAAATGCCTTGAAAGCACCGATGCTATAGTCTTTTTCCACGCGCACCTCATTGACATAGGTTGATGAAAAGAGAATACGATCGATCGGCCTTAACAATCAATCATAATTTATCGATCGGCTCAAACTTTTTGGTTCGACTTGATGAAGAGTGTTTTAAGTGTCACTCAATGCGTGTCAAGAGGAATTTAATTTTAATTGAATGCGGGGTGCTGCACACTGTGCAAAGCGCCCATCCTGATAGATGATCAGTGCTTATGTTTGTGATAGTTTTAAAACTCATTCATGACGTAGGGAAGCATATATGGCATTCACTTCTGAGACATTAAAAAAGCTTGCTAATAAAGGTGTGAACCTTGATATCGGCCCTCATTACACGGCGGCCACGCTTACAGCCGTTGTTCGTATTGTTGTCGAAAAAGGTGCGCACATTACAGTGGATGCCACCAAAATCACATCTAGTACAGCAACAAACTTGGCTGATATTGGTGGCAAGCATCTGACACTTAAATTCTGAACTGCCTTGAACCTAGGCCATTCGACATAAAGAAGCCCACTCAGGTGGGCTTTTTGTTGGGTGTGGTCACATTGACCACACCTTTCAGCCATTGTGATATCACAACACCTCAAGGTGTATTCATATGAACATCCCTTCAACCATGCTCATGTGAGCACAGTTCAATCGGGAAGATTTAGACAGGGTTGAGAGCACGATCAGGTGGGCTTTTTGTTTTATTCATCGTGAATATTTATTGGATGTGGCGCTGGCTCAGTATTATCGCCTCGCTTCCATTCGTTAAGTCGAGACATGGCTGGAAGCTTCGCCTCAACGAATACGGCGGGTATGATGAACATGTCTTTTACATCTTCCCTGAGTGTCTCTTGTGGGTAGCGACGATCTAGCGGACTCAAGGCATAAATATCATAAGTTATGAATAATTGTCGGAATAATATTTTCAGGTCATCTTTCAAAACACAAACATAATCAAGGTGTTCCGCTTCGACCATTGGGTCGAAAACAACAATCGAACCTATCGGGAATCCATAACCGTCAGGGTCAGAGTAAGCCATTGCCTCATCTTGATTTGATAAAGCAAACGCCATGTCACTAACGGGGTGTGAAGTTGGATGGAATTCCGTTGTCAGCCCCTGAGGATTGTACTCACTTGACAGAAAGTTGAAAACCTCGCAGGTGGGAAGTATTGGTATGAGCCTTGAAACTAAAGCCGGAGATATTCTAGATTTGATTCTACCATCGCCCAATCCATTAGCAAGCCACTCAGGTGTTGTGCCCAGAGCATTAGCTAATTTTTGGAGCGTCCCTGGTCGAGGGAAGGAATCAGCAGATTCATATGCTGCTATTTGCCTCTGAGAAACACCTACGAGCTTTGCAAGTTCAGCCTGTGTCAATGCATTCATAGCTCTTGCATTTGCTACGCGCTCAAAGAAACTTCCTTTAACTTCATCTTTCTTCATTTTCCTGACTCTTATAAACTCAAAAAACTTCTTGAAAGTTCATCTCAATGAAGTATTATGATGTTACCGAACGTTTTAAGGAGTATGTCATGAACAAGAAAGAAGTTACAGCCATCAATCCAATGCAATTGCGCATTCCGCCAGAAATGAAAGAGCGCATTCTGAAAAATGCCGACAAGTCATTCCGTACGCTTCACAGCGAAGTCTTATACCGTTTGCAGTTAGTAGATGAGTTGGAAAGGAAAGGAGAGATTCGTGTTTAGCCTGAAAAGCGAAACCCCGCAGTGCGCTAACACTAACGGGGCTTCTTTTGTCAGTAACCCTTGCGAGAAAACCAACATGAACATAGTAGCTAAAACAGATTTTAACTTCCAGGGCATTCAGCTGCAGCCAGTGACTAACCGCAACGATGTATGGCTGACTTCTGCCGACATCGCAAAGGCACTTGGATATGCCTCAAGCAAAAGCGTATCTACCATTTACTCACGTAATTCTGACGAGTTCACTGAAGCGATGTCAATGGTCATCAAAATGAAGACCAACGGTATAAACAATAACTTACGTGAAAAAAGTGTCCGTGTTTTCTCCCTGCGTGGTTGCCACCTGATCGCAATGTTCGCCACCACATCTGCGGCCAAAGAGTTCCGTCGCTGGGTTCTGGATATTCTGGATCGAGAAGTGGCGCACTCTCCAATCGCCAAACAATTCAGCGACGAGGAAGTGGTAAATCTCTGCTACATGCAATTGTGGATGGATAAAGCGCAACAGGCCGGCAAAGAGGTTTACCCGGCGATGAAGCAGCTGCGTTCTGAGTTTTCTGGCTTCTTCTACGACCTTGCGCATGAGACTCGCTTCTTCACTCAGCGCACGAAAGACGCACTCCTGCGCGAATCTGCGAATCTGGATAAAACGGACAGGTCAGTAGTAAACGCTGAAGGCATGCTCAGGAAATTACGCGGTACAAGGGAGGTTCACTGATTGGCGTATGGGATGGCGCAAAAAGAAAAACCGCCAGGGTTCAGCTGGCGGTATCGATGTCAAAACCCGTTCTTACCACAGAAGGAGTCTTAAATGACTGCATTAAAGATAGCAGACCAAAGATCCCGTGTCACTATGTCTACTCGTGAGATTGGTAAACTAACCGGAAAGGAAAATAAAAACATCATTCGTGATGTGTGGGAGATGTTGACAGACCTTTACGGAATAACAAAAGATGGCTCAAATCTGAGCCATAAGAAAAATCAGATAGTTACGCTTGTTGATGGTGTTGAAATTACAATCGACTCACGTGGCTATGTCTCTATTTTCAGGCTGGATAAGCCACATGTGGAGTGCCTTCTTACTGGTTACAGTGCAACACTCCGTATGGCAGTTATACAGCATATTTATAGGCTAGAAGATCAGGCAAATCGCCGTGTATTACCAGGAAGCTACAAAGAGGCGCTTCTTGCCTTGGTGCAATCTGAGACGGAAAAGGAAGAGATCTCCGCAGAGCGCGATCAGGCAATCGAAACCAAAGCTTGGATTGGCGAGAAGCGAGAGGCTACAGCTATGGCTACTGCATCAGTGGCTGTTCGGCAGAAGAACGCTTTGGCAGAGAAATTAGGAGAATGCAAAAAGCACGCAACCATTAAAGCCGTACAGCGTGCTACTGGAGGGGCCTTCAGTCCCTGGCCGATGAAAAAATGGTGTGCTGCGAATGGAATGACACCGAAGGACGTGCCTGACGAGACCTATGGGTCAGTTAAGTCATGGCCTGCAGAGGCATGGAGAGCCGTTAATGATATCGATCTGAAAAGGATTTTCTGATGCAGGCACTGCAGCGAGTTAGCGCCCCGGTCTACGTTGTATCCCACCATGGTAAAACGTTCCGCTGTTTCAGTCGTGGCACGGCAATCAAGCGCCTGGCGCACTTCATGTCGCAGCGCATGTTCTATCGTGCAGGGATCGAGACAAGGCCAGTCACACGTATTGACCGGGATGATACGACAATACATTACGTCAATCGACCAACGCAGCGGTACTGGAATGCTCAGATAAGATGTGAGCGGCGGCTGAGGCGGCTACTCTCAAAGAAGTAAATTACGCCATTGGCGCATGTTGATACCAAACCCGCACTCGCGGGTTTTCTTGCTTCCCATTGCATCAGATCCGCTTTAGGATTATCGCCATACTTATGAATGGGGATAGGGATATGAATAATCGCGTTTCAATTGGCACGCTGTTGGCTGGGGTCTTCTTTTTGTCTGCATGTGCGCCTAATCAGCAGATGCAAGAAGCAAAAAAAAGAGATGCAGAGTTCGAGCAGGCGGTAAAAAATATCAATTTAGAAACCGCTGATGTTGGTAACAAACCCACCGATTACCAGTCCTTAATTGAAGGCGCAATCAGAGACCAACTAAAAGACCCAGAATCTGCTCAGTTCACAGGGTTCACCACTCCTCGGAAAGAGGTCATGGTTGACCAGAGCCAATTTATCTATGGCTATTCTTCTTGCGTGTTTGTTAATGCCAAAAATTCCTACGGTGGTTATACCGGGAAACAGCTCTACTGGGCTTTTATGAGAGACGATAAAGTGCTCAGGATACAAAACGCCAATGGTGCATATGGTTCAATCATCTTCCATGGTCGACCTATAAACTGTAACTGAAAAGAAAAAACGAACAAACCTCGCTCCGGCGGGGTTTTTTTATGCCCGGAGATAGATTAATGGCGAGCGAAAATCAGGTCGGCAACATCGTTTATGAAGTAGAAATGAACGTCGCCAAGCTCATTCAGGCACAGCAAAAAGTTAATGACCGTCTCGACTCAATGGAAGGTAAGTTCGAGAAAACAGGAAAGGCAGTTGGAGGAGCAGAGAAATCATTTACATCACTAACAAAGGTTGCCTCTGCGCTTACGGCAGCTCTATCTGTTCAGCAGGTATCTCATTATGCTGACGCATGGACAACGCTAAACAACAAGCTAGCCAACTCTATCAGAACTGGTGAGAGCCTTGCTGAGGTTACGCAGCGCGTGTTTGACATCACGCAGTCAACCCGTTCAAGCCTCGATGCCACCGCGTCGCTCTACGCACGCCTGGAGCGCGCGACCCGCGAGTACGGCACCAGTGCGGAAAACGTGGCGAAGCTCACCACGATCATCAATCAGGGGTTTGTTGTATCAGGCGCAACGGCGCAGGAAGCTGAGAACGCCATTATTCAGCTGTCGCAGGGGCTGGCATCCGGTGCGCTGCGCGGCGAAGAATTTAACTCAGTGAATGAGCAGGGCAACCGCCTGATTGTTGCTCTGGCTGATTCTATGGGCGTTTCCATCGGTCAGATGCGTGCGATGGCAGCCCAGGGAAAACTGACAACTGATGTCGTTGTTAATGGCCTGCTGGGCCAGGGCGATATCATCGGCAGAGAGTTTGCAAACACTACTCAGACGATCGGGCAGGCGTTCCAGGTTGCCGGTAATAACATCACTCAATTCGTCGGTAGCTCTGCAACTGTGAAAGCTGGCGTGGCTATCTTCAATGATGCTGTGGTCACACTGAGCGAAAACCTCGAAGTTGTCTCGGCAGTGATTCTATCAGTCACAGCGATCATGGGTTCTCGTTATGTTGGTGCGCTGGCAGCAGCGACCGCCGCACAAATTTCAAATGCGGCTGCAGCATACCGCGTGGCCTCAGCACAGGGCGCTATGGGAGTGGCGTCTGGTATTGCGCGGGGTGCGATGGCATTAATCGGTGGGCCAGCTGGCGCAGCAACTCTTGCGGCGGCAGCAATCTTCTATTTCTATCAGAAATCACAGCAGGCCAAGCAAGAGGCAGTAGATTTTGCAGATAAGTTAGATGGACTTGTCAGCAAGATGAAAGAAATGAGTTCTGCCCAGATTGGTGCTGAGATCGCCAAAGCTTCGCAGGCATTGCGCACGCAGTCTGATGTTATCGAAGAGCAGAAATCGCGTGTTGATGGCCTGGTTGGGGTTATTGAAAGCTACAAAAGCTCAATGCGGATCTATGGAGAATCTACACGACAAATCGAAAATATGCGTGATGCTCAAGAGAATCTTGCTATACAACAAGCAAAGCTTGAGGACCTCGAAAATAGATATTCCCGCACCAAAAGCACGATAAACCTACTTCTAAGTCAGCAAAATGGTCAGTTAAAACAAGGCGCTGAGTTACTTAAAAGAGATGGTGAAGCAGCCGGTGTCGCGGCAGGGCTGATGAATAAATTTGGTAGCTCAATAGACTTTGCAACAAGAACAAAGGAAAAGTTCAACGCTACCAGCCTGCAGATCCCGCGCAGCGCAAAAGCTGATGACTTCAATAAGGATCTTGAAGATGAGAACACGCTGCTTGCGATAACAGATAAGCGCCTGAGAGCAGTCACCAAGGCCCGAATGGAGGCCACATCTAAAGGTGGTAACCTGAATCAGGTTAACACCGCCGCTGAGCTGGCAGGGGCGCAATATGACCTGCAGGCAGCAGAAGCTGCGCGCAATACTACGGTGAAGGAATCTGCGAAGGTTGAAAGCCAGGCTGAGCAGGCAGAGAAGCGCCGGCAGAAGTCACTGCAGGACTTGACTGACCAGATGGCCGTGGCCGAATTGCAGTACAAAGGCCTTAACCGCGAAGCTGCGCAGCTGGCTGCGATTCAGGACTTAGGATCCGGCGCGTCATCGACGCAAATGCAGCAGGCATCCCAGCAGGCGGGGATGATGTTTGATATCCAGCAAAAGTCAGCTGATAAAAAAGCGGCGCTTGAGCATGATGCGGCCGCTGCAGCCGAACGACAGCGAACGCAGGACCTGGAACAAGTTCAGCGCCAACTCGCTGCCGGAGATATCAGTTTTGAGCAAAGCCAGAAACGCCGCGCTGAAATCGCCGCAGAATATTCTCAGCAGATTTCCCAGGCGAATGCTTCCAACGCAGTTACACCGCAACAGGCTGCAGCCGGGACTGTGGATCCGGTTCAGGCACTGGCGAATGAAAATGCTCAGAAACTGGCGCTTATCCAGCAGTTTGAGCAGCAGAAGATTCTGACTGAGCAGCAGTCCCTCGCTTTACGCAATTCACTCAACACCCAATATGAGCAGCAGCGCACTGCTGCCATGTGGCAGATGTGGCGCAATCAGAGCACTGGAAATGAGGCGGTGGCTGCATCTTTTGAGGCCCTTGCGGGAAACGCATCAAACGCCTTCACGGGCATCCTGACCGGCAGTATGACCGCTTCAGATGCAATGCGATCGCTTGGTTCAACTGTGCTTAATAGTCTGATTAATACATTCGTCCAGATGGGTGTCGAGTGGGTCAAATCGGCAATCATGGGATCTGCAGCACAGACCACCGCTATTGCCACTACTACCGCGGCATCAGTTGCAGGTACAGCTACAACTACGGCCGCAAGTACAGCTGCCGCAGCGACAACAGTTGCAGCCTGGACGCCAGCGGCAATTGTGGCCTCAATCGGTTCTTTCGGAGGCGCAGCGGCGATCGGTATCGGTGCCGTTCTTGGTGCGCTGGCTATGGGTGTTGCAGGTAAGCGCAAAAACGGCGGCCCTGTCAGTGCGGGTAGTATGTACCGAGTAGGCGAGGGCGGCATGCCTGAAATCTACCAGGCTAGCACAGGGAAGCAGTACATGATTCCTGGCGATAACGGCAAGGTTATCAGTAACAAGGATATGCGAGGATCGGGAGGCAGTGGAGTGGTTATCAACATCCAGAACTACACTTCATCCTCAGTCGATGCGCAGGCTGGCACGGATTCAAATGGAGGTTTAACTGTGGATGTCATTGTTGCCGACCTTAATAATGGCGGGCCAATCAGCAGTGGAATAACCAGTAACTTCAATGTCAAACGCACGCCAAGAGGGCAGGGCTGATGCCAATTATAGACTATCCCGACTGGCTACCGCTGGCTCAGAAGGCCAGCAAAAATATGACCATCGATACCGGGTACCAGACCGATCAGCCAGCGGTCGGCCCGGCGATCTTCGAGAACATGACTGATGACTTGAAAGTCACGTGGTCACTGACGTGGATCTTCACTCTTACGCAAGAAAGAGCTTTCCAGCAGTGGTTACGAAGCCCGAACTATCTCAACCGTGGCCTTAACTGGTTTCGCATGCCGATAAATATCGGCGGTGCCGGACTACAAGTGCAGGAGCTTCACTTCACTCAGATGCCAGTGCAGGCCAGCATAGATGGCAGTGTTGTCACATGGACGGGCACAGTTATCGCAAACCACATTAACAATGCTGACGACGAATTTGACGACATCATTGTTGAACTTCCGCCACCGTGGGGATCGTGGCTGGATATCGTTGTGACGGGGTATCCTGACGGACGTGACCCGGAATCACTGCCGAGGGTTCCATAATGCCAAGCTTCAGGGAGTACAAGCAGAAACGCCCGATTCGTGGATGCTATGACACTATCACCTTTTACCATCCCTCTTTTGGCTACGTGCGATTAGTGAATAAGCAGTTTTTTTCTAAGACGCTCAGCGGTCAAAGTTTTACACCAGCACGCTTTGAAATCGAAGAGAGCCAGCAGAGCGGGACTCCGGTGATAGATGCGACTGTGAAGTTGGGGAGACTATCGTCCGATATCAAAGCGCTGATGAAACAGTGGAAGGGTGCGGCACGGTTGAAGGCCATTACGGCCACGCGTCAGATATTCGACAGTGGTGATGTATCTGCACCGATTAAATCGTGGACTCTGTACGTTAAAACGGTCGATATCGACGCAGATGCTGCATCCGTTACGCTTTCAGTCACAAATCCGCTGAACAACAATATTGGCAGGCTCTATGACCCAGCAGAATATACAGGTTTGCAAGACCTATGATTTTATCCGGACAATGATCGGCGTTCCCTGGGCGAACAGGGCGTGCTCTTTCGAGAAAGTCGACTGCTGGGGATTGTGCGTATTGTATTATCGCCACGTTCACGGAATCGAACTGCACCAGACGCCGGACTACGAAGCCGGAAAAGATTTCTTCACCTGCTATCAGAGTGATGTGGTGTTTTGGAGGCGCGTCGATAAACCAATCGAAGGCGGTATATTTGTCGGTTATCGCGGTTCGCAGCCTGCGCATATCGGACTTGTTCTGAACCGACAGGCGTTACACTCGCGCGGCGAGAGCGGAAGCGTGCGCATGGACTCGTTGCTTGTCATTCAGCGGGCATTCACAAAAGTGGAATTCTTCGAATATGGCTCTGATTGAATTAAGTCGTTTCCCGGGAACACCAAAAGAACGCTACAGGGTGCCAAACGGCACCCTTTTTTACGAATGGCTTGCAGCAAATGGAGGTATTCTTTATCGCGACCTGCTTATCGTCCGTAACGGCGTAAACTTGAGCGATGATGACGATTTGTCGTTTAAGATGGGAGAGCTGGATACTGTACAGATATTCGACCAGCCAAAAGGTATCGTCGGCGATATCCTGAGCCCGATTTTTAAAGTTGTTGGGCAGGTGTTTGCTTTTCTTGCTCCGAAACCAAACGTCGCCAGCACTGGTGGTAAATCAGCTGACTCACCAAACAACAGCCTCACCGGGCAAACAAACATAGCGCGATTATATCAGGCTAAACCTGATATTTATGGTCAGGTGAGGTCTTATCCCGACCTTATTCAGGAGTCTCTGTTCGAGTACATTGATAATCTTAAATACGTGACAGAATTTATGTGCGTAGGGATCGGCAAGTATGATCGGGAGTCTGTCAGGTATTCAGAGTCAAGCCTGGGTGCTATGTCAGGCTCATCATACCAGTTCTATGAGCCTGGAGAGGTTATCCCTGTCATTTATGAGGGGTACGGGTTTGATGACGTAGACGGACAGGATATTCCAGGGCAGAACGAAGCCAGTGATTTCCCGGTAGAAACGGCTACAGCAAACACCGTGGTAGGTTGTACGTACTCCGGTGGGCAGATAGCGATTAAAATCGTTAAGCAGGATGAATTTGACTACTTTATGGCGCTTGCATTACCTCACGCGGTCACTTTCACTGTCAGTGTTACATACAGTACGCCATCGGGAAATGTAACCGAAGACGCTACCTTTTCTGGAGTGATGATAGCTGCAGTACAAAGCGATGACGGTGCGGCAGTAAACCCCAAACGGTATTACACATTCACATTCAATCAGCTCGGCGGTGCCGCTGGAGTGCCTGCCTCTGCGACAATTAACACAACAAAATTCGTGCTAAATGATAATGAGGCGCTGGTTGTCGGCCCCGTATTTTCTCCCATAGAATCTTCGGAGCTTTGGTTGCATCTCCAGTCGCAACTTGGGCCAAAGTCGGGCACAACCGAAGTTGATGTCACAATATGGAAAGTAAACAGCGATAACTCGCAGATTCCTGGCACTCAACAGGCATTCCACTACAGCGTTGCGAACAACTTTAACGTCACGTCTAAGACCTTTTACAACACCTATAAAATCACTCCATCAGCAGGTTATGGGCGTTATGCGATATCGTTCAGAAGAACGAATAACTCAAGTGATTCCAACATTCTGAAGGTTGAAGAGATACATGCGGTAAACCCCAGAGTTAATGTTGTGCATGCTAATGACACACTTGTGAAAGTAAGGGTCAGGGCAACAAATAACGCACTCGGCAGTCGCGAAAGAAAGTACAACGCCGTCGTGACACGGCACACAATCAGCTATGACCTTGACGCGCAAAAGGTCGACTATCGGCTGAGGCCATCTCGCTCATTTGCTGATGCTGTAGCCCATACATGGATCATTATGGGGGAGCAACAAGAGAGCAGCATTGATCTTTACGGTCTGTACTCGATTGCTGAAAGCCTGCCGGATGATCGCCTGGGTTACTTCGACTACACATTTGACGACGAGAACGACTCTCTCGGCGACCGCGTTCAGGCGATCTGCAATGCAGCCTCAGTTATTGCGTACTGGGATGACGGCGTGCTGACTTTCACCCGGGATCAGAAAGTGGATTATCCGGCGGCCGTATTCAATCGAGCCAACATGAAGACGGATGAGTACAAAATTACGTACGAGGCCACGTTGCCTGGCGGATATGACGGCGTGCAGATGTCCTACGTTCACCCGACAACAAACAACAAGACGTACATCAATTACCGCGTATTGAACGGCGCTATCGTCGAGCAGGAAGCGGAGAACCCGAACAAGCTGGAGGTAGTCGGTTTCCGTAATGAGTACCAAGCGCGGGAGCGTGCGTTGCGCGAAACAAAGCGCCTGATTTACTCGAGGGTGAAGATGAACGCCAAAGTGTTTGAGGACGGCATTATCCAAGTGGGTAGCGTCATCCAGATGCCAGACATCTACGACAGCAACCAGCAGGAAGGGTACATCACCGGACGCGCGGGGAATAACTTCGATACCAGCGAGCCTATCGCGTTCACCGGCTCTATGTATGTCTTAGTTACAGACAGTCTTGGTAGCCCGACACTGCGCTATCCGGCCACCGCCCGCAGCGACACGAAGTACGGATTCAACGCGGCAATACCCGGCATTCAGCTCAACATATGGAACGGAGACACTGTGCAGCTTCCTTCTCGCTATCTCATTGCGACAGTGGAGGAACTGGACAGCCAGCTATGGACGGTAAACAGCATCAAGCCAAATACAGATAACACGGTATCTCTCACAGTAGCCGAATACAGCGTTCTTATTTACTCCTGATAAATATCTCACATCAACAAGTCAGCCATAGCGCTGGCTTTTTTTATGGAAAAATTATGGCTACCACACCAACGCAAGTCGCTGTACCGTCCGAATCACCTCGCGACCTGAAATATAATGCCGGGAAAATTGACGAGTTCGTCACCTCTCTGGCGCTTAAATATGCTGACAGATTTGGAGGTGAACACTACACCATTGAGGGCCTGCGCTGGCTGGCACAGCAGGCTATCGCACAATACGGATGGATCCCGGTGGGCACCTTCCAGGCTGGTTCTACCATTACCCTGCCGAATCAGATTTTGAAAGACACAACAGACGGAGAGTATTACCGCTGGGACGGTGCTCTGCCGAAAATTGTGGCAGCAGGTTCAACTCCGGCATCAGCTGGCGGCACTGGAACGGGAGCCTGGCTATCGATTGGCGATGCCACACTCCGCGCGTGGGTGAACAGTAACATCTCCATCAACTTCAACAGCGTGAACGATATGATCGCCGGCAAGGCCATATCGGGTAATACCATCCCACTGATTAACGGAATGGTAGCGGTGACTTTCGCTAATCAGTACGGCGTGAAGCAGGAATCAAAATGGCTGATTTCGACAGTAAAAGACACCACGACTTACTCTGTGAGCCTCGGCAATGGAGGTTTTGCTAACCTGATCTGCCGCGCAGATATGAACTATGCCGAGTTTGCATTCGGCGGGACAGATGTTCAGAACGTCGCAGCAGTCGATGAAGGAAACCGCGTAGCGCGCGCCCAGGCCATTGTGCGCAGCCTGTCGTTCCCCGCTGGCATTTATCAGATTGGTGCCTTCACTCTGGATGTTGATAAGCGTGCGTTCCGGTTCTGGGGGGCAGGCTGGGATAGCACGATGCTGGTTTCTACTGCCACTGGCGACTCATTGCACCATGTAGGCATTGACCCGAGGGACCGCTCCAGAGACCGAAACCATTTCTACCAGGAAGTAGGAGGGTTCATGCTTGACGGTAATGTGGATGGCAGAGGTGCTTCCGCCGCATCCCGTAGCGTGTGTACAGCCCATTATGCAAAATTGAGCTATAAATCAGTTGGTCATCGCTGGTCTAACATTGATATATGTGCACTGGTAGTACATTGGACGGGCCTGACAGGATCCCGTACTAACGGGGCAACTATTACGCAATACGGCCTGCGTGCTCGGTATAACTCAATCAAACTGGATGGATATATTGGAGGGGCAACGACTACAGTGGCATGTGCTATTGGTGGAGCAAGGACCACGCTGGCAGCTGCAGCATCTGCTGGTCAAACAACTATCACGGTAACTTCAGCTTCAGGATTCAGTATTTACGACATTGTTGAAATTCAGGGCGGGACGAACCTTGAAGCCCCTTACATCATTGGCATTTCAGGAAACGTTCTAACACTGGATAAACCCTTAGTCAGTGCGCATACAAGTGGCGCCTTAGTGTCAATGCAGGTAGTCGGCACTAGCCTGACAGGAACCGTGGAGGTTGGTCTTATTCGTGTTGAGAATGCGGTGGGAACGGAAATACACGGTTTATATGCAGAGGAGTCAAGGGTATATGTCACTGGCGTTATCTCAGGCCTAGAAATTCATGGTTCTTCATTTGCCGAAGCAAACCCGACCATTCAGATCTCGAGCGTCCACAGAACCTCGACGATAAAAATCTCCAATAACAATACCGCCTTCCCTATAAAGCTCGATGTGGCAGACAGAAATGGAGCTATTAATTCCAATCTGGATTTATATATGTTCCCAAATATTGAAATAAACCAAGGAACGAGAGCCAAGGAAAGTATTTTATTGAATGGTGCATATACAGTATCATCACTTAAGCTGGATAGAGCTTACGATACATCAATTGATGACAGGATCATGTCAAGAATGGAGTTTACCGGTTTATATGCTGAGGTGGCAGCAGCATCTTCATTAGATGCCATTCGTTTCACACAAATTCCGAGCTGGATAGGATATGATGGCTATACAATTGACATTAACATAACCTGCAGAAGGGGGACTTCAGTTACTGCCGGTCTGCTCAAGAGAGCTGGGGGGGTTAGTTCAGATGGGACTAATAATCTTGTGGATACAGTATCACTGGTGAATAGTTATAGTAAATACAATGCATCCTCTGGTGTTGATGTTTTCTTTGGTTCCACCGCTACAAGAGCAAGCATAACATGCAAAGGTGAGCCGTCAGGAGGACAGTCAACGAAGTTCTCAATTAGCGGAACCGTCACAAGCATTCTCTCTTAGTTTGAAAAATAAACCTTCCCATAGTAAACTACGGCAAACGAAATTTTATACTGGGGTTTATTTTGGGAAGGATAGACAGCATACACTATCTTCGGGGCTTAGCTGCCTTGCTCGTAGTATTTTACCATTTTAAAGGCTATCTAAACGACGTTTACCCAATTACTAATATTGGTGATCTTCTTTTTGGGGTAGGCGCGTTCGGTGTGGATTTATTTTTCATAATAAGCGGGTTTATTATTTGCTTTGCTACAAAAAGTAAAGAAGAAAAAAATCTCTCTAAATTTGTAGTGCGTAGAGTGTTCAGGATTTACCCGCTATTAATCTCCTGCCTTATTTTATATTATTTTTTTGCATTAAAAAATCCAACATTCATATCGTTAGTTAAGTCAATAATTCCAATTAATGCAAATTACCACGATGTGGGCCCATTCTTTGGTTACAACCTTCTTCCTCCCGCATGGACTTTGAGTTTCGAAATTCTATTTTACTCACTATTTCTTCTCTCAATGTCAATTAGTCACAAGTTTCGAGGTGCAATCGTTATATTAATAATTATTGGTTTAATTGTGACTATTCAAGGGCTATCTACAGGTAATGTCACCCTTGAACCTTCAGGTAATTTTGGGTTTGGAGATTATCCTTTTGTTATATCCGCGTTGTTGTCTACCCTTTCCTCGCCTATGATGATTTACTTTGCAATGGGTGTTGCCATATATTTGGTATGGGAAAGGATTTATTGTTTTAAATTAACCAATAAAAAAGATACCTTTCTAATATTTGCGACGATTGTTTTAATTATTTGCCTTTCTCTTCTGTGGTCAGGTCAATTTAATGGACATGGTATTAAAAGGTGGGGGTGGTTGGCAGCTGTAGTAGTTATAACATCATTGATTATAGAAGGGTGTGCAAATATTAAGAAAAATCGAGTTCTTTCATTTCTCGGAGATATATCTTACTCATTATATTTGACACACCTTGTTTTTTTGTTTGCGATCACTAAAAGAGAATGGTTCTATCATTTATATAAACCTTCTTCAGGTGTCTCAACTTTTCTTGTTTTTGTTTCACTTTCAATTTTATTGGCGTACATATTTCACAAACTAATTGAAGTCCCGGCCATTAAATTAGGGAAGAGATTTGTAAGTAAGATGTAACAGATATATTGAAATGATGTTCTTATATACAACTCTAAACCCGCACATGCGGGTTTTTTCTCTTTCTCAATCATCATCCTGACAATTTTCCCAGCCTCGCCTTGTTGATCATTTCCGAAACCTGATCAAATAATACTGTATATCCAAACAGTAAAGAGGCAGTCATGGGCAGAAGAGACGACATCCCCGCAGCGTTCAATAGCAGCATCAAAGTAGCGCCTAATGGGCGACGAACGGTGAAGACAGCTGACTTCGTAGCAGCACTGGCGCAGGTCAATTACGACTGGTCGCCTAAGCAGGCAAACGAGTGGGTAGAGCACTACCAGAGTACGTTCCGCGACGTATCCACTGAAGAGGGTGAACGTCGCACATTCCAACTGTTTAATCCTAATGGTGGCGGCTGACATGGGATTCCCTTCTCCGGCGAAAGACTACATCGAGCCGCGCCTCGACCTTAACGCTATCTTCATCAGGCATCCGGCAGTGACGAAACTTGTTGAGCACGACGGTATGACATACATCGTGGATGCTGCTGTAAAACCCAGAGATGGATCAACGATTTGTTATGAGTGGCTTGGAGATTGTGGCATAGGAAAGCTGATGGGGGTGTCTGTTATTACCCCTGAAGGTGATTCAATTGAAGGGGATGCGCTGGCAGAGCTAACTGTGATCGGGACGGTAGTCGCTGCAGTCGTTCATCTACACGACGGCAACGAGTCGATTATCTGATGCCCATGGAAAGTTTGCTGGGTGATCGGGTTGACGACGATTCAGGCTGGAGTGGTGAGTGGGGCATGGATGGGGCAAAAAATTGCCGCAAGGTTACGTGAACTAGACTCGCTAATCACATCCTCTTGCGGCAAGGCTCTGCTTGTACACGCTCTACGCTATCTATAACTCATTCTTTTTTCTCTAATAGTGCATCATGAATATGCAGGTTTAGCAGACTGGCAACGAGCACTGAACAGGGCCGGCGATCGTTGGCCCTGCCGTTTTAACAGCAGCGGATCCCACAGGGGCTCCTCTGGCGCAGCCCTGCCCGCCATGGGATATGCACGCCGTGCAAATTTACCTCCCCCGGTCACAAATCCTGCAACCCCCCCCTGTATTTTTCCCTGCCACTGCCGATAACTTTCAACAGCGTTCCTGAGCGCGTGCTGACCCGCGCCGGCTGACAACAATGAATCATCACCTTGAGGTAGACATGGATAACTTTCAAAAAGAGATAGACGAGAGAGCGAATCTCGCATTATCGAACAAGTTCGAACTGTTGTTATTCCGTCTGGGGTCTGCTCATCAGGAAGATAAGCCAGAGTTATTCGGTATTAACGTCTTTAAGCTGCGTGAAATTGTACCGATGACCACCATCACCCGTGCGGCAGGTATGAAGTCACCGCTGCTCGGGATGGCCAATATTCGCGGTCAGTTGATCCCGGTTATCGACCTGCCTGCGGTGGCTGGCTGCACCCCAGCCACCGGACTGAACCTGCTGCTGGTCACTGAGTATGCCCGCAGCACGCAGGCGTTTGCGGTAGAATCGGTAGAAGATATCGTGCGTCTGGACTGGAGTCAGGTTCATGCAGCGGAGTCCGGCGTCAGCACGCGTAACATCACCAGCATCGCCTGTCTGGATAATAACAATAATATGGCAATGGTGCTGGACGTTGAGCAGATCCTGCATGATGTCATTCCTTCCGTGCGTGAAGTGAAAGAAGACGACATCAAGGTGAAAACTTTCAAGCTGAAGCCGGGGGCGATAGCCATTGTGGCGGAGGATTCGAAGGTGGCGCGCCAGATGCTGGAGCAGGGGCTGAAAGCCATGGGCATCCCGGCAGAAATGCACACTACGGGCCTGGAAGCGTGGGAAAAAATTAAAAAACTCTATCGCGAAGCACAGGAGGAGGGCCTCTCCATCCATGACAAAATTGCGCTGGTGCTGACCGACCTTGAAATGCCAGAGATGGATGGTTTTACACTGACTCGCAACATTAAAAGCGATCATAATCTGAAAGGACTGCCGGTGGTGATCCACTCTTCCCTGTCAGGGAGCGCCAACGAAGATCACGTCCGTAAGGTGGGGGCTAACGGTTATGTGGCCAAATTTGAGATCAGCCAGCTGTCAGCGGTGATCCATCAGGTGCTGGAAGACGCCGTGTACTGACGGTCGGAAGCAGGGAGGTGAGGGCGTCAGATGGCTCGCCTTCCTGTGTGTAAACGGTAGCGGCAACAGTTTATCAAGACATACATCAGAAAAATTCACTTATCACCAGACTGAAAAATCCTAAAATGACAGCAGGCATTGTTTAACGGAGACTGGAAGGCGTGGAGGGAGAGTATCAAAGGCGTAGGGCACCCGTAGGGACCTGAGACGACTGGCGACCTTTCTCACTGTGGTTCCTTCATCAGAACTTATGGATAAAGACAATCTGCAACACCCCCCGAGTCCCCCGACCGATCCGACTGCCGGGCCTTCTCCTGCCGGTCAGGACAGGGCCCATCCTCTCAGCGTGGATATGGACGGCTGGGTACTTACGCCAGCACAGCGGGCGTTTATTCAGTCATTCCTTAGCGATGATGACAGCCAGGCCTGACCCAGTAACGATCGGGCCGCCCGCGCGGCCTGGTTTTTTACTCCGCGCTCATGGCCTGAATCGCCGCAAGGCAAAACGTGCAGGCCGTCCGGTGACCCGTGCCGGGCAAGCCACAGTGCGCACACTGCGGTAACGCGCCTCCCGCTCCGCGCATCTTCTGGCTCAGTGTAATCTCCGCTCTTTCCCCCAGCAGCGTGCCAATTTTGCGCAACAGCCTTTTCTCACGCTGTCGCGCGGCGACAATCTCTGCCCGTCGTGCTTTGTAGCGGCTGCGACAGGTACCGAAGGGTGCCGCCGTTTTCCAGAATATCGTTGCCATAAAAACCTCCGGTACAGGAAGCAGCGATCTGATCCCCGATGTGTGACAGGAAATATCCCCTAAGCGCTGCTGATGTTTTACGCTTATAAAAACGATAGCCAGGGTTATTATCAATATCAATGGTTATGAGTTAAATAACCTGTGCTATCGATGTATTTTGTTGAAATCATTGATTTTAAATATTTTATTGTCATTAATTGTCAGTTTTATGGCGAACATGTCAAAAGCTTTACTAATCTATTCAGTTATATCGAAAGATGAACACTGTCAGGGTCATGATGAGAGGGCGCTGATGGTTTACCGCGAGGAAAAACTGATGGTATCTGTGTTATTCAGGGTGTCTGGCGGTCACTACGAAGAGACGATCCTGCCGGAGCAGGACGTCAGCGATTACCGCCGTAAATCGCGGATGAGGAAGATAGCGACGCCGATAAGCAGGACGTCGCCGGACAGTTCTACTGCAGGCAGTCGGGGGTCATCAACGGTTAAAAAACCGTTGGAAGGGCCTTCCAGGTAACGGTACACGGAGAGCCGGCCATTCATCAGCGCAATGACTAAATCTCCAGATTCAACTGGTACATCGCAGTCGATAATGACGATGCTGCCAGCGGTGGCCTCTGCGCACCCGCTGTTGCGGTCAAGAATATAGGCACGCCAGCTTTTTTTTGCCTTCACGCCGGTGGGGACGCTCACCTGTTCACTGGTTTTTCCGCTGGTATCCCAGACCGGCACCGTAGTACCACTTTTTATTTTATCTGCCGGGCCTGATACCGCCGTGCCGCGCATTTCGCCCGACCCGTTAGCCAGCCATTCCACATTGATATCCAGCGCTCTGGCAATATCGACCAGCTTGCGCGATCCCTCTGCTTCACCTTTCGTCAGTCGCCAGATGGTAGGCTGTGACACGCCCGATGCTTTGGCCAGAGCACCTTGTGTAATTCCCATCATGGTCATGGCCGTGTTCAGCCGCCAGGCAAGTGTATTCTGTTTCATATACCAGAATTTATAGCGACGCGTATTTTTCGTCAAACACGCTTTGCTATTATTTTGTGTAATACTATTTGCTATTATTCACGCATGGCATATACCTATAAGTATCACTTCAGTGTCTCACAGACCCGGAAACCGGAATGAGATCTGTCGTCAACGATGACAGGGGGGTTGCGCATGGTGCTGAATTTCCCATCGACTGGGGCAGGATCAGGGCCAGTGTAAACGTGATATTTAACGATAGTGTGGCAGCAGTCAGTCATGCCTGCCTGCACTGGCTGAATTATTTCACCGCTCTTTATCAATCAGGCCGTCCAGCCTAATCGCTGGCTCACTTGTCAGGGGGCTGTTCGTCCTCCTGACGGATGTTCCGTTGCCGCCTTGCTCTGCATGATCTCATCGGGCAGGCAGGCGTAGCGGTGTTAACGGCTGAAATGTGCTGACAACCTGTCAGTGTCTATCCGCACCGATACAGAGGAGCAGAAGATGCGAGATATCAGAATGTTACTTGAGCGCTGGGGAGGGTGGGCGGCAACCGGCCAGCCTCGCCTGGGTTACGCATCGGTTGCGGCCGGGTTCCGGGGGCTGGTTCATGCCCGGGGGACGGAGCGACCGGCCTGTGGTGATCGCGACGGTCTGATCCTTGATGGCTGCATCAGCAGGCTGAGGCAGGTGAATAAAGAGCAGCACGATATTCTGGTTGCCCACTACCTCTATCAAATTTCTCTGCGCTCGATTGCCCGCCGTCGCCGCTGCGCGGATGGCACCGTGCGTAAGCAAATTCAGACAGCGGAGGGATTTGTCTGCGGCGTATTAAGCGCGCTGGAGTGCCAGCTTGAGTGCGAAATAACGGAATGAAGACGGTGAATACGCCACTTTAAAGGGAAAGTAAAAAATAATTTACGGCCCGTTCATTGCGTACGCATTTTCTGATCCAGACTGTTAATAACCCGTTTTTCACTCTCCCTCTTTCATTATCTTTATTCACTGACGTGTTTATTTATGGCTGTTGTTATTCAGTCAGATATCTCATCACGTTTATTTAATTTTCTGTTAGCGAGGTGAACCATGAGTCAAATTATTCAGATCCTGCTTTTTGAAGAAGGTTATAAAGAACGACCGTATCGCGATACGGAAGGATTTCCTACGGTGGGCTGCGGAATAAAGATTGGGCCTGCCGGGGCTGCACTCGGTAATTATCTCTTCGCTGTACCACGAAAGGTCGGAGAGGTCTGGATGCAGACCGTGCTGGATCGCCAGAATGAAGAGATGCTCAGGCAACCCGCCATTCAGGCTGCACTGCGGCAGTGTAACCCGCCGCGTGCTGATGTGCTGTGCAGCATGGCCTATCAGCTGGGTACCCAGGGCCTGACGGCATTTAAACAGACCCTGCAAAGGGTCGCCGACGGGGATTTTGCCGGCGCGGCAGCGTCGATGCTCGCCAGCCTGTGGGCACGACAAACGCCGGAGCGCGCACGGCGTCATGCTGAGGTGATGCGCAGCGGAACCTATGAAAGCTATCAGGAGGTCCTGTGAAATTTACCCTGTTTGTTGTGCTGGTGGCTGCGGCATCGCTGGCGATCGGCCTGTTAGCGCAGTCCGGACGGGTGGCGCTGGTGAACCATGCCCGCCTGCTGGTGAAAACCTGGTCGGTCTGGCTGGCGTCAGGGGGATCGGTGCTGACCGCCTGGGTGCAGTCGTTTCCTGATGCAGCACTGAATGCCTGGGTAGCGCTGCCGGAGGACGTCAAAGCCTGTCTTCCTCACAATTTTCTCGGAATGATCGGTGCCTTTATGGTCGCGATGGCGGTCATGGCACAGTTTATTCGCCAAAAAAATCTTAACACTCAGCGCGATGCGTTGAACGGAGGCAAGGTATGAGCACACTTTTTTCTTTACTGAGCGCTGGCGGGCAGGGCCTGCTGACGGTGGGGGCGCTGCTGGCAGCGTTGGGCGCGGCCTGGTTCGGCGGTAAACAGGTGGGTAAAGCCCGTCAACAGGCACTTGTCGCGGCGGCAGAGAAAAGTGCGGCGCAGACCGCCGCCGTCGCTAAAAAACAGGTGGAAAACAGTGAGGAGGCAAAAAATGTGCAAACGGCTAACGCTGTCCTTAATGATGCTGACGCTCGTCGTAAGTTGCAGCAGTCACGATTCAACGCCGACCGGGGCCGGTGAATTAATTACAGATTCGTCCTGTACTCTGTTTTCCCCTCTTTACACACACGGACAGGATGCACAGTTAATGGATATCCGCACCGTCAGACAGATTAATGCTCATAACGATCTGTGGTTATCGCTGTGCGGAGGTGAAAATAAATAAACCGTACTGAATAAATAATATTAAGGAGGTGTCAGGCCGTTCGTCGTGCTCTATCAATTTCCCTCAATCCCTTTTATTTATCCTGAATAAGGCGGCTGGCGTTTGCGTGCTGCCCGGAGGTTATTATGATTGAAGTTAACTCTTTTGCTGAATTACGAACCACCGCGCCGGTTAAAGCGGGAGATTTTGCCCTGCTGAAGCGTTATTACGATAAAGACTCCACATTTCGCGGCGGTGGCATGTTCGTGGGGTTTATCACCACGGCACTGCCGGTCGATGACGGCGGCACGTATGCGGTTGGCGCGGGTTTCTTCTGGAAACGCGTGGTCAACAGCCTGGACGAGCTGAATATCTATCACTTCGGTGGTAAGGGCGACGGCATAACCGACGACAGCGGAGCCTTTAAACTGATGCTGAACTGGGCACAGACGGTGAATACCAGCAGCCGGAATCTGGGCGTTCGCTTCCCTGGCGGCAAGTTCCTGATCAACCCGATTGATCTGTCCGCCAGCGAGATACCCTGCTTCTACCTCTACGGGGATGATAATCCACAGGGGGGGATGCCGCGAACGACGATTGTATCGAATAAATCGTCCACCCCGGTGTTCAGGGTCAACGCCCGGCGCACGACCATCAAGGGCATCAGCTGGAACGGCCAGGCATCGGCGGATATCACGGCGAATAAAGGGGCGATCACCGCCGAGATGTGCACTAACCAGCAGCCTTTTTTTGAAAACATCATGGTCGCGGGCCAGACCGTGTTGATCACCTGCTTCCGCGTGCAGAACAACGGAGGAACGGCGATCAAACTGCTGGATACGCTGGACAGCAAGTTCGATCAAATCTATGCCATTAATACCTATGCACGGGTATTTGATATCGGCTGGTCCGATACGGTTAAGGGCGTCTGGGATCACTCCACGGCCATTGAGTTATCGAATGCTAATTTCCAGAGCGGTTACGGTGATGCCACGCTGATGATGCCGCGTGTCACTCAGGGGTTGATCAGTAATGTGTGGATTGAGCATACCCGCAACCCCGGCGACCTCAGTAACGGCCAGTGGCTGGTGGAGGCCTTAAGTCTGGAAAACTGCGCTAATCCGCTGAATATGGATAACGCCCGGGTGCAAATCCGCCAGCTTAATCTGCAGGCAGGCGCAACGGTCAGCCTTAATACGGCCCCGGGCCGCTGGCTTTCCGGCTATGAAACCGGCTGGCGTCGGGATGAAAGCTTCGGCACCCAGATGTCCGGCACCCTGCGTGCCGGCTGGTACAGTGGGTATAAAATTAATAACACCACTACCAGTGACAAATGGTACAAGCTGGGCAAGGTGTTTATGCCACGCGACAACCAGCAGTGGATCATTGAAATGGTGAGTAAGGTGTCTAACGATGCGGTCACCGGCACGGCGGGTAACCCGGTCAGCGCGGTCTCGTCAGGAACCAGCTATCTGGGGATCTCGCGCTGCGCGACGGCCATTTATGGTGATATCCGCCATCACGGCTCCCCGGCGGTGCTGGATATCAAGTTCAACCGCATTGGTACCACGACCTCTGAGATCTGGGTGAAACTGAAGGCCGCCAGCGGCGACACGATGTTTAACCTGAAGTCTACCGGCCCCACGCGCTTTGAGTCCGGGGAGTGTTCCCTGTTCACTCCGGACCTGGGTGAGGTCACCGATCTCACGACGATCGGGACGGTATCGCCTGCGGCAAGGATGAGCCTGCACAACGGTCTGGCAGGGGTGGGGGCGAATGAGAAAGGGGTGCTGACGGTGGCGACCACCGATGCGGTTCCCCCCACGACGACGACCGCTGCCGGCTATATCACTGTTAACGTTAACGGGACGGACAGAAAAATTGCTTACTATTAATCAATGACTTAAGGCCGGGGAAACCCGGCCTTTTTTTGTCGTTTTCGCCGGAAAACAAAAGGATTGTGAACTTTCGCCGTCACGCCCGGTCACAAAAGGGGTAGGCTTCTTTTAACGATGAAAGGAAATATCCATGAGTGATAACGAAAGCAAATCGCAGACTGAACACTTACGTGACGTGACTTCGCAGCTAAAAGAAATGCGCCATTACGCTCAGAATAACACTGAAACGCTGTCCGCACAGTGGCTGGCGTTCGATCAGGGGGAGTACAAAGACGCGGGCTTTGCAGAGAAAATTAATCAGTTACTGACTCAGCAAGGTGGCCTGCTGGATGCGCTTGATACCGCCATCCAGGATTTTGAAATCGAAGCGAACCGCATCGAAAACGAAGCCTGATGCTTCAGGGTCGGCCTCTCCGGCCGGCCCCGGCCTGAAACGGGTCACTGCCTTCCCTTTGCTACAAAACAAACTCCGGCCGAACCTGATTGCGCCCGCTGCTCTTGGCGATGTACAGCTGTTCATCGGCGCGAGTAATCGACTCATCCAGACTATTGACGTTATTAATATTCAGCGCACTGATGCCGATGCTGACCGTTACGCTGAGGTTGTTACCGTTGAGCATAATCACATTTTCTTCGATACTGTGGCGCAGGCGGTTCGCTAACAAAAAGGCGCGCGGCTGAGAAATTCCCTCTATTAATACCAGAAACTCCTCTCCCCCCATCCGGCACACCATCGCCGACGGCTGCAGGCACTGACGAATGCACTCCACCGTTTTTTCCAGAACATAGTCGCCGCTGGCGTGGCCGTAGGTGTCGTTGATGTTTTTGAACCGATCGATATCAATAACGAAAACGGCACCGAAAAAGCCCTTAGGCCGGTGGCGCGGAGTGACCAGCGTCTCCAGCCTGGAGGACAGGCCGCTGCGGGTCAGCGCGCCTGTGAGAAAATCATAGTCTGCACGCTTGGTAATGCGCGCTACCAGTTTTCGGTTAGACGCCGTACTCAGTGCCACAATCAGCGGGCTGATGAGCATCGCAGCCACCCCAAGGCGGGCTGATGACAGGCTGTCGATGCGGAACAGATCGTCCTTGCCCTGAATGTTCAGCACGTTGCCCGCCACGAGAATAATCTCGCTAATGCCGGTCACCAGCGTCAGGAAGCAGGTGATAAACAGCGGATAGCTGATGGCGCACCACAGCAGGGCGGGCAAGGGAAACAGCAGGCTACCGCCGCCGCCTACCCAGATACCGGTCACGGTAGTGAGCACCAGCGCTATCACCGGCAGCACCGTGCTGTCGCGCAGGGCAGACAGTAGCTGAGTCAGCTCATCGCGGCGGGGCAGGCTGATCACCAGCGGCAACAGCAGGATAGAGGTGGACATCTGTTCGGAGAACCAGGAGAACCAGGCGTTAAAAAGCTTGTCCTCGAAGTAGTGTTCGCTGACCAGCGCACCGGCCAGCGCGCACACTGCCGCTCCCAGCAGTGAGGCCGGAAAAACATGCAGCAGAGCCTGCAGGCGGCGGGGGTGTCCACGCGTGAAGTGGTCATTCAGCAGCGCCCAGCGCGCCGTAGCAATAAACAGAATATTGGCGGCATCGAGGCCTGTGGCAACGATCGCCGGGGTGCCGTAAAGGACATCGGCGCTCCACATGCCCAGGAAGAGCACCACCAGCGTACTGGGCTTGTCCAGCGAAGGAAAGCGGATCAGCAGGCCAAGAAGAATGGCATTACTTGGCCAGAACAGAGACAGCGAGGCTAAATTGCGCGATTCCAGCCCGATGGTGGACAGCAGCATGGCAAGGGCGAATAAGATGATGACCCGGTTAACGTTATATTTATAGTTTGGCATCTTTAAGCTCAGGGCGATGAAAACGGGTCACTCACGAGACGGTCAGATTGACTGGCTGGTTGTAGGTTGATAACAGATCGACTTCAGGGGACTGGTGCAAAATGACGCACACAACATACGTGACAACCCTGATGAAATCAATTTATTCGGATTATTCCTAGTTACGGGATAAGACCTTATACATGAATACGATCTGGCGTTCGCTGGCATAGCTGAGTAAGTTAAGAAAAACTAATCTTTTTTACCCGCAGTACCGTTATGCGCTGCCACGTATAGCGTAAAAATGAGCAGTTATCGAATAAAAAATCGCACACCGGACAGGTTTGGGAAAATTCCTGGTGATGCTAACGTATTGACGATAATCATAAAAAGGTTTTTTTGCGGCCCTGATGTCCTGCTGGTGTAACGCAGCGCCGGTGTACTCTGGCCTGTAGCCGGGCTAATGTGCGGGCCGGAAACGGCCTGGTACACAGGGGGTAAAGCCGGGGGCCAGACAAAAAAACGCGTGAAGTGTTTCAGTCATTGACAAAACAATGTGCAGACTCAGTGGCTTAGTGGTTCCATAACGCGGTGCTAACCTTTATTATCCCTCCCAATTGTTTACTGCCCTTAGAAAGACGGATGTCATGTATCAGCCTGTCGCCTTATTTATAGGCCTGCGCTATATGCGCGGGCGTGGTTCAGACCGCTTTGGCCGGTTTGTTTCCTGGCTTTCCGCTGTCGGTATTACGCTGGGCGTCATGGCGCTGGTGACCGTGTTGTCGGTAATGAACGGCCTTGAGCACGAGCTGGAAAAAAATACGCTGGGTCTGATGCCCCAGGCATTAATCACCAGCGAGACCGGATCGATTAACCCGCAGAAACTGCCTGCCAGCAGTCTGCATCTCTCAGGTATCAGCCGTATCACGCCGCTGACCACCGGTGAGGTGGTGATGCAGAGCGCACGCAGCGTGGGGGTGGGCGTCATGCTCGGGATTAACCCTGATGAAGCCGATCCGTTAACCCCTTTCTTGGTCAGCGTGCGTCAGCAGCAGCTGCAGTCGGGGCAGTATAATGTCATCGTTGGGGAACAGCTGGCCGGTCAGCTGGGCATCAAACGCGGCGATCAGGTGCGTCTGATGGTGCCTTCCGCCAGCCAGTTCACGCCGATGGGGCGTATTCCCAGCCAGCGTCTTTTTACCGTGATCGGCACATTTGCCTCAAACAGCGATGTGGATGGCTATCAGATTCTGGTCAATCAGCAGGATGCGTCACGCCTGATGCGCTACCCGGCGGGCAACATTACTGGCTGGCGTCTGTGGCTGGATAAACCCCTTCAGGTCGACAGCGTCAGCCAGCAGACCCTGCCGCCAGGCACGGTATGGAAAGACTGGCGCGAACGCAAAGGCGAGTTGTTCCAGGCTGTTAAAATGGAAAAAAATATGATGGGGCTGCTGTTAAGCCTGATTGTGGCCGTGGCCGCGTTTAATATTGTGACCTCACTGGGCCTGCTGATCATGGAGAAGCAGGGAGAAGTGGCGATCCTGCAAACCCAGGGGTTGACGCGTCGTCAGATTGTGGCGGTGTTTATGGTGCAGGGCGCAACGGCAGGCGTCGTTGGCGCACTGGTGGGCGCGCTGCTGGGCGTGCTGCTGGCCAGCCAGCTGAATAACCTGATGCCGGTGATTGGGGCATTCCTCGATGGTGCCGCCTTACCGGTTGCTATTTCCCTGACCCAGGTGGCGACGATTACACTGTCGGCGATCGTCGTCGCACTGCTGTCAACGCTTTACCCTTCCTGGCGCGCGGCCGCCGTTCAACCCGCTGAGGCTTTACGTTATGAGTAACAAGATCCTGTTGCAGTGCGACAACCTGTGTAAACGCTATCAGGAAGGCAGCGTGCAGACCGATGTCCTGCGCAATGTGACCTTCAGCGTTAAGCCGGGTGAGATGATGGCGATAGTCGGCAGCTCCGGCTCGGGTAAAAGTACCCTGATGCATCTGCTGGGCGGGCTGGATACGCCTACCTCCGGCGAAGTGGTCTTTGACGGGCAGTCGCTGAACGCCATGTCTTCAGCTGCTAAAGCCGGGCTGCGTAACCGCGAGCTGGGCTTTATCTATCAGTTCCATCATCTGCTGCCCGATTTCAGCGCGCTGGAAAACGTGGCGATGCCGCTGCTGATCGGTAAAACCGCTAAAGCAGAGGCGCAGGAGAAAGCCATTGCCATGCTGAAAGCGGTCGGGCTGGATCACCGAGCGGCTCACCGTCCGTCAGAGCTGTCCGGCGGGGAACGCCAGCGGGTGGCCATTGCCCGCGCGCTGGTGAATAATCCGCGTCTGGTGCTGGCCGACGAGCCTACCGGGAATCTGGATGCCCGCAATGCCGATGCCATTTTTGATCTGCTGAACGAGCTTAATCAGCGCCAGGGGACGGCTTTCCTGGTGGTGACCCACGACCTCAACCTGGCCCGGCGGATGTCGCGTCAGATGGAAATGCGCGACGGCCAGCTCAGTGACCAGGCGCAGACGGCGGGTAGCTTCTGATGGCGGGTTCTCTCTCTCTTCTGCTTGGACTTCGCTTCAGCCGTGGCCGCCGGCGCGGAGGGATGGTGTCGCTGATCTCGGTGATCTCCACCGTCGGGATTGCGCTGGGCGTGGCAGTACTGATTGTCGGCCTCAGCGCAATGAACGGCTTTGAACGTGAGCTAAATAACCGCATTCTGGCCGTAGTACCGCACGGGGAAGTTGAGCCGGTCAACCAGCCCTTTACTGGCTGGCAGGGGCTGTTGCCAAAAATTGAGCAGGTTCCCGGCATTGCCGCAGCGGCACCGTACATTAATTTCACCGGACTGATCGAGAGCGGCAGTAAGCTGCAGGCGGTTCAGGTGAAAGGCGTTGACCCACAGCAGGAGAGCCGCCTCAGTGCGCTGCCCTCCTACGTGCAGGGTGGTGCCTGGCAAACGTTTGCTGCCGGTAAGCAGCAGATCCTGCTGGGGCAGGGGGTTGCGACCAGCCTGAAGGTCAGGCAGGGTGACTGGCTGACGATCATGATCCCCAACAGCGACGCCGGGAATAAACTGTTACAGCCTAAGCGCGTGCGCTTACAGGTAGCCGGGATCCTCAAGCTGAGCGGGATGCTTGACCACAGCCTGGCCCTGGTGCCGCTGGCCGATGCCCAGCAGCTGCTGGGGATGGGAGAGAGTGTCACCGGCATCGCCATTAAAGCGGCCGATCCGTTCAACGCGGTGAGCCTGGTGCGTCAGGCGGGGGAAGTCACCCATGCGTATGTGTATATCCGCAGCTGGGTGGGGACCTACGGTTATATGTACCGCGATATTCAGATGATCCGCGCCATCATGTATCTGGCGATGGTGCTGGTGATTGGCGTCGCCTGTTTCAATATCGTGTCGACCCTGGTGATGGCAGTGAAAGATAAAAGCAGCGACATTGCCGTGCTGCGCACCCTGGGGGCAAGAGACGGCCTGATCCGTGCCATCTTTGTCTGGTATGGTTTGCTGGCCGGGCTGGTAGGCAGCGTCAGCGGCGTGGTGGTAGGTGTGCTGGCC
Organism: Erwinia sp. PME.40.26/001; assembly: GCF_055556675.1. Lineage (NCBI taxonomy): Bacteria > Pseudomonadati > Pseudomonadota > Gammaproteobacteria > Enterobacterales > Erwiniaceae > Erwinia > Erwinia sp. PME.40.26/001. The sequence continues at coordinate 150,407 of NZ_JBVHNP010000001.1, forward strand.
GCTCTCAATCTGACACCGATCATTCATGCGATTGAAGCGCTGACCGGGTATCATTTCCTTTCCGGGGACATCTACTTTATTGATTTCCTGCCGTCGGAGCTGCACTGGCGCGATGTCGGCATCGTGCTGGTGACGTCGCTGCTGCTCAGCCTGCTTGCCAGCTGGTATCCGGCACGACGTGCCAGCCGTATCGATCCGGCACGCGTACTGAGCGGCCAGTAAGCCGGGAGGCACGAGGGCGTCTGGCGGGAAGCGTTTTTTTGACCCGCCAGCCGGTTTAGCGGCAGACTCTCAGTGCACCCGGGACGATCACCCGTTATTATCAGGGACACACTCCCTGGCGGAGTGCACAGTGCTGCACTCCTGCATATTAAGGATTAGAGGTATTTGATGATGCGCACTCCCCGTCGCCGCCTCAGGCTGGCACGCTACAAAAAGACCCGACGCCAGGTTCATCAGCGTTTCCGTCAGCGCATTTTCGAACGCGACCGTAATATTGAAATTGCCCGCCATCCACTGCCACGCGTGGTCGTCCTGACCGGCGCGGGTATCTCTGCTGAGTCCGGCATTCGTACCTTCCGCGCCGCAGATGGCCTGTGGGAAGAGCACAAAGTGGAAGATGTGGCGACGCCGGAAGGATTTGCTCGCGATCCGCAACTTGTGCAGGCGTTTTACAATGCGCGCCGCCGGCAGCTGCAGCAGGATGACATTCAGCCGAACGCGGCGCACCGGGCGCTGGCCGAGCTGGAGTCGGCGCTGGGTGACCACTTCCTGCTGGTCACGCAGAATATTGATAACCTGCATGAGCGTGCCGGAAACCGTAACGTGATCCATATGCACGGTGAATTGCTTAAGGTGCGCTGTGCCGCCAGCGGGCAGATCCTGCACTGGACCGAGGATGTTAAACCTGACGACCGCTGCCACTGCTGTCAGTTCCCGTCAGTGCTGCGCCCGCACGTGGTGTGGTTTGGCGAAATGCCGCTCCAGATGGATGAGATCTACCAGGCGCTGGCTCAGGCTGACTATTTCGTGGCAATTGGCACCTCCGGACATGTCTACCCGGCGGCGGGCTTTGTCCATGAGGCCCGCATCCAGGGCGCTCACACCGTGGAACTGAACCTGGAGCCAAGCCAGGTCGGCAGTGAGTTTGAAGAAAAACAGTACGGACTGGCCAGTGAAGTAGTACCTGATTGGGTGCAGGATCTGCTGGCGAATATTGCCCGTCCGGCGCTGACCGGCGATGATGCCCCGTCAGCGTTTGGCCAGCGAGAAGATCAGGTGGGCGATAACCCCACCGATTAATCCCCAGAAGGCGGCCCCTATGCCAAGCAGGGTGACGCCAGAGGCGGTGATCAGAAAAGCGATCACCGCCGCATCCCGCTGTTGCTCATCGCTTAACGCCCGCTGCAAGCTCCCGGCAATGGTCCCCAGCAGTGCCAGACCGGCAATGGTATGGATCAGCGCCTGCGGCAGCGCGGTAAACAGCCCACTGATCGCCCCGCCAAACACTCCTGCCAGCAGATAAAACACCCCGGCCGCTGCGGCTGCCCAGTACCGCCGCTGTGGATCGCTGTGGACCTCCGGCCCCATACAGATAGCCGCAGTAATGGCGGCAATACATACAGTGAACCCCCCGAAAGGGGCGAGCAGCAGAGCCGTCAGCCCGGTCCAGGCAATCAGCGGCGATACCGGCAACGCATAACCATGGGCTTTCAGCGTGGCGATCCCGGGAGCATTCTGCGACGCCATGGTGACGACAAAAAACGGAATACCGACGCCCAGCAGGGAGGAGAGGGTAAAGTGCGGAGGGATAAATTCCGGCATCACCAGGCTTTGTGCGTGGGAGACGTGGACATTGCCCTGCACGAGAGCGACCGTCAGGCCGGCCAGCAGGGTCAGCACGATGGCGTAGCGCGGCAGCAGGCGGCGGGACAGCAGATACACCAGGCACATGGTGCCGCTCAGGGCGAAGTTTACCTGCAGGGCGGCGAAGGCATCGATGCCGAAACGCAGCAGAATACCGGCCAGCATCGCCGCAGAGATCGCCTGTGGTATGTAATTCATCAGGCGCGCAAACAACCCCGTCACCCCACAAATCAGGATCAGCGCCGAGGCGAAGATAAACACCCCGATGGCTTCATTGAGTGACGTACCCGGCAGGCTGGTGACCAGCAGTGCCGCCCCCGGCGTCGACCACGCGGTCAGTACGGGTGTGCGATACCACAGGGACAGCCCCAGAGAGGTGATGCCCATCCCCAGTCCCAGCATCGTCAGCCAGCCGCCCGTCTGTGCGACGGTGGCACCGGCCGCCCCGGCGGCCTGGAAAATGATCGCCGCAGAGCTGGTATAGCCGACCAGCACGGCGACAAATCCGGCCACGACGGCAGGAAATGTCAGATGACGCAGGGTGAGAGGGGGGCGCATAGCGAGATCCCGTGGTAAGGTTGACCGTTATAACGCACAAGCTATCACTGTGCGTTATAACGTACAAGTGGTTATACTCTCCGCTGACGAAAGGGAGACAACGACGTGGACAGTTTACAACACCATCTGGCGCACATGCTCAGAGCCCGGCGCAGCGAACGGGGCTGGAGCCTGACCCGGGCTGCACAGGCCACGGGCGTCAGTAAAGCGATGCTGGGACAAATTGAGCGCGGGGAATCCAGCCCGACCATTGCCACGCTGTGGAAAATCGCCACGGGCTTTAATTTGCCGTTCTCGGTTTTTATCGCACCAGAGGCCGCAGACGAAGCGGCACCGCGCCGTCAACGATGTGGCTACCCGCCGGCGGATAAGATCATGCAGGCGGTACCGCTGTTTCCGTTTGATCCTGCGCTCAGCTTTGAGATGCTGGTGATTGAGCTTGCCGCCGGTGCCAGCAGCCAGTCCGCCGCCCATGAGGCAGGGGTGGTTGAGCATGTCGTGGTGATTGACGGGGTACTTGAGGTGCAGGTGGAGGGCGTCTGGCAGTCGCTGGCCGCAGGCGAAGGGCTGCGTTTTCAGGCTGATCGGCCTCATGCGTATCGTAATTCCGGAAGCGTGCCGGTGCGTTTTCATGATCTCATCCATTATCCGCCACGTTAATTCAGCGCCTGCGTACTAAACTGACCTGAAACAATATTTAACATGATGGCGCTATCCATAATAAGCGCTGGCATCCAAAGGGAAGACAGATGAATAATTTACTCGATCGCTTCTTACACTATGTGTCTTTCGATACGCAATCTAAAGGTAACGTTCGTCATGTCCCCAGTACCGAGGGGCAACTACGCCTGGCTCAGCGGCTTTGTGACGAGCTGCGCGCCATGGGGCTGAGTGACGTCAGCTGCAGCGCGCGCGGTATTGTTATGGCCACGCTGCCGTCGAACGTCAGCTGGCCCGCGCCCGTTATCGGCTTTATCTCCCATATGGATACGTCACCGGATTTTACGGCGAAGAACGTTAACCCGCAGGTGATTGAAAACTATCGCGGGGGCGATATTGCCCTCGGCGTGGGGGATGAGATCCTGTCGCCGGTGATGTTTCCGGTGCTGCACGAGCTGATCGGACACACGCTGATCACCACCGACGGGAAAACCCTGCTCGGCGCGGATGATAAAGCCGGTATTGCGGAAATCATGACGGCGCTGGCGCATCTCACGTCCGGTACGGTGGCTCACGGCGAGGTGCGCGTGGCCTTCACCCCCGATGAGGAGATTGGGCGTGGTATCCAGCATTTCGATGTGGCGGCCTTCGGCGCTGACTGGGCCTATACCGTGGATGGCGGCGGGATGGGGGAATTTGAGTATGAAAACTTCAATGCCGCCTCGGTGACGGTAAAAATCACCGGGAATAACGTCCATCCCGGCAGTGCGAAGGGGGTGATGGTTAATGCCCTGGATGCTGCGATGCGTTTCCACCGGGAAGTCCCGGAAGATGAGGTGCCGGAAAAAACCTCGGGCTATGAAGGCTTCTGGCACTTGCACGGGATCAAAGGCAGCGTGGATCGTGCTGAACTGCACTACATCGTGCGCGATTTTACGCGCAGCGGTTTTGAGTCGCGTAAGCAAGTTCTGATAGAGGCTGGCGCGCGGCTGGAGCAGAGCCTGGCAGCACCTTCCTCCGTGGAAGTGGTGGTGGAAGACAGCTATTACAATATGCGTGAGCAGGTGGAAGCGTGCCCGCAGAGTATAGAGCTGGCGCTGGCGGCGATGCGTGACTGCGGTATTACGCCAAAGGTGAAGCCTATTCGGGGAGGGACAGATGGAGCGCAGCTGTCATTTATGGGGTTACCCTGTCCGAACCTGTTTACCGGGGGATATAACTACCACGGGCGGCACGAGTTTGCGTCGCTGGATAATATGGAGCAGGCGGTGAAGGTGATCACGCGGATTGCCGTTTTAACGGCGGAGCAGGCAAAACCCTGAAGAAACAAAGATGCCGGTATTCCCGCAGGGGCGACCTGTCATTCCGGTCGCCCCGTACCGTTATCGGGCAGAATTAATCTTCGCTATCGAAGTACCAGTAACCGCTGTTGACCAGCGCCGCCAGCTGGGCGAGGAAGGAGGGATCGTCCAGCGCGTCGCCAAACTGGTCGTGACCGAGGGTTAAATCATTCGCCAGCGCGGTCAGCGCCGCACCATGCGGAGAGCTGACCTGTTCGCCATTGATAAACACCGCGTCACCAATGGACACCACGCGCAAGCCGCCCAGGCGCGACAGGCGATCGCCCTGCTGCAGTGCATCGTAAATCTCATCCGGCTGATACGGCGGTTCAGGTGGTGCCACATCCAGCTCGTGACGTGACTGCGAGATAAACTCGCCAAACCACTGGTTGAAATGCGCTGGCTGGTTAATCACATCCAGCATCATGGCACGGATACCGTCCAGCTCGGCAGGCAGGATCTCTGCGTTGTGCTCACGGGGCTGGACGTCCGGATCGCTGAAGCGACGGCTGCCCAGTTCGCGCGCCAGCACGTAATCGGCAAAGCCGCTGATCAGCTCACGTCCGCTCGGCGCACGGAAGCCAACTGAATAGTTAATGGCATTTTCCAGCGAGTAGCCTTCGTGAGGGAACCCCGGTGGAATATAAAGAATATCACCCGGTTCCAGCTCTTCATCAATAATGGCTTCAAAAGGTTCGACCTGAAGCAGATCGGGATGCGGACAGTGCTGCTTCAGCTCTGCTTTCTCCCCCACGCGCCAGCGACGACGGCCGGTGCCCTGAATAATGAAGACGTCATACTGGTCAAAGTGCGGGCCAACCCCGCCGCCGGGCACGGAGAAGGAGATCATCAGATCGTCCACGCGCCAGTCAGGGATCATCCTGAAAGGGTGCATCAGCGCTGCGGAGGGCTCATGCCAGTGGTCGACCGCCTGAACCAGCAGTGACCAGTTATTCTCACCAAGATGATCAAAGCTCTCAAACGGGCCGTGGCTGACCTGCCACTGACCGTCCTGATGGCTGACCAGGCGACTGTCAACTTCGTTCTCCATGGCCAGACCGGCCAGTTCATCGGGAGAAATGGGGTCAACGAAGTTTTTAAAACCGCGCTTAAGCACTACCGGGCGTTTCTGCCAGTAGCGCTGTATAAAGTCGGGCCAGTTGAGATCGAGCTGATAATCCATGATGTTTTCCTGAAACGCGAAAGTGAGTAGATTATAACAGCGCACGGCAGTGGGTGTGTACCACTGCCGGTAAAAGTCGTGGTATGACGATTACTCGTGTTTGTGCAGGATCTCCTGGCGCTGAAACTCTACCGCCATGCGGGCCCCGCCCAGCTGACTGGTACTGGCATGAATATCGCCAGCATACTGCTCCATAATATCGCGGGCCAGCGACAGGCCCAGGCCCTGGCCTGGACGCAGGGTATCGGCGCGCTGCCCGCGGATAAAGATCAGATCGCGCTTGTTTTCCGGGATGCCGGGACCGTCGTCCTCAACGATCAGCAGCAGCGTTTTTTCCGTCTGCTGGACGCTGATCTCAACAAATTCCAGGCAGTACTTACAGGCATTATCCAGCACGTTGCCCATCACTTCCATAAAATCGTTTTGCTCACCGACGAAGATCACCTCTGGTGAGATATCCAGCGTCAGCACCACGCCCTTGCGCTGGTAGACTTTATTCAGCGCCGAGCACAGCCCGTCGAGCAGGGCCGGTACCGAATGCACATCCCGCTTCAATGCGTGATGATCGGCCTGCATGCTGGCCCGGTGCAGGTAGTAGCCAATCTGCTGCGAGATACGGCTGATCTGCTCCAGCATAATGGGCTCGGCCTGCTCGATAGACAGGTTACGCCCGCCGCGCAGCGACCGCAGGGTGGTCTGCAATACAGCCAGCGGGGTTTTCAGGCTGTGGGTCAGATCACTCAGCGTGGTGCGGTAGCGGGTATAGCGCTGCCGTTCATTATCCAGCAGCAGATTCAGGTTACGTACCAGCCCCTTCAGCTCCTGCGGCGGGGCTGGATTGAGGGTTTCGCGGGTTCCGGCTTCCAGTTCACGCACCTGGGCGGCAAGTGCGCCAATCGGGCGCAGGCTCCAGTGTGCCGCCAGCCACAGCAGTGGAATAATCAGCAGCAGGTTCGCCAGCAGCACATAGCTGAACCACGACCACACCACGTCTGAGTGCTGTAGCTCCTGGGGAATAGAGTCGACCACCACGATAGTCAGGGCAGGCAGCGTGGACGTTGCCTCATAGCGGTTCACGGCCACCGAGTGGGTAAAGGTGTCGTTGCCGTCATCGTCATAGGCGGTGAGCTTGTTCTGCGCCACGCGGTCATTACCGAGCACTTCACGACTGGTGTGATTATTGGTGTCGATTTCATAAAAATCAGACTTGCTTAACCACTCACGGCGGATCTTGCTGCGAATATCCGGCACGTCCCGCTGCTGCCACAGCAGCTTGCCGTTATCGTCATAGATAAACACCAGAGCCGGAAAGTTCAGCGTCATGCGTTCAGGCTGGACAATACTCAGCTTGCCGTCCTTCCACTGGGAAAGGGTGAAAAACAGATTACTTTCGCTGCGCAGCACGCGGTAGGTATTTTTATCAAAGCTCACCACGTAGCCGATCACGGCCACCATTCCGTAGGAGAGCGACATGGTGAGTACCACCGCTGCGGTGGCCAGTAAGAACCGTATCCGCAGCGAAAGCGGCTTTCTCCGACGCCAGTTAATCATGCTCAAATATCGAAGCGGTAGCCCTGACCGCGTACCGTGGTGATCACTTCCTGCGCATACTCGGCGAGGATTTTTTTGCGTAAACGGCCCATCAGTACATCTATGGTGTGGCTCTCGCGCAGCTCCGCATCGGGGTAAAGTTGCAGCATCAGTGAGTCTTTGCTGACCACTTTCCCGGCGTTGCGGATTAATGTTTCAATAATGGTGTACTCAAACGCCGTCAGTTTGATCTGCTGTTCATTGATGGTCAGCTCGCGGCGCGACAGGTCGATCTGGAAAGGGTGCAGGGTGATGATCTGCGAGGCCAGCCCGCTGTTGCGGCGCATCAGCGCCTGCATCCGGGCCACCACTTCTTCTATATGAAAGGGCTTGGTGACATAATCATCGGCACCGGCTTCCAGCGCTTCAACCTTTGCCTGCCAGCCATCACGCGCGGTCAGCACCAGAATCGGCTGGCGGACTTCCTGCCCGCGCCAGCGGCGGATCAGCGTCATACCGTCTTCATCAGGAAGACCGAGATCGACCAGCGTAATATCCGGCGTATGCTCATTCAGAAAATAGTCAGCTTCTTTGGCGTCTTCGGCAGCATCCACCTGATGCCCCATCTCCCGCAGCTGCACCGCCAGATGATGACGCAGCAGTGGGTTATCTTCCACAACTAACACACGCATAACCGAATCCTTAAATAAGATCAAACTGCCAGAGACATCAACATAGCCCTGGAATGCGTCAGGGTGCAACTGTGTAAGCGGTTGCTCCCGTTGATCAGGGCATAAACTGGCGATAAGTATAGAGGAGAAGAGGTAAACAGCAGGTTAACACGGGCCGACTGAGTCGGCCCGCTGGCAGGGCGTTACTTCAAATCGTCAACCATCTGGATGGCGTGGCCGATATAGTTGGCCGGGGTCATCTGCTTCAGACGGGTTTTCTCTTCTTCCGGCAGTGCCAGGCTATCAATAAAGGTCTTCATGCCTTCAGCATCCACGCGCTTGCCGCGCGTCAGCTCTTTCAGTTTTTCATAAGGCTTTTCGATACCATAACGGCGCATTACCGTCTGAATAGGTTCGGCCAGCACTTCCCAGTTGTGATCCAGCTCGTCCAGCAGGCGGGCGCGGTTCACTTCCAGCTTGGAGATGCCTTTTAGCGTCGACTGGTAGGCGATCAGCGAATAACCAATGCCCACGCCGAGGTTACGCAGCACGGTAGAGTCGGTCAGGTCACGCTGCCAGCGTGATACCGGGAGTTTACTGGCCAGGTGCTGCATCATGGCATTGGCCAGGCCGAGGTTGCCTTCGGAGTTCTCGAAGTCAATCGGGTTGACCTTATGTGGCATGGTCGAGGAGCCAATTTCGCCTGCAATGGTTTTCTGCTTGAAGTGGTTCAGCGCAATGTAACCCCAGATATCGCGATCGAAGTCGATCAGGATGGTGTTAAAGCGCGCCATGCAGTCAAACAGCTCGGCGATGTAGTCATGCGGTTCGATTTGCGTGGTGTACGGGTTCCAGGTCACTCCCAGCGAGGTCACAAACGACTCACTGAACGCATGCCAGTCCACTTCCGGATACGCGGCGATGTGGGCATTATAGTTGCCGACGGCACCGTTGATTTTACCGAGGATCTCAATACGTTCTAACTGGCGTAGCTGGCGCTCAAAGCGGTAGGCGACGTTCGCCATCTCTTTACCCAGCGTGGACGGCGTGGCGGGCTGGCCGTGCGTACGTGACAGCAGCGGAATATCCCGGTACTGCACTGCCAGGTCTTTGACCGCAGCAATGATTTTGCTCCAGTAAGGCACAATCACCTCACGGCGGGCCGTTTCCAGCATCAGCGCGTGTGACAGGTTATTGATATCTTCTGAGGTACAGGCGAAGTGAATAAACTCAGACACTGCATGCAGGGCAGGCATGGGTTCTACTTTCTCTTTCAGAAAGTATTCCACGGCTTTGACGTCGTGGTTGGTGGTGCGCTCAATGGTTTTGATCCGCGCGGCGTCTTCTTCACTAAAACCGCTGACAATCGCGTCAAGGAAAGCGTTTGCGTCGGCATCAAATGCAGGAACTTCCTTGATCGCAGCGCAGGTGGCCAGTTTTTGTAACCAGCGAACTTCCACCTCAACGCGGAATTTCAGCAGGCCATATTCGCTGAAAATACCACGCAGTGGGCTGACTTTGTCGCCATAACGACCGTCTACAGGTGAGACGGCGGTCAGAGAGGATAATTCCATTGTTGCTGCTCCAGGATCGGTTAAAAAAATCAGGTTGGGGTCCCGTTAAGGCGGGCCAGGATCGCTTTAGCCTCATTCACCAGGCGGTGACGGGAAAACATCAGCTGCAGACGGCCTCCGCCGACCTGCTGCCACAGCACCGCTGAGCGAATACCGGCCAGCAGTGTTGCACGAACTTTATTCTGTACCTGGCTGTTCTGCAGGATAGCCGGAGATCCGGTCACCTGGATACGGGGGCCAAGCGGGCTGATCACATCGACGTAGATCCCTGCCATGGCACCTAACAGCGTATCGGACTCCAGATCGTAGTGCGCCAGCTGACGATCGAGCTGGGCGATTCGGTCCGCCAGCGTATTCATTGCCGTTTTGCTGGCGTTAAGTTTACGCTCCAGCACCATCATGCTCAGGGTATAGCGTGTCAGTTCCGCACCGAGGCCCTGGCGGCTGTTGCTGTTCAGCACCGCCAGCAGGGTTTCCAGTCCGAACTGCAGGTTCGCTTCATCGTTACCGAATACCGCCAGCGTGGAGGCCGGATTGAGATCCAGCAGACTGTTCAGTGATGTTTTAAACGCATCGGGGGGACACTGACCCTGGTGTCCCAGCTGCTGCACCAGATGGGCTGCCTGGCAGATACCGGCCAGCGCCAGCGTAATATCATAATAGTTCTTCGCCACGTTTACTCCTGTATACGGCCCGAATTACGCGTTAACCAGCGGCAGGCGCTGTTCGATGATGCCGCCGCCGAGGCAGACTTCATCCAGATAAAAGACCGCAGACTGGCCAGGGGTGACGGCGGCCACCGGCTGATCAAAACGCACGTCAATGCGCTGCCCATCCAGCGGCGTCACGGTGCAGGGAATATCTTCCTGACGATAGCGGGTTTTCACCATGCAGCGTAGCGGGGCGGTCAGCGTGTCGCGATCCACCCAGTGCAGTTGCTGGGCGATCAGGCCCACCGACATCAGATGGGGGTGCTCATGGCCCTGTGCGACCACCAGAATATTACCGGCCACGTCTTTATCGACCACGTACCAGGGTTCTTCGTTACCGTCTTTGGTGCCGCCGATACCCAGCCCTTTGCGCTGGCCGAGCGTGTGGTACATCAGACCCTGATGCTGGCCAACCTGGTCCCCGTCCACCGAGATTATCGGACCCGGCTGGGCGGGCAGGTAGCGGCCAAGAAATTCAGTAAACTTCCGCTCACCGATAAAGCAGATACCGGTAGAATCTTTTTTCTTCGCGGTGATCAGCTCAAGCTGTTCTGCAATGCGGCGAACTTCAGGTTTTTCGAGTTCACCCACCGGGAACAGGCTTTGAGCAATCTGTTCGTGCCCGAGGGTGTAGAGGAAGTAGCTCTGGTCTTTGTTACCGTCCAGCCCGCGCAGCAGGCGGCTTTTGCCGTCGACATCCTGGCGACGCACGTAGTGACCGGTGGCGATATAGTCCGCCCCCAGATCTTCGGCGGCAAATTCCAGAAAGGCTTTAAATTTGATCTCTTTATTGCAGAGAATATCGGGGTTGGGCGTGCGGCCCGCTTTGTATTCGGCCAGGAAATGTTCAAACACATTATCCCAGTATTCGGCAGCAAAGTTGACCGTATGCAGATAAATACCCAGTTTGTCGCAGACGGCCTGCGCATCGGCTAAATCTTCCGCGGCGGTGCAATACTCTTCACCATCGTCCTCCTCCCAGTTTTTCATAAACAGGCCTTCAACCTGATAACCCTGCTGCTGAAGCAGCCAGGCTGAAACGGAGGAGTCAACGCCGCCGGACATCCCGACGATCACTTTTTTCTGGCTGTTTGAACTGTTCAACATTGCTTGTCCGACTTTAAGGAGCCGTTAAAGGCGACTCTGATAAAATTGCGACGCATTCTATCATGCGTCGACGATCTGCGCACTCTCGCTAAACGGCCACTGGAAGGCGCTGAGGATTGCCAGTGGGTAACGTGGCCCGGTCTGATAAATCTGCAGACTTTCCGCAACCAGCGGTGAACGCAGTTTTTTCGAGGTGATAATCTCCTGCGGTGGCAGCCACCAGCAACGGTCAATATCGCGATCCTGCGGGTAAGTCTCCACTGCTTCCGGCAGATCCAGCGCGAACAGGAAGCGCAGGAACGGCGTATTATCCGGGGCGATCCACTGATGCAGGCGTAAAAAAGCCTGAGGAACCGCATCGATGCCGGTTTCTTCCGACAGTTCCCGTACCGCCGCCTGGAGCAGAGTTTCATCGGCTTCCAGATGCCCCGCCGGTTGATTCCATGTGGTGCGGCCTCGCACGCGTTCTTCTACAACCAGAAACTGTCCTTCTGCCTGGACCACCGTGGCGACGGTGACGTGCGGTTTGAACATAGTGTGCTCCATAGGGTTAATGTGCGCAGGTTACCGCGCACTGAATGTCAGATTTCGTGACTGATATCGCGCCATTCGCCGGGCGCCAGACCCTGTAACTGTAACCTACCCATAGAAAAACGGATCAACCGCAGGGTAGGAAAACCAATGTGTGCCGTCATTCGCCGCACCTGACGGTTGCGTCCTTCGTACAGGGTGATTTTCAGCCAGCAGGTTGGGATCGCTTTACGTTCGCGGATCGGTGGCTGGCGTTCCCACAGCCAGTCAGGCGCGGCCACCTTTTCGACCCCGGCGGGCAGGGTGGGTCCGTCTTTCAGTTCGACGCCCGTTCGCAGGGGCTGCAGGTCGGTTTCCTGCGGCTCACCCTCCACCTGCACATAGTAAATTTTCCCGGTACGTTTGCCCGGCTGGGTCAGTTTAGCCTGCAGTGCGCCGTCATTGGTCAGCACCATCAGCCCTTCGCTGTCGCGGTCTAGCCGGCCGGCGGCGTAAATTCCCGGCTGGGGCACATAATCTTTCAGCGTACGCCGGCCTGCCTCATCGCTGAACTGGGGCAGCACATCGAAGGGCTTATTAAACAGCACCACGCAACGCGGGCCTCTGGCAGCCGGTTTGGCCGCACGGCGGGCGGTGGAACGCCCAGGATGATGATTCGTCAGGGAAGATTTTCGCATGGTCTTTGCACTTGATAACAATGAGCGCATTATACCGCAATCCGGAGATGATTGGCGCGGAGTCAATATTCAAGTAGTATTGACGCGCATCTTACAAGTCATTAACAAAAAAAAGCGCTCGAAGGAGAGGTTAATGGAAAGCAAAGTAGTTGTTCCGGCGGAAGGTCAGAAAATCACCCTGGATCAGGGAAAACTCAACGTACCTAACAATCCGATCATCCCGTTTATCGAAGGTGATGGCATTGGCGTTGACGTGTCTCCAGTGATGATCAAAGTAGTTGATGCCGCTGTGCAGAAAGCTTACAACGGTGAGCGTAAAATTTCCTGGATGGAAATTTACACCGGTGAGAAATCGGTAGAGCTTTACGGCCAGGATGTCTGGCTGCCAGAAGAAACCCTCGACCTGATTAAAGAATATCGCGTAGCCATCAAAGGCCCACTGACCACCCCGGTCGGCGGCGGTATTCGTTCCCTGAACGTTGCCCTGCGTCAGCAGCTTGATTTGTACATCTGCCTGCGTCCTGTCCGTTACTACACCGGCACTCCAAGCCCGGTGAAACGCCCGGAAGACACCGATATGGTGATTTTCCGTGAAAACTCCGAAGATATCTATGCCGGTATCGAATGGAAAGCGGGTACGCCGGAAGCAGATAAAGTCATCAAGTTCCTGCGTGATGAGATGGGCGTGAAGAAAATTCGCTTCCCTGAACAGTGCGGCATCGGCGTTAAGCCATGCTCAGAAGCGGGCACCCAACGCCTGGTGCGTGCCGCCATCGAATATGCGATCACCAATGACCGTGATTCTGTGACGCTGGTTCACAAAGGCAACATCATGAAGTTCACCGAAGGCGCTTTCAAAGACTGGGGTTACCAGCTGGCGAAAGAAGAGTTCGGCGGCGAGCTGATTGATGGCGGCCCGTGGATGAAGGTGAAGAACCCGAACACCGGCAAAGAGATCGTCATTAAAGACGTGATCGCCGATGCGTTCCTGCAGCAGATCCTGCTGCGTCCGGCCGAGTATGACGTGATCGCCTGTATGAACCTGAACGGTGACTACATTTCTGACGCCCTGGCGGCGCAGGTTGGCGGTATCGGTATTGCGCCGGGTGCGAACATCGGTGACGAATGTGCCCTGTTTGAAGCCACCCACGGTACAGCACCTAAGTATGCCGGTCAGGATAAAGTGAACCCAGGTTCCATCATCCTGTCAGCTGAAATGATGCTGCGTCATATGGAATGGTTCGAAGCCGCTGACCTGATTGTTAAAGGCATGGAAGGCGCGATTGCTGCCAAAACCGTGACCTATGACTTTGAACGTCAGATGGACGGCGCTAAGTTGCTGAAAGCTTCAGAGTTCGGCGACGCGATGATCAAACACATGTAAATGTGTTTGCCGGCGGGAGCCTGGTGCTCCCGCCCTCATTTCTTCACCACAGAAAGTCATCCCCAAAATATCCCCAATCCCCTTCCCCAAAGCTGTATAAAGAAACCACTAAATTTATCCCGCTACAACCGTCCCATCTTAACTCCTGTCATCAGGGTCTTTATCGGTCTGCTGCTGATTTTTATGGCTCAGTAAATCCTGCGTATTAAGACCCTTTTTTGCGTATAAGAACCCGGTGATTGTCGTGAGTCATAGCGCAATATCAGGACCGTTCGACAGGCGAAAATCAAGGGCAGGACAACATGACGCGTCATCCATACCAGCGGCCTCGGGTAAAACAATGTTTTACCGTCTCCTGACCGCTGCCGGGGTAAGTCGTTGTGTGGCAGGTTACTTCAGGACGCGAAGATTTTTTACATCAATCTCAACGCTGTTCCAGTCTTTATCGATTTCACCCTCAATTCGGATCTTGCTTCCCGGTGAGGCGGCCTGACCCTGCCAGCGCTTATCATCGATATCCACATTAATGGTGCCGGTGCTGTCACTGAACTCATAAAGTTCATGGCCCACCTGCCTGATGATATTACCTTCAAGAACCAACCAGGCATCATCACGTAACGTTTTAGCCTCTGCAACGGAAGATAAACCCGGTGTAGGGCCTTTAAAACCGCCCTGAGAATAGCCCTGTCCTTCAGGAGTAATGAAACCTTGCTGCTGTGCGGCAACGCCGAATGAAAGGCCAGCCAATAGGGTAATTAAAATTGCTTTTTTCATGATTTCATTTCCTTGTAAAATTCGTGTCTGGGTAAATTACAGGAAAGTTCTTAACGTAATCTTAAAGGCTGTGATGCTTTTTTTAAATTCAGTTGCTGCGGTTCAGGATGCCGTTTTTTAACATTTTGAGCAAAGTGCGGCGGGAAAGGATGTCAAAACGCTTTGTGGAACAATAAGAACCAAAACACCGAACTGAAAGGTGATTTTTGTTTATTTTTTAGGCTTTTTTGTCATCCCTTTCTGAATCGGCCTTGTCACCAGGAACGGGCTGGATTAAGCGCCGAACAATCGGGGGAAGTATCCCATCACTCTCTCCCGTCAGAGTAAGGTTGCCTGCTGAGATTTCATTGTTTTATTTATAATAAATTGAAAATATTGATTTTTTTTATTGGGGGCGTGGTCAGTAAAAAAGACATCAGAAAATTGCAGTAATTGAATCGCCAAAAGGTGTTTTCCTCTTCACTGGCTTATTGACGATTAAATGATATAAATCAAATTTAACATTTGTTGCGGATCTTCTGAGTTGCTCATTGCGTTTCTGTTTAAGGTTGAAGGACCAAGATACGTCACCTGTTTATACTGTCGAAACGCAAATAAAGAAGAGAAATAATTATGAAGCTGTCCGTATCAGTCAAAAAATGCACGTTAGCCGGTATTATTATGTCAGCGGTTCTGGCTATGACCGCCTGTTCAAGTGATTATGTTATTTCAACGGATGACGGGCACATGGTCACGACGCATGGCAAACCCGTTAAAGATAAAGATACCGGCCTGATCTCGTATAAAGATACTGACGGTAACACCCATCAAATTCATCAGAAAGATGTGAAGGAAATTGTCGAAAAATAGGGGGAAGGCAGCCATTGTGCATAGCTGCCTGTTTCGGCCATCGCTGAGGGAAGGATGGCCCGCCGGATTACAGTCGATTACTGGCTTCAACCAGGTCGTTGTAGGATTTCAGTACCCGCATCGGTGAACCGGTGACCGTCCAGCCCGCGCTGCTGCCATTGTTTTCCATCAGCCCCTGCTCGCCGTGACTGTAAGGTGTTTTGTCGCGCACGCGCCGCATCCTGTCTTTGCAGTCTTTCAGGAACGTGCTGGCGCTGGTCTGGAAGACTGACCAGCTCACCGGTTTGCCGGGCTCGCTGGCGGTGGCGCTGGCTGACTCCTCTACCAGCGCACCGTAGGCGTCGATTGCCTTCGTTGCCGCGGTCACATCGGGAGCATCAGCGCTGAGCTGGGCGGCTAACAGTTTCCCCTGGCTGACTAATGCCAGACGGAAGTAGGGTGAGTGTCGTCCCTGTGTTTTTTCAATCTCAATAAGCTGTGCATCAGTCAGCCTGACCGTTTCCTTTTCCACTTCGTCACCGTAGACGTCGCTGGACTTGATAAAGCGCCCGTAGGCCATCATCAGCGGCTGGTGCATTTGCTTGCCCCTGGCGAAGCCGTCGTCCTTGTAGTCTTCCTGGCTGTAATATTGATGAGCCTGCGAGACCAGTGGTACCAGTGCGGTGAGTTCTGACAGGTACTGTACCGCAGCGGTGTCCAGCGCCGGCAGGGCGGGTTTGGCCCGCGAGGCCTCGCCAATGGCTTTGGTGCAGCTGTCCAGCTCGTAAGCGGTCAGATCGCCCGGCACGTTGACGGTGCGTTCTTTACCTGTGGGGCCCTTATCCAGGTCATGGATCCAGCTGACATAGCGCTGCGCGCTGTTACGGGCCGCGCCATCGGCGGTATTGAAGCAGCTCACATAGGCGTTTAACTTGGTCGCCAGCTGCGCGTTGGCATCTTCCTTAAAGGCCGCAGTCCCGGCGGGTTGCACCGGCTTTTCTTCTGTGGTTTCACTCTGGTCACAGCCGGCTAATGGCAGCAAAAGTGCCGTCGTTAACATCCCACGCAATACCGTCTTTCTTGCTTTCTGAAACACACCCGCTCCTTAGTCAGTGAACGTAATCAAAAGGTTACCATCTTAAAAATCACCTAAAGCTTAGCGGATTTACTCACAAAAGAACCTTTTATCTTTCGGCTGAGGGAACCCTCAGGCGGGCAAGAACGTTTTCTTCCCGGTCATTTTAATTCGCCGCCTGACAGCTTCATCATAAACAAGGTCTGACCCTCTTTCTGAATAATTTCCTGCCCCTGAAAGCGTGTCAGGTCACCAAATATATCATTCTGATAATGCAGGTCATCGAATATTGTTTCCCGGGGGCCGCGTACAGGGTAGCGCTCATCTGAGAGGCTGCGGTTTTTTCTGGCAATATATTTAAGGTGGCGGGCCGTTCTTTCATCCAGGTGCTCGCTGACAACGCCGCCCTGGAACTGCATACACCATACGGGCGTTTTATTTTTAGAAATGATTATCTGGCCGTAAATATTTCGCCTTTCGGTAAAGTAATTTCGGTATGAGTAACTGTTACTGTGATACTCAATCAGCTGCATATCATTATAAGCAGAGTCTTTAATGATAAGTTTTTCCGGGTAGCTGAACAGAAAACGGTTTGCCTCTATCAAAAACTTTTTCATTTAACCTTCCTTATCTTTAAATGAACGGTGCCGCGATAAAACCTCGCTAAGGCGGGTGTTCCCCTCTCGCTCTGGCGGTAAAGGCTCGCTGTGAGTGAGAGAGGGATTTTAATTTGTTACCGTTAAATTGGCATCCCCTGACGGCGGATTTCCTGTCGCTGACTGAAACAAAACGATCGTTCACGGCATCCTGTCGTAGAGGGTTATTTCAGTCGATTTTATGGATATTTTTCTGCTTATGGCCTGATTATTTCCCTTAAGTGAGGGTGTTCTGTTGTGTAAAAGCGTTAAATCTTTTCGGGTTTTTCAATGCAATATGTAACATTTGCCTGTTTATTATCAATTTGATTTAAATCAGGGGTGATATGACGGTAAAAAGCCGGGCGAATATATCCCTTTTCTGGTGGCAAGCAGAGGGCGGGGAATGGCGAACAGGTTCAGGACGCTGGCGTCACCCGACAGCGCTGATTGGCAGAGGCGTGACGATGGCTAAGACGGCTATGCCAGATATAAAAATAAACAGTGTAGGTATATTCGTGCTGATTTCAGCGGCATGGCAGATTAACAGAATAGTGTTGATGAATGATTGAAATGATGACCCGAATAAATAAACGATTCATATAACATATCAACGTTAAGGTTATTTCAGCCATAAAAGGGCGGTCATCCGATCGGAGCCTGCTGATAATATCAGCTCTCCTCGTCAATCCAAAGGAAGGACTCTTTATGACCCCGTATGAAGAAAAACTATTAGCTGATGAAGCGAAATACTGTTCCCATGGTGATACGGTGCATTATGTCACGACGCCAAAAATATTTAACAGCTGCAAGGGGAGCTATCTCTTTGATGCGGAGGGAACGCCGTATCTGGATCTTCAGATGTGGTATTCCGCGGTTAATTTTGGCTATGCCAACCCCCGGCTGGACAATGTGCTGAAACGGCAGATTGACGTGCTGCCGCAGATTGCCAGCCAGTACCTGCATCCGACCAAGGTTGAACTCAGTAAAGTCATCGCGCAGGATATGGCGCGTAAGTTTGGTCTGTCCGGACGCGTTCACTATAACGTGGGGGGCTCACAGTCCGTTGATGATTCTCTGAAACTGGTGCGCAACTACTGCAACGGTAAAAGCCGGATGTTTGCCTTTGAAGGGGGTTACCATGGCCGTAGCCTCGGCGCATCGTCCATTACCTCCAGTTATCGCTACCGACGTCGTTTTGGTCATTTTGGTGAGCGTGCCCAGTTTATTCCTTTCCCATATCCCTTCCGGCGGCAGAAAGGCATGACGGCAGAAGAGTATGGCGAAAAGCTGATTGCCGACTTTGCACGCCTGTTTGAAAACGAGTATCACGGCGTATGGGATCCTAAGGCCAGCCAGTCTGAGTTTTCCGCTTTTTATATCGAGCCGGTGCAGGGAACCGGTGGCTATGTGATCCCACCACGCAACTACTATAAAGGACTTAAAAAGGTGCTCGACGAGCACGGGATCCTGCTGGTGGTCGATGAAATCCAGATGGGCTTTTATCGTACCGGTAAACTGTGGTCAGTCGAGCATTTTGGCATCACGCCCGATGTCCTGGTGTTTGGTAAGGCATTAACCAACGGCCTGAACCCGCTGGCCGGTATCTGGGCGCGTGAGGAGATGATTAATCCCGTCACCTTCCCCGTAGGATCAACGCACTCGACCTTTGCTTCTAATCCTCTGGGAACCGCCGTCGGACTAGAGGTGATGCAGATGCTGGCGGAAAAAGACTACGAGAAACAGGTTATGGAAAGCGGGGCCTGCTTCCTTGACGGACTGAAGTCACTGCAGCTGCGTCATCCGGAAATCGGTGACGTGGACGGGCTGGGTCTGGCGCTGCGTGCTGAACTCTGTACCGCAGATGGGTTTACCCCGAACAAAGCGCTGCTGGACAAGATGGTGGATATCGGGCTGTCAGGTACGCTGGATTATCAGGGCCAGAAAACGGGCCTGGTACTGGATGTGGGGGGCTACTATAAAAATGTGATCACCTTCGCGCCTTCACTGGAGATCAGTCGTGCTGAAATTCATCAGGCGATTGAACTGCTGGATCAGCTGCTGGTGCGGGCTAAAAAAGCGCTGTAAAACCCCTGCGCCCGATGCTCACCGGGCGCATTGACTGCTGCTGCCCGGGAACGTCCTCCTGCATCAGCTGGCAGTGGGCCGTGACCGGGCCGCTGCGTCTTTTGCCAGACACAGGATACCCAACAGGATCAGCACGCCGCCGAGGGTTTTGCTCAGCGTGAGGCGATCGTTAAACAGCCACACCGATATCAGCGTCACGGAAACAATATCAAGATGTGATGCAGCAAACGCAGGGCCGACGGGGACCTTTCTGAGCAGTGTCATCCAGGTATAGAAAGCGCCCGCATAGCCCGCAAAGGCAATATAGAGCCAGACCTGCGTAAAGAGGCGGTACAGCCATGCCGCATCCAGCGTCAGCGGAGAAGCGGCGATCGCCGTGTACTTGAAACCCACCTGTGCCAGCGTATCAAACACCATCAGGGCTAAAAAACCCAGCAGGTAAACGTGTTTCATCATCCTGTTCCTACGGCCAGTACGCCCAGCGCGATCAGCAGTATCCCGGTTAAGCGCCATGGACTTAAGCGCTCCTTAAACCACATCCGGCCCGCAACCATAATCACCACCACATTGATGGCTCCCAGCATAACGCCGAGGGACAGCGGCACCAGCGTTAAAAAAGCCAGCCAGAGGATAAACTGCAGCACGTAACAGCTTGCGCCCAGCCAGATCCAGCCATGGCCGACCATATGACGCCAGAAGGCGAGGCCGCTAAAGCGGGCGCTGTTGTGCGAGGCGGCTTTAAAGCACAGCTGGCCGCCGGTATCGACCAGCACGTTCAATAGCCATAACAGCAGCACCAGTTGACTCATGTTATCAGGCGCATTACGCCGGAGTACCGACGGTGGTCTGTAGCGATAAGGGGGCTGGCCTGCGGATGTTCTGGGTGTCGGTCTGCCGCTGAATAAATCTGAGCGTGCGGGCGATCAGTTCTGCGCGGTCGTTATCGATGGTGATCATGTGATAGCTGTTCTTTAACAGCGTCAGATCCACCTGTCCGCTGACCCGATCGCGGATCAACAGCGCATTGCGGCGGTGAGCGATATCGTCATTTTCAGCGTGAAGTACGAGACAGGGCGCGACAACCTGCGGAAGCGCCCGGCGAACGCTGCGCGACAGGGCCATCATTTCATTCAGTGAGGGCCACGGATTTCCCGGCAGCCCGGCGACCGCGCTGTCCTCCTCCTGCATGCTTTTGGCGATGCGGCGTCGCAGAACTTCATTACAGACACCGTAAGGTTCTTTTTCGTTGAACATGCGGTGACGGCCCAGATGGAGGAACGCGGCGAGCGGCAACAGGCAGGGGGCGGCCCAGCGTGAAATGACAGGGATGCTCCAGCCGTCATAGCGGAACGTCGCGCTGTAGGCCAGCACGCCGTTTACCGGAAATTCAGAGGCATATTTTAGCGCCAGCACGGCCCCCATTGACAGCCCGCCTACCACCAGGCAGTCCACCTGCTGCCGCAGCTTGTGAGCCGCATTAATGACGCTCTGATACCAGTCCTGCCAGCGAGTGGCGATAAGATCGTCAATGCTGCCGCAGTGGCCCGCCAGCTGTACGGCACAAACGGTATGGCCTGCCTGGTTCAGTTCACGCGCCACGCCGCGCATTTCATTTGGCGTGCCGGTCAGGCCGTGGATCAGCAGCACGCCGGTCTTGCTGGTACCGGGCAGCAGAAAGCCATGTTGCTCAGTCATGCGTTCTCCACGGCATCAGCGGATTAAAGGCGCGGTATCCGCTGTCGCTGCCAGTCGTCTGCAGCCAGCGTGACAGCGCGGGAACGGCATCACTGAAATCGTGAAACGGCGTACAGGCAATGCCCTGGCGGCGGCACTCATCAATTAACGTCCCTTTTGCCAGCACGTGGTCAGCCTGGCCCGCGACGCAAAAATCAGAGCGCCCGTCACCCACCATCAGGACGCGGCCCGTAACGGTTTTAGCCACGGCACACTTGCAGACGCCGCTGGCGCGTCGGCAGTCAGGGGCGGCCCAGGGGAGGTGAAGCCGCCAGCGGCGCTCGCTCTGCTGCTCCAGATGGTTAGCGATGACCGTTAAATGACCCAGTTCGTGACGGTCGAGAATATGCTGAATAGCGTAATCCAGCCCGTCACTCACCACGGTCAGCGGAACCGCACAGCGCCGGGCTACGGCGACAAAATGTTTAAAAGCGGGATCGATGCGGATAGTGCTCAGGCAGCTATCCAGCTCCTGCCGTGACATATCCAGCAGGGCAATCTGCCCGGACATACACTCCGCTGAGCCGGTTTCCCCTGTCAGCCACTGCTGTTCCAGTTTTTCCCAGCCGGGCAGCGCGAAGCGTTCCAGCAGGGTGTCCGTAATATCTTCAGGGCTAACCGTTCCGTCGAAATCACATAAAATGGTCCAGGGCAGGGCACCATTATCCTCGTGAGAAAGCCTGGTCGTCATACATACACCTATTTATCAGCACAGGATCGTAAGCAAACGTCGTCATCGAAATGAAAACTCACTGCATGTTAAGGGGCGGGTGATAAATGAAGAGTCAACAATAGAAACCCACGCAGGCTATTTCATGGCAGGGGATTCATCGGGTGATGAAATAGCATTTTTTCGCCTCGTCATTGCCTGATATAAACGTTTTTCGTGGCGGTGGCATTTATTGTGAAGAACGGAGTGCCTGATTAATTAAGCGGGCTTCGGTATTGCGGCGGCGTCAGAAAATAGAAGGCGTGTTTGTTAAAATCGTCCATGACGGGCTGTCTGTAATCTCGGGGCGACATTTATTTCGTGGCCAACCCCGTCTCTGTGCTGCTCAGGTTATATCGGGGTAACGCTGACCGACACGTTCCAGCCCAGTAAATAGAGCGCCTGTTCTAATGTCTCAATCTTCGAGGCGTGCTCCACATCTAACAGCCTGTCTATCTGCGCTCCCTTCATGCTGAGCTTTCGCGCAAGGTCAGCTTTGCGGGTGCCGGTCTGGATCATGGCGTTGTGTAATGCCGCTTTCAGGCAGGTCAGAACGGGAAGATGAACGATAAACTCGCCCTCGACGGCGGCGGAGGGGGTGGGGAGGGGCAGGCGTGCATCAATAATGTCACCGATGGCTGCCGTTAATGCCTCGCTTGCTTCAAGCTCAATATCTTCCTCTGTGAAGGCCACTGCGTCTGATGTGTCGAAATCCCGAAAGCGGATTTCATAGGTATCGCTTTCTTCGTCACAGAAAAATGAAGCCGGATAATTGAACATAGAATGCCTGTTGGTTTGCGCCCGAAAGGGCTGTTAACTTAGCGCCAGCGTTGTGAGTAAAAATACTGATGCTGTGTGCAGATAAGTGGAACGTTTAAAACAATATACCTTGCTTTCCTACCATACGTGACTATTCTCTCTGATAATAAAATCAGCGCCACAACTGCCTCTTACGTTCGCAGCTTGATAACTTTCGTCATGGTATTCATGATGACCTCTGATTTTGACATCACACGTTACCAGCACCCTCAGACGGAACCGCGTACATGCTATTCACCCTCGTTTACCGTAGCCACGTTGCAGAAAATTTTCCCCATAAAGACATTGAATCCATGGTTTTCAAGGCTAATAAGGTCAATCAGTCACTGGATATTACCGGGATCTTACTGTTCAACGGGACACATTTCTTCCAGCTTCTTGAAGGGCCAGAGCAGGCAGTTATCCACCTGTTCGAGGGCATCTGTACGGACGGTCGCCATCACAATGTGGTCGAGCTGATGCGTGATTATGCGCCGTCAAGACGCTTTGGCAATACGGGCATGGAACTCTTCGATTTGCGGGAAAATTTCCGTGGCGACGTGCTTCAGGCGGTGCTCGAGCGCGGGACCTCGCTTCATCA
Source organism: Erwinia sp. PME.40.26/001 (assembly GCF_055556675.1). Taxonomy (NCBI): domain Bacteria; kingdom Pseudomonadati; phylum Pseudomonadota; class Gammaproteobacteria; order Enterobacterales; family Erwiniaceae; genus Erwinia; species Erwinia sp. PME.40.26/001. The sequence continues at coordinate 173,440 of NZ_JBVHNP010000001.1, forward strand.
GCTCAATTATCACGACCGTGCTTTGCACTTTCTGCGGACGTTCGTCTGTTCGCATGAAAGGGAAAACTACTTCGAATTACCACCTGAAGGGTCGTGGAAGTTTGTCAGCGAAGGCGAAGTGTTAAGACTTCCCGCTGAGTCTGCGGAAGACCACACGTTTGCTTTCCAGCCGGTGGCCGACCCGCTCTCGCAGCGAGTGACAGATGTCGAAGCCCGGCTGCGGACTCCGGCTGGCGACGGTGCAGAACGCTATTTTTCAGGCATGACGGCTGAAGCCATGTGCCAGGCGGATATCGCCTCAAAGGAGACGGCATTCCGTCTGGCAAAATCGCTCGGGCTTGGCAGCCAAAGCCTGTGCGTGAACGTCTCGTCACTGGCGCTGGTGACCGAGCCCGGAGCCACCGATACTTTACTCAGTGCGGCGAAACGGCACGGGCTGATACCGGAACAAATCGTGGTGGGGATCACCGAGAACGAAGTGGTCACTGATACGGCCGCGCTGTCCGTCGCCATCAGGGCGCTCCGTTCGGCCGGAATGCGTCTGGCTATCAATGATTTTGGCTCCGGTGCGGGCGGCCTGCAGATGCTTGCCCGCCTGCAGCCTGAGAGAATTAAAATTGATGCTGAACTGGTGCGTGATGTTCACGCCAGCGGTCCGAAACAGGCGATTATTCAGGGACTGCTGCGCAGCTGCCAGGCGCTGGAGATCGCGGTGACCGCCTCTGGCGTCAGTAAACCTGAAGAGTGGATGTGGCTGGAAGCGGCTGGCGTCAGCAGTTTTCAGGGCGATCTTTTCGCCCCGCCTGAGCTTAACGGATTGAACCCGGTGGCCTGGCCTGAGCCGGTGTAAGCCGGTGTTATCATCTGCGTTCACCAGGGCCTGATAAAGTCTGCCGGTGTGACGCCCATCCTGTGGCGAAACATGGCAATAAAGGCCGAGGGGTCGTTGTAATCCAGCTGTGCAGAGACATATTTTACACTTCGGCCCTCCTGCAGCAGACGGAGGGCTAGAATGACTTTTTTTCTCAGTTTCCACTCGTTGAAGGCAATACCCGTGGCCTGAGAAAAGCGCCGGGAGAGCGCCCGTTCGCTCAGGCCCAGCCTCTGTGACCACTGCTTCAGGGACAAAAGCGGACTGCCATCCTGATTCATTTCGGCGGTCATCAGCGCCACCAGCCCATCCTCTCCCGACCCCATGGGCAGATAGCAGGTAAAGGCCTCGCACAGGGCCAGCTGCTCAATAAACACTTTCACCAGCGAACGGTCTGCCCGGCTAACCGGATGCCCGATCTCCCGCAGAGAAAAGTCGTGAAGAATAGCGCGGGTAACCAGGTTCAGTTTAAGTGCGGTCGCCCTTTCAGGTAATGACAAACATAAAGGCGGCGCAATATTCACGATAATATAGTGTATATCTGTTTTCGCCACGGACTGATGTGTTGTCTGCGGTGGCAGCCACAGCGCATATTCCGTGGTGGACAGATAGACGGATGATGAAGCCTGTATTTCGGCCACCCCGCTAACGGAATACATCACCTTTCCCCACGGAAGGCTTCTTTCAGGAAATAAGGTTCCCGCAGGCCAGTATTTGCGGCGAAACCAGATTGTTTTCGGTAGCATCCCGGAAAATAATGACTCCGTATCCACGCTGGTCTCCCGCTGTGATGAATAAAATGGCCGCTAATCATAACAGGCCGTCCTGCTTACGGCATTTATCAAAATATGCCCGGCGTTATCCTGTACGGGTAAGTTTTATTTATCCACGAGGAGAAACCTGTGTCTGGAAAAATGATTGATCTTTCTGTGCCGCTGATGAGCGGAATTCATTCTGACCCACCGATGTTTCTGCCGGAAATTGACTATGTGGATCACCAGGCCGGTGCGGTTCAGCTGGCCGCCTCGTTCACGGGAGTGCAGCCCGGCGACCTGCCGCATCACGAAGGGTGGGCGGTTGAGTTTGTCCGCATGAGTACGCATGCCGGGACGCACATGGATGCCCCTTACCATTATCACTCGCATATGGAGGATGGCACGGCGTCTAAAACCATTGATGAGATCCCGCTGGAGTGGTGCATCGGTCCCGGTGTGAAGCTTGATTTCCGGCACTTTCCTGACGGTTATGTGGTCACCGCCCAGGATATCAGGATGGCGCTGAACCACATCGGACACGTCCTGAGCGCAGGGGATATCGTGCTGGTGAATACTGCCGCAGGAGGGCGCTATGGCCAGCCTGACTTCCTGTCATCAGGCTGTGGGATGGGAAGAGAAGCAACGTTGTTTCTGACCGGATGCGGGGTTCGCGTGGTGGGCACGGACGCATGGAGCTGGGATGCGCCTTTCTGCCATACGGCGGAAACCGTTCGCCAGACGCGGGATGTTTCTCTGATCTGGGAGGGGCATTTTGCGGGTAGCGTCCGGCCTTACTGTCAGATTGAAAAACTGGCTAACCTCGATCGGCTGCCGGCGCGAGGTTTCACCGTAATCAGTTTACCGGTCAAGGTGTATAAAGCGTCCGCAGGCTGGACGCGGACCATCGCTATTATCTAATGTCAGGGAGAAAATGATGTCACGTATTACCTTATTCAGCATGGAACGTTTAACCGCTGCTGAGCGGGAACAGTACGCCCGCTTTCCGGCCAATCTGACGCTGGGATTATTAAGAACGACGTCCTCTGCCCGGGGATATCTTTCCCTCGGCGCGTCTTTTCCTGCCGGGAAACTGGAGGACAAAGATCGCGAGATGGTGATTATGCGTGTCGGCGCGCTGAGCCATAGCGCCTACGAGCGTATGCAGCACTATCCGTTAGCGTTAAAAGCGGGCTGGAGTGAGGAAGAGATTCATAATATTGAACGCGGGGTGGTGAACGGTCAGAGAAACAGTGCCATTCTCAGTTTTGTCGATGAGTGTGTTAACCAGGTGAAAGTTTCCGCCAGCACGTTCCGTTCCGTGGCGGAATACTATGACGACACGCAGCTCGCTGAACTGACGCTGCTGATTGGACATTATATGATGACGGCGCGATTCCTTGAGACGCTGGAGATTGATCTGGACGACAAGGCCACCCCCTGGGATCGGATGTCCGTGTAGGCAGGTCACGGCAAGCGCGGGCCCGTGGGACGCGCTTGCCGGCCACGCCCGCTCTCTGTCAGGCGGCTTTACTGCTGCGTCGAATCAAGACAAGTGCGTCAGTCAGCCGCGCTTTATCGGCATTGGTCAGGTGGGGGGCATGCAGTAACGTGGCAATTTCGGCCCGATCTTCACCGCTAAACCCCCCGGCCAGCAGACGCTGCGCAATCGCCTCCAGTATGCGTTTATCCTGAACGGAGATCGACGTTCTGACCTCCTCCAGGCTTCGGGACGGGGTGGCAGAGCCCGGCTGAGATAACCAGTCTGCGAAATAACGATACTGAATGGCTTTGGCGACATCCATTTGCGCCTGAATAAAAGGCATCACCGAGGCCGGATCCAGCTGGGCGGCCTCCGCCTGTTTCTGAGCAAGCGACAGAACTTTTTCTTCCCTGCCCCGATCCTCAACGGGCAGGTGGTGAGTGGCTTTGTAGCTGGCCACCTCTTTCATATCCAGCATGCGCTGATTCATCGCCGACGTCAGCGAAGACATGGCACTGGCGGTTGAGGAGGCCGCAAAAACAGATCCGGCCATCATTAACGATGTGATTAACAGAAGGAGGTAGGGCATAGATCTCTCTTTATCGGTGATGGATTCAGAGCGTTCAGCTTACACGATGAATAGTACCGGTTGGTGACAGTTTCATTGCCGGTTGTCCTGGTTATCCTCAGAATCGGCTGAAAGTTAACCGGATTGCATCACTTTTATAAGAAAGCCCCGGGGCCAGGCGCTGTCTCCTTGATCCCTGGCAGGGAGGTTACGTATTTCCCCGATTCAGGCCAGCAGCCACGGCCAGAAGTAACGCGGCCGCCGCCAGCCCACAGGCCAGCCAGAGTGTATCTGTCAGAGCCAATCTATCGACGATCTGCCCTCCGATCCAGGCTCCCAGCGCAATCCCGGCATTGAATACCCCGACATACAGCGCAGCGGCAATCTCCACGGCGCGGGCGGCGGCTTTCATCATCCAGGTCATCAGTCCGACCGAAAGCCCACCGTAAGCCAGCCCCCAGAAGATGACCACACCACTTCCCCCCGTGACCGATTGCCCGGCGGTAATAAACAGTAACGGCGTTAATACCAGCCCTGCCGCCATCACTATCAGGGTAAATATCGTATAGCGTGCTGCGGTGATACCCGCCAGAAAGTTACCTGCAACGCCAGCGATACCGTAGGCGAACAGGATGGCACCTATCCCCTGCGTATCAAATTCTGACACTGAGATCAGGAGCGGGCGCACAAAGGTAAAGGCAACGAAATGGCTTGTTACGAGTAGTAAGGTCAGGAACACGCCCGCTTGTATTTTGCGGTTGCCAAGCAGAGCAATGAACTGGCTAAGGTTAGCCGAACCTGTAACGGGTAATGACGGAATCACCGCAAGGTGGAGTGCCAGCACCAGTGCGCTGAAAAGGGTCATGATGCCAAATGCCCAGCGCCAGCCAATAACATCGCCAATAAACGCCCCCAGGGGAACGCCCAATACCGATGCAGCAGCAACACCACCGAAGATGATGGCGGTTGCCAGGCCAATAGCCTTTTCCGGAACCAGACGCGAAGCAAGCCCCCCCGCGATGGCCCATATCCCACCCATGCAGAAGCCGAGCAGGATGCGGGCGGCGAGCATCACCATCAGATTAGGTGCCAGCGCGGAGGTAAGGTTTGCCACAACCAGCAACGCCAGCAGGCCACACAGTATCCACCGGCGATCTGTTCCACCCGATGCAATGACGACGAATGGCGCAAATAAAGCGGCCAGCAAGGCGGGCAGGGAGATCATCAGACCTGCGCTTCCTGTGGTCATGTTGAGCGTACCGGCGATGGCGGTCAGCAAACCCACCGGGAGCATTTCTGTTGTCACCACAGAGAACGTCGCCAGACCAACGGCGAAAACCGCGGTCCAGGGGGGGGCTTCCCCTGAATCACAGCGTCATTGCCTGGCGTCCATGCGGGGCCTGATTCACGATCTGGTTCAGCAAGGTGTGGTGGAAGATGTCGACCCAGAGGGATTGGCCTCTCTGATTTACGGGAGTCTGGCAGAAGCGGCATTCTGGATTGCTGACGGTGATGAGAGCAATACGAAGCTGACACAGGGCATTACCGCGCTGAACCTGCTACTTCGCGGATTGCGACGGACTGGCTGAAAATCAGGCTGACATGCACGGGGAGGGGGCCGCGACTGGCGACAAGCGATCATCAAGGCGTGTTGACCCGCGTTGATCGCAGAGTGGACGTTAAATTTCCTGGTGCCTTTTAGACGATGTGTCTGTCCCAGTCACTGAATAACTGTTCCATAATCATTAAATATTTTCATCAACAGCACCCTGGGTATTCCTTTTGCGGAGATTCTGAAACTCGTGCTCAGGCGCGAGGCAATAATAGCGGAGGTAAGTTTGTTACCGTCATAGGCAATGGTCATCTGCTTTCCGATGTTCTGCCGGGTCATGGTCGATAATTTCTTCCCACATTCATCAGTGAATTTCATGATGATATTCTCATTGTCCACTTCATCTGCCTCAACATATTCAATGGACTCTACACATCCAGAGTTGAAGGACGTCTTTTCCCCTGAGATCGAAAAATCAAAATCGCCTTTTGCTGCAACCGATGTCAATGGGATGAGTGCTACGATTAACAACGCTCCAGCTTTGATATACATCATCATCTCCTTGTTTTTTATAAAATTATTAATTAATCCTAATGAAAGGCAGCCAATCTGCTTCCCATAAATTAGCATATCGCAATTTCAGCAACATCAGTTCCTGGCACAAAGCAGGTATACACCTGCCGTAATGTCCGCTTAGAGCGAAGAGCGGACATTATGTCTTAGAGAAGGTTTGATAAAATGGCGTTCGATCCGAACAGTTATCATTATCCGGCGATGAGCAATCAATCAAAGGCCGAATATAGCCTCAATTTCTATCGAGAGGTCAGGTGAGAAGAGGCGGCTGACTTCCACGAGCGAGCTGGCGGGCAGGTGATCACCGTAATTTCGGTACAGCACGTTGCGTAGCCCGTTTATCTCCTCAAAAGAGGTGATGAATATAGTCACTTTGATCAGTGCTGAAAAATCTATCTCTTCTGTGCTGGCAATTTTCCTGATTTGGCTGAATATTTCTTCAGCCTGCTCAACAATACCTTCATGCTGTGCCGCTGTGCCAAACGCGGTCAGGCCGGAAATATAGAGCGTGTTGCCATGCTTTACTGAATGGACGTACGGCGCTTTTACTTCACCTAACGCACTGTAATTTTTTCTTACCAGATGACTCATGCCGATGGCCTTTTTGAAAGGGAACACGCCACAATTCTACCACTCCACTGTGAATGCTCAACGTTGATTGGCGTATCGTAAAGTATGCCATGTCCGCTTCTGGCGCAGGGCTGCTGTGACAGCCCAAAAAATCGTAGACTGCAATGCCCGGATAACGGACTGTGCTTTCCAGTTTCTTATAGCCCAACAGAAGCTGGAGCAGCCGGTGATTCTTGGTTTTCTTATAAAGCAGGTGAGGTTTTGTTCTTCTTATGGAAGGTGTGCTGCACAGCGAATCTTCGGGGCCAGACTTTGCTGCCGGTCCATGAAAAATGCGATTGTATTGTCGGGTTAGCGATGTTGGCAAGATGTGCAGTGCTGATGTGATGTATATTTAATTTTATTTATTAAAATCAATAATTTATTCCTGGCAAACGACGGGCTTTTCAAAGGCGGTCTGATCAAATGAACAAGTTGAAATGGGGGGTTATGGTCTGGCTGCTTGCTCGCGTACAAGCATGCGTACCTGCTTACCACGATAGTTAACATGAGTTTGAAACTGGAAACCAAAGCGTTCAGCTAAATAATTTGAACGTTTGTTTTCTTCATCAATAATACAGCACACTGGCGAGGAGAATGTCCTGTCGGCCCATAGTAAAATTGCGGTCAGTGCTTCAGACGCATAACCGTTGCCACGAACTTCTGGAATCAACGTCCATCCAGCTTCAGGGTATTGCAACTCAGGCGAGATATCACGATGCGCATCCTGAAATCCAAACGCACCAGCATAACGGCCTGTCTTTTTTTCAAACACTGCCCAGTAGCCATACCCTAACGCCTGCCAGTGCCCGATATAACGTAATAAGCGGGTCCATACCATTTCAGCCGTTGGATTTTCTCCGCCATTAATCTTCGCCATTTCAGGCGTCGCCCAGCATTCTCTGAGCGCCGGGAAATCATCAAGTGTAAATTGCTTTAAAATCAGGCGTTCTGTTTCAAGTTGAGGTGCTTGCTGTGTCATCATTATTTCTCCTTATCTTAGCGCCAGAGTTTGGCTAATATTGACCACCTTGCACAGCTCTTTTTCCAAAATTCATATAACGGGAGTAACGTCCGCTTCTGGCACATAGCGGACGTTGTGTACACATCCCCATTACGATTGAGCGCGCTGAATGCTAAGTTCATAAACTACGCAGGGCACATCGTAATGCTGTTCTATTGCTTTGTAAGTCATGCCTAATCGCTGCATCACTCGCTGAGAGGGCGCATTTTCAGGGTCAGCAACAGCCACTAAATACGTTGCGCCTCTCTGCTCTGCCGCGAAATCAATAATCGCTTTAGCCGCTTCTGTTGCATAGCCTTTACCATTCTGTTCTGGGATGAGCCGCCAGCCAATCTCTAAGGGGGCACCCTCAACGTTTGCCAGGTATTGGAGGCATGCTGCCCCAACAACGGCCCCGGAAGCCTTCTCTTTGATAGCCCACCACGAAAACCCATATTTCTGCCATCGGGCCTGAACACGCCTGATACTTTCCCAGGTCTCTTCTGGGGTTTTAACAATACCCTTGCTGATATACCGCATCACACCGGAATTGTTATCCATCAGCCTTAAGCCTTCGTAGTGTGAATCATGATAGGGTTCAAGCCTTAAACGCGTAGTTTCTAAATTCATCTGACCATCCTTTTTACTTGAAGGCATTACTTTCGGTGAACCTCTCCCCATAAATCAATCTGGCACGATGTCAACAACGTCCACGCCGGGCACAAAGCTGCGTTTAGAGAGCGCATATCAGCTATGATCGTGAAGCAAACTATGATTAACATAAAAGCATTACTGATAATATTCGGGCATGTCCGATATTGTTCAACGTGTTGATTTAAATTATAAAAGGCTTTTAATGGATACGATTGATGAAGTAAAGGCGAAATATCCCGGCGCGAATAGCTGGCAAATGGGTGACAGTCCTGAACTGGCCGACGAACTCGCCACCCTTATTACAAAAGGGATCAAAACAGCCTCATGTGGATCTTTTGCCTCTTATCAGCAGGAAGAACCCGCCCCGAGGATAGGGAGTTATAACATCATCCTTGATGGTCAGGATGTACCGGTATGCGTTATCCGATTGGTTTCGATGCGGCTGGTGCGTTTTTGTGATGTCACCGGGGCGTTTGCCCGAAAAGAGGGCGAGGGCGATTTAAGCCTCGAATACTGGCGAAAAGAGCATCAGCGATTTTTTACCCGGGAAGGTTATTTTGCTGATGATATGGAGCTGATCACCGAAGAATTCGAGGTGGTTGAGGTTCTGTGAACCTGACCCACTTAAAAAAAACAGGTGTCCCGCCCTTGTCTCTGAGGTGAGCCCCCCTTTGCTCTGGTGGGCAGGTGCAGGCCCGACGATACACTTTTTGGAAGCCATTATGGATAAGAAAGCCAGGAACATCCTCTTTAAAACGTATTGGGGCAGCAGCGGCTGGCTCTCTGAATACAAGACCGATCCCGAAGACTTTGTTTATGCCAGGGCCCGGGGAGTGATGTTCGATCCGGTCAACGTGACCCACGACGATGGTCTGCAAACAATTCTGGCAATAGTGAAACGGATGCCGCCCACCAAAGCGTCGCACGCTTTTCTGTCCAGCCTGTCCACAAAAAGACTCGACTGGCGGTCAGGCGTCGCCTCATACCATCTCGCCCGTCAAATGAGCCCACATCAATACACGCCGGTGGTCAGCGGGCAAAGTTTTAGCCCGGACGGTGCCATATGCAACACGAGCCATACATGCTCCGTGTGCCGGGACGTCGTCCCCGGGCTGACGATTGGTGCTGAACGGTACAGGAATGAGGACCTCAACATCCTCAATTTCGAACGACTGAAGTGGGGCGGTGTCCGTCACGGCCAACTGATCTACACATGGTTCGATCTGCAGGCGCTGGACGCTGCCGACATTCCCGACCCGACGGATGAGGACATCGTGATCCTTGAGCGCATCCTCTCGACGATCGCATCAAGCCAGCCGGGCGATCATGCCGGTACGCTCGAAAAGCGACTGGCGGCCGCCGTTAAATCGTCAAAGAACGAGCGACGTACCATCATCAATATCCTGGCCAGCCTGGACGTGCTCAGGCCCGCATCATTCGACCGCCCGGTTCACGGCAAGAGCGACTGGTCGGCGGCGGCCGCTGCATGGCGTGGGGAAGATCGCTATGACAGGGACGCTGTGCGCCTTCACTTCGGCGAATGGTTGCGCTGCTGATTCAGGCCAGCAGCCACGGCCAAAATTAACGTGGCTGCCGCCAGCCCCCAGAAGATGAGCACATCACTTCCCCCCGTGACCAATTGCCCGGCGGTAATAAACAGTAACGGCGTTAACATCAGCCCTGCCGCCATCACTATCAGGGTGAATATCGTATAGCGTGCTGCGGTGAAAGTGACCTGCAACGCCAGCGATACCGTAGGCGAACAGGAGGGCACCTATCCCCTGTGTATCAAATTCTGACACTGAGATCAGGAGCGGGCGCACAAAGGTAAAGGCGACGAAATGGCTTGTTACCCGTAATGCCGGTGCAGACGGCGGGAGGAGCCGCGCCGGTTTTGATTATCAGTAATTACCTTGCGGCCAGTCGGTGTAGCCCTGAGCCCCGCCGCCGTAATACGTTTCTTTTGGCGCAAGGGTCAGTGCGGCACCGTAACGTAGGCGCTTCACCAGATCCGGGTTGGAAATAAACAGGCGGCCAAAGGCGACGGCATCAATAATCCCCGCGTTCCGGCGGCTGATGGCCATCTCAAGGTCATAGTTGTTGTTGCCGATAAACGGACCTGTGAACTGCGCGCTCAGCGCATCCATATCTACATCGGCAGGCACGTCGCGCGAGGTGGCCGTTGCCCCCTCAACGAAGTGCAGATACGCCAGATTAAAGCGATTCAGCTGCTGGATCAGATAGCCATACATCGCCATGACGTTGCTGTCCGGCGGGGTATTACCCGCGTCAGGGGTCACCGGTGACAGGCGGATGCCAACACGTTCATTGCCCCAGATGCTGACGATCGCTTCAGTGACTTCCAGCGTCAGGCGGGCCCGGTTTTCAATAGAACCGCCCCAGGCATCGGTGCGGTGGTTAGTGGAATCGCGCAGGAACTGATCGAGCAGGTAACTGTTGGCTGAGTGTACTTCAACGCCGTCAAATCCGGCGTGCAGGGCGTTTTCTGCCGCGTGTTTGTACTGCTCAATGATCCCGGGAATTTCATCTGTTTCGAGCGCGCGCGGCGTGGAAACCGGAACAAAGCCGTTCACGGTGTAGGTCTTGCCCTCTGCTTTGATGGCAGACGGGGCAACCGGGCGCGCACCGTCAGGCTGCAGTTCCACGCTTGAAAAACGGCCAACGTGCCACAGCTGGCACACTATTTTTCCGCCCTGAGCGTGGACTGCGTCAGTCACTTTTTTCCATCCGGTGACCTGCTCTTCATTCCAGATCCCGGGCGTGGCGGCATAGCCGCGGCCCTGAGCCGAGATATTGGTCGCTTCTGAAATAATCAGACCCGCGCCGGCGCGCTGCGCATAGTAGGTCGCATGCAGTTCGTCAGGCACGCCATCCTCACCGTAACGGCTGCGGGTAACGGGCGCCATCACAATGCGGTTAGCCAGCTGAAGACTGCCCATCGTGACGGGTGAAAATAAATCGGTACGAATAGTGTTGTCAGTCATGTAAACCTCTAATTAGTTGACCGGTCGTCTAGTTATTAGGTAAAAAAAAACGGCTACCCGAGCAGCCGTGTTGTTGCATTCATTGCTTTGCCAAAGGCACTGTCCGGATCATGGATTTTCGCCATCAGGGAGGCACCAAGCCACAGCTGATAAAGTTCTTCAGCCAGCTCACCGGCATTGCTCACCGCAGGCAGTGAGCCGTCTTCCTGCCCCAGCCGTATACAGTCCGCGATTTTTTGTATGATCGCCTGCGTGCCGGTCGCCAGCACGTTTCGCATGCTGTCGTACCGATCGCAGACTTCCGCCCCGAGCTTGACCACCAGGCATTTGCTTTCCGGCAGGTCTGCGCCCTGAGTGGTCTTCCAGAAGGTGAAGTAGCGCAACAGCCGCTCTCTCGCCGTTCCGGTACCGTTCAGCTGGTTGCCTACCTCCTGCAGATAGTGGCTGAAGTAGTGCTCGAGCAGCGCTTCTGCAAACTCTTCCTTGGATCTGAAGTAGTAGTAAAAAGAGCCCTTGGGAATACCGGCCGCCTGGACTATTTCGGAAAGCCCGACGGCGCTGTAGCCTTTGTGCGTCATAATCGCCCGTGCCACATCAATGATGTGCTGGCGCATATCTGTCGCGTGTTTTTTTATCATGCCTGTACTCTATTTAAAAACTGACCGGTCGTCTAGTTTTGGTTGTCGCATTTTGTGCGATCAGGACTGAACGGCTGCAGCAGCCTGACGGCATGCTGGCCGATCAACCTCAGACTCTGAGGTGTGGCACCGTCTTTTGCCTCAATCGACATGCCCTCCAGCAGGGTGTTGAGAACAGTCGCCAGCGCGGCGGTCTGGGTTTCCTCAGGCAGCTGCTTTTCCTGCACTGCTCTGACCAGCCGTTGTTCAAACAGATCTTTTCCCTCCTGCCTGAGAAGGCTGACTGCCCTGACCACATCATCCGACTCGGCGGAGACATTGATCGCCGCCAGTACCACCATACAGCCGCACGGTGCTGAGGGAGAAAGCAGGATGTCTGCTGCTTCACTGAAGAAGCGGTCAATTGCCCCCACGATGTCCTGCGCCTCTTCAAGCCGCGCCCAGGTGGCCTGCCAGTAAACCCGCTCGTAGTAATTCACGGCTTCCAGAAACAGCCTGGCCTTATTGCCGAAGGCGGAATAGAGGCTGGGCGGGTTGATCTCCATTGCGGCGCAAAGCTCGGCAACCGATGCCGGCTCAAAACCTTTGCGCCAGAAAAGGTGCAGCGCCTTCAGCAGTGCCTTATCACGGTCAAAACTGCGCGGCCGGCCTTTGGGCTTTTCCCTGGCTTCAGGCCGATCATGAGTTTTCATAACGAGGTTTCCAATCATTGCTTGACACTTTACATAGCGATCACTATACAATAATAACATTACATAGTGGTCACTAAAAAATTCAGGTAACAATACGGCAGGCCTTATCTCATCCCTGAATTTTATCTGCAGATGCTGGTGGGGGTACGGGGGTCTTGTTTGCGGTTTTTCTCGCAGGCTCACTGCTTTTTTCGGCCCCACGCCAATGAGTATCAGACGAAAGAGGGGTATCTGAACGGATGCCCGGTTTACTGAAATGGAGACAAAAAATGATGAATGACACGACTTATGTGCAGGACTACAACGACATTGTGAACGTGCTGAACCAGTACAACGAGGGGGGTAAGCAGGCGAAAAGTGAGCTGATGAAGCCCGCATTCAGTGAACAAGCCACCATTTTTGGCATTGACGGCGACGGCAATCTCAGCGGCGGCCCGATCCAGGGGCTGTTTGATACGATCGACAGCGCCTTCCGTCCTTCTCCCGAAGCGAAGGCTGCTATTGTGCGTGTAGACATCGTCGGGACGGCCGCCAGCGCCCGCATCGATACCGATGACATTTCGGGCTTTCGTTTTACCGACTTTTTCAACCTGCTGAAGGTCAACGGCCGCTGGGTTGTGGTCAGCAAGATTTATCACACCCACACTGCACCCTGATAGTTGACCACCGCAGCCTGCAATCCCTGCAGGCTGCACAGAAGAGGACATGAAGATGCGTCAAAATAGCTAAGCGACACCGACCGCGGATGACCAGGCCGCTACGCAAACGGCAGGGAGAGGCGTTGGAAGGACTGCGGACCGGTCAGCGGAAACCGGACCTTGTTCCGCGTACTGTTGACGGGTTTCCCCCTTCTGTTGCAGACGTCTTAGTGACTTTATGTTCAAAGGCATTAAAAAATTATAAATTACATACCTGCCCATCCTCTTAGAGAGTGCAACATGCTGACCGGACTAAACCACATCACCCTTGCAGTCAGTAACGTGGCAAAGAGCCTGAATTTTTATGCTGAAACTCTTGGGTTCACCCCTAAAGCTAAATGGGATAATGGTGCCTACCTTTCGCTGGGTGAACTCTGGCTATGTCTTTCGATAGATACCGTATCCATTGGTGATGATTACACACACTATGCTTTCAGTATTCCCACTGAAGAATTTGATGTGTTCGTGGAGCGCTTGAGATCATCGGGTATTAAGGAATGGAAAACTAACAAGAGTGAGGGCAAATCTGTCTACTTTTTAGACCCCGATGGCCACCGGCTTGAGATCCATGATGGCGATCTTAAGAGCCGTTTAAATGCTTGTCTTACCCAACCCTATGAAGGAATGACGTTCTTCTGAATTATCTGTTCCCCTTCTGATAAAAATATCCCATATGAGTCAGGGTTTTGTTAATGCCTTGAACGTCCATCCCTGCCGCCTGGCGGACATCAGTTCCAGGCCCCGGGACTTGTGGCAACCCTCCGTTGATGACTTCATGGCATTTCACGCCTGCCAACTAAAACTTCTTTTCCACCAACGGCTTTACCAAAATTTCCATAAATCAACTTGATTGCGTGGGCTGATCAATAATACTGTATATAAATACAGTAAATAATGAGAAGACAGTCATGATGTTTTTTAAGCCTGCCGATATTCACGCGATTGTCGCGTTACCTCTGTTTATTGATCGCGTGCCGTGTGGATTTCCTTCCCCGGCCCAGGATTATGTTGAGCAGCGTCTGGATCTGAACCATCTGCTTGTCGCTCACCCAAGTTCAACCTATTTTATCCGGGTCAGCGGGGACTCAATGATCGGCGCGGGGATAAACGATGGCGATATGCTGGTCGTTGACAGCGCACTAAATGCCGTGCATGGAGACATCATTGTCGCTGCCTTATCGGGCGAGTTCACCGTCAAGCAGCTGATCACCACTCCTTCTCTGTCCCTCAGGCCCATGAACCCCGCCTATTCCCTTATTCCCATTACCGACCCCGATCAGTTTGAGATCTTTGGCGTGGTGAAACACGTCATTAAGACGATGCACCGCTAATGTTTGCCCTGGTGGATGTCAATTCGTTCTACGCCAGCTGCGAAACCGTATTCCGGCCCGATCTGCGTGGCAAAGCGGTGGTGGTACTGAGTAATAACGACGGCTGCATCATTGCGCGCAGTGCCGAAGTCAAAAAGTTAAACATCCCGATGGGCGCTCCCTATTTCAAGCTTAAAGACCAGATAAAACAGCATAACATCCACGTCTTCAGCTCTAACTATGCGCTGTATGCCGACATGAGCCACCGGGTGATGACCACCCTTGAGCAGATGGCACCCGCTATCGAAATCTACTCCATCGATGAGGCCTTTATGGATCTGACGGGCGTCCGTCATTGCCGGATCCTTGACGAGTTCGGGCGGGAAATCCGGGAGAGGGTGAGGCGGGATACGCATCTGACGGTGGGGGTGGGCATTGCGCCCACCAAGACCTTAGCCAAGCTGGCCAACCATGCGGCCAAAAAATGGACGAAAACCGGCGGGGTGCTGGACCTGTCGGATGTTGAGCGCCAGCGGAAGCTGATGGGGTTAGTCGCGGTCGAAGATGTGTGGGGCGTGGGGCGGCGCATCAGCAAGAAGCTGAATACGCTGGGCATCTTCACGGCGAAAGATTTGTCGGAGCAAAGTACCAGCACCATTCGCAAGCATTTCAACGTGGTACTGGAGCGAACCGTGCGTGAACTGCGCGGTGAGCCGTGTCTGACGCTGGAAGATCTGACGCCCGCCAGGCAGCAAATCATGTGTTCACGATCGTTTGGCTCACGCATCACGGAATACGACGAGATGCGGCAGGCGGTGTGCGCCTATGCCGAACGTGCGGCCGCAAAGCTGCGGGAAGATGGCCAGTACTGTCGGTTTATCAGCGTTTTTCTGCGCACCAGTCCCCATGCGGAAGGGGAAGTGTTCTACGGTAAT
Organism: Erwinia sp. PME.40.26/001; assembly: GCF_055556675.1. NCBI lineage: Bacteria > Pseudomonadati > Pseudomonadota > Gammaproteobacteria > Enterobacterales > Erwiniaceae > Erwinia > Erwinia sp. PME.40.26/001. The sequence continues at coordinate 188,783 of NZ_JBVHNP010000001.1, forward strand.
CAGGCCGCTGGCACGCTGCTGACGCCCTCGAACGACACGCGGGACATCCTTCGCGTGGCAACGGAGGCGCTCGACCGGATTTGGGTTGAGGGGCATCGTTATATGAAAGCGGGGGTGATGCTGGGGGACTTTTTCTCGCAGGGGGTGGCGCAGATGAACCTGTTTGACGCGCCCCCGTCTCCCCTCAACAGCGAAGCGCTGATGGGGGTGATTGACGGGCTGAATCAGTCAGGTAAAGGTAAAGTGTGGTTTGCCGGGCAGGGGATAGAGAAAGCCTGGGCAATGAAGCGGGAGATGCTGTCGCCCGCTTATACGACCCGATATGCAGACCTGCCGGTAGCAAAATGAGCATACTCCGCTGACGTTACCCGGCGATTTTGATCACAATCTTACCGAATGCGCCACGCGACAGATGTTCAAATGCTTCAATTGCCTCGCTGAAGGGATACACCTTTTCAATCACCGGGGCGATATTGTGCTGATTCAGGAATGGATTCATACGGTCAAATGCGGCGCGCGGCGCCACGGCAATGCCCCGCAGAGTGGTCTGACGGAAAATCACCGACATCAGATCCAGCTGTGCAGTCTGGCCCGTCAGGAACCCGACCTGGGCCACCGTACCGGCAACCTTTGTCGCCTGGACGGACTGGTTGATCCCGTTACCGCCAGCCACCTCCACAGTGATATCCGCCCCTTTACCGCCGGTCAGTTCGAGGACTTTCTTTTCCCAGTCGGGATGAGTTTTATAGTTGATGCCTTCATCAGCGCCCAGCGCTTTGATGCGGGCAAGATTTTCATCGTTGCTGGAGGTAGCGATCACCCGTGCGCCGTAAGCATGGGCGATTTGCGCGGCAAACACCGATACGCCGCCCGTCCCCTGGACCAGCACGGTCTGACCCGGCTGCAGATTTCCCACCTCCATCAGCGAATACCAGGCGGTCAGTGCGGCGATCGGCAGCGTTGAGGCTTGCTCATCCGTCATATTCTCCGGGGCCTGCACCGCACTGTCTTCATGAATAATCATATATTCAGCAAGGCCGCCGGGCAGCGGCATACCCACACACCAGTCGGGCTCATCCGCAGCGGGTTCGCCGTCAAGCCAGCGTGAGTAGAGATGGGAGTTAACGCGATCGCCGATGCCGAAGCGGGTAACACCTTCCCCGGTTGATACGACCGTACCGGCGGCGTCAGAAACAGGTATCAGCGATTCAGGCACCCTGTGGGGCTCGTAGAACCCCTCCACGATGGCTTTATCACGAAAGTTTAGTGACACTGCGCCCACCTTCACCAGCAGTTCACCCGGACCCGGCGTCGGAACAGGGACGTCTTCAAGCCTGAGGTTGTTAAGGCCAAAATCTTTCAGTAACCATGCTTTCATTGTTGTGCTTCCTCTTAATCATCGGTGGCGGGAGGTGGCTGAAATATTCAGCCCCGGTCAGACTCCTGAACCACCCAATGCCGCTCAGAATAGTCACCGCAGGGGACGGGAAAAAGAGGCGAACGAATACTTCAGAATTACTGTCAGTGAAACAATGCTCTCCATCCGGGCAGGCGATCCCGGGTAGAATGTGCGGAAAGCGTCAGGCGATGGCGGTTCAACAGGAAGGTGAAGAGGAACGATGCATTCAAACATGCTTGATTCAATGAAAGTTTTTGTTCAGGTCGTCGAATTACGCAGCTTTACTAAAGCTGCGGACGCCCTGCAGCTTCACCGGCCTGCGGTCACCCGGGCGATCCAGCAGATTGAGGAGGACCTGGGCGTTAAGCTGCTTCATCGCACCACGCGCAGCCTGAGTCTGACGGCAGAGGGAGACGCGTTTTATCAGCGGGCCAGGTTTCTGCTGCTTGAAGTCAGCGACATCATGGCATCATTTTCTCCCACGCAGCCGTCCCGGGGGCGTTTACGTATCGATGCACCGCTTGCCCTGACGCATGGCATTCTGGTCCCTGCGCTGGCCGATTTTCAGGCCCTTTACCCGGATATAGAGATTGTGCTGACCGCCTCCGACCGCAGGGCCGACCTGGTCGCCGAGGGCATTGACTGTGCGATCCGCCTTGGCGAACTGGACGATTCCAGCTTTATCTCCCGGCGTCTGGGCAGCGTGCGGATGGCCACCTGCGCCGCGCCTGCCTATCTGGATAGATACGGAACGCCGCTGACGCCTGACGACCTGATACACCACAAGGCGGTTAATTTTTTCAGCGAACACAGTCGTGAGGTGATGGCATGGAATTTTGACGTGGACGGTGAGACAGTTGCGCGACGGCCTGGCAGCAGCATGCTGGTTAACAATTCTGACGTTCTGCTGTCCTGTGGTCTGGCGGGGTTAGGAATGCTTCATGCGTTACGCACCGCTCTGGAACCGTCTATCGCTAACGGCCGGTTGAAAGAGGTGCTGACCCCTTACGCGACCGTCACTAAGCCAGTCTCTATTGTGTACCCGGACAGGCGCTACCTTTCGCCTAAGGTCAGAGTCTTTATCGACTGGTTTGCTGCGTTGTTTGCCAGGCAGCAGGGGATCTGATGTTAACGGGACGGTGCTACCATCAGCGCAGATGAATACGGGCATCCAGTTGATGCCATAGCGCCAGCAGAACGCCGGGAAGACAAACGCTGATAATCACTAAAAATCCCATCAGGGGGCCACCAATCAGCAGCAGTGAAAAGAGTAACGCGGCGTTCATACGGTTCCTTATAAGGGGGAAGGGGTACACCCTGTATGCTGTTCCAGCGGGCGAGAAGTTGTTTTGATCGCGATCACAACTTTTGCCGCTGTTTTTCAGACCCGGCTCACGCGTACGCAAAAAACCGATTAACGTTATAAAAACAGCATTGCCGGCATCATCACGGTAATCGTTTTTTAACCTGGCCCTGGCCGGGTTTTTTTATGCCTGAATCGGTAAGAGGACACAGCGGAGGGGGCAATATGGTAACAACATTATTGGCAGTGAGTCTGGGAGCCGCCGTCACCACGGGCACCAGTCTGGTAGGGGTTATCGGGACAACGGATTATGGCGTCCTGTTTGGTGCTTTTGCCGGTGCTGTTTTTTATGTGGCCACGGCGGCCGATATTCAGGTGATCCGTCGCGCGGCCTATTTTCTGGTGTCGTGGATTGTCGGGATCTACGGTGCAGGTCTGGTCGGCGCAAAGCTGGCGCTGGTGCTGGGCTACAGCGATAAACCGCTGGATGGTCTGGGGGCGGTGCTGCTGTCCGCCCTGGCGATAAAAACGCTGACGTTTTTCAGTCAGCAGGATCCGGCAAGCTGGCTTGCCCGCTGGAGAGGAGGACAACATGGTAACAAGTGATCCTATGGTCATCACTAACGTGGTGGTGTGCTCGGCCATTGTGTTACGGCTGATGTTTTTCTATAAAGCCGGGGCCCGACACCAGCGCTGGGCATCGTGGCTGGCCTATCTAATTATTCTGGCATATGCCTCCGTACCGTTCCGCTTTCTCTTTGACGTCTACGCCCACACGCACTGGGCGGCGGTCATTATCAACCTGATATTTTGTGCGGCAGTCTGGCGGGCAAAAGGCAATGTGGCGCAGGTTTTCGAGGTGCTGCGCCCGCGGCGCTGAGGGGCGGGGCGACAGCAGATAAAACCCGCCGCAGAGCGGGTTATTTCAACCTGGCGTGACAGCGAAACTGCTGTGACTGACTGAGCATGACGCGGCCAGTGACATGCAATCCGGGCCGTTCATCCGCTGAAATCGTCCACGCTTTATAGCGTGGGTTATCCGAGATTACATACAGCTGTGATTTCACTTTTTGCAGCCGTTTAACAAAAATATCATCCTGATAGTTAAACAGATAGATCCCATCCCCCTCGAAAAAATCAATGCTGGTATCGACAAAAATAAGGTCGCCGGGATCGAGGGTGCCAGCCATGCTGTCACCGCGCACGTTGATCAGCCTGACGACAGAGGCGGGCTTATTGTTAAATATCATCATCGCTTCTGAGCGGACGTATTCCACGGCATGCACCACCTGCACCACGTCCCGGGCCGGAGGATAGCGGCCAGTGCGGGTGGGTAGATCGACGGCATCAACCCGATACACCTCCTGCATGGCGGAAGGGGGAACCCCAGGCGGCGCAGGCGTGTTATCGCTTATCTCCGTGGAAAAGAGGCCTGAAATACTCACTGACAGCGCCGCCGCGATTTTTTCCAGCATGACATCGCTGTAGCCCTGGCGGCCACGCTCCAGGCGCGACAGATTCCCCACATCGCTACCGACACGCTGTGCCAGTTCCCTGAGCGTCATTTTCTGCGTTTTACGTAACTGACGGATTCGAACGCCTGGTTTCATCACATATCTCCCTGTTATGTGTTTTTGAATTGCGCATGGCGCATTCAAAGCGCGGTTACGGGGATTAATGGCGCAACACTGCAATTAAGTGTGCGTCGTAAAGCCCAATAACGGCAGAAACAGTGTGCAACTGAACGTGACCGATCGCAACCATACGGCCATCATCCCGGGTTAAACGACGGCGATAGGGCCTGGCCTTCAGCGCCGCCTGCTCAATCGAGTCAGCGCCTTTCCGAAAAAATACCCGATTTACCGGATGTGAGAGAGCTTTTCTGGAAATTACTGGCTGTATTTTATACGGGGAAAAATACGGATGGGGGAACGGTTATGCTTTTTTAACCGATAAACGCTTGAAAAGCAGACAAAGAGCAATTTAAATCCAGTGGTGGGGTTGTGATGTCGTCATCAGGCTACGTAAAATAGGACCAAAAGTTAAATCAGGAGAAGATCGTGTCTGAATCGGTATCTGGCGAACATCAATTTGAACGGCTTGAAGAAGCAAAAAATATCGCTCTCGGCTGGCGTATCGTGGGGCAGATGCCCCCCCAGACGCTGGAAGAAGCCATTCAGATGCTGCGCGACAGTTCAGCCTTTGCAGCAAAAGTACACGATTTACTGACCGAAGAGCTGGCGGCCAGCGCCCGTCGTTAGGGGCCCGTTGCCCGCCCGCCTTCATCACGGCATCGTTTCAGTGCGATGCCGGTAGCGTGACCACTCCTCCCAGCAGCGCGCCGGGTCTGTTTCACTGAAGTTTTGTGACGGGTCCAGCGCGCAGGCAATGCGGTCAGGGATGGTCACGCAGAGAACAGAATCGCGCAGCGCTTCCACTTCCTCGCGCGTCAGCCTCGTCCCTTTCTGCCGTTCGGCATGACTGAGTAAACCCATCAGTGACGGAATATAAATTGTGGCCATTGCTGTCCCGATTATTGCCTGCTTATGGTGTGGTTAATTTTTCGGCAGCGGGCGGGAAAACTTTAGGGACAGAGACAAAACGGTGGGCTATATAACGTTCAGGGGTATTCGGGGCAAAAAAAAGCCCGCTAAGAGCTTGAGTGCGGGCCAACACCAGGGAAATCGATTAATTTAAATAATAGGACGATGCGGAACAAATGCAAATAAAAACCCGTATCATTCCGCATTAACATCAATTTTTTTGGCTGACCGCACGGTATTAGCATCAAAATTCTTCGGATACCATCCACTCGTCGGCTTCATCAAACATCTCTTCGATGATGCGCAGCAGCGTGGATTTATCACTTTTGCTGGCGTCACTTTTCACGCCGTTGGCCTGCATAGGCTTCACCTTAACCAGGGCGTCAGGAAACACTTTCTGTACGCGTTTTTCCAGCTCGTTAAGGATCAGCTGTTCGGCATTCGCCAGACCGGCTACGTTGCGCTTGTCATAAATCAGTTCAACAAACATTTTTGCTCCTTGTGCATTTTTGCTGGATAAAAATACAGGTATCTTTCGCCGGGTACAAACACTATTTCCCCTGCGAGGAGAAGAAAGGCAGTAAACAGCAAAACGGAGTGGGGTACAGGGCTAAAATAGTCAACCTGTTAACAAGGAGAACGACATGAGCAACAGAATGACGGGCTGTATGTTACTGATGCTGGTGGGATTGCTGGCAGGTTGCAGTAGCGACCATATTTTGCACATGCGCGATGGCAGTACCGTGGTGGTTGAAGGTAAGCCTCACCTCGATCGCGCCACTCAGATGCTGGTATATACCGACGCCACCGGGCGCACGCAGGCGGTGAATCTGCAGGAGGTCAAAAGTATGTCCCGGGTCAAAAACTGAGGACAATGCTCACCGTTCAGGGGAGAAACGCTTTTTTTTGTGGTCACCCGACGCTAAAATTCTCCCCTGTTCCGGGAGGAATGACGCTAAGGAAACGGTGAATGACACAAAATATTTATGACGACCCGGCCTTTTTTGCCGGTTATGCCACGCTGAATCGCTCCACTCAGGGCCTGGAAGGCGCGCCTGAGTGGCCTGCGGTGCAGGCGCTCCTGCCTCCGTTAAAAAAGAGTCAGGTGGTCGATTTGGGCTGTGGTTACGGCTGGTTCAGCCGTTATGCCTGCCAGCAGGGCGCTGAAGCGGTGCTGGCGCTGGATGTCTCGGAAAAAATGCTGGCAAAAGCGGTCTCGCTGGGGGATGACCCGGCGATTGACTGGCAGCGTGCGGATCTGGAAACGTTAACCCTGCCGCCGCAGCGCTACGATCTGGCGTGGAGTGCCCTCGCACTGCATTATGTGGAAGCGCTGCCAACGCTATTGCAGACGGTGTTTGCCTCCCTGAAACCTGGCGGGCAGTTCATTTTTACTGCCGAACATCCGATCTACACGGCACCCCGCAACCCGGGCTGGCTGAGTGCCGGAGAACAGCAGAAATGCTGGCCGCTCAGTGACTATCAGCGCGAAGGAAAGCGGGTGACCAACTGGTTTGCCGACGGGGTTATCAAGCAGCACCGCACGCTGGGCACCTGGATTAATCACCTTGTCGCCGCCGGGTTTACCATCGACTCGCTCAACGAGTGGGGCCCGACGCCGCAGCAGGTAGAACAACAGCCCGCGCTGGCGGAAGAACAGGAGCGACCGATGCTGTTTATTATGGCGGTCACCCGGCCCAACGCCTGATCAGTGGAGGCTGGTATGCAGCGCGGAATGGCGCAGATCCAGTACGTTATTCTCTGCCTCATCCAGCAGCGCCAGCCACTGACGCACATCCACCTCCTGCCACGCCTGGTGGCCGAGGGTGGTTCCCATCAGCACCACATCCGGGCGTAACGCCCGGTAAAACTCCAGCGTCTGTCGCAGATCGTTTTCATTACTTTCCTCTACCAGTACTGTCACCCAACGGCCGCGAGATAACGTGACAGTGTCACCAACGAACAGGTAGGTTTTGCCATAGGGTGACGCATAAAGATAACTGGTGCTGCCCGGCGTGTGGCCGGGTGTGGGGACCACATGAAAACTGCCGCAGTGAACTTCAGCCGTATGAAAGGTGGCATCGGCTTCCGCGAAATGGCTGACCTGACCTAAAGCCCGCGCATGGCAGTACAGCGCGGAATTAAACCGCTGCTGTAATGCCCGCGTCGCAGGACAGGCCTCATGACAGTGAGTCAGATAATGGCGGATGAGACCACCGCGATCGGCAATGGCCTGCTGATCTTCCGCGCTGGCTACCCGTGAAATCAGTAAATTTCCACGCAAATGCTGCAATAAAAAACCGTGCATGAGCTGCTCCGGTTCATCCTTACTGGCGGGAAACTCCGGGGTGGATACCCAGAGATCTTCATACAACTGTTTCATTATTATTGTGCTCCCCACGATCAGCGCAGCACGGGATGTCCTGATATCTGCAGTGACGCTGCGGATCCCTCCACTGTCAGTTGGCCCCGGGCACCAAGGGGCAGGGTGACGGTGTCCGCACTATGGCCAAACTGCAGATCGGTGACCACCGGCAGGCCGGTTAAATCGCGTATCAGGTTCCAGACGCTGGTGAAATCGTAGCCGTTGTCATAATCCGTCGAAGTGGTTCCGCTAAAACTGCCGGTAACAATGGCACTCTGGCGGGAAAGTAGGCCGCACTGATGCAGCTGAAGCAGCATCCGTTCAATGCGGAAAGGGTGCTCATTCACATCCTCGATCACCAGAATGCCACCGTGGATATCGGGCATCCAGGGTGTACCAATCAGCGACGTTATCATCGCCAGGTTACCACCCCATACGGTGCCGGCCACCTGTACCTGCTGTGATACTGTTGTCCAGTTTACCGTTAATGTAGGGGAAGTTAGCGCGTGCCAGAAGTGCCGGACGGTAAATTCAGATAAAACCTCAGCGCCGAAGTTACCTGCCAGCATCGGGGCGCTGAAGCTGAGGACGCCACTTTGCGCCAGCAGCGCCAGCTGAATGGCGGTGAAATCGCTGTGGCCACACAGGGCAATGGGGGCATCCAGCAGGCGATCGCGCAGTGCAGAATAGTCAATGAGGGGCAACAGGCGGGAGGCACCATATCCCCCGCGCACGGCCAAAACGATATCCGGGAGCGTCTCCAGCGTAGCCAGTCCGTTGATATCGGCCAGACGCTGGCTGTCACTGCCGGCAAAACGCTGTTCACGGCGGGCAATAACGCCGCTGTTCGTCACCCGGTGGCCGTCAGCCTCCAGGCGGGCGACGCCGCGTGCTGCGGCCGCAGGATTGTGGCAGTAACCCGAGGGGGCAACCAGATGAATCGTACGTGGAATAGTTGACATAACGCTCACTTTGGTGGTTTTTTATGCGCACGCAGGGAATTATTTCGAATTCAGTGCGGTCCTATAATGTCGATGATGACGAATAGCCGTTATGAAGTCATCCGCATACCGCACAATTTAAGAGTGACGGCAATTTCCTGAAGGCAGACATGCCGTATGATAGTCATGAAGCTAAGGCTCAGAGGATAATAAAAGCGTGAGAAAAAGCGTGAAAACAGCGGCGATCATCGCAGCATTACTGCTGGCAGGCTGTGCCAGCGAACCCCACAGAAAAATTGTTCGTCAGACCGACACGCCCTTAACCCAGGCACCGCCTTCACAGGTGGCCAGCGCCTGGTCCATGATGACCGAGCAGGCCGCCCAGCGGAACGGTGTGGATCAAAAGCTGGTTGAAGCGATTATTGCCGTGGAATCGGGCGGCAATCCAACGGTTGTCAGCAGATCGAATGCCGTTGGATTGATGCAGATAAAGGCCTCAACGGCCGGGCGTGAAGTGTATCGTTCTCAGGGCCTGCGCGGCCAGCCGACGAAGTCAGAACTGCGCGATCCGGTGAAGAATATCGACATTGGTACCGCGTATCTGCGTATTCTGCAGGAGCAGCAGCTGGCGGGCATTCGCGATCCGAAAACCCTGCGCTATGCCACCATCGTTTCCTATGCCAACGGGGCCGGAGCGCTGCTTCGCACCTTCTCGCGCGATCGTGACCGGGCAATTGCGATGATTAATGCCATGACCCCGGAAGCGTTCTATCAGCACGTACAGAATAAGCATCCGGCGGCTCAGGCACCGCGCTACCTGTGGAAGGTCACCACCGCCTACCGCACCATCTGATATTTACTGGAAACGGTTGGCTTTATCGCGCGCCAGCCGTTCCAGCGAAAAGATCACCTGCTGTAACGCCCGCTCCTGTGCCGCGTTCAGCGACAGGAAGCGAAAGCTCAGGCGGGGGGTGACTATCGTTTCACTTTTACTGCCCACCACGCTGCGTTTACCGATGGTGATCAGCTGTGCATCCACTTCAAAACGGCCATAGTCGCCCATCTCCACGCGCAGTTTAGTAATGCTGTCGCCGGTTTTCAGCGTCTCCGGCAGCGCGCTGTCCGAAAGGACGCCCACGCCACCCAGAGACAAGTCCTGCAGGCGCAGCCGGCCTTCACCGGATCCGTCAGGCCAGGGAATATGACAGTAAAACACCGGATTGAGCGGGGCGGTCACGCGGAAAAACTCGCGGCGCTGGATCATCCAGAGCAGTTCCGGCAGGTCGGCAGAAAAAGCCGGCAGCCCGTCATGCTCTACCGTCCCCAACGCGTGCAGAGCAAACTCGACTTTGGCGCCACGGGTTTCTGCGGTGATGTGCAGGTTGTCAGCCTCGCTGGCCAGCTGATTGTCATAGTCATTACTGCCGAAATCGAGCACCATGTTCGCTTTGTCAGCATACAGCAGCCGGGTGATAAACTGGCCACGCGCGTGGGAGACCATCACCGGCGTCTGGTTCTCCAGAAGATCCCGCAGGACGGCCAGCACGGCCAGCGGCCCACGTTTCAGATACTGCTCTTTGTCGTCCTCTTTCACATCCAGCTCCAGTCGAATACCCCATCATGCGCGTTAGCGGCCCTGTAACGGTTATCGGCACCTGCATCGCGTCCTTTACAATTATCTTACTAAAGTTGTTAAGAAAGTTTAGATTTAAATCACAGACTTAGAAACCTCGCCTATACTTAGTGCGTTTTATTAGGTGAAGCGTTAAATCAGAAGATATTAAGGAGTCAGAAATGGGTATTCTTTCATGGATCATCTTTGGTCTTATCGCCGGTATTATTGCCAAGTGGATCATGCCGGGTAAAGATGGTGGCGGCTTCATTATCACCGTCGTGCTTGGGGTGGTGGGTGCCGTTGTCGGTGGCTGGATCAGCACCTTGTTCGGCTTCGGCAGGGTAGACGGGTTTAACTTCGGCAGCTTCGTTGTCGCGGTAGTGGGTGCCATTGTGGTGCTGTGGATCTACCGTAAAGTGCGCAGCTAAAACCGCATGTTAAAAAAGGGAGGCTCCGGCCTCCCTTTTTTGTTGCGTATAACCGGTGTTATTTCGCCGGTCTGGCGGCGCTGATATCGCCGACGTTATTACAGGTCGTCTCTTTCGGACAGTAAAGATCCATCAGTTTCAGCGTGACGCCGTTGGTCCAGCCAAAGCCATCCTGGAGCGGGTATTCACCGCCGCCACCGCCGCCAAGACCTTTCCCTTCGACCACGTATTTCTCCACCAGCTTGTGCTCTTTATCGTAGGTGGCCTGCACATTCTGCAGGAATCGCATACCAATCTCTTTGGCCAGATCCTGTTTGCCGTAGTGGTTCAGCCCTTCGACAGCGGCCCACTGCAGGGGAGCCCAGCCGTTAGGTGCATCCCACTGCTGACCGTTATTCACCGTGGTGGTCACCAGCCCTCCTTCCTTCAGCAGCTGTGCCTTCACTGCCGTGGCGGTGCGGTTAGCGTGATCGTCAGTGGCTGCCTGGAGATAGAGCGGGAACAGCGCAGCGGCCGTCAGCTGTGGACGGACCTCGGCTTTCTGCCAGTCATAGTCGGCATACCAGCCCTGTTTGTCATCCCACAAATAGCGGTTAATCGCTTCCTGACGCTGCGCGGCGCGTGCGGTCAGGCGTTTGCTGGCGTCCTCATTCTTTGCCACCTGATAAGCATGAGCCAGGGTTTTTTCCAGATGGAACATCAGGGCATTGAGGTCAACCGGTACGATACGCGTGGTGTGGATGGTGGCCAGATCGCCCGGCTTATCGAACCAGCGTGAGCTGAAATCCCAGCCCGAGGCCGCTCCGGCACGCAGGTCACGGTACAGCCCGGCTTTGTCGCGATCCGGCGCTTTGCCTGCGGTGGCGATATCATCCATGTAGGATTCGGTACGTGGCACGTCGCGGGCATCCCAGTAACGGTTGAGCAGGGTGCCATCTTTCAGCTTAACGATCCGCTTGCTGGCCGAACCGGCGGCTAACGACGGACTGTCTGCATCGGCCATCCAGTAGTTGTACTCTTTCTCCAACTGCGGCAGATATTTGCTGTAAACGGCTTCGCCGTCGTGCTTCGCCAGCAGGTCGACCATCATACTGAAGAACGGCGGCTGAGAACGGCTGAGGTAGTAGCTGCGGTTGCCGTTAGGAATATGGCCGTATTTATCCAGCTCCGAGGCGAAGTTATCGACCATGTCCTGCACGCGGTCCCAGTGTCCGCTTTCTGCCAGACCGAGCATGGTGAAGTAGCTGTCCCAGTAATAGACTTCACGGAAGCGACCGCCCGGCACCACATAGGGTTTTGGCAGCGGCAGTAGCGAATCCCACTGATTCGCCTGGCTGGCCGACCGCGTCAGCACCGGCCACAGGCCATTAATGTGTGCCCGCAGGCTCTGCCCGGATGGGGGAACATATTTTTCGCCGGCAGCGGGCAGGGTGAAGTTTGTCTCGACAAAACGTTTCAGATTGAAATTGCGCTGCTGTTTCTGCATCTGCCAGTCGCTGAGAATGGCGGTCGGGTCCTGCTTAGGCACGGCGTCGGCAAACGTTTTCTGGTCGGGATATAGCTTCGCTGCCTGCACCGCGTGGAACAGTGGCCCCAGACGCACATCAGGCGGCGGAGGGTTGCTGCTCAGCATCCGCTGGCTCTCTTCCGCCTGCAGTGAAAAGCTGGCCGTCAGGGCAGCAGTCAGTAACAGGGGGGTAAACAGGCGGGTGTTCCATTGACGTTGTTCGACTCTTCTCATTGGCCATTCTCCATGTCCAGACCGTACATGATCTGTAAGTAGTTGAGCAGATTAAAACTTTAGTCGATTTTGACGAAATGATCAGGAAGCGAAGGGATAAACTGTGAGTCAGGTAAGGATTTTAGCGCAATGGCGGGTTCAGTTAACAGGATCAGTTGAAGAGACGGGGACGGCCTGCGCCCCCGTTAAGTCCCTTCACAGGTTGACGCAAAGGTCTTCCGGCAGACCGAGCATCAGGTTCAGGTTCTGTACCGCCGCACCCGACGCACCTTTACCCAGGTTATCCAGTCTGGCGACCAGCATGCTCTGACGCTGCTGCGCATGGCTGAAGACGAACAGTTCCATATTATTAGTATTGTTCAGCGCTTCCGGCAGCAGATACGGCGATGTGTCCTCATCCATGTGATTCAGCGCGTGTACCTGAATAAAATGCTGACCGGCATAGAAGCGGGCCAGCGCCTGCTGGAAAGCCGCGCCGTCGCTGTTATTCACCGGGATAAAGACCAGCATCCCCTGGGCATAATCACCCACCGCAGGCTGGAAAATCGGCCTGCTGGTCAGTCCACCCCAGGCCTGGATCTCTTTCAGATGCTTGTGATCAAAGCCGAGGCCGTAAGCGGCAAAGCCGGTACCGGCCTGCTGGTATTTTTCGATCATCGCTTTACCGCCGCCGCTGTAGCCGGACACGGCATTGATCGCCAGCGGCTGGTCGGCCTTCAGCAGACCGCACTGCGTAAGCGGGGCCAGCAGCGCAATGGCCCCGGTGGCATAGCAACCCGGGTTGGAGACGTGGCTGGCTGCACGGATTTTTTCACGCTGACCGGCCGCCAGTTCTGGCAGGCCATAGACCCAGTCCGCATCAACACGGTGGGCGGAGCTGGCGTCCAGCACACGCGCGCCGACGGCATCGGCCAGGGCAACTGCTTCACGCGCGGCCGCATCAGGCAGGCAAAGAATACTGACATCAGCCTGTTTCATCAGCGCCTGACGGGCGGCGGCATCTTTGCGCTGTGCCTCATCAATGTGCAGCATTTCAATCCGGGGATGGCGGGCTAACCGCTGCTGGATCTGCAACCCGGTGGTGCCCGCCTGACCGTCGATAAACACGCGATATTTCTGACTCATTACAGCCCTTTGCCTTAAATGGGTGAAAAACAGTAGGTTCAGAGTATGCGTGATGGCGGCCGTGAGGACAATAAAAAATGACTTTTTATCTGATTAATTTGCATAAAAAGTCATTTTTCGGGGTTGAGTAAAAAGATCACGCTGCCGCGATACCACGGCGAGGCCAGCAGGCGCTGCTCATCCTGCTTATTCCATTGTCCGTGCTGTACCAGCCCCAGGCGGAAGGGGATGCGCAGACCGTCCAGCGCCGGAAGATAGTCAGCATAGCGGCTGACTGTCTGGCGTCCCTGGTAGCTCTGGATCACCAGCTCATCCACCGGTAGCGCATTCAACGTAGCGACGTTGCCCGTTTTCGCCCAGTCGAGCAGCCCGGTTACCCCCAGAGAGAACTCTGGCGGCAGGACTTTTCTCAGCCGCTGCAGAAACAGGCTGTACTGATCCAGACGGTGGGTGGCTGCATCAAAGTCAATCTGCACGCCGGCCACGTGATTACCGGCCTGCTGCCAGCGCCGCGCCAGCTGAACCGTGCGCTCCAGCATGGCGTCCGGCACCGCCAGCGTTTCCATGCGCACCGTGATCCAGATCTGCGGGAAGGTTAAACGACTGACTGGCAGACCCATACGGACAAACACCGCCTGACCCTGCCGGGAGATCACCTCCCCCTGATGCAGATAGACGGTGCGCGCAGTGCGCAGCTCAGGACCCGGCCGGACGCCCGACCACAGCCAGAATGCCTGAGCATCGCGGGCGGTAATCTGCTGTGTGGCCCTGACCGGCAGCGCAGACAGGAACACCAGCGCCAGGCTTACCAGTAATACTTGAGCTTTTTGGCCCACGCGCTTCCCGGATACTGTTTTTTCAGCTGCGTGAACCAGCGCTGGCGCTGGGACTTATCGACTTCTGCGCCGCCGCAGTCGCTGTAGCCCGACGGGGCGTAACACATCACGGCGCGATACAGCGCATAGCTTTTATCTTCCGGTTCCGTTTTGCTGTTGCCAATCACCTGCTGGTAGTAGTGCTGGCGGTCCGGCTGTCCGGGCCGTTTACCTTCCGTTACCGTCGTGTCCAGCGTGCCGTTGCCGCCGCTGTCGGCCGCGAGACTGACCGCAACACCGGTGGTGCGGAAGAATTCGCTCAGGCAGTTCAGCGCGTGGCTGTTGTCGCGCTGACCATTGAGCTGCGTCACGACCGTCTGCAGCGACGGGCAGGCATAGCCTTTTTCGGTCTTTTCCCCGCTCCAGTCGAAGGCGCTGAGCTGCACATCGTCAAACGCCCCGGTCACCACTGGCGTGGTGATATGCCCGGCCAGCGTCCGATCCTGCAGCCACTCACCGTAGCGCGCTTCGGTGAGATCCCTGACCAGCAGAGTGTGCAGGGCGATGGTGCGTTCTTCATCGTTGGGGCCGTTGCTGGCCTGCTGGCGCAGCAGGGCGGGGGTAGCACGGGTCTTCAGCACCAGCGAACGGTATCGCAGGTTCGTTACCTGACTGTCCGGGGCGAAGATTTTTGCTGTTTCATCGCCAGACACCAGCGCGGCGGCCAGCCGTCCCTGCAGGAACTGCTGCTGTTCTGCATCCTGACTCAGGGTTAACAGATGTGACCAGTGGTCACGGGCAGCCGGCCACTGCTGGCGGGCCATCAGTGCATCGCCGTACAGGACCTGTTCGCTGAACGTCAGGATATCGTGCGCGGGCAGGGCGTCTGCGGGTTTAATCGCGGCGATCACGGCGGGGTAGTCACCCTGACGGAATGCCTGCATCCGGGTCAGATAGTGCCACAGCGGCAGCCGGTCGGCCTGGTCGAATATCGGCTTAATGCTCTCAAGATAAGCCGCATCGACGCAGGGCTGGCGTGACGGGCAGTCGTGACTGCGCATCAGACGCAGCGTCTGAGTAAAGGTCAGCAGCGGAGCGCCGGTGGCGCTGGTGAATATCGCATCGCCGCTTTGATCTTTGCTTTGCAGCTTCAGATCGTTTTCAGCGATCAGTGCGATAACGTCATCCGTGTGTGTCGCCTGCGTCAGGGAGTGTTCATATTGTTTTGCCAGCGAGTCCCAGTCTTCCAGATACCAGTTAATACGGCGCATCATCCCCTCTGCCGAGGCCACATACTGTCCTTTTGGCCAGGCCGTCAGATAGGCACGGGCCGCTGTCATCGCGCTGGCTGCAGCCTCTCTGTCGATTTTTTTAACATCGAAATCGCCATATTCACCGTTGGCGTTCTGACTGCTCTGATTCAACGCCGTGCGCATCAGCATATAGCTGGCGGTTTCCGCTACCCAGGGCTGTGTGGATTTTTCCAGTGAGGTGAATGCCTGTCCGGCGGCCGTATAGTCCCCCTGATAGAAGAAGCTGGCGGCCAGCAGATAGTCACGGAAGGCCTGAGCCGCAGACCCTTCAGAACCGGGCAGCGCTGCTGTCTGCTGGCGGTATCCGGCACTGTCGGACAGGGACATCCGCGCGGTGGCCAGCGCCTTACGCTGTTCTGCGTCCAGCGTGGTATCGGCCAGCAGCGCAGCGAAAAACTGGGAAACGGTGCTCAGCGTGTAAGAGACAAAACGATTTTCCTCTTCGCCTGGCGCCATCGGCGTGACCTTAAGAATGTTGTCGTTAAGACCCAGCGCGGCAATCTGCGTTAGCAGCGTTTCTGACAGGGGATCCCCGGCGACCACCGGGCTGCTGGCGGCAGGTGTCGCCTCGTCATGGTAGCCGAAATAGAATGAACGGCTGCGGGTTATGTCCTGCGGCACGGGCAGTGCCAGCAGAGAGGGCGGCATCTTTTCACTCACCAGGCGCAACAGATTGTCACGGGTGTCATTGGTCACGTCCAGCACCGGCGGGCTGACGATAAAACAGTCGCTGCTGCCCCACTGGCAGCTCTGAATATCCGAAGACGCGAACGCCTGAGCGCTGACGGTCAGTGACGCCAGGACGGTGAGGGCAATCCTTGATTTACGCATAATCCTTTCCGGTAAGTAATGGAGCGTTGATGAGCCCGCGAATAGTAAGCCGAAAGCAGATCACGCTTCAATGGCTTTGCCGTCGTTAATCTTCTGCTGCAGGATGACGCGACAGGCGTTATCCCGCTATGATGCCCGTAAAATTAAAGAGTTCAGGGGAACAGGCATGACGGTATGGCAGTGTTACCTGCGCGGCTGGAAAGGGTATGTGAACTTTCAGGGGCGGGCAGGCAGAAAGGAATTTTGGGTATTTCTCGGCTTCAATATCCTGCTGTCGCTGCTACTGGGCATGCTGGTGATGTCTCTGCTGGCACTGGCCGGTTCGCGTGCCGCGATGTTTTATGGCTCGATGGCGCAGTCGCTGTTCTCCCTGCTGTTTCTGCTGCCGTTTATCGCCGTCGGTATTCGCCGCATGCACGATATCAACCGGTCAGGCTGGTGGTTCGGTGCCATCTTCATTACCTCTGGCCTGTTTAAGCTGCTGACGGCGATCCTGCGCGGTTTCGCCACGCCGGAAACCTTTATCTATGGACAGATGGTACTGTCGGTGCTGCTCGGCTGGGTGCCGCTGGTGATCATGATCGTTCTCTGCTGCAAAAAAAGCGTCGCGCCGGAACCTGCGGAGGCCTGACACGCAGGCCTGCCCGGAGTGCGGTCTGGCAGCACCGTGCAGGCCCGTCGGAAGCTACGCGTCGCGAAGCTTAAACACCCGCACCATCTCCAGCAACTGCTCTGCCTGCTGCTGCATGGCCTGAGCCGCCGCCGCCGAGGCCTGAGACAGCGTGGCGTTCTGCTGGGTGGCCGCGTCCATCTGCACCACCGCTACGTTCACCTGGTCAATCCCGCTGCTCTGCTCGCCGCTGGCCATTGAGATGGTTTCCACCAGCTGGCTGACGCGCTGTACGCTGTTGACGATCTCATCCATGGCGCTACCCGCCACTTTCACCTGCGAATTTCCCTCATTGATGCGCGTTACCGAGCGATCGATCAGCGTACCGATCTCTTTTGCTGCCGAGGCAGACCGGTGCGCCAGCGCCCGGACTTCGGCCGCCACCACCGCAAACCCCCGCCCCTCACTACCGGCGCGGGCCGCTTCGACCGCGGCATTGAGCGCCAGAATATTGGTCTGAAAGGCGATACTGTCGATCACTCCAACAATATTGCTGATCTCGGTAGAAAACTGGTGGATTTGACTCATGGTCTGTACCACCTGTTCTACCACTTCACCGCCCTGGCTGGCGACCGCGCAGGCTTCAATGGAGATGGTGCTGGCGATGCGCGAGTTCTCTGCGTTGTTTTTCACCACCGAGGTCAGCTCTTCCATTGAGGCCGCCGTCTGTACAATAGCGCTGGCCTGGGCTTCATTACGGGTGGACAGCTCGCGGCTGCCGGTGGCGATCTCAGCGGAGGCTGAGGCAATGGTCTCCGTGCCGGAGCGCACGCCGGAGACAATGCGCGTCAGGTTGCCGTTCATGTCGTGCAGGGCATGCATCAGCCCGGCGGTTTCATCGCGACCGCTGACCACAATAGGCGTCTGCAAATCGCCGGAGGCCACGGCGCGGGCAACAGAAACGGCCTGAGCCAGCGGGCGGGTGATACTGCGGATCAGCCACCAGGTGATCAGCGTCCCGGCCAGTAGCGTCAGGCCCATTGCCAGCAGCAGCATCAGGCGGGTTTGCTGATACTGCTGCAGGTTGCGTGCTTCACTCTGCTGACGCAGCAGCGTCGCCTGCTTCAGCGTGGCACTGACCACTTCATCGATCATCCGGGTGGGTTCACGGTCGATGCCCGTCACCAGGCGATCGACACGGTGTGCGCTGCCGCTGTCCCGCAGATCGTACTGCTGCAGGGCGGAAAGGTAGTGTGCTTCCAGTGCATCGTGCAGCGTACGCGTTTTCAGCACCTCCGCATTACTCAGGCCGATCTGCGGCAGCATGGTACTCAGTTGAGTAAGCAGTTGCCGGGTGTTCTGACTGCGGGCGATAAAGGCCGTGCGGTACTGATCGAATTTATCCTGACCCTGAGTGCCGCGCAGCAGGGTATTTTTCCACTCCTGAACCTGAATTTTAAACTGTACCTGCGCGTTGCGTGCGGTATCGATGCTCTCTGCTATGGTCGCTTCCGTGGCCAAAATATGTTGGTTCTGCGTCAGTCCATCGGCGTTGATCATCAGACCGCGCAGACCGGTAAACAGGGTGGCCAGCAATAAAATGGCCGCCAGCAGGCTCAGTCGCTGTCCGATGGAGAGGTGATTAAGTTTCATAGCGTCAGGATTTCCCGGTTAAAAAATCAATAAGTTCACGTACGCCAGTGGTATCGACCCAATCGGCAGTGACTTTAATCGGCAGGAGAGGGGAAAAGGGAGAGAATAGCGGCTAACAGGTTGATCTGTAGGAGGAAGGGGGGATTATGACGTTTTCGTGACAATGGCATCCCCTCCGCAGCGGGAGGGGAATACCGGATTACGCGTTTATTTTACACACTTATCGCATTGGTTTTGCTGGATCTGCTGGAAGAAGTCGTTGCCTTTATCATCGACCAGAATAAAGGCCGGGAAGTTTTCCACTTCGATCTTCCAGATGGCTTCCATCCCCAGTTCAGGGTACTCAATGCACTCCAGACTCTTGATGCTCTGCTGCGCCAGCACGGCAGCCGGCCCGCCAATGCTGCCGAGGTAGAAACCGCCGTGCTTGTGGCAGGCATCTGTAACCTGCTGGCTGCGGTTGCCTTTTGCCAGCATGATCATGCTGCCGCCGTTGGCCTGCAGCTGGTCAACGTAAGAGTCCATACGGCCAGCGGTTGTCGGGCCAAGGGAGCCGGAAGCATACCCTTCAGGTGTTTTCGCCGGGCCGGCGTAGTACACCGGGTGATCTTTAATGTACTGCGGCAGGCCGTCACCGCTGTCAATGCGCTCTTTCAGTTTGGCATGGGCAATATCGCGGCCGACAATAATGGTGCCACTCAGCGACAGGCGGGTCGACACCGGGTATGCCGACAGCTGGGCGAGGATCGCCTTCATGGGACGGTTCAGATCAACCTGCACCACATCACCTTCACCCTGCTGGCGCAGTTCGACCGGAATATACTGACCCGGGTTCTCTTCCAGTTTCTCAATCCAGATCCCGTCGCGGTTGATCTTCGCTTTGATATTACGGTCAGCGGAGCAGGAGACAGCCATCGCCAGCGGACAGGATGCGCCGTGACGCGGCAGGCGGATCACCCGGATATCATGCGCAAAGTATTTGCCACCAAACTGCGCACCGAGGCCCAGCTGCTGTGCTGCCAGCAGCAGCTCCTGCTCCAGCTGAACGTCGCGGAACGCCTGACCGTGTTCATTGCCTTCGGTAGGCAGCTCGTCATAGTAGTGCGTGGAGGCCAGCTTGACGGTTTTCAGCGTGCTGTCAGCCGAGGTGCCGCCGATGACAAAGGCGATATGGTACGGTGGACAGGCGGCCGTACCGAGGCTGCGCATTTTTTCAGTCAGGTAATCTTTCAGTTTACCCGGGGTGAGCAACGCTTTGGTTTCCTGATACAGGTAAGTTTTGTTGGCCGAACCGCCGCCTTTTGCCATGCAGAGGAATTTATACTCATCGCCGTCAACGCTGTAGAGGTCGATCTGCGCGGGCAGGTTAGTACCGGTATTGACCTCTTTGTACATATCCAGCGGGGCATTCTGGGAATAGCGCAGGTTATCTTCTGTATAGGTGTTGTACACGCCCTGGGCCAGGGCGGCTTCATCGCCGCCGCCGGTCCAGACCCGCTGGCCTTTTTTACCCATGATAATCGCGGTGCCGGTGTCCTGGCAGGTCGGCAGAATCCCTTTGGCGGCGATTTCAGAGTTCCTCAGGAACTGCAGGGCGACATACTTATCATTTTCACTGGCCTCGGGGTCGGCGAGGATCGCCGCCACCTGACGCTGGTGGGCAGGGCGCAGCATAAATGAGGCATCATGGAAGGCCTGCTGTGCCAGCAGCGTCAGCGCCTGCGGCTCGACCTTGAGGATTTCCTGTCCTTCGAATTCGCTCACGGAAACGTGGTCGCGGGTCAACAGGTAGTATTCAGTATCCTCTTTGGCAAGAGGGAACGGGGTCTGATAATGGAAAGGTTTTTTCGACATTGTGCTCTCACTTAATGATGTGCTGCCATCCTTCTCTGACGCGGAGGCCCGGCAACATTAATGGCGATATCTGTTTTATTTTTTTGACCTGCCGGCCCGGGCTCGGGTCGGCAGGTCAGGAATGGTATAACATTGTTGCAACATCTGCATGCCTGAGTGCGAAATTAACCGTTAAGTCCGCATCAGAACATCATCACCATCCACGGATAGCCAATCAGCATCAGTGCGCAGAGGAAGATAGCACCGAAGATGGTGCCCAGACGCCAGTAGTCTTTGGTTGGCAGGTAGCCGCTACCGTAGTAAATCGGGCTTGGGCCGGTGCCGTAAGGGGTGATGATGCCCATCACACCCAGTGAGGTACACATCATCAGGCAGAATACCGGCATATTAATGCCCGGAATCGATGCCGCGATAGTCAGCATGGCCGGTAACAGCGCGGTAGTATGCGCAGTGGTACTGGCGAACAGGTAGTGCAACAGGAAGAAGGCAATCATCAGCACTACCGCTGAAACCTGAGGGTCATAACCCTGCAGCAGCATGCCACCTTCTTTGCCCAGCCAGGCGATAAAGCCGACGCGAGCCAGACCGTCCGCCAGCGCGACCAGGGTGGCAAACCAGGCAAAGGTGTTCCAGGCCGGTTTGTTACTGGTAATGTCGTTCCAGTTGAGGACGCCGGTCCACAGCATCAGTACCACTACCAGCAGTGCGGCCATCGCCGGTTCAATCCATGCGGTAGCGAAGATCCACATCAGCAGGGCAGAGACCACGAACACCAGCAGCAGGATTTCGTTACGCGACAGTTTACCCAGTTTTTCCAGTTCACTGATGGCCCAGCGCGGGACTTCATCGTTAAATTTGACTTCCGGCGGGTAGAGCCAGTAAGCCAGCAGCGGCATGGTCAGCAGCAGTAACAGACCCAGCGGCAGGAAGGCGAGGAACCACATACCCCAGGAGATATCGAAGCCTACGACACTTTTCACCAGGGCCAGGGCCAGCAGGTTCGGTGCCAGCGCCGAAAGGAACATGGAGCTGGTGATACAGGCGGCGGTGATGGCCACCCACATCAGGTAAGAACCAATCTTACGGGCGCTGGGGTCATTGGGTTTGGAACCGTACAGGGGCGGCAGGTTGGCAATAATCGGATAGATAGTGCCTCCGCTGCGCGCGGTGTTGGACGGGGTGAACGGTGCCAGCAGCAAGTCAGCGAAGGTAATAGCGTAACCCAGCGTCAGGCTGCGGCGACCCAGATATTTCACCAGAATCAGCGCCAGGCGACGGCCAAACTGCGTTTTGTCGTATCCCGCCGCAAACATAAAGGCACCGAAGATCAGCCAGACGGTGGAGTTCCCGAATCCGCTCACCGCCCATTTAAAGGCCTGAGCGGCGGTTTTGAATTTAGGATCCGCCAGCTCAGCCGGGCTGAACAGTAGCCACTGACTGAACAGGGCAATCACTACCACGCCGGTGAGGCCGATAACCGCACCGGGCAGTGGTTCAAAGATCAAACCGACAATCACCCCAACGAAAATGGCAAAGAAGTGCCAGGCATGCGGTTCCAGGCCGTGCGGGACCGGTACCAGCAGCAGCAGTACCGCGACCAGAACGGGCAGGAACAACATAAGCAGGCGTTTTTTTTGCGCCGCAGGGGCCGGAGGAGCCTTTGCGGTATCACTTACTATCGATGTCTGTTTCATAGTTTTTGTCTGCAAGTTAATAAGAATGCGTTAAGTATCCGGTAAGGTATAGCGGTTTTTTTTACTTTCTTTTCTATTTTTTCCGTTTTTTTTACCCTGATACTTGAATCTTTTTTGCCCTGTTCCTGGTGAAGAACGTCATTATTTATGGGCTTGATATAAATATAATGCGACTTCCTTAAATATAGACTTTGATCTAGATCAAGAAAAATCAAAGGACCCTTTTATTTTTAACAAATGGGACTGAATTATTATGAGTAGTTTTCATTTGAGCACATTATTACCCCTGATACGGTAGATTTCATTTCCAGAAAAACCCAGGTAAATTTTTCAATCCATTGATTTTAATCATTTTTATTTTAATGTAAACCATAAGTTGATTTTTTGTTCTCATTGGTTAACAATTAATAAAAGTATTTATATCATTTTAGGATAATAAAAATCAATCGTTTATTTAAAAGTTAAATAATTAAAGTTATCGATTATATAGCTAAAGAAATTGCTATATTAGCACCATGACATCGGACCATTCATATAAATAATAAACAGCTGTCCGCGAAAGAATTCAGAACTTTTAATTTGGAGTCCACCTTATGAATACGTTAACCCCTATTCTCAACCCGCTGACATTGCCTAACGGTGCGGTGTTGAAAAACCGCCTGCTGATGGCACCGATGACTACCTGTACCGGCTTTTATGACGGCACCGTCACCAGTGAGCTTGTCGAATATTACCGTGACCGTGCGGGCAGCATTGGCACGGTGATTGTCGAGTGCTGCTTTATAGATCCGAAGGGGCCGGCCTTCCCTGGCGCCATCGCCATTGATAGCGATAACAAGATCCCGGGCCTGGCAAAAATTGCTCACGCTATCAAAACCGAAGGCTCTAAGGCCATCCTGCAGATCTACCACGGTGGCCGTATGGTCGAACCGGAGCTGATTGGCGGTCGCATCCCGGTCGCACCGAGTGCCATCGCCGCCCCGCGTGAAGGGGCGACCACGCCGCAGGCGCTGACGGCAGAAGAAGTAGACGTGATGATCACCAAGTTTGGTGACGCCGTAAACCGGGCGATTAAAGCCGGCTTCGATGGCGTAGAGATCCACGGTGCTAACACCTACCTGATCCAGCAGTTCTACTCCCCGAACTCTAACCAGCGCGACGATAAATGGGGCGGCAGCCGTGACAACCGCGCCCGCTTCCCGCTGGAAGTGCTGGAGATCACCCATAAGATGGTGGAACGCTTTGCCGATTCCTCCTTTATTATCGGCTACCGCTTCTCCCCGGAAGAGATTGAAGTGCCGGGCATCCGCTTTGACGACACGCTGTACCTGCTGGAAAAGCTGGCCGCACGCGGCCTGGATTACGTGCATTTCTCCGTGGGACAGCTGCTGCGTTCCTCCATTGTCGATCGTGAAGATCCAACCCCGCTGATCACCAAATACCTGGCAGCACGTTCAGAGACTCTGGCCAGAGTGCCGGTGATTGGCGTGGGCGGGGTGGTTAACAAAGCTGATGCCGAGATGGCGCTGGAGTACGGTTTCGACCTGGTGGCCGTGGGTAAAGCCTGTATCGCCTACCCGGACTGGGCAGACCGCATCATTAAAAACGATCATCTGGAGCTGTTTATCGACAGCACCCAGCGCGAAGCACTGAATATTCCTGAACCGCTGTGGCGTTTCTCACTGGTTGACGCCATGATCCGCGATGTCAGCACCAGCGGTCGCAAATACAAAGCCGGCGTGTATCAGGAAAAAGTGGAAGCCGAAGCGCTGAAGCTGAAAATCAACGTCACACTGGATACCGACCGTATTACCGACATCTCGCTGATCCCTGACGACAGCCTTGATGTTGACTTCACCACTACCTTTGAAAGCCTGCGTACCCGCATGCTGGTGGCTAACAGTCCGCATGTGGATGCAGTAACCGGCGCGACCACGCAGAGTGAGGCGCTGAAAAAAGCCGTTTCCCGCGCGATGACGACCTCCAGCAAGGAGCACGTAATCGAAGAGGGCGGTAATCCGCAGGCACCCCAAAATTACGACGTGGTCGTGGTCGGCAGCGGCGGTGGCGGTCTGGCCGCAGCGATCGAGGCGAGTGATGCCGGTGCGCATGTGGTGATCATCGAGAAGATGCCGACCATCGGCGGGAATACCATTAAGGCTTCCGTCGGCATGAATGCCGCAGAAACCCGCTTCCAGAAACTGAAAGGCATTGAAGACAGCAAAGAGCTGTTCTATGACGAGACGCTGAAAGGCGGCAAGTTTAAAAACAATCCCGAGCTGCTGCGTGAGTTCGTTAACCTCGCGCCGGAGGCCATTGAGTGGCTGGCGGGCAACGGTATCGAGCTCAACGATATCACCATCACCGGCGGCATGAGCATTGACCGTACACACCGCCCTGCAGACCGTTCAGCCGTCGGCGGCTTCCTGATCAGCGGACTGGTGAAGAACATCAACCAGCGCAATATTGAAGTGCTGCTGGAAACCTCTGTTGCTGAAATTTTGATGGAGAATGGGGCGGTCAGCGGCGTGAGAGTGGTGGATGAGTATAATGACACCCGCATCCTCAATGCGAAAAGCGTGATCGTCGCCACCGGGGGCTTCAGCGCCAACCGCGAAATGGTGGTGAAATACCGCCCTGAGCTGGACGGCTTTGTGACCACCAACCACAAAGGTGCCACCGGCAGCGGGATTGCTATGCTGCAGAACATCGGTGCGGATACCGTTGATATGGGCGAAATTCAGATTCACCCGACAGTGGAGCAGACCACCTCGTACCTGATTTCCGAATCGATTCGCGGCGGCGGTGCCATCCTGGTCAGCCAGGCAGGCCACCGTTTCTACAACGAAATGGAAACCCGCGACAAAGTGTCCGCTGAGATTATTGCCCTGCCAGAGAAGAGCGCCTGGATTATCTTCGACGATCAGGTTCGCAGCAATAACAAAGCGGCCGATGAGTATATTGCCAAAGGCTTTGTGATCAGTGCGCCAATGCCGCATGAGCTGGCAGTGAAGCTGAATATGGATCAGGAAACGCTGCAGACCACGCTGGGCCGCTACAACGGCTTTGTGGCACAGCAGAAGGATGAAGACTTTGGCCGTACCACCGCCCTGCGTCATCCGCTGAATAAGGGACCGTACTACGCCATCCGCATCGCCCCGGGCGTTCACCACACCATGGGCGGCGTGACCATTAACACCGATACATCGGTGCTGGATGCGCAGAAACAGGTGATTCCTGGTGCCTGGGCGGCAGGGGAAGTGGCCGGTGGCATTCACGGTGCTAACCGCATCGGTGGAAACGCCGTAGCCGATATCATCATCTTCGGTACCCTGGCTGGCCGTAACGCTGCGGCTTACGCCCGGCGCTAACGGCCGCGAGGCATGAACGGGCTGACCGGAAAAAAGTCAGCCCCGCCATCGCCTTCATCCACAGGGGACGCAACCTGCTGTCCCGGTCGTCCCGCATTGAGGAGCCTGAGAATGACCCTGCCCGCTGAAACTGGCGTGTACGCCTATTCCGCCGTCCTGATGGGCTCACCCATCCTCCTTAAGCTGTTTGACCACGATGAAGCACTCGCCGGGCGAGTGTTTCGTCTTATTAAGCAGCAGGAAAATCTATTCACCGTTAACCGCGCTCACTCTGAAGTCATGGCGATTAACCATGCGGCAGGGCGACATCCTGTGGTCGTCAGCCCGCCGGTCTATCAGCTTATCAGGCGGGCCAGTGAGGTCAGCAGGCTACCCGGTAGCAGCTTTAACTTTGCCATCGGCCCGCTGGTCAAACGCTGGAAAATAGGCTTTCAGGGGCATACGGTGCCGCCTGAAAGCGAACTGAAGACGTTACTGGCGCTCACCGACCCGCATCAGGTGGTACTGGATGATGCCGAACACTCAGTTTTTCTGCAGCAGGCAGGTATGGAGATTGACCTGGGAGCGATCGCCAAAGGTTATATTGCTGACGTGGTGCGCGACTATCTGCACCAGCAGAACGTTGACTGTGCGCTGATCAACCTGGGGGGGAACGTCCAGACGCTGGGGCATCCGGGTGAGCAGGGCTGGAGCATCGGCCTGAAACAGCCGTTTGCTGAACCTGAGGCGCTGATCGGTGTGATCGCGGTATCGCATCAGTCCGTAGTGACCTCCGGTGTTTACGAACGCTACTTCGAGCTTGAGGGACGGCGCTACCACCATATCCTTGACCCGCACACCGGCGTCCCGCTGGACAATGAACTGCTCAGTGTAACGATCGTCTCTGCTGACTCGATTGACGGAGACATCTGGACGACGCTGTTGTACGGCATGGGGGTAGAAAAAAGCCTCGCTGTCCTGCGCAATACGCCAGACATCGAGGCCATTTTTGTTACCCGGGATCGTCAGGTGATCTGCTCCTCACAGCGCACTTACCGCTTTACGCTGCTGGACGACAGCTATCGCCTTACTGGCAATACTGTTTAAGCAGGGCAGTATGCTCCGGCTGCAGACGGTAGCGGTAGACCGGGCGGCCGGTGGCACCGTAGTGAATACTGGTAAACAGAATATTGCTGTGCGCCAGCCAGATGAGGTATTTACGGCAGGAAACGCGTGAAATATTCACGGCAGCAGCGAGGTCGTCCGTGGAAAATTCATCATTCGGATGCGCATCGATCCACAGGCACAGGGTACGTAGCGTCTGCGGGGTCAGACCCTTTGGCAGGCGTTTGGTATCTTCAGCCGCTGGCGGATTACCGTGCAGCAGCTGATCCACGTCTGCCTGTTCATAAAACGCGTGGTTGTCCATCAGCGTTTTTTTCTGTTTCCATCCGGTCAGTGCCTCTTCGAAGCGGGAGAACTGGAAGGGTTTGATCAGATAATCCACCACACCATAGTGCAGGGACTGTTTGATTGTCGCCGCATCGGCGGCAGAAGAGATGACAATCACATCGACAGCGCGTCCGGACTCGCGCAGATCCGGCAGCAGATCCAATCCGTTGTCCTGCTGCATATAGACATCCAGCAGAATCAGGTCGATAGGGACGTCACTGTGCAGCACCCACTCTTTTGCCTGTTGCAGGGTGGACGCCACGCCACAGCAGGTAAACCCCGGCAGTTGAGCGACATAGCAACGGTTCAGTTCTGCGACCATCGCATCATCATCGACGACTAAAACATTGATCATGCGTTTTTATTCTCTCCATCCCAGGGCAGTTGTACAAAAAATTGCGTATAAACGCCAGGCTCGGACTCTACAATAATTTTCCCGCCAAGGCTCTCGGTTTGTTGTTTTACCAGAAACAGTCCAACGCCGCGTTCTTCGCCTTTCGAAGAGAAACCCTTCTCAAAAATAGCCTCCAGCTGGTCGGCAGCAATGCCGGGGCCGTCATCGCTAACCTCACAGGCGAGGAAGCCATTCTGGTAGTGTAGCAGCACGCTGACTTCGCCCTCAGCGCTGGGTCCCAGCGCATCGAGGGCATTTTCAATCAGGTTACCCAGCACCGTGATCAGCACGGCCACCTGGGTTTCACTGCCGCTGTCAGGCAGCATGCAGTCATCGCTGATCAGCAGATGATTACCGGTGTCGGAAGCACGGTTAATCTTACTCAACAGGAAACCGGCAATCACCGGCGACTTGATTTTTCCCATCAGCGAACCGATTTCAGTCTGATAATTATTAGCGGTTTTCAGAATATAATCCTCTACTTTGCCGTAACTTTTCATGTGCAGCAGGCCGAGGATCACATGCAGTTTATTCATAAACTCGTGAGAGCGTTCACGCAGGGCATCAACATAGCTGACCATCCCGTCGAGGCGCTGCATCAGCTGACTGACTTCGGTCTTATCCCTGAAGGTGCAGATGGCACCGATAATGACGCCGTTACTGCGGACGGGCATGGTATTGCACAGCAGGATGCGGCCTCTCAGGTTGATCTCTTCATCCCGCCGGGGCAGGCCATTGCTCAGCACGTTGCGCAGATTCGAGATCAGCGGCCCGGAGGCTGCTACCGTCTCGCCGATATCACCGTTCACCGCCTGCTGGATGCCGGCGTCGCGCAGCAGCTGACGCGCCGCACGGTTAATCAGCGTGACCTGCGTGTGATCGTCCACGGCGATCACCCCTTCTTTCATTGATTGCAGCATCGCCTGGCGCTGCTCAAACAGCGTGGATATTTCATAGGGCTCAAGCCCGAAGAGGATGCGTTTGGCGGCGTTTACCAGCAGGAAAGTGCCAATTGCCCCAACCAGAATACCGAACAGTGCAGACCAGAAAATGTTCCAGCGGCTCTGGTTAATCTGTTTGGCGACTTCGCTTAACGAGATACCGATCGCCACCACGCCAATTTGTTGCTGCTGGGGGTTGTAAACCGGGGTAAACAACCGGAGCGCCTCAGCCAGTTTGCCGTGATTGATGGCCATATTCTCCTGACCCCGTAGAGCAGGCTGCAGATCTTCCCCGATAAAGTGCTGGTTGATCAGGCTGGCATCGGGATGAGAATAACGGATACCGTCCATATTGGTGATGACCACAAACAGCAGGTCATTGCTTTCCTGCACGGCGCTGGCGATCGGCTGAATGATCCCCTGGGTGGGGGGTAACTGCAGTGCTTGCTGGATCTCAGGGGAGTCGGCCAGGGTGCGTGCTACCGCCAGGGCCTTATCTTTGACGCTTTCCTGGGTGACGTGGCTTATCTGGAAAAAATAGAACAGATGCACGATCAGCAACACCGTAGCGATCACGGCGCTGACCATCAGGCTGACGGAAGTGCTGAGTTTCATCGGGCGCTTTCGCACCGGCGGCGTCAGCTGCGGGTCACTCATGGAGACTCCTGAAAGAGAGGGAAGCGGCTTAAACTGTCGCTAATATAACGCGTGAACCGGTTAAACAGGATATTTTAGCGGAAAATGAGGTTGGTTTTCTCACGACAGGGGGGCGCTAAGAGGTAGGGGGGTGAGGAGTCTAAAAGAGCCCCCGGAGGGGCTCACGCCATTATTTTGGCAGTTCGCTGAGCTCTTTAACGTCACTCTTGCTGATCTGCTGTTCAGTGCCGTTGGCATCGGTGTAAGCAATCAGACCCGTTTTGTTATCTTCCTTCGGCTTGCCATCACTGATGATGGTACGGCCATCATTAGTATGGATAGCATAGCTGCTGCGGGTGCAGCCGGAGAGGGCGGTAACGCAGAACAGTGCCGCCAGAGATACAGCCATAATCTTTTTCATAGGGATTCCTTTTTATTAGTTGTCGAGTTCACTCATGTTTTTAATCTGCTCACGGTTAATCTGTTCTGTTTGACCCGTGCGAGCATCTTTGTATGAAACCAGTCCGGTTTCATCATCAATCTGTGGCTTACCGTCGGTAACGATAGTCTTACCATCGGTAGTTTGAATTGACTGATTCGACGCACAGCCCGCGAGCATCAGCAGTGACAGCGCAGCGATAAAGGTAGACTTAAACAGTGTGACTTTCATTTGGATTTCCTTATTGGTGTCTTTTTCGTCTCACCCACCAATTATAGTTGGGATTTTCAAATCTGCTATAAATTGGCAGTAATATATTTCAGGGTGCTGCGTATTTACAGTTTCTTAACCAGGCTTCTACTTTTTCGCAGATTAATCTTAAAAAAATAAAATGATCTTGCCTTTTTTTTATAATGTTATTTACTTATTTGTTTGGTCTTAAGCGCATGCGTCGGAGGGGTAAGTGGGTGGAATAAAAAAATGATCTAAATCAATGTGTTGATTCTTCGCTTTGTTGGGGTTCTTCGCTATTCGCGCGGGATTTGATGTCGGGGATGTGCAATATTCATCATGAAATGTTAATATTAAAGTACATACAGCCAGACAAGGGGTGCATGTGCACGATAATAACCAGGAATATCCAAAAGAAATTTATGCAGTTATTGGGCGGGCAGTGTCAGAGTTGATTACAGCAAAACAACCGCTGGATAAGAAGAGCGTGCTCATTATGCTGCAGGTTCACAGCAGCAAAACAGCAGATGCTCAGCTTCTGGATATTTATAAGCAGGCCTTCCGTTATCTACTGGAAAGCTTTCATTAATCGCGCGGAAAAGCGTGGGCTCCTCTGCTAATGAAAAAAACATCTCAACAGCAGAGAGATAAATCTTAGTTTTGTTTCAACTCAGCAAACGCATTGACACTTTCGTTATATTCCACCAGATTGAAAGGCACACCTGCGGATAACTCAGGTGTGCCTCATCATGCGGTTTTGTCTCGCCGGCGGCTGACCATCCTGTCAGGCATCGTCTGGCGTCATGCCAACGACCACTTCCAGCACCTGACGATAAACATCCAATTGCACAACGTCCGAGGTGGTCTCCAGCTTCTCAATCAGCTTGAGGATAATGGCTTTATTGTTGACATGTCTGCCACCGGTTGCCAGTTCCTTTATCACAGCACCGAGAACCTGAGCCTCTTGTGAAAACTTCTCACCGCCACCCTGAAAATAACTCAGGATTTCGGATTCTGATGACATCTGCTGCATGGATAATGACCTTGTAAAAAATGGAAAAAATGCTCTATGAGCCAGCTAAGGGTGTTTTCCACGAAGTAAGCAGGGCGGAAAACGCTGACGCTAAAGTGAAAACTGCTCTTCACCGGACGCGCCTGCTGGCGGTTTAAGCACGCCTTTCAGGCGCCATCGATGAAACAGATACTGTAAGGCAAACGTGATACCGCTTTACCCCTGAATGAGCGTAGTACACCCAGCCAGATCCATCAGTGTTTTTTCGTTCCGTCTGCCGGACCTTCGCTGGTAAACAGGTGGGTCACGTTATCCCTGTCGCGGATCTCCCGGGTATCCGTATCCGGCTCAGGAGCCTGGTAACTCCTGACCTCCGCAATGGCACGTCTGCAGGCGCGCTGCCGGGTGAGTTCTTTTTCTCCTGCGGCCATAGCTTGCAACTGACGGATGAGAGCTGAACTGCTGATCGCCGCATCGGCTTTCAGCAGAACCATAACGGCTTCGCCTAAAATAATATCGGAGAGTAATTCTTCTTCGTCTTCGTTTCTGTACATACCAACTTCTCTGAATCAGTGATGCGGGCAGAGCTAAAATACCCGCAGAAACCTGCATCCCGATACCCTGTTACAGCATGTGCCGATGGGCAGGATGGTCAGATTGTCGGACTGAGTCGTGACGTAATGCGCACTTATAAGTGTTCAATCAGCAAAAGTTGCTTAAAAACTCAGTCACCGCGGCCAAAAAGTAAGCCAATCAGTTCTTGATAGTGCCGTTCCTGCTCAGGGCCCGATGCCAGCTCAAGGCGCGTCAGCAGCTTTGAACAGATAGATTTGCGGTTAAGGTTGCGGCCTGAACGCAGGATCTCAACCACAATCTGGCCAAGTGTTTCCTGCTGAGAAGGCATTACCGCCTCACTAAAATAACGGCTGATGTCATTTTCAATCTTCGGGTTGGAACCGTCCTGACGCATAAGAATGTCCCTCAGTCGTAAAGTTTGTTGTGTCAAATTTCCCGCAGTAAAGTTATACATCTATGAGTGATTTGTACAGGAATAGTGAATTTTGACCCCTTAAGATTTGTGCAAAAAGTGCTAAATCTTTAAGATCATCGTGTTACGAGATAGACAGGCAGGATCATACCGCCCTCGATGGAGGGGAAAATAGGGAAAATTCTGAAATTTAAGGCGGGCAGGGGAAGGGCTGGCGTACAGTAAAGGGGTCAGGCCGATGTTGTGACATCGGCCTGGGGCCGCTGCGCCCAGATGGTGCTTCAGCGTTTTGGTTTTTCGGTGTCGCTGTAAACGTTCATCGTGATGTCAGACTCTTTGCTGACCGGATCGTTTTGATGGCCTGATGAGGCCAGCCAGTGATTTCCCGCAGGGGCGGTAGTACGCCCTTTTTTATACTCAAGCAACCACGTGCGCGCTTCATCAATCTTCAGCAGCCGATCCTCATCGTCTTCCGTGCGCGCCATACTCTGTAACTGGTTAATGAGAGACCCAAGACTGACTTCTTCCCTGCTGAAGATAAGATTCATTGCAGCCTCACCGATGACAACGTGCTGTTTTTCATCTTCATCAGAAATAGACAAAAATACCTCCAGAGTGCTTTTCAAAAGATTAACTTTTTACGTGCAGACTAATTATAAACCATCCTGCCTCATTACGCTGACGCCACATGAGTTGCAGATCAATTTGATTGATAGATTAAAACGATTAAAAGCGGCCTTTTATATTTTAAGTTGCTGTTTTTAATGGTTTATTATATTTTCGACCTATTTTTTTCTTCAGATTTATTTATTTTTATTGCGACAGATTACCTACAGATCTGGAAATATTAAGATGTTTCCTAGGTTATTTTCACTGCGTGCTCAGGGATAAGCGCATCAGGAGAGCAGGTAAGACGTCTCTGCTTCTACAGCAGGGTACCCCAGTGAGACCATCAGCGTTGATACAGCGGTCATCGCGGCATTCAGCACCTCATCGAGGGGGCGATCAGCATCGATATCCACCAGATGTGCCCCTTCAAAGGTCAGCAGCGGCGTCATGGCAATCTTTCTGGCCAGGGATTCGGTATGATGGTCGGGCTTGCGTTTGCAGGCGACGTCAAGACTGACGTTCAAGCGGATCACCAGATCCGGCTTCTGCCTGGCCATCCAGCTAAATGCACGTCGCTCCCGTTCGGCCAGCCACAGGACAAAACGCCCGCCAGGGACATGGGCAGGAAAAACCGGTCCATCGTTCGTCCCGGGCATTTGCACCTGGGGAAAGCGGTCGGTTAAGACAATCAGCCCACGGCGGCGGCAGGCCAGCATATGTCTGAAACGCCACAGGCGGCGAAGAACAAAACTCATTACGACCAGGGCAGGGATGGGGCCGGGAAGTTTTTTAGCCGCAATCACTTTATTTCGTTTAATGGCATTATCCAACGCTGGTCCAAGTAGCGGTAGCTTAATAACCGCCCGCTCAACGTTTCCCGCCTGTTTTCCCAGATGAACTCTGACGGCAGGGCCATATTTATTAATATAAGTAATTAAATGTTCACAGACAGTGGACTTTCCCGACCCATCGCAGCCAATAACGGCAATGAGCGGTATCTTTTTCGGTGACATACTTAAACTCTTTCTGGATACAGTGAGCGGAAAAATACGCTCATCCTGAAATGTCCTCAAGAGGTACGTCTGTAAAATGCCATTAATACATAAAGCGACAGTTAACCGCACGTAACCGCAAATAACCTCAGAGAAATTTGAATTAGCATCGTGGCATTATTTTCAATACGGATTTAGCTGTGAAGCAACCTTCCTCTCTTATGCCTCATCCTGCGGTCAGGGTTATTGCCATTGCTGGCTGCGACGGCGCGGGTAAAACAACGCTGGCCTCTCAACTTGTACGTTATTTTTCTGCCGGAGAAGCTGCGGCACTCGTGTATCTCGGGCAGTCGTCAGGCCATATTGCAGAAAGGATAGGTCGTCTGCCTGTGGTTGGCGCGCCTTTCAGTCGCTATTTACGGGCGAAAGCCCGGGGGGTCCATGCTAAACCGGCATCCCCGCCGGGTGGGGTCACGGCTCTGGTCATCTATCTGCTCTCCTGCTGGCGCACCTATAAGTTTCGCCGGATGCTGAGCCGCTGTAAAAAAGGCTCTTTACTCTTTACCGACCGCTACCCGCAGGCGGAGGTGGCCGGATTTCGTTTTGACGGACCTCAGCTGGCGAAAACCGCAGGGGGCAACCGGTGGATCTGTGCGCTGAGAGCGCGGGAGCAGAGACTGTATCAGTGGATGGCGTCTTATCCCCCGCTGCTGTTAATCAGGCTGAATATTGATGCCGAAACCGCGCACCAGCGCAAGCCTGACCACCCGATCGCCGCGCTGCGGGAGAAGACGGCGGTGATCCCCCATCTGCGATTTAATGGGGCGAAGATCATTGACTTAAACGGCTGTGAACCTGCGGATAAAATCTTTGATGCCTCAAGGCAGGCGGTGCAGATCTCACTGGGGACATCACCTCTCCGCACCTTCAGCGACGATCAGAATTGATGTCAGGGGCATCTGATAACGTGAAGACAAACGAACAGCCCACAGGGGCCTGTATTCCGGGCCTGATCGCGGTCGTCGGGTGCGATGGCACCGGAAAATCGACGCTGACCGCCGACTTAGTGAAGAACCTGAAAACGCATTACCTCACAGAGCGCCGCTATCTGGGGCTGGTTTCGGGTGAGGAGGGCGATAAAATCAAGCGCCTGCCGTTGATTGGCGTCTGGCTTGAGCGACGTCTGGCGGCAAAGTCGTCAAAGACCCAAAGTATGCAGACCCGTTCACCGGCGCTATGGGCGGCGCTGATTATGTACGGGTTTTCGCTGCGGCGCAGGGCAAACCTGCGCAAGGTGGAACGACTGGCAAAAAGCGGGGTGATGGTGATCAGTGACCGCTACCCGCAGGCAGAGATTGCCGGTTTTCATTATGACGGCCCCGGCATTGGCGTTGAGCGAGTGAAAGGGTGGCTGATGACAGGGCTGGCCCGGCGCGAACAACGGCTCTATCAGGAAATGGCGTATTATCGCCCACAGTTAGTGATCCGCCTTGATATTGATATTGATACCGCTTTTTCCCGCAAGCCCGATCACGATTACGAAGAGTTGCGGGATAAAATCTCTGTTATGGATAAAATTAATTACAATCACGCGGCTGTGCTGGAAGTGGATTCCAGAGCACCCTATAACGATGTGCTGCAAAAATCGCTGAATGCCATTCTGGCCATTGCCCCTCAACGGCAATCTCCCTGAATAAGGTATTCATGGCAGAGGCGCAATTGTCTTCAGGGAAATATTTACGGGCAGGGTTTTAATGTCGGCGTCTTATCTCTCTGATGAAAAATTTATTGAATAATATTTCAGTTAAACGCACTGAATGGCGAGTGGTTTTCTTTATTCGCCCGGTTTGCTGGAATATTGGCTATGGCTGACTGTTTCCATGAAACACTGGTTTTCTGATGGTGTGTTTCGCACCATTTTGCGCAATACGGCCTATCTGGGCTCTGGCAATGTGGCCAGTGCTCTGCTGGGGTTGCTGGCACTTTCCTGTGCCGGGAAAGGGATGTCGCCCGCCCTGTTTGGGGTGCTGGTGGTGATCCAGTCGTATGCGAAAACGATAAGCGATGTGATGAAGTTTCAGACGTGGCAGCTGGTGGTGCAGTACGGTACCCCGGCATTAGCGAATAATAACCTGCTGCAGTTTCGCGAGGTGATCTCCTTTTCGCTGGGGCTGGACCTGGCCAGCGGCGCAGCGGCGATTGCCGGGGGCATGCTGCTGCTGCCTTTCCTTGCACAGGCATTAGGACTGGACGCGCACAGCTTCTGGCTGGCGATCCTCTACTGCACGCTGATCCCTTCCATGGCGGCATCCACGCCCACCGGCATTTTACGTGCGCTTGACCGGTTCGATCTGATTGCGGTTCAGCAGGCGGTCCGGCCCTTTCTGCGGGCAGCAGGCAGCGTGATCTCCTTCGCCGGGGATTTTGGCTTCGCCGGTTTTATGCTGACCTGGTATGTTTCTGATCTGATGGGGGGCGTGCTGTACTGGTGGTTTGCTGCCCGCGAACTGCGCCGCAGGGGCATCCATCACGCTTTCCGGCCGCGATTACTGCATGCTGCACGAAATCTTCCCGGGGCGTGGGGCTTTGTCTGGGCAACGAATATTGCCCACTCTATCTGGGCAGCGCGTAACTCCGGCAGCACGGTGTTAGTCGGCATCGTGTCCGGACCTGCCGCCGCCGGCCTGTTCAAAATTGCGATGACCTTTTTATCGGCCACCGGTACACCGGCGAGCCTGATGGAGAAAAGTTTTTATCCCGAGATGATGCGGCTGGATCCGCGGACGAAAAGGCCCTGGCTGCTGGGGCTGAAATCAGCATTGTTAGCCGGAGGCATTGGACTTGCCGTCGCACTGGTGGTGTTGATGGTGGGGCAGCCCTTAGTCTCCCTCGTTTTCGGGCATCAGTATCTTGAAGCTTATGACTTAATTCAGGTGATGCTCTGCGCCGTTGTCGTGTCGATGATGGGCTTTCCGCAGGAGTCGCTGCTGCTGATGGCAGGAAAGCAGCGCGCCTTCCTTGTGGCCCAGGCCATCTCATCCGTCACCAGTATGTTACTGCTGGTCGGTTTGTCACACTTCTTTGGCGTGTCCGGCGCGGCGTTTGCCTATGCAGCAGGGCAGTGTGTGGACGTGCTGCTGTTGCTTGTTCCGACGCTGCGGGCCTACCGCCATCGTCATTTACTCCCTTTCAGTCAGCACGGAGAACGTCCCCATGACCACCAGACCAGCGTGGCGTAAGTACCCGCCTGAAACCGTCGATTTACTGTTTACTGCGGTGGACGAGGACGATTGTATTGATGACAGCGTCAGCCTGCCGCAGGCGATCGACCTCTCCTGTTCCGGGGAGAGCATTCGCGATAATTACGCCCTGTGCCTGCAATACTGGCAGGAGGGTTTTACGCGGGCAGAGCTGCTGGGCCTGGTCACCCGGGTCATACAGGGGCAAACGCTGTCAGAACAGGAGCGCAGGCAGTACAAATATATCCGCTCACGTTACAAACACCTGCGTTTTGCCCAGCGGCTCTACGGGCAGCAACACGCGTGCAGCGCGGGGTTGAGCAAAACCACTGTCTTTCTCGGGCGCTTTCAGGATGCATTCCGTAACGAAAATATAAGCCATGTGACTTTTTATGGGCGGATACTGCGTTTCTGTCTCAGCGCGCCGGTCTGGCGGTGGGTGGATCACTCTCTGCGGCATTTTCCACTGACCGGAGAGCGTGACTTTATCGCCTGCTGCCAGCAGGAGATGCGCAAGCTTGAGGCATTCCTCGGCAAACCCAGGCTCACTGGGCGGGAGTTTCACGCCGTGCGGAAAATTGTCAGTCAGCAGGTCTCTTACTACGACACGCTGCGCGCCCTGGCCCCAGACGATCTGCAGGCCAGGCAGATCTCGCGCTACTTAGCGGCAATAAACGGTTTAATGGGCGACCGGCACGATGAAATGGTGTCCGGCAACCTGGCGGGGCACAGTGACTATAATGCCCCCGCACCGCTGGATGCGGGTATCCGTCAGCGGCTGGAACAGTTTCTGGAACGCTATCCGCTTGGCGTCCGTCAGTAACATCCATCAGAAAGGAAGCATGATGAGGTTATGCAGATGTCTGCCCGTTTTGGGTCTGTTACTGCCGGTGCTGGCCACGGCGCACAACTTCGATATCGGACACCGGGTACCGCCCGTTCTGATTACGGATGATGGGGAGCTGCGGCTGGAACACGGGCAGATTCATTATTCACCCTGGAAGAGTACGGAGCTGGCGGGCAAAATTCGCGTGGTGCAGTACATTGCCGGACGCACCTCTGCAAAAAATAAAAACGCACTGCTGATCCAGGCCATTAAGCGTGCCCGGTTTCCATCCGATCGTTTCCAGCCGACGACCATCGTCAATACGGATGATGCCATCCCCGGCTCCGGTTTTTTTGTGCGCAGAAAGGTTGAAAAGAATAAAAGACGTTACCCCTGGGCGCAGTTCATTATCGACAGCGATGGCCTCGCCCGGCGCGCCTGGCAGTTGAAGGCGGCGAGTTCAACCATCCTGGTGCTTGACCAGCAGGGGCGTATTCAGTGGGTGAAGGATGGGGCCCTGACGCCAGATGAGGTTGCCCGGCTTCTCGCGCAGGTTCATCACCTGCTCGATCAGCAGCAGTAATGGCAAAAGGCGCGCGGTGTATGTTGCTGATTGAACGCTACATCCTGATGCAGACTCACCGCTTAGTGGCGACCCTGGTGGGCTTTCTGATTTTTATTTTTGCCAGCTATTCGGCACAGCGCTATCTGACCGATGCGGCCAACGGTACGTTAGCCCTGTCGGTGGTGTTCGATGTGGTCTTCTTTAAGGTGGTGATCGCCCTTGAGATGCTGCTTCCCGTCGGGCTTTATGTCGCCGTCGGTGTCGCGCTGGGGCAGCTCTACAGCGATGCGGAAATCACCGCGATGCTGGCTTCCGGTGGCAGTCCGCTGCGGTTATATAAGGCGGTGATGCTGCTGGCCGTGCCGCTGGGTATGATGGTGATGCTGTTGTCAATGTACGCCAGGCCCTGGGCCTACGGGCAAATTTATCAGTTGGAGCAGCGGTCGCAGTCCGAACTGGACACGCACCGGCTGGTGGCCAGTAAGTTTAATGTCAATGACAGCGGCAGGATGGTGCTGGCGGCAGAGATTGATCCCGTCACCCGTATCCTGTCGGATGTGCTTATTTACACCTCATCCGGGATAAAAAGCAGCGTATACCGGGCCGGAACGGTCAGCGTGACCGACCCTTCGCCTGCCAGCCCCTCGGTGCTGCTGCAGTCCGGAACCTCTTATTCGCTCGATCACCAGGGCAGCGCGGACAGTGAAACGCTGTACCGTCATCTTCATCTGCAGCTGACCCCGATCCCCCAAAGCAACAACACCCGGCGTAAGTCGGCCTCCGTGAACGAGCTTGCGCGTTCGCAGGATCCCGCCGACCGGGCTGAACTGCAGTGGCGGCAGAGCCGGGGGGCCAGTGCCCTGCTGATGGCGCTGTTAGCCGTATCACTAAGCCGCATCAAACCCCGGCAGGGGCGCTTTACCACGCTGTTGCCATTGACCCTGGTGTTCACGGCGATTTTTTATGGGGGGAATCTCTCCCGCACGCTGGTGGCCAATGGGGCGCTACCGGTGTTTCCCGGCGTGTGGTGTGTGCCTTTGCTGATGCTGGCGGGGGTGGCGCTGCTTATAGCCCGCGATCTGGCGCTGCTGCCGGCACGCTTCCGGTGAACATTTTCAGCCGCTATGTCATCCGTAACGTCTTCACCGGCTTTGCCGCCGCCGCAGGATTGCTGATCCCGCTGTTTACCACCTTTAATCTGATTAACGAGCTGGATGACGTCAGCCCCGGCGGTTATCGCTGGACGCAGGCCGTGGCGGTCGTCCTGATGACGCTACCCCGCAGCCTGGTCGATCTTATTCCCTTTATCGCGCTGCTGGGCGGCATTGTCGGACTGGGGCAGCTGTCGAAAACCCTCGAATTAACGGCCATGCGCACGGCAGGTTTTTCTGTCCTGCGCATCGCACTGGCGATAACCGCTGCCGGCATAATGTTAACGCTTGCGGCTGGCGCGATTGATGAGTGGGTGGCCTCGCCGTTACAGCAGCGCGCGATTACGTTGAAGAGCGCCGCAGCGGCGCAGGATGAAGACGGTGAGAGCATCAACAATGCGCTCTGGGCGAGGAGTCATAATGAATTCGCTACGGTCAGACGGCTGGATGAGCATCAGCAGCCCGTGGGCGTGGAGATCTTCTGCTACCGGCCAGACCTGACGCTGGCGTCCTATATTTATGCCGGGAGCGCCACCGTCCTCGGCAACGGCATATGGATGCTGCACGACGTGAATCAAAAGCAGTGGCTGAACCAGAAAGAGACAGTAACGATACGGCCGTCCCTGGCGTGGCGATCCCTCTTCACACGCATCAGCCTGAAGGAGCTGACGCTGCCGGCTGCCAGCTTTTCGATTGGCCAGCTTCGCCGCTATATTCACTACCTGCACGATACCCACCAGCCCGGAACGGAATTTCGGATCGCCCTGTGGCAGAAGCTGGGGCGGCCGGTGTTAACCCTGGCGATGGTCTTACTGGCTATCCCGTTTACGTTCAGCAACCCGCGGTCGCCTGGCATGGGCAGCCGTTTAGCCACCGGTGTGATTGTCGGGCTGGTGACCTACATCAGCGACCAGATTATTGTTAATCTCGGGCTGCTGCTCTCACTCAATGTACCGCTTACCACCCTGGGCCCGCCGGCGTTACTCCTGCTGTTGGCGGTAGCGCTGGTCCGCCGGTTTGACCGGCAGCACTGACGCAGGGGGGAGCGTGACGCAGAAAGCGGCTCGCCGGTAACGCGGGGAGCCGCCGGGGGGTTCAGCCTTTTACATCGGCAAACGCCTGGACAATTTTATCGATTTGCGCTTCGCTGTGGGCGGCGTTGATGCTGCAGCGTAGCAGCGTCATCTCCGCCGGTGCGGCAGGCGGCAGGACCAGGTTGACATACACGTTGCGGGCGATCAGCGCACGCCACAGCCGCAGACCTTCCTCTTTCGAGCTGATAATGACCGGTACCACCGGGCTGATATGCGCCCCCAGCGGGTAACCCAGGCGTTCCAGCCCGTTGTAAAGGCGGCGGGCATTCTTCCACAGTGTTTCCCGCAGCTCAGGCCGTTGTGCAACCGTTCGTAACGCCGAACGCACCGAGGCGATAACTGAGGGTGAGGAGGAGGCAGTAAAGATATATGGGCGGCTGCTGTAGCGCAGCACATCCATCGCCGCGGCGCCAACGGCAAATCCGCCGACAGACGCCAGGCTTTTGCTGAAGGTGCCGGTGATGATATCCACCTCCTGCTCAACGCCGACGGCTTCGGCCAGCCCGCGTCCGCGGGCACCGAGCACGCCGAACGAGTGGGCTTCGTCCACCACCAGATAGCCCCCGAGACGGCGCTTAATATCGACGATCTCCGCCAGGGGGGCCACGTCTCCCAGCATACTGTAAATGCCCTCGACAATAATGATCGCTTCGCGGGCGCGCTCGCCCAGGCGCAGCATGCGGCGCTCCAGATCGGCGGCGTCGTTATGGCGAAAACGGATGATCGTTGCCCCTCCCAGCGCACAGGCGTCGTAGAGGCTGGCATGGCTGTCGGCATCCAGTAATACCACGGCATCATGCCCGGCAAGGGTGCTGATGATGCCCAGATTAGCGGTATAGCCGGTAGGGAAGACGATGGCGGTAGGGCGGTCAAAAAAGGCAGCGATCTCATGTTCCAGGGCCAGATGTGAACCGTAACTGCCGTTTGCCATGCGTGAGCCGGTGGTGCCTGTTCCCTGAGCTGCCAGTGCCGCCTGACCCTGCGCAATCGCCTGCGGATTAAACGTCAGGCCCAGATAGTTATTGGTTCCGGCCAGTACCACCCGGTTCTCCCCGATGCGGCCTTCGGTTGCCGAGTAGACTTCATCAATACAGGTGCCGAACGGGTTAAGACCGCTGGCCTCAAACTGTTCCCGGTGGTGATCAAGGCGGGCAAAGCGATCATAAAGGCCCATATGACTTCTCCAGGAAGGGGAGTAACGCATCCCGGAGCTGCACCGGGGTCCTGACATCCAGCAATATATTGATGGGGATGGGGATATCAAACCGGTCTTCTAACATCATCAGCAGATCCATTACCCTGATCGACTCCAGACCCAGTTCATCAACAAGATCGCTGTCTGGTTCGATCTCCACCTCACTGGCAACCATGCCCCGCAAACAGGCCAGGATATAGTCCATCACCGCGTTTTGATTCAGCATAAAATCCTCAACTTCCCTTTAGTCAGTGTTTCAAAAGAGCCCGGCACGCAGGGCGTGCTCCAGGGTCACCGCAGGCAACCACCCGGTATGTTCAGAGAAACGTACATTGCTGGCTGACCAGTCCTGATGGGTCAGCTCATGAATTTTGCTGCGGGTCAGCATCGGCTCCCGACCCGCTATACGGCTGGCCAGCACGCTGAGATCCGCCAGCCCCTTCAGCAGCGGCAGAGGGATGCCGATCAGCCGCACGGGCCCCTCACGCACCCTGGCACCGGTGGCCTGTAATGATGGCCAGCTGTAGCCGCCCTCCACGCCGTCACAGAGTTCACAGGGGCCGGGTGGGGGCTGTGCCGCCGTTAACCACTGCCCCACGGCGGCGGCCAGGTCGCTGACGTGAAGAAAAGAGAGGCGCGCGTCCGCCGGTCCGGTCTGCGGCAGCAGCCCGCGCAGCAGCCAGCGAAACACCGGTTTCAGCTCTTTATCTCCCGGGCCGTAAACCGCTGTCGGGCGAAAAATGCCGAAAGTGATCCCGGCGGTCAGGTTGGTTAAACGTTGCTCGGCCAGATATTTCGACTTCGCATACCACGAGAGGTGAGGGTGGCGCGCAGCCAGGGAAGACATCAACAAAAAGCGCTGGCAGACGCCACTGGCTATTGCCGCCTGCATCAGACGCTGACTGCCGCTGACGTTGGCCTGCATAAAACTCGCCTCCTGCCATCCCCGCACCTGGCCGGCGCAGTGAACCACGTAGTCAGCACCGCGCACTAACTCAGCCAGCGCGTCGCTCTGCTCCAGCGTGCCCGCAACCCAGGTCAGATTATTGACCGTGCCCTGAGGGCGGCGGGTCAGAGCCCTCAGGGTAAACCCCTGCGCCAGCAGGCTGTCGGCAATGTGCCTGCCGATAAAGCCCGTGGCTCCCGTGATGGCGACGGTGCCGGTCATGGCGTCTGGCCTGCCAGTTCGACCCGTGGGCTGACGGCGGTGCCCAGCGCGCTGAGATAACGCTTTCTGGCTTCTGCACGGGCGGGTTTACCTGATGAGGTGCGTGGAAGACTGTGCGGCGGCAGGAGTTCAATCTCGACGGCGACGCCGAATTCACTTTGAATATGCGCGGTGAGGGAGTGAACGATCTGTTCCCGGCGCGCCTCTGAACTGAACCTGCACTGGATTTGTAAGATAATGCGAGCCCCTTCTTCCCGATCCTGCGGGGTGACAAAGGCTATTGCATCGCCGGAATGAATTTCCGGCTCCTGCTCGGCGACATATTCAATATCCTGGGGCCAGATATTACGTCCCCGGATGATGATCAGATCTTTTTTGCGTCCCGTAACGTAGAGGTTGCCCTGCAGCAGATAGCCCAGGTCACCGGTATCCATCCAGCCGGTCTCCTGCATCAGCCGTTGTGAGGCGCTATCCTGGAAGTAGCCGCTCATTAAGCTGGGGCCGGAGATACAGATATGGCCGACGTCACGCTCGGGCAGGGCCTGCCCCTCTTCATCACGGATTTCGATACGGTGGCCCGGAAGCGCCCTGCCGCAGTTAACAAAGGTCGAGATCGCCCGGTTTTTTTCACCCGGCGCGACGGCCCTGCTCTGGTATTCCAGAATACCCCGATCGACCTCATCCACCTGAGTCCCGCAGTCCGCCGGCGAAAAACTGACGGCCAGTGTGGTTTCCGCCAGCCCGTAACAGGGCATAAATGCCCGGCGGTCGAAGTTCACTTTGCTGAAGTGCCGGGCAAACTGGTCAAGTAGCAAGGCGGGAATGGGTTCAGCCCCGACGCCCGCCACGCGCCAGCTGGAGAGGTCGATACCGGCCAGTTCTTTGTCGTTACTGCGGCGTAAGCACAGGTCGTAACCGAAAGGCGGGGCGACAGACACGGTACAGCGGTTTTTACCGATCAACTTGAGCCACTGCATGGGCCGCATGGCAAAGTCCTGCGTACGCAGATAATCAACGGAAAGCTGGGTGGCGACCGGCGTCAGCATAAAGCCCACCAGCCCCATATCGTGATAGAACGGCAGCCACGAGACGCAGCGGTCACCCGCGCGTAACTGGATGCCGTCATGGCTGATGACCCGCAGATTCGCCATCACCGCCCGATGAGTGATGATCACCCCGCGCGGGAAGCGCGTGCTGCCCGAGGTATATTGCAGATAGGCAATATCCTCCGGGCAGGGAAGTGGGAGGGCGATCTCCCTCTCT
Organism: Erwinia sp. PME.40.26/001; assembly: GCF_055556675.1. Lineage (NCBI taxonomy): Bacteria > Pseudomonadati > Pseudomonadota > Gammaproteobacteria > Enterobacterales > Erwiniaceae > Erwinia > Erwinia sp. PME.40.26/001. Next base: position 232,558 of record NZ_JBVHNP010000001.1, read on the forward strand.
GCCAGGGCCGCCAGGTCATCATTGCTGAGGGTATGAATACCGGGGGTATCTGCACTGGCAGAACGGATCAGCGGCAGCCACTCCTCACTGCTGATAATGGCGACGGGCTGACAGTTTTTTAACAAGCCCCGGAGCTTGGTGATGTAAGAATCACGCTGGCCCATTCCCATCGGGATAGCCAGCGGTACTGCCACTAACCCCGCATACTGACAGGCAAAGAAAGCTTCGATAAAACCCGCACTGGTCTCCGCCATCAGCGCCACGCGATCGCCTTTATTCAGGCCGAGCGACAGCAGTCGCCGGGCACCCGTGATGGCCCGCTGCCTGAGCAGGCGATACTCCAGCACGTCTGCCAGCTGATTACGCCTGTCGTAAAAATTCATCCCGGTATCTCCCCCGGCGGCGTAGTTTAACGCCTCAACCAGAGTGGGGAAGTCAGCATGGCGCATGGGAAGAGAGTGGTGTGAACTTGTTTCAGATATATACGATAAAGCCATAGATTAAAAACCGCCAAAAAGTACAGATAGCTACGGGGAATAGAGGTCTTTGTAAAAAACTCGCAATAATTTTTCTAAAATGACATTAGATTAAGGTATGTATTTAATTGTAATTTTAATGGTTAACCTCCCGCAGGCCTCGCGCGAGCTTTACACGGATAGCTATATCCGCAGATGCGCGACCGCATACTGATGAGTGGGGGAGAGACCCGTTGATATAATGATATCGCGATTGGCCGGATAAGCCCTGTACATGAAAGTCTTCTCAGTTAATATCGTGGGATTATTATGACGCTTAGTTTTTTAAATGTGTATGGTTAGTTTTACACGAATGTGATTAAACGCATTTAGTGGTAAAAATAGCCATGCCTATTCAGATAATTTCTGTAACATATTGAATTCAGTAAAAAGCATGACAAGGTGATGACAATATTCATCACAATAAATTACGCTATGCGGTTGCAAGGGTAAGATAGCAGAACGACTAAAAAAAACTTTTTTATCATTTAACGCTTTTTTCATTTTATGACGCTGCCTGGGATATACAGCAATAAACCGCTGCGTCGGGAATGATGACCGGTTTATTGTATTATTTCGTGAATAACCCACTGATAAGGTTGTTATGATCCACATTGAAAAAGTTGATACCAGGCAGCAGTTTAAGGCATTTATAAATTTTGCTTCTACCTTGTATGCTGACGATCCTCACTGGATTGATCCCTTATATATGGAGCGTGCGGAACATCTTTCTGATAAAAATCCGGCGAAAGAACATATTGAATGGCAGGCCTGGATTGCCAGAAAAGGAGAGGTTGTTGTCGGGCGAATAACGGCACAAATCGATACGTTACATCGTGAGTTATATGGTGAAGATACCGGCCATTTTGGCATGATAGAGGCCATTCACGATCCATCGGTGTTCAGCTTATTATTCCAGACGGCAGAAGCATGGCTGAAAGCCAGAGGCGCGACAAACATTAGCGGCCCCTTCAGTCTGAATATTAACCAGGAAAGTGGCCTGCTGATTGAGGGATTCGATACGCCGCCGTCGGCGATGATGCCTCACGGTAAACCCTATTATGCTGCCGCAGTAGAACAGCAGGGATATACTCAGGGTACCGATTTGCTGGCTTACTGGATGCGCCGTACCGATCTGTATTTTTCCCCGTCATTAAACCGTCTGATGGATAAAGTGCGGCAGAAAGTGACTATCCGCCGCCTTAATCGTAAGCAGTTCAGCCAGGAAATGCAGATTATGCGACAGATTTTTAATTCCGGCTGGCAGAATAACTGGGGATTTGTGCCCTTTACCGAACGGGAGTTCGCCGTCATGGGTGACCAGTTAAAATTCCTCGTACCCGACGATATGATTTATATTGCTGAAGTGGAAGGCAACCCCTGCGCCTTTATCGTCGGCTTGCCCAATATCAATGAGGCTATTGCCGGTTTAAAGGGGCGAATGCTGCCGTTCGGTTGGGCAAAGCTGCTGTGGCGACTGAAGGTCAGCGGTGTGCGCACCGCCCGGGTGCCGCTAATGGGGGTGCGGCAGGAGTATCAGTTCAGCCGCAGTGGACCAGTCATGGCACTGCTGTTGATCGAAGCGCTGCGTGATCCCTTTGCCCGGCGTCACATAGATGCGCTGGAAATGTCGTGGATTTTAGAGGCAAACAGCGGGATGCGCACGATGCTGGAACGTATTGGAGCTGTTGCTTATAAGCGTTACCGGCTGTATGAAAAGCAGCTTTAACCGCACCAGGCAACCGTCTCAGCGCTGGCGCTGAGCGTTCCATTCATCGCGGGTGATTTCCCATAGCTCTGAGGGAAGCCATCCGCAGACATACTCCTTTTTTTCCGTTGCGATCAGGCGCATACCACTGCCGACAGAAATATGCCGGGAACGACTGTTTTCGGCCGCTTTGGGTGCCCGCAGCACGGGCCTGTTTAAGGTATTAAACCAGTAATCTGTCACCTTAATACTGGCTTCCCGCATTAATCCCTGCCCCTGCCATTCCGGCACCAGCCAGAATCCCCGGTTATTATCCTTCTCATCATCCAGGCAGATAAGCCCTATCAGGTTATCGGGATCGCTACGCCGCCGGATTGTCCAGACCCAGGCCTCGCCTTTTGCCATCGCCGGCAGCGCCACGTGATTGACGTAATGCTCTGCACCGTTCTCAGGGTATGGCCAGGGAACTGAGGCCACCATGTAACGCACAATCTCCCAGCGTGGATAGATCGTCTGAATCTGTGGCGCATCTTCAGCGACTAACGGTTTTAATATCAGGCGCTCGGTTTTAAGCACGGGCACAGGCATGTGTTTACCTCCTTTTGACACGAAAGCATGATGGCCGGCTCAGGCGCACAGTCCTGGTGTGGTATCGCGACGCGCATCCCGCCAGCCGGGCGAACTCCGGTAAAGGTGCGTTATTTTTTCAACACCGTCAATTCAACCTGACTCCGCCAGAGTTAAGTCCCGCCACACGGGGTGAACGGGCATACGCGTTAGCCTGACGCATTGAAGTTGCCTCGTTGCCTCTGTCCCCCGGGCCGCACTGGGGCAGTCAGGCATTCCCCCCCCCGGGGGGGGGCAGTGATTTGTGAAAGATAGATTGTGTTCAATTTAATTTTGCTCAACCCTTATGTTGTACGCTGTTGCTGCCGATACAGGGTCACTACGTTAACTGTCCTGAGAAGATTGATGAAAATTGCAACGCGACTGACTGCAGGCTTTGGCCTGATTATTTTGCTTTTTATAATGTGCACCAGTATTGCTATTAACGCGCTCTGGCATGCCCGTGATGGCATGAATGATACCGTTGATGTGAAGATGAAGCGTTTCGCGCTGGTGCTGGATATGCGGGGGAGTGCGCGCGATATGGCCATTGCCGTACGCAACCTGGCTCTGATAACGGACCCGCAGCAGATGCAGCCGGAGTGGCAGCGCCTGGTTAAACAGCGTGATGCTTATATTCAGACACGTGAAGCGTTGGAAAACAGTATGTCATCCCATGTCTCTGCCCGCGGGAAGGCAGCATTGGGGCGGACGTTATCCGCAGAGTCTGCGGCACTTTCTACCCTGATGACGGCAGGCAAAATGGGGCTGGAAAACCGTAAAAACGACGCCACGGCATACCTGCTGATCACGGCTCGCCCCGCGCAGAAAGAACTGCTGGAAGCACTGAATCAACTGACCGACGTACAAATGCAGCTGAGCCGCGATACGGTGGCTGAAAACAGCGCCCGTTCTTCACGTACCGCCTCTCTTTTGATGGCTATTACTGCATTGTCCGTCCTGCTGGCGGCGGCGACCTGTTATCTGACGGTACGCATACTTATGCGCCAGCTGGGCGGTGAACCGGCTCAGGCACAGGCACTGGCTGCGGCTATTGCTGGCGGCGATCTCACTTATCCGGTCACATTGCGGCGACACGACAGGGGCAGCCTGCTGGCATCGCTGGCCACCATGCAGGGCAGCCTGCGTAGCCTGGTCTCTGATATCAGGGATTCCTCGGTGTCCGTTGCTATGGCGGCAGACGAAATATCGCAGGGCAATACCGAACTGTCCTCGCGGACCGAGCAGCAGGCTGCGGCGCTGCAGGAAACGGCCGCCAGCATTGAACAGCTTAGCGCGACGGTGAAAAGTAATGCGGCGGGTGCGCAGCAGACGGCGGATACGGCCCGGACCACGGCGACGCTGGCCCGTACCGGTGAGAAAGACGTACAGCGCATGTCGCAGACGATGAACGATATATCTCTCAGTGCGACGAAGGTACGCGACATCACGGGCGTGATTGAGAGCATTGCCTTTCAGACCAACATTCTGGCGCTGAACGCTGCCGTTGAAGCCGCCCGCGCAGGGGAAGAGGGGCGGGGATTTGCCGTCGTCGCCGGTGAGGTAAGAACGCTGGCACAGCGCAGCGCTAACGCGGCGCGCGATATTAAAGCCCTGATTGAACAGGCGGTGAGCCAGGTAGAAAACGGCGTGACAGTGGCTACCGGCACCGGAGACAGTATTCTGAAAATAGTAGGCATGGTAAGCGAACTGGCGGACGCGATGGACAACATCTCACTCTCCTCGGGTGAGCAGATGCAGGGGATCTCGCAGGTCAGCGTTGCGGTGAGCCAGATGGATGGCGTCACACAGAGCAACGCGGCCCTGGTTGAGGAATCATCCACCGCATCGCAATCTCTGTCCGCACAGGCCCATACGCTACGCGGCATGGTGGAAACATTTCGCGTATGAGGCCTGCAGAAATGCCGGCATCGTCCTCGTCAGAAGATCTTCTCTCACGTATCTGTACGCTCAAAAGTGACGTGAATTTTCTGATGAAGCAGCTTAGTGAAGGGGAGTATCTGAGCCTGGACACCTTTGCAAACAACTGGGTGCATCTGATGCGTCTCTACACCGGTATTCAGCATCACATGAATGACGCTGAACTGATGGATGTCGTGGTGCGCACCGATGTGTTGCTGGCGGCTGACCTGATGGCAGTAGGACGTATTATCGAGGTCATGAATAACGTCCTGCGCTGCGCGGCAAAGCAGAGCAAGTGATTCAGCCCGGAGGTCATATTCCCTCGTTCTCACCCTCACTGATTTGTCAGAAAACAGGGACGTGTTCTGATAAATTAGATTGACATCAATTAGACTTGATTCAATACTTCGCAGGCTTATGCAAGGGCGAAGCCTGCGGCTCTCGTCATGATGCCTTTTTCGGACCGGGGCCGGGAAGAGCAGGGGCCATCCTGCTGTGTCAGCCCGCCACGATGTGCAGCAGAAAGGCACCCCGTTCGCCATCAGATTTGGATCCTCAATGTGTAACGATGTTAACCATGAAACAGATGACGCGGATGAGGCTTCTGCCATTACAGATGCACCGGTGACGGTCGATCAGTTTCTCTGTTTTGCGCTTTATTCTGCCTCACTGGCCATGACCAAACTCTATCAGTCGCGACTGAAGCCTATCGGCCTGACGTACCCGCAATATCTGGTTTTGCTGGCACTCTGGCAAACGGACAATGTCACGGTGTCTGACATTGGCGCTCGCGTTTGCCTGGATTCCGGTACGCTCAGTCAGCTGCTGAAGAGACTTGAAGTCTCCGGCTTGATCGCCAGGAAACGTGACCTGGGCGGCGATGAGCGCAGGGTACTTATTTCGCTAACGGAGCAGGGACACCAGCTCAGGGTTAAAGCGGCCGGTGTGCCTGCAGATATGGTCTCGGTAATGGACACGCCGTATGAAGAGTTGTCTGACCTGACTGTACGGATTACAGCGCTGCGCAAGAAACTGACCCATGCTCTGGAATGATCATCACACTCTCTTCCAGCATCCTGCACGTTGAGAACCGATACCGTCAGGACAGAAGTGACTTCAGGCTGCGATTGCCTGTCAGATAAGCAGGTTGAGGAATGCTGATTGAACGCTGATGATAAGTTAAAAATGGACAGGATCCATGCGGTGATAGGGCGTACCGTTTCATCTCTGCTGAAGTCGGGTCAGCCATTAGACTCTGACACTCTGGTGGCGGCCCTGAACCAGCGTGAGAGTGAATCTGTTGATGGAATGAAGCAAACCTGTGCAGCAGCGGAACGCCTCATTTCTGACAGGCTTAAGAAACCGTGAGCCTTCCTTAGCCCTTTCCCGTCCCGGGTGAACTTTCCGGCATCACCGACTGAGCTGACGTGACGCTGCGTAAGATTCGCCCTGAGCCCGCCTCCTATACAGTAACAGCAGTTACCCCCAGTCCGGCCATTCGGTCAGCGCCAGTATCGCTGACCTTTGCTGTTAACAAAGGGAGCAGGTAGCGCGGGGCCAGGGGGGGCCTTGCCGGATGAGGCGTGATAACTTTTCGATCCGCTGTCTTTAGTCAGTCTCCAACCCCAGTGATGAATCACGTCTGTGATCGCCCATTACACACCGGGCCCGGTCAGTGTTGCCCTGACGTGAGGCAGACTCTGCGGATAATTTTGTTGAATAAACTCAATCATTTTTTCCCGCACGTGGCAGCGTAAATCCCAGGCCGTAGGGGAGTTCTGTGCCGTCATCAATAATCTGATCGTCATGGTTTTGTCCGTGGTATCGGTGACCTGGAGTACCTGAGTCTGCTGATCCCAGAGTTTTGTTTCACTGAGGATTTTTTCGAAATGCTTACGCAGGGGATCCAGCGGCATGGAATAATCCAGGTAAAGAAAAACCGAACCTAATATTTGTGCGTTATTGCGCGTCCAGTTCTGGAAGGCATTTTCTGTAAAGTAGGTTATAGGCAGAACCAGCCGGCGCAGGTCCCAGATACGCACAACAACATACGTCAGGTTTATCTCCTCAATCCAGCCCCATTCATTTTCAACCACTACCGCATCATCAATTTTTATCGGTTGCGTAAAGGCTATCTGAATGCCGGCAAACAGGTTAACCAACGACTTCTGCAGAGCAAAACCAATGATGATCCCGGCAACCCCGGCACCGGCCAGGATGGTGGTACCAAATTTTCGTACCCCGGGGATACTGAGCAGAATCAGGGAAAGGCAGAACAGAACCAGCAGTACGATAGCAACCTTTTTTACGTACATGATCTGCGTACGGATTTTACGCGCCCGAAGATTATTCGAAAGATTAATATCATAGCGTATAAACAGCATATCCTGCGCCACATTGGTCAGCCGGATTAACACAGAGCAGAATGATAAGATAATAAAGATGTTGATCACGGTGGTGATAAGCGAGAGGGAGCCCGGGTGAATATCAATGTAATTAATCCCTACATTAATAAGCAGTAAGGGTATGAAAAGAAACAGGGAGCCACGCAGATGCTTTTCAAGAGATTTGAACAACTTTCTGTCACGACTCTGCCAGTAGCGGATGAACCTGAGTAATATAAATCGGGCCAGGAAACCCAATGCAAATGAGAGCGTGACGAGCAATACCGCAGGCACCCAGGATGGCGCACCAGAGAACTCACCGAATATCATTAGCATGCTTTTTCCCTTTTTTTCAGCCAACAACCAACGTTTGCGTTGCCAGTTCAGTAAAAAAATCAGTTACCGCTGTCTTCTTCGTGGTCAGCGGATCAAATGGTTAACGCAGATGAGTTTATGAAAAATTTGCTGGTCTGACTTTCTTAACAGCAAAAAAGCGCGAAAAGAGATCGGATTTCAGCGGGATTCTATTGCAACTGGTTGAAATGTAACGGAGTTAATTTTTTACTCGCCGACAGGCTTTGCGTACGTAACTCGCGCTGCCACCTGCGCCTGCGCCTGCGCAAAACAGAGTAACACGATAGCGTTATCACAGAGCGGGTGATGAGCATCCTCTTTCATAAATGCCATCTAATGAAACAGTTAATCCGGCGTGATTAAACACCCTGAAAATCGTCCTTATTCCTGAAATTCAGCAAAGGGGATGGCATTTTTTTCACCGTATTGAGGAGAAAGGTTAACCCTTTCTTTCAGTAACTTAAATTAAATTTCAAGAAAATTCCTATATAAATCAGATCGTATTGCGCACCGTTTCATATTGCTCACATTAAACAGACTGCTATATAGTCCCGCCTGTACACACAAGGAAAGTGTGCGTAACGCCTGCTTTCTGTGTCCATTTTTACAGGAAAGAAAATGAGCAACTCTTATCAGAATGAGATCCCAAAAGCGCGTTAATATCCGGCTGGATCTGCACGCCTGCGGGGCGCAGAAAAAATTTTGCCAACTTCGCCGGCAGCTGGCTAAATTTCCAAAAATATCATTTAAATATCACTGTGATTTCCGAAAAAATATTAACCCGCCTGCTTTTATCAGAGATGTCTCATAAGGTATAAAATGCCAGCTGTCATTCATCCTGGCCATGACTCCCCCGATAGCAGAACTGTTCTGCAGAACCGTTCTGGGGTAAGATTTCCGCACAAGGAAGTTTGCTGGGGTGAAGGGTGAGATGAAAAATGAAATAAGAACAGCTCATTCAACTGTACGTGCTATTGTTGAATTTTTAAAAAAATAAAAGAGAACAACATGAGTAAAATGAAACTGATCTTTCGCATTATGCTGCTGCTGGGACTTATTTTGGCGGGGGTCAGTGGTTACCTTGCTTTTGACGCTTATCAGTTTCAGGCAAACGCTATCCATACTCAGGGGAAAGTGACCGACCTGCGCTTTAGCCGCAGCGACAACGCTTCATCAGGCAAGTGGTATACGGAAGTGACCTTTGTTGATAATAAAGGGAAAACTAACGTATTTGAATCCTCGTCCAACAGCAATTCTTATCGCAACGCATTTAGTGATGGCATAGATATCCTCTATCTCAGCGATCGTCCTGAAACCGCTAAAGTTGACGATAAGGCCCGGCTGTACCTTCCTTCAATGGTGTTTGGCGGTGTATCCGCTGTTATTTTGTTTATAAGCTTTATCGGCATCAGAGTGACAGGCAGAGGCAGTCGTTATGCCAAACTGGTTCATAACGGACGTCCCGTTGACGCTGAAATCGTTGGTGTGGCACTGAATGAGGCGATCCAGTTTAACGGCCGTTCTCCGTGGATAATTGTTTGCCAGTGGCTTGACCCGTTGAGTAATACTGTATACGTGTTCAATAGTGATAACTTTTATTACGATCCGTCATCGTATATCAAGGAAGATAAAATAAGAGTTTATATTGATCACGGAAATTTTAAGAAATATTACGTCGATACCTCTTCATTTCCCAAAAAAGCGTAAGGAATATGCAGGGCGGCTGGCGCGGGCGATGATTCTCTCAGAGATGGATGTTATCCGGTGACATCCTCGCGTCGCAGAAAGCCAGTCATGCTTTGCAACAGCGGCCTGCTGGCCCATCAGGCTGCTGTGCGAACGGCAAGAGAGATTAAAAATCTGACCCCAGGTCAACAGAATGAGATCAGCAAGGACGGTTTACCAATGGACGATTTAAGCCTGCGCTATTTCGACGCTGAAATGCGCTACCTGCGTGATGCGGCAAAAGAATTTGCCCGCGCGCACCCCGACCGGGCGGCGATGCTGGACCTGGATAAAGCCGGAACTCCGGATCCGTTCGTCGAAAGGCTGTTTGAGGGCTTTGCCTTCTCAACGGTCTGGTACTGCGTCGCGACGTCCCAGGCCCGGACAAAGCCCGCCAGATTGAGCTGAACCAGCAGACAATCACGCTGCAACCACTTAAGGATAAGTAATGCCCCATTCCCATAACGCCCCCTCGCTGTATGAAATTCTCTACGGTAACTTCAGCGGCGGGCTGGAGCTGCATAACGTCAGCGAGGAAAACCAGGTGATCCTCTCGGTGCTGGACAATATGCAGCGCATCCTCAACTGCCGCGCGGGTTCCCTCGCGCATCTGCCCGACTACGGCCTGCCGGATATGACGAAAATTCTGCAGGGGATGCCCGGCACCGCGCATCAGCTGATGACCACGCTGTCGTCGGTGCTGCTGCGTTTTGAGCCACGGCTGAAAAGCATCAGTGTCGTGATGCTGGAACAGACCGTGCCGGGTGAGCTGAGCTATGCCATCGATGCTGAACTGAACGGCATCGGGCTGGTGCGCTACGGCACCGGATTTATGCCCGAGGGCAAAGTCCTCATCCGCCATATGAAACAGCAGCAGTACCTGGACCCGCGCGCTGCTCTTTAGCAGACGCCGCTTTTTTCCGATGACAATCTGAAGCCGCTTATGACACTTTTATCTGAACGTTACCTGAAGACCGGCGGCGATCCGCGTACGCTGCCGGACTATGCCGCACTGCGCGATGAACTGGGCAAACTGACGCATCCGGCACGACCGGACGTGAACTGGCATCTTGTTGAAAAACTCAGCCTTACTCTGTTTGAACAAAACGGCGTGGAGCTGCAAACCGCCGCCTGGTACACGCTGGCCCGCACTCAGCTGGGCGGGCTGGCGGGGCTGAACGAGGGCGTGTCGATCCTTGAGGCGCTAATCAGCCACCAGTGGGGCAGCCTGTGGCCCCGGCAGGCCCATGCCCGGGTCGAGATCCTCAGTGGACTTAGCCGTCGCCTGCAGCAGATGATGCGCACGCTGCCGCTCAGCTACAGCGACCTCAGCCAGCTTTATCACGCAGAGCAGCAGCTTGGCCGTCTTAACGCCAGCCTGCAGCGCCTGGAGTTAAAGCATCTGAGCCAGTTTGACGCGCTGGCCACGCTGATGCACACCAGCGCGGTACGGCTGGAAAACAGCGATACGCCTGCGGTGACTCCTTCAGCAGCAGTGTTACCGGCTGCAGTGCCGCCCGTGACGGGGGGGGGCCGGGTGGGCGGAGCGCAATGGGTGTATGTGGCGCAGTCTCAGCCCGCCCCGGAGGGGGGAACGGCGGTGCCCGCGAAGGCAAGCCGCTGGAAACCGTTTGTCGCCGGGGTGGTGGTTACGCTGGTGGTCGGCAGCGCCGCCCGGTGGGCCTGGCTTACCCTGCACCGTCCGGATGCGCTGTTAACCCAGCTTTACGCCTCACTGTCGCCGCCGGCATCGCCGCTGTCAGAAGAGCAGCTAAACCGTCTGCAGATGAAGACTATGCCGCCGGACAACCTTATGCCACGTACGCAGCAACAGCTGACGCGCCTCAGCGGGCTTGCGCCGGACTGGGCGCTTGATTATGGACAGCGTCTGGTGCATCAGGCAAAGGCGCTAAGCCCGCCGAATGCCACCACGGAAAAAATGGCTGCCGCGTGGCAACAGCAGGTCGGGGCAGGGGCGTTACCGCCAGAGGCGATGTCGGGCTGGCAGCAGGGGATGGCGCAGCTGCAGCAACTGACCGCCAGGCTCAACGCCCTCGACGGACAGCGCGGAAAATATATCACGGTCAGCGAACTGAAGTCGGTGATGTATGACGCCACGCAGGCGTTTAACCGTTCGCTTCCGGCTGAAGAACGATTGCGTCTGTATGCGGCACGTCCGTCAGAAACAGAACGGCGGCAGGCGGAAATGGCGCTGGATCAGTTACAGAAGCGGTATTTTTTGCTAAAGCACGCGGCTGAGTCGCCGGGTGCAACGGAGGGAATGCCCTAGCATCAGGCCTCCCTGCTGCCGCCGGTCGTCTGAAAGTGTTCCCCGTTCTCCTCACGGTAAGAGAGCGGGAATGTCGTTTTGTCAGCGGGGAATAAAAGAGCCGGACGGGGCGCGGTTTTCAGCAGGCCACCTCCGGTATGCCTGTTAATACGGAGGCTGGCTGCGTCAACAGCAAAGACGTTCTGACCGCAGCAGGTCGGCAAGGGCGGGAGTCTTACCGATTCAGGTCCCGTTTCTTGCACCGGGCCTGAAAGCCTGTTTTTTACCGAAATAAGCAATAACAAACGCGACAGACATCAAGGCCAGGATCGCCCAGGGAAATGACACCGCACCCGCCTGATTAAGAAGCAGGCCGCCGGCAACGCCGCCGCTGGCGATAGCCAGATTCCATGCGGTGGTCACCATCGCCTGAACGACATCGACATGTCTGTCGGCCGCATCGGCCGCTGCCGTCTGCATCTGGGTTGACGCGCCGCCAAATGATCCTCCCCACACGATAACCGCCAGAAATACCACGAACGGCTCCCGCATACCCACAGCCAGCACCAGAGCTACCGCAGCCATCGCCGCAAGGCTGAACAGCACAAGAGGGCGCAAGTGGCGATCAACCAGCGTTCCGGTTATTCCGATGCCAACAAGGGCCGCAAGCCCGAAGACCAGCAGGATGAGTCCGACGAGTGCGGTCAGCCCCGACAGTGCCAGGAACGGTCCGATAAACGTATAAATAATATTGTGAGCCGTCATCCAGAGAAAGATCACCGCCAGAATCTGACGGACGCCAGGTAGCAGAAAGACCTGCCACACGGGCAGGCGGCGCTCAGCAGGCTGCCCGGGCAGGTCAGGAACCGCAACCAGTGTCCAGATAAACAAAATCACTGCCAGTGCGGCCATCAGCCCAAACGGTACTCTCCATCCCATCATGCCGCCCAGCCACGCTCCCGCCGGCGTTCCCAGCGACAGGGCAACCGGTATGCCTACCATAGCAATGGCCAGCGCACGGCCCTGTAAATCAGCAGGCACAAGGCGGCGCGCATAACCGGCCAGGATCCCCCATGCCAGTCCGGCAGCCACGCCGGACATAAACCGTGCCGTCAGCGTCAGCCAGTAGCTGGTTGAAACGGTGGTAATGGTATTGAAAATCAGGAAGGTACCGACAGCCAGCAACAGGACTTTTTTACGCCGCCATCCACGGGTAAGCACCGTCAGCGGGATCGCCGCCAGCAGTGAACCCAGTGCGTAGAGACTCACCAGCTGGCCCGCCATCACCTGTGACACGCCAAGCCCCTCGCCAATTTCCGGCAGCAGGCCCGCCGGGAGGGTTTCAGTCAGGATGGCAATAAAGCCCGTCATGGCAAATGCCAGCAAGGCGGCCAGAGGCAGCTGCTGCTGCGATGGGGTTTCACGTAAGTTTGTCTCTGCGTGCACGGTGAGTCCTTATTGAGGTGACTAATAAATAGCGGAAACAGTTCAGACAGTGCGTTTCTGTCATGACATATATACTGAATGGTATATATGTCAGACGCTATAGGTCAGCCCGAAGGTTGTCAAGCATATCTGTATCGATTAGTATTTATGTGTCACTGGCATAATCAGGAACCAATATGGCGCAGATGGGACGACCACGTTCATTCGACCGGGACGAGGCAATTCGTCAGGCAATGTACCTTTTCTGGCAGCATGGCTTCGAGTCCACCTCGCTTGCCCTGCTCAAGGCGAACCTTGGCAACGGCATCACCGCACCCAGCTTTTACGCGGCGTTTGGCTCTAAAGAGGCGCTGTTTGAAGAGGTTATTGAATGCTATATGTCGACCTTTGGCCAGGTTAACGACTGCCTGTGGGACGACACGCTCGGCCCGCGTGAGGCCGCGGAACGTGCGCTGCGTCGTTCAGCAAAAATGCAGACAGAACCGGGGCACCCCAGCGGCTGCCTTATCGCCTTATCCGTTAACGCCTGTTCGCCCGGGAATGAGCACATCCGCCAGCTGCTGACAGCCCGACGCGCACGCACAAGAGAGGGATTTCTGCGCTGTGTGATGAGAGCAAAAGAGGCGGGTGAACTGGCTGCGACCACTGACGCACGGGCGCTGGCCACCTTTCTGCACAGTTTTGAAACCGGACTCTCAACAGAAGCGCGCGACGGGACTCCGGGCGAAGAGCTTGATGCTGCGGTATCGTCTGCCATGAAAGCCTGGGATGCAGCAGCGCTGCTTACTGTTAATTAACTGAATCTGAGGTGAACAGCGGCCCGTTTTGGCACAGGGCAGCGGCAGCCCTGAGAATCGCCCCCTTCGACGGATGCACAGACCTTCCCCACATCACCGGCTTCAACGCCCGGACAACCCGCCGCGCTTTCCAGCGTCTAACCCTCAAGCAAAAGAAAGAAAAACGTAACCAGTTGCTAACCGGAGGCGGCCATCGGTTTTTTTTTGCTACTTTTAACTGACACAATCAACATCAGAATAAGCCTTACTCAGGCCACCACCCCCGCAGGCGTGGCAGCGCTGTTGATTCCTTTTATGTGAGCCCGGAGTCGTCATGAGCAAAAAAACACACCGTACCGTGCCAGGCGTGCATCCCTACGATGGCCCGGCAGGCGGCTGGGGAGCCCTGAAAGCGACGGCCATTGCCGTAAAAAATCAGATGGATACCCTGAAAGCGCCGTCCACGCTGATGCGCACCAATCAGCCTGACGGTTTTGACTGCCCCGGCTGCGCATGGCCGGATAAGGATCATCAATCCACCTTCCAGTTCTGTGAAAATGGCGCTAAAGCCGTGACGTGGGAAGCCACCACTAAACGCGTTACGCCCGCATTTTTAGCCGACAATACCGTGACATCGCTGCTGGCACGGACAGACTTTGAGCTGGAAGGGTACGGCAGATTGACCACGCCGCTGCGCTATAACCGCGACTCAGATACCTTTAACGCGCTCAGCTGGGATGAGGCCTTCACGATTATCGCTGAAAAACTGGCGGCGCTGCAGCCGGACGAGGTGGAGTTTTACACCTCCGGAAGGGCGTCAAATGAGGCGGCTTATCTGTTTCAGCTGTTTGCCCGCGAGTACGGCACAAACAATTTCCCGGACTGCTCAAACATGTGCCATGAAGCCACCAGCGTTGGCCTGCCTCAGTCGATTGGTATCGGCAAGGGCACGGTTTCCCTGGATGACTTCGACAGCGCAGAGTTGATCCTCTCCTTTGGACACAATCCGGGGACCAATCATCCGCGCATGATGGGGACGCTGCACGAGCTGGCACGCCGTGGCGTCCCCATCATCGTCTTCAACCCGATGCGTGAACGCGCGCTGGAGCGCTTTGCCGATCCGCAGAATGTCATGGAGATGGCCACCAACAGCTCAACCGATATCGCCTCCACGTACTATCTGGTTCGCGCCGGAGGTGATTCGGCCGCGCTGAAGGGCATTGCCAAAGCGGTACTGGCGATTGAGGCCGCGACCGGCACGGCGCTGGACCATGCCTTTATCCGCGAACACACCGACGGTTTTGCGCAGTTTGCGGCCGACATCGACGCCACGTCCTGGGATTCGGTGGAGCTTGAGTCGGGCCTGACGCAGGCGCAGCTTAGTCAGGTGGCCCAGGCTTACGTGAAGTCGAATGCCACCATCCTGACCTACGGTATGGGCATCACTCAGCACAACCGTGGCACCGACAACGTGCGTCTGCTGGTTAATCTGCTGCTGTTACGCGGCAACATGGGCAAGCCCGGCGCCGGGGTTTGTCCACTGCGTGGTCATTCCAACGTGCAGGGTAACCGCACGGTGGGGATCACGGAGAAGCCGTCTGCTGATTTTCTCAGTAAGCTTGAGAAAGTGTTCGGGTTTACGCCCCCGTCGCATCACGGTCACGATGCGGTGCAGGCGATGAAGGCCATCGTGGATCGGCGGTCGAAAGCGCTAATTTGCCTCGGCGGCAATTTTGCTGTGGCGCTGCCCGATTCCGGAGTGAGCTTTCCGGCGATGCGTGAGCTTGAACTCAGCGTCCACATCGGCACCAAGCTGAACCGCACGCACCTTTTGACCGGGAAAGAAACGTTGCTGCTGCCCTGTCTCGGGCGCACCGAACTTGATGAGCAGGACGGCACCCGCCAGTCCGTCACCGTCGAAGACTCCATGTCTATGGTGCATGCGTCTTCTGGCAAGCTGAAGCCAGCCTCGCCGCTGCTGCGGTCGGAACCGGCCATTGTCGCCGGGATGGCTAAAGCGGCGCTGCCGGGCACGAAAGTGGCATGGGATGCGCTGATTGCCGATTACAGTCTTATCCGCGATCTGATTGAAAAAACCATTCCCGGCTTTGAGGATTACAACGCCCGTATACGGGAACCCGGTGGCTTCCAGATGCCGCTGCCGCCCCGGGATCGCATCTGGCCGACCCCGAGCGGTAAAGCGATGTTTTCGGTTTATCAGGGCACCCATGAGGACCTGTCCGTGCCGGGTGACAACGTCCTGCGTCTCATCACGCTGCGCAGCCACGACCAGTACAATACGACCATCTATGCCCTGGACGATCGCTATCGCGGGGTGTTTGGCCGCCGTGATGTGCTGTTTATGTGCGACGATGATCTTGAGCGTCTGGGGCTGGAACACGGCGATGTGGTAGACCTGGAGTCAGCAGTGAAGGGCTACAGCATGCGGCTGGAAGGCATGACGGTGATCCGCTATGCCATCGCCAGGGGATCGATCGGGGCCTATTACCCCGAAGCGAACGTTCTGATCCCTCTTGATTACATCGACAGGGAAAGCGGCACGCCGTCTTACAAATCGGCTCCGGTACGCATCACGCTGCGGTCACGTGACATCACCACCCCACTGGCCCCCGCGTCTGCCTGAACCGAGCCTGACGCGGGCAGGTGTCCCTCTTCATGCCGCGTAAGCGGCATTAACACCGCTGAGGGGGATCAATACCTAAAAGCGCAAAATCAAAAGCTTTGTTTTTGATGATTTTCTTATTGGTTCTCAACTTTTCTTTTATACCATCGTGATATAAGGAGGGGTTGCTACTGAGAGCACAGTGAATAAACGCAGCCGGATAAGCATAGTCTCTCGGGGAATACAGTACGTCCTCAATCGTTCGTTCTGAAGGCAGGATGCACCCGACAACTAAAGGGATATAGTACTCCTCAAGGACGCGCCGGATGTGCTCAGACACCTCACTGGCTTGTTCAGGGCGGGGCACAGCGATCGCCCCGTAAATATCGGGACTGAACTTTTTATCCTGCCGTCCTGAAGTGGTAAATGAAAAGCAGGCATTACTGCCCAGGTTGCTTTTATAAGGCATTTCAATTTTGGACAGGCTGTCAAACAGGGGGCCACCAAAGACATGCCCGAGCAGGACAAAGGCGTGCGCCTTGACCAGGTACTGCAAAGACAGCTCCGCCACCAGCTTTTTTTCATAGCGAAATTTCAGGCCCCGCTTAACGGCGGTGACGGCCAGCGCGTGACACCCGATACGTTTGAGCTCGTTTTGCAGCTCCTCTTCAAAATAAATCCGATGTTCCCTGCTCATGACTCACCCCTGTATCAAACCTGTACCTGCACTGTTTACCCCCCGCTGCTGCAACCGAATCGTGCATGACAATCCGCCCGATTTCAATAACCTTTATCGGAGCCTGTCCGGTTGCCATCCCCGGCGCCGTTAAAGGTCAGCGGCTACTCAGGCAGGGGGATCTCCTGCGGTGAAACCGACCCCGGTCCGGCAGGTTGCCTGGCCGAAGAGAGGCCCGCCGGTCCGTCTCAGGCCCCGTCGAATAACGCACCGGCCTTATCCTGAAGCGCGATGCCGATATTCTCATATCGCTCAAGCTCATCCTGATCATAAAAATCATCGGCAACACTGAACCCTACAAAGATATCGACAAAAGCCAGTGCCAGTTTCTTCGGGATCCTATCCTGTCTTATGTTATGACCAATCAGGACATCAATAGCCAAAAACAGCTCGCTGACTTCCGCCGCCGCTACCCCTTTTCTGGCGCGAATTTTTAGCGGGATGGCGTTTTCCCCCATCAGCCGTGCATAAACCCCCTCAACCGCGCGCTCCGCACCCATAATCCCCTCCCTGACACCGTTCATCTGGTTTCATCTCATTGTGCATCACGCGATGATTCCTCGCCCGCTCCGTTTTTCAAAGTTTAAGGCACCGCTGTCCCATTTGGAAAATATGCTCTGAGCAGACTGTTCGAATTTTCATTTAATTAATGCTGCCATGGGAATGGGGGCAAGAAAAAAGACCCGTATATGGCCATTGATGATAAATTAAATGTAGTCGACCGCATACAAACCGATAAAGTTAACCCCGCCAGCAAGGCGTTGAGCGAAGAACATAATACCTCGCTCTGGCAGGCACACCTGATTTTCGACACATCTTTCAGTTAGTTTTACCCATACAGGGTGCAGTTCAATAAGGTAATGTCTAACAGCTGTTAACAGGCAGTTTTTAATCCGGTTGAGATGAAATGGTTTTTTTAAATCACGGTGAATTGATATTGTAAATCGCGAAAAAATAAAAAACAGGATTTTAATCTATATGCAACATGTTTTTAGATGTATATCTCAATTGTCAGTAAGTGGTGTTAACATTGCCTCCGTGAAATGACAGGTTTATTTAATAAAATATTTAATGTCATATGTCATTTAATAATGTGGGTCCTCCCCGAAAACAGGCGTTTCTAACCTTATAGAGAGCGCGTTCTCTATAATAAAATAAATATATTTCCTGTATTAAAAGGAGGCTTCCGTTGCAATGGAATCTGTGGGCAGAGGGGATGTTAAGAAGGCTGACCTGATGACTTACGCTGCGCCCGCCCTTTTTCAGCCATTTGGTAGATATATGAAAGCACTAATCGCATCCCTGGTTATATCCGTTATCTGTATATCCGTTACCCCGTGTGCGGCCGACCTTGTACAATTCCCCTCCCGCTTCTCAGGGGGGGGGATCTCCTGGTCTGGCAGTGACCCTGCGGTGCTGGTCGACATCCCGTCTTCGCAGCTTGACTACCGGATCCCGGCCAGACCCGACTTCGTGTATCGCGATATCTTTGTTGTGGGTGTCAGTGCCTCCGGTATGCGCTCTGAACCACACTTCTTAGGAGGCAGACAGTCCGGGGCCACTAATGGCCAAACTTTACGCTCTTTCGCCATGACGTTAACCCCACGGGATTACAATTTCTACCTTAATGCCGTACCCGTCTGCGCGACTGTACAAATCCGCGAACAACCGGGTGGCAATACTAGTTTTATTCGCCTCATCTGGGAGTCATCATGTATACCGATCGACTCGTCAGTACCAACATCTTGCACCATAACGCAACCCGTAATACTGAACCATGGCGTGGTCACCGCTGGCGACCCCCCGGGCCTGGCGTCCGCAAATCTGAATATCAATTGTAACGCTGCTGCGACGGGCCGCCTCTCTCTGGCATCGGCCAACGACCGTATTTCCCTTGGGGGAGGATACGCGAGCATAAAAACCTCCACGGGTCCGCTCAACACGCGTCTCTCTTTATCCAAAGGTAACAATACTGTCGTCCTCAGGTCGGAACTCTCTGGGGTCGGTGCTGGCTCCTGGTCTGGCAGTGGAGCTCTTAGCTTAAATCTCGATTGACGCGATATACCACCTGGTCCGGTAAACCGTGCCTCACCTGTGAGCCCCGGTTCATCAGGTTTGATGTGTGCAGGGATCAGCAAACGCCCGGGGACAGGTCAGATAAGACCGTTATCTGCTCTGAGAGTGGCCAAAGCCAGCCTCAGAACAGATGAAATGGTGCGGCGGGCTTCAGCAGCAACGCGGGGCGCGTTTAGCGGTTGCCTGAAGAAGGGTGTGAAAATGAAAAACCCACGCCGTGGCGTGGGTTTGATCGTCACTGTCTGCCTTGATGAGGGGCTTTTTCACCCCATCAGTCAGAAGAACGGGTCAGACGTTAAACAGGAAGTTCATCACGTCGCCATCTTTGACCACGTAGTCTTTCCCTTCTGAACGCATTTTACCGGCTTCTTTCGCACCCTGTTCACCCTTGTAGGTGATGAAGTCATCAAAGGCGATGGTCTGAGCACGGATAAAGCCTTTTTCGAAGTCGGTGTGGATTTTACCGGCGGCCTGCGGGGCGGTAGCGCCGACCGGGATCGTCCATGCACGGACTTCTTTCACGCCTGCGGTAAAGTAAGTCTGCAGGTTCAGCAGGGCGTAACCGGCGCGGATCACGCGGTTCAGGCCCGGTTCTTCAATGCCCAGTTCCGCCATAAACTCTTCGCGGTCGCCATCTTCCAGCTCGGCAATATCAGACTCCACCGCCGCGCAGACCGGCACCACCACTGAGCCTTCTTTCTCGGCAATCGCGCGCACGATGTCCAGGTACGGGTTATTTTCAAAACCGTCTTCGTTCACGTTGGCGATATACATGGTAGGCTTCAGGGTCAGGAAGCTCAGGTAGCGGATAGCGGCTTTATCGTCATCACTCAGATCCAGCGCACGCAGCATCCCGGCTTTTTCCAGGTGCGGCAGACACTTCTCCAGGGCAACTTGTTCCGCTTTCGCATCTTTGTCGCCGCCTTTGGCTTTCTTCTGCACGCGCTGCAGGGCACGTTCACAGGTATCCAGGTCGGACAGTGCCAGTTCGGTATTGATGGTGTCAATATCATCAGCCGGGTCGACTTTATTATTCACATGAATAATATTATCGTTCTCGAAGCAGCGCACCACGTGGCCAATGGCTTCAGTTTCACGGATGTTGGTCAGGAACTGGTTACCCAGGCCTTCGCCTTTAGACGCGCCTTTCACCAGGCCGGCGATATCGACGAATTCCATGGTGGTGGGCAGAATGCGCTGCGGTTTAACAATTTCCGCCAGCTGATCGAGACGGGAGTCAGGCATGGGCACCACGCCAGTATTCGGCTCAATGGTACAGAACGGGAAGTTAGCTGCTTCGATGCCCGCTTTGGTTAACGCATTGAACAGGGTGGATTTCCCGACGTTTGGCAGGCCCACAATACCGCATTTGAATCCCATGTTTGAATCACCTTAATTTCTTGATAATCAACGCACTAATATGTGCCCTGATAGTGTCACAGACGGTTGTCTAAAAAGTTTCCGCGCATTATACACGTAATTTTAGCCTGGCGGCGGTTGATTTCCGGAAGCGGGGTGAAGTTATTCCTTGAGATCGTGCTCACATTTTCCCATACTGACGTGTCTTTACAGAAACCGGAGAACCCTGCAGATGCATCGCTTCCTGCTTACGCCACCTTAAGTCCTTCCCTCCAGCGCAACGCCTGTTGCCGCCACTCGTCACTCTGACGAGCCAGCTGTGCCCGTACTCTGTGGCGCAGAAAGTCGATCACATGAAAAAATTATGGAATGACCATGTTTAACCTGAGCAACTTCAGGGCGAGTCACGTTAAAAACGACGTGCTGGCCGGTGCCGTGGTGTCTGTCGCGCTGATCCCGGAAGCGACCGCCTTCTCTCTGCTGGCCGGGCTGTCGCCGACCATCGGTTTACATACCGCCTTTATCCTCGGGCTGGTGACGGCCTTCTTCGGCGGTAAACCCGGCATGATCTCCGGGGCGGCCGGGTCGATCATCGTGGTACTGATCAGTCTGATAACCCAGCATGGCTATGAGTACGTGCTGCTGGCGACCATCCTGGCCGGGCTGATCCAGCTGTCCATCGGCGTACTGCGCCTCGGTAAGTTTATCCGGCTGGTGCCACAGCCAGCGATCTACGGTTTTGTTAACGGGCTGGCGATTGTCATCATGCTGGCGCAGTTCCCGATGATTAAGGGGCAGGGGCCGGTAATGTATGCGCTGGTGGCTCTGGCGATGCTGATAGTCTGGTGGTTCCCTAAGCTGACAAAAGCCATTCCGGGGTCGCTGGCCGCGCTAATTGCCGTCAGTGCGCTGGCCATAGGCCTGGGGCTGGATACGAAACGCGTGGGTGACCTGGCTGATATCGCCGGGACACTGCCGCAGTTCCATCTGCCTACGGCCCCCCTGACCTGGGAAACCCTGAAAATTGTGCTGCCTTACGCCGTGGTGATTGCACTGGTAGGCCTGATTGAGTCCCTTCTGACCCTCGCGGTACTCGATGAAATGGGCAGCAAGAAAGGCTCAGGTAACCAGGAGTGTGTGGCGCAGGGCATCGGCAACACCATTTGCGGATTCTTCGGCAGCTTCGCAGGGTGTGCGATGATCGGTCAGTCGATTATCAACTTTACCTCCGGCGGGCGCGGGCGCATCTCTAATCTGGTCGGGGCGCTGCTGCTGATCCTGTTTGTGATCAGCCTGTCGGACTATATTGCACTGCTGCCGGTAGCCGCGCTGGCCGGGATCATGTTTGTGGTGTGCATTAATACCTTTGAATGGAGCTCCCTGCGCCGCCTGAAGCGTATGCCAAAAGCCGATGCGGTGATCATGGTGGCGGTGACGCTGGTGACCATCTTTACCGATCTGGCGATGGCGGTGATCTGCGGGGTGATTATCTCGGCGCTGGTCTTCGCATGGCAGCATGCCCGCATTACCATCCTGGCGCAGTCAGAGCAGGAAGGGCAGAAGACCTATCAGCTGGAAGGGCCGCTGTTCTTTGGCTCCACCGCCAGCTTCCAGGAGCTGTTCCACCCGGAACTGGACCCGGAGAGCGTGGTAATTGATTTTGCCCGTACCCGCGTGATGGACTCCAGCGGCGTCGAAGCCATTGATAAACTGACGTTGCGCTATCTTGAAGCGGGGAAAACCCTGCGCCTGCGCCATCTGAGTGAGGATTGCATCAGCCTGTTACAGCAGGCCGGACCGTTCTGCAGCCACGAACTTGACGACCCTGATTATAAAGTTGCCAGCAACGATGCCTGAACCATAAAGCTACTGCCGGTCCTGCCGATAACTTAAAAATCGTCGTCTTACGACGGCGAAGGCAGAGTTAACTTCTATAGTTTATCTGTACGGCGATTTTATTCACTGGCAGGACGCCCGTTAACTGGCCCGGCAGCATGAAAAACGATTTCCTTTGTATTCCAGTCCATACGCTCAGTGGCGAATTAATCGCCATTGACCTCAGCTATCGGCCGCAGGCGGGGAGCCCGAACGGGCCGCCGGTAACCTCGCTGTCTCCCCAGAATCGGCTGCTCAATCAGCTGCTGATTGTCGAGGAGCACGGCGACTATTTTCGCCAACAGGGGCTGATGTGCAGCGTCGCTATCGATTTTCAGCTGGCCCGGGCGGTGACGGAGTCGTCATTTATTCAGCAGATCCTCAGCCAGCTGCCTTTCGTACGGCTGAAGCTGTCCGAAGACTTTCCTAACCTGCACGACGGAATGAACAATCCGCTGCTGCGGACCCTGATTGAACAGCTCAATATTTTGTGGCTGGATGACCTGGGGGCGGGGGATGCGAATCTGAACGCGCTGCAGTCCAACATGTTTGAAGCCGTGAAGCTCGACCGCCAGTTCTATCTGGAAAACGTCGATAAGCCGTTCTTTACCGTGCTGATTAATCACATCCGGGAATACACTAACCGGGTGATTGTCGGGGGCGTGGCGGGGGACGGGCAGCTGGATTTACTGCGTAAAAGCAAGGTCTGGGGGATAGAGGGCTATTTCAGCCCCTCTCTGACGCTGGAGTGCCTGGAAAGCCAGGATCACCGCCGTTGTGAACACCACTGATCGCGGGCCGGGCCCGCAGCGGCGCTGTCGGTGACCGGCTAAGGCAGGGCGGCTTTGAAACTGTGCAGGCGATTCATCGCCTTCAGGCGATCTTCTTTTAGCCACACTTCGGTACAGCGTGCCGCTTCATCAATCGCGTTATCAATCAGCGTCTGTTCTGCCGCCTGGGGTTTACCCAGCACAAAACCCACCACTTTATTTCGATCGCCGGGATGGCCGATGCCAATGCGCAGACGATGGAACTCCTGGCTGTTACCCAGCTTGCTGATAATATCTTTCAGTCCGTTATGACCGCCGTGGCCGCCACCCAGCTTAAATTTCGCCACGCCGGGGTTGAGATCCAGCTCGTCATGAGCCACGAGGATTTCTTCCGGGGCGATGCGGTAAAAGGTCGCCATGGCGGCGACGGCTTTACCGCTCAGGTTCATAAAGGTGGTGGGTACCAGCAGGCGCACATCCTCACCGCCCACGTTTAAACGCGCGGTGTAGCCGTAAAATTTGCTCTCTTCTTTTAATGACTGATTATGACGTTCAGCCAGCAGGTCAACATACCAGGCACCGGCGTTATGGCGTGTGGCGGCGTATTCAGCGCCGGGGTTGGCAAGGCCAACAATCAGTTTGATGCTGCTCACGAGTGGATTTTCCTGAAGCGTGCGGGGTGAAAACAGCTAGTTTACTGAAGCGGCCGCGATAACTCAAAGATCTGCCACTGTTGTGATGAAAATCACAATAATACAGTAGCGTGATAATACGTTTTCTATATAAAAACAGCCGTTTAGACGTAAAGTTTTGTCAAAGTATTAGCGATAAATGTGATCGCTCACTCATCAGCACCGCTAAAGTTTGCCTAGACTGTCTGCATCTGGCAACGGAGTTGCCTTTCTATACTGACTGGAGGTGCGCAATGAAACGTAGACATTCACATATGATGGGCAATGCCCTGATGGTATTCGGTCTGGTGGTGATGATTGGCGGTGTCGGTTACTCGGTGCTTAATCAGATGCCGCAGCTCAACTTGCCGCAGTTTATGGTTCATGGTGCCATCTTTAGCATCTTTATTGGCGCGCTGCTGTGGCTGGTCGGGGCCAGAATCAGCGGTCGGGAAAAAATTGCTGACCGTTACTACTGGATACGTCACTGCGGTGACAAACGCTGTCGTCACGGCGGCGGCCATCAGCCTCACCGTTGATTCCCTCTGTGCCAGTCTCCATCAGACCGGGGACTGGTAGCCTCTTATCCAGCCAGAAAACGTCCCTCCAGACCGCTTAAAGTCTCACCAAACGTTTTCACCTGATTCCTTCCTGCTGCCTTCGCCTGATACAGTGCCTCGTCGGCTGCCGTCATCAGATTTTCAATGTTCTCACGTTCCGGGCTGCAGCTAGCCACCCCAATGCTGACGCTGTATCGGACGTTCTCCGGGCAGGAGTGCTCCACCGCCTGGCGAATGCGCTCCGCCACCTGCACGCACTCTTCTTCGGAACACATCACCACGGCGGCAAACTCTTCGCCCCCCAGGCGGGCAAAATAGCTGTCAGGCGGCAGCTGTCCGGCCACTTGACGACAGAAGTCCGTCAGTACCCGGTCGCCCTGTGAGTGACCGAACCGGTCGTTGATGGTTTTAAAATGATCAAGGTCGAACAGCATCACTGCCAGCGGCTGCTGGCTGCAGCGCCCGCTGGTGGCCAGCTGGCGCGTTTTTTCGAACAGGGCACGGCGGTTCCACACGCCGGTCAGAGGGTCAAGCAGCGAAGCCTGGCGATAGACAATCTGCGTACGCTCATTGACCATCGCCATCATTGTAAAGCTCAGGCCAATCACCACCAGAATAGACTCCAGAATCACATAGACCGAGAAGGTCGAACCGCCGATCGCGCCGTGCAGCGGGCTGGGGATACCGCCGTCCAGCAGCGCCCGCGTCACGTTAAATGTCAGATGAATGCCCAGCAGCAGCTGCGCAGGCCACCAGGTGACCGGCAGCAAAGACCGCGCACGTTGTAGCTCATGAATCATCGCTGAGGTGAAGAGCATGCACAGCAGGGCGCTTAACAGGATGCGCGACGACAGGGAATAATAGAAGCCCGGAAGCAGGCACAGCCCGGCCCACAGCGTCAGACTCATGATCCACAGCCAGCTGAAGCGTGCGCCACGCAGCGCCCGGAACGCATTCAGCTGAAGTCCGTAAGCGCAAAGGATCAGCAGATTACCCACCACGATGGGCAGAAACATCATGCCGGAGCTGCGCAGGCTGCTCAGGCCGACCGCCACAATACTTAACAGCAGCGAGAGGCAGTTAAACCCCAGAACCCGGTTGTACTGCGCTCCGCGCCAGGCGAAGACCATGATAATGCCGAGAAAAGCCAGCACATACAGTTCGCAGACAAACAGCGTGTAGACGTCAAGACGCATTCTAGGATTATTCCTGGGTGAGCAATGACAGCAAAATATCACTAAAAAATACTCACCAACAGGGGGCGCTGAAGCGTTCCAGTAAAAAATTAATCATTACCAGAAAGCTCTGGACGTGCAGGCAACAGGCAGCGCCAGATTGCTACAGCACACAGCAGGGTGAGGGCCATCAGCACCCACAGCAGCTGCTGAAAAGCCTGCTCGGCCAGCGGCAGAAGCGACAGCCCGGAAAGATGGTAACTGGCCAGCAGGCGCGCGCTTTCCGGCGATCCGCCCCGCGCGGCCAGCTGATGTATGAGCAGCTGGCTGAACAGCATACTGACGCTGGCCAGCGCCACGCCTTCGCCTGCCACCCGCACCGTGCTGAAAATCCCGGTCGCCATCCCGGCGCGCTCTGGCGGGACTACGCTGACCGACAGATTATCCATCAGCCCCCAGGGCAGACCGCTGCCGATCCCGGTGAGCAGCATGGCCAGCAGCGTCAGCGGCAGCGAACTGTGCGGGGTGACCAGGGAGAGCAGGCCAATGCCGGCAGCGGCCATAACCAGCCCCGCGCAGCAGAGGGTGCCGGGCGGGATGCGCCGGGACAGAATGACGGCCAGTGACGGCATGACCAGCATCGGCAGGGAGAGGGGCAGCATCAGCAGGCCCGTGGTCAGTGCATCAACGCCGTAATACCCCATAAAGCGCAGCGGCAGCAGCACCAGCAGGACAACAAAACAGTAGCAGGTGGCCACCGGTAGCAGCTGGATCCCGACAAAACGACCATAGCGAAACAGGCTGAGATCCAGCATGGGTCGGGCGCTGCGGCGTTCAATACCGATAAACAGCAGGCCTGCGGCCAGGGAGGCAAACAGTAACGTGGGGGCCAGCGACTCGCGGCTGTCGTCAGCCAGCTGCAACATCCCCCAGGTAAACAGCGTCAGCGTGGCGCTGAAGGTAATAATACCGGGCCAGTCCGGTGCAGCGGCAGCGGGGTCCCGCGACTCTGGCAGGGCACGGAGGCCGGTAACGAGAGCCAGCACGCCGAACAGGGCGCAGCAGAGGAAGACGCTGTGCCAGCCCGCCAGCGCCATCAGGCTACCCGCGATCACTGGCCCGGCGGCCAGGCCCGTGCCAAAGCTGGTGCCCAGCAGGCTGAAGGCCCGTGCCCGTTCTTCGCCGTCAAACGCACTGGCCAGCGCCGCAGCACCGCCGGCCAGTGCCGCCGCTGCGGCGGCCCCCTGCAGCGCTCTTATCACGTCCAGCCAGACGAGCGAGGGCACCCAGCTGCTCATCAGCGACAGCAGCGTAAAGAAGCTGACGCCGCTGATAAACAGCCGCTTGCGGCCGTAGCGGTCGGCCAGGCTGCCTGCCGCCATCAGCAGGCTGCCAAAGCTGAGCAGGAAGGCATTGGTGATCCAGCTGAGTGCCAGAGGCGATGCCCCCGGCTGCAGGGCCATAGCCGGGGTGGCAATGACCCCGGCCGAAAAGCTCAGGGGCAGCATCAGCGCGGCACTGCATACCGCCAGCAGACTCAGGCGGCCACGTGGTGACGACAGTGTCAGGTAACTCATCTTGCATACTCCACTTTATTCAGACAGGTAAGCAGGATAAATTGGCAGTATCCGTCGATAAACAGGCCAGATGGCCGCAGATAAAGGACAAAAAGTCTCTGATGAGCAGTGTGGAGAGTCTGAGTGGTCTGAATGCGTTTGTGAAAGCCGCGCAGCTGGGCAGCTTTGTGGCAGCCGCCGAACGGCTGGGCGTGTCGCCGTCGGCGATTGGCAAAAGCGTCGCCCGGCTGGAGGCCGGTCTCGGCGTCAGCCTGTTTAACCGCAGCACGCGCAGCCTGAGTCTGACTGAGGAGGGACAGCTGTTTTTTGAGCGCAGCCAGCGCATTGTGGCCGAACTGGAAGAGGCGGAGCAGGAGCTGTCGAAGCTGATGGCCGCACCCCGTGGCCGGCTGCGTCTCAGCTTGCCGGCGACAGGCTATCACCTGCTGCTGCCGCTGCTGCCCGGCTTTACCCGGCAGTATCCCGAAATCGAGCTGGATCTTGATTTTAATGACCGGCTGGTCGACGTGATCGGCGAGGGTTATGACGCAGTGCTGCGCAGCGGGGACTTTGCTGATTCCCGGCTGAAGGCGCGCAGGATGGGCGGATTTCGTTTTCGCGTTGTCGGGTCGCCCGGCTATTTACGTCAGCGCGGCACCCCGCGCGTTCCCGCCGATCTCGCGCAGCACACCTGCCTGCTGTATCGCTTTTCCGGCAATGGTCAGATCCAGCCGTGGCAGTTTGACGGTGGCAAAGGGCAGCCGCAGACGCCGTCCGGGCCGCTGGTTTTCAATAATCTGGAAGCGAAAATTTCTGCTGCCCGGCGCGGGCTGGGGCTGATTTACGTGCCGGATTTTGCCATTGCAGACGCCCTGCAGCGTGGCGAACTGTGCAGCGTGCTGGACGACTCTATCCGGGCGGGAGGGCAGTTTTCACTGCTGTGGCCGGGAAATCGCCATCTTTTACCCAAGCTGCGGGTGCTGATCGATTACCTGGCAGAGCATATTGCACTGAGTCAATAAAAAGGGGACAGGCGTGAGCCTGTCCCCTTTTATGCAGCCTGACCTGACGGGCCAGAGGCCAGCCCGGTCACGCCGTGATTAGTGCTCAAACATCGCAGAAATCGATTCTTCGTTACTGATACGACGGATCGCTTCAGCCAGCATGCCTGACAGGGTCAGGGTACGCACGTTTGGCAGCGCTTTAATCTCTTCCGGCAGCGGGATGGTATCGCAGACCACGACTTCATCAATTACTGAGTTACGCAGATTTTCAACTGCGTTACCTGAGAAGATCGGGTGAGTCGCATAGGCGAACACGCGTTTAGCGCCACGCTCTTTCAGCGCTTCCGCTGCTTTGCACAGGGTGCCACCGGTATCGATCATATCGTCAACCAGCACACAGTCACGGCCGGCAACATCACCGATGATATGCATCACCTGAGATACGTTGGCACGCGGACGGCGCTTATCGATAATGGCCATATCGGTGTCGTTCAGCAGTTTCGCGATAGCGCGGGCACGAACCACGCCGCCGATGTCCGGGGAAACCACAATCGGGTTCACCAGGCCAATCTGCAGCATATCTTCAAGCAGGATCGGGCTACCAAATACGTTATCAACCGGGACATCAAAGAAGCCCTGAATCTGTTCTGCGTGGAGATCCACGGTCAGAACGCGGTCAACACCGACGCTGGACAGGAAGTCAGCAACGACCTTCGCGGTGATAGGCACACGGGCAGAGCGCACGCGGCGGTCCTGACGTGCATAGCCAAAGTAAGGAATAACGGCAGTGATACGACCCGCAGAGGCACGGCGCAGGGCGTCAACCATCACAACCAGTTCCATCAGGTTGTCATTGGTGGGGGCACAGGTGGACTGGATGATGAAAATATCACCACCGCGTACATTTTCGTTAATTTGTACGCTCACTTCACCATCGCTGAAACGACCGACGGCGGCGTCGCCCAGGCTGGTGTAAAGGCGGTTGGCAATACGTTGTGCTAGTTCGGGGGTGGCGTTACCAGCAAAAAGCTTCATATCAGGCACGAGAGGAACCTCAGGCTTTGCGTCCAGAGAATGAAATATCGTTAGCGGCACTGGGCGGAATACCGCTTACGGTTTCATACGGGTGTGTGTCATATAGAGCAGCTGTGCAGCGTCCGGAACAGGAGTGACACTGTCACATCAACTCATTTGCCCAGAAAGTCTGCGGTGCAGCGGCGAGATATTAACACCTCGCGCAACAAACCCCTGCAGATTTTTCGGGGCCAGCTCAAGCACCTGGCGTGCGGCGTACTCGGTGTCGAATTCAGCAAACACGCAAGCACCCGTTCCAGTCAGGCGCGACGGCGCGTATTCTAGCAGCCAGGAAACAAGCTGTTCAACCTCGCGAAAACGATTTCTTACTACTGCCTCACAATCATTGCGGAAATTGCTCGCTAATAACGCGCTGATTTCGCGTTTCGGCGTATTTCTGCTCAGGTCGGGATCGTTAAACACCAGCGGGGTGGCGACGCTGACGCCCGGGTGCATCACCAGATACCACTTTTCCGCCGGGGAAACGGGGGTGAGCTGTTCGCCAACGCCTTCGGCAAAGGCGGAAAAACCCTGCACAAAAACCGGGACGTCCGCACCCAGCTGCAGGCCAAAGTCTGCCAGCTGTTGAAAACTGAAGCCGGTTTGCCACAGGTGGTTGAGCGCTACCAGCACCGTGGCCGCATTGGAGGAACCCCCGCCGAGGCCACCGCCCATGGGTAAGCGCTTCTCAACGGCCAGCGTGGCTCCCGCCGTTACCGGCAGCACACCCTGCGCCCGGGCCTGGGTGCGCAGCAGTTCTGCCGCCCGCACAATCAGGTTCTGCGCATCGGGCACGCCGTCGACCGGGGTCAGCAGCTGTAGTTCGCCACTGTCATTGGCTTCAATCGTCAGCGTATCGCCGTAGTCCAGAAACTGAAACAGGGTCTGCAGGTCGTGATAGCCGTCAGGGCGACGGCCGGTGATGTAGAGAAAAAGGTTCAGCTTTGCCGGGGCAGGCCAGGTTGTGATCATTTTACGGTCCAGCTGTCCATCTTCAGTTTGATGCGCTGGTCGCCTTCGCGCAGTTCAAGATTTGACGGCAGCTGCGGCGTTTGCTGGCTGTCGTAGCCCTGATAGGTCACTTTCCACTGTTTACCGTCCTGGCTGTAGTTCACTTCACGCAGGCGGTACTGGTCATCCAGGGTGTAATCCTTCGCATCGCCCGGCAGGCCGAGGATCCACTGACGCAGGTTATCCAGTGGAATGCTCATGCCGGTGAGCTGAGAGATCATCTTCGCCGCGTCGTTGCTGACATAACGTTTGCCTTTGTTATCGACAATCTGTGCCACCTGACCCTGCTGATCGAGCTGCAGCTCGGTGCTGCCCAGCGGATTGGTCAGCAGCAGGCGGTAGCGGTCTGGGGCAGTCTGCTGCCAGTTAAAACGGGCGTAAACTTTCTGCCGGTCAGAGAGGTAGGCAAAGGCACCGCGGGTCTGATACTGCGTGATTTTTTCCACGGCCTGCTGGTGTTCACGCCACTGGGGTGATGTCGGGCTCTGCCCGGGTTTCTGTGCAGATTCCGGCGTGACACAGCCAGCCAGTACCACGGCAGCAAGGGGAAGAAGCCGCAGCAGGCGGCGATTCGGCATTAACAACATCAGGTCAGCTCCTCAGACTCAGTTCGGCATACATGCCGTCATCAACCGACCACGCTAACCAGCTAAAACGGCCGCGTCAATGTGCAAATTGTCTCATTTGATCGACAAGAGGTATATCTTGTTACAGGGATAGGCCAACCATGACTTTAATTGATCCCGCGCATCTTGTAGAATGCGCCACACAAAACCCTATCAACTGTGGGATAACCCCAACCTGGTACCATGACGTTACTGGCTCTCGGCATCAATCATAAAACGGCACCTGTGGCGCTGCGTGAACGTGTTACGTTCTCGCCAGACACGCTGGAACAGGCGCTGGAAAGCCTGCTGGCACAGCCGCTGGTACAGGGCGGCGTTGTGCTGTCTACCTGTAACCGAACCGAGCTGTATCTGAGCGTCGGGGAGCAGGAAAACCTGCAAGAGCAACTGGTGACCTGGCTGTGTGATTACCACAAGCTGAGTGTTGATGAAGTGCGCAAAAGCCTTTACTGGCACCATGATAACGACGCGGTCAGCCATCTGATGCGCGTTGCCAGCGGGCTGGACTCGCTGGTGCTGGGTGAACCGCAAATTCTCGGTCAGGTGAAAAAAGCCTTTGCCGATTCCCAGCGCGGCCACTCGCTTTCCAGCGAGCTGGAGCGCATGTTCCAGAAGTCCTTCTCCGTAGCCAAACGCGTGCGAACCGAAACCGAGATCGGTGCCAGCGCCGTGTCAGTGGCTTTTGCCGCCTGTACGCTGGCGCGGCAGATTTTTGAATCTCTCTCGACGGTGAACGTCCTGCTCGTCGGGGCAGGGGAAACCATCGAGCTGGCCGCCCGGCATCTGCATCAGCACAAAGTGAAGAAGTTGATGATTGCTAACCGCACCCGGGAACGTGCCCAGGCGCTGGCAGATGAAGTTGGGGCCGAAGTGATCAGTCTACCGGAGATCGACGCCCGTCTGGCTGAAGCCGACATTATTATCAGTTCAACCGCCAGCCCGCTGCCGATTATCGGCAAAGGGATGGTGGAGCGTGCGCTGAAGCAGCGTCGCAACCAGCCCATGCTGCTGGTCGATATTGCCGTACCGCGTGACGTCGAGCCGGAAGTGGGCAAACTGCCTAACGCCTACCTCTACAGCGTGGACGATCTGCAGGCGATTATTGAAAGCAACATGGCCCAGCGCCAGGCCGCCGCCGTGCAGGCTGAAACCATCGTGGTGCAGGAAAGCAGCGAATTTATGTCCTGGCTGCGGGCGCAGAGCGCCGTTGAAACCATCCGCGATTACCGCTCACAGGCGGAACAGGTGCGGGCAGAACTGGAAGCGCGCGCTATTGCCGCTCTCCAGCAGGGCGGTAATGCCGAAGAGGTGTTGCGTGACCTGGCCCATAAGCTGACCAACCGTCTGATCCACGCCCCAACCAAATCTCTTCAGCAGGCCGCCCGTGATGGTGATGGCGAACGCCTGCAAATTTTACGCGACAGCCTCGGGCTGGAATAGCGTTTCAAGCCTCTTTTTTACAAGGTAAAATAATACGAATGAAGCCTTCTATTGTTGCCAAACTGGAAGCCTTGCAGGAGCGCCACGAGGAAGTGGAGGCCATGCTGGGTGATGCCGGCGTGATTGCCGATCAGGATCGTTTTCGTGCGCTCTCCCGTGAATATGCCCAGCTAACCGACGTCAGTCAGTGTTTCCGTCAGTGGCAGCAAACCCAGGAAGATATTGAGACCGCTGAAATGATGCTCGATGACCTGGAAATGCGCGAGATGGCTCAGGAAGAGCTGAAAGAAGCACGTACGGCCAGTGAAGCCCTTGAGCAGCAGTTACAGGTGCTGTTACTGCCGAAAGATCCTGACGATGAGCGTAACTGCTATCTGGAAATTCGCGCTGGAACCGGCGGTGACGAAGCGGCGATCTTTGCCGGAGACCTGTTCCGCATGTACAGCCGTTACGCCGAATCACGCCGCTGGCGGGTGGAGGTGATGAGCGCCAATGAAGGTGAACACGGCGGCTATAAAGAAGTGATTGCGAAAGTGATCGGCGAAGGCGCTTACGGCCGGCTGAAGTTCGAGTCCGGTGGTCACCGCGTGCAGCGCGTCCCGGAAACCGAGTCTCAGGGACGCATTCACACCTCGGCCTGCACCGTCGCCGTGCTGCCGGAAGTCCCGGAAGCCGAACTGCCGGAAATTAACCCGTCCGATCTGAAAATTGATACCTTCCGTTCGTCCGGAGCGGGGGGGCAGCACGTTAACACCACCGATTCCGCCATCCGTATTACCCACCTGCCGACCGGCATTGTGGTGGAATGTCAGGACGAACGTTCCCAGCATAAAAACAAAGCAAAAGCACTCGGCGTACTGGGATCGCGTATTCGAGCCGCAGAGATGGCGCGCCGTCAGGAGCAGGAGTCGTCTACGCGCCGCAACCTGCTGGGCAGCGGCGATCGTTCAGATCGTAACCGCACCTATAACTTCCCGCAGGGACGTGTGACCGATCACCGTATCAATCTGACTATCTACCGTCTCGACGAGGCGATGGAAGGGAAGCTGGATGCGCTGATTGAGCCAATCGTGCAGGAATATCAGGCCGATCAGCTGGCCGCCCTCGCCGGGAACGAGTAGTGCAGATCCGCGCATGGCGGCGTCAGGCCATCGCTCAACTACCTGACAGCGACAGTCCGAAGCGGGATGCTGAGATCCTGCTGGGGAAAGTGACCGGTCGATCCCGTGCCTGGCTGATTGCCTTTGACGATGCGCTGCTGACGGCAGAGCAACAGGTACAGCTGGATGCGCTGCTTGCCCGCCGGGCAGCGGGCGAACCAGTGGCGTACCTGACCGGAGAACGTGAGTTCTGGTCCCTGTCGCTGACGGTGTCGCCCGATACGCTGATCCCGCGCCCGGACAGCGAAATGCTGGTGGAACAGGCGCTGGCGCGGTTGCCCGTCGCGGGCTGTCAGATCCTGGACCTGGGCACCGGTACCGGGGCGATAGCGCTGGCGCTGGCCAGCGAACGTCGTGACTGTCAGATTACCGGCGTGGATCGCATTCCTGCGGCCGTCGCGCTGGCACAGCATAACGCCCACCAACTGGCGCTACCCAACGCGACCTTCCTGCAAAGTCACTGGTTTTCTGCGCTGGCCGACCAGCAGTATGCCGTCATCGTCAGTAATCCGCCGTACATTGATGCCGCCGATGACCATCTGGCGCAGGGCGACGTGCGTTTCGAACCCGCCAGTGCGCTGGTCGCAGACGATCACGGCCTGGCCGATATTAAAATGATTGCTGCACAGGCAGGCTCATACCTGAGTCAGAACGGCTGGCTGCTGCTGGAACACGGCTGGCAGCAGGGTGAGCAGGTGCGGGACATACTGCGTGAGCACCATTTTCACGCCGTGGAAACCTGTCAGGATTATGGCGGCAATGACCGTGTGACACTCGGACAACATCAAGGTAAATAAGGAAATTTATGGCTGGCTGGTATCTTCCGCTGAAACAGTTCCATCTGTTCACCGTCGCGATCACACTGCTGATGTTTGTGCTGCGCTTTTACTGGCTTCAGACGCACTCCTCCCTGCTGCAGCGCCGCTGGGTGCGGATTATTCCCCATCTTAATGATACGCTGCTGCTGCTGTCAGGCGCGCTGCTGGTGGCGATCACCCATTTTTATCCGTTCAGCCCACAAGGTAACTGGCTGACTGAGAAGCTGTTTGGCGTTATCATCTATATCGTGCTGGGTTTTATTGCTTTAGGGCGTCGCCCACGCGCGCAAAAAGTGCGCTGGATAGCCTTCATTGTGGCCTTAGTCGCCATTGTGGCCATCGTGTATCTCGCCACAACTAAAATGCCACTGCTGGGGTTTGTATGACGTCTATCGCTGATTTTGATTTTACCGCTGCGCCGCTGAGTGAGGCGGTGATTACCGCATCGCTGGCCATTCGCAGCGATTTCCCGGCAGAAGAGGTCAGAAAGCAGTTATCGGCGCTGGTGACCGAAGCACGGACTGAAATTTCGTCAGATCTGGCTGCGGATTTACAGGTTGAGCAGCTGATTGAACTGTTCTGGGGCCGCTGGGGTTTTGGCGGTGCCAGCGGGGTTTATCGCCTGTCTGATATGCTGTGGCTGGATAACGTATTGAAAAGCCGTCAGGGAACAGCCGCCTCGCTGGGGGTGATTTTCCTGCATATCGCCGATAAGCTTGATTTACCCCTGTTCCCGGTGATCTTCCCCACGCAGCTGATCCTGCGTGCCGAATGGGTAGATGAAGACATGTGGTTAATTAACCCGTTCGATGGTGAAACCCTGGATGAACACACGCTGGAAGTGTGGCTGAAGGGCAACATCGGGCCGGTTGCCGAACTCTATGATGACGATCTGCAGGAGGCCGAGCCGCTGATGGTGTTGCGTAAAATGCTGGATACGCTGAAATCGGCCCTGATGGATGAGAAGCAGATGGAGATGGCGCTGCACGTCAGCCAGGTGCTGGTGCAGATGGACCCGGAAGATCCGTATGAGATTCGCGATCGGGGGCTGATTTTTGCCCAGCTGGAGTGCGATCACGTGGCGCTGAGCGATTTAACTTACTTCGTTGAGCAGTGTCCGGAAGATCCGATCAGCGAAATGATCAAAGTGCAGATTCACTCAATAGAACAGAAACAGATTACCCTTCACTAACTGAAGTGAACTCTATAAAGGCGAAGATATGAAACAAAAAGTGGTTAGCATTGGTGATATCAAGGTCGCAAACGATCTGCCGTTCGTCCTGTTTGGTGGCATGAACGTGCTGGAATCGCGCGATCTGGCTATGCGTATCTGCGAACACTACGTCACGGTTACTCAGAAACTGGGTATTCCTTACGTGTTCAAAGCCTCGTTTGATAAAGCCAACCGCTCCTCTATTCATTCATACCGTGGCCCGGGCCTGGAAGAGGGCATGAAAATCTTCCAGGAGATCAAGCAGGCATTCGGGGTGAAAATCATCACTGACGTGCATGAAGCCAGCCAGGCGCAGGCCGTGGCGGATGTGGTGGATGTTATCCAGCTCCCGGCCTTCCTTGCGCGTCAGACCGATCTGGTGGAAGCGATGGCGAAAACCGGCGCGGTGATCAATATCAAGAAGCCGCAGTTCGTCAGCCCCGGGCAGATGGGCAATATCGTGGATAAGTTTGCGGAAGGTGGCAATGACCAGGTGATCCTGTGCGATCGCGGTGCTAACTTCGGTTATGACAATCTGGTGGTCGACATGCTGGGCTTTAACGTCATGAAGCAAGTCTCTAACGGCAGCCCGGTGATCTTCGATGTGACCCATGCCCTGCAGTGCCGCGACCCGATGGGTTCGGCCTCCAGCGGCCGTCGTGCCCAGGTCTCCGAGCTGGCGCGTGCCGGCATGGCCGTTGGCATAGCTGGCCTGTTTATTGAAGCGCACCCGGACCCGGCCAATGCGAAATGCGACGGTCCTTCCGCGCTGCCGCTGGACAAACTGGAACCGTTCCTGGTGCAGATGAAAGCGATTGATGACCTGGTCAAAAGCTTTGCTGAACTGGATACCAGCAACTAATTTTACCTTATCCTCAGGCGGGCCAGCAAACGGGCCCGCCTTTTTTCTGCGCTGTACCCCGCCTGAATCTACCGCTTTTTTTGACCTACAATGGAAAAGTAATTTAAGGAGTTTCTATGAAAAAAATCATCTTATTACTCGCGGGCGCCCTGGCCCTGAACGGATGCAGCAATGCGCAGACCCGCGCTGACGCGCCGGACGCCGCCCAGTTAGCTAACCGCCTGTTTACGCTGAGTGCCGTTGACGGACAGGCCGTCACGCCACATCAGGGCATGAAGCCGGGTATTGGTTTTGGTGAGGATCTGAAGGTGAGCGGCGTGATGTGTAATCGCTTCTTCGGTCAGGGTAAGCTGGAGCAGGGGCGTCTGAGTGTGCCGCAGCTGGCCTCGACACGCATGATGTGCAGCGATCCGCAGCTTAACCAGTGGGAGCAGACGTTATCTGCTGTGCTGACAAGGGGTGCAGAGGTCAGGCTGAGCGGGATGACGCTGACGCTGACGGGTAGCGGGCATACTCTGGAGTATCAGGCCCAGTAATCAGAATGTATGAAAGGGGCGGGCCGGTCATAAGACCGGCCCGCCCCTTTCTTATGCCACGAAGACTTACAGCATGATTGTCATCAGGTAGGCAATAAACAGCGCAAGATGCGCGGCGCCGTTCAGCACATTGGTACGCCCGGTCGAGAACGAAATCTGACACAGCAGCAGCGCGGCAATCATCACCACCATCTGCGGCGGCTCAAGACCAAAGATCAGCTGCTGCCCGGTCAGGGTGGCGATCAGCGTCACGGCCGGTACCGTCAGGGAAATCGTCGCCAGCACGGAGCCGAAGAACAGGTTCATCGCACGCTGTACCTGATTAGCCAGTACCGCTTTGATGGCTCCCAGCCCTTCAGGGGAGAGGATCAGTAGTGCGACCAGGAACCCGGTAAACTGTTCCGGGGCTTTCAGTTCGGTCAGCAGCGACTCCAGCGTATTGGCGTTCATCTTGGTGACCGCAATCACCGCAACCAGATGAATCAGCAGCCACACGGTGTGCCAGGTACTGGAGTGGGCCGAAGGTTTGCCGTGGTGCGGGTCGTCCCCTTCGTCCTCATGCTCATAGACAAACAGGCTCTGGTGCGTTTTGGTCTGAATCAGCAGGAAAACCCAGTACATCGCGGCGGAGATCCCCGAGACCAGCAGCGCCTGCATTACGGTGAAATTACCGCCGGGCAGGGCGTTCGGGAACACCAGGACGATAATCCCCAGCGGGAAGATGGCAATCAGGTACTGTTTTACCCCGGCCAGGTTCACATACTGTGTGGCAAATTTGCGTCCGCCGAGCAGCAGCGCCGCGCCCACCAGTCCGCAGGTCACAATCATAATGATCGAGTAGAGCGTATCGCGCATCAGCGCCGGGGCAGCGTCACCGGTGGCCATCAATGCGGAAATCAGGCTGACTTCAAGGATAACAACGGAAAGACTGAGGATCAGGGAGCCGTAGGGTTCGCCCAGGCGGTGTGCCAGTACGTCAGCGTGACGGACGACGCTGAAGGCGCTGCTGAGGATCGCAACGAGGGCAATCAGGTTAATGACGACGACCAGGGAGAAGGTAGCGGTGTTACCCCAGAACCATAATATGATTAATGCAGCGACAGGTAAGATGAGGGAATACTCGGTGTGGCGGGTTTTACTGCTCTCTTGCGCACTCATAGGCAAACGCTCCTTATCTTGTATCCTGTGGACCCGGAAATAGCAGATTCTGCCACGGGTCTGTTAAACATAGTCTGACAATATGAAAGACAAGTGGCGAAAGTATAACCTTTTTTTCGCCAAAACTGAAGAAATTTACGTCCTTTTACGGTTTGACTTAAAAAAGTGCATCTACCCGCTATTTATTCCTCTTAAGTTCCTATCGTAATGAAAATCATCCGACTTTATTAGAATAAAAAAATTAATGGAAGCAGGGAAGTACGCTAACTCAATGTGATAAAGGCTGAAATAAGGCCTTATAGCACCAGAATGCTATATTGCGGTGTAAAGTCCGTACTTGAAAAAAAAGGCAGTTGTACCAGGCTTACATCAGACACTGAGAGGAGAGAAACCATGCCTTATGACAATCGCAGCGCGTTACCCGACAGCGTCAGACATGTCCTGCCCGCCCACGCGCAGGACATCTATCTGGAAGCGTTTAACAGCGCCTGGGATCAGTATAAAGAGCGTCAGGACCGGCGCGGTGATGACTCACGCGAGGAGGTGGCGCACAAGGTCGCCTGGGCGGCGGTGAAACACCAGTACCAGAAGGGGGATGACGATAAGTGGCATAAAAAGTAAGGGCGCACAGTGCAGCGCGCCCTGGTGCTGGCCGTCAGACTGCGGCGACGGCCCGCCGCCATTTCAGGCGGGCAGGCAGCCAGCGCTGGGTCACCTCCGGCGTCTGTTCATCTATCAGCTGTGTGACCATTTCAAAGCAGTTCCAGGCCAGCATCCGTTCATCCTGAGCGACGGTATCAATGCGCACCGACAGGGCATCATACAGATAGTGGTCGTCGAAGCTGCTCAGGTGCATCGGCGTGTTCAGCAGGTCGTGCTGGCTGAGGTAGCGCAGTACGCCCTCCTGCAGGCCGCAGGCGGCGCAGAATAGCGCCTGCGGCACGCGGCCCAGCCGCGCGTACAGTTCCGCGAACATCTCATAGCCTGAGCTGGCGTGGTAGTGACCGTGCATAATCCACTCAGGTTTAACGGCGACCCCGGCGCGCTCCAGCCCAAGGCGAAAGCCCGCCAGGCGGTCGCGGGTAGGGGAGATGCGCGGCTGTCCGCCAAAGAAATAGATCTCCTCATAGCCCTGACGCGCCACACCTTCCATCAGAGTGGCGGTAGGACCGGTGGCATCGGTGATCACCAGCGGCAGGCTGGACTCGCCCAGATGGCGGTCAAACAGCACCACCGGCAGCTGCTGGTTAATTTTCTGATACTCGGTATCGTTCAGCTGGCTGGAGGCGACGATCAGGCCGTCTACCTGCCGCTGGATCAGATTGTTGACCGCCAGGGTTTCCTGACTGGCGTTTTCTGCCGTACAGGCAATCAGCAGCTGCAGGCCGGCATCCCGGCACAGCATCTCCAGCTCGTGTGAAAAGCGGGCAAAGCCCTGGTTGGTCATTTCAGGCACCACCAGCCCGAGGGTATGGCTGCGGGCGGAGTTGAGGGCGCGCGCGTGAATGCTTGGCTGATAGTGCTGCTGGCGGGCAATCTCCAGCACGCGTTCGCGGGTGGCTTCAGCCACGCGCAGCTCTTTTCCACGGCCATTGAGGACCAGGCTGGCCGTGGATTTAGAGACGCCCGCCAGCCGGGCAATATCGTTAATGGTGATGCGTTTGTTTTTAGTCACAGTGGCTTAGGGCTGAGGGTTCATCGGCTTATTCTATCACGCATTGCCGCAAGCTCCAGTGACGCAGCCCGATCTGCCCCGTACCGGCAAAGCGCAGCTGCGGCTGCGGTGACGGGAAATAGCGCGATGACATCACAGCCTCGCCGTCGTTGATGAAGATTTCCACGCTTGAGCGATCGCACAGCACACGCAGAGTCTTTACCTCTCCCTGCCAGTAACGCTCTTCCGGTTTTCCGCTGCGTAAATTGTGACGTTGTAACGTTAACCCCTGTGCGTTAACGCTGAGATGCAGAGCTCCGGCAAAATCCGCCTGGCACGTACCGCTGATCGTCATTTCTATCTCGGCACTGTCGATATCCAGCGGCGGCAGTGTCCCGGCAGGACCCGCGAGGCTCCTCTCCCGCGAGCGCAGCTGCTGCAGTTCGCGGGCGGGGTGCTGAACCAGCCGATCGCCGCGCAGCGTCAGTTCGCGCGGGCAGGTCATGGTGTGCATCCAGCCGTTGTCGCGGGTCGGCTGGAAGAACTCATCCCCGTCGGGGATCCCCATCCAGCCCATCATCAGACGGCGGCCGTCGGCACTGAGGCAGGTCTGCGGCGCATAAAATTCGAAGCCGTGATCAAGCTCATGAAACTCGCCGTGTTGAAACTGCGCGCTGTCATAGTCAAAGCGGCCACAAAAATAGCCGCTCTGGAAGGTATTACGCCAGCGCCAGGTCTCTGCAGGCAGCCCCTGCGGGCAGACCACCAGCACTGCGGTGCCGCTGAGTTCAAACAGGTCAGGGCACTCCCACATATAGCCGAAATCACCCAGTCCGTTAAGCTGGCTGCCAGCGATCTCACCCAGCGACGTCCACTGGTGCAGATCGGGGGAACGGAACAGCAGCACTTTCCCCTCGGACGCAAGATTCTGTGCGCCCAGCACCATGTACCACTGGCCTTCGTGCTGCCACACCTTCGGGTCGCGCACGTGGCCGGTGTATCCCTCCGGCAGTGCCAGTACCGGCCCGTGTTTTTGATACTCGCCGTGTTCATCGCGGGTGGCCAGGCACTGCCAGGCGGTGCGGCTGCCGTCGGCAAACTTAACGTTACCGGTGTAGAGCAGCGTCAGCACACCCGCGTTATCCACCGCGCTGCCGGAATAGCAGCCGTGACTCTCCCAGGGCTCCGAGGGGACCAGCGCGATCGGCTCGTGCCGCCAGTTCACCAGATCCTCTGAGCTCCACTGGCCCCAGAACTTGGCACCGTGTGCGCAGGCCATCGGGTTCCACTGGTAGCAAAGCACATAGCGCCCGTCGAAGTGGATAAAGCCGTTCGGATCGTTCATCAGCCCGACCGGTGGGGCCAGGTGCCATACCGGGCGGTGGCGATCCGCGGCGGCCCGCTGCTGGCCGGAGATTACCGACCGCAGCGCCTGTTTTAACAGGTGGGCTTCACTCATGCTTTCACCTCAAATTTAATTTTCAACAGCAGGGACAGTACGAATGCTGTACCAAAGGCGATCACCATGCCGATCAGATAGTTGAGCAGGGAGCTGGCCTGCACGATAGCCATCCCCGGCAGGGCAGTCAGGCCAACCGCCGTCATATTGACGTGCATCGTCACCACCCAGGCTCCGCCCAGCGCACCGCCGACCAGCCCGGCAATAAAGGGCTTGATGTAGCGCAGGTTCACGCCAAAAATGGCCGCTTCGGTAATACCCAGCATGGCAGAAAACGCTGAGGGCAGTACGATACTGCGCACCTTGATATCCCGGGTTTTAAACCATACCGCCAGACATGCGCCCCCCTGGGCCACGTTGGCCATTGACCAGATCGGCAGCAGGAAGTTAACGCCAATTGACGGGTTGCCCAGCAGCCCGGCCTCAATAGCATGGAAGCTGTGGTGAATACCGGTGATCACAATCACCGAGTACAGCCCGCCGAACAGCAGCCCCGCCAGCCAGCCCGCATGGGCAATCAGCGTGCTGAGAACCAGTGAGATCCCGTCACCCAGCATCCGTCCCGCCGGGCCGATAATCAGCAGGGCGATGAAGCCGGAGATGATCACGGTCAGGAACGGGGTCAGAATGATATCCAGCGCATCGGGGATCACGCGGCGCAGTCGTTTTTCACAGTGGCTCATAAACCAGACGGCCAGCAGCACCGGGAAAACGGTGCCCTGATAGCCGATCATCGCAATTTCCAGCCCAAAGAAGTTCATGGTGTGGAAACCGCTGGCGACGCCCCACGCGTTGGTCAGCGCGGGGTGGGTCAGTAT
Organism: Erwinia sp. PME.40.26/001; assembly: GCF_055556675.1. NCBI lineage: Bacteria > Pseudomonadati > Pseudomonadota > Gammaproteobacteria > Enterobacterales > Erwiniaceae > Erwinia > Erwinia sp. PME.40.26/001. The sequence goes on from NZ_JBVHNP010000001.1 coordinate 274,498, forward strand.
GCCGCCCAGGGTAGCCCCAAGATAAGGGTTACCACCGAATTCTCGTGCGGCGGTAAAGCCAATCAGGATTGGCAGAATGATAAACGCCGCCGAGCTGCACATATCCAGCATGATAAACAGGGCGCTGCTGGCATCGACCCAGCCGTAAGTCTTCACCATACCGAGCAGGCCCATCAGCAGGCCCGAAGCGACAATCGCCGGGATAATCGGCACGAAGATATTCGACAGTACGCGCGCTATGCGTTGAAACGGATTCAGCTTTTGCGCGGCGATATCGGCGGCCTCACTTTTGCTGGACTCATTAATGCCCGCTTCTTTCACAAACGCCGCATGCACCTTGTTGACGATGCCACTGCCGAAAATGATCTGCATCTGTCCGGCATTGCGGAAACACCCTTTCACTCCGTCCAGTGCTTCAATGGCCTCTTTCTGCACGAGTTCATCATCGACCATCACCAGACGCAGGCGGGTGGCGCAGTGCGCGGCGCTGGCGATATTTTCGCGTCCACCCAGTAACGGCAGAAGTTCCCGGGCTGTTTTTTCAAAATCCATCATGTCACCTTTTCATTATTGTGATGAAGCTGTCAGAACCAGGTTTCCATCTGGACACCAAAGTTCCATTCGCCACCGGCGCTGAAGCCGCTGCTGCCGAACGAGTCGTCGCTGGCATAGCGGTCAAGCGAGCTGTTCCAGTCCATCCAGCTGGCGAAGACGCGTATTTCCGGGCGGGTAAAGAAGTCGCCAATGTCGGCCACTTTAAAGGTCGGGGCCACGGTCAGCTTCCAGAAACTGCCGGACACGGCCTGGCGGTCTTTGTACCCCTGTGGATCGAGATCCATATACTGATAGCTGCCTTCGTACGCGAGGGCGAAGTTCTGATTGATCTCCTGGATCAGCCGCGCGTTAACGGTGGCCCAGCGATAGTGATCGCCTGCGGCGTAACGGTCGCTGCTGGTCTGGGCCAGCACGGCGGGGGCAAAGCTCCAGGTCTTATTCAGCGGCGTCACACCATAGCTGGCCAGACGCCAGGTTTCCGCCTGTTGCGTCAGGTTGCCGTCAGAACCCACGCCTTTAACTTCGGCACCCAGCCCGCGACCGTACAGCAGGGCGGTTTTGGCCGTGCCTTCGCGCAGGCCCCAGAAGCTGTCGTTATGCAGGGCCAGCATGGCATGAACGCCGGTATCCCCCGCATTATCATTTTCACGGCTGGGGTTCAGGCGCTCGTCATTATCTTTTGCACGCAGGCCGCTGACCATCAGCTGGAACGGACCGGCAAAGTTGTTGCTGGTGACAATGTAGTTCTGAATGGTGTTATCAATCGCCTCAATATCACCAAAATTACGGCCATACAGCGAGAAGTTGCTCTTCAGGCCGTCGGTCAACTGCACGTCATAGATCCCGCCGCCGGTCCCGGCGAGGAACACCACGTCGGAGTCCAGCCAGTGAATGTCGAAGTTATCGCGGTCAAAGCGCTTACCGGCCCACAGGGTGGTGTTATCAAACGCACCGGTGAATGTTGGCAGATTGCCCAGTTCGACAAAGGCCTGACGGATGTTCAGCTCGGTGGTGCTGCCGGTCCAGTCGTTATAGTCACGCTGTCCGTCGGCCAGCATCGCCTTGAAACGGGTTGTTGCGCCGTTCGCCAGCTGCTGTTTGTGCTCAAAGTTCAGCTCAACATAGGTGTTGTTTTCATTACCAAGACGACCCACGGCTCCCCCGGTTTCACCGGCGGGCGTCAGGAAGGGGCCGCTTTGCGTCCCGGCGGCCGAGTCGTTCATGATCAGGCCGGAGCGCGCATAGCCGTGGAACTCAAAGCCATCTGCGATCCTGCTGGTGGCCACCGGTGCGGCAGTGGGTGGCGCGACGCTGGCGGACGCGGCAACGGGGGCCGTAGCCTGCTGCGGTTGCTTTTGCTGCTGCTGTGAGCGGGCTTCCAGCCTGACAATTTTCTGCTCTGCCGCGTCGGCACGGTTTTCTGCCGTGGCCGCGCGATCTTCTGCTTTTTGCAGGCGTTGCTCCATCGCCATCAGTCGCGCTTCGAGGCTGGTGAGCGTCGGGGCGGCGAAACTGACTGCCGGGGTGGCTAAGGCAAGGCTGATGGCAACAGCCAGTCTACGAGGTGTGATCATTTGCACGGTTCCCAGTGTGATTGTTTTGTTTTTGCTAAACCGGTTCGACGCAGAGAGTAAGCTAACAGGAATGTGCTGTTCAATCAGATTTGCTAACCCGGTTTAGGAAGTGTGACCGGGTTGGCAATTTGTGCGGGGAAGGGATCAGAATCGGGCGAGGTCGGCGGCGTGCGGCAGGGCGGTCATGGCACCTTTGGCGGTGGTCGCGGCGGCACCGCTGCGCTGCGCCTGCTGGATGGCCTGGTCAAGGCGGACGGGAGTCAGCGGATCGATTTCCGTCGCCAGCGCTGCCAGCAGTCCGGCAACGAACGCATCGCCCGCTCCCGTAGTGTCGACCACCTCCACTGACGGAGCGGGGAAGTGCTGTACCGTAGCGTTCTGCCACAGGCTGACGCCCTCGCTGCCGCAGGTCACCAGCAGCAGAGATGGCTGATAAGCCGCGGTAAATGCCGCGATGCCGTCGGAGAGCCCGTCATTGCCGGTCAGTTCAGCGAGTTCATCCTCTGACAGCTTGATAATGTCTGCCAGCGCAAAGGCCCTGGCCAGCACTGCGTCCATCTCCGTCGCATCTGCCCACAGATCCTCACGCAGGTTAGGGTCGAAGCTCACCCAGCCTCCTGCCGCTTTAATTGCCCGCATCGCCTCCATGGCCGTACTGCGGGAGGGATCAGCGCTCAGGGCAATGGAACACAGGTGCAGGCCTTCACCGGCACGAAACGCCGGGAGGCGGTCAGCGGTGAGAAACAGGTCAGCTGAGGGGCGCACCATAAAGGTAAACTGGCGTTCGCCCTGCGCATCCAGGCTGACCAGCACGGTTGATGTACGCTGGCCCGGTGCGCGATACATCCGCTCAATATCGACGTTCTCATCGCGCAGCGTCTGCTGCAGGAAGCGTCCAAACGGGTCGTCGCCGACGCAGCCGATAAAGCCGCTGTTGCCGCCCAGGCGGGCAATACCGACAGCGACATTGGCCGGGGCACCGCCGGGACACTTCAACAGGTGTGTCTCTCCCTCAGGCAGCAGGTCTACTACCGCATCGCCCAGTACCCAGATTTTATTGCTCATCATCATTATCCTTAAGTGATTATCTGCCGAAAAGCTAAACTGGTTTAGCAAAAAAATCAAAGTTCTTTTTATCAGTTTGTGGCGGAGGAGGCGCTCAGAGGGTAAAGATTTCGCGCCTGCTGCCGACAAACTTAAGTGAAACTTTTTTTCTTTTGTGATCGCCTTCAAACTTGATTGCGCACGCGGAAATGCATAAGGTCATTCATCGCACTCAATTTTTTGCGAAAATCAGATCGTTAAAGGACTCAGTCAGGACAGCGTGGACGTTAAGCAGTGGAGTGGGAGGGGGCAATGTTAACACGAGATTTTTTATTAAAGGCGGACTGCAAAACGGCCTTTGGTGATATTGAAGAAACGCTGTTGTGGACCTGCGAACAGCGTGCCGCCTCGCTGGCAGCGGCCATGGCCTGCCGTCCGGATAACAGTCCGGTATGGATTTTTGGTTACGGGTCACTGATGTGGAACCCGGTATTCGAAGCGGATGAAGTGGCCGCCGGCACGCTGAAGGGCTGGCATCGCGCCTTCTGCCTGCGGCTGACGGCCGGTCGCGGTACGGCCAGTCAGCCCGGGCGCATGCTGGCGCTGAAAGAGGGCGGGCAGACTACCGGACTGGCCTTCTGTCTGCCGGAAGCCAGGCTGCATGAAGAGCTGGAGCTACTGTGGAAGCGTGAGATGATCACCGGCTGCTACCTGCCCACCTGGTGTGATCTGGCGCTGGACGATGGCCGGACTGTAACCGCGCTGGTGTTTGTGATGGATCCGCGCCACGCCCTGTATGAGTCAGACTCCTGCCCGAAAACCATCGCGCCGCTGATCGCCCAGGCAAAAGGGCCGTTAGGCACCAATGCGCAGTATCTGTTTTCGCTGGAAACGGAGCTGAAGCAGCGCGGCATGTATGACGACTGCCTGACTGATCTGGTTCAGCGGGTGCGCGAGCTCCAGGCGTGCCATAACGGGCTGGTGGGTTAGGGTGCCACCAGGGCGACCGCACCACCGGTCTCCCTGATGCACAGGCATAAAGACTCAGCGCCCCGGGTTAATCAGCCAGGTTCCCGCCCGATCGATTTTCAACTGCTGGCTGCGCACGCCGCTGGCACTTCGCACTTCCAGATGGTAATCACCCGCAGCCAGATTAAGTGAGGCGTAACCGCTGGTGTTTGGCATGACTTCCATCACGCTGCCATTCAGCAGTAACGCCTCATCGCTGCTCAACTTCAGATACACCGTTGCCATCGCTGGCGCGCTGGCCGGGATAGCGGCCGGGGAGGGTGTCGCGGCGGGCGTACTGTTGCTGGCAGCAGCAGAGTGCTCCGGCAGCACGCTGTCGTCATGATTCAGCCCCCATACCAGCGCCGCAACCGCGATCACCGCCAGCCCGCTGAGTAACAGCAGCGGTCGTGACAGACGCTTTGCCACGCGCGGCGGCATCACGGGTTCGGCGGCACCCGCGGCCGGGTTGACGGCCAGAACCACCGGTTCCGGGTCAGGCAGCTGCAGCGGTTCCTCCTGGGGCACCAGCACGGTGGCCACCAGCGCCTCCATCTCACTGACCGGCAGGTCGATCAGCGCCGCCAGTTCATCCACCGACTGCGGTCGCTGCCGGGGCTCCATCTGCAGTGCCTGGTCAATGGCATGCAGTAACGGCAGGGAATACCCCTCTGGCCGCAGTGAACTCAGAGGCTGATAGCGATCTTCAATACAGCGCACCACACTGACCGGCGGGGGATTACCGGTGATCAGCGTATGCAGCACCGCGCCCAGCGCGTAAATATCGGTCCACGGGCCCTGATCGCTGTCCCCCTCCTCGCTGTACTGCTCGATGGGCGCATAGCCGGGTTTGAGCATGATCTCCATTTCATCGGAGAGATTGCCAATCTCCTTACGCGCCGAGCCAAAATCGAGCAGCACCGGCAGCTGGTTGTCCTGGATCTGGATGTTATCCAGCGAAATATCACGGTGCAGATAACCGGCGCGGTGAATGGTGTTGATCGCCCCGAATAACGGCGGTAACAGCTGGCGGATCCACGCTTCGTTGATGGTCTCCGGGCTGGTCTGCTGCCACGCTTTCAGCGTCATGCCGCTGTAGAACAGTGTGCCCATGTAGGCCGTGCCGTTCTCCTCCCAGAAGCGCAGGACGTGCAACAGGCCAGGGTGATTAAAGCGTGCCAGGAGGCGTGCTTCCTGAATAAAACTGTTCAGCCCGGCGTTAAACAGGCGCTGATAGCGCTCGCCGCGCAGCGTAATGGTCAGGTCTTCATTCCGACTGGCCAGCGAGACCGGCAGATATTCTTTGATCGCAATGGTGCGTTCAAGCAGGTGATCCCAGGCGCGGTAGACAATGCCAAACCCGCCCCCGCCAATCACTTCTTTGATTTCAAACTCGTTAAAACGGTAGCCAGCGGGGAGAGCGTTGGGTACATTTTTTTGTTGTTCGTTTGCTGACATAGTGAAACTCTCGTGGCGCCCTGATGAGCGGGGGTTAGTTAACGGTACGCCAGGCGCCAATCGCCGGGTCGGCCAGATCGGCGTGCAGGTCATCCACCAGCAGCACATTCATCTTTACACCTGCATCGATAATGCCTGACCAGGTTTTGCGCGCGGCATCGACTGCCGTTTTTAACGCCGCACCGTTACTGGCCTGAGCTTTGTCCATTTTTATCAGCAGCGTACCGTCAAACGACCAGACGTGCAGGCTGTTGTTGAAAGGCAGTACCAGCCAGCTGTTCGGCGCATCGTCCCGCGCCAGCACCAGACGCTGATTGTTAACCGATACCACATCAAGCTGTTCCGGGGCCGGGTGCAGATGAGCCAGCGGGTAGCCCTGATAGAAACTGACCGCCAGCGACTGGTTTTTCTCGCCGTGGGCCAGGGTAAGCGTACCGGGGCCTTCCAGCCAGCCCTCCGTTGAGCAGCTCATGGCTTTATCCACGGGAATAAACAGCGATCTGCCATTATCGTCCCACCAGGTACGGAAATGGCAGCCATCGGGCAGGTCAAAATGCTGCAGAGGTTCGGCATTCGCCGGCTGCGACAGATCGAGTGGTGCAGCGTTGCTGGCGGTGGCAGTGGCGGTGGCATCCGCGGTGACAATCGGCCGCCAGCTCTGCTCCTTCGCTGCCGTACCGGTAGCCAGCACGGTGCCCCGCGCGTTGGTCATCTGCCACGGCAGCTCCAGCAGCTTTCCACACTGATTCTGCAGCAGGTTGCCGACGCGCGGTAAGAAGCGGGTCAGAATATCTGACTCGGTACTTTTGCCGGAAACAATACGCAGGTTCAGCGTCTCCTGGCACCAGGCAGCGGGCGCATTGCTGGAGACATTATCGATAAACACTTCCAGCTCCAGGCTGGGGGAATAGACCGCCCGATAGTCTGCCGCCTGGGCCGTGGTGGCGAACAACAGAGTCAACGTAGCTGGCAACCAAAATTTCATAACATTCCTTGGTGTTAATCGCGCGGCGGAAGAAAACGAGCAGAGTCCGCCATGGAAAAGAGTAATGTGGTCTCCTGGGGAGAACCAATCCATACCGCCACGGCGCTCAGATTATCTGTTTTTGCGCTGCGGTCGATGGCTTTTTGCATTAGTGCCAGCCACTCCTCAGGGCAATTGACCATACGTAACGCCTGTTCCATCTCGGCGGGGGCAAGATGACTCCAGAACCCGTCGGTGCAAATCAGAAAGGCATCGCCATCTTCCAGCGCCAGCACCTCGCTGAATCCGTGCGGATGGGCCACATCGGCACCCAGTGCATTATAAAGTAAGTTGCTGTTAATTCCCGTGTTTTCATAACCTGCGTCCTGCAACTGCTGGACCAGGCTGTGGTCACGGGTCACGCTGTGTACTACCCCCCGGCGGAAAAGATAAACCCGGCTGTCCCCGGCGTGTACCCACCAGCCATGCAGAGTATCCCGGTCGATAAACAGCGCCGCAAGGGTGGTACTCATCTGGCGAAAATTCGGATTATTCCTCTGCGCGCTGAGAATAGCCTGCTCGGTCGTTTCAATCAGGGCCGCTGTGCGCTCGGGCCGGAGTGGGGCATCGACATCAAGCTGGGCCAGCAGGGTATCACGGGCAATGGTGGCGGCCAGTTCACCGCCCGCCCGTCCGGCCACGCCGTCGCACACCATAAAGCAGGCGGCATGCTGTCCCAGCAGTGCGCCGGTGGTGTCCTGATTGCTGTCGCGGGCACCAGTCTGTGTGGTAGCAGAGTAAGTTATATTCATAGGTCTTCCGGGCGGGTTTGCGAATCTTTATATTGATTCACTTCCATGTCGTAGGCGTGGAGGAACGCTTCGCCAAACAGCGTGTGGAAATCATCCTCGATTTCACCCGAGGTGCTCTGATAGTGGCGCAGGAAATAGTCCCACAGTGCCGCTTTTTTGCCGCTGCTCAGGGTCATGCGCGGCATCATGCCATCGCGGCGGGCATGCTCTTCCAGACGCTGCGGGTTAAATGATTGCAGCATCGCTGCAATGATGGCGCGAATACCGGCAATCATCCCTAACTGATGCGCCTGCAGATCCACCAGGGCATCGCGCACCGCCTGTTCTGGTGGCATAAACCCTGGCATCTGGCTCTGGTAAATCTGCATCAGCACCGTTTTACCGGAGGGGAGGATCTTAAACGGGTTGTTGGCCTCGTTGAGGATCATGGTCATCTCTGCCTTGACCCCGCGTTTCAGGATCGAACGGGAGGAGAGCAGCGCAACGGTGCCCTGCGAGAACAAACTAAGCATCCGCCCGGTCATGCGCATCTGATCTTCGGTCAACGGCGTTTTGTCCAGCGTCGCATCCAGCCCCATGCCTTCCAGCAGGGCCGCCATCAGACGCTGTTCACGGTTGCTGCCGCTGGACGGGTCCTGGCCGCTGGCCGGGATCTCCTGGCCAAGCGGGTCGATGCCCAGGCGGGCGGAGGTCTGCCGTGCCGATCGCCGCCCGGCGGCCTCGGCACACCCGTCGTCCTGACGCGGTACAGCCGACTCTTCCGCGCGCTGCTGCATTCCCAGCGGGTCGTCCGTGCTGTCGTTGTCGTCAGCAAACAGCGACAGGGGGTCGATATGCTCCTGGGGGTGCTCACTGACGCGCTGCGGGTCGCTGACGTCAATCTGATAAGGGCCGATGGCCAGCGTATCGCCGTGTCCGAGCGTCACCTGACTGCCGCGCTGCAGGGCGCTGCCGTTGTGGATCACCGCAATCACGCTGCCCTGATTCGTCAGGCGGCATTCACCGCTGGCGGCAACGTGCACCAGCGCCTGCAGGCGTGAGATTGCCCGGTCAGGATCCGGCAGGACCAGATCATTATCAACGCTGCGGCCAATGGTGCCACCAGGGGGCACAAAATCACAGACGATGGGATCATCGCCCTGGTTCTGCAAAATGGTCAATCTCATGCGTTTTTCCTGCAATGAGGCCCTTCGGCCTAATCACTCTATTCGAACATCGGAGGATAGAGTCCGTGACGGCCCGGCTTCAGCCCGGCTGCCGGATGAAAGAGCTGTGAAAAAAGCTGTGCGGTCAGATTGCCGCTGTGTTTGTGACTGGTCAGCGGATAGCCGTCACTCTGATTAGTCCACCAGTAGCTGGTGTACTGCAGCGGATCGAAGCGCTGCGCCACTTCCCGCCAGCCCAGCGTGCAGGGCAGATCCTGATAGCCAATCACATCCATGATATCGGAGCGTCCGGTGTCGGGCAGCGACAGCGGCGGCATGCCGTGCAGCGCCTGCTCCAGCCAGTCCACGGAGTGCAGCTGCTGCACGGCCTGGTTCAAGGTGCCCCCCAGCTCCTGAAACCAGTCCCCGGAAACTGACAGCTGGGCCGGGTGCCAGGCGCTGACCGGCACGCTTTGCAGCGCCAGCAGCGGCCAGGCACGACCGACCCGGTCACGGGACGGCATCAGGCAGCCGATCTGCACCCGCTGGACGCCCAGCGTGGCAGGCAGGGCAAAATTCCAGACCGGAGCACGGCTGAACGGATCGGTGGTGCCGTCGTGATGGTTATGCCAGTGCGCCAGTCCGAGCTGAAACCAGTTAGACCAGCTGTCAATCAGCGCTTCCGGGATCCGGCGCTGCAGGAAATCGCCTGCTGTTGGCAGCTTGCCATACCATCCCAGGTCATTCTTTTCTGCCATTATGATGACCTTATCAGTGAACCGGGCTGAGAGGCACCGGATCCGGTTCACTCATCGCGGCAGATCCAGCGGCATTTGCCGGTCGTCCGGCATTATCCAGATTTAACGCCACCCTTTTCACCATCAGCGCATTGTCACGCACGTAGGGGGAACTGAGGATCTGACGATCCAGCAGCTGGCTCAAATGCCAGTCAAGCTGCTGCAGCTGGCGCGTTGTCACGCTGGCCGGCAGGCTGCGCTGCAGGTTCTGCATTACCCAGCCGCGCAGAAACTCACCGTCATAGCTGCGCGGCTGGTACAGCATCTGATAGGCGCGCAGGGCGTTCCGACTGAACTCCGCATCTTTACCATCATCGTTACGCAGCGTATGGGTGATCGTCTGCGCCACCCGGGGCAGCAGCAGGGCTCTCAGTGCGCCCTGATACAGTCCCCAGCTGGCATCGCTAATCTGGTCGCCACGGTACAGTCCGCCACGCAGCGAAAGCGGGGGGGCTTCCAGCGCAAAACTGCGGCTTTGCGGCAGCGCTACCAGGCTGTTTAAGAAGGGTAGCAGATCCAGGATATCCCCGCGGTTATCCCCGGCGAGTTGTTTTGCCTGCTGCGTCACGGCGGGTAAGCGCGCAGCAACCTCCTGCAGGTAGTGCTGATTTTTCGTGTAGCTGGTCAGCCACAGGCCCGTGGTGGCAAGCAGAGCGACCGCGAGCGCCACGTAACCGGTACGGTGCAGCAGGCGGTTGCGATCTTCCCAGGAGCGGTCACTGCCCGCCAGACGGCTCTCTTTAAACACCACATCGCAGAGCAGGCCGTGAATAAAGAAGCTTTGCCCTTTATTGGCTGGAATGGGCGCGCTGCGGTTTACGCTGTCCCAGCTGGCGATCGACTGCCCCTGGGGCTGTGGCAACTGCAGCTTACGTGACAGTTCGCCCATCACCCGGTCAAAGGGCAGGCCTTCCTGCGTACCGCTGGTGAAAAACATCCCGCGCACGGCCCACGGGGTTTCGCTGGTGTCCGGCGAAAAAACAGTATCAAGGTATTCGGCCAGCAGGGGACGTAATGCGCTGAACTCCTGCGGGAACTGGAAACATTCGGCGCGCAGGGTGAGATCATTCTCCTGTGCCATTTTGCCACTGAGTTCCGCCATCAGCCGTGAGGAGAGCTGCTGGAAACGCTGTTCAAATTGCGTATGCAGACGACGGTCGCTCTGCCGTCCTGGCTCCCACGGGAAGGTAAAGCCCCAGACCTCTTCGCGCTGCGGCTTATCCAGCCGGGCGAAGTAGGACATAAAGCCTTTCAGCAGGTCGGTTTTGGTCACCATGATATACACCGGGAAGGCGATGCCGGTCTGCTGGTGGAGTTCCGCCATGCGCTGACGCAGCGCGCTGGCCTGCGCATGGCGAACTTCCGCCGAGTCACTGAGCAGATCGGCGACGCTGAGGGTCATGATCACGCCGTTGATCGGCTGACGCGGACGGTAGCGTTTCAACAGAGTGATGAAGGTTTGCCACTCGCTGGCATCCCGTGCGCGCTGGCTCTCCTGTAGGGTATAGCGCCCGGCGGTGTCCAGCAGCACCGCCTGACCGGTAAACCACCAGTCGCAGTGGCGGGTGCCGCCGATGCCGCGTAATGCACTTTTACCCAGCGCATCACTGAGCGGAAAATCCAGGCCGGAGTTCACCAGCGCCGTCGTTTTGCCTGCACCGGGTGCGCCGACGATCAGATACCAGGGTAGCTGATAGAGATACTGGGCGCTGAAGCGCTGTAACCATCCCCGGCGCTTGCCGAACTGGGTTTTCTTTAACAGCAGCGCCGCCTCACTGAAGCGGTTATCCAGCATCTCTCCCGTCGCCTGCAGTTCCGCATGATCGATATTGCTGATCTGCAGGCGCGTCAGCAGCTTGCTGTTAAACCAGGCGCGGTAGAGCTGAGGGATAAGCTGAAAAAGTATCCATAAAAAGTAGGTCAGGCCGATTAACAACTGACGGTTCAGTGGGCTGTCGAGCGCCTGCAGAGGGGTCAGTGACAGCAGCGGGCCCACCATCCAGATCAGCGCCGAAAGGGCAGTGACGCCGGTCAGACCCCACAGCAGGCGGCTGGAAAGCAGTGAAAAGAAGGTCTTAAACATCATTTTTTCCCCGTAGAGTGGCTGTCGTCTGATTCCGGGGCAGCGAACAGGGTGATTTCGACACGGCGGTTCTGCGCACGATTCTCCATACTGTCGTTCGGTAACAGCGCGCCACTGTCACCGCGTCCCTGGGCGCGAACGCTGATCCCCGGCTGGGACATCAACTGGGCCATCATGGTGCTGACGGCGCGGGCCTGGGCGGCAGCGTATTCATAGTTGGACGGGAAACGGCGGGAAAGCACCCGCTCATCGTCGGTGAAAACGCTGACCAGGATGGTGCCTTTTGCCGACTCCATCGCGGTCGCCACGCGGGCGATCAGCGCGCGTCCCTCAGGAGAGAGCACCGTTGTGGCCGGGTCGAACAACCGGTCAGCAGGCAGGATCACTTTACTGCCGTTGCTGCTGTCGGCCACATCGAGTTTGCGCTCCGTAATCAGGTCGCTCAGGCGCTGGCGCAGATCGAGCAGCGCCTGCGGGGCCGTGCTGCGCTGGCCGGCCACCACCTTCGGCAGCGGAGTTTGCCAGATCTGACGCAGCAGCGGTTCGGCCGCGTTGCCCAGCCGCCAGTTCAGGGTGGAAAATATCATGCAGCCGATAAACGTCGCCAGAGTGACGCAGACCCACAGGGGAACTGGCGGACGCCAGAGCGAGCTCTGCCCGGCGGCAACGGCGGTTTGCGGGCGCTGTTGCTGCTGTTCGCCGCGAACCTCGCGGATTAGCTGCGCCAGTCGGGAGCGTACGCCGTCGCGCTGCAGCCGGCCGTTGTCCATACTGCGGTAGCGGCCTTCATAGCCCAGCAGCAGGCAGAAATGGATTACTTCCAGCAGCCAGAGGTGCTGGCCGGGATTTTGTGAAATGCGCGACAGCAGCTGAAAGACTTTTTCACCGCCCCAGCTTTCATTGTGAAAGGTGACCAACAGGCCATTGCCCGACCAGACACCGCGACTGCCCCACGGCGTTTGCGCCGCCGCTTCATCCAGCACGGCGCACAGGCAGTAGCGGGCACCAATAATCATTTCAAAAGGCATACCGGCCTGTTTGCAGCGTGCCTCAAACTGTCGCATTTCATCGATTAGCTGCAGGCGTAAACCGGCCGGGTCGTCATGGGTAGCCGCCAGGCGGATCTGGACAATTGCGTTAAGCAACGGCGAGGCGGCGACCAGCAAGGCATTGTCTTGGTTGACCGGTGTGGCGGGGTCAACAGGAAATTCCGACGTCATGAGGATGTGTTATTCTCGGCTGTATGCCAGGAGGCAAAATAGGAAACTTTACCGGACGAGGACGAAACGCGTTGGCTGCCATCCCTGGCAGCGAAGAGCCTTATCAGGCGCGTTACTCCAGAATCCAGGTCGCCGTATTATTGTTGCGGCAGGCTTTACTCTTGCCGCCAACATCAACGCATACTTTTTTGCTGTTTTTACGCGGGCGTGGACGATCGCTGCGCAGCGTGGCGTCGTACAGGTCACTTTTCACCCCGGCTTTCAGCGGCACGTAACCGACGAGCTGCTGCTGATCGACGTCAGCGATGGCAAACCAGCGGTTCTCCACTTCACCCAGCACCAGAAAAGGCTTGCCGTTTTCCAGATAGCGCACCACTTTGCCGCCATAGTCCGGGCTGGTCATTACGGAGGCGTTATAAAGCGCACGGTAGTTCTCATTCACCGGCGTGAAAGACGTGGGCGCTTTTACCGCATGACGATGCGTTAGCGTCACACCATCCACGACGCTGGCGACAACCGTGTCGTCAGTGACCGCAGGAGGGGGGGCTTTGCATCCCGATAACGTGAGCGCGGCCAGCAGGGTAAACGCGATGCTAGTTTTCACAATGGTCCTCGTGAATATCATCAAATAATCGGGTTCTTTTCAGATGCGACAGGGCGACTCTGAGCGACTCCAGGAACGCGTGATTGCACGCGGTGTGGCCTGTACGTTCCGGGAGGAAAATTCACAGGTTTACATCAAGATAATTCTTACGCCAGTTTACCTGACGCTTTTGGGAATGGAAACCATTGCGGACGCCGGATGAACATGATAGTGCGGACGGCGGGCGTGACAGAGTTTGCCTGAAAGGTGACAAAACGGCAATTTGATTAGCGTCAATAACCGGTATTCCGTCCTGCGTTATGCTGTCCGCCTGAAAACCACGCAATACCTGATGCTGACACGCGCGAATGAAGCAGCATAACTGATTGATTGCCGCCGGTTCAGGGCGGTTATCGTTACGCCCGTTTTCAGGCAAGTGCCAGGCGGTTTCCGCGCGGTGCACGAAAAAAGGGTGAGGTGTCAGGCCAATGAGAAAAACAGCAGGGTGTGACCGATGAGTGGGGGGGAGCCTTCTCCGCTGGCGTATCTGCTGGCTTCGCGCCAGCGGGAAATCGCCAGCCTGCGCTCTCTTTTACAAAGCGGCAGGCTGACCACAGAAGTCAGCCAGCTGATCCATGAGATCCAGCGAGAACGGGGAGCCAGCAATCTGTGGCTCTGCACTTCAGGACAGGTGTTCGGTGACGAACTGTCACAGTGCGGGCAGCGTGTCAGCCGCAGCCAGAGTGAGGTGATTGCCCTGCTTCCTGCGCTGCCGGAAGACGAGAGCGACGGTCTGGTCTCCAGCCGACTTTACAGCCGGATTGCCACAGCGCTGCAGGCGCTGGGTGAACGGGAAGCCCTGCATGAGCAGGTGCAGCAGCGCACCCTGTCTCATGACGAGGCGATGGCGCAGTTCAATCACATTATTCGCCAACTGCTGAACCTGGTGTTTGAAATGGTGGATACCGCTTCGGACCCTGGCGTTTCCCGCGCGCTGATTGCTATGTTTAGCTTTATGCAGGGCAAAGAGCTGGCCGGGCAGGAGCGGGCAGCGGGGTCTGCGGGGTTTGCCTCGGGCGGCCTCACCCCGGCCCTGATCCAGCAGCTAGTCGCGCTGATCGACAGCCAGGAGCGCAATTTTAGCCACTTCGCCGGTTTTGCGGACGCTGACAGCCTGCAACGCTGGCAGCAGGTGGCGCAGGAAGAGAGTGATATCGAGCGGCTGAGGCGCATTGCCTGCACCGCGTCACGTACGGATGAGCCGGACGCAGCAATGGCGCTGCGCTGGCATCAGTGCCTGACGCGGCGGATTGACGGTATGAAAACCGTTGAGGACAGGCTGGCCCGGGCCCTGATGCAGCGCTGCCGGCAGAGCATTGCCCTGGCCGAGTCGCAGGGGCAATGCCTGACGGACGATCTGCTGCAGCAGCAGATGCAGAACAGAGCGAATGAACCGGCGTGGAGCGTGTTTATCGCCGGAGAGCCCTGGCCGCCCCCGTCTCCGGCAGAGCCGCTGGAGGCCGACGCGCTTACCCCTCGGCTGGGACGTTCACTGCTGGCGATGATCCAGCAGCAGTCAAAACGCCTTCAGGACCAGGATGATGAGCTGGCTGCCCTGCGCGCCAGCATTGAGGAGCGTAAGCAGATCGATCGCGCCAAGGTGCTGCTGATGCGCCATCACGACTACAGTGAAGAACAGGCCTGGCAGGCATTACGTAAAATGGCGATGAACCAGAATAAGCGCATGGTGGAGATTGCCAGCGCATTGGTCGCGGTGGCTTCCGCGTTTGAACCTGCGAAAAAGTAGTCGTCTGCGCACCGAAGGTGCCACCGCGACTTCACCACGGCGTGCCAGTCAGTGGAATCTGCGGCTGACAGCGGGTCAGCCCGTCCTGAGGGAGTACAAGACCGCCAGAACAGAGACGCTTTAGCGTAGCGCGTTCTGGCGCAGCACTTGCCACAGGCAAGACAACATAAAACGGAGCGGTTTCGCCAATGGCGGTGTAACCCCTCGTTGGATAACGGCGTCCAGCCACATGCATTACGCATGGGGGTGGGCGCTTTTTTTTTGGAGTTTTTCAGGGAGTGACAATGATGAGCAATGCACAGAGCAGAGTACCCACCACCGGCAAGACGGCAGAAGCCGCCGGTAAACCCACGCTGGTGGTGATCGGGCATGGCATGGTCGGCCAGCACTTCCTGGAGCAGATGGTCAGCAGAGGGCTGCATCAGCAGTTCCAGATAGTGGTGTACGGTGAGGAGCGCTATGTCGCCTATGACCGCGTCCACTTGTCGGAATACTTTGCCGGTAAGGGGCACGCCGAACTGTCGCTGGTGCCGCCAGGGTTTATGCAACAGAACGGCATACAGCTGCGAACCGGTCGTCAGATCGTGGCTATCGATCGGCAGCAGCAGCAGGTGCGTGAAGCCGACGGGCGCGTACAGGGTTACGATCGGCTGGTGCTGGCCACCGGCTCCAGCCCGTTTGTGCCCCCCATCCCGGGGAGTGAGCACGCATCCTGCTTTGTGTATCGCACCCTCGACGACCTGGATGCGCTGGCGGCAAAGGCTGCTATGGCAAAACGCGGGGTGGTGATCGGCGGCGGACTGCTGGGCCTGGAAGCGGCCAATGCGCTGAAGACGCTGGGGCTGGAAACGGCGGTGGTGGAACTCTCTCCCCGCCTGATGGCGGTACAGCTGGATGAGGGCGGTGCCGGGATGCTGCGCCGTAAGATCGAAGCGCTCGGGGTGAAGGTACTGACCGGCAAGGCAAGCCAGAGTATTGACGTGCAGCAAGACGGTACGCTGCGGCTCAATTTTGCCGATGGCAGCGAGCTGGAAACGGATCTGGTGCTGTTTTCGGCGGGTATCCGCCCGCGCGACCACCTGGCGGCCTCAGCCGGGCTGACGCTGGGCCGGCGCGGGGGCGTGGTGATTGATGACGGCTGCCGTACCTCCGATCCCGCCGTCAGCGCCATCGGTGAATGTGCCGCCTGGCAGGACAATCTGTATGGCCTGGTCGCCCCGGGTTACCAGATGGCACGTGTGCTGGCCGCGAACCTGGCCGGGGAAGCGGCCGCCTTTAGCGGTGCAGACATGAGTACCAAACTCAAACTGCTGGGGGTGGAAGTGGCCTCCATGGGCGATGCCCACGGGGCGACCCCGGGCAGCCAGAGCTATTACTGGACCAGTGAACCCCATGAAATTTATAAAAAGATTGTGGTTTCCGCCGACGGTAAAACGCTGCTCGGTGGCGTGCTGGTCGGGGACAGCAGTGAATACAGCCTTCTGCTGCAGTTGATGCTCAACGGCATGGCCCTGCCGGATGCACCGGAAACTCTGATCCTGCCGCAAAGCGCCGGCGCGCCGACGAAAGCCCTGGGCGTGGCGGCACTGCCGGACAGTGCGCAGGTCTGCTCCTGCCATAACGTGACCAAAGGGGATATCTGCGCCGCAGTCAAAGCCGGTTGCAGTGATATGGCCTCGCTGAAGGCCAGCACCAAAGCTGCAACCGGCTGCGGAGGATGTGCCGCGCTGGTCAAACAGGTGATGGAGTTCCAGCTGGCAGACCTGGGCGTGGAGGTGAAGAAAGACATCTGTGAGCACTTCCCGTGGTCGCGCCAGGAGCTTTATTCGCTGATCCGCGTCGGCCAGATCAAAAGCTTCGAACAGCTGCTGGCGAAACACGGACACGGCAGCGGCTGTGAGATTTGCAAACCGCTGGTGGGGTCGATGCTGGCCTCCTGCTGGAACGAGTATCTGCTGACGCCGGCCCTGCTGCCGCTGCAGGACACCAACGATCGCTATTTTGCCAATATTCAAAAGGACGGTACCTACTCGGTAGTACCAAGGATGCCCGCCGGTGAGGTCAGCGCGGAAGGGCTGATCGCTATTGGTGAGATCGCCCGAGAATATGGCCTGTACTGCAAAGTGACCGGGGGACAGCGTATCGACCTGTTTGGTGCCCAGCTGGAGCAGTTGCCCGAAATCTGGCAGAAGCTGCTGGCCGCCGGGTTTGAAACCGGCCACGCCTATGGCAAATCGCTGCGCACCGTGAAGTCCTGCGTGGGCTCCACCTGGTGCCGCTACGGTGTTCAGGATTCTACGGGGTTTGCCGCCCGCCTGGAGAACCGCTACAAGGGCCTGCGCTCGCCGCACAAAATCAAAATGGCGGTGTCCGGCTGCACGCGTGAGTGTTCCGAAGCCCAGAGTAAAGACATTGGGGTGATTGCCACCGACAAAGGCTGGAACCTCTATGTCTGTGGCAACGGGGGAATGAAACCGCGTCATGCCGATCTGTTTGCCAGCGATCTGGATGATGAAACCCTGTTGTGCTACGTCGACCGCCTGCTGATGTTTTACATCCGTACCGCTGACCGCCTGCAGCGCACCAGCGTGTGGATGGATAACCTCGAAGGGGGTCTGACGTATCTGCGTCAGGTGGTGATTGATGACGTCCTCGGCGTGGCCGCCGAGCTGGAAGCGGACATGCAGCGCGTGGTCGACAGCTACCAGTGTGAATGGCAGACCACGCTGGCCAGCCCCGATCGCGTGGCGCTGTTCCGCCGCTCGGTTAACGAGGTGCAACCCACCTCACTGTGGAATGCCGTCTGCCAGATCGAGGACATTCCACCGCAGGCAGGGATTGGCGCACGGCTGGGCTCACAGCCGATTGCGCTGTTCCGTCTCGACGATCAGGTTTACGCGCTGGACGATCTTGAGCCGGGAACCGGGGCTAACGTGCTGTCGCGCGGTCTGCTCGGGGACAGCGGCGGTGATGCGCTGGTGATCTCGCCGTTGTACAAACAGCGTTTCCGCCTGCGTGACGGGCAGAGCCTGGATAATCCGGCCCTCTCACAGCGCTGCTGGCCGGTGAAAGTGGAACAGGGACAGGTCTGGGTCGCCAGCACGCCGCTGGTGCAGGCCGCAAAAACGATCACCGCTTGAGGGTAACCGATGACTGCGAAAATTCCTTCTCTTGATAAACTGCTGGCCGGGAAGGCGGTTCCCGGCCAGCAGGGGGCCGTATGGCTGGTAGGGGCCGGGCCGGGGGCCGTTGATCTGCTGACGGTTCGCG
Organism: Erwinia sp. PME.40.26/001; assembly: GCF_055556675.1. Taxonomy (NCBI): domain Bacteria; kingdom Pseudomonadati; phylum Pseudomonadota; class Gammaproteobacteria; order Enterobacterales; family Erwiniaceae; genus Erwinia; species Erwinia sp. PME.40.26/001. Next base: position 292,818 of record NZ_JBVHNP010000001.1, read on the forward strand.
CGCTGCGCCTGATTGAACAGGCAGAGGTCGTCATCTTTGACCGCCTGGTCAGCCCGGAGATCCTTGCGCTGATCCCGGCGGGTGCGCTGAGCATCGACGTCGGAAAAACGCCGGGCTTCCACGGGATGAAACAGTCGCAGATTAACCAGCTGCTGGAAGATCTGGCCTGTGCCGGGCGGCAGGTTGTCCGGCTGAAAGGGGGCGATCCCTTTATCTTCGGCCGGGGCGGTGAGGAGATGCTGTGGCTGCAAAAAGCCGGGGTAACCTGCCATATTGTGCCCGGTATTACCGCTGCCACCGGCTGTGCTGCCGCCAGCGGCATCCCGCTGACTCACCGCGATCTGGCCCAGTCGGTGCGCTTTATTACCGGTCACGGGCGCGACGGTAAGCCGCGACTGGACTGGGAGAGCCTGCGCGACGCACGTCAGACACTGGTGTTTTATATGGGGCTGACCTGGTGTGAAGCCTTAAGCGAACAGCTGATCCTGTCCGGGCGTGATGCCGGTACCCCGGTGGCGATTGTCGAGCGGGGAACGCGGGCAGACCAGCGCACCCTGATCACCCGCCTCGACCGGCTGGCGCAGACCGTGGCCTTACACCGGCCGAAGTCGCCGAGTCTGTTAATTGTGGGCGACGTCGTGAGTCTTTATCACCCGGATGCCGTTCAGGCAGCCACCAGCACGGTGATCCCCAGCGCTTCAAAGGCCGCAATTGACGCCTGACTGATGCCGCTGTCGGTGATCAGATAGTGGATTTTGCTCCACTCGCACGGCAGCGCAAACATCGAGACTTTGTCGATTTTGCTGGAATCGGCCACCACATAAACGGTGCTGGCTGAATGGATCATCGCACTTTTCACTTTGATATCGGTTTCACTGGGGAAGCTGAGGCCCAGGCGGGGGGAGATACAGGCCGTCGCCAGAAACAGCTTTTCTGCCAGCACGTTTTCAAAAAAGCTGGCCGCTTTTTCACCCGAGGTGGAGAGCGTCGGAAACTTAAAGGTTCCGCCGGTGAGCAGAATATTGATCCCCGGCTCCCCGCCCAGCTTCAGGGCGATATTGACCGCATTAGTGACCACCGACAGCCGCCGGATGTGTGCCATATGATTGGCGATAGCGGTGGTAGTGGTGCCGGAATCGAAAATCACCGTATCGCCGTTTTCGATATGCCGGGCAGCCAGCCGGCCAATGGCATCTTTCGCCTCCAGATGGGTCTGCCGTTCCAGCAGCAGCGCGCCGGTATTTTGCTTGCCTGTCATCAGCGTTGCGCCGCCGTGATAGCGCTGCACGTGCCCCTCTTTCTGTAACATCCGCAGGTCTGTGCGCAGCGTCGCCTCTGTCAGGCCGAACGTCTCTTTCAGTCTTTTCACCGTGACGGTGCCATCCTCACGGATCATCTCCAGGATTTTTTCCCGCCGCTGCTGCATATCAGCCAGCTGTTCATTTTTGTTTTTCATGTCAGTCACTCCCTTTACCTGAAAGCGGGTCGCAGGGCCACCAGCCGGGCTGCTGCGCTAAATAGTAACCCCCGACCGGAGCAATTGCGAGAACAGCGAAATGGACCTTTCATTTTCGAATGAAAGTCTGTATTGCTCATTTTGTTGATTTAACTGGCTTTTAACATTCCAGAACCAATAGGCATTGTCACCTTCAGTGGTTATTTTATTGATTTATAAGGTGTTGTTTCTTTTTTATGCTTTTGTTTGAAATATGATCCACCCCACAATATGATAATAAACGATAGCGTATATTTTTATTCGAAAACGAAATTGCCGCAGCAGACTGTCATATCAGTACGCTATCCCGCCCGCGGCGTCACAGATGAAGAGGTAATGATGGACTTTCAGGCAATCAAACAGACGGCACGCCAGGCCCGGCGCTACGTACTGCAAATGAATCATCGGGCAGGTAAAGGTCACACCGGTGCCGACCTCTCGGAGGTGGATATCATCTGCACCCTGTTTATGGCAGTGATGGATCGCAGCCGTCCGCGTCCGGATCAGGATCGCTTCATCCTGTCAAAAGGCCACGGGGCCGGCGGGCTTTACTGCAGCGCAGCGGCGATGGGGCTCATTGACCCGGCCATCCTCGACCAGTTTATGGGCGACGATACGCTACTGGCGGGGCACCCCATCCACCAGAAGCTGCCTGAACTGGTGGAAATCAACTCCGGAGGATTAGGTCACGGGCTGTCGATTGGTGTCGGCCTGGCCCTGGGAAACAAACTCTCTGGCCGCGCCCATCGTCGGGCCTTTGTGCTGCTGGGCGACGGCGAGCTGGCAGAGGGGTCGAACTGGGAAGCCGCCATGTCAGCCAGCAAATTCAGGCTGGAAAATCTGGTGGCGATTGTTGATCGCAACCGCCTGCAACTGGCCGGTAAAACCGAGGACATCATGCCGCTGGAGCCGCTGGCCGATAAATGGCTGGCCTTTGGTTTTGAAGTGCTGGAGTGCAACGGCCACGATCCCGCAGCGATAGCGGCGGCCGTGAACCAGCCGGGCATCGGCAAACCCCGCGTTATTTTAGCCAATACCGAAAAAGGGCACGGTATCTCCTTTATGGCCAATGTCCCGGCCTGGCATCACGCCGTCCCTGACGATGAACAGCTGGCCCTTGGGCTGGCCGAGCTGGAGGATTAATCATGCAAGACTTACGCGACGCCGTGATTGCTACGCTGGTGCAAGCCCAGAATGAGGGAGCAGACCTCAGCGTGATGGTGGCCGACTCCACCTCTACGTCAAAAATTGCCCCGTTTGAAAAAGCCTTCCCGGACCGGGTGATCAACGTCGGCATTGCCGAACAGAACATGGTGGGAATGGCGGCGGGAGTGGCACTGAGCGGCCGCACCGTCTTTACCGCTAATGCGGCCCCATTCCTGTTTGCCCGATCGAATGAGCAGCTGAAAAATGATGTCTGCTACTCAGAAACCAACGTGAAGATGCTCGGCCTGAATGCCGGTTTTGCTTACGGCCCACTGGGGGCAACCCACCACTGTACTAATGATATCGCTATCGCCCGCTCGATGGGTAATCTGCAGATTTTCGCGCCAGCAGATGCGATCCAGGCCAGCGCCATCGCCCGCCATGCCATCAGCCACAAAGGCCCGGTTTATATCCGTATGGACAGCGACAAAGTGCCGCTGCTGCATGATGCCGATTACCAGTTTGTGCCGGGTAAACCAGAGGTGTTACAGCAGGGTAAAGACACCGTGGTGTTCTGCCTGGGGACGCTGGCTCATGAAGCGCTGGCCGCTAAAGATGACAGCATCACCATCGTCTCACTGCCCTCTCTGTGGCCGCTGGACGAAGCGGCGGTCATCAAGCTGATTACCGCACACCGTCAGGTGATCACCATGGAAGAACATGTGTTGAGTGGCGGTCTGAGCAGCATTATCGGCGAGCTGCTGCATCAGCACAGCTTGCGCCAGCGCTTTATTCCGCTGGGTATCCCGCCGTATGAATTTACCCACAGCAGCAGTCGTGCTGCCCTGCGTCGCCAGTTCCGCATCGATGCTGAAGGCCTGCGTGCCACGTTAGAAAATCTTGTTGCCGCTTAAGGAGAGTCTGGAAATGAGTCACGAATATGACGTCAATCTGCGCTACGGCGTAGACATTAACGGCGATTTGAGCGGTAAGGTCGCCGTCGTTACCGGCGGGCTGGGGGGGATCGCCATGGCCAGCAACCAGATGCTGCTGGAGAAAGGCGCAAAGCTGGCGCTGCTGTACCCGGCGTTTGAACAGAGCAAAGTGGCAGAGGTAGCCGGGCAATTTGCCGCCGATTGCGTTCAGTTTGTTCAGTGTGATGTGACCGACCCGGACTCTGTCGAGCAGGCAATTGCACAGGTTGAAGCACACTACGGACAGATCGACATTCTGGTGAACTGCGCGGGCTACGTGATGTTGCAGCCTGTACTGGAAACGGAATTTGCCGAGTGGCAGAAGCAGGTGGCTGTCAATCTGACCGGGCCATTCCTCTGTTCGCAGGCGGTGGCAAAACGCATGGTGAAAGCGGGTAAAGGCGGAAAGATCATCAATATCGCCTCGCAGGCGGCCTCCATCGCCATTGATAACCATGTGGCCTATACCTCAGCGAAAGCCGGGCTGTTGGGGATGACCAAAGTGATGGCGAAAGAGTTTGCGCCGCACAACATTAACGTTAACACCCTGTCGCCGACCGTGGTGCTGACGCCGATGGGCGAGAAAGCCTGGCGTGGTGAAAAAGGGGAGGCGATGAAGCAGCTGATCCCGATGGGACGCTTTGCCTACACGGACGAAATTGCTGCCGCTGTTCTGTTTTTTGCTGGCAACGGCAGCGACATGATCACCGGAGCCGATCTGATGATCGATGGTGGTTTCACTATTTGGTAAGACTTAAGAAGTACTTCGCCCAGACCAGAGAAACTGAGAATCAACGCTGTACCTACACATAACAACATAACAAATTGCGAGAACATCAATATGAAAATGCGTTTAACGCTGTTAGCCGTTGCGACCGCCTGCTCCTTCTCTCATGCCGCGTTTGCGGCGGAGAAAGGCACCATTATGATCCTGGTGAATTCCCTCGATAACCCGTATTACGCCTCTGAAGCGAAAGGCGCCAATGTGAAGGCTCAGGCGCTGGGCTATAAAACCACCGTGCTGTCCCACGGTGAAGATGTGAAAAAGCAGAGCGAACTGATTGATGCCGCCATCGGCAAAAAAGTGCAGGGCATTATCCTCGACAACGCCGACTCTACCGCCAGCGTCGCCGCCATTAAAAAAGCCAAAGAGGCGGGTATTCCTGTGGTGCTGATTAACCGTGAAATACCGGTGGATGACGTCGCCCTGGAGCAGATCACTCATAACAACTTCCAGGCAGGTTCCGATGTCGCCAACGTCTTCGTCGAAAAGATGGGCGAGAAGGGGAGCTATGCCGAACTGACCTGTAATCTCGCCGACAATAACTGCGTTACCCGCTCCAAATCCTTCCACCAGGTACTGGATCAGTACCCGGAGATGAAAAGCATCGCCCGACAGGATGCTAAAGGTACCCTGATCGACGGTAAACGCATTATGGACAGCATTCTGCAGGCACACCCGGATGTGAAAGGGGTGATCTGCGGTAACGGTCCGGTCGCGCTGGGGGCGATTGCCGCGCTGAAGGCTGCCGGACGTGACGACGTGATCGTGGTCGGCATTGACGGCAGCAACGACGAACGCGATGCGGTCAAAGCCGGGACGCTGAAAGCCACTGTGATGTTACAGGCGCAGGCCATCGCCGCCCAGGGCGTGACGGATATCGACAACTTCCTGCAGAAAGGCATCAAGCCAGAAAAACAGCGCGTCATGTTCCGCGGCATCCTGATCAACCAGGGCAATGCAGACAAAGTGCAGGACTTTAATTTCAAATCCTGAGTTAACGTTTTTACACGATGTTGCTGCGCCCCTGTGGGGGCGCAAAGGAGAGCATTATGTCCAGGCGAGTCTGGCTGGCAATGGCCACTTTAGCCCTTGGCGGCTGCCGTATTGTGTCGCAGCAGGAGCTGGCCGATTTAAAAAATCCCCCCAATCCGGCGATGGCAAACGTCACTGCTACCTGGCAGCAAAAGATTGTGCCGCAGATAGTGAGCACGGCAAAACCGCTGGGCGAGATGATGACATCGCTGGCCGCGGCAAAAGATTTTGATGCCGCCTGCAAGGCTTCAGGATACCGCAGTCAGGATGAAAACCCGTGCGTGTTCAGCGTGAAAATTCAGGGGGCGGTCACGGCGGTGAACACCACCTCGCGCAGCGGAAAAATGACGGTGAAAGACGTCAGCGGTCAGGAGGTGGTGGTGCAGATCGGCCCGATTATCCGCGGTACCGCGCTGCGGGACGCCTATCAAGGCGTGAGCTATCAGGACTTCAACGATCAGGTGCTTTTTGGCGACTACGGGCGTGCCATCAACAACCTGGCCTCGGCGGAGGTGCAAAAGTTTCAGCCGAAAGTGGGCGATAACGTCGAGGTTGACGGGGTCTTCAGCAGCTGGGACGTTCCGCAGACGCCGCCGGACATCACGCCGGCCCACGTGGTACGCAAATAGAGGGGGCATGATGGCTGAATATCAAATCGATCTGCTGCCGGAGCGCGACGCGCCGTCAGAGGTGGTGATTGAAACACGCAATGTGTCGCGCCTCTATCCCGGTGTCACCGCACTCGACCAGGTGAACTACCGCGTCTATCGCAACAAGGTCAACGTGCTGATCGGGGAGAACGGGGCCGGTAAATCCACCATGATGAAAATGCTGGCCGGGGTGGAAGTACCGTCTTCCGGGCAGATTTTCCTTGAGGGGGAAGCCGTCTCGCTGCACTCCACACAGCAGGCAGAAAAGCACGGCATCAGCATCATTTTTCAGGAGCTGAACCTGTTCCCGAATATGAACGTGATGGACAACATCTTTATCGGTAATGAGTTTTTCCAGCGCGGCCGGATTAATGAGAAATATCAGTACCAGCTGGCGAAAGCCCTGCTGGAACGGCTGGAGCTGGATGTCGATCCTTACGCGCCGCTCGGGGAACTGGGCATTGGTCACCAGCAGCTGGTGGAAATTGCGCGTGCGCTGTCAAAAGATACCCGGGTTCTGATTATGGACGAACCGACCTCGGCACTCAGCCAGTCGGAAGTGAAAGTACTGTTCAGCGTGATTGCGGCCCTGAAACGGCGTGGCGTCACCATTATCTACATTTCGCACCGTCTGGAAGAGCTGATGGAGATTGGCGACCACATCACTATTTTTCGCGACGGGAGGTTTATCAGCGAGCGTGAAGTGCGTGATGCCAGCGTGCCGTGGATCATCGCGCAGATGGTCGGTGACAAGAAAAAACAGTTTGACTATGCCCCGGCCCGCCAGGGGGCGGTCGTGCTGGAGGTCAGCGGACTGACCGCGCTGCGCCAGGACGGCGGCTACAAGCTGAATGACGTCGGCTTCAGCCTGCGCAAGGGCGAGGTGGTGGGTATCTATGGTCTGCTCGGGGCCGGGCGTACCGAGCTGTTCAAAGGCCTGATCGGCCTGATGGGCTGCGAGCACGGCACGGTTTCGCTGAACGGCGAATGTCTCGACAAACGGGACTTCCAGTACCGGCTGAAAAAAGGCATTGCACTGGTGCCTGAAGATCGTAAAGGCGAGGGGATGATCGGCATGATGTCGGTGAAAACCAACATGACGTTAAGCGACCTCAGCCTGCGTGGATTCCGGCGCGCGCTGGGCCTGCTGCGCCCGCAGCAGGAGAGTGAAAAGGTCAACGATATGGTGCAGCGTCTGGCGATCAAAGTCAGCGATACCGACCTGCCAATCACCTCCCTGAGCGGCGGCAATCAACAAAAAGTGGTGCTGGGTAAGGCGCTGATGACCGGACCTGAAGTGGTGCTGCTGGATGAACCGACGCGCGGTATCGACGTGGGGGCAAAAACCGACGTGTATCAGCTGATCGGCAAAATGGCGCAGGAAGGGTTGGCCGTGATGTTCTCATCGTCAGAGCTGGATGAGGTGATGGCGCTGGCCGACCGTATTCTGGTGATGGCCGACGGGCGAATTACAGCCGATCTCCTGCGTGCTGATGTCACGCGCGAAACGTTAATCACTGCGTCAACACCGCATGAATAAGCGGGCCTGAGGAAGAAAAAATGAATCAAAAATATCTGCTCTATATGTACCTGCTGAAGGCCCGAACTTTTATTGCTTTGCTGATTGTGGTGGGCTTTTTCAGCGTGATGGTGCCGAACTTTCTCACTCTGTCTAACCTGCTGATCATGACCCAGCACGTGGCGATCACCGGCCTGCTGGCGATAGGCATGACGCTGGTGATCCTCACCGGCGGCATTGACCTGTCGGTGGGGGCGGTCGCCGGGATCTGCGGCATGGTGGCGGGTGCGCTGCTCACCAGCGGCGTACCGATCTGGGGCGGGCAGGTGCTGTTTCTCAACGTACCGGAAGTGATCCTCGCGGTGGCGGTGTTTGGCATCCTGCTCGGCTTTATCAACGGCGCGGTGATCACCCGTCTGGGCGTCGCGCCGTTCATCTGTACCCTCGGGATGATGTATATCGCTCGCGGTGCCGCGCTGCTGTTTAACGACGGCAGCACCTACGCCAACCTGGTCGGTGTGCCGCAGTTAGGCAATACCGGCTTTTCCCTGCTTGGCTCCGGCAGCTTCCTCGGGATCTACTTTCCGATCTGGCTGATGGTGGGCTTCCTGCTGACCGGGCTGTATATCACCCGTAAAACGCCCCTCGGCCGCTACATTTATGCGGCCGGCGGGAATGAGCCTGCGGCCCGCCTGGCCGGGGTGCCGGTTATCAAAGTGAAAGTGTTTGTTTACGCTTTCTCAGGGCTCTGTGCTGCTCTGGTCGGACTGGTGGTGGCGTCGCAGCTGCAAACGGCGCATCCGATGACCGGTAATATGTTTGAGATGGACGCCATCGGAGCCACGGTACTCGGCGGGACGGCGCTGGCGGGTGGACGTGGCCGCGTCTCCGGCTCGATTATCGGCGCATTCGTCATCGTCTTCCTAGCTGATGGCATGGTGATGATGGGCGTCAGCGACTTCTGGCAAATGGTGATTAAGGGCCTGGTGATTGTCACCGCCGTGGTCATCGACCAGTTCCAGCAAAAACTGCAAAGCAAAGTGGTGCTGATGCGTCGCCATGAAAAAAAGCAGGCGGCCGCGCCGCTCTCTGAGGTCAGCCATGGCTAGAGACATGATTGTTGCCCTGGATGAAGGGACCAGCAATGTGAAAGCGGTGGCGCTGGACGCGTGCGGTCAGGTGGTGGCAAAAGCCTCGCGGCCGCTGACCGTCGCCACGCCGCAGCCGGGCTGGGTTGAACAGGATGGGCTTATCCTGCTGAATACGTCGCTGACGGTGCTGCGGGAAGTGCTTAACACCGTCGGGGAACAGCGCGTGGCGGCGCTGGCGATCAGCAATCAGCGCGAGACCGCCGTCGGCTGGGATCGTCAGAGTGGGCGTCCTGTGGGCCCGGCGATTACCTGGCAGTGCTCCCGCTCGGGGGCCTTCTGCGAACAGCTCAAGCGTGACCATCAGGAAGAACTTATCCGTTCCGTTACCGGACTGCCGGTGGCACCGCTGTTCTCTGCCTCGAAAATGCGCTGGCTGCTGGACAATACCCCGGACGGTCATCAGCGGGCGGCCAGGGGTGAGCTCTGTCTGGGGACCATTGACGCATGGCTGCTGTGGAACCTCACCGGCGGTCAGCAGTTCCGCTGCGATGTCTCCAATGCCGCACGCACTCAGCTTCTGAACCTGCGCAGCGGTGACTGGGATGCGTCGATGCTGGCCCTGTTTGGCATTCCACGCGCGGCCCTGCCTGAGATTTGCCCTTCCGGCAGCCTGTTTGGCGTCACCCGTGGTCTGACGGAGATTGCGGATGGCCTGCCGGTGATGGCGATGGTCGGCGATTCTCACGCCGCGCTTTACGGCCATGGACTGGGCGCGCCGGGCGGAGTCAAAGCCACCTACGGAACGGGGTCATCGGTGATGGCCCCGCTGGATACGCCGGACACCAGCATCACCTCGCTGGCAACCACGGTGGCCTGGCATGACGGCGAACGGCGGGTATATGGCCTGGAAGGCAATATTCCCCATACCGGGGATGGCGTAGCGTGGATGGCACAGGCTACCGGGCTGACTGACGGTAAGGGGCAGGTTCTCAGCCGGGCGCTGCACGAACTTCCCGCCAGTGTTGATTCTACTTTGGGTGTCTGTTTTGTTCCGGCGCTGACCGGTACCGGTGCCCCCTGGTGGGACGACCAGGCGCGCGGTGTGATCTGTGGCCTGAGCCGGGGCGTGACCCCTGCGCACCTGATCCGCGCCGCGCTGGAGGCCATCGCCTACCAGATTGCCGACGTGATTGAGGCCATGCGCCAGCATCCAGACTTCCGGCTGGAAACGCTGATGGTAGACGGCGGACCAACGCAAAACCCCTGGCTGATGCAGTTCCAGGCGGACCTGCTGGGCTGCCCGGTGGCGCGCAGCAGCACCCCGGAGCTGTCGGCGATAGGGGCCGGGCTGCTTGCCCGTCGCACCCTGGGTCAGTTGAACGACGGGCAGCTGCTGGCGCTGATGCCCGAGCACGATCTGTGGCTGCCGGACCCGCAGCGCCATGACCTCTGCCAGCAGAGCTGGCTGGGCTGGCAGGCGGCAGTGCAACGCACTCTCTGGCAGCCTGTCACCCCCATTCTATCTAAAGGAGCAGCAGATGAATCGTGATTTTAGTGGTAAGACCGTGGTCATTACAGGAGCCTGTCGCGGTATCGGGGCCGGTATCGCCGAACGTTTTGCCCGCGACGGCGCGAACCTGGTCATGGTGTCCAATGCCGAACGTGTACTGGCCACTGCAGATCGGATAAAGGCAACGTGGGGCAGTGAGATCCTTGCCTTACAGGTCGATGTCACCGATGAAGCTCAGGTACAGGCGCTGTACCGTGAGGCGGCGGCGCGGTTTGGCAGCATCGATGTGTCGATCCAGAATGCCGGGGTGATCACCATTGATACCTTCGACAAAATGCCGAAAGCCGACTTTGATAAAATTCTGGCGGTGAATACCACCGGCGTCTGGCTGTGCTGCCGTGAAGCGGCAAAATATATGGTCAGGCAGCAGTCCGGTAGCCTGATCAACACCTCATCAGGGCAGGGAAGGCAGGGGTTTATCTATACCCCGCACTATGCCGCCAGCAAGATGGGGGTGATCGGCATTACCCAGAGCCTGTCACAGGAGCTGGCCCCCTGGAACATTACGGTTAACGCCTTCTGTCCCGGGATTATTGAAAGCGAAATGTGGGACTACAACGATCGCGTCTGGGGAGAGATCCTCAGCAGCGCGGAGAAAAAATATGGCAAAGGGGAATTGATGGCCGAGTGGGTGCAGGGGATCCCGCTGAAACGGGCCGGCCAGCCGGAGGATGTCGCCGGGCTGGTGGCGTTTCTCGCCTCCGACGATGCGCGCTATATTACCGGGCAGACGATCAACGTTGACGGCGGGCTGATTATGTCCTGATGCGGTCTGCCAGCCGATCCCCGGCCTTTCCGTGCCACTGCCATTTTGCCCGGCTGAAAAGTCATTATACTCGCTCCTGTTGTGCATTTTCCGGTGGAAGGTTCGTTTCATCCGCACAACGCAGGCTGACAATTCACGACGGGATCAGCAGGACGATCCCGGTCAACTGACGGGCAGAGCAAAATGAAATATTTCGTGTTAGTTATCTGGATTTTGACCGTACTGTACGTGCACTTAAGAGGGAAGGTCCGCTACGGATTCTGGCGGCAGCTGGCCGATCACTCGACCTTTGTCGCCCCTCTTAATGTCTTTATGTATCTATTTTCCCGCCTTCCCACCACGCCTTTTCTCCCCCCGGAGGTATTTCCCGAGCTGAAGACGCTGCGCGAAAACTGGCTGACGATTCGCGAGGAGGGGCAGGCCCTGCTCGCGCTGCAAGAGATCAAAGCGTCAGATCGCTATAACGACGCGGGATTTAACTCTTTCTTTAAAACCGGCTGGACGCGCTTTTATCTGAAATGGTATGACGAGGCGCACCCCTCAGCGGCCGCGCTTTGCCCCCACACCACGGCACTGTTGCGCCGTCTGCCTTCGGTGAAAGCCGCCATGTTCGCCTCGCTGCCGGACGGCAGCCGCCTGCCGCGCCATCGTGACCCCTATGCCGGGTCGCTACGTTACCACCTGGGGCTGATCACGCCGAATGATGACCGCTGTTTTATTGAGGTCGATGGCGTGCGCTACAGCTGGCGCGACGGCGAAGAGGTGGTTTTTGATGAAACCTACATTCACTATGCGGAAAACACCAGCGGGCAGCCCCGGCTGATCCTGTTTTGCGACATCGAACGGCCCATGCTCTGGCGCTGGACCCAGGCGGTTAATCACTGCGTTGGCCGTCATCTGGTAGGGGCAGCAGCGGCACCCAACGGTGACAGCGACCGCACCGGCGGCATCAACCGCATCTTTAAATACCTCTATGCGGTGCGCAAGGTGGGGAAACGCCTGAAGGCGTGGAATAAACCCTGCTATTACGCGATTAAATGGCTGCTGTTTGGCGGTATTGCCGTCGCTATCTGGCGTTCACTGTAAACGTCCGGGCTGGCTGCGCTCAGGCAGGCGGCCGGCTTTTCGCCTCACCGGCTTTTTCTGTGCTAAGGTTATCGGTATGATTTTGTGAAGCAACTCACACTTACACAGATAATAAAATTGCTTTTGAGGTTATGAACAGATTTCGCCACGGGTTTTTCCCTTCGTCATTCCTGCTGTTTTCCCTGGCCCTCTGTGGCTTGCCGCTTGCCCCTGCGCTGGCCTTCGATCAGGCGACGCGTGTCCCGGATGCGCCGTTTGATGACCCCACCCGATTCCGTCAGATGCAGCAACAGCTGCCGGGAATGGGGATCACTGATACCGATAGCGGGCTGGCGGCAAAAATTGCCCAGGCGGCGAAAAGCATCGGTGAAGCGAGCATGAACAACGACAGTGACCGATCGCTGCGCGAAGAGGCCGGGCAGTGGGCATTTAATCAGTTTCGTGATGCCGCCACCCAGCGTGCCGCCAGCGAGGGGGAGCAGTTGCTCTCCCCCTATGGCCGGGCCAGCGTGTCGCTGGCGGTCGATGACGAAGGCAGTTTTAACGGCACCTCAGCCCAGCTGTTCACGCCGTGGCAGGACAACTATCAGTATCTGACCTTTAGCCAGCTTGGCGTCCAGCAGACCGACTATGGCACGGTAGGCAATGCTGGCGTCGGGCAGCGCTGGATCGCCGGAAGCTGGCGGGTGGGTTACAACGCGTTTGTCGACGACCTGTTCGAATCTCATCAGCAGCGTGGCTCGCTGGGTGCGGAAGCCTGGGGCGAGTACCTGCGTTTTTCTGCCAACTACTACCATCCTCTGACGGGCTGGCAAAACCGCAACAGCACTTCGCAGATGCGCATGGCGCGGGGGTATGACATCACCACCCAGGGGTATTTACCGTTTTACCGCCAGCTCGGGGTTAGCCTGAGCTATGAGCAGTATCTGGGCAAGCGGGTCGACCTGTTTAACAGCGGGAATGCGATGTCTAACCCCACGGCCGTGTCGCTGGGGGTGAACTATACGCCGGTGCCCCTGTTTACCCTCTCCGCCAGCCATAAAGAGGGGGACAGCGGCGAGTCACAGGATCAGTTTGCTTTAAAAATGAATTACCGCATCGGCGTCTCCCTCAGGCAGCAGCTTTCGGCCAGCAATGTCGCGGCGGCGAAGTCCCTCAGCGGCAGCCGCTATGATGAAGTGAATCGTAATAATTCACCGGTAATGGAGTTCCGGCAGCGGAAAACGCTGTCAGTGTTCCTCGCCACCCCTCCGTGGCAGGTACAGCCGGGTGAAACCCTGGCGCTGAAGCTACAGGTGCGCAACAGCAACCCGATCAGGGCGGTCAGCTGGCAGGGCGATACCCAGGCCCTGAGCCTGACACCGCCGACCGAGAAGGCCAGTGTTCAGGGCTGGAGCATTATTGTCCCGGCCTGGGACAGTAGTGAAGGGGCCAGCAATGAGTATCATCTGTCAGTTACGCTGGAAGACAGTCGGCAGCAGCGGGTGACATCTAACTGGATCACCCTGAAGCTGGCCCCACCGGTCACGCTACAGCCCGCTGACGTCGGGAGTTTCGACCTGATGGCACCCTGAATTCAGCGGATTGTGCTGACCGCTGAATCGGGGGTTTTTGTCAATATGCCGCCCTGAAATAAAGGTGATCAAAGTCACAAAATACCGCTTCTCAGGCGCGGGGATTTTCTGCACAATCTGCGGAAAATCCCATTCAACTGCACATCATGATCATCCGCCCTGAGAGTCACTGGTTTATCCGCCTGTTCGCCTGGCACGGTTCGGTATTGCCGGGCATCTGGTTCCGCCTGTCGCTGAATTTACTGATGTCCCTGATCGCCATTTTTTGTCTCGACTGGTACGAAACGCTGGGTATTAAGCTGACCCTGGCGCCGTTCAGCCTGCTGGGGGTCTCCATCGCGGTGTTCCTCGGGTTCCGTAACAGCGTCTGCTTCGGTCGTTTTATCGAAGCCCGTATGTTCTGGGGCAACCTGCTTATCGCCTGCCGCACGCTGCAGCGCCTTGCGCTGGCCATTTCACCCGCCGATGCGCCGCGCGTCACCTCTCTGTTGCTGGCCTTTTCCTATAGCCTGAAACACCAGCTGCGCCACAGCGACGCGCGCGAGGATCTCCGCCGCTATCTGGGGGAGGAGGCGGAGGAGGTGTTGAAACGGCGTTCGCCAACCAACTTTATTGAGCTGCAGCTCTCCCAGTGGCTGGCCGAGCAGCGTCGTCGCGGGAATCTTTCCGACATCCTGTATATGCATATGGACAGCAATATCAATCAGCTCTCTCAGGTGCTGGGCGGGTGTGAAAGGCTGGCCAGCATGCCGGTACCGTTCGCTTACGGGCTGCTGTTGCACAGAACCGTTTATCTGTTCTGTACGCTGCTGCCTTTTGCCCTGGTGCCCGATTTGCACTATATGACGCCGCTGGTCTCAGTGTTTATTGCCTATACCTTCCTGTCGCTGGATACGCTGGCGGAAGAGCTGGAGATGCCGTTCGGCCTGGCGACTAACCACCTGCCGCTGGATGCCATGTGTACCAACATTGAGATCAACCTGCGTGAAATGAATCTGGACGAGGATCTGCCAGACACTCCGCGCCCGGACAGTCGCTACCGGCTGACCTGACGGACGGGCTGCTGCCCGGTTATCAGTCCCCCCTTACGCTTCCCTTATTACCGCCACATGCCCGGTTCAGGTGCGCCACCCTGGTGCGCCTGACCTTTTTCAGGGCGTTAACTGCCTCTTTTTAAAACCAAATTCCGGCTTCGATCACACATTCGATATTTTATTTCGCCACTGCATAATTCTGCTTTTTATTATGCTGTAAACCCCCGTTGATCAGATTGTTATTCACTTTCTATGCATTAACGATGAATAGCGATCTTGCGTAACTTATTGATATACGGTGTTTGGTCCCGGTTTATGCATTTTTTTCTCTGGCTGGCACGCGGTGTGCAATCTACAGTAGAGCTGCAATGAATCATTTCATTAACATTAATTAAACTTTTAATTCACCCTGCCTGCGCAGGGTAATGTGAATAACGAGGCCGCCATGCAACCGTCAGTTACCCGTGAAAATTTTGATCAATGGATTGTTCCCACCTATGCCCCGGCCAGCTTTGTTCCGGTAAAGGCAGAGGGTTCGACACTGTGGGATCAGGAAGGGAAGTCGTACATCGACTTTGCCGGGGGTATTGCGGTCAATGCGCTCGGGCATGCGCATCCCGAGCTGCAACGCGCCTTACAGCAGCAGGCTGCCCTGCTGTGGCACACCGGCAATGGTTATACCAATGAACCGATCCTGCGCCTGGCGAAACAGCTGATCGATGCCACCTTTGCCGACCGGGCATTTTTCTGTAACTCCGGGGCAGAAGCTAACGAAGCCGCGCTGAAACTGGCGCGTAAGGTGGCGATGGATAACGGGCAACCGCAGAAAAACGGTATTGTGGCGTTCAAAAATGCCTTTCACGGCCGCACGCTGTTTACCGTATCCGCCGGGGGGCAGCCAGCGTATTCGAAAGATTTTGCCCCCTTACCGCAGGGAATCGAGCATGCGGTCTATAACGATCTGACCTCAGCCGCCGCGCTGATTAACGACCAGACCTGCGCGGTGATTGTCGAACCTATTCAGGGGGAAGGCGGTGTGGTGCCGGCGGAACCCGGCTTTCTGCGCGGCCTGCGCGAGCTGTGTGACAGTCACGGTGCGCTGCTGATTTTTGACGAAGTGCAGAGCGGCGTCGGCCGCACCGGTTCGCTGTATGCGTACATGCACTACGGCGTGACGCCGGACGTGCTGACCACGGCGAAAGCGCTGGGCGGCGGCTTCCCTATCGGGGCGATGCTGACCACCGAGACCCTGGCCGCCCATCTGAATGTGGGCAGCCACGGCACCACCTACGGCGGCAATCCGCTGGCCGGTGCGGTCGGCGGTAAAGTGATGGAATTAATAAATCGCCCGGAAGTGCTGGCCGGGGTCGCTGAACGCCATCAGTGGTTTGTTGACGGTTTAACGGCGATCAACCAGCGTCTGCAGCTGTTCAGCGAAATTCGCGGTCTGGGGCTGTTGATCGGCTGCGTACTGAATCAGGATTACCAGGGAAAAGCCAAACTGATCAACCAGGCGGCCGCCGCCGAGGGCCTGATGGTGCTGATCGCCGGAGCCAGTGTCGTGCGCTTCGCGCCTTCCCTGATTATCACCCGCCAGGAAGTAGAAGAGGGGCTGGCTCGCTTCGAACGCGCCTGCCGCGCCGTCACTGAAGGAGCCCGCGTATGATGTTTATTCGTCCCGTTGAACGAGACGATCTCGCGCAGTTACTGCACCTCGCCGGGAAAACCGGCGGGGGCCTGACCTCGCTGCCTGCCGACAGCGACACGCTGTCAGCACGTATCGATCGTTCGCTGTTAACCTGGCAGGGCAAACTGCCGGATGCGGAACAGGGATACGTTTTTGTGCTGGCAGACAGTGAAAGCAAAAAAGCGGTGGGCATCTGTGCGATTGAAGTGGCCGTGGGTCTGCAGGACCCGTGGTACAACTTTCGCGTAGGCACCCAGGTTCATGCCTCCAAAGAGCTGAACGTCTACAACATGCTGCCCACGCTGTCGCTCAGTAATGACCACACCGGCAGCAGTGAGCTCTGTACGCTGTTCCTCGATCCCGACTACCGCAACGGTAAAAACGGCTATCTGCTGTCCAAGTCGCGCTTTCTGTTTATGGCCGGTTTTCGCCAGCACTTTATGCAGAAAGTGGTCGCTGAAATGCGCGGTGTGATTGATGAGCAGGGGAGCTCACCCTTCTGGGACAGCGTCGGAAGTCGCTTTTTCTCCATGTCATTTTCCGATGCTGACTACCTGTGCGGCACCGGGCAAAAGGCGTTTATCGCCGAGCTGATGCCGAAGCATCCGCTGTATATCGATTATCTGTCGGAAGAGGCGAAGGCGGTAATAGGCCAGGTACATCCGCACACCGCCCCGGCGCGGGCCGTGCTGGAAGCAGAAGGTTTTCACTTCCAGAATTACGTCGATATTTTCGACGGCGGCCCGACCCTTGAGTGTGATATTGACCGGGTGCGGGCGATACGGAAAAGCCGTCTGATGGCCGTCTCCCTGAGCGAGCGTCAGGATGATACGTTGCCGCTGTGCCTGGTTTCTAATGAAAACTATCATCACTTCCGGGTGATGCTGCTGCCTGCCGATCCACAGCGCGACACCGTCGCGGTCACGGCGGCCCAGGCCGAAATTTTAGGCTGCCAGCCGGGGGACAACCTGCGGGTAGTGACACTTTGTCGCGAGGAGAAGAAAGCATGACGCACTGTATTAATGGTCAGTGGCTGGCCGGTGGCGGTGAGATCCTGAGTAAAACCAGTCCGGTTGACGGAGAGCCGTTATGGCAGGGTAACACCGCCACCGCAGCCCAGGTGACCGCCGCCTGCGAAGCGGCGCGTGCCGCGTTTCCCGCCTGGGCCCGCCGTCCGTTCTCTGAGCGTCAGGCCGTTGCCGAAGCCTTCGCCGGTCTGCTGGAAAAAAACAAAGTGGCACTGAGCGAAGCCATCGCGCGCGAAACGGGTAAACCCCGCTGGGAAACCCAGACTGAAGTGCAGGCGATGATCAACAAAGTGGCGATCTCCGTCCGCGCCTGGCACGCCCGTACCGGGGAGCAGAGCAGTGGCGACAGCTCCCTGCGCCACCGCCCGCACGGGGTGATGGCGGTGTTTGGCCCCTATAATTTCCCGGGACACCTGCCGAACGGGCATATTGTTCCTGCACTGCTGGCCGGAAACTGCGTGGTGTTCAAACCCAGCGAGCTGACGCCGATGACCGCCGAACTGACCGTGCGGCTGTGGCAGCGTGCCGGACTGCCGGATGGCGTGCTCAACCTGGTGCAGGGCGGACGGGACACCGGACAGGCGCTGGCGCAAGAGCCGCAGGTTGACGGCGTGCTGTTTACCGGCAGCGCGGCCACCGGCTATCAGTTACACCGTCAGCTTGCCGGTCAGCCGGAAAAAATGCTGGCTCTGGAAATGGGTGGTAACAACCCGCTGATCGTGGAAGATCCCGATGATATTGAAGGGGCCGTGCATATTGCTATCCAGTCTGCCTTTATCAGCGCCGGACAGCGCTGCACCTGCGCCCGGCGAATGCTGGTGCGGCGCGGTGCGGCGGGGGATGCTTTTCTTCGGCGGCTGGTGGAGGTGGCCGCCCGCATCCGTACCGGACGCTGGGATGCTGAACCGCAGCCGTTTATGGGCAGCGTCATCTCCCTGCAGGCGGCTGAAAAAATCTTCAGTGAATGGCAGGCACGCGTGGATGCTGGTGGCCAGGTACTGCTGCCCATGCAGTGGCCGCAGCGCAGCAGTGCCATCCTGACGCCGGGTATTATTGACGTGACTGGCCTGCAGAATCTGCCCGATGAAGAGGTCTTTGGCCCGCTGCTGACGGTGATACGCTATGACGATTTTGACAGTGCGATCCGCATCGCTAATGACACCCGTTACGGGCTGGCCTGCGGGCTGATTTCACCGCAGCGTGAGAAATTTGAACGCCTGCTGATTGAGGCGCGTGCTGGTATCGTCAACTGGAATAAACCGCTGACCGGGGCGGCCAGTACCGCACCGTTTGGCGGGGTGGGCGCTTCAGGCAACCACCGCGCCAGCGCCTGGTATGCCGCCGATTATTGCGCCTGGCCGATGGCGTCGCTGGAGTCGGCTGACCTGTCGCTGCCCGCCACGCTCTCCCCGGGTCTGGATTTTAGCGCGCAGGGAGAGACGCCATGAAAGCCCTTGAAGTGAATTTTGACGGTCTGCCCGGGCTGACCCACCATTACGCGGGGCTCTCCTTTGGTAATGAGGCTTCAACACGCTATCAGCACCAGGTGTCTAATCCAAAGCTGGCGGCGCTTCAGGGGCTGATGAAAATGAAAGCCCTGGCGGACAGGGGGTTTCTGCAGGGAGTGATCCCACCGCACGAGCGTCCTAACATTGATGCGCTGCGGCAGATCGGCTTCAGCGGTAGCGACGAGCAGGTGCTGGCGCAGGCGGCGAAACAGAATCCGGCGCTGCTCTCTGCCGTAAGTTCCGCCTCTGCCATGTGGGTGGCCAATGCCGCCACGGTGTCGCCCTCTGCCGACAGCGCCGACAGCCGGGTGCACCTGACCGTTGCCAACCTGAATAATAAATTTCACCGCGCGATGGAGGCGCCGACCACCGGGGCACTGCTGCGGGCGATATTCCGCGATCCTCAGCACTTCAGCGTGCATGATGCACTGCCGCAGGTGGCCATGTTTGGTGATGAAGGGGCGGCTAACCATAACCGTTTCGGCCAGCACTACGGTGACGCGGGGGTACAGCTGTTTGTTTATGGCCGCAGCGAGATGGACGGCAGCGTGGCACCGTCTCGCTACCCGGCACGTCAGACCCGTGAAGCCAGCGAAGCCGTCAGCCGTCTGCATCAGCTCGACGCCGCGCGCACCGTTTTCGCCCAGCAAAATCCTGCGGTGATTGACCAGGGCGTTTTTCACAACGATGTCATTGCGGTCAGCAATCAGCAGGTCCTGTTCTGTCATCAGCAGGCTTTTTTACACCAGCCGGCGCTGCTGGCCGGGCTGGCGGAGAAGGTGCCGGGCTTCACGCCCATCGAGGTCCCTGACGACCGCGTCAGCGTCGCCGATGCAGTGGCGACCTATCTGTTTAACAGCCAGCTGTTAAGCAAGCCCGACGGCAAAATGCTGCTGGTTCTGCCCGATGAAGCGCGCCGTCACCCGGGCGTGTGGTCTTATCTGAGTGAGCTGGCGGCCAGCGGCGGCCCCATCGATGAACTGAAGGTCTTCGACCTGCGCGAAAGCATGTGTAACGGCGGCGGCCCGGCCTGTCTGCGCCTGCGCGTAGTGCTGAACGCCGCACAGCAGGCGGCCGTTAATCCGGCCGTGATGATGAATGATACGCTGTTTGCCACCCTTAACGGCTGGGTGGAGCGGCACTACCGCGATCGCCTGTCGCAGGCCGACCTCGCGGACCCTCATTTGCTGCGGGAAGGACGTGAAGCTCTCGATGAGCTCACTAAGCTGCTAAACTTAGGCAATGTTTACCGTTTTCAGCAGTAACGCGATGATCGCAGGGCCGGAGGTTTTCTCCGGCCTGTCAGGGCTGAACGGCGATTGATGTAAGGAGTAGCAATGCAGGATTTCCTCACCTTAACCCTCAACGGGCAGATCCCTGCCCAGCCAGAAGGACGCAATGAGCATCTGAGCTGGCGCTGGATTGACGTGGGCATTCTTGAAATTACCCCGCCTGAGACCGTATCCATGGCGCTGGTGGTTTCGGCGGGCGTACACGGCAATGAGACCGCCCCCGTCGAGATCCTCGAGCAGATGGTGGACTCGCTGCTGCGCGGCGAGCGGCCGCTGTTAACCCGTCTGCTGGTGATCTACGGCAACCCGGCGGCACTGCGGCAGAATAAACGTTATCTGCACGGGGACATGAACCGGATGTTCGGTGGTCGCTGGCAGCAGTATGAAGACTGCCCGGAAGCTCGCCGCGCCTGGCGTCTTGAGCAGGCAATGGAAAACTTCTGGCAGGCGGGAGAGTACGAAGAGGTGCGTTGGCATATCGATATGCACACGGCCATTCGAGGCTCGTACCATACCCGCTTTGGCGTCATGCCGCAGCGTGATACGCCGTGGCCGGAAACCTTTATGGACTGGCTGGCGGCGGCCGGGCTGGAAGCGCTGGTATTTCACCGCTCCCCGGGCGGGACATTTACCCATTACAGCAGCCAGCATTTCCAGGCGGCCAGCTGCACGCTGGAGCTGGGTAAGGCGCTGCCGTTCGGGGAAAACGACCTCAGTCAGTTCAGTGCGGCCGTGCAGGCGCTGGACGCGCTGATCAGCGGGGGGACGCTGCCTGAAGTGGCCGCCGCGCCGCGCCGCTATCGCGTTTCACAGCAGATCACCCGGCATACCGACCGGTTTGTGTTGCACATGAGCGGCGACACCCTGAACTTTACCGCCTTTCCGCAGGGGGCCCTGCTGGCTGAAGATGGCGACAAACGCTATTACGTGCAGCAGGCGCAGGAGTTTGTTCTGTTCCCGAATCCTGACGTCGCCAGCGGCCTGCGTGCCGGTCTGATGCTGGTGGAAGACACCGCGCATAATGAAGCGCTGGGGTCGACGCCGTAACCGCGTCGGTGCTGACGCTGCGGCCGTTTGACGGCCGCATTGTCCCTTGCTCTTTTTTCCGCCATAAACCCTCACTTTTTCCTTTCGCTATGCGGACACGCGTATTACACTTCTCCACAGTTTCTGCACAAACCCCTGTAAATTCATATTTTTTTGCAATTCCTCACGCAATCCTTCGCATTCTCTCCATGATTGGCGTCAATCTGTCTTTTATGCTTTCAGGGCTTTACCCAGGCTCTGGGTAATTGACATTCAGCGTCGTAAACTTGCTTTCGACATCACGACAACTGAATTGCCACAGACTGAACTATAAGGACAATATTATGCGTAAATTAACCTCTTTTGTTGTTGCCGCTACACTGGCTCTTGGCACTGCGGGTATCGTTCATGCCGCAGCGGATACCTTAACGCCGCCGCCAGCGGGCGCAGACAAACCTCTGATGCATAAGCCACCGCGTCACGGTGGGATGCACGAAATGTTCAAAGGGCTGAATCTGACCGATGCGCAGAAAGAGCAGATGCGCACCATCATGAAAGCCTCGCACAAAGAGATGAAGCGTCCTTCTCTGGAAGAGCGCCGTGCGGTGCACAGCATTATTGCGGCTGACAGCTTCGACCGCAGTAAGGCCGAGGCGCAGGCGACTGAAATGTCAGCAAACGGCAAAGCGCGCGCGCTGTCGATGCTGGAAACGCAGAACAAGCTGTATAACGTCCTGACGCCAGAGCAGAAAAAACAGTTTAATCAGAATTTTGAGAAACGTCTGACAGAAAAGCCTCAGCATGAAGGTAAAATGCCTCCTGCAGAAGACTAAAAGTCACTGATTAAACAGAGACCGCCGACGTTGCCCACCTTGCCAGAACGGCGGTGGTCAGCGTCGGCGGTCTTTTTTATGCCTCAGAAACGGGCAGGGGGATCACCGGTAGCTTACCCGACAGCAGCGGCCGGCAGAGGATTTTGTAACCGTCACTGTCGAAGCCCGGCGGAGTACTGCACAGTGCAGCGGCGTCTTCGAGTTCGCTGACGGAGCCCAGATAGAGCCAGTTATTGATCACATGGATCTGCTTGTGCATCACGCCCTGTTCCACCACCGCAATAGCCCCCGGCCAGGGCCAGCACTGTAGCCGCACGGCCTCCAGCGCTGCCAGCAGGCGCTGCTGATGCGCCTCAGGCGGTTCTTTGCCGCAGCAGGCACCGGCGCAGCGGCGCAGGCTGAAGCGAAAACACGGCCGCCCCTTGCTTAACGGCTCCAGACCCAGCAGGCCAAAGCAGAGCTGCTGCTCATCGGCAATTTTCTGCAGCGTCGCCAGCGCCGCCCGGCGGTGGGCATACAGGCCGAAGAGGTCCGGCGTATGCGAAAAATCGACCTCTTTGGCGTACACCACTTCCGGGCGGTCGTGCCGCAGCAGCAGGGAACAGAGCTGGCGGTTCTTACGCAGTCGCTTATTAAACAGCGGCTGCTGCAGCTTGATCATTTGTGCTTCCAGCAGCAGGGCTCCCATCTCTCCGGCGGTCGGGATAAAACTGATGCGGCGGGCCTGATAGAGCATTCGCGCTTCTGCCGGGGTCCGCAGATGTGACATCACACGGGTGCGAATATTGACGCTTTTGCCAATATACAGCGGCAGGGTCTCGCTCTCACCGTGAAAAATATAAACGCCGGGCAGGTTGGGCAGGTCAGCGATCCACGGACGCAGCTGTTCGGGATACTGATAGATGGCTTCAGCCTCGAATTCGAGGCGATGGCTGGCAGCTTTTCTTGTCACTCACAACTCCACTAACTGGTCAGATATACAGTATAGCAGAGGAATTTTGCGGGGCGAACCGGGAATTCAGTTCGCCCCGGCAGGTTATTTTTTCCAGAAATCGTCAAAAACAGTGATCGGAGGACGTCGCTTATGCTCGGTTTTCAGATACCAGTTCTCAATGGTGGCAGCCGCTGCAGAATCGATAGTTTCGCCCTGCAGATAGCGGTCAATCATCTCATACGTCACCCCCAGAGCCACTTCATCCTGCAGGCCGGGACGGTCGTCTTCCAGATCGGCCGTGGGGTGCTTGAGATACAGATGCTCAGGGCAGCCCAGCGCCTTCAGCAGCTGTTTGCCCTGGCCTTTATTGAGGCGGAAAAGGGGATTGATGTCCGTACCGCCATCGCCATACTTGGTGAAGAAACCGGTCACGGCCTCGGCCGCATGATCGGTGCCAACCACCACGCCTGAGGTCATACCGGCAATACTGTACTGGACCTTCATACGCTCACGCGCTTTTTCATTGCCGCGGATGAAATCAGAAAGAGCGATACCGGCGTCACGCAGCGCCTGCTCGCTGGCCTGTACGGCCGCTTTGATATTCACCGTCAATACGCGATCCGGCTGAATAAACGCAATCGCATCCTGGCAATCCTGTTCATCTGCCTGGACACCGTGCGGCAGACGTACGGCAATAAACTGATAGCCTTGATCGCCTGTTTCTGCACGGAGTTCGTTGATAGCGGTTTGACACAGCTTGCCGGCCAGAGTGGAGTCCTGACCGCCGCTGATCCCCAGCACCAGTGATTTCAGAAACGGATAGGTTTTCAGATACGACTTCAGAAACTCGACGCTGGTACGAACTTCTTCACGGGCATCAATTGTGGGTTTGACGCCCAGCGCCGCGATAATTTCCTGTTGCAATGCCATTGACCTCTCCTCAGATTCAGCGCCGGCGAACGGCGACACGCGATGTATATCTCTTAAAGCTAACGCGCCTGGCGTGAAACAACAACATTCAATCCGTTATTATCCGCGCCACGCGTTAAGGGCTTACTCTTTTTTGGGCTTTTGCGCCAGTCCGGTAAACATCAGGATGGCCAGCATATAGCAGCCAAAAATGGTGGCGGTCATGGTCAGCACCGAGGTGCCACCGATGCCGGTCACTGGCACACTGATGCCGCCCAGCGTAAACATGGTGACGCCAATCACGGCTGACGCGCTGCCCGCGCGATGGCCCTGGCTCTGCATCGCCAGTGAGGAGGCGGTCACCGAAATGACGCCGTTGCTGGCGACGGTAAAGAACAGGGCAACCAGCACCAGCGGCAGCGCCGCAGCGGTTAACCCGGCCAGCAGCAGGCTGGCCGATGAAATAAACGCCAGCGTCAGCCCGCCTTTGAGTACGCGATACTCACCCCAGAGCGGGCAGAGACGCGCACTGACCTGGGAAGCGATAATCAGACCGACGCCGTTGGCGGCAAAGCAGAAGCTGAAGGCCTGCGGAGAGAGCTGATAGATCTGCTGGAGCACAAAGGGGGAAGCGCCGATATAGGCAAACATCCCTGACATCATAAAGCCCTGGGTCAGACAGAAGCCCATAAACGGACGATGCGTAATGACCTGCCCCAGCGCGGCCCAGGCGGAGAAAATACTGCCCTGGCTGCGTCGCGCTACCGGCAGTGTTTCGTGCAGTTTGACGCGCGCCAGAATAAACAACATCAGGGCGATCAGGGCAATGACCATAAACAGGCCGCGCCAGTCAAGGAACGCCATCAGTGCGCCGCCCATCACCGGGGCCGCAATCGGTGCCAGCCCGTTCACCAGCATGAGCAGGGCGAAGAAGCGGGTCAGTTCATGCCCGCTGTACATATCACGGGCAATAGCGCGTGACAGCACAGCGCCCCCCGCGCCGGACAGCCCTTCAAACAGGCGGGCCAGCAGCAGCTGGTGAATATCCTGAGCCAGTGCACAGCCGATGGAGGCGATTAGCAGCAGCACCAGCGACAGCAACAGCGGGCGGATACGCCCGTACTTGTCGCTCAGGGGGCCAAAAAACAGCTGACCCAGCCCCAGTCCCAACAGCCCGGCCGTCAGACTAAGCTGTGCGGTGGCGGTCGGCGTATTCAGGTCGCGTGCCAGCTCCGGCAGGGCGGGCAGATACAGATCGATGCACAGCGGGCCGAGGGCCGCCAGCAGTCCGAGCGTAATGGCATAGCCAAGACGTCGGGAGTGAACAGGTGTCATGAATCCTCTGATTTAAAAAGAAGGTCGTTAATGTGTTGATACAGGACATGCAGACGTTCTGGTGAGGCTTTTTGCGGCGTAATGCGCCGGCAGGCGGTACCCTCGACCATGACGGCGAGGATCTCTACGCTGGCGCGGATACGCTCTTCACTAAAACCCGGGTAAAGGCGGGCGACTTTCTCGCAGGCATGGCTGAACATACGCTCATCCGCTTCGATCATCATTTTTGCCACGCGGGGGCTGCGGGTCGCTTCTGCCGCTACTTCCATCATCAGCGCCTCATCCTCTTCGTTGTTCACCTCGCGCCAGGCCAGCAGCTCGGGCAGGTGGACATTACTGCTGGTACTGAGCATCTCCTGCAGCCGGGTATCAATAATCCGCCTGACGATTTCCTGAATGATTGCGTCTTTACTGGCGAAATAGCGATAGATCTGGCCGACGCTCAGCTGTGCCTCGCTGGCAAGCTGCGCCATGCTGGCGGCGTGGAAGCCGTGCTGGCGAAAACAGCGACGGGCGGCGGTGATAATTTCGTCCTGACGCAGGCGATGACGGGCATCGCGGGCTTCTGTCTGTAGGCTCATTGTCGCTCCGCTGTTCGCTTGGACATTCGGTCAGGGCAAATGCACAAAACCGGGTTGACATGCGAAGGGTCATTCTCACTGCCGGATTATAAGCGTGACACGCATAAAGTGATAATAAATTGACGCCAAAAAGTTGATAAATCTGCATTTGTATTCCAGGCTTATGCTTACACGGAAATGACACGAGGAATAATAAATGCGTAAAGTTACGGGACTAATTGGTGCTGCAGTGGCACTGGCTGTGTTATCAGGTTGTACGGCTTACGATCGCGCTGAGAGCTATGCGACTAAGCCTGTTGTCCAGGATGTGAAAAAAGGAATGACGCGCCAGCAGGTTCGTGACATTGCCGGACCTCCTTCTACTGAAATCACCATGGTACACGCCCGTGGTACTTGCCAGACGTATGTCATTGGTGAGCGCGACGGCAAGCAGCAGACCTACTTTGTCAGCTACGCTGACACCGGCCGCGTGATGAATTACGGCTTCCAGAGCTGTAAAGATTACGATACCGACCCGCAGGTTAATCAGTAAACGATCCCTGTCTGACAATAAACGGCCACTTCGGTGGCCGTTTTTTTATGTCTGCTTTTCGGCTGTTTTCCGTTCCCACCGGCGTTTGCCGGCGAGAACGGACCCGTAACCGGACGGATTATGCCGGTACGCTTAACGCCTTCTGACTGCGCGACCAGATACGGTGTGCGGCCATGGCCGCCAGGAATTCGCTCATCAGAACGCCTTCCGCTTTCGTATCAATAATCACCCCTTCCTCCTGTTCGTCATCAGCCAGACCAAACTGCGCGGCAAAACGGCGTGCCCCGCCGCTCAGACCAATGACCTTCAAATGCTTATAGGCTTCCAGCAGGAAGTAACAAGCGTCGCCGCGTAGCAGCAGGGCATCAATATTCCCTTCCGGGACAATGACCGCATCAAAGGCCAGTGAGGGCAGCGCGGTAAAGGTGGCATCAACCGGCAGCTGTGAGCCGTCGCTGGCACGGACCTGGCCCATGTGGGGTGCCAGCAGCTTCGCATGTACGCCCTGGGTTTTCAGCGCCTGCAGAATGGCCAGCGTATCGGCGGCATCAACGCCGTCGCTTGTCAGCAGCGCCACCTGACGCCCTTTAATATTACCGCTGGGGACCGCATACAGGCTGAGGCTGGCATCCTTCTTCAGTCCGTTGACATCTTTCGGCGGTGCTGTCTGCATCTGCTCTTCGGTCAGCGCAATCCCCAGGTTTTCTGCCACGCTGTGCGCGAGGGAAATATCGATATGCGTCAGCTGATCGACCACCCGGTCCCGGATGTAGCTGCGGCCGACCTTGCTCAATTCAAAGGAGAAGGCATCAATAATATGCTGCTGTTCTACCTGGGTCTGACTCAGCCAGAAGAGGCGCGGCTGCGAATAGTGCTCGTCAAACGAGGGGCTACGCTCACGGACTTTATGTCCTTCAATCCGCTCCTGATAGCTCTCAAAGCCGCCGTGGCGGGCAGCAGGGGGCGTTTCCCTCGGCCAGTTATCATTGATTGAGTTTGGCTCGTAGTTGGCCGGGTTGGTATCGATATCCATGCGGTGCATCCCCTGGCGCTGAAAGTTATGGTAGGGGCACACGGGACGGTTAATCGGGATTTCATGGAAGTTAGGACCGCCAAGGCGGCTGATCTGCGTATCGGTATAGGAGAACAGTCTCCCCTGAAGCAGAGGATCGTTGGTGAAGTCCAGACCCGGTACGATATGGCCGGGATGGAAGGCGACCTGTTCTGTTTCTGCGAAGAAATTATCCGGGTTACGGTTGAGGACCATTTTGCCAATCAGTTCCACCGGCACCAGTTCTTCGGGGATCAGTTTCGTGGCGTCAAGCAGATCGAAGTCGAAGGCAAATTCGTCGCTTTCCTCAATGAGCTGTACACCGAGCTCGTATTCAGGGAAGTCACCGGCCTCGATTGATTCCCACAGGTCACGACGGTGGAAATCGGCATCGCGCCCGCTCAGCTTCTGCGCTTCGTCCCACAGCAGGGAGGCTTTGCCTGCCACTGGCTTCCAGTGAAAACGCACAAAAGTGGCCCGCCCTTCGGCATTGATAAACCGGAACGTATGGATGCCAAAGCCTTCCATGGTGCGATAGCTGCGCGGAATGCCGCGATCGGACATGGCCCAGATAACGTTGTGCAGCGTTTCCGGCTGCAGGGAGACGTAATCCCAGAAGGTGTCATGGGCGCTTCCGCCCTGAGGCATTTCATTGTGGGGCTCGGGTTTGACCGCGTGGACGAAGTCCGGAAATTTATGGGCATCCTGAATAAAGAACACCGGCGTGTTATTGCCGACTAAATCGAACACGCCTTCATCTGTGTAAAATTTGGTGGCGAAACCGCGGATGTCCCGCACGGTATCTGCTGACCCGGCGCCGCCCTGAACCGTAGAAAAACGTACAAAAACCGGGGTAATGGTATCAGGTGAGGCCAGAAAACCCGCTTTGGTGACTTGACTCATATCACGATAGGGCTGGAAGTAACCGTGCGCCGCCGAACCGCGGGCATGCACGATGCGCTCCGGGATACGCTCATGGTCAAAGTGCGTGATTTTTTCACGCATGATGAAGTCTTCCAGCAGGGTCGGGCCACGGGTACCTGCGCGCAGCGAGTTCTGATCGTCTGCAATTCGCGTCCCCTGATTGGTGGTCAGCGGCTGGTTTTTACCGCCCTTACGGAAGGGTTCAAGGGCCTCTACTTTGCTATTCACAGGGCAGGAAGGCTGTGGCTGGTCGGGGTGTTGCGTATTTTTTGACATGCTGTTTGCTCCGGTGACCGCATTAAGACACCAGTAACTATAGAACAGTGAGCAGTATACGCCTGAGAAATGAAGGGATATGGCGAATCAGGGTGGGAAAAAGAGACGGGCCGCCAGGGGGACGGCCCGTCAGCAACGGATTAACGGTGGGCCAGTTCGGCTTCGTTATCCGCATCGGTGTTCATGATCTGCCGGTCGGTTTGCTTCAGCCACTGGCTGGTGAGCGTACCGGCCGTCATGGAACCGTTAACGTTGAGCGCGGTTCGGCCCATATCAATCAGCGGTTCGATGGAGATCAGCAGCGCCACCAGAGTAACCGGCAGACCCATCGCTGGCAGCACAATCAGCGCAGCGAAAGTGGCACCGCCGCCGACGCCAGCCACACCGGCAGAGCTGAGGGTGACAATACCGATCAGCGTCGCAATCCACATCGGATCAAACGGATTGATGCCCACGGTGGGGGCGACCATCACCGCCAGCATCGTCGGGTACAGGCCGGCACAGCCATTCTGACCGATGGTTGCCCCAAAGGAGGCGGCAAAGCTGGCAATCGACTCAGGAATACCCAGACGACGGGTCTGTGCTTCCACGCTCAGCGGGATGGTAGCGGCGCTGGAGCGGCTGGTAAAGGCAAAGGTGATCACCGGCCACACCTTGCGGAAGAAGCGCAGCGGGTTGACGCCGTTGACCGACAGCAGCAGAGCGTGGACGGCAAACATAATGGCCAGACCCAGGTAGGAGGCCAGCACAAAGCTCCCCAGCTTGATAATGTCACTGAGGTTAGAAGTGGCAACGACTTTGGTCATCAGTGCCAGTACGCCGTAAGGGGTCAGCTTCATAATCAGGCGAACCAGTTTCATCACCCAGGCCTGCAGGGTATCGATGGCTTTCAGTACGCGCTGACCTTTCTCAACGTCATCTTTCAGCAGCTGCAGGGCGGCGACACCGAGGAACGCCGCAAAGATCACCACGCTGATAATAGAGGTCGGACTGGCCCCGGTTAGATCGGCAAACGGGTTTTTCGGCACAAACGACAGCAGCAGCTGCGGCGCGCTGAGGTCAGCAACCTTGCCGACATAGTTACTCTGAATGGCAGCCAGGCGCGCGGTTTCCTGCGCACCCTGCACCAGACCGCTGGCATTGAGACCGAACAGCCAGGTCACGAACACCCCGACCGCCGCCGCAATGGCAGTGGTAAACAGCAGTACGCCAATGGTCAGCAGGCTGATTTTGCCCAGCGAAGAGGCATTGTGCAGGCGCGCTACGGCGCTGAGAATAGAGGCAAAGACCAGCGGCATCACGATCATCTGTAACAGCTGGACATAACCGTTACCCACGAGGTTAAACCAGCTGACCGATTCTTTAATCACCGGGCTGTTTTCACCATAGATGATATGCAGCGCCAGGCCGAAAAGGACCCCGACCACCAGGCCAACCAGCACTTTTTTCGACAGACTCCAGCCCGTGCGGCTGGCTTTGGCCACCAGCAGCAGCAGTGCAACAAACACCACCAGGTTAATAATCAGTGGAAAATTCATTCCCAATATCTCCAAAAAAAAACGGACTACGGTGTAGTCATGCCTGCGGCAGTTAATTTCTGGCGCGCAGTAAGTAAACCAGTGACGGAATGGTATCAGTTAGTGGTGGTGCGGCCTTATATCCAAACGGAATGATTTATAATTTTTTGCACATATTTGTCCGTTTTTTCAGCTTATTGCTGCTTTATAAAGCGCTCGATGTGATTTTGTGCAGAGCTGACTACCTGGCTGGTCCAGTCTGATGCACCAAAAGGCAGCGCGCCGGGGGGGAACCAGATGGCATAGCCCACCAGGGCGAGGCACAGGGCGCGTTCGAGCTGATTGCCTTTCTGGCTTCGGAGCAGGGGCAGGCGGAAGCGCCAGCGGCACGGCCACAGCAGCGGCACGCCAGCGGGCGTCAGCATATCGGCAACGATGTGGCTGAGGTAACCCAGCACCATCCCCTGGAAGGCATCGGCCGGGATCAGCCAGCCCGACGGCAGTTTCAACTGCAGCAGAGCCACGCCACCGACCACCGCCAGCAGGCTGTGGGTAAAGCCCCGGTGGCCAAACGCCCGCGCGATGGGGTGCGACAGCCATGCAAGGCGCTGCCCCAGAAAGGATTTCGGGTGGTCGATATCCGGCAGCAGGCAGGTGAGCAGCGTGGCCGGAATGATATGCCACCAGTCAGCGCTGGCCAGCACCGGCGTCAGTTCAGCACGCTTGGCGAAAATAGCGCTGGCAATGGCAAAGATAAGATGGCCCTCGGCCGTCATGAGAATACCTGGCTACATAACTGTCAATGTATCCAGTATAGGGAATATATACAGTAGAATAAATATGTGACGCTGTAACGAAAGATAAATAAAGTGTGATGGATCGTAAGTTGAACAAGAGGGCGGTCGCGCCCTCTCGTACCGTTCAGGTTCAGCGAGCCAGCCAGCCGCCGTCGACGGCCAGGGTGAAACCGTTGACATAGTCAGAGGCCGGCGAGGCGAGAAACACCACCGGCCCCATCATATCGCTGCTCTGGCCCCAGCGGCCGGCGGGAATACGCTGCAGGATCTGCTGATTGCGTTCTTCATCATCGCGCAGCTGTTCGGTGTTGTTGGTGGCCATATAGCCCGGAGCGATGGCATTGACGTTGATCCCGTGCGCAGCCCATTCGTTGGCCATCAGGCGGGTCAGCCCCAGTACGGCGCTTTTTGACGCAGTATATGAAGGCACACGGATGCCGCCCTGATACGACAGCATCGAGGCGATATTGATGATCTTACCGCCGTGCCCCTGCCGGATAAAACGGCGGGCAACCGCCTGTGACAGGAAAAATAGCGTCTTGCTGTTGAGGTTCATCACCTCATCCCAGTCAGCTTCCGTGAAGTCCAGTGCGTCTGCCCGGCGAATAATCCCGGCATTATTGACCAGAATATCCAGCCGGGGACAGGCGGCCAGCGCCTGCGTCATCACGCTGTCGATACACCGGTTGTCGGACAGATCCGCCGTAATACTGATAAAACGACGTCCGGTCGCGGCGACTTTTTCTGCGGTTACACTGGCGGCTGAGCGATTGACGCCAATAATATCGCATCCCGCCTGAGCCAGACCCAGCGCCATTCCCTGGCCAAGACCGGTGTTGCAGCCGGTGATCATGGCCACTTTGCCTTCAAGATTAAATGTATTCAGGATCATCCTGGCTTCCTTATAGGTCAGTGGGCACGCGCAGTGAAAACAGCAGAACGGGGCGCGCGGGCCGGTACAGGAAGCATAGGCACATGGTGGATTGATTACAACAAAAATGAAACGATGTTTTATTATTTTTAATGTTAATCGTTAGAAATGGATAAAAGGCGAGAGCTGCGCTGCGCCAGGCACCGTTTCACCAGCACCTGGCGCAGGGATCAGCGCCGGGACGATCGCACGGCGTTGCCGTTTTTTTGGGCCGCGAGGGCGAAACCGGCCGACGTAACCAGTAAACCCGCCCCCAGTGCCGCAGGGCTCCACCAGCCAGAGGCATCAAACAGGATGCCGCCCAGTCCGGCGCCGGCGGTGATGGCCAGCTGGATAGTGGCCACCATCAGCCCACCGCCGGTTTCGGCATTCTCCGACAGCGCCTTACTGAGCCAGACACCCCAGGCGACCGGGGCCGGTGTGGCGATCAGACCCCAGAAAGCCAGTAGCAGACTGACGGGGATCACCGCATCGGCCATCACAATCAGCAGTATGGCGATCAGTGCCATGGCAAGCGGAATGGCTACCAGCCATGCGTAAAGCCTGTGCTGAAGCAAGCGCCCTATCAGCCACGTACCGACAAGGCCAAATCCCCCCAGCGCGAATAAAATCAGTGAAAGTTGGGTGACCGATACCCGCGTGACCTCCTCCAGTAACGGGCGCAGGTAGGTAAAGAGGGCAAACTGTCCCATAAACAGAAACAGGATCCCCGCCATGCCCAGCGCAACCTGAGGCTGACGCAGCAGGGCAAAAGGATTAGCGACGCCGTGGCGGCGGCGATCTACTGGCATCAGCGGAAGGCTGCGCCATTGCCAGACAAACGCCACCACGGCCAGCGGCACCACGATAAAGAAGGCTCCGCGCCAGCCAGTATACTGCCCGAGAAAGCTGCCCAGCGGGGCGGCGACCGTCGCCGCCAGCGCATTGCCGCCGTTGATTAATGCCAGCCCCTTTGCCAGCGCATGGGTGGGAAGCAGGCGCATCACCGTGGCGGTCGACATCGACCAGAAGCCACCGATAGCCATCCCCAGCAGCGCACGGCCCGCCATAAAGGTGATGCCGTCTGCTGCCAGCGTGACGACCAGGCCGGAGACGATCAGCAGAAAGGTGAAGCTCATCAGCACTTTTTTACGGTCCCAGTGGCCGGTGAGTGGCGTATTCAGCAGGCTGGTCATAACGGCAAACATGCCCGATACCGAGATGGCCTGTCCGGCACTGCCCTGGCTGATGCCAAGATCCTGCGCAATCGGCGTTAGCAGGCTGACCGGCATAAATTCAGAGGCGATGAGTACCACAACGCCAAGGGCCATAGAAAATACGGCTCCCCATGCTGACGGGGTGCGCTGATCGGCGCGGTTCTTTGCTTTCTTCACAATGGTATTCATAACGCTGTTCCCTTCCATAACCGTGCCAGAGAATAAAACGCTTTGAGTACGCTGATAAGGTGGGGTAATTTTGATGAACTTTTGAATAATATTCATTAATCTAACGAGCGCCGTATGAATGATATCCTGGCTTTTCTGGCTGTCGCCCGCGAACAAAGCTTCACTAAAGCCTCCCTCAGGCTGGGCGTCAGCCCTTCTGCACTCAGCCATACCGTGAAAAAACTGGAAGAGAGGCTGGGAGTAAGGCTGCTTGCGCGGACAACGCGTCACGTTGCCCCCACCGACGCCGGTGAACGACTCATGCAGTCAGTCGGCCCGCTGTTCGAGCAGATTAATGCTGAAATTGAACGCATGGGGGAGCTGCGGGAAAAACCGGCGGGAAGCCTCCGGCTGACCTGTTCAGATGACGCCGCTGAACAGCTGCTGCGCCCGGTATTACCGGCCTTCTTCCGCCAGTATCCTGACGTCAATGTCGAAATCTGTATTGATTACGGCTTCACCAATATTGTCAGTGAACGTTTTGATGCCGGGATACGTCTCGGGGAGTCGATCAGTCAGGATATGATCGCCGTTCGCCTTGGGCCCGACTGGCGTCTGTCGGTAGTCGGGTCACCCGGCTATTTTAAACAGCACCCGATCCCCACGCATCCCCGGGATCTGACCGCTCATCACTGCATTAACATCCGCCATAGCGTGGGAGGCAGCATCTACGCGTGGGAATTTGAGAAAGCGGGGCAGAAGATGAATGTCAGGGTAGAAGGACAGCTGATGTCCAACAGTACTCTCCCTGTCCTCAACGCGGCGCTGGATGGGGTGGGGCTGGCGTATGTTCCTGATTTTATGGCCCGGCCTCATATTGAGGACGGGCGACTGACCGAGGTGCTGGCTGACTGGAGCCCGTATTTTCAGGGCTTCCACCTCTACTACCCCAACAGAAGAAACATCTCTCCGGCCTTTGCCGCCTTTGTGGCTGCGGTAAAATATCGCGGACAGGTGAGGCCGGGGTAAAGCGCCGGGCGGCTTCGTGCAGCGCCCGGTATGTATTCAGCGACCGTGCAGGTGCTGTGCGGTCAGTTCCTCAAGGCTGCTGAGTTTGACATCCGCCAGTGACCAGCGCAGATCGGCGGCATGGATGGCGTCTGGGACCACAATGGATCGCATCCGTCCTGCTTTCGTCGCGATCATGCCGTTGAAAGAGTCTTCCAGCGTGACGCAGTTCAGTGGATCCACACCCAGGCGGGCAGCGGCATCCAGATAAACCTGCGGGTGCGGTTTACTGTAAGGCAGGGATTCCGCTGAGGCCAGTACCTCAAAGTAGTCGCGCAGGCTGAACATCTCTAGCACGCTTTCCAGCATAAACAGCGGAGAGGCAGAGGCGAGGCCAATTTTCAGCCCTTCTGACCGGCAGAGCTCAAGCGCTTGCTTAACGCCAGGCAGCAGCGGCCGGGTCTCTTCTACCAGGCTTAATGACCGGTTGATGATCCGCTGGGTGACTTCCGCCTGGGAAGGCCCATTCCACGGCAGGGTTTCATACCACATGCGTACCACCTGGTCGATGCGCAGTCCCAGCGTATCCGGCATTTCACCGCGGCGGCTCAGGTCGATGTCAAGGGTAGTGAAGATATCCAGCTCGGCTTGTTGCCATAACGGCTCTGAATCGATCAGCAGGCCGTCCATATCAAAAATGGCGGCAAGTACGGGGCGGTGATAAGTCATGCTACGGCTCCATTTGACAGTTTGTGGCAGTTTACCACGAAGCGGCGGGGGAAAAGTTATCATCCGACGGGCCAGCGTGTGCAAAGCGGTGATTAAGTCTGTATTTTGCAGGCACTTTTACGTCACTGCAGGTAAACTGACAGGCAGACATCGGAAGGACAGGAGAACGCATGACGTATCAACAGGCTGGCAGGGTTGCGATTATAAAACGTATCCTGGGCTGGGTTATATTTATTCCCGCGCTGGTATCAACGCTGATTTCACTGCTTGGCTTTATGGAAAAGAGCCGTGAACAGCGTGAAGGCATCAATGCGGTGATGCAGGATTTTGCCCATGTAATGATTGACATGGTGCGCTTCAATACCGGTTTTCTCTCCGGTTTCTGGACGCATTCGCCCGTTCCGGACTTTAATCACAGCACCAATCTCCTTTTCTGGGCGATCTATGCGCTGATTTTCGTTGGGCTTGCTCTGCAGGCTTCCGGCGCACGGATGTGGCGTCAGACGCGTTTTCTGCGTGAAAGTATTGAAGACCAGATGATCCTGGAGAAAGCGCGCGGAACAGAAGGGCACAGCCGTGAGCAGCTGGAAGCGAAGATCGTGGTGCCGCGGCACACTATTTTCCTGCAGATTTTCCCGCTGTACATCCTGCCGGTGCTGATCGTTGTCGCCGGGTATTTTGTGCTTAAGCTGGCCGGGTTTATTTACTAGGCTCCCGGCCTCGCTATGCCGCGTGTGACCCGGCGCTAAGCCGGGCGCGCGTGGCGTTTCCCCAGCGCATCATCATCCAGCAATACCCCCACCGCCCGCTGGGCCTCACCCAGCCAGTGCCCGCCAAAAACGTTTGCCCGGTTCAGCAGGTAATAAAGCTGATAGACCGGCTGCCGCTGCAGAAAATCACCGGGCAGCGGCCAGACCGACTGATAGCCGTCGTAAACCTGCACCGGAATGTCCGGATGCCAGGAGAGCATAGCCAGATCGCACTCGCGGTCACCCCAGTAACAGGCGGGATCGAATATCCACGGGCCGCTGTCGCTTCCGGCACAGTTGGCTGGCCAGAGGTCGCCGTGCAGCAGAGAGGGTTCAGGATGATGTGACTCCAGCTTCTTCTGTGTACAGTGCACAATCAGCTCGATGTCGCCATACTGAATCCCTTTTTCCGCAGCCAGCTGCAGCTGCCAGCCTATTCGCTGCTCTGAAAAGAAGACTGACCAGCGCTTAAGCCAGCTGTTCGGCTGCAGGGAGGTGGTGATATTGTTGTCGAAGTCGAGCCCGAACTGCGGCTGCTCACTCCACTGATGCAGGTGCGCCAGCTGTTGCCCCAGTAGAAAGGCACCGTGGGCATCCAGCGGCCTGAGCGGAATATACTCCAGCAACAAAAAGCTGCTTTCACGATCACTGCCCACGCCATAGACGGCCGGCACGCGCACGGTCTGGCTGCGTGCCAGCAGCTGTAGCTGGTCTGCTTCCCAGGTAAACAGGTCCAGCATGTCACGCTGATTGCATTTGACGAAGACCTCGTGCTCTCCGTAGCGCAAATACCAGGCAGGGTGTACATCGCCACCGGGCAGCTCGGTTCGCCCGGTGATCTCTGCAGGTCCCCACTGTTCACTCAACAGACGACTGATGGCTGACCACATAGGACACTCCTCTTTTCGCTGTGATTTCACTATGGTAGCGCTTAAAGAATAACCAATATTTGCGTTTGCGCACGTTAAGCCTTCGTCTTTACAAAAACTTAGCCACTATTTTTGCGAAAACTTTCCCAGGACTGCACCTCAACCTCGGGCGCTTCGCCCAGGATCAGCTCGCCAATCCCTGCCGCCTGCTGGCGGATCTCTTCTTCTGACAGCGTGGTAATCATGCCGAAGCTGTTCGTGCCCAGCTCATGCGGCTGACCGTTATCGTCCTTCAGCGTGGTGGAAAACCCACCGTTGACCAGGGCGCTACTCAGCTCCAGCAGGTCGGATAACCCTTTCTCATTATAATGAAACGTCACCACATACTGGCCAATCCCATGATTGCTCATCCTTCACCTCTTGATTAAAAACAGCGTTAAAAAACATTTTTTTAGCGTAGCTCATCCCTGCCCGGGAAGCAGTGAAATCAGAATATCGCAGTACGAAAAGCCCGATTAACGCATTTGTGCGCGTCGCTGCGTCAGCGTGGGAAAGGCGAGAGGGAGGGGCGGGTGAAATTTACATTTGGTCACATTGCTGACGTTTTTTGGCCACAAAACGGTGGGGGTTAACGTTAATTGTTATTTTCAGGCAGGTGTTTTCTTACCAAATACCCTCTATAATGCGCCGCGTTAATGGGAATCTTCTTATTAGCGGTCTCTTTTTGTCATGATGCTTTGGAAAAAGAGCGAATTAACAAATTGTTACGATTATAACCGTAAAATGCGTTGATCGTCCTTCAAAACGCTTCAGACTCACTCTTTTAAAAACTGTCGTACGGGTCACATTTAAATGAAAGCGCTTAATAAGCTGTCTGTAGTTCTGTTGCTCTCCGGGGGAGCATTCTGTCATCAAGCCCTGGCGGATAATAACGTCTTCACGGTTATGGATGACCCTTCCACGGCGAAAAAAGATTTTGAAGGTAACGCCGCCGCCGGTTATATGGCGCAGTCGGGCAACACCACCAGTTCGTCAGCGACCGCCAATACCAACCTGACCTGGTATACGCCCAGCTTCGCCTACAGCCTGTGGGGTAACGCCAGCAACGCCTCTTCAAATGATGAGCGCTCATCAGAGACCTATCAGGTCGGTGGCCGTACACGTTACAACATCAACACCGCTGATTATCTGTTCGGTCAGGCAAGCTGGCTGAGTGACCGCTTTAACGGTTATGACGGCCGTTCTATTCTCGCTGCCGGTTACGGTCGCCAGCTGCTGAATGGCCCGGTGCACTCGCTGCGTGTGGAAGCCGGTCCTGGCGTGCGCTATGACGACTACCATGAAGGCGGTCATGAAACGCAGGCGCTGGCCTACGGCGCCCTGAGCTATCAGTGGCAGTTAACCGACACCACCAAATTCGTTCAGGGTGTTTCCGTACTGGGTAGCGACGATACCACCGTCAACTCCGAAACGGGCCTGCAGGTGGCTATCAACGATCACTTTGCGCTGAAGATGGCTTACAACGTGACGTGGAACCAGAATCCACCGGAATCGGCACCGGATCATACCGATACCAAAACGACGATCACGCTCTCCTACGCGATGTAATCTTTTGCACGGGCCGCACCCTGCGGCTCGTGTTCTTTTGCCTCCTCAGCGACCGTTCCCCCCTGACCCCTGACCCCTGACCCCTGACCCCTTACCCCTGACCCCTGACCCCTGACCCCTGACATCCCGTGCCGTTTGCACGCGAAGCGCGAACCGATCCCGGGCCCCTAACAGGGTGATAAAACCCTTCGGGCTCCGTTAGGCTTAAGGCGCCGGGGCGGACTAGACTCTGTTTTGAATGTCAGTCATACAGGAGGATTTATGTCAGACCGTCCCGTAGAGGGTGATCACCCGGACTATGTACCCCACCCTGGCGATGGAAAGCCTGAACACCCGCCGCAGAAAAAAAGCAAGGACGATCCCGCTTCTGCTCCCGAGTCCGGGGATAAGCCTGACTCACTATAACCGCCTGCGGGCGGTTTTTTTTGCCACACGGCAAGCGTTCTTCAGCCCGAGCGGCAAGGGGGAAGGTGAGCTCCCTGGTCCTCCCGCAGCACGTGGTATAACCCTGCTATCCGTGCAATTTCGACTCATGGCGTGTAAGATGGTTCTCCTTCGTAAGTGACTGGTAAAACAAACACTTTCGATAATGTGTACCAGGCAGTGCACCAAACTGGCAAATGTGAGTCGGTTTCAAGTGCAAAGTGCTTGTTGTATAAAGAAAAATTTAAATTTGCATGTAATCTTACGTGTGGGTTACCACTGCAATTAAGGACGTTTCATGCCTGTTATTACTCTTCCTGATGGAAGTCAGCGTTCGTTCGACCACGCCGTTAGCGTGATGGATATTGCTCTGGACATCGGTCCTGGTCTGGCGAAAGCCTGTATTGCCGGCCGTGTCAATGGCGAACTGGTGGATGCGGTTGATCCGATCACCGAAGACGCCAGCGTAGCAATCATCACCGCTAAAGACGAAGCGGGTCTGGAAATTATTCGTCACTCCTGCGCCCACCTGTTAGGGCATGCGATCAAGCAACTGTGGCCAGATACCAAAATGGCTATCGGTCCTGTTATCGATAACGGTTTTTACTACGACGTCGATCTTGACCGCACACTGACCCAGGAAGACATTGAGCTGCTGGAAAAGCGTATGCACCAGTTAGCTGAGACGAATTACGACGTTATCAAGAAGAAAGTCAGCTGGCAGGAAGCGCGTGACGCCTTTGCTGCGCGGGGTGAGACCTACAAAACCACCATCCTTGATGAAAATATCAGCCATGATGACCGTCCTGGCCTGTACCATCATGAAGAATACGTGGACATGTGCCGTGGCCCGCACGTGCCTAACATGCGCTTTTGCCACCACTTCAAGCTGCAGAAAATTTCTGGCGCTTACTGGCGTGGCGACAGCAACAATAAAATGTTGCAGCGTATTTACGGTACGGCCTGGGGCGATAAAAAACAGCTGGCTGCCTACCTGCAGCGTCTGGAAGAGGCGGCGAAGCGCGACCACCGTAAAATCGGTAAGCAGCTTGACCTCTATCATATGCAGGAAGAAGCGCCGGGCATGGTCTTCTGGCATAACGATGGCTGGACTATCTTCCGTGAGTTGGAAGTGTTTGTTCGCACCAAGCTGAAAGAGTATGAGTACCAGGAAGTGAAAGGTCCGTTTATGATGGACCGCGTGCTGTGGGAAAAAACCGGGCACTGGGAAAACTACAAAGAGGCGATGTTTACCACCTCTTCTGAAAACCGTGAATACTGCATTAAGCCAATGAACTGTCCCGGCCACGTGCAAATTTTCAATCAGGGTCTAAAATCTTACCGCGACCTGCCGTTACGTATGGCAGAGTTTGGTAGCTGCCACCGTAATGAGCCGTCAGGTGCCTTACACGGTCTGATGCGCGTGCGTGGTTTTACCCAGGATGATGCCCACATCTTCTGTACAGAAGACCAGGTCCGCGATGAGGTCAATGGCTGTATTAAGATGGTGTACGATATGTACAGCACCTTTGGCTTTGAAAAAATCGTGGTGAAACTTTCTACCCGTCCTGAAAAACGTATCGGTAGTGATGACCTGTGGGACCGTTCAGAGGCTGACCTGGCCGCTGCACTGAAAGAAAACAATATCCCGTTTGATTATCAGCCGGGTGAGGGCGCGTTCTACGGCCCTAAAATTGAATTTACGCTGCATGACTGCCTCGATCGTGCATGGCAGTGTGGTACCGTTCAGCTCGACTTCTCACTGCCGAGCCGTCTGAGTGCCTCCTATGTGGGCGAAAGTAATGAACGCCAGGTGCCAGTGATGATTCACCGTGCAATCCTGGGGTCCATGGAGCGCTTTATCGGGATTTTAACCGAAGAATATGCCGGTTTCTTCCCGACCTGGTTAGCGCCAGTACAAGTTGTGGTGATGAATATCACCGATGGTCAGTCCGAATATGTTGCAGAATTGACCCGAAAACTGCAAAATGCGGGCATTCGTGCAAAAGCGGACTTGAGAAACGAGAAGATTGGCTTTAAAATCCGTGAACATACTTTACGTCGTGTCCCGTATATGTTGGTCTGTGGTGATAAAGAGGTGGAAGCTGGCAAAGTGGCCGTTCGCACCCGCCGCGGTAAAGACCTGGGCAGCATGGATGTAAACGAAGTGATCGCGAAACTGCAGGGTGAAATCCGCAGTCGCAATCTTCATCAATTGGAGGAATAAAGTATTAAAGGCGGAAAACGAGTTCAACCGGCGCGTCCTAATCGCATAAATAGAGAAATTCGCGCTACTGAGGTTCGTCTGACTGGCGTCGATGGCGAACAGATTGGTATTGTCAGTCTGAATGAAGCTTTGGAAAAAGCTGAAGAAGCGGGCGTTGATCTGGTAGAGATCAGCCCCAACGCCGAGCCGCCCGTTTGTCGTATAATGGATTACGGCAAGTTCCTTTACGAAAAAAGCAAATCTTCTAAAGAACAGAAGAAGAAGCAAAAGATCATCCAGGTTAAGGAAATTAAGTTCCGTCCTGGTACCGATGATGGCGACTATCAGGTAAAACTACGCAACCTGATTCGCTTTCTGGAAGATGGCGATAAAGCCAAGATCACACTGCGTTTTCGTGGTCGTGAAATGGCGCACCAGCAGATCGGTATGGAAGTGCTTAACCGCGTCCGTAAAGACCTGTGTGAAGATATTGATCTGGCAGTGGTCGAATCATTCCCTACAAGGATTGAAGGCCGTCAGATGATTATGGTGCTCGCTCCCAAGAAGAAACAGTAGGCCCTAAAGTCTTCTTGCCGCGCGTTTCGGCGCGCGGTGAGATGCGCCTGTCTGGTTCATTTTATTAACAATGCGAAGTGGATATTTTTTAAATGCCAAAGATTAAAACTGTACGTGGCGCGGCCAAGCGCTTCAAGAAGACCGCCGGTGGCGGCTTCAAGCGTAAACACGCTAACCTGCGTCATATTCTGACTAAAAAATCTACTAAGCGTAAACGCCACCTGCGTCCTAAAGGTATGGTGTCTAAAGGCGATCTGGGTCTGGTTATTGCCTGCCTGCCGTACGCATAAGTAATTTTTTAATTCATTCAGAATATACATAGGAGAGCTAAATGGCTCGTGTAAAACGTGGTGTAGTTGCTCGCGCACGTCACAAGAAAATCTTAAAACAAGCTAAAGGCTACTACGGTGCACGTTCACGTGTATACCGTGTTGCTTTCCAGGCTGTTATCAAAGCTGGTCAGTATGCTTACCGTGACCGTCGTCAGCGGAAGCGCCAGTTCCGTCAGCTGTGGATTGCGCGTATCAACGCTGCAGCCCGCACTAACGGTATGTCTTACAGCCGTTTCATCAATGGCCTTAAAAAGGCGTCGATCGAAATCGACCGTAAGATTCTGGCTGACATCGCCGTATTCGACAAAGCAGTATTTGCTGCTCTGGTAGAAAAAGCGAAATCAGCTCTGGCGTAAGCCAGATTGAAGAGGGAGCTGGTCTCCCTCTTTTTTATTACCTGAAAAGATTGACATTTTTACCCTACGGCCTTTCAATAGAGCGCACCGAAACTGCATTAAGGTCAGCTAATCATGAACACTGCTATTTTCCGTTTCTTTTTTTACTTTAGCGCCTGATTATCGGGGGCTTTAGCGCAAAGAAAAGAAACGAAAAATCGCGCTGAAAGCCTCCCTCGTGGAGGCTTTTTTCGTTTCAGCACTTTCAAAATAACGACCGGGCGGCTATTCGTCCTGAAAAAAACAGACCAGCCTGTGTGGCTGGAAGAAGAGGAAAGCATGTCACATCTCGCAGACCTGGTGGCGAGCGCGAAAGCCGCCATCAATGATGCTCAGGATGTCGCCGCGTTAGATAACGTTCGCGTCGAATACCTGGGTAAAAAAGGGCATCTTACGCTCCAGATGACCTCCTTGCGTGAACTGCCTGCGGAAGAGCGTCCGGCAGCGGGTGCGGTGATCAATGAGGCCAAACAGCAGGTGCAGGAAGCGCTGAACGCGCAGAAGCATGCGCTGGAGTCTGCGGTGATGAACGCGCGCCTGGCTCAGGAAACGATTGATGTTTCACTGCCGGGCCGTCGTATCGAAAATGGCGGTCTGCACCCGGTGACCCGCACAATCGACCGTATCGAAACCTTCTTCGGTGAGCTCGGTTTCTCTGTAGAAACCGGCCCGGAAATCGAAGATGACTATCATAACTTTGATGCCCTGAATATCCCCGGCCATCACCCGGCCCGCGCCGATCACGATACCTTCTGGTTTGATGCCACCCGCCTGCTGCGTACCCAGACCTCTGGCGTGCAGATCCGCACGATGAAAGAGCAACAGCCGCCGATCCGCATTATTGCGCCAGGCCGCGTGTATCGTAATGACTACGATCAGACGCACACCCCCATGTTCCACCAGATGGAAGGGCTGATCGTCGATAAAAACATCAGCTTTACCAATCTGAAGGGCACGCTGCACGACTTCCTCAACAACTTCTTTGAGGAGGACTTGCAGGTGCGTTTCCGTCCGTCCTACTTCCCGTTCACCGAACCTTCTGCAGAAGTGGATGTGATGGGTAAAAACGGTAAATGGCTGGAAGTGCTCGGCTGCGGCATGGTGCACCCGAACGTGCTGCGCAACGTCGGCATTGACCCGGAAGTCTACTCCGGCTTCGCCTTTGGCATGGGAATGGAGCGCCTGACCATGCTGCGTTACGGCGTGACCGACCTGCGTGCCTTCTTCGAAAATGATTTACGTTTCCTCAAACAGTTTAAATAAGGGCGGGTAAAACCAATGAAATTCAGTGAACTCTGGTTACGTGAATGGGTCAACCCGGCCATTGACAGTGCAGCCCTGTCCAATCAAATCACCATGGCCGGTCTGGAAGTGGACGGTGTGCAGGCGGTGGCCGGTGCTTTTCACGGCGTCGTCGTCGGTGAAGTGGTGGAGTGCGGCCAGCATCCGAATGCCGATAAACTGCGCGTGACCAAAATCAACGTCGGTGGCGATCGCCTGCTGGATATCGTCTGCGGGGCACCGAACTGCCGTCAGGGGCTGAAAGTGGCTGTCGCCACTGTGGGTGCGGTGTTGCCAGGCGACTTCAAAATCAAAGCGGCAAAACTGCGCGGTGAGCCATCGGAGGGGATGCTCTGTTCATTCTCGGAACTGGGTATTTCCGACGACCACAACGGCATTATTGAACTGCCGCTGGAAGCCGCCATCGGTAGTGATATCCGAGACTATCTCAAGCTGGATGACAGCACCATTGAGATTAGCGTGACGCCAAACCGCGCCGACTGTCTGGGTATTATCGGCGTGGCCCGTGACGTTGCCGTGCTGAACAAGTTGCCGCTGACCGCACCAGAAATCACCCCTGTTACCCCAACCGTGCCGGACAGTTTCCCGATCAGTGTCGACGCCAGCGACGCCTGCCCACGTTATCTGGGACGCGTGGTCAAAGGTATTAATGTCAAAGCGGCTACGCCGCTGTGGATGAAAGAGAAACTGCGTCGTTGCGGGATCCGCTCAATTGATCCGGTTGTTGATGTCACCAACTATGTTCTACTGGAGCTGGGCCAGCCGATGCATGCCTTTGACCTCGACCGTCTGGAAGGGGGCATCGTGGTGCGTATGGCAGAAGAGGGCGAAACCCTTACGCTGCTGGACGGGAACGAAGCCAGGCTGAACAGCGATACGCTGGTCATTGCCGATCAGAAAAAAGCGCTGGCCATGGGCGGTATCTTCGGCGGTGAGCACTCCGGCGTCAACGAAGAGACTCAGAACGTGCTGTTCGAATGTGCTTTTTTCAGCCCGCTGTCGATTACCGGCCGTGCCCGCCGTCATGGTCTGCATACCGATGCGTCACACCGCTACGAGCGTGGCGTTGACCCGGCATTGCAGCACAAGGCGATGGAGCGGGCGACACGTCTACTGCTGGATATCTGCGGCGGCGAAGCCGGTCCGGTGATTGATGTTACCGATGAGGCGATGCTGCCTGTACGTGCCACTATCACCCTGCGTCGTGAAAAGCTGGACCGTCTGATCGGCCACGTTATTGCGGATGCTGAGGTGAGCGACATTCTGCGTCGTCTGGGCTGTGACGTGACGGAAGGTCAGGGCGAATGGCAGGCGGTCGCACCGTCGTGGCGTTTTGATATCGC
Organism: Erwinia sp. PME.40.26/001; assembly: GCF_055556675.1. Lineage (NCBI taxonomy): Bacteria > Pseudomonadati > Pseudomonadota > Gammaproteobacteria > Enterobacterales > Erwiniaceae > Erwinia > Erwinia sp. PME.40.26/001. Next base: position 337,604 of record NZ_JBVHNP010000001.1, read on the forward strand.
TATTGAAGAAGACCTGGTGGAAGAAGTGGCCCGCGTCTACGGTTACGATAACATTCCCAATGTGCCGGTTCAGGCCGGTCTGGTGATGACGAAGCATCGTGAAGCCAGCCTGTCTCTGAAGCGCGTTAAAGCGTTGCTGGTCGACAAAGGGTATCAGGAAGCCATCACTTACAGCTTCGTTGACCCGAAAATTCAGGCCCTGCTGCACCCGGGAGAAGAAAATCTGGTCTTACCCAGCCCGATCTCCGTTGAGATGTCCGCAATGCGTCTGTCGCTGTGGAGCGGCCTGCTGGGCGCGGTGGTGTACAACCAGAACCGCCAGCAGTCGCGCGTACGCCTGTTCGAAAGCGGTTTGCGCTTTGTGCCTGATACACAGGCAAACCTCGGGATCCGTCAGGACGTTATGCTGGCGGGCGTGATCAGCGGCCATCGTCATGAAGAGCACTGGGATCTGGCGCGCAGTCCGGTAGACTTCTATGATTTGAAAGGTGATTTAGAGTCACTGCTGGAGTTAACCGGTAAGCTCGATGACATTCAGTTTGTCGCAGAGTCCCATCCTGCACTCCATCCAGGGCAGAGCGCGGCGATTTATTTACGCGGTGAACATATCGGATTTATGGGCGTGGTCCATCCGGAACTTGAGCGTAAACTGGATCTTAACGGCCGCACCGTGGTGTTTGAACTGCTGTGGGACAAGGTTGCAGACCGCGTCCTGCCTGATGCCGGTGGCATTTCACGCTTCCCGGCAAACCGTCGTGATATCGCCGTAGTAGTTGCCGAAAACGTGCCAGCAGCAGATATTATCACCGAGTGTAAGAAAGTTGGCGTAAATCAGGTAGTTGGCGTAAACTTGTTTGACGTGTACCGTGGTAAGGGCGTAAATGATGGTTTTAAGAGCCTCGCTATCAGCCTGATATTGCAAGATACCAGCCGGACACTCGAAGAAGAGGAGATTGCCGCTACCGTTGCGAAATGCGTAGAGGCACTGAAAGAGCGATTCCAAGCATCCTTGAGGGATTGAACCTATGGCGCTTACAAAAGCTGAAATGTCTGAATACCTGTTTGAGAAGCTTGGTCTTAGCAAACGGGATGCCAAAGAGCTGGTTGAACTGTTTTTTGAAGAAGTGCGTCGTGCTTTAGAAAACGGTGAGCAGGTTAAACTGTCAGGATTTGGCAACTTCGACCTTCGCGACAAGAATCAACGTCCGGGACGTAACCCTAAAACGGGTGAAGATATTCCCATCACGGCTCGCCGGGTTGTGACGTTTCGACCAGGCCAGAAACTGAAAAGCCGGGTTGAGAACGCTTCACCGAAAGAAGACTGATTTCAGCCATTCAAAAAGGCCGCGCAAGCGGCCTTTTTCCTTTCCGCCTGTGACCGCGCTGTGCTGTCACTGCCTCTTCCTTTTTGCCGATTAACCTCTACAATTAACTCTCTGTTTTCTTTAAAAAACGTCAATTATGACACTGCTTTCGCTGGAGATCGCTGCCGCCCGCCGTCGCTCACGCCGCTGGCTGAGTGGATTAGGGATATTGTGCCTGCTGCTGCTGTCGCTGAGCCTCTGTTCAGGCGACCGCTGGATATCGCCTGGCGAATGGTTAACCCCCGATGCCCGGCTGTTTGTCTGGCAACTTCGTTTTCCCCGCACGCTGGCCGTGTTGCTGGTCGGGGCCTCGCTTGCCGTGACCGGTGCTGCCCTGCAGGCGCTGTTCAGTAATCCGCTGGCGGAGCCTGGCCTGCTGGGGGTGTCCGGCGGAGCGGGCGTGGGCCTGGTGCTGTGTATTTTTGCCGGCAGCAGCCAGCCGTGGCTGATGAGCCTCAGCGCCATTATCGGGGCGCTGCTGGTGACGGCGGTTCTGCTGCGTTTCGCCCGCAGGCACCTCTCCAGCAGCCGCCTGCTGTTGGCGGGCGTGGCACTGGGCATTATCTGCAGTGCAGTGATGACCTGGGCGGTCTACTTCAGCAGCAGTCTGGATCTGCGGCAGCTGATGTACTGGATGATGGGCGGGTTTAGCGGGGTCGACTGGCGCTACGGCTGGCTGATGCTGGCGCTGATCCCGGCGCTGATCTGGCTGTCCTGCCAGTCTCATGCCCTTAATCTTCTGGCGCTGGGGGAAGTTTCTGCACAACAGCTCGGTCTGCCGCTGGTGCTTTGGCGAACTCTGCTGGTGCTGGCGACCGGCTGGCTGGTCGGCGTCAGCGTGGCGCTCGCCGGGGCAATCGGCTTTATCGGCCTGGTGATCCCGCATATTCTGCGGCTCAATGGGCTGACCGACCATCGTATTCTGTTGCCAGCCGCCGCGCTGGCCGGTGCCGGGGTGCTGCTGGCTGCTGATATTATTTCCCGGGTGGCGCTGACCGCTGCTGAACTGCCGGTGGGAGTGGTAACGGCGACGCTGGGCGCGCCGGTGTTTATCTGGCTATTATTGAGCCACCGCTGACAGCCAGACGGCTGTTATCTTCTAACGTTAAAACAGGAAGACACAATGAGCATTTTTGATACAGAACTGGTGACGCTGGACGGCGAAAAAACAACTCTCGCACAGTGGCAGGGCGATGTTTTGCTGGTGGTTAACGTCGCTTCAAAATGTGGCCTCACGCCGCAGTATGAAGAGCTGGAAAAACTGCACAACGCGCTGCATGGTCAGGGGCTGACGGTGCTGGGTTTCCCGTGCAATGCTTTTCTTGAGCAGGAGCCAGGGACAGACGCTGAGATTAAGGCCTTCTGCAGCACCACGTACGGCATTACCTTCCCGATGTTCAGCAAGACTGAGGTGAACGGCCCGCAGCGGCATCCGCTCTATGCGCAGCTGGTGGCTGCCCGGCCAGAAGCCGTAGCACCGGAAGGCAGCGGTTTCCTTGAGCGAATGATCAGTAAAGGACGTGCGCCCAGGCAGACCGGAGATATTTTGTGGAACTTTGAAAAGTTTCTCGTTGGTCGTGACGGTACGGTGTTAGCGCGTTACTCGCCGGATACCACGCCGCAGGATCCCCAGTTGCTGGCGAGCATTCATCAGGCGCTGGCATAATTCATGCTGCTGGAACTCACGGGCGTTGCGCTGGCGGAGCGCCTGTTTCCCTTCAGTGCGCAGGTGGCTTGCGGACAGAAAATTCATCTGGTGGGGCCGAACGGCGCAGGGAAAAGCTCGCTACTGGCGCGGATCGCCGGTCTGCTGAACGGGGCGGGGCAGGTGCGGCTTGCCGGCCGGTCGCTGGGTGACTGGTCAGGGCAGGCACTGGCCCGCCAGCGAGCCTATCTTTCGCAGCAGCAGCCACCCCCGGGGCAGATGCCGGTCTGGCATTATTTAAAGATGCACGCCCGGCCGGGGCACGAGGCCACGCTGCTGTCACTGGCCGCCGCGCTGCAGATTGACAATAAACTCTCCCGGTCGGTCACGCAGCTTTCCGGTGGCGAGTGGCAGCGCGTGCGCCTGACGGCGGTGTTATTGCAGATCAGCCAACCGGAAGGCAAGCTACTGCTGCTTGATGAGCCGATGACCGGGCTGGATATTGCCCAGCAGGCGGCTTTTGACCGTCTTCTGCCGTCTCTGACAGCGGGCGGCGTCAGCATCATTATGAGCAGCCACGACCTGAATCACTCCCTGCACTCTGCCGACAGCATCTGGCTGCTGCGTCAGGGGCAGCCTGCTCTGCAGGGCAGCCCGCAGGAGGTGCTGACACCTGAGCACCTTAGCGCGCTGTATCAGGTCCCATTTCGCCGGGTGGAAGCCGCAGGGCAGGCTATGCTGACAACCTGGCGGTGAGCGGATCGCCCCGGGCGCGGACAGTTGCTATTATCGTACAGTTACCAATTGTTTTTTACTGAGGGAGTCGTTATGCGTTTCTGGCTGGTGCTTATAGTCATTCTTCTGGCGGGTTGTAGCAGTCGCGCGCCTGCGCCGGACGGGCGGCTCTCAGACTCCATCACGGTGATTGCCCAGCTGAACGACCAGCTTGGCCAGTGGCGGGGGGCTCCCTATCGCTATGGCGGTATGAGTCGCGGTGGCGTCGACTGCTCCGGTTTTGTTTATCTCACCTTCCGCGATCGTTTTAATATGCAGTTACCCCGCACGACGACAGCCCAGACCGACATTGGCACCAAGATCGACAAATCCCAGCTGTTACCCGGGGATCTGGTTTTTTTCAAAACGGGCAGCGGGGAAAATGGCCTGCACGTCGGCATTTACGATACGGATAACCAGTTTATCCATGCTTCTACCAGTCAGGGGGTTACACGATCGTCCCTGGATAATGTCTACTGGCGAAAAGTTTTCTGGCAGGCCCGGCGTATTTAACCACCAACAATAACTTTCTCCACCGGCGTTAATAGGCAGCAGCCTGGATTGAATATGCGAAAGGAATTTAAAATACATCTTTTCGCATAATTCCTCTCAGTACCCATTTCAGGTGACATCTGACCACTTTTTAGTAAATGTAACGTAAAAAGAAACCCGTCATTAATTCATGATGTCAGGTTAGTGATATCAAGAAGCATCGTTTATGTCAGTTTTGTGTTAGCTTAACGATCTGGATTACAAGCAAAAGCACACTGCAATTGAATTTCCGCAACGTGACAGTCTCTTTACGCTGTTGCTTGTCCTATATGGTTGATATAGGATGCGGTGAGTGCCGCTTAATAATGGCGAATAAGATGAACATCTTTCTGGAAGCGGATTGTACAACTTACACAGCATTTTGCCCGGTATACAGTCCTGGCGGGCGATTGACGTCTGTTGAAATGTTAACTCACTTTACTCATGCAGGCAGCCATCTGGCTATGCCCCAGGAGATCATGACGGCATTATTAAATGACCGCCAGCGTATCCTGTTGTTGCAGCAGCAAATTAATCTTCTTGACAAACACTCCGATTTTTTTAGTAACCATGAAATTAAAGTGGCTATAAATATTGATATGCCACTGGCCCGGACGATCCTCGAAAGTGAGTTTATTCTGAAAAAAATGCGCCAGCTGGATTGCATTGAGCTGGAAATCAGCGAAAGCTTTCCCGGTTTAAATGCCGGCAGAGATAATAGTATATTGCTGGCGCTGAGTGAGAAATTTAACTTAAGTCTGAATAACTATGGAGCCGGAAAGACGACGTCAAAAGCCGTTTTTGACGATCTGTTTTATCGTATTAAGCTGGACAGGGGTTTTATTCAGCACAATATTAAGCGGTTATCTTTTCATCCGTTTATCAGCGCTATCCTTGACCATGTCAAACCCCACTGCCAGGAAATTGTTATTCAGGGTGCGGATGATTTACCCAGCCTGCAGAAAGTGCGCGACTATCCCTTCGACGGTATTCAAAGCGCGCTGTTCCCCTCCGTCTGCGAAGACGAGTTGATGCTTCTGACCCAATCTCCCGTCCCTCTGCGGGAGCGGGTGCTGCAATAACCCTGTAAACTCTCTGTGTTTGGCAACCTCGTGGCGCACTACACTGTCTGTGCCTGCGGGGATGTTCCCACTGGCACTGACGGAGGCGCCATGCAATTTAATAACACCTGGTACCGGGAGATGAACGGGTTTTACACTGCGGTACAGCCAACGCCGTTAAAAAACCCTCGCCTGCTGTATCACAGCGCGCCGCTGGCGCAGGAGCTGGAGCTGGATGACAGCCTGTTCAGTGCGGAGAACGTGGGTCTGTGGAGCGGTGAGAACCTTATGGCTGGTATGCAGCCTCTGGCACAGGTTTACAGCGGGCATCAGTTTGGCGTCTGGGCCGGTCAGCTCGGTGACGGGCGTGGCCTGCTGCTGGGCGAACAGCAGCTCTCTGACGGCCGCAAGGTTGACTGGCATTTGAAAGGGGCCGGGTTGACACCTTATTCACGAATGGGGGATGGCCGTGCAGTGCTGCGATCCACGCTACGTGAATTCCTCGCCTCAGAAGCGATGCAGGCGTTGGGCATTGCCACTTCGCGCGCGCTGACGGTGGTGACCAGTGATGAACCCGTCTACCGCGAAACGGCAGAGCCGGGTGCCATGCTGCTGCGCGTGGCAGAGAGTCACGTGCGTTTTGGCCACTTTGAACACTTTTATTACCTTGGCCAGCAGGATGCCGTAACCCAGCTGGCCGACTACGTGATCCACCATCACTGGCCACAGTGGCAGCAGGAGTCGGATAAGTACCTGCTGTGGTTCAGCGACGTGGTGAAGCGCACTGCACGGCTGATCGCCAGCTGGCAGAGCGTGGGATTTGCGCACGGGGTAATGAACACCGATAACATGTCGATTCTCGGTCTGACCCTGGACTATGGTCCCTATGGTTTTCTCGACGATTATCAGCCGGGCTTTATCTGCAATCACTCCGATCACCAGGGGCGTTACAGCTTTGAAAACCAGCCGATGATCGGTCTGTGGAACCTTAACCGTCTGGCGCACGCGCTGTCGGGGCTGATGAGCACTGAACAGTTAAAACAGGCGCTCTCTGGGTATGAAACAGAGCTGATGCGCTGCTGGGGGGAAAAGATGCGGGCGAAGCTGGGTCTGCTGACGGCCGGTAAAGACGATAATCATATCCTGACCGGCCTGCTGTCGCTGATGACGAAAGAGGGGAGTGATTATACCCGCACCTTCCGGCAGCTGAGCCAGACGGAACAACAGGCGTCGCGTTCGCCTCTGCGTGATGAGTTTATAGACCGGGAGGCGTTCGACGACTGGTACAACGTATACCGTCAGCGGCTGTTACAGGAGGAGCGCAGCGACGACGAGCGCCAGCAGGCAATGAAGCGAGCCAACCCGGCGCTGGTCCTGCGCAACTACCTCGCGCAGCAGGCGATAGAACAGGCAGAGCAGGACGATATCAGCGTGCTGACCCGGCTGCATCAGGCGCTGCTGCGGCCGTTTGACGACGCGCCAGAGTTTAGCGATCTGACACGTCGCCCGCCTGAGTGGGGTAAAAAACTGGAAGTGAGCTGCTCCAGCTAGCGGCGCAGCGCGATCTGAGGGACGCCTTCAGTCAGGTGGGGATGCACTATTACGTCAGCATGATACCAGCGCGTCAGCGTGGCTTCATTCAGCACCGCCTGCGGGCGCCCCTCGGCCACCAGTCGCCCCTCTGCCAGCAGCATTACCCGGTCGGACCACAGCGAAGCCAGGTTCAGATCGTGCAGAACACAGCAGACGCTGAGGGGATACTGCTGCGTCAGCTGAGACAGCAAACGTAACAGGTGCTGCTGATGGTAAAGATCCAGCGCTGACGTGGGTTCATCCAGAAACAGCCAGCCGGAAGGGCCGTTCTGCCGCCACAGCTGGGCCAGCGCCCGGGCAAGCTGCACCCGCTGCTGTTCACCACCGGACAGCTGCAGATAGTCGCGGCGCGCCAGTCGGTCACAGCCAGTGAGCGCCATTACTGCGTCCACCACCGGCCGCACCGGGCCCGGCCAGGGGGCCCGGCCCATCGCGACCACATCAAATACGCTAAGCGGAAATGCCATGCTACTTTGCTGGCGCATGACCGCGCGCTGCTGAGAGAGACGGGCTGCCGACCACTGCGCCAGTGGCTCACCGTGTAGCCGGCACTCACCGCGCTGAGGGGTGATAAACCCGGTCAGCAGGCGCAGCAGGGTAGACTTTCCCGCCCCGTTCGGGCCGATCAGTGAGACCAGTTCGCCCGGTTTCAGGGTAAGTGAAACATCGTCGATCAGCCAGCGCTGGTCACGCCGGTAACTCAACCCGCTGGCACTCAGTTCATTCACCATTAAGACCTCCGCGGCGGCGCAGGATCAGCCACAGGAACCAGGGGCCACCGATCAGGCTGGTCAGCAGACCCACCGGCATTTCCGCCGGGGCGACGAGGGTACGCGCCAGCGTATCGGCCAGCAGCAGCAGGATCGCCCCGCTCATCAGTGACGAAGGCAGCAGCCAGCGGTGGTCGCTGCCCAGCCAGAAGCGCATCAGATGCGGTACGACCAGGCCAATAAAGCCGATCACGCCGCTGACGGCAACGGCAGAGGCCACCAGGAAGGCGCTCAGTACCAGCAGGTAGCGCTGCGTACGCGGTACGTCCACACCCAGATAATGCGCCTCTTCTTCGCCCAGCTGGAGCAGGTTCAGGCGGGTGGCCAGCCGCTGAACCAGCACCATACAGGGCAGTACCACCGAGGCACAGACCAGCACCGTTGGCCACTGCGCCTGACTCAGACTGCCCATGCCCCACAGTGACAGCTGGCGCAGCTGCTGGTCGGTACTCAGCCAGGAGAGTACCCCCACGGCCGCGCCGCACAGGGCGTTAATAGCAATACCCACCAGCAGCAGGCGGCTGAGACCGGTCAGTCCCTGCCGGCTCAGCAGGAAGATCACCAGCGTCACCGCCAGGCTGCCAAGGAAGGCGGCCAGTAAAGGGAGGTAGAGCATCAGCACGCCGGGTAATGACAGAGAAAGTACGATTGAGATCGCCACGGCCAGCGCTGCACCGCTGCTGATCCCAAGCAGACCGGGGTCGGCCAGCGGATTGCGGAACAGTCCCTGCATCACGCAGCCGGACAGCGCCAGCGCCCCGCCAACTATCACCGCCAGCAGCACCCGGGGCAGGCGGATGGTAAACCAGATTTGCCACAGGCTGCTGTCGGGACCGGATCGCCACAGTACGGGAAGCGTCAGCGACATCGCGCCGGTGTTCGCCGCGCTGATGGCAAACACGATCAGCAGCAGAAAAAGCACGCCGAGCCAGCGTAGCATTTTGACCGGCATCACGGCAGGGCTTCCGCCGCCTGACGCAGTTTCAGGATCGCTCCCGGGGTGTCAATACCAAAGCCCAGCAGCGCCATGTCATCCACCACCAGCAGCTGCTGATCCTTACCTGCCGGCGTCAGTGCGATACCCGGCAGTTTCCACAGGTTCGCTTCACCGCCCAGCGTTTTGATACCGTCTCGCGTTGCCACAATCAGCTGCGGGGCACTGGCGATCACCCCCTCCTGCGACAGCGGCTGATAGCGGCGGATGCCGGCCATCGCATTTTGCAGGCCGGCGGCCCGGATCGCCGCATCTGCAGAGGTGTCGCTGCCCGCGGCCATGGTGCCCATGCCCTGATGAGCGAGGATAAACAGCACTTTTACCGGCAGGGGATTAGCCGGAATGCTGGCCAGCTGCTTTTTGATCCGGTCCTGTAACGCTTTCCCGGCCTCTTCCCGGTGCAGGGTGGCGGCGACCGTTGCAATCTTTTCACTGATGGCGGCAATATCGGCTCTTCCGGTGACATCAACCACGTTGACGCCATTTTGCGCGACCTGCTGCAGCGCCAGCGCAGGTTTAGCCAGTTCGCTGGCGATTACCAGGGTGGGCTTCAACGCCAGGATCCCTTCTGCATTCAGCTGACGCATGTAGCCCACGTCAGGCAGTTTTTTGACCACGGCCGGATGCAGGCTGGTACTGTCGCGTGCTATCAGCGCCTGCTGGGCATCCAGGGCGTAGATGATCTGCGTAACATCCCCACCGATACTGACGATTCGTTCTGCGGCGGCGGTCGTCCACGCCAGCGGCAGGATGAGCAGGGCGATAAAGCGGGCTTTCATACGCTGGCTCCTTCCGCACTGAGCGAGGCTAGCTGCTCACGCCAGCGCGTCTGCTCCGGCTGGCCTTCGCTGCGCTGACCGTAGATCTGGGCAATCTGCGTACCGTCGGCCGCAAACAGCTCCAGGCTGGTAACCATCCCATCGGCGGTCGGCTTGCGGGTGATCCAACTTTCAGCAATCTGCTCTTCCTGAAGATGCAGGGTGAAGGCCGGATTGAAGACGTTCAGCCAGTTACGCATCGGCAGGACTTTTTCCACCGGGCCGGTGAATATCTGAACGCAGGCGCGGTTGCCGACAAAAATCATGATTTCATTGCCATCCTGTCGCACCAGTTCGAGCAGCGAGGCCAGCGACTGATTGCTGACCTGCTGCGCCAGGTCATCGCTAACTGCACGGAAGGCCTGCTGACGTGAGACGGCATGTTTTTTCAGCAGGCGGAAGAACTGATGTACGTCGGTCATTGCCCGCCATTCGGACTCGATGCACGCGGCATCAGTCTCACCGGCAAAGGAGGCCGGGACAGCGGCAGTCACGCTGAATGAGGCTGGCGCTTCTGTCTGGTAACCGGTAATCAGCTGCTGCCAGGCGGCCATGTCGGTATTCCCGGTGGCATACACTTTCAGCACGGCGTCACCGTGCAGATCAAAAAACTGAATGCTCTGACGCTCGCCGTGAGTGGTCATCTCCTGCAGATGAAAAACGCTGGCCCACTGATTGACGAACACCCGCAGATCCAGCGCGCGTGGATTCAGTACGATACCGGCATGGTCGTTAAGGTGAATATTGCTGAACACGCCGAGTTGCTCATGCACGGCATAATCGTTGCGGGTGATACATTTAGTTTCTCCCACGGCTTCCAGCGCGTGCAGCAGCTCACGCATCGCCGGACGCAGCGCCTGAGCCTGATGGCCGATGCGGGCCACCGTCAGTTCAGCCTCACTGATCCCGATTATCGCCGCCAGGTCGCGGGCGTATTTTTCCGGGTGCTGTTGTTTTAATTCACAATAGTGCGGGTAGTGTGCTGTCATTGCTGTGTCCTCACGGAAGCCGCTAAAGGGAAAGGGGATTCATTATCATAATGATAATCATTATCAATGAAAGGCGGCGGGGTGCAAGTAAAATTAACGCGGAAGTAACAGTTTACGCAAAGCGGGGCAGAGAGCGGAAAAAGCCGACCCGGAAGGGGCCGGCTCTGAGGTCAGAAGCGGCTGTCGACGGCGTCCGCCAGCTGCTGCAGGACGCTGGCCGTGTCATCCCAGCCCAGGCAGGGGTCAGTAATCGACTGGCCATAAACCAGCGGGGTATCAGGTATGACCTTCTGCGTGCCCTCCTGCAGGAAGCTTTCAATCATCACGCCGGCAATGGCCCTTGAACCCTGACGGATCTGCTGCGAGATACTGTCCGCCACCGCTTTTTGCAGGCGGTGCTGTTTGAGGCAGTTACCGTGGCTGAAGTCGACCACCAGCTGCTCCGGCAGGTTGAACTCGCGCAGGTGGGCCACGGCATCCGCAATATCCTCAGCATGGTAATTCGGTGTTTTGCCGCCGCGCATAATGATATGCCCGGAAGGATTGCCGCTGGTCTGATAGATGGTCATCTGTCCGCGTTTATCGGGCGACAGAAACATGTGGCTGACGCGTGCGGCCCGGATAGCATCCACCGCTATACGCGTATTGCCGTCAGTACCGTTTTTGAAACCTACCGGACAGGAGAGGGCAGACGCCATTTCGCGATGGATCTGGCTCTCCGTAGTGCGGGCACCAATGGCCCCCCAGCTGATCAGGTCGGCAATAAATTGCCCGATCACCATATCCAGAAATTCAGTGGCGGTCGGCATCCCCAGCGCATTGATATCCAGCAGCAGCTTCCTCGCCACGGCCAGCCCGTGGTTGAGCCTGAAGCTGCCGTCCAGGTCAGGATCGGAAATCAGCCCTTTCCAGCCCACTACCGTGCGTGGTTTTTCGAAATAGGTGCGCATGACGATTTCCAGGCGCTGACTATATTTATCCCGCAGGGTATTCAGCCGCTCCGCATACTCCAGCGCGGCGGCAGGATCGTGCAGCGAGCAGGGGCCGACGACCACCAGCAGGCGCGGATCTTCACCGTTAAGGATGCGGGCAATTTTTTGACGTGAGGTGGTGACATTCTGGACGATGGACGGAGTGATCGGCAGGCGGTCCTGCAGTTCAGCAGGCGTCACCAGGCTGTCGATGCGCGCGGTCCGCAGTTCATCTGTTTTGTTCATGGGCGTCTCTAAAATGTTGTCTTCACAGCGGCAGGAATACCGGGAAGTAATGGCGTTCACCATAAACCAAACCGCGATGATTTCAACCGCAAAACAGCAGGGGAATAGCATTTCCGGCTCCTGAGATCCCGGGAGGAGCCGGAAAAATCAGTACATCCGTCGGGTAAGACCCATGATATCGAGGATTTTGGTGGCGATCTCTTCTACGGAATAATTGGTGCTGTTGAGGTAGCGGATCTGATGGGTGCGGAACAGGGCTTCCACTTCACCCACCTCCAGACGGCACTGGCGCATTGAGGCATAGCGGGTGTTTTCCGCGCGCTCCTGACGGATAGCGGCAAGCCGCTCCGGGTCAATCGTCAGGCCGAACAGCTTATTCTGGAAGGGCTTCAGCGCCGGAGGCAGCTTCAGGTTATCCATATCGTCAGCGATAAACGGATAGTTGGCGGCGCGGATGCCGAACTGCATCGCCAGGTAGAGGCTGGTGGGCGTTTTGCCACAGCGTGATACCCCCAACAGGATCACCTGAGCCGCTTCCAGCCCGCGCAATGAGATCCCGTCGTCATGCGCCAGGGTGTAGTCAATGGCCGCGATGCGGGCATCGTATTTGCCCAGGTTACCGGCCGTCAGGCCGTGGGTGCGATTGGCTATCGGGTCCGGTTCGACCCCCAACTCCTGCTGGAGCGGGGCCACCAGGGACTGGACAATATCCTGACAGAAACCATCGCTCTGTAAAATAATGTCGCGGATTTCTGGCGTAACAATCGAAATAAATACCAGCGGGCGAACGCCACTCTGCTGATACAGCGCATTGATCTGCGCTTTGACCGCCTGAGCCCGCTGCACCGTTTCCACAAACGGCAGGGTGACACTCTGGGTGGCAACAGGGAACTGGGACAGGACGGCATGGCCCAGTACCTCGGCCGTAATGGCCGTACCGTCTGAAATATAAAAAACACTGCGTTCGGCGTTCACGTCCATTTTGTCTCCGCATACGGGGGGTAATGGCAGACTAAATTAATTTGCATCGATAAAGCAAATGGTGATTCCACCTGCAAAACAAAATAAAAAATTCATTATATAGTGATATGAACTTTTTATTTTTATAAAATAAGACGAATCGTAGAAGAGAGTATAAATTGAAATGATGTTTCTTTTTACTATTCATTTTTACCGCCCTTAGCGTTAAAAATATGCGTTCAGGGAATCCTTTTTTCGTTGCGCAAGTGCTATTTTCCTTCTGCTATTCCATTGGTTATATGTCGTTGAATATTAGCATTAATTTATTATTCACCCTGTTGCGCAACGCGGATTTTAACGCGGAGTATTCTTAAAAAATAAAATTATCGTCTGCTTGAACGATTCAACACTTTATCAATCCTGTCCATTTGTGCCAGTCTCAGAAAGCAATGCTGTGTCCCTAATATTCTTAAATTAAATCTTACAAGGATTGCTTCAATGTCCAATAAAGGCGAATTGCCGCTTGTGCTCTGGTATGACCAGCTTGGCATGAACGATGTGGATCGGGTGGGAGGGAAAAATGCCTCTCTGGGTGAAATGATTACTAACTTGTCGTCTCTGGGCGTCTCCGTGCCTAACGGTTTTGCGACAACCTCAGAAGCGTTTAACCTGTTTCTCGATCAAAGCGGCGTCAATCAGCGTATCTACGATCTGCTGGATAAGACCAATATTGATGATGTTGATGAGCTGGCGAAGGCAGGTAAGCAGATCCGTCAGTGGATCGTTGAAACGCCCTTTACTCCCGCGCTGGAAAAAGCCATTCATGAGGCCTACAACCAGCTCTCTGCTGATGATGCTGAGGCCTCGTTCGCCGTGCGTTCCTCTGCCACGGCTGAAGATATGCCGGATGCCTCCTTCGCCGGGCAACAGGAAACTTTCCTGAACGTACAGGGCTATGATGCCGTGCTGGTGGCGGTGAAGCATGTGTATGCGTCGCTGTTTAATGACCGTGCCATCTCTTATCGCGTACATCAGGGTTATGACCATCGTGGCGTGGCGCTCTCCGCTGGCGTACAGCGGATGGTGCGTTCTGACCTCGCGTCCTCCGGCGTGATGTTCACCATTGATACCGAGTCCGGGTTTGACCAGGTGGTCTTTATCACTTCTGCGCTGGGATTAGGCGAAATGGTGGTGCAGGGGGCGGTGAATCCCGATGAATTTTACGTGCATAAGCCAACGCTGGCTGCAGGCCGTCCGGCCATCGTGCGGCGCAATATGGGATCGAAAAAGATCCGTATGGTGTATGCCGACTCGCGGGAGCATGGCGAACAGGTCAGAATTGAAGATGTGCCTGAAGCCGACCGCGACAGATTCTCCCTGACTGACAGCGAAGTAGAAGCGCTGGCAGCCCAGGCCGTGCAGATTGAAAAACATTATCAGCGCCCGATGGACATCGAGTGGGCCAAAGACGGCCACACCGGAAAACTGTTTATCGTCCAGGCGCGCCCGGAAACGGTTCGCTCGAACGGTTCAGTCATGGAGCGTTACACGCTACAGGGCAAAGGTCAGGTCGTGGTGGAAGGCCGCGCCATTGGCCACCGCATCGGTGCCGGCGAGGTAAAGGTGATCCACGACATCAGTGAAATGAACCGCATCGAAAAAGGTGACGTGCTGGTGACCGACATGACCGATCCGGACTGGGAACCGATCATGAAGAAGGCCTCGGCGATTGTCACCAACCGTGGTGGACGCACCTGCCACGCTGCGATTATCGCGCGCGAATTGGGGATCCCGGCGGTGGTGGGCTGCGGTAACGCCACCGATCTTCTGAAAGATGGACATCAGGTGACGGTCTCCTGCGCCGAGGGCGACACCGGCTACGTTTACGACACGTTGCTCGACTTTGAGGTCAAAAGCTCGCAGGTGGATGAAATGCCGTCGCTGCCGCTGAAGATCATGATGAATGTCGGTAATCCCGACCGTGCGTTTGATTTCGCCTGCCTGCCTAATGAAGGTGTGGGGCTGGCGCGCCTTGAATTCATTATTAACCGCATGATTGGGGTGCACCCGAAAGCGTTACTGGAGTTCGATCAGCAGACGCCGGAACTGCAGCAGCAGATCCGTGCGCTGATGAAAGGCTTTGATGACCCGGTGGAGTTTTACATCGGTCGTCTGACGGAAGGGATCGCCACCCTGGGGGCGGCTTTTGCACCCAAGCGCGTGATAGTGCGCCTGTCCGACTTCAAAACAAACGAATATGCCAATCTGGTGGGCGGCGAACGCTACGAACCTGAGGAGGAAAACCCGATGCTGGGCTTCCGCGGTGCCGGGCGCTACGTGGCCGACAGCTTCCGCGACTGTTTCGCCCTGGAGTGCGCGGCAGTGAAGCGGGTACGTAATGAGATGGGGCTGACCAACGTGGAGATCATGGTGCCGTTTGTGCGCACCGTGGCCCAGGCGAAGGCCGTTGTTGAGGAACTGGAGCGTCAGGGGCTGAAGCGCGGGGAAAACGGGCTGAAAATCATCATGATGTGTGAAATTCCCTCCAATGCTCTGCTGGCAGAGGACTTCCTGCAGTATTTTGATGGCTTCTCTATCGGCTCCAATGACATGACCCAGCTGACCCTTGGCCTTGACCGCGACTCCGGTGTGGTGTCTGAGCTGTTTGACGAGCGTAATGATGCGGTTAAAGCGCTGCTGTCGATGGCCATCCGCGCCGCGAAGAAGCAGGGAAAATATGTGGGGATTTGCGGGCAGGGTCCGTCCGATCACGAGGATTTTGCCGCATGGCTGATGGAAGAGGGGATAGACAGTCTGTCACTGAACCCGGATACCGTTGTACAAACCTGGCTGAGTCTGGCTGAACTGAAGCAATAACCCGTTTCTGTCAGTAAATTGACCCTTTTTTCACAGACGCCCTCGCAGGGCGTCTTTTTTTATGTCAAATTTCAGACAAAAAAAAGCCCATCACAGGGGATGGGCAAAGACTACACACAGCAATTCTTTACTCAGGGGAAATGCTTTGTTCAGAAACCGTTGAGGCGGTTTCAAACTTGGTATCCATACTATGCAACCGCGTTTCTGACGTCTTTAAGAATCATCTCATTAGTTTAAAAGTCATAATACTTTGCTGCCTGACCGGCGATTTTTAACGCAATAAGGTGAATAAAATATCAGCAACGGTGTTGAGTCTGGCCTGAAAAGGATAAAAAGCGGGGTTTAGTGATAAATTCCGTTAATGAAAAGCAGAATTTAGCGGTAGAAAATATTCCAGATATTAATGTTTGCAGCCAGCATTCTGGCTGCAAACAAGACGAAACTATGCTTTTGGCTGGTGCGACTCGGCCTCGATTTCCGCCAGTTCTTCCACCACCGCCAGGGCGTCTTCATCCGGTGGCGGGGCTTCATGTACCCAGACAGAAACCAGACGGTAAGAGACCGCCAGCACCACCGGACCGATAAACAGGCCGATCATACCAAACGCAATCAGCCCCCCGATAACGCCAGAGAGGATCAGGATCAGCGGCAGGTCTGCACCCATGCGAATCAGCATCGGGCGTAGCACATTATCCAGCGTGCCGACCACGCAGCTCCATACCAGCAGCACGGTACCCCAGGTGGTATCGCCGCTCCAGTACAGCCAGATGATGGCCGGTACCAGCACAAGCAAGGGGCCTAGCTGTACCAGACAGGAAAGAATCATCAGTACCGTCAGGATGGCTGCATAAGGAATACCGGAGATTGCGAGTCCAATACCGCCCAGAACCCCCTGAACTAACGCCGTAACTACCACGCCCAGCGCCACGGCGCGAATGGCCTGCCCTGCCAGCAGTACGGCGGCATCTCCCCGGCGCGAGGCCAGGCGAAAAGCGAAGTGGCGAATGCCGTGGCCGACCTGCTCACCGCGCCAGTACAGCAGTACGCTGAACAGCAACATCAGGCCAATATGCATCATAAAACGGCCAAAATGACCGGCCTGGGCAAAGAAGAATCCGGTCGTGCGGCCTATATAAGGCTGTATCTGTGCAATCAGCGCCGAGCCCCCTCCGGCCACCAGGTTGTGGTAAGCCGAATAGAGTTTTCTGCCCACCAGTGGAGTGCTTCTCAGCCAGTGTAACTCCGGCATCTGCACGTGGCCGGAACTGAGCCAGGCAAAAAGTGGGGCACTGTTCTCTATCAGGCTGTTGACCAGTAGGGCGACAGGAATAATAAACACCAGAATCAGCAGCAGCGTCATGACCAGCACCGCCAGCCCACGACGGCCCCAGAGCCAGCCCTGAATTTTAATCATCAGCGGCCATGTGGCGATCACCACCATGCTGGCCCAGGCAAATCCCAGAATAAAGGGCTGGACGACCCAGAAACATGCCACGATCGTCAGGCTGATAAACAGCAGTAAAAACACGATTTGCGGTAGATCCCAACCAGTTTGCGGGTTCTTCATCGGTTAACAATGACCTCAGGTAAAAATACGATTTAACGCTTAAAATCAGCGCAGGCGCATCGGTTATGCTGACCCTGGCGTTTTAATCATGATGGATGAAACGATTTGACGACAGAGACAACAGGTTATTCTTTTGCTTCGTTTTTTGAAATAACGGCAGGTCATAAAAAAATGTGATAAAACGGATAACTGCGCAGTGTAAGCAACGCAAACGATTCACCTAACTTTTTGGTCACCCGATAATGATCCCACAGATTTCCCAGGCGCCGGGTCTCGTTCCGCTGGTGCTCAGTTTTTTGGATGCCTTAAAACAGAACGGTTTTACCGGCGATACGGCGACAAGCTATGCTGACCGCCTGATGATGTCCACCGACAACAGCATCTATCAGCTGCTGCCGGATGCGGTCATTTTTCCCCGGTCCACCACCGACGTGGCGCTGATTGCGCGCCTGGCCGCAGAAACCCGCTTCAGCTCGCTGGTGTTTGCACCGCGCGGCGGCGGCACTGGCACCAACGGCCAGTCTCTGAATCAGGGCATTGTCGTGGATCTGTCGCGCCATATGAAGCGTATTCTGGAGATAAATGTTGAAGAGGGCTGGGTACGGGTTGAAGCGGGCGTCATCAAAGACCAGCTGAATGCTTACCTCAAGCCATTCGGCTATTTTTTCTCACCGGAACTGTCCACCAGCAACCGTGCCACCCTGGGGGGCATGATCAGCACTGATGCTTCCGGTCAGGGCTCGCTGGTTTACGGTAAGACCTCTGACCATGTGCTGGGGCTGAAAGCGGTTCTGCTGGGCGGCGAGGTGCTGGACACCTGCGCGATACCGGTCAGTGAAGCCGAAAGACGCGCCGGTCAGCCAGGTGCTGAGGGCCAGATCTATCGCGTGGTGCTCGACCGCTGCCGACTGCAGCGCGACCTGATTATCGAAAAGTTCCCCAAACTTAACCGCTTCCTCACCGGCTACGATCTGCGCCATGTCCTGAGTGATGACCTGCAACAGGTCGATCTGACGCGCATTTTGTGCGGGGCCGAAGGGACGCTGGCGTTTATCGCTGAGGCCACGCTGGATATCACCCCGATCCCAAAAGTGCGGCGGCTGGTGAATATCAAGTATGACTCCTTTGACTCTGCGCTGCGCAATGCTCCCTTTATGGTGGCAGCCAACGCCCTGTCGGTCGAGACCGTCGACTCAAAGGTGCTTAACCTGGCGCGTGAAGATATCGTCTGGCACTCCGTGAACGAACTGATCACCGACGTCCCGTATAAAGAGATGCTCGGCCTGAACATGGTTGAATTTGCCGGTAATGATAAGCCGCTGATCGACAGTCAGGTGGATGCACTGTGCCAGCGTCTCGACGCACTGATGGCGCAGCAGGAGGGGGGAATCATCGGCTACCAGCTGTGTAACGACGTCGCCGGAATTGAACGTATCTATGGGATGCGCAAAAAGGCGGTAGGCCTGCTGGGGAATGCGAAAGGGCGTGCCAAGCCGATCCCGTTTGTTGAAGACACCTGCGTACCGCCGCAGAACCTCGCTGACTATATTGTGGAATTCCGTGCGCTGCTCGACGGGCATAACCTGAGTTACGGCATGTTCGGCCACGTCGACGCAGGGGTGCTGCACGTACGCCCGGCGCTGGATATGTGCGACCCGCAGCAGGAGAGGCTGATGAAGCAGATCTCCGACGAGGTGGTGGCGCTGACGGCGCGCTACGGCGGTCTGCTGTGGGGGGAGCACGGTAAGGGCTTTCGTGCAGAATACAGCCCGTCGTTCTTTGGTGAAACGCTTTACGACGAGCTGCGCCGCATCAAGGCCGCCTTTGACCCGGCTAACCGGCTTAATCCCGGCAAGATCTGCGCTCCGCTGGGGGTGGACGACCCGATGCTGAAAGTCGATGCGGTGAAGCGTGGAACCTGGGATCGGCAGATCCCGATAAACGTACGCACCGACTGGCGGGGGGCGATGGAGTGCAACGGCAACGGTTTGTGCTTCAACTTTGATGCGAAAAGCCCGATGTGTCCGTCAATGAAAATCACCAGTAACCGGATGCATTCGCCAAAAGGTCGGGCCACGCTCACGCGCGAATGGCTGCGCCTGCTGGCAGAGCAGGGCGTCGATCCGCAGGTGCTGGAGCAGCAGCTACCGGCGAAAGGGATCAGCCTGCGCGGCCTGATCCAGCGGACCCGCAACAGCTGGCAGGCGAAGCGCGGTCAGTATGATTTTTCCCATGAGGTTAAAGAGGCGATGTCGGGCTGTCTGGCCTGCAAGGCCTGTTCGACGCAGTGCCCGATTAAAATCGACGTTCCTGGCTTCCGCTCACGCTTCCTGCAGTTGTACCACACTCGTTATCTGCGTCCTGCCAGTGACTATCTGGTGGCGACAGTAGAAAGTTATGCCCCGCTGATGGCGAAAGCGCCGAAAACCGTTAACTTCTTCCTGCGGCAGCCGTGGGTGAAGTCGCTCAGCCAGCGTCATATCGGTATGGTCGATCTGCCATTGCTGTCGTCACCGACGCTGAAACAGCAGCTGGCCGGTCACCGTGCGCTGGGCACTACGCTGGAGGATCTTGAACAGATGAGCGAAGAACAGCGTGCGCAGTATGTGCTGGTGGTCCAGGATCCGTTTACCAGCTACTACGAAGCCCGCCTGATAGCAGACTTTGTCCGGCTGATTGAAAAGCTGGGCTACACGGCGGTGGTACTGCCGTTCTCTCCGAACGGAAAAGCCCAGCATATTAAGGGCTTTCTGCAGCAGTTTACGCGCACAGCGCAAAAGACGTCAGAATTCCTCAACCGCGTGGCCAGACTGAATATACCGCTGGTTGGCGTCGATCCGGCACTGGTGCTCTGCTATCGCGATGAATACCAGCAGGTGCTGGGCGATCAACGAGGCGACTTCCACGTCCAGCTGGTACATGAATGGCTGCAACATGCCCTTGCCGGGCGTAGTGCGCCGCCACAGTCGGAGGGGCAGGCCTGGTATCTGTTTGGCCACTGCACGGAAGTCACCGCGCTGCCCGGGTCGGTCAAACAGTGGGAAACCATCTTTGCCTGCTTTGGTGCAACGCTTGAAAACGTCAGCGTGGGGTGCTGCGGTATGGCAGGGACCTACGGCCATGAAGCCAAAAACCTGGAGAATTCGCTGGGAATTTACGCCCTGTCCTGGCAGCAGGCCATGAAAAATCTGCCCCGTCAGCGCTGTCTGTCGACGGGCTATTCCTGCCGCAGTCAGGTGAAACGCGTTGAAGGTAACGGAATACGCCACCCTCTGCAGGCACTACTGGAGATCGTCTGATGTCTATCTGGCAACGTCCTGCAACGCTTGAACAACTTAATCAGGGGAGTAAAGAGACCCTGGTCGAGCATATTGGCATTCGTTTTACCGTCCTGGCGGATGACCGGATCGAGGCGGTGATGCCGGTAGATACGCGCACCAGGCAGCCGTTTGGCCTGCTGCACGGCGGCGCATCGGTGGTACTGGCCGAAACGCTGGGCTCGATGGCGGGCTATCTCTGTACCGAAGGTGAACAGCAGGTGGTCGGGCTGGAAATTAATGCCAACCATCTGCGTGCCACGCGAGAAGGGGAGGTGCGTGGGGTCTGTCGGGCGGTGCATGTCGGCCGACGGCACCAGGTGTGGCAAATCGAAATTTTCGACGATAAAAACCGCCTGTGCTGTACGTCCCGTCTCACTACTGCGGTCATTTGAGCTATAACCCCGTTTTTTACGGGGTTTTTCGTATCCCTGGCACGCGGTATAATCCCCTCAGGATCACATAATCCACGACGCGTGCTTCACGAATTCACTTTGCAACACGGTCGCTTTATCCCATTCGCCGTTCATTGCCAGCTGATGACACAGGCGGCTGAGGGAGTGGCGCGCCAGTTGCCAGGCCTGCATCCGGTACAGCCGTTCGCGGGAGGTGTTGCTTAACTCAACAATCAGACGTTGATGAAGTTTACCCAGAGCGTGCAGATAACTCTGATCGTCGCCGTTTAGCTGGCAGAGTTCGGCCATATCCAGGCAGGTGTCATTGAACTGACGCAGCTGTTCAATTGAACATTCAGGCCGGTTTAATTTGGCCTGCGCCATGTAGAAATCGACGGTGATGTCACGGACGGAAAACTTATATTCATCAATTTTATGTTGCAGCCACGCACTCATCGACAGATTCATGACGGGTTCCACTCGTGCTAATGATAATCATTATCATATTATAACTGCGTTAATATTCAATCACTGAGAGGGAATTTTTATCGATATATGCCACCTCTCAGAAAAATTGGTGATACCGATAAATGCGGTGTGAGGAACAGCTAGAATTAAACAGATGAAGAGTTTGTTGAAGATAACAAAATATAAACATCTTGTTTTCAAACGCTTATCTTTCCACGCCAGGCTGCTTTTCGCCAACGCGCAATCTGTTTTACAGGGTCTAAACTTAGAAAAGCGTCTCTAAATTGGACCTGAAGCCTTTATCCCTGCAAAACAAGAGGTTGAAGTGGTTCAGGTTATCACTAACATAGGGACACTAGCCCGAAGGGCTATCGTATCGTGAGGTAAATTATGCAATCAGCAAATCCTGCCACTTTTTCTCCAGAAGACTTTATCTGGAAAGGGCTGACGCTCACTGACAGCGCAGCAAAACAAATCATCAGCCTGGCCGCAGGTGACCCTGAGATTAAGGGCCTGAAGCTTGGCGTGAAGACCTCCGGCTGTGCCGGCTTTGGTTACACCATGGATATGGCGAAAGAATCAGCGGCGGATGATTTGGTGTTCAGCCATAACGGCGCGGTATTAATCGTGCCCCTCCAGGCGATGCCCTACATCGACGGCACGGAAGTTGATTTCGTGCGCGAAGGCCTGAATCAGATTTTCAAATTTAATAACCCTAAAGCTCAACACGCCTGCGGCTGTGGTGAGAGCTTTGGCGTTGAGTGAACCTTATGCCTAGTAATACTGACACATCTGATGATGTACAGGTTTGGGAAGGCAGCCCTCAGAATTATAAAGAGGGCTTCTTTACCCAACTGCAAACTGAAGAATTCGAGCACGGCATCAATGAAGATGTGGTGCGTGCCATTTCGGCCAAACGTAACGAACCTCAGTGGATGCTCGATTTCCGTCTGAAAGCGTTCGCAGCGTGGCTTGAAATGGAAGAACCACACTGGCTGAAGGCGAACTATAAAAAGCTCGATTATCAGGATTACAGCTACTATTCCGCCCCATCCTGCGGCAATTGTGATGACAGCTGTGCCTCTGAACCGGGAGCTACTCAGGCTTCCGGCACCGACGCCCCCAACTATCTGACCCAGGAAGTGGAAGACGCGTTTAAACAGCTGGGTGTGCCGGTACGTGAAGGCCAGGAAGTGGCCGTTGATGCCATTTTTGACTCGGTGTCGGTGTCTACCACTTACCGCGATAAGCTGGCGAAAGAGGGCATTATCTTCTGCTCCTTCGGCGAGGCTATTCACGAACATCCTGAACTGGTGCAACAGTATCTGGGCACGGTTGTCCCGGCAAATGACAACTTCTTTGCCGCGCTGAACTCCGCCGTCGCGTCGGATGGTACCTTCGTTTACATCCCGAAAGGCGTACGCTGCCCGATGGAACTGTCGACCTACTTCCGCATCAATGCGGCGAAGACCGGTCAGTTCGAGCGCACCATTCTGATTGCCGATGAAGGAAGCTACGTCAGCTACATCGAAGGCTGTTCCGCGCCCGTGCGTGACACCTACCAGCTGCATGCGGCAGTGGTGGAAGTGATCATCCATAAAGACGCCGAAGTGAAATACTCTACGGTGCAGAACTGGTTCTCCGGCGGTGATTCAGAAGGCGGTATCCTCAACTTCGTCACCAAACGTGCCTTGTGCGAAGGCGAGAACAGCAAGATGTCCTGGACCCAGTCTGAAACGGGTTCAGCGATCACCTGGAAATACCCCAGCGTGATCCTGCGCGGTGACAACTCTATCGGCGAGTTCTTTTCCGTGGCGCTGACCAGCGGTCGCCAGCAGGCCGATACCGGCACCAAGATGATCCACATTGGTAAAAACACCAAATCGACCATCATCTCGAAAGGGATTTCTGCCGGCACCAGCCAGAACACCTATCGTGGCCTGGTCAAAATCATGCCAACCGCGACCAACGCGCGTAACTTTACCCAGTGTGACTCCATGCTGATTGGCGCTGAATGTGGGGCGCATACCTTCCCGTATGTGGAAGTGCGTAACAATACCGCGCAGCTGGAGCATGAAGCGACCACGTCGCGCATTGGTGAAGATCAGCTGTTCTACTGCCTGCAACGCGGGATCAGTGAAGACGATGCCATTTCGATGATTGTTAATGGTTTCTGCAAGGATGTCTTCTCAGAACTGCCGCTGGAATTCGCAGTGGAAGCGCAGAAACTGCTGGCCATCAGCCTTGAACACAGCGTGGGCTAACCCGCGCAAAGAATTGACATGGTGCCGGAATGCACTGCGAAGGAAACATTATGTTAAGCATCAAAGATTTACAGGTAAGCGTTGAAGACAAAGCTATCCTGCGTGGATTGAATCTGGAGATTAAACCCGGAGAAGTACACGCCATCATGGGACCTAACGGTTCAGGGAAAAGTACCCTTTCTGCCACTCTGGCAGGGCGTGAAGATTATGAAGTGACCGGCGGTACCGTTGAGTTTAAAGGTAAAGACCTGCTTGAGTTGTCCCCGGAAGATCGCGCCGGCGAAGGCATCTTTATGGCTTTCCAGTATCCGGTTGAAATCCCCGGCGTCAGTAATCAGTTCTTCCTGCAAACCTCTGTGAATGCGGTACGTAAATACCGTGAGCAGGAAGCGCTGGACCGCTTTGATTTCCAGGATTTTATCGAAGATAAAATCCAGATGCTGAAAATGCCTGAAGATCTGCTGACCCGATCCGTCAACGTCGGCTTCTCCGGCGGCGAGAAAAAGCGTAATGATATTCTGCAGATGGCCGCCCTGGAGCCGGATCTGTGCATCCTTGATGAGACCGACTCAGGTCTGGACATTGATGCCCTGAAAATTGTGGCCAACGGCGTGAACAACCTGCGCGACGGTAAACGTTCATTCATCATCGTCACGCACTACCAGCGTATTCTTGACTACATTAAGCCGGACTTCGTCCACGTGCTGTATCAGGGCAAAATTGTGAAATCAGGTGATTTCTCACTGGTTAAACAGTTAGAGGAGCAAGGCTATGGCTGGCTTACCGAACAAGAGTGATAATGCGCTGCAGCAGTGGCATCACCTGTTTGAAACACGGGGTGACAGTCGCTCCCTGCAGGCCCAACAGCACTGGCAGCAGCTGCTGCGCTTAGGTCTGCCGACGCGCAAGCAGGAAAACTGGAAGTACACCCCGCTGGATACCCTGCTGGGACAGCAGTTTGTCCTGCCGCAGCCTGCGGTGCTCGACAGGGCTGCCGTAGACAGTCTGGCGCTGGCCATCGACGCTGTGCGCCTGGTCTTTGTTGACGGCCGTTTTGCGCCGTCACTGAGCGATACCGATCACGATCTGTTCAGCATCCAGGTTACGCAGGCTGCCGAACGTCGCGAACTGAGTGCGCCTATCCAGCCCGAGGTATTCCTGCACCTGACAGAAAGTCTGGCTGAGGAAGTGACCACTATTCAGCTTCCGCGTGGCAAAGCCGCCGCACGTCCGCTGTACCTGCTGCATATCAGCAGCGGCAGTGCGACCGGCGAGATGAACACCTCTCACTATCGCCATCATTTACAGCTGGATGAAGCGTCGGAAGCCACGGTGATTGAGCACTACCTCACCCTGAATGGCGCCACGCACTTTACCGGTGCGCGCTTCACGGCGGACGTGGGTAATAACGCCGCGCTGACGCATTACAATCTCTGTTTTGAAGATCAGAGCAGCTACCACTTCTCCCATAATGACCTGACGCTGGGCCGTGATGTGCGTGTGCAGAGCCACAGCTTCCTGCTGGGTGCGGGTCTGACCCGCCATAACACCAGCAGCGTACTGGAAGGCGAGGGCAGCGATCTGGTCATCAACAGCCTGATGCTTCCGCTGGATAAAGAGGTCTGCGACAGCCGGACTTATCTTGAGCACAACAAAGGCTACTGCCAGAGCCGTCAACGGCATAAAACCATTGTCCGCGATCGGGCCCGTGCGGTATTCAACGGTCATATTAAAGTGGCGAAGTACGCCCTGAAGACCGACGGTCAGATGAGCAACAACAACCTGTTGCTGGGACGTCTGGCGGAAGTGGATACGAAACCGCAGCTGGAAATCTATGCGGATGACGTGAAGTGCGGTCACGGTGCCACTATCGGTCGTATCGACGAAGAGCAGATGTTCTATCTGCGCTCACGCGGTATTGACGAAGCGGCCGCGCAGCGAATGATTATTTATGCGTTTGCTGCAGAGTTAACCGAAGCCATTACCGATGAAACGTTGAAAGAAGCCGTGATGCAGCGTATCGCACAGCGTTTTCCAGGAGGCCTGCAATGACATTTGACCTGGCCCGCGTTCGGGCGGAATTTCCGCTGCTGGCGCGTGAGGTCAACGGGCAACCGCTGGCTTACCTCGACAGTGCGGCCAGCGCGCAGAAGCCACAGGCGGTCATTGACGCAGAAAGTCGTTTCTATGAGCAAGGCTACGCGGCCGTCCACCGGGGTATCCACACGCTGAGTGCGGAAGCCACCACGGAAATGGAAAATGTGCGCGTTCAGGCTGCCCATTTCCTTAATGCCGCTTCCGCTGAAGAGATTGTCTTCGTCAAAGGCACCACTGAGGCGATTAACCTGGTCGCCAACAGCTGGGGTGGCAGTCAGCTGCAGCCGGGTGACAACATCATCATTACGGAGATGGAGCATCACGCCAATATCGTCCCCTGGCAGATGGTGGCAGAGCGTACCGGGGCAGAGGTGCGTTTTATTCCGCTGACCGACGACGGTGAGCTGGATCTTACCCAGTTGCCTGCGCTGATCGATAGCCGGACCCGCCTGCTAGCCGTCACCCACGTTTCCAACGTGCTGGGTACGGAAAACCCGGTTAAGGCGCTGGTGGCTCAGGCGAAAGCCGCTGGGGTTGTCACGCTGATTGATGGCGCTCAGGCGGTGATGCACCACGCCGTCGATGTGCAGGATCTGGACTGCGATTTCTATGTTTTCTCCGGGCACAAACTTTACGGGCCCACCGGTATTGGCATCCTGTACGGCCGCAAGGCGTTACTGGATAACATGCCTCCGTGGGAAGGCGGCGGTGCGATGATCTCTACCGTCAGCCTGACCCGGGGGACGACCTATGCGGCGGCACCGTGGCGCTTTGAGGCTGGTTCACCCAACACCGGAGCCATTGTCGGCCTGGGCGCAGCCATTAAGTGGGTCAGCGATCTCGGTCTGGAGGTTATCGCAGAGCGTGAGCAGCAGCTGATGCGCTATGCACTGGACAAGCTGGCCGCCGTACCGGATATGATCATTTACGGGCCGCAGCAGCGCGCAGGCGTGATTGCATTTAACCTGGGTAAGCACCATGCGTTTGATGTGGGCAGCTTCCTTGACCAGTATGGCATCGCCATTCGTACCGGTCACCACTGCGCGATGCCGCTGATGCAGCGTTACCAGGTTCCGGCCATGTGTCGCGCCTCGTTTGTTCTGTATAATAGCGAAGAAGAGGTCGATCGCCTGGCGGCCGGTCTGACCCGTATTCACCGTTTGCTGGGCTGACGTTGACCGCGTTGCTGTCATACAGCCCTGAGGGCGAGGCTTGCCTCGCCCTTGTCACATTTCAGGCAATGTCGTCTCAGAAACAGATTGATAGTGAGGAAGCAATGGCAACTCTGCCAGATAAAGACAAACTGGTGCGTAACTTTAATCGTTGCGCTAATCAGGAAGAGAAGTATCTGTACATTATTGAACTGGGCGCGCGCCTGGACGATGCCGCCGGCGCGTTACAGCAGCCGGAAAACATCATTCCAGGCTGTCAAAGCCAGGTATGGATTGTTGTCGGCACGGACGATAAGGGCCGGATCACCCTGCAGGGCGACAGCGATGCCGCGCTGGTGAAAGGATTGATTGCCATCGTCTTTGCGCTGTACCAAAACATGACGCCGCAGGAGATTGTTGATTTCGACGTGCGTCCCTGGTTTGCCGATCTCTCTCTGACGCAACAGCTGACCCCCTCGCGTTCGCAGGGTCTGGAAGCGATGATCCGTGCTATACGTAAGAAAGCGCTGATTCTCATCCAGGCGTGAGTTGCTACACTTCCCGGTAAGTACCCCGCTGCGCTAAGGTGGGGTGTTATTCACTTAAACCGAGAAATGTGCATGAAACTTTTTTACCGCATAGCCGGGATTTCTGTTCTTACTTTTCTTGCCGGAATGCAGGCTGCCAGTGCAACCGAGTATCCACTTCCCCCCGATAACAGCCGCCTGATTGGTGAAAACACCACCTGGGTCGTCCCTAATGATGGCAATCCGCTGGAGGCCGTAGCGGTAAAGTATCAGGTGGGCCTGCTGGGTCTGCTCGAAGCTAACCCCGGTACTGACCCCTGGCTGCCCAAAGCGGGCACGCAGCTGACCATTCCGACCCAGATGCTGCTACCTGATACTAAGCGCGAAGGGATTGTGGTTAACGTGGCAGAGCTGCGGCTCTATTACTATCCGAAAGGCGAGAACAAGGTGATCGTTTATCCTATCGGCATCGGCCAGCTCGGCGCGAACACCCCGGCGATGGTCACCAGCATCAGTCAGAAAATTCCCAATCCGACCTGGACGCCCACGCCGAATATCCGCAAGCGTTACGCAGCAGAAGGTAAATCTCTGCCGGGTACGGTGCCTGCGGGGCCAGATAACCCGATGGGACTGTATGCGCTGCGTCTGGCCTATGGTCAGCAGCATTATCTGATCCACGGCACCAACGCCGATTTCGGTATCGGCATGCGCGTCAGTTCAGGCTGTATCCGCCTGCGTCCGGATGATATTGAAGCGTTGTTCAACAGCGTGCCCAAAGGAACCCGCGTGCAAATCATTAATCAGCCGATCAAGTATGCGGTCGAACCGGACGGCAAACGCTATCTGGAAGTGCACCAGCCGCTATCCCACAGCGAGAAGGATGATCCACAGACCCTGCCGATTGCCCTGACCGCTGCGGCGAAAAAGTTTATCAACAGTGATGACAGCGACCGTGCGGTGATCAAAGCCGCCATTAAACGGCGCTCGGGGATGCCGGTTCTGGTTAACGAAGGAGAAAAGGTGGGGCAGGGTGGGGAAGTGCCCGCCAGCGTGCTTCAGCAGCCTTCAGAGGCGGTGAAAGAGAAACCTGCGTCGTAACCTGCTAATGGCTTCGGCATCGCTGATAGGGGGTTATGGAGCGTTCAGGAAGGGGGTTCGCCCCCAAGAGCTGTAACAGGCAAAAAAAATGGCGCACAATGTGCGCCATTTTTAAAACCAGAACTCTTACTTACGGTAAGAGTGAGCCTGGTTGTCCAGACGCTGGTTAGCGCGTGCTGCGTCATCTTTAGCAGCCTGAACGTCAGAACGGATTGCGTTCACGTCGTTGCTCAGCTGGTCAACTTTAGCGTTCAGAGTCTGCACGTCGGTAGACAGCTGATCGATTTTAGCGTTGCTTGAGCAACCAGCCAGCATAGTTGAAGCCAGGATTACCGCGCCCAGTACCAGTTTAGTACGATTCATTATTAATACCCTCTAGATTAAGTTAATCTCCATGTAGCGTTACAAGTATTACACAAAGTATTTTCTAATGAGAATAATTTTTTGATGAGAACGTGCTTAAATTTGATCGTTCGCTCAAAGAAGCATCTCATTTCCACTATTTTACAAAAAACGAAGCGAAAACAGGCGATTTTAATCAGCAGGTCAGTCACTTTTAGGGTGATTAAATCGTTAATTTCGATTGGACGCTTTGTGAAACCCCTTTGCGCAAGTTGTAAAAAAAGCGCCACTCAGGACGCTTTTTCACTACAAGGCGTAATCTTTCATTACAGAACGTGGACTGACGCCGTATTAGTGGTGCCGCTTGGTACCAGCGCACCAGAAACCATGACCACCACATCGCCCTTCATCGCGAATCCGCTCGCTTCCGCTGCTTCTTTACCCAGACGATAGAAATCGTCAGTGGATGCGATCTCACTTACCACAGAGGTAATGATACCTTTACTGAGCAGTAACTGACGAGCCGTCTGTTCGTTGGTGGTCAGCGCAAGAATGGTCGCATTCGGGAAATACTTACGAATAGACTTGGCTGATTTGCCCCCTTCGGTGGCGACAACGATCAGCGGCGATTCCAGTTTTTCAGCCGTTTCTACCGCACCACGACAGACGGCTTCAGTGATGCGCATTTTACGGTTGTCATGCTGGGAGTCGATACGGCTTTTCATCACGCGGTCAGTACGCTCACAGATGGTCGCCATGATGGTGACGGACTCCAGAGGATATTTCCCTTTGGCACTTTCACCCGAGAGCATCACTGCATCGGTTCCGTCGAGGATGGCGTTAGCAACGTCACCAGCTTCTGCACGGGTAGGGCGCGGGTTTTTGATCATGGAGTCGAGCATCTGGGTAGCGGTGATAACCACTTTGCGTGCACGGTTACATTTTTTGATCATCATCTTCTGCGCGAAGATCACTTCTTCAACCGGGATTTCAACGCCGAGGTCACCACGAGCGACCATGATACCGTCTGAGGCATCAAGGATTTCGTCGAAGTTGTTCAGACCTTCCTGGTTTTCGATTTTAGAGATGATCTGGATATGCTCGCCGCCGTGCGCTTTCAGGTGCTCACGAATTTCAAGCACGTCTGAACGCTTACGGATGAACGAAGCAGCGACAAAATCGACACCCTGTTCACAGCCGAAGATCAGATCCAGTTTGTCCTTCTCAGCCAGGGCAGGCAGCTGGATGGATACTCCCGGCAGGTTAACGCCTTTGTTCTCACCCAGGTCGCCGTTGTTCAGCACCTTACATACCACGGTGCTTTCGGTCACTTCGATCACTTCCATGCCGATCAGACCATCGTCAACCAGAACGGTATTACCGATTTTCAGGTCAGCAGCAAAGCCTGCATAGGTCACCGCCACCGTATCAGCATTGCCGATGATGGTCTGGTCAGTGGTGAAGGTAAAGGTCTGGCCCGCTTTCAGGGAGGCATCGTTGCCGCCTTCCAGTTTCATGGTGCGGATTTCAGGGCCTTTAGTATCAAGCAGGATCGCCGCCTGGTGGCCGCTTTTGCTCATCACTGAGCGCAGATTGGTAATGCGCTGGCCGTGTTCTTCATAATTCCCGTGGGAAAAGTTCAGACGCATCACATTCATGCCGGCATCAAGCAGGTTGGTCAGCATCTCTTCAGATTCGGTTTTTGGACCGATAGTACAAACGATTTTAGTCTTTTTCATGACGATTTATCTATTAAGTTGTGATGGATGATTAAAGATGTATCCCGGCGGTGGATCCACCGGAGGAGAAAATTTGTGTTATGAGAATGGCGATACAGGGTAAGGATAGGTGACAGAATGAAAGCGTGCAGGGTAAGTGAAGACGCGGTTTCGGCGCAGGCGCAATAATGTGTTGCGCAACAGGTACTCGTTTTAAATTGAGGGGCAACCATACGCTGAAACCATTCAAGTGAAACAACGTCCCGTATTATAGTCGCTAAGTGTTCGAAAACCAATTAAAAAGCGTGAAATAGCACGCAGGAGTGATACGCATCAAGTTCGTTGCGCAAACTGACCGGACGTAAGGTTAATCTTAAAGGTTGTCGGGGGAAGGTAAATCAGGGAGAGAGAGTGGTGCGTTCTAGAGGACTCGAACCTCCGACCCCCACCATGTCAAGGTGGTGCTCTAACCAACTGAGCTAAGAACGCATTTCTTCATCTTTTCTGCCATCAGCCTGTTGGCTGCGTCAGCGAAAGTGTGGTGCGTCTGAATGGACTCGAACCATCGACCCCCACCATGTCAAGGTGGTGCTCTAACCAACTGAGCTACAGACGCACTGTGCTGTCTGGGTGACAGCGGGGACGAATATTAACGGCACAGTAGGCGACTGGCAAGGGGAAAAATGATTTTTCCGTCTGATTGCTGCGCATCTGTGCGAAGCGCAGCAATTTTAATCACCTGAAAGCGAAATGTGCCGAAAAATTAACGTGCTGCGCGGGCCATAATCACCTCAGCGGGCTGCCGTTGCAGACGGCGCATCCGCCAGATCATCATCACCGCTGAAGACGTCAGGCCGATAATGAAACCGGTCCAGAATCCGGCTGGCCCCATGGCCGGAACCACCCAGTCGGTCATCGCCAGCACATAGCCACTGGGCAAGCCAAGCACCCAGTAGGCGACGAAGGTGATAAAGAAGATCGCGCGCGTGTCCTTGTAACCGCGCAAGATACCGCTGCCGATCACCTGAATCGAGTCCGAGAACTGATAAATCGCCGCCAGGAACATCAGCTGAGCGGCCAGAGTGATGACCTCCGGATTATCCGTATACAGCAGCGCGATCTCCTTGCGGAAGGTGATGGTGAACAGGGCGGTCAGGCAGGCCATGCCAATACCCACTGCCTGCGCGGTCCATGCTGCCACCCTGGCACCTTCAACCGACCCCTGACCCAGACGGAAACCGACGCGGATGGTCGTGGCCACGCCGAGAGACAGCGGCAGGACAAACATCAGGGAACTGAAGTTCAGGGCGATCTGATGACCGGCCACTTTGACAATCCCCATCGGGGACACCAGCAGGGCGACTACGGCAAACAGCGTTACTTCAAAGAAAAGCGCCAGCGCAACCGGCAGACCCAGTCCGGCAAGGCGACGCAGGGCTTTCCAGTCCGGTGGACTGTAACGGGTCGGCAGGTGGATATCGCGCATCGATTTGGCACGGTTAACCCATGCCTTCATGGCAATGAACATGACCCAGTAGACCGACGCTGTCGCCACGCCGCAGCCGACGCCACCGAGTGCGGGCATGCCGAAATGACCGTAAATAAAGATGTAGTTGACCGGAATGTTGACCAGCAGGCCAAGGAATCCCATGACCATCCCGGGCTTGGTTTTGGACAAGCCTTCACACTGGTTACGAGCCACCTGGAAAAACAGGTACCCCGGCGCGCCCCACAGCAGAGCGTGAAGATAGCCGATAGCTTTTTCAGACAACACCGGGTCAACATTATGCATGGCACCAATCAGGTAGCCTGCGTTATACAGCACCACCATAATCAGTACGGAAACCATCGCCGCCAGCCAGTAGGCCTGGCGGACCTGGTGGGCAATACGTTCCCGACGGCCTGATCCGTTGAGCTGGGCGACTACCGGTGTCAGGGCGAGGATCAAACCGTGACCAAAGAGAATCGAGGGTAACCAGATGGAGGTACCCACGGCAACGGCGGCCATATCCGTGGCGCTAACGGCACCGGCCATTACTGTATCGACAAAGCCCATGGAAGTTTGCGCAACCTGCGCAAGGATCACCGGAATAGCCAGGGCTAATAACTGACGCGCCTCTGAGAGGTACTTCTGCACACATACACCTTTTAATTTTCTCCGTCCCTGTTCACGCAGGCGAGTGACAGCGTAACGGCAGGACGGTAATGGTTTTATTCATGACACTGCTTAAGAAAAACGGCTTTCAGCGATGATATCAGCAGAGCAGGCGCCCCAGTTTAGTGATAGCAGAGGAAATAGCCAATGTTCTGACAAAAGAATAGCTCTTTGTGTCACGCAATTATGCGGTGCTTTATTTGGCTTTGCCACGTTGCCAGGGCAAACTAAGGGCAGAAAAACACATTGATTGAGGCAACAGCTATGTTTACCGGTATTGTGCAGGGCACCGCAGAGGTGCTGGCAATTGACGAGAAACCTAATTTTCGTACCCATGTAATTAAAATGCCAGAAGCATTATTGCCCGGGCTGGAACTGGGCGCGTCTGTTTCGCACAACGGCTGCTGCCTGACGGTGACCGAGGTAGAGGGCGACCGCGTCAGTTTCGATCTGGTAAAAGAAACGCTGCGCATTACCAATCTGGGCGATTTGCAGGTCGGCGATACGGTGAACGTTGAGCGTGCAGCGAAATTCAGCGATGAAATCGGAGGGCATCTGATGTCCGGGCATGTGATGACGACCGCTGAAATCAGTAAAATACTGACCTCAGAAAATAACCGGGAGATCTGGTTTAAGCCGCTGGATGCCAGCCAGATGAAATATATTCTGCACAAGGGTTTTGTCGGTATTGATGGCATCAGCCTGACGGTGGGGGAAGTGACGCGGACAAAATTCTGTGTGCATCTGATCCCGGAAACACTGATGCGCACCACGTTAGGCAGCAAGCGGTTGGGTCATCGCGTCAATATTGAAATTGATCCGCACACCCAGGCGATAGTCGAAACCGTTGAGCGGGTGCTGGCACAGCGTGAGGCCTCGTTACTGGCGGCCGCAGCCAGCGAACTGCGGGATGAAATTCACCAGGATTAGCAAAGTATCAGGGCGACATATCGTCGCCCTGTTTGCACACGCCGGTCTAGCGTGCGACCCGTAACCCACCCTGTATACCGTGGGTAAAGACCACCTGCCAGAGCTGAATATCCCTGGCGCGAAAGGCACCGGCACAGGCATTCAGATAGTAAGTAAACATCCGTTTAAAGCGGTCGCCATATTTATCCGACAGCGCTGGCCATGCGTCAAGAAAACGCTGATACCACTGCATCAGGGTCAGATCATAATCCGCGCCAATATTGTGCCAGTCTTCCATAACAAAAAACGGCTCACTCGCATCCGCAATATGACGAACTGATGGCAGACAGCCATTGGGGAAAATATATTTATCAATCCACGGGTCAACATTATTGTCGGTCTTATTGGCACCAATGGTGTGCAGCAGGAAAATACCCTCAGGTTTCAAATTACGGTTTACGACGTCGAAATAGGTAGCATAATTCTTGGGGCCGACGTGCTCAAACATCCCGACGGAGACAATACGATCAAACTGTTGGTTAAGATCGCGATAGTCCTGCAGTTGGATGGTGACGTCCAGACCTTCGCAGCGCGCCTGAGCCAGCTTCTGCTGTTCGGCTGAAATGGTCACGCCGACCACGCTGACGTTAAAGTGACGCGCAGCATATTCGGCCAGCCCCCCCCAGCCGCAGCCGATATCCAGCAGCGACATGCCCGGGGCCAGCTGAAGCTTTTCGCAGATCATCTGCAGCTTCGCTTCCTGGGCTTCTTCCAGCGTGCTGGCCTGCTTCCAGTAACCGCAGGAGTATTGCATATAGGGGTCGAGCATCCGGGTAAACAGGTCGTTACCCAAATCGTAATGCTCTTTACCGACAATCCACGCGCGCCTGCGGGATTGCAGATTTGTCAGGCGGGCAGCAGCGACGCGAAGCGTGTCGCGAAAATGGTGGGGGAGTTGTTGATCGAGCTTCGCGGACAGCACGCGCTGGAAGAAAATATCCAGCCGGTCACACTCCCACCAGCAATCCATATAGCTTTCACCTAACCCCAGCGAACCTTCCTGCAGCACACGCTTAAAAAAGTCGGGGGTAGCGATGCGGATATCCCAGCTACGGGTTCCGTTAATTTCAATATCTGCTTTGCTCAACATCTCCTGGACGATGCGATACCACTGATTATCTTCCAGGTTCACTTCTTCTATGCACGATGAACTCATAGCTTCCCCATCACCCTGTGTGATTGAAACCTGAGAAAAAGAATCGTCTTTCCTGCAGGTTTGTGAGAGCACTTGTGGCGCATGCCACAGTCTGATATCCGACGTTAAAAGAGGCTTGATATGAAATTAGCAGAGGTCGCAAAAATGTCACGCGGAAGAACACTTCGACAACCCTGTCAGTATGCAACAGCAGCGATGACCGGAGGTCATCGCCAACTTCAAAAGTGTTGTGTATTTGTTATTTTATAATGCGCGATAAATTATAGGCTGAGGCCTGAGAATATTCAACGCATTATTGTTAGGGTGCTAACTAAGTATTATCTGAGCATTTAGCGGGATTCTTCCGCTGTCTGCCAGGCCTGTTTTTGCTCTGCGCTGCGCTGCGCAAGGTAACCGGCAATGGCGAGGAAGATCGTGCCTGCCATCACCAGCGTGGTGGTATACAGTGCGGACTCGATCCACGTCGACACGACCATGCTGGCCAGGAAGCAGAGGCCAAGCTGGAGCATGTTTTGCAGTGCCGCCGCTTTGCCTGTCGCATGAGGAAAAGGCAGCAGGGCACTGGACACCACGATAGGATAAATAGCACCATTCGCCATCGCCATGCCGCAGAAAGGCAGCAGCAGGGCAAACAGCGACGGTTCAGGCTGCAACGCCACCAGATAAATAGCCGCAATGCTCAGGCTGTAAAATGCCAGCAGCCAGGGCAGTAGCTGACGTCCGGCAAAGCGATTAAGCAGGGCGCGGCAGCTGAACCCCCCAATCAAAAACGCCACCGTCTGGGGGACATAGCTCAGGCCGATATCACCGGGCGAGAGGCCTAACTTGCCCAGAATAAACGGCGATCCGGTGAGCCAGGCAAAGAAGCTAGCGGAGCAGGCGGCATAAATTGCCACATTGCCACTGTAGAGGGGCGATTTCAGCAAGGTAAAGAAGCCAGGCGCGGGCGTTTTCACCGTGTCTTTGACAACGCGGGAAGGCGATGGCAGGCGCAGCGTTGGGATCAGCAGCATCACGCTTATCACCAGCAGTGCGACGAAGATAGCGCGCCAGGAAAAGTGCTGTAACAGCCAGGCTCCCAGCAAGGGTGCCAGCGCGGGAGACAGCGCCACCAGCGGCATAATCGTGGCAAATATGCGATTGGCCTGCGCACCGCTGTAGCGATCAACGACCAGCGCCTGCCAGCTGACGGCCGCTGCACATACGCCGACGGCCTGCACAAAGCGCATCGCCAGCAGCCAGGGTGCCGACTCCACCCACAGCATGGCGGCGCAGCCAATGGCGAACAGGCTGAGACCCATCACCAGCACGGGCTTACGGCCGATGCGGTCAGAGAGCGGGCCCCAGACCAGTTGCGCACAGGCAAAACCGGCAAGGAAAATACTCAGGCTGGCGCTGATGGCACCGGCTTGGGTGCCCAGATCCTGCTGCATTACGCCAAAAGCGGGGAGGTACATATCGGTGGCAAGAAAACCCAGCATACTCAGTATGGCCAGGTAAAACATAAATCCTTTGGAACGCATGGTTTTTAACTCTTATCAGACAATTTTTTCACGTGCGCAGTGTAATCCCGTGCCGAGTGCGCTGTGAAACGCTATTATTCGTCTATTGCAGTGAAATAATTTGAAGGCAAGTTATGTGGTCTGAATATTCTCTCGAAGTGGTTGACGCTGTCGCCAGAACGGGCAGCTTTACCGCCGCAGCGGCAGAGCTTCATCGCGTACCATCTGCGGTCAGCTACACCGTTCGCCAGCTTGAGGAGTGGCTGGCTGTGAGCCTGTTTGAACGCCGCCATCGCGACGTGGTGTTGACCGAGGCGGGTCGCGTATTCAGTGAAGAGGGGCGGGCTGTTATCAAAAAAATGCTTGCCACGCGAACCCGCTGCCAGCAGGTGGCAAACGGCTGGCGCGGGCAGATTAACATTGCGGTGGACAGGATTGTACGGCCGGCGCGCACGCGTCAGCTGGTGGTGGATTTTTATCGTCATTTCCCGGACATGGAGCTGCACATCATGCCGGAGGTGTTTAACGGCGTCTGGGATGCGCTGGCTGACGGTCGCGTGGACGTGGCAATAGGCGCAACCCAGGCCATTCCTGTGAGGGGGCGTTTTGCCTTTCGCGACATGGGCAGTCTGAACTGGCGCTGCGTAGTCCAGTCCCAACATCCGCTGCACCGTTACGAAGGCGCGCTGAGTGAAGCGCTGATCCGCGAATGGCCCTCGCTGGTGCTGGAGGATACGTCGCGGGCGCTGCCGAAGCGCACAACCTGGACGCTGGACAATCAGCGGCGGCTGGTGGTACCGGACTGGGAAAGCGCATTCGACTGCCTGCGTGCCGGGCTGTGCGTCGGGATGGTACCGGGGCACTTTGCCCAGCCCTGGCTGCAACAGCAGGTGCTGGGTGAGCTGACGCTGGCCTCGCCGTTTCCTGACAGTCCCTGCTACCTCAGCTGGTCTGAGCACAGCGCCTCACCGGCGCTGAACTGGTTGCTGGCCTATCTGGGCAATACCGAAACGCTGAATGCAGAATGGCTGAGTGAACAGCCCGGGATCTGATGCGCGGATATTAACGGCGATAGTCGCGGAAGGGGCCGTCGGCAACGGAGCGGCGTTCGATCAGTGAAGGATGCACTTCAATCGTCTGCTGCTCTTCACGTTTGCTGGTGATGCGGTCAAGCAGCATATCAAAGGCTGTTTCCCCCAGACGCTCTTTTGGCTGGTGTACGGTGGTCAGCGCCGGGGTGAAGTAACGGGCGTTGCGCACGTTATCATAACCGATCACCGAAATATCCTGCGGTACGCGCAACCCCATCTCGTCCGCTGCGCAAATCGCACCCATCGCCATAATATCTCCCCCACAGAAGATCGCCGTCGGACGCTGCTTCTGTGACAGTATTTGCTGCATGGCGCGGTAGCCAGATTCCGGTTCAAAGTCGCCCTGTACCAGCCATTCATCGCGCAGGGTAATCCCGGCTTCAGCCAGTGCTTTCAGGAAGCCCGCATGGCGACCGCCGCCGGTATTGCGTTCCAGCTGTCCCGGGATCGCCCCGATATCACGATGGCCGCGCTCGATCAGATAACGCCCCGCCAGATAGCCGCCTTCAAAAGCGTTATCGAGCACGGTATCGGTAAAGTCTCCGCGTGACTCGCCCCAGTCCATCACCACCATTGGAATATTACGGTTCTCTTCCAGCATGGCTATCAGGGGGTCAGGATATTCTGAACACATGACCAGCAGGCCATCGACACGCTTCTGCGCCATCATCGACAGATACGCCTGCTGCTTTTGCAGATCGTTATGCGCATTGCCGAGGATCAGCGTATAGCCTTTAGCAAAGCAGCGGTTTTCAATCGCTTCAATGATTTCGGCAAAGTAGGGGGCTTCACTGGATGTGGCCAGCAGCCCGATGGTTTTGGTGTGGTTCACCTTAAGACTGCGGGCAACGGCGCTGGGGGAGTAATGCAAAGCTTTAATTGCCGCCCATACCGCTTCGCGCGTCTCTTCGGCTACAAAGCGCGTTTTGTTGATGACATGGGACACGGTGGTGGTGGACACACCGGCACGCTTTGCCACATCCTTAATTGTTGCCATTAAAATCCTACTCCTGGTGTTATCGTAACGTACTGATAACAATTTGGTTAAACGTTTGCCTGCGCGCCGCTATTGCTGCCCGACGAGAACGATCTGGGGTGCTGTCTCAAAGATTCGGGGAGGGGTAAAATCATCCGTAGAGTGACATGCAGCGCTGACTTAAAACGTTTCCGGGCGTGTTGCGCAACGGAAAGGAATAATTCTAACAAGGCTGGGCGCAGAAAACGAGATTTTTACGGGTAAGTATGGGAAAATCTGTTGGCTTACACATTGCAGGGTTATTAAGGAGAAAATATGAACACCGATATGAAAATGACAGCGCTGGCGGTGGTGGGTTCACTGCTGATGATTATTGCGTTTAGTTTTACCGCAGTCATGCACTAAGTCCGGCCCGGGAGGAGGTGACCCCTCCCGTATACCCATCACGCTGACGGCACAGTTAACGAATTGTCTTCGGTGTCATCACCCGGCGTGCGCCGATGTAATGCTCCTGCCAGTAATCTTCACTCAGTGCACTGACCTGGATATCTTTACCGGTGCGCGGAGACTGAATAAATTTGCCCCCACCCAGATAAACCCCTACGTGGTCGGCCGTGCCGCGACCGTTAATGCGGAAGAAGACCAGGTCCCCTTTTTCCAGCTGATCGCGTTTGACCGAGGCGGCATCGCGCAGGTGATACATTTCATTTGCCGTACGGGGGATTTTGAACTTCACCAGATCTTTGTAGGCGTACCACACCAGACCGCTGCAGTCGAAGCCGGTTTTAGGTGAGGTACCGCCCCACTGATAGGGTTTGCCGAGTTGCCCCATCAATTTTGTCATCGCTGTCTCGCGCGCTTTTTGATAGCGGGCGCGGTGGGCTTTACTCAGTTTCAGCGGGCCTGAAAGCTGCGCGTCATCGCGTTGCGCAACTTTGCGCCCGGCGCGATCGCGACCATAGTGCTTCTTGTCGGCTTTTTTGTTGGCGGCGA
Organism: Erwinia sp. PME.40.26/001; assembly: GCF_055556675.1. Taxonomy (NCBI): domain Bacteria; kingdom Pseudomonadati; phylum Pseudomonadota; class Gammaproteobacteria; order Enterobacterales; family Erwiniaceae; genus Erwinia; species Erwinia sp. PME.40.26/001. The sequence continues at coordinate 376,983 of NZ_JBVHNP010000001.1, forward strand.
TTTTTTTGCTTAAGGACTTTTTCGTTACTTTAGCCGTGCGCAACGGTTTTGCCGCCACTTTACTCCTGGCTTTTTCTTTGAGTTTTTTTGCCGGCACCAGACGTGCTGTTTTAGCGGCGGTCTTCCTGGCGGGTTCTTTTGCTTTTTTACTGACCGGTTCTTTCACTTTTTTCGTGGAGGCGGTCTTGACCGGGCGGCGTTTGCGACGCTCATCTTCACGTGCGGTAGTGCGATCGGCTTTTTGCTGATTCGCATTAATAGGGGTATGTGGCGATGCGTGCGCCATATTGAAGAACAACTGGGTGAAAGCCAGTATGCAGAGCGTGATGAGTAAACGCATCGTTCCCATTAACAGTTTGTGCGCTGCAAAAGGTCGCAACGGAGTCAGAAAAGGCATTTCTGCGCGAAGGCAGAAGGTTAGGGCAATTCTAATCTAACTTCTTAACAAAGGGTAAGGTCTTTTTTGTTTCAATAATACAGATCAAGTAAATGGCGCAAAATTGAACGGTATCAGTTGTTTATCTCAGCAGTAAACGCAAAACGGGCGCTAACTTGTGCAGCAGCGATGATAAGAAAATGTTATTTTGTTTCCCTGTTTTGTTCTCAGGTCACATTTTTACCCTTTCGCCATGTAAAAATGTCATTTTCATCACCCGGACAGAGTCGCTACAATAAGCAGGCTGCGCCTAGCCTACACATGAAGTATTGTATTGAGGAAGACATTTATGAGTACTGTTGAAAAAATTCAACGCCAGATCGCTGAAAACCCTATTCTGTTATACATGAAAGGTTCTCCGAAACTGCCAAGCTGCGGTTTCTCTGCTCAGGCCGTTCAGGCACTGTCTGCCTGCGGTGAGCGTTTCGCGTACGTTGATATTCTGCAGAACCCTGACATTCGCGCAGAGATGCCAAAATATGCTAACTGGCCAACCTTCCCACAGCTGTGGGTGGACGGTGAGCTGGTCGGTGGCTGCGACATTATTATTGAAATGTACCAGCGCGGCGAACTGCAGCAGCTTATTAAAGAGACGGCGCAAAAATATCCGTCTGATGCTGCTGAGTAAGCCAGGCAGCGTGCCGGCATAAAAAAACCGGGCCTTTTCAGGCCCGGTTTTTTTTACGACGTGATGGCGTTACGCTTCGCTGTCGTTATGTGCCGGATCGGCTGGCAGCGGCCAGCCGCCAAGCCGTTTCCAGCGGTTCACCAGCTCACAGAACAGGTCAGCGGTCTGCAGGGTGTCGTACAGGGCAGAGTGCGCCTGGGCATTATCAAACGGCATTCCCGCTGCGGTGCACGCTTTTGCCAGAACCGTTTGCCCCAGTACCAGCCCGCTCAGGGCCGCCGTGTCAAAAGTGACGAAGGGATGGAAGGGGTTACGCTTCATGCTGGCGCGTTCGGCGGCGGCATTGACAAAGTTCAAGTCGAAGGTGGCGTTATGCGCCACCATGATCGCCCGGCTACAGCCGCTCTCTTTAATGCCTTTACGCACCAGTTTGAAAATGGCGTGCAGCGCGTCGTATTCACTGACCGCGCCACGAAGCGGGTTTTCGGGGTCAATACCGTTAAATGCCAGCGCCTCAGGTTGCAGAACTGAACCGACAAAAGGCTCGACGTGGAAATGGAGGGTCTCATCCTTTTCCAGCCAGCCGTTGTCATCCATCTTTAGCGTGACCGCTGCGATTTCCAGTAAGGCGTTAGTTCTGGCATCGAAACCGGCGGTTTCAACATCAATAACGACTGGATAAAAACCGCGAAAACGGCTGCTAAGGGTATTCAGTTCATTCGATTCAGACATCAGCTTCTCACAGGGGAAAAAAGGCAGCGCGCATTATGGCAAATTTTGTCGGGGGATGCAGCAGGGAGGGAGGTCGGGTGCCCAAAAGGCACCCGAAATAATTACTGTCCGATACCGTTACCGGCGTGTTTGTTTTCGATAAGCTCAATTTTGTAGCCATCGGGATCTTCAACAAACGCAATCACTGTGGTGCCGCCTTTGACCGGGCCGGCTTCACGCGTGACGTTACCGCCGTCGTTGCGGATACGATCGCAGGTGGCGGCGACATCATCCACGCCCAGCGCGATATGTCCGTACGCATCGCCCAGGTCGTAGCTGTCCACGCCCCAGTTATAGGTCAGCTCAATCACCGCCCCTTCGCTCTCGTCGGTGTAGCCGACAAAGGCGAGGGTGTATTTATACTCGGTATTTTCACTGGTGCGAAGCAGGCGCATGCCCAGCACTTTGGTATAAAAATCAACGGAACGTTGCAGATCGCCAACGCGCAGCATGGTGTGAAGTAAACGCATAACATCCTCTTCTATCGGCGTCATCAGACGATGACGGAAAAATGCAGTATAGCGGCAATGCCTGCCGCTGCGAACTTTTGGCGTGATTAACCGAGGAACGGATAGTCGGTATAGCCTTCCGCACTGCCGCCGTAAAAGCTTTCCGGCTTCGGTTCGTTCAGCGGCGCGTCAGTTTTCAGCCGGGCGACTAAATCCGGGTTAGCAATATAGCTACGACCAAATGCCACCGCATCAATCAGCCCCTGCTCAATCAGATCTTCCGCTTTTTCAGCCGTGTAGCCCCCTGCACCGACAATCACGCTCGGGTACACAGCGCGGATCGCCTGACGGAATTCGTGGGTGTAAGGTTTTCCACCGGCCCAGTCTGGTTCTGAAATGTGCAGATAAGCCAGCTGACGTTTTGCCAGTTCAGCAATAAAGTACAGTGCCGCTTCTTCCTGATCTTCACCATTATCCAGACCGTTAAACGGCCCCAGCGGAGAGATACGGATACCAATACGATCCGCGCTCCAGCCGGCAATGGCAGCATCAACGACTTCCAGCGCAAAGCGGGTGCGGTTTTCGATGCTGCCACCGTACTGGTCATCACGCTGGTTAGATGCCGGAGAAAGGAACTGATGGATCAGGTAGCCGTGAGCCGAATGAAGCTCTACCAGGTCAAAATCGGCTTCGCGGGCGTTGATAACGGCCTGGCGGAAGTCATTAACGATACCCGTCACTTCTTCTGTGCTCAGCGCGCGTGGCGTTGAGGTGGCTTCACGAATTGCTTTGCCTTCTGCATCGCGCAGGGAGGTGCGGGTTTCCGCGTTGATTGCCGACGCGGAAACCGGGGCTTTGCCGTCAGGCTGGACGCTGTTGTGGGAAATACGGCCGGTGTGCCACAGCTGTACAGCACTGTGTCCGCCTTCCTGATGGATGCCCTCGTTGATGGCTTTCCAGGCACCGATCTGTTCGGCAGAGTGAAGACCGGGTGCTCCGGCATACCCTTTCGCCTGGAAGCTGATCTGGGTGGCTTCAGTGATAATCAGCCCGGCAGTCGCGCGCTGGCGGTAATATTCGCCCATCAGCGGAGTGGGGATATCGCCGGGTTCAATGCTGCGCAAACGCGTCAGTGGTGCCATAAAGATGCGGTTAGGCACGGTGATGGCACCGGTTTTCAGCGGGGTAAACAGCGTGTTCAGTTTCATAACTTACTCCTGGTAGACCGGTCGACTAGTTAAGGTGTTTTTTTTTAATCTTCACGAAGAATTCGTGTCATTTCCTGCCAGGCATGGCGCAACGGCGCATGGTCACGGCAAATTTTACTTTGCAGACTGGCACCCAGCCACAACATATAGAGCGTCTGCGCACAGGCAGCGCATTCGATATGGCGTGACAGGGTACCCTGCTGCTGTGCCTTATCGAGAGCACCTGTCAGTGTGGCAATCAGCGCGGCAGAACCGGCATGTAATGCACTGCGCATGGCTTCAGACAGGTCGCAGACTTCAGCCGATAACTTGACCGAAAGACAGCCAGCAAAGTGGCTCTCCTGGCAGTGAGAAAGCGACTGGGAATAATAGTCCAGCACGCGCTGGCGGGCGTTATCCTGATGGTCGTCAAGATACGCCTGCAGGCGCAGGTGATAGCGTGCGAAGTAGCGTTCCAGCATCGCCACGCCAAACACTTCTTTGGACGGGAAATAGTGGTAGAACGACCCCTTTGGCACCTCAGCTTCTTTCAGCAGGGCGATCAGGCCCATGCCGTTAAACCCGGACTGAAGGCAGAGCCGTTCACCGGTATCAAGCAGATGTTCACGTGTGTCAAAGCGGGTCGTTTTATTCATCGCAGCAGAGTACTAGACCGAACGGTCGGTTTCAACCCTTAATGGTTTTGACGACACGATCGGATCATATCCAGCGCGGGTTGATACTCCCGGGTTTGCACATTCATCATCCCCAACAGGGTATGAAAAATATTGTCCTGAGAGACATCATCCGTCTGCGCCTGTTTCTGCAGGCACTGCTGATCGATGTCAAACGCCGTCGCGTAATCCGCTGACATCCAAAGTAATAACGGAATATGTGTCTGCTGACTCGGGGCGAAGAGGTAAGGGGTACCATGAAGATACATACCGTGCTCACCCAGTGATTCACCGTGGTCAGACAGATAAATCATCGCGACATTGTATTTATCACTCCAGGATTTCAGCAGAGTTATCGTGCTATCCAGCATGGAATCCGTATAGAGAATGGAGTTGTCGTAGGTATTAACCAGCGCCTGAGGATCGCAGTCCTGAATCTGATTGTTGTCACAGGTCGGAGTAAACTGTCGACTTTCCGCCGGATAACGCAGGTAATAGGCCGGGCCATGGCTGCCCATCTGATGCAGAACAATGACCGTGTCATCTTTTACGCTGCCAATATAATTGTTCAGGCGGTGCAGCAGGACATCATCAAGGCAGTAATCGGTTTTGCATAATTCACTTACCCGCCATTGGGTCATGTCCGTATGAGGCACGCGGTCGCAGGCCCCTTTACAACCCCCGTCATTTTCCCGCCACAGCACATTGACGCCCGCGTGGGCCATCACATCCAGTAGCCCTTCCTGATGGTGTGCCAGATTAGCGTTATATTGTTGACGCGTCATATTGGAAAACATGCAGGGAACAGAGATCGCTGTTTCTGTGCCGCAGGAGGTGGCGTTACGGTAATAAATGACATTGTCGCGCTTCAGCTTCGGATTTGTCTCGCGGGCGTAGCCCCCCAGCGAAAAGTTTTCTGCCCGGGCCGTCTCACCCAGGACAAAAATCACCAGCGTTTTCTTTTTCTCGCCGGCTAACACCGGACCTTTGTGCGCATCCAGGCCAATTTTTACCAGCGCCTGACTACCGGCAAACCAGCGATTGTCCGCGTAGTGTCCGATACTGCTGACCACGTTAGGTGGGGTGACCATCTTAACCAGCCCCTTATTGTTGCGGATCATCGAAGCATAGTCCTTGTAGAACAGCGCAGCGATCAGCAGCACAATGAAGATGGCTGCCAGTGACGTCACCAGTCGCCAGACGATCGACATCCACCAGGGGCGATTATTTTCAATCCGCGTCAGGACAATAAGTGCCGCAGGCAGTACGCCCAGCAACAGCATCCACAGCAGATATTTCATGCTGAACAGGGCGGTCGCTTCCTGCAGGTCGGTTTCAAACACGTTCTGAATCATATTGGTATCGATCACCGTGCCGAAGCTGTACATAAAGTAGTTAGCGGCGGCGCTGGCGACGATCAGGATCAGCAGTAAAGGCTTGCGTATCCAGGGAAGCGCAATGACATTAAAAATCAGTAAAAAGGCGCAGAACAGCACGACAGGAAGGGTGGCAGCATACAGATAATCGTGCAGACCCTGATAGGGGATGATTTGCCATGCCCGTGCAATAAAAAGGCCGTTAAGGATTAGCGTAAAAAAGAGAGCAGCATAAATATTAAAGGTTATTTCGTTACAACGTAACTTTTTCAGGGCTTTCATGGGTGTCCGGCGTCAGAATAATCTTATTTAAGAGTAGCCGGGAAACCTTAAATAAACCTTAACTGCCCGTCAACAGGGGAAAGGCCCGCCAGCGACGGGCCAGAGGACTTAGTAGGCCGCAGTAAACTGCTGTCGGATATGCTGAGGCTGTTCAATTTCATCCAGGATGGCGACCGCCAGGTCAGCGACGCTAATCGAGCCCGGCTTATCACCGTCCATCAGCAGCGAGGTGGTGCCCAGACGGAACTGTGCGGTGCGGGGGCCGGGCTGCAGCAGCGCCGCCGGAGAAAGATAGGTCCAGTCCAGCGCCTGCTCTTCCGCCTGAAGCTGATTACGCAGCGCACGAGCGCCCAGCGCCCCCGGTTTGATATTGGCAGGGAAAGCTTCGGTATCAACCAGTTCTACGCCGGGTGCCACTTCCAGACTGCCTGCGCCGCCCACCACTAACAGTCGCTTAACTCCGCTGTTTTTAACCGCTTCAAGGATTTTCTGACTGCCGCGGGTGAATTTTTCGAACAAATCGCTCTCTTCCCAGCCCGGATTATAGGCGCTGATCACCGCATCCTGGCCTTTGAGTATACCTGCCAGCCAGGCACTGTCATGTACGTCGCCTTTTGCCACGCTCAGTCGGGCGTCGGCGGGCAGATTTTTACCCGAACGGGAAATGGCCGTCACCTCGTGGCCGCGTGCCAGCGCTTCTTTTACTACGTCAGGACCGACAAAACCGGTTGCACCAATGATAGTGATTTTCATGCGTTCATTCCTCTGTAAGGTGTGGATTGAACTTTACTGCTTAACAGTTACGTTGATAAGTGGCATATTTTCGCTTTTATAATGAAGTAAGGCTTACGAATAATGGACAAACTCAATCGCATGGCCGTGTTCGCGACCGTGGTCAGTGAAGGCTCTATGGCCGCCGCAGCCCGACGACTGGGAATGTCGCCTTCGGCGGTTAGCCAGCATCTGCGGGCGCTTGAACAGGCGGTTGGCGTCCCGTTAATCCATCGTTCCACCCGTAAGCTGACGCTGTCCGAAGCCGGGGCGGCATTTTATCCAGGCTGTGAAGCGATGCTCAGCCACGCGCTGGAGGCGGAGCGGCGTCTGGCTGAAATGCGCGACACCCTCAGCGGGGAGCTGCGGATCAGTGCGACAGTCGGTATTGGTGGGCAACCGCTGTGCAGCGCATTATCCCCGCTGTTACAGCAGAACCCGGGGCTGAAGCTGCGGATTATCGCCACCGATAATGTCCTGAACATGATTGAACACCGGATTGATATTGCGCTGCGCTTCAGCCGTCAGTTAAGCGACACCGCCATGATTGCGCATCCACTGGCAGAGTGGCCGATGGTGATCTGTGCCGCACCTGCTTATCTGAGTCGCTACGGCGTGCCGGAAACGCCGCAGGCGCTCTCTGCCCACCGCTGGATACACGGGCACAGTACCCACCGGCATATTGATTTTCATCATCCGCGTGAAGGGGACCTGACCCTGCGTCTGGCAGAAGGACAAGTGGTCAGCGACAGCATGAACGTTATGCGTGCGTTTACCGTCGCCGGTATGGGGCTCTCCCTGCAGCCCTTACAGGAGATCGGTGAAGAGCTGCGCAGCGGGCAGCTGATGGTCTTATTGCCCGAGTGGCGCGCCAGCCCGCTTAAACTGACGGCACTTACTCTGGAACGCGTGCTGCCTGAGAAAAGCCAGCAGGCGCTGCGGGCTTTACGTGACTATTTTCGTCAAAATCACCAGGTCAGGCTTGCAGACATGGAGTGAGGGGTCTTCAATAAACACAGGGCGAATAAACCTGGAGTCGTGGTGGCTGAACAATTAGAGTTTTTCCCGGTACCCAGTCCCTGTCGGGGGATCTGTCAGGTTAACGAGCGCGGCTACTGCCGGGGCTGTTTGCGTAGCCGTGAGGAACGTTTCAACTGGATGAGCTATAGCGATGCACAGAAGCGTGAGGTGCTGCGTTTGTGCCGTCAGCGCATACAGCGCCAGCAGCGTGGGCAAAATGCTGATGCCTCTGACGATCCCTTGCAGCCGACACTGTTTTAAACCGCAGTGTCTCCCTGTCCTGTTATTGCCGGGGGCAGATAGCGTATTATGCCGTCAGCGATTTTGCCAACGGGAGTTATACGATGCTACAACGCGAACAGATTGCCCCTCAGGGACCTTTTTTCTCGCCGCTGGTTATGGGGTACTGGCGGCTGATGGAGTGGGGAATGACCCCGCAGCAGCTGGTTGAGTTTATTGAGCAGCACCTGGCGTGTGGCATCAGTACGGTGGATCATGCGGATATTTACGGTGGCTACCAGTGTGAAGAAGCGTTTGGTCACGCCCTGCGTCTGCAACCCTCTCTGCGCCAGCGCCTTGAGCTGGTGACAAAGTGCGGTATTGCCACCACCGCCGATCCCCGCCACGCGCTGGGCCATTACATCACCGAGGCCGCGCACATCATCAACAGTGCTGAAAATTCTCTGCGCCATTTCCACACCGACTATCTTGACCTGCTTCTGATCCACCGGCCCGATCCCTTAATGGATGCCGATGAAGTCGCCAGCGCTTTTCTGCAGCTTCATCAGAGCGGCAAAGTGAAACATTTTGGCGTGTCTAACTTTACGCCCGCCCAGTTTTCGCTACTGCAGTCGCGTCTTCCTTTCACGCTGGTCACTAATCAGGTGGAGATTTCCCCTGTACATCAGCCATTGTTACTGGACGGAACGCTGGATCAGTGTCAGCAGATGCGAGTAAGACCGATGGCGTGGTCATGTCTGGCGGGGGGCGTAATGATGACGGCCCCGGAATATCAGCCTTTGCGTGATGAACTGATGTTGATCCAGCAGGAGACCGGCGCTGAGAATATTGAACAGCTGATCTATGCCTGGATAATGCAGCTGCCCTCTAAGCCGCTGCCCATTATTGGCAGTGGTAAAATCGAGCGGGTCAGGGCGGCAGCCAGGGCGGTGACTCTCTCGCTTACGCGTCAGCAGTGGTTCCGTATTCGCAAAGCCGCCCTCGGTTTTGATGTGCCATAGCAGGTCAATCCGCTGAAATGTCCTCGCCAGGCGGCCAGAAATGCCCGTGGCGAGGGTAATTGCGGCGTTAAGCCGAGGCGACTTTTAACTGCGACAGGGAACAGAACAGCCGCCAGATAATGCCGGCCAGTTCGGTTTCCTGTTCCTTTCCTCCCTCACTGAGTACGTCAATACGCTGTTGCAGGGTTTTCAGCGTATCGTTCAGGGAAACATGATGAATGCCGCGATCGCTAATGATGCTTTGCAGATCGCGCAATACCGCATCGCGCATGTCGGCAAGCGCTGGCGAGGGCGTTTTCCAGTTACGCAGTGTCCAGGCAATATGTGAACAGTTAAGCAACACCACACCCCAGCGCATCAACCACAGCTGGGCCTTTTCGTCACGGCTGTTTTTTAGCTGGTTAATACGATGATAAACCATCGATTCAAACGCATTCTGACTGTGGCGTGGGTGCCTGCCTAACTGATCGATAAACTCGCGGCGCAGGGCAATAATGTGGCGTCGGCTGCGACGTTTATCCGAGCTGGGACGTAAAATAATAAAGGCCAGCCACACAAACATTACCCCACAGACCTTGGCAAGATTATCATTGATAAAGCCCTGATAATCGTAGGTGGGTGGATTGGTGACGGACAAAAATGACCCCATAAAGACAATCAGCTGGCCCCACAGGGCGGCACGCTTCTTTTGCTGTAATTTAAAGAGCTGCAGGGTGATGATCAGGGGGAAGAGCACAATAAGAAATTGCCACAGCACTGTGACCTGGACCATAAAAGCAAACTTCATCACAAAGCTGAACAGGGACAGCAGCCCCAGCGTCTTGAGCAGCAGTGAGATGCTGCTGACCGGTGAGGGGGAGGAGGAGTAGAGCACGCAGCTGATCGCCGCCAGCGTCAGTGCCGAGTCACCGGCGTCCCACTGGGTGCTGACCCAGAAGGCAGAACCGACAAAGATCACGCTAAAGGTTCTCAGGGCGTTCCAGCCAGATTCAGCACCGTCTGACTGACGCGCCAGCGCCGGAACAGGGGGCGGCACCAGAAAGGTTTGATTATCTGCCCGTTCAAACTGCCGTATCCAGCGGGCAATATTCAGATAAAGCCAGCAAAAATAGCGCAGACGCTCCCAAAAGGCACGATGCCGGTAGTCGGCCCTGTCATCAGGTGCTGCCCGATAAAGGATGCGTGCCAGATAATACTTATCCGTCTCGCCGCGTTCGATGGCCGCAAGCAGCTCCTGCGTCATGCTGAACAGGCGGTCGGGCGGATTATCCCAGTTGAGTAACATACGGCGCAGGCTGGAGATCACGCTGGTCAGGCGCAGCTGCTGATGTAGAATATAGTTCAGCACGTTGTTCTGACGGCGAAAGCGATAATGGCTCCAGAAGGCCTGAATACGCAGCAGGTTCATGGTGAGGATCTCACCAATGACATTTTCGTGCGCGTGTCGAATGGTCGCGGTATCCTCGCGGTTGACCAGCAACATAGCGTGATGAAGGAGTTTGGTATTCATCTCCTTCAGGGAATGAATTAACGTATCGCCATCGGAGGTGCTTGGCAGGATCATCATCATCAGAGCACCACAGAGGATGCCGGATATCACTTCACAGACACGCGCCTGCGCAATGGTCCAGATACTGTCAATCTCCACCTGGTTGACGCTGGTGAAGGCAATAATCGCCGCGGTATAGCCAGCCAGCGAGAAGGCATAAGCCACGTTGTTCTGATAGTGATTTGATACCCAGGTGCACATGGCCAGCCAGGCGGCAATGGAGACCACAAACAACCAGGGTTCGTCCAGCGTATGCCCGGCGATAATCAGGGCGGCAGTGGCCCCGAGCATACTGCCGACGATGCGTCCCAGACTTTTACTGATCACCCCCCCGACCGTGGGAAAACTGACTACAGCCGCAGAGGTCATCGCCCAGTAGGGTTCATCCAGCTGCAGGCCGTAGGCAATACTCAGCGCCAGGCACATGGCGATAGCATTCCGCAGGGCATAGCGCCACTGTGCGCCGGTGGCTTTTATCCACGGCAGGTTCTGCCATTCCAGCCAGCTCAGATTCATCGGACCCTCACTGGCGAACCGAAATCGTGCAGGTTGTTCCGGCCACCAGGGTCAGATTTGCCGGAATCTGGTCCAGACGAATACGCACCGGCACACGCTGTGCCAGCCTTACCCAGGGAACGTTAGGTTTGATATCCGGCACCAGACCGCTGTCGGACTCCACGCTCTGATCGTAAATGGCACGGCCGATGCTCTGTACCGTGCCGGACAGCTGCTGGTCAGTGCTGTAGAGTTTGATATCGGCACGCGCACCCGTCTGGATGTGGCGCAACTTCGTCTCTTCAAAATAGCCCATGACGTAAAAGGAGTGGCTGTCGACCAGTGCAAACAGGGGCGATCCGGTCGTGGCGTAGTTACCTGTGCGGGTTTCCAGATTGTTTATCCAGCCGTCGGTCGGGGCGTAGACATCGGTCTGCGAGAGATCCCAGCGTGCGCGATCCAGCGCGGCCTTCGCCGCTTTCTCCGTGGCTTCCATCGTCTTCACCGTCAGCAGGGCAACATCCAGATCCTCGGCTGAAATGACATTACGCGGCAGATTCTGGCGGCGTTGTGCTTCATGCTGCGCCTTGATCAGGTCTGAATGCGCCTTCGCCAGCTGAGCTTCTGCATTGAGGATAGCTATGCGGTACGGCTCACCGTCCAGGGTGAAGAGATGGGTGCCTTTGGTCACGAACTGGTTGTCTTCCACCAGCAACCGGGTGATACGGCCGGAGACCTGGGGCGTGATATTAACCAGCTCGGCGCGGACTTTACCGTCCCGCGTCCATGGGGACTGCATATAGAAATTCCACAGCCACCAGCCTGCGAGGAGAGCGGCAGTGAAAAAAATCAGCGTAGAAAAGTACTTTAATGAGCTCAGTTTCATGACGTTACCCGATGGTGAGCAGCCCCAGCGAGGCGGCGATACAAAGAATGAACACGGAGAGGTCTAATAGAGTGGGGTGCCAGATCTCACCTGAGTACATCCAGTCACGCAGCAGCGGGTGGATTAACAGCCAGAAAAAAAAACCAAGCAGAACGGATTTGAACAGCGGTGGAAAAAAAAGGGAATCCCCAAAAACCAGTTCGGTGATGGGGCTGGTAGCAGGCAATATCGACGTTATCACACACTCAATCCTTATGGTCAACGCCTGGCAGGCGAGGGCAAGCTGAATACGGCCATCGCAGAGGATGGATTTGTATTTTGTCCTGTAAACTCGCAGAATAGTCTAAAATCATGCTTGATAGCTAGCAAGCTAATTATAAGGAGTGGAAATTGGATACGCCTTTGGGAACGGACCTGGCAAGGCTTGTGCGGATCTGGCGCGCATTAATTGATCAGAGATTAAAACCGCTGGAACTGACGCAGACCCACTGGGTGACGCTGCATAACATTCACCAGCTACCCCCGGAGCAGTCACAAATCCAGCTGGCCAAGGCGATTGGCATTGAACAACCTTCCCTGGTGCGTACGCTCGATCAGCTGGAAGAGAAGGGACTGATTACCCGCAGCACCTGTGCTAACGACCGCCGCGCGAAGCGCATTGGCCTTACCGCCCAGGCAGAGCCAATTATTAATCAGGTCGAGCATGTAATTGATGCGACGCGTGACGATATCCTCGCTGGCATTTCGCAGCCTGAGATCGACAAGATGGTGACCCTTATCGCCCGCTTGGAAAAAAATATTCTGGAGCTGCATGGCAGAGATGAATAAAAAAACCGGCAACAGAGGCCGGTTTTTTTACATGAGGTTTGACGTCTTAACGCGGGGAAACGGTGATCTGGCTGCCGTTTGATGCCATGGCAACGCGCTGGCCAACAGCGTAACGGCTGGAAGCCTGTTTCTGTACCACCATGATGGTATTACCATCGTCCTTACGAATTTCCAGCTCCACGCCCTGGCTCTTATTCAGAGAGCCCTGAACACCCTGACCGGCTACGCCACCAGCAACGGCACCCGCTGCCGTGGCCAGACTGCGTCCGGCGCCGCCGCCGACGGTGTTACCCAGGAAGCCCCCCAGCACCGCACCGCCAATCGCCCCGATGACGTTGCTGTCATCGCCGCCCTGAATCTGCACAGGACGAACAGACACCAGCGTACCGTAGGTCACAGTCTGGATCTGCTTGGCTTCGGACGCGCTGTAAACATCACCGGACAGCGTATTGTCATTCACACAACCAGCCAGCGTTATCCCGGCAAGTGCCACGACTAATAAACGCTTAATCATCATTAAAACTCCTATGTGTAGCAGGTGCTGCTGCTCATTGGGCAGCGGTCGATAACGCTATTATAAGGCACAAGCCCTGCGTTACTCACTATTAGTTTGAAAAAGCACCGCAGAAAGATAGCGCATGCCACTTAAACGTCGATTCAATCACAAACAAAAAGTGCCGGTTCGTTTAACGGGTGAATAAAAGATTACTAAATCATAGAATTGCCTGAGTAATTTTGCCAGGCTGGCGCAATGACATTGATACCCCTCCGCGGGGATAAGGCACAGGCATGAAATCAGGGCGATTTATTGGCGTAATGTCCGGCACCAGTCTCGACGGCATTGATGTGGTGCTGGCCGTGATCGATCAGCAGATGGTGGCGCAGCAGGCCAGCTACAGTCACCCCATTCCTCAGGCGCTTCGCCAGCAGATTCTGGCGATCTGCCAGGGGCAGTCACTGACGCTGTCAGCGCTGGGGCAGCTCGACACGCGACTCGGGCGGCTGTTTGCTGACGCGGTGCAGGCGCTGCTGAAACAGCAGGGCCTGACAGGGGAAGATATCATCGCAATTGGCTGCCACGGTCAGACCGTCTGGCATGAACCGCAGGGGGATGCGCCGAATACGCTGCAAATCGGGGATAATAATCAGATTGCGGCGGCCACAGGTATCACCGTGGTGGGCGATTTTCGTCGGCGTGATATGGCGCTGGGGGGCCAGGGCGCACCGCTGGTGCCTGCTTTCCATCACGCGGTCCTGATGCATCCGACAGAACGCCGCATGGTCCTCAATATTGGCGGAATTGCTAACCTGTCGCTGCTGTTACCCGGACAGACCCTGCGGGGTTTTGACACCGGGCCAGGCAATATGTTGCTGGATGCCTGGGTCTGGCGTCAGCAGGGCAAACCCTATGATAAGGACGGCGCATGGGGTGCGGGGGGGAGTGTGATCATGCCACTGCTTCAGCAGATGCTGAGCGATCCCTACTTTGCACTGAGTGCGCCCAAAAGCACCGGACGTGAATATTTCAATCTCAGCTGGCTGGAACAACAGCTGTCCGCCTGGCCTGGCCTGCCGGCGCAGGATGTTCAGGCCACGCTGGTAGAGTTGACGGCCACCACCATTGCGCAACAGGTACACCTCAGCGGCGGCTGCGATCGCCTCATGGTGTGCGGCGGAGGTGCGCATAATCCTCAACTGATGGCTCGTCTGGCCGCACTGCTGGCCGGAACAGAAGTGATGAGCACCGACAAGGCCGGTATCAGCGGAGACGATATGGAAGCGCTGGCGTTTGCCTGGCTCGCCTGGTGCACGTTGAGTGGTTTACCGGGCAATCTCCCCTCGGTGACGGGTGCGCGTGAGGCCAGCGTGATCGGGGCAATATTCCCGGCAAATCGTCCGGTGCGCTGATTGCATCCCCTGAAATGACGTTTTACCCTTGTCAGACTTCAGGTAACTCACAAGGAATGAACAATGAAAAAGTGGTATATCGCAGGAATGATGGTGGCATTGACAGGATGCAGCCATTTTCAGACGGCACCCGAAGAGCAGGTCAGTACACTGCACTACACCTGTGGCACGCTGCCATTAACGGTTAAGTTGGATAACAGTAAAAGTGAAGTGAACCTGATCCTCGACGGGCAGCCGCTGGTGCTGAAGCAGCTTCCAGCGGCGTCCGGCGCGCGTTATGGGGATGGCCATTATGTATTCTGGTCGAAAGGTGACAGCGCCTTTATTGAACGCAATGACAAGGTCATCATCAACGACTGTCAGCTCCGGCAGCCAGCGAGTTAACCCATTGAACAATTGTGGGGTACGGCGCACAATGCCTTATCCCCACCCATCAGAAGCCAGAGCGATGACAGACAGCGACCACCTGCAACAAATTGCCCACCTGCGGCGTGAATATACCCGGGGCGGCCTGCGCCGTAAGGATCTTCCCGCTGACCCCCTGACATTATTTGAACACTGGCTCAACCAGGCGGTTGAGGCACAGTTACCTGACCCGACCGCTATGAGCGTGGCAACGGTGGATGAACAGGGGCAGCCCTATCAACGTATTGTGCTGTTGAAGCATTTCGACTCGCAGGGCCTGGTGTTTTACACCAATCTTGGCAGCCGTAAAGCCCGGCAGCTGGAGGCCAATCCCCGTATCAGCCTGTTGTTCCCGTGGCATATGCTGGAGCGCCAGGTCATGGTGCTGGGCAGCGTTGAGCGCCTCTCTACGCTGGAGGTACTGAAATACTTCCACAGCCGTCCGCGTGACAGTCAGCTGGGGGCCTGGGTATCGAAACAGTCCAGCCGCATCTCGGCACGCGGCATTCTTGAAGGCAAATTCCTTGAGCTTAAGCAGAAGTTCCAGCAGGGTGAAATTCCGCTGCCGAGTTTCTGGGGGGGATTCCGGGTGAAAGTGGACGCCATGGAGTTCTGGCAGGGTGGCGCGCACCGCCTGCACGATCGTTTTTTCTACCAGCGTGAAGGTGACGCATGGGAAATTGATCGTCTGGCACCCTGATTCAGGAAATAATGCCGTGAATGGCTGGATCGGAGCGGTCCGGCCCTTTATTCTATACCCCTTATTTTTTCTCCGCGTTTCAGCGGAAAGCTGTGTACCAGCATAGGTGCAGACTTTTCACATGGAGTCTTAGATGGCCAGCAGTAACCTGATCAAACAATTGCAAGAGCGGGGCCTTGTCGCCCAGGTAACGGATGAAGAGGCGTTAGCAGAACGGCTGGCGCAGGGCCCAATCGCTCTCTATTGTGGCTTCGATCCGACTGCCGACAGCTTGCACTTGGGGCATCTGGTGCCGTTACTCTGCCTGAAACGTTTTCAGGATGCCGGACACAAGCCAGTGGCTTTAGTCGGTGGCGCGACGGGACTCATCGGTGACCCGAGCTTTAAAGCGGCCGAACGCAAGCTGAACACCAGCGATACCGTGAATGAATGGGTTGAAAAAATTCGTCACCAGGTGGCCCCATTCCTCGATTTCGACTGTGGCAGCAACAGTGCCATAGCGGCCAATAACTACGACTGGTTTGGCAGCATGAACGTCCTGACCTTCCTGCGTGATATTGGCAAGCATTTCTCGGTTAACCAGATGATTAATAAGGAAGCGGTCAAGCAGCGCCTGAATCGTGACGATCAGGGGATCTCCTTTACTGAGTTTTCTTACAATCTGCTGCAGGGGTATGACTTCGCCTGCCTGAATGAGCGTCACGACGTCGTTCTGCAGATTGGCGGTTCCGACCAGTGGGGTAACATTACCTCCGGTATTGACCTGACGCGCCGTATGCATCAGAACCAGGTATTTGGCCTGACCGTTCCGCTGATCACCAAATCTGACGGCACTAAGTTTGGTAAAACCGAAGGCGGCGCAGTCTGGCTGGACGCGAAAAAAACCAGCCCTTACAAGTTCTATCAGTTCTGGATCAATACCGCTGATGCGGATGTTTACCGCTTCCTCAAGTTTTTCACCTTCCTGAGCCTGGACGAGATCAATGCGCTGGAAGAGGAAGACAAAAACAGTGGAAAAGCGCCGCGCGCGCAGTATGTCCTGGCCGAAATGGTCACGCGACTGGTTCACGGCGACGACGGTCTGGTGGCGGCACAGCGCATCACTCAGAGCCTGTTCTCGGGGGCGCTGAGCGAACTGACCGAACAGGATCTGGCCCAGCTGGCGCAGGACGGGATGCCGGGCGTTGAGCTGGAAAGCGGTCAGGATCTGCAGCAGGCGCTGGTCGATTCTGAGCTGGCACCTTCCCGCGGCCAGGCACGTAAGCTGATCGACGCCAAATCGGTCAGCATTAACGGTAGCCTGCAAACTGATGCAGAATATGCGTTCAGCGACGGCGATCGCCTGTATGGCAAATATACGCTGCTGCGCCGTGGTAAAAAGAACTACAGCTTAATCAGCTGGAAATAAAAAAATCGGGCGAGGTAAGCCCCGTCACGGAGCCGGTTAACGCCGGCTTTTTTCATGGCAAGGAAGGTCGCTCAGCACGATGAAAAACATTCTCTCCATCCAGTCCCATACGGTGTTTGGCCATGCCGGAAACAGTGCGGCAGAGTTCCCAATGCGCCGTCTGGGCGCAAACGTCTGGCCGCTGAATACCGTTCAGTTTTCTAACCATACGCAGTACGGTCAGTGGGCCGGTGCGGTGATGCCGGCCAGCCACCTGACAGAGATCGCCCGGGGCATTGGGGATATTGACCGCCTGAAAACCTGTGATGCGGTTTTAAGCGGATATCTGGGGTCGGCCGAGCAGGGGGAGGCGATCCTTGAGATCGTGCGGATGGTTAAAGCCGCTAACCCGGATGCCTGGTATTTCTGCGACCCGGTAATGGGTCACCCTGAAAAGGGCTGTATCGTGGCGCCCGGCGTGGCAGAGTTTCATACCCACGCATCCTTACCGGCCAGTGACATCATTGCGCCAAACCTGCTGGAGCTGGAAATGCTTAGCGGTCGGCAGGTGGGCGACGTGGCGCAGGCGGTGGCCGCCGCGCGCGAACTGATTGCCAAAGGGCCGAAAGTGGTGCTGATCAAACACCTTGCCCGTGCGGGCTATCGCAGCGATCGCTTTGAGATGCTGTTGGTGACGGCGGACGAGGCCTGGCATATTGCGCGCCCGCTGATCGACTTTGGCGTGCGCCAGCCGGTGGGCGTGGGCGACCTGACCAGCGGTCTGCTGCTGGTCGATCTGTTGCACGGGCTGTCGCTGCAGCAGGCGCTGGAACACGTCACTGCCGCTGTGTATGAAGTGATGCTTAAAACCCATCAGATGGGTGAATATGAATTGCAGCTGGTGGCGGCACAGCAGGCCATTGCTGAACCGCAACAGCATTTCACCGCAGAAGTGGTCAGTTAACATCATCACGGGCAGGTGTGCTTCAGGCCTGCCCGTGCCCCTCAGTTGAGTCCTTCCGCACTCAGCGCTGCCGTCACCGCCGGACGCGCAGCGACCCGTTCAAACCAGGCATGTAACGCTTCGAATTCACTCAGGTTCAGCTTCAGGCTGTGTGCCCAGCGCGTCACCGTAAAGAGATAGGCATCCGCGACGGTAAAGCGCAGCCCCATCAGCCACTGCTTCTCTTTTAATTCGGTATTCACGTAGTGGAACTTCTGCTCAAGCTGTGCCCTGGCCAGCGTCTTGTATTCCTCCGGGGTCGTGGGACGAAACAGCGGGCTGAACCCTTTGTGCAACTCCGTCGCGATAAAGTTGAGCCACTCCAGGGTATGGTAACGGGTCAGGCTACCGGAAGGGGCCAGAAGCTGGCGGTCTGGCTTCAGATCGGCGAGGTACTGCACAATCGCCACCCCTTCGGTCAGCACCGAGCCATCATCCAGCAGCAGTGCAGGCACCTGTCCCTTAGGGTTAATCAGCAGGTAGTCTTCACCCTGTTCTGTCTTCTTCGATTGGGTATCAACGGTCACCAGGGTGAAATCAAAACCGCATTCGCGCAGGACAATATGGGGTGACAGTGAACAGGCACCCGGTTTACAGAACAGCTTCATTGCTCGCTCCTTACATGGACTGACAGTGTCTTTAGCTTACTGCCCCGGGCTGGAAAAGTCAGCGCGACTGCGCCAGTCGGAACAGGTTTTTTGCCGGTTATTTAACCGGGCGCAAACTCTGCCCCCGCAGGCCGTCCAGCTGAGGCAGGGTGGCGCGGGCGAGATCCCAGAATGCCCGTACTTTTGCCGGCATATATTTCACGTTCTGCGCGACCAGCTGGATCGGGACCGGAGGTGGGCGATAATCTGTCAGCACTTCGCACAGTGTTCCCCGCTGCAGGTCATCACAGACCTGATAGGAGAGCAGTCGCGTGATGCCCTGACCGGCGCGGGCGGCAATCAGCTGTGTTTCCACTTCGTTCACGCTCAGTCTTGGCGTAAAGCGCACCCTTTCCTGCTGCACATCTGAACCAAAGCGCCACTCTCTCTGTACGCTGGGGGTACTGCCGGCAATAAGATGATGCTGTGTGAGCATGGCGGGGCTCTGCGGGTAACCGTGCCGCTTGAGGTAGGCCGGGCTGGCGACCAGCGTGCGGTAAACCTGGCCGACCTCAGAGGCCACCAGCGATGAATCACGCAGCAGGCCGATGCGCACCGCCATATCCAGCCCCTGCTCAATCAGATCCTGATAGCTATCGCTGAGGAGCAGCTCAATCTCAATATCCGGGAACCGCTCGAGAAACGTCAACACCAGCGGGGCGATATGCAAGCGGCCAAACTGCACCGGCGCGGTCAGGCGCACTTTACCGCTGAGCGTATTGCGCGTGGTCGTCAGCATGGCCTGCTGGTAATCCTCCAGCAGGCTCTTTGCACGCTCAAACAGTGCCAGTCCGGCGGGAGTAGGCGAAAGCCGACGGGTAGTGCGTTCGACCAGCACCACTCCGAGGCGACTTTCCAGCGCCGTCAGCGCGCGGGTAATGGCGGGGGGAGAACGCCGCAGCGCTCGTGCGGCGGCGGCGAGGCTCCCCTGTTGCACAATCGCCACAAAAACCGCCATCTCATCCAGCCTGTCCATGATTATTCCAGTAATTGAAATTATGAATTGCTATTTTTGCCAGTTTACCTCGTTTTCAGCAAGAGTAAGCTGGCTAAAAAACAGGAGGTAAAAATGTCTTCATTAACGTTGTATGGTACCGGGCTGTCCGGGCACGTCCACCGGGTGCGGCTGCTACTCAGCCTGCTGGGGCTGGATGCCGACTGGGTCGAGGCCGATGCCACCCTGAGAAAAAGTCCTGATTTTCTGGCGCTGAATCCGCTCGGTCAGGTGCCGGTACTGGTGGATAACGGCACGGTGATTGGCGACAGCAATGCCATTCTGATCTGGCTGGTGAAGCGCTATGCGCCGGACAGCGGCTGGCTGCCGCAGGATCTGACGGAAGAGGTTCAGGTTCATCAGTGGCTGGCTAAAGCGGCAGGGGAAATCCGCTATGGCGTGGCGTCTGCGCGCCTGATCAGGCAGTTCAACGCGGCAGAAAACTATGCCAGCGCTCACGATGTGGCGATGAAATTTTTACCCCAGCTGGCATCACACCTCAGCGATCGTCAGTGGCTGGTGGGGCAGCGGGCAACGCTTGCCGACGTGGCCTGCTACGCTTACGTTGCCTGTGCGCCGGAGGGAGGCATAAGCCTGCAGGCCTGGCCGGCAGTCCGTGCCTGGCTGCGGCAGGTTGAAGCCCTGCCGGGGTTTGTCGCGCTGCCGCCGCTGCCGCTGCCTGCGGAGGGATAACATGTTTCATCCGGGGGAAAGGCTGGCGCAGCAGCAGGCGGGCTATACGGGGGTAAACGCCGCGGTTTATCCACAGATGCCGGTGCAGCACCGCCTGTTTTTCCAGGGGCTGGAGACGTTTTATCTTGGCGTGCTGGATGACAGTGGCTATCCGGTAGCCGGCCTGATCCACGGCGGGCCAGGGCTGTTAGTCACCCCGAATGCACATGACCTCTGCCTGCGGCGTGAGGCTACAGATGCGCTACCCTGGCTGCCAGCACTCCGGCCGGGCATGGCGGTAGGCGGGTTGGGCATCGACCTGGCCAGCCGCCGCCGTAACCGGATCAACGGAGTGGTGGATGCCATCACTGACGATCGGGTGGTGCTGCGTGTGCAGGAGAGCTTTGGCAACTGCCCGCAGTATATTCAGCGGCGTTTACTGCCGTCAGAGGCGCGCCGCCGTGAGGTGCAGGTGGAGCCGCTCACGGTTCTGGATGCGGATGCCCGCTACCTGATCGCTGCTGCCGACACCTTCTTTGTGGCCAGCTATGCGCCCCGCCAGCAGGAGGCGGGTGGGGCAGATCTCTCCCACCGGGGAGGAATGCCGGGCTTTATTGCACTCAGGGACGGAAAGCTGTATATCCCGGATTATGCGGGAAATCGCTACATGAATACCCTGGGAAATCTGCTGCTTGAGCCTCGCTGTGCGCTGCTGATTATGGACTTTCATCAGGGGGCAGCACTGCATATCCAGGGGCAGGCTGAAATCGTCTGGCAGCCCGCCGGAAAAGGGCGGGCCGAGCGTTACTGGACCGTGGAACCACAGCGCATCCTGCGGCTGCGGCAGCTGCTTCCCGCCGCCGGGAGCGCCGTAGAATATGCCGACAGCGCGCGTTCTGTCTCCGCATAATAAAAAAAGGGCGACATCACTGTCGCCCTTTTCTTCATCCTGCCTTCAGCGGTCAGACGCTGGCTTTCTCCGGCGCAGCGGTTTCGCCCTGCGTCATCCGGTTCAGCAGCGGTGCCGTCAGCATCATCAGGACGGCGATCACGCCGGTGACAATACCAATTTTCAGGAACACATCACCATAAACGTGCAGGGACTGCAGCGGATCGGTAATATTTTCCGGGACGGCCATCAGATTCGCCACCTTACCGGCCACCATCGCAGCACCTGCCGTGGTGAGGAACCATGAGCCCATAATAAAGCCCATCAGGCGCTGGGGAACCAGCTGGGCCACCATGGCCAGGCCCAGACCGGAAATCATCAGCTCACCGACGCTCTGCAGCGCGTAGCTGAGGATCAGCCAGCTGACCGACACGATACCCAGCTGATTCGCCAGTGACGCGCCCAGCGGCAGCACGAGGAACGCGCCAGAACACAGCAGCATGCCCAGCGCAAACTTATGTGGCATCGGCAGGCGGTCGCCCATCTTGTTGTACAGCGCGGCCAGCAGCGGGCTGAAAATCATGATCCAGAACGGGTTCAGCGCCTGGAACTGCTCGGGCTGGAAGGTAATGCCCAGAATACTGTGTTCAACGTTACGGATAGCGAAGAAGTTCAGGGAGGTGGGCATCTGCATATAAAGCACGAAGAACACAATCGCCTGCACCATCAGCACAAAGGCCACAATCATCTTGCGGCGCGCGTGGCCCTGCAGGGCAAAGGTCTCTTTGGCGAATACCAGCACGATACCGATGGCGATCACCGCCAGCACCAGACGCGCAATATCCTGATTGTGCAGCAGCCAGGTGGCCAGGGTAATCATCACCACAATCCCGGCCAGCGTTGCCAGCAGTTTGCCAATATTCAGCGGGGCAAAGTCTGCTTTAGAACCGTGGTTTTTGACCCATTTGCGGAAGAACATAAAGTTCACCAGGGTGATCAGCATCCCGACGAATGACAGGGCAAAAGCGGTGCTCCAGCCAAATTCTGCCGCCAGCCACGGGGTGGCCAGCATTGAGAAGAAGGAACCGATGTTGATCGCCATGTAATACATGGTGAACGCACCGTCGAGGCGCGGGTCATCTTTATCGTAACAGGTCGACAGCAGCGAGGAAGGGTTTGCCTTGAACAGGCCGTTACCCACCGCAATGGTAGCCATACCGATGTAGACCAGACTGACATCATGACCTGACCAGGCCACCAGGGCATAACCCAGCGCCAGCACCAGAGTACCCAGCACGATCACGCGCTTAGTACCCAGCACCTTATCACCGAGCCAGCCACCAACGGCCACCAGGCCATAGACCAGTGCGCTGAAAGAGGCGAACAGCGTGATCGACTGCGCTTCTGACATTCCCAGCATTTTCACCAGGTAGACGGCCATGATCCCCTGCAGACCGTAATAACCGAAACGCTCCCATAACTCAATGGAGAAGATCAGATAAAACGACCGGGGTTGCTTAAACGCGTTGAGGCTTGCGGCCTCTGGTTTTTTGTTTGCAGTTGACACTAGTACCTCTGAATTCAGGACCTGTTTCGAGACAGGAAATAAGTCGGCGTAACGCGGGACGTGCGCTCACCTTATAGTTATAAGAAAGGGAAAAACGCCGAATAATTTCGCTGATTGTCGGCGCTGAGGCAAGCATTTTTTCAATATCGCTGTCAGCGGCAATAACAGCCTTAACAGCAGGGTTTTGCTGAAGTTGTAGTGATGGATGCTATTTATTCATCATTATGAAGATAAATATATTTAACATTGTGGCGAAATTGCACGGAATGAGGATGATCATCCTGACCTGTTGCAATGCGACTGTAAATTCTGGTTTTTGTTAATTTGTTAGTTGTATGAGCTGCCTATTCTAGGAAATGTAGTGATTTATCAGGTTTTTACCGGGCTTCAGGCGCAGTGAATGCAGATAAAAGCGCTTTATGTGATTAAAATCACATAAAGGTTGATAATTCTCGTTGTAAACAAACGGTTTTAGCGTCTTTATTTTTTATTGATTGAACGTTCAATATAAAAACACTACAATAGGTCTCATTCAATAGCTAAAACCAATGAAGCGATGCCAAAAATAGGAATGAAGGCGATTCGTCAGGCGCAGCTGATTAACGCAACGCTGACCGTGATTGACCGGGTTGGTCTGGCAGAGGCCAGTCTGGCAGTGATAGCGAAAGAGGCCGGCGTTTCTACCGGAATTGTCAGTCACTATTTTGGTGACAAACACGGCCTGCTTGACGCCTGTATGCGACAGATTATGTCCGATCTCTATGTAGCATTAGAGCATCACCGGCATAAAGCGACGCCTGACCCGGCCGCACAGATCCGGGCTATCATCGATGCGAATTTTGATGTCACGCAGATAGCCGCACCGGTGCTGAAGACCTGGCTGGTATTCTGGGCTAACAGCCTGCATCAGCCTAATCTGCACCGCCTGCAGCGGATGAATGACCGCCGCCTTTATTCCAATCTGACGGTACATTTCCGTCGTGTTCTGCCTGAGCATCAGGCCCGGGCCGCCGGCGCAAGCCTTGCGGCAGTGATCGACGGCGTGTGGCTGCGTATGACGCTGGCCCCGCAGCCGATGGAGCAGGGCCTGGATCAGGCCCGCACGCTTTGTTATCAAAATCTTGCGCTGTGGCTGAACAGCGCACCCACCCCCTGTAAGGAGGAGACATGGCCGATATGAAACGCCACGGTTTATACATCAACGGACGCGAAGTGCCGGGTAATGGCGAACTGTTCACCACCATCAATCCTGCCAATGGCGAGGTGCTGGCTGAAATCACCGCTGCCAGCCAGCAGGATATTGATGATGCCGTCGCCTCTGCCCAGGCCGGACAGCGCATCTGGCGCAGCTATACGCCGGTTGAGCGCAGCCGCGTACTGCTGAAAGCGGTTGCCCTGCTGCGTGAGCGCAATCAGGCGCTGGCAGAGCTGGAAACGGCGGACACGGGTAAACCGATCAGTGAAACCTCTGCGGTTGATATCGTCACCGGGGCCGATGTTCTGGAGTATTACGCCGGTCTGGCCGTCGCCGTAGAAGGGGAGTCGATTCCACTGCGTGATACCGCACTGGTCTATACCCGCCGCGAACCACTGGGCGTCTGCGCGGGCATCGGTGCCTGGAACTATCCGATCCAAATTGCGATGTGGAAAAGCGCTCCGGCGCTGGCGACGGGTAACGCGATGATCTTTAAGCCGAGCGAGGTGACGCCGCTGAGCGTGCTGGAGCTGGCTAAAATCTTTACGGAGGCCGGCCTGCCGGACGGCGTGTTTAACGTGGTTCAGGGTGCGGGTGCTGTCGGTCAGGGCCTGAGCCAGCATGGCGGCATTGCTAAAGTCTCCTTTACTGGCGAAGTGAATACGGGTAAGCGCGTGATGGCCGATGCGGCCCTGGCGAACCTGAAGTCTGTGACCATGGAGCTGGGCGGAAAGTCCCCGCTGGTGGTGTTTGACGATGCCGATCTGGAACGGGCAGTCGATGGTGCGATGATGGCGAACTTCTACAGCAGCGGCCAGGTCTGTACCAACGGTACGCGCGTCTTTGTTCAGCGTTCGCTGCTGGCCGCCTTTGAACAGCGCCTGCAGGAAAAAATGGCCGGCATTCACTGTGGCGACCCGACCGACCCGGCTGTGAACTTTGGCCCACTGGTCAGCGAAGAGCACTGCCAGAAAGTTGTCTCTTACCTGGAGATCGGTAAACAGGAAGGCGCGCGCCTGCTGGCAGGCGGTTCACGCATCACCGAAGGCCCACTGGCCAAAGGCTGCTACGTTGAGCCAACGGTATTCACTGACTGCACTGACGACATGCGTATCGTGCAGGAAGAGATTTTTGGTCCGGTGATGAGCATCCTGGTCTTTGACGATGAAGACGAAGTGATCCGCCGCGCCAACGACACCGAGTATGGCCTGGCCGCTGGCGTGTTCACGACGTCACTGAACCGCGCACATCGGGTGATCCATCAGCTCGAAGCCGGTATCTGCTGGGTCAACAGCTGGGGCGAATCGCCGGCACCGATGCCGGTGGGCGGGTATAAGCAGTCCGGCGTCGGGCGTGAAAACGGCCTGGAAACACTGCATCACTACACCAGAACGAAATCTGTTCTGATCGAGATGGGCGACTATCCATCCGCATTCTGATTTTTCGCCGCGGCGTCCGCGTCGCGGCAGTTTTTCCGGAGGTTTAATGCAGACATTTGACTATATTATTATTGGGGCGGGCTCCGCAGGCAACGTGCTGGCAACCCGACTGACTGAGGATGCTGACGTATCGGTACTGTTACTGGAAGCAGGCGGTAAAGACCACCGCTGGGACTTCCGTACCCAAATGCCAGCCGCTTTGGCGTATCCACTCCAGGGTAAACGTTACAACTGGGCATTTGAAACCGATCCAGAGCCGCATATGGACAACCGTCGCATGGAGTGCGGTCGGGGGAAAGGGCTGGGCGGTTCTTCGCTGATCAACGGCATGTGCTACATTCGCGGCAATGCGATGGATTATGATAACTGGGCGAGCAAGCCGGGTCTGGAAAACTGGTCCTACCTGAACTGCCTGCCGTATTTCCGTCGCGCGGAAAAACGGGACATTGGCGAAAACGACTGGCACGGCGGGGAAGGTTATCTCAGCGTGACCACGCCGAAAGCGGGCAATAACCCGCTGTATCGTGCCTTTATTGATGCGGCGAAACAGGCCGGACACCACGAAACCGACGACCTGAATGGCTACCGTCAGGACGGTTTTGGCCCGATGGATCGCACGGTGACGGCGAAAGGCCGGCGCTCCAGCACCGCACGCGGCTATCTGGATGTGGCAAAGCAGCGTCAGAACCTGACTATTGTCACCCACGCGCAGACCGACCGTATTCTGTTTGAGGGTAAAACAGCGACCGGGGTCACCTGGCTGTGCAATGGGCGGCAGGAAGAAGCTCAGGCACGTCGCGAAGTGCTACTGTGTGCCGGAGCCATTAACTCGCCGCAGATCCTGCAGCGTTCCGGCGTAGGCCCGGAAGAGTGGCTGCGCGAGCTGGATATTGATGTTGTTCACGCGCTGCCGGGCGTAGGCCGTAACCTGCAGGATCACCTGGAAGTGTATATGCAGTACGGCTGTAAGAAGCCGGTCAGCCTGTATCCAGCCCTGCAGTGGTGGAACCAGCCGGCTATTGGTGCCGAGTGGCTGTTCAACGGAACCGGCGTCGGTGCCAGCAACCAGTTCGAAGCCGGTGGATTTATCCGCAGCGATGACCAGCCCGACTGGCCGGATTTGCAGTATCACTTCCTGCCGGTGGCGATCAACTACAACGGCAGCAGCCCGGTTAAACAGCACGGTTTCCAGGCACACGTGGGGCCGATGCGCTCCATGAGCCGGGGGCGCATCAAGCTGACCTCTAAACACCCGTACGCCGCACCGTCGATCTTCTTCAACTATATGTCTGAAGAGCGTGACTGGGTCGAGTTCCGTAATGCGGTGCGTCTGACGCGTGAAATCATGCGTCAGCCTGCGCTGGCAGAGTACTGCGGTGAGGAGCTACAGCCGGGTATTAACGTGCAGAGCGATGAAGAGATTGATGCGTTTATCCGCGAACATGCGGAAACCGCCTATCACCCGTGCGGCAGCTGTGCCATGGGGACGGATGAGATGGCCGTTGTCGATGCAGAAGGGCGCGTCCACGGAATGCACAATCTGCGCGTGGTGGATGCCTCCATTATGCCGCAGATCACCACCGGTAACCTGAATGCCCCGACGGTGATGATTGCCGAGAAAATTTCTGACGCGATCCGTGGCAAAGCCCCGCTGCCGCTGTCAGAAGCAGAGTATTATCAGTTAAGTCGTTAATGACATGCGGGCTGACCGGAACGTCAGGTCAGCCTTTGCCATTTCCTGTTACGTCGTGGCGACCACCCTATTCGGTCGCCCCGTAATCGCAGAACTATTCGAAGCAGACGTTTGGATTTTCTGACAGCAGCACAAACTCTTTAGTGTCTTTATCCAGCGCCCGGATAGCCCCGCTTTCAATGTCGTACACCCAGCCATGCAGCCGCAGCGCATTGTTGCGCAGGCCTACCGCAACGGAAGGGTGGGTTTTGATGTTGTTCAACTGCGCAATGACATTCTCCTGCACCATCGCATTCACTTTTTCCTCTTCGCTGCTGTAAGTCTTTTTATCGACCACGGCTTTTGCTGCGTCCGCATAGTGCAGCCAGTGAGCGACGGCGGGCATCGGGTCAAGACACTGACAGGTGGCAATCGCCTTCATTGCGCCACAGTTAGAGTGACCACAGATCACAATATCCGTCACACCCAGTGCCACTACGGCGTATTCGATGGTGGCGGAAACGCCGCCAGGCTCAGGGCCAAAGGAGGGAACAATGTTACCGGCATTACGGATCACGAAGAGCTGTCCCGGATCCTGCTGGGTTACCAGCTCTGGCACCAGACGGCTGTCGGAGCAGGAGATAAACAACGCTTTAGGATTCTGACTTGACGCAAGGCTGCGGAATAACTCTTTCTGGTGTGGGAAAATGTCTTTCTGGAAGTTAAGAAAACCTTCAATGATATGTTGCATAGCAAACTCTCTATTCTGAATAATGACCGCGACGTGCCGTCATAAAGAGGATAAAAGTATTTTTTTTAGGGGCTTGTGCAGGTGTGTCTTAGCGCCTACTCATCTACTTTAGCATCATATTCGCATAAATCTTCAATCAGGCAGGAGCCACAGCGCGGTTTACGTGCAATACAGGTGTAGCGGCCGTGCAGAATAAACCAGTGGTGGCAGTCAACTTTAAACTCTTTTGGCACCACTTTAAGCAGTTTTTCCTCTACCTGTTCCACGTTCTTACCTGGGGCAAAACGGGTACGGTTGCAGACGCGAAAAATATGCGTGTCCACGGCAATAGTCGGCCAGCCAAAGGCGGTGTTCAGCACCACGTTAGCGGTTTTCCGCCCCACGCCGGGCAGGGCTTCCAGCGCCTCACGGCTTTCCGGCACTTCACCACCGTGCTGTTCCAGCAGAATCCGGCAGGTCTTAATCACGTTCTCCGCCTTGCTGTTAAACAGACCGATTGTCTTGATATACGCTTTCACCCCATCAACACCCAGCGCCAGCAGCGCCGCTGGCGTATTGGCCACGGGATAGAGCTTTGCCGTCGCCTTATTGACGCTGACGTCTGTGGCCTGCGCGGAGAGCAGCACGGAAATTAACAGCTCGAACGGCGAGGTGAACATCAGCTCCGTCGTGGGGTGCGGGTTATTGTCCCGCAGGCGGATCAAAATCTCCTGACGTTTATCCTTATTCACAATACACCTGTTTTCCCGTCCGGTAGCGCCTGCGCCTCTCTTTCTGCTTTGAGCGCGGCACGTTGTTTCATTTTATTATCAATCAGATACTTGGCCGCCAGCAGCATCCCAAGCCCGATAAAGGCACCGGGCGGCAGCATCGCCAGCAGCATCGGCGAGTCAAAGTGAACCACCTCAATACGCATGGCTTTGGCCCAGGGACCCAGCAGCAGATCGGCACCGTTAAACACCGTGCCGTTACCAATAATTTCGCGAATCGCCCCCAGTACCACCATCACGCTGGTGGCACCCAGACCGATGGCCATGCCGTCCAGCGCCGAAAGCGGTAAGCTGTTTTTCGATGCCACCGCTTCAGCACGGCCGACCACGATACAGTTGGTCACAATGAGCGGAATAAAAATGCCGAGTGACTGGTACAGGCCGTAGGCATAGGCATTGATCAGCATCTGCACGCAGCTCACCACTGCGGCAATGATCATCACATAAATAGGAATGCGGATTTCAGACGGCACCCAGCGGCGCGACAGTGAGATAGCGCTGTTAGTACAGGTCAGTACCAGCGTGGTGGCCAGCCCCAGGCCCAGGGCATTAGTGGCGGTTGATGTCACCGCCAGCAGCGGGCAGAGCCCCAACAGCTGCACCAGCGCGGAGTTATTCTTCCACAGCCCGCCGACCAGCAGGGTTTTTGCTTCACTCATTGTCATCTCCACAGGTTGGCAGCGAGGACAGCTGCCCCGGTAAGGTTTCAATATACAGCGTTGTGCGCTTCACCGCATTCACCACCGCACGCGGGGTAATGGTGGCCCCGGTAAACTGATCAAATTCGCCGCCGTCTTTCTTCACCGCAAACTGTCTGTCGTCAGGGCCGGCGACCCGCTTACCGTTGAAGCTGTTGATCCAGTCAGAAACGCGCAGATCAATTTTATCGCCCAGGCCGGGGGTTTCGTGATGTTCCACCACGCGGGTGCCGTATACCGTACCGGTAAAGCTGGCCCCCACGATCATCTGAATATTCCCCGAATAGCCGTCAGGGGCCGTCGTTTCCATCGCCACGGCCACCGGCTTATCCCCTTTACGTGCCAGGTAGAGGCGATGAGGACTGCCGTTACCCAGCGCGGGGTTGCTGACCAGGTAGCACTCCTGCTGAATGGCGTTATCGTACAGCTCCGGCGGCACCACCTGGTCCAGCAGGACTTTTTGCTGAAGCGCGGTCTGGTGAGCAATGGTCGGTTTGGTCACGGTATTAACCACTGCCGTCAGACCGGTGGTGATGGCGGCGAAAACGGCCAGTGTGACGCCGTTTTTACGAATGGCATCCAGCATTATTTTTCCTTCCGGTGGCCGTAGACGCGCGGCTGCGTGTAGTAGTCAATCAGGGGTACGCAGATGTTAGCCAGCAGCACGGCAAACGCCACGCCATCCGGGTAGCCGCCAAAGCTGCGGATCAGCCAGACCAGCAGGCCAATCAGTCCACCGTAAAGCAGGCGTCCTTTATTGGTCGTGGAGGCGGTTACCGGATCGGTGGCGATGAAGAATGCACCCAACATAGTTGCCCCGGAGAGTAAATGGATCACCGGCGACACTAAACTCTGCGGCGAGAAAAGCCAGCCCAGCGTGGCGCAGAATGCCAGGGAAACAAGCATGCTGACCGGGATATGCCAGCGAATACTGCGGGTTATTAGCAGGAAGGCTCCACCCAGCAGAAAACCCACGTTCACCCACTGCCAGCCCAGCCCGGCCAGCACGCCGCCGTAGATCGGCTGTGCCAGCAGCTGCTCCGCGCTGTGCCCGGCACGCAGGCCGGTTTTGAAGTTATCCAGCGGCGTTGCCTGGCTGATGCCGTCAATGCCTACCTGCAGCTGCTGCATGGTGTGGCCATCCAGCGTATGGAAATGGAAAATCATGCTCAGGGTATCGCCGAAGCCGGGCGTGATGCCCTGCAAACTGTCTGGCGGCAGCCAGCTGGTCATCTGCACCGGGAAGGAGATCAGCAGGACAACATACCCCACCATCGCCGGGTTGAACGGGTTTTGCCCCAGGCCACCGTAGAGGTGTTTTGAAATAATCACCGCAAACAGCGTCCCGATCACCACTAACCACCACGGGGCAAGTGAGGGGATGCTGATGCCGAGCAGCAGGGCGGTGAGCAGCGCGGAGTTGTCCTTAAGTGTCTCCGCCAGCGGTAGCTTACGCAGCCGCAGAATAGCAGCCTCCGCGCCCACGGCCGCCACGGCGGCAATCAGCACCTGGATCAGATTACCCCAGCCAAAATAGTACCACTGCGCTGCCATGCCGGGCACGGCGGCAATCAGCACCAGCAGCATAATGGTGCCGGTGCTGCGGCGGTTGTGCGTGTAAGGTGAACTTGCAATGCGAAAAGCCATTTAATCCTCTTGAGCTGAAGGCTGCTGCGATTTACGCGCTTTAACGCGCGCAATGGCCGCGGCCACCGCTGCTTTACGTGCGTCGTCGGAAGCGGCTGGCGCTTCGTCGTTATGATCGTCGGTTTCCTGCCGCTGCGCGGCCTTTTTCGCTTTGGCGCGGGCGATGGCAGCCTCCACCGCCGCCTTGCGGGCGTCGACCGGCGGTTCAGCAGGCGTCACGTTGGTTTCGTCCGGTGCGCTGGCGCTGGCCTGAGCGGCTTTCTTCGCTTTGGCGCGGGCAATGGCAGCCTCCACCGCCGCCTTGCGGGCGTCGACCGGCGGTTCGGCAGGCGTCACGTTGGTTTCGTCCGGTGCGCTGGCGCTGGCCTGCGCGGCTTTCTTCGCTTTAGCGCGGGCGATGGCAGCCTCCACCGCCGCCTTGCGGGCGTCGACCGGCGGTTCGGCAGGCGTCGCGTTGGTTTCGTCCGGTGCGCTGGCGCTGGCCTGCGCGGCTTTCTTCGCTTTGGCGCGGGCGATGGCAGCTTCCACCGCCGCCTGACGCGGGTCGGTGGTCTGTCGGGTAACAGGTTCATTCACCGCCTGCTGCTCGGCCTGATGCACGCGCGCTTCTGCCTGGCGGGCTTCACGCTCCGCCTGTCTGAGGGCGCGATCGGTGGTTTCTGCGGCTGACGGATCCACCTGCTTCGCTTTTACTCTTTCACGTGCCGCAGCAATCGCATCAGCGTCGCTTGACGCGACGCTGCGTTTTGCCTGTTGATGTTTCGCTTCGCGTGCTGCTTTCTCGCGCTCAAGGCGCAGCTGGCGCGCTTCAAAGCGCGCTTTAGCCAGTGCGGTGCGTTCCGCTTCAAGATCGATAGCCTGGATTTCGGCTTTCTCACGACGGTAGTACTGCACCAGGGGAATATTACTCGGGCAGACATAGGCGCAGGCACCGCACTCAATGCAGTCGGCAATATTGTGTTCACGCGCCTTGTCGTGATCGCCGCCCCGGCTGTACCAGTAAAGCTGCTGGGGAAGCAGGGCGGCCGGACAGACATCCGCACAGGCACTGCAGCGGATGCAGCTCTGTTCCGGCTCGTCCTGTCCCATCTCACTGGCGGCGGGGGCCAGAATGCAGTTGGTGATTTTCACCACCGGCACATCCAGCGTCGGCAGGGTAAAGCCCATCAGCGGGCCGCCCATCACCACCATTTGTTCCGCACCGGGGGTAAATTCAGCCTGCTGCAGCAGATGGCTGATCGGCGTGCCCAGGCGCGCCCAGACGTTTCCGGGCCGGGCCACGGCCCCCCCGGTGAGGGTGACAACGCGTTCGGTCAGCGCTTCGCCATCAATTACGGCACGCTTAACGGCAAATGCCGTGCCGACGTTCTGCATCAGCACGCCGATATCGGTTGAACGACCGCCGTGCGGCACTTCCTTACCGGTGAGAATTTTGGTCAGCTGTTTGGCCCCGCCCGACGGGTATTTGGTGGGGATCACGCGGATCTGCAGGTCAGTATCGCTGCCCAGCGCCTGTTTCAGCGCGGCAATCGCCTGCGGCTTATTGTCCTCAATGCCGATGAGTACCTGGTCTGCCTGCAGGATAAACGCCAGAATGCGGCTGCCCTCCAGCACTTCCCGTGCGCAGTCCTGCATTAAGCGGTCATCGGCTGTGATGTAAGGTTCGCACTCTGCTGCGTTAATAATCAGCGTATTCACGCCGTGCAGGCCACCTTTCAGCTTGCTGGCGGTGGGGAAACCGGCCCCGCCCAGGCCTGCGACGCCAGCCTGATGGACTTTCTCCACCAGTTCACTTCGCTCAACGCGGCGATAATCCTGCAGGGGGTGCTTCTCAACCCAGCGATCGTCACCGTCCGGCGTAATAAACAGGCACATCTCGGCCAGGGCCGAGGGATGGGCTGTCATATGTGGCGCAATTTTTGTCACCGTGCCGGAGCTGGGCGCGTGGATCGGCAGCATCCGGCCACTGCCAAAGGTCAGCGGCTGACCACGGAGAACGCGATCTCCCGGACGCACGGCCAGTTCGCCTTCCGGGCCGATATGCTGCTTCAGGGGCAGAATAAACTGGGCTGGCAGCGGCAGTTCACGCAGCGGCGTACCGTTTGACTGGGTTTTCATTTCAGGCGGGTGGATCCCCCCTTTAAAATCCCAGAGGCGGTCTTTTTTTAAGAAATTAAGCAGGTTAAACATGGCTATCTACAGGAATGACCCGGACCGGAATGGTGTTCAGGTCCCATTTCCAGTTGGCAGTAGTGGGGGCAACCGGGCGCATCTCAATGCAGTCGGTCGGGCAGGGGGCAACGCACAGATCGCAGCCGGTACAGACATCGCTGAGTACCGTGTGCATCGCACGCGTGGCGCCGACGATAGCATCCACCGGGCAGGCCTGAATACATTTGGTGCAGCCAATACAGTTGGCTTCGTCAATCCAGGCGACCTTACGCTCGGGTTCACCCGGCAGTTCGTCGCCCAGCGGCTGCGGATCAACGTTAAGTAGCGCCGCCAGCTTGAGCATGGTCTGTTCGCCACCGGGGGCACATTTATTGATCATCTCGCCGTTATTGCCGACGGCATCCGCATACGGGCGGCAGCCGGGATAGCCGCACTGCCCACACTGGCTCTGCGGCAGGATAGCGTCAATCTGCTCAACGATCGGATCTTCTTCTACCTTAAACCGGCGGGAGGCATAGCCCAACAGCCCACCAAAAATCAGGCTGAGCACACTTAAAACGGCAACGGCAATCCAGATAGCACTCATCAGAACTTGACCAGTCCGGTAAAGCCCATAAAGGCCAGCGCCATCAGGCCGGCGGTCACCAGCGCAATCGACGACCCTTTAAACGGCGCGGGAACATCGGCCAGCACCAGACGTTCACGAATACCGGCAAACAGCACCATCACCAGCGAGAAGCCGAGTGAAGCACTGAAGCCGTAAAGCGCGGCCTGCAGGAACGTATGGTTAAGGTTGACGCTTAACAGCGGCACGCCAAGCACCGCACAGTTAGTGGTGATCAGCGGCAAAAAGATGCCCAGCAGGCGATAGAGGTCGGGACTGGTTTTACGCACGACCATCTCGGTGAACTGCACGACGACGGCAATCACCAGAATATAGGCCATGGTGCGCAGGTAAACCAGATCCAGCGGCAGCAGGATCAGATGGTTAACCAGCCACGCACAGATCGAGGCGAGCGTAATGACAAACGTCGTGGCGAGTCCCATGCCAATTGCCGTTTCCAGTTTTTTGGAAACGCCCATAAAGGGACACAGGCCGAGAAACTTCACTAACACGAAGTTATTCACCAGCACGGTGCCAATAAAAAGAAGCAGGTATTCGGTCATTGATACGCCTGAAAAATAGTGAAAGCGGTCTATTATCCGGCATTGCAGCCCTGACCACAACCGCACAGTCTTAGCGGTTTTTTAATAGCGCACTCACGATTAAATTTTTGACGTTTTTTTCAACATCAGGGCGCGACAAAGGTGTTTTTAACCCGCTGAGAACGCTTGAAATAGGGTACCAGAACGCTGGCGGCCAGCAGGGCGAACAGTAAATTACGCATTGCCAGGTTATCAGCCACCGGAGAGAAGACAAAAGCCTTCAGCGCCAGGACGACATTCAGCAACAGCCAGATCAGATAGTGGCGCGGCACCCGCCGTGACCGCTGGCAGAAAAGCCAGGTGATCCACGCCGTATACACCAGCATGACAGCGGACGTAAGCAGCGACGCCGCCCACTGCAGCAGTGCGGGCTGCGGAGAGTGCCAGGATACATTTCGTATTGCTGGCCCGGTCAGTGCGCCGATATACATCGTCATCACCAGTGCTGAGGCCATTAAGGCGATAATCAGCCAGGCCAGCGGGACCAGCAGCCAGCCGCCGATACGCGGTTTAGAATCAACAGGCACAAATTATCCTTTTATCAGCCGGAAAGGGCAAAGGCGCATCGCACAGGGCCACACGCATGAGGGGGAGGATTATACGGATTATCGTGGTTCAGGTCATCAGGGCGATGAACGCGGCATATCAGACCACAAAATGCCAGACGGTTTTGGGCACACGACCCAAATCAAACAGGCGGCCGCCCGAGGCGAGTTCGGCACGACGATGATCGGCCGCGCGGTACATCTGAATAATGTCTGCGTCATCGGTGAGAGAATAATTCAGATGGTCAAAAAGTTTTTCCAGGCTTTCCAGAGAATTAACTTTGCGAAATTTCAATAAGTAATCTTGAACGGTCATTGCAGCCATCCAGGTAGGAATCAAGAGCTGGCAGTATATGATGCAGGGCAAAAGATTCCACTTTGTTTTCATCGGGCAATATAAAAATCAGAAAATTCAGCATAGCTTAGTGCATCAGACGATCCGTTATCGTCCCCTGCGGTCGGCAGCAGGGCCAGTGGGGGATTTAGATGGCTTTCGCCCTTTCACCCTCCCAGGATGAATCTGATAAAGAGAATAAGCCAACGCCATGCTGAAACGACAGAGAATAAAACTGTGGAAGAGATCACAATTTTGCAGTTTGCTCAGGTGCGCCGCCGATAGCGCCCGGGCGACAGAACTTCACGCAGTGTTGTAATCGCTTCCAAATGCTTCTGCCGCAAACGCTTATGTTTATTACACTTATTTAACCTGATTTTTACTGCAAATACGCGTTTTTTCCATATCACCAATCGTACTCACCGCGCCTGATGGTGGCGTAACCTCTTTGAATTATTGAATTTTGTGAGCATTGTCGTAAATGTTTTCCTGCGAATAGGCCAGGCTTATGTGGCTCTTAACCCTATACGATAAAATCCCATCAGAGGAAAAATGATCATGTGGAAGCGTTTACTCTTATCCACCCTTATCGGAGCCAGCCTGTCTGCACCTGCGCTGGCCGAATCAATGACCGTCGGATTCTCACAGGTTGGCTCGGAATCAGGCTGGCGCGCAGCAGAAACCAGCGTGGCAAAAAGTGAAGCTCAAAAACGGGGCATTACGCTGAAGATCGCGGACGGCCAGCAAAAACAAGAGAATCAAATCAAGGCAGTGCGCTCCTTTATCGCGCAGGGGGTAGACGCGATATTTATCGCGCCTGTCGTGCAGACAGGTTGGGAACCGGTGCTCTCTGAAGCCAAAGACGCCAAAATCCCGGTCTTCCTGCTGGACCGCGCCATCGTGGTCAAAGATAAATCCCTCTATCAGGCCGTGGTAACGGCGGATAACGTCTATGAAGGCAAGTTGATCGGTGACTGGCTGGTGAAACATCAGGCCGGTAAGCCCTGTAACGTGGTGGAACTGCAGGGAACCGTAGGGGCCAGCGTGGCCATCGACCGTAAAAAAGGCTTTGCTGAAGCCATTGCCAATACGCCAAATATTAAAGTTATTCGTTCGCAGTCTGGTGACTTTACCCGCAGCAAGGGTAAAGAAGTGATGGAAAGTTTTATTAAGGCGGAAAACAACGGCAAGAATATTTGTATGGTTTACGCACATAACGATGATATGGCGATCGGGGCTATTCAGGCGATAAAAGAAGCCGGACTTAAACCGGGTAAAGATATTTTAACCGGATCCATTGATGGCGTACCGGATATTTATAAAGCGATGCTGGCCGGCGAAGCCAATGCCAACGTTGAGCTGACGCCGAATATGGCTGGCCCGGCGTTTGATGCGCTGGAAAAACTGAAAAAAGACGGCACCATGCCGCCAAAAATTATCAAAACGGAAACCCGACTGTTCCTGCCAGCCGATGCGCAGGCGCAGTTAGACACCAAAAAAGGAATGGGCTACTGATCCCCTCGCCGCCCCGCCCGGGGCGGTTACCTATTTGTCTGAGGCACGCGTATGACCATCGAAACCTCTACGCCTGCGTTGCTGGCCATCAGCAACGTCAGCAAATCTTTTCCCGGCGTCCGGGCGCTGGACAATGTCTCGTTTGACCTGCGTACCGGCGAAATAATGGCCTTACTGGGGGAGAACGGGGCGGGGAAATCCACGCTGATCAAGGTGCTGACCGGCGTTTATCAGCGCGAT
Source organism: Erwinia sp. PME.40.26/001 (assembly GCF_055556675.1). Lineage (NCBI taxonomy): Bacteria > Pseudomonadati > Pseudomonadota > Gammaproteobacteria > Enterobacterales > Erwiniaceae > Erwinia > Erwinia sp. PME.40.26/001. The sequence goes on from NZ_JBVHNP010000001.1 coordinate 413,932, forward strand.
GGCGGTACCCTAATGCTTGGCGGGCAGAGCATTAATCCCCGTAATACCGCCGAGGCGCAGCAGCTGGGTATTGGCACGGTGTATCAGGAGGTGAACCTGCTGCCGAATATGTCCGTTGCCGATAATCTGTTTATTGGCCGTGAGCCTAAGCGCTTTGGCCTGATCGATCGTAAAACCCTGAACAGGCGGGCAGTAAAGCTGATGGCCGATTACGGCTTTGAACTGGACGTCACCCGACCGCTGGGGCAGTACTCGGTAGCGATGCAGCAAATTATTGCCATCTGCCGGGCGGTGGACCTGTCGGCAAAAGTCCTGATCCTTGATGAACCGACCGCCAGCCTGGATGCCAGCGAGGTGACCATGTTGTTCACGCTGATGGAACAGCTGAAGGCAAAAGGGATGGGGCTGGTGTTTGTCACCCACTTCCTTGACCAGGTTTACCGCGTGACGGACCGCATTACCGTACTGCGCAACGGCCAGTTTATCGCCACGCGCGACACCCACAGCCTGCCACAAATCGAACTGATCAAGCTGATGCTGGGGCGTGAACTGCTGGAAACTGCACTGCAACGCGCGGGCAGCACGCTGAAAAGCGATCAGCCTGCGGTGGAATTCAAAGATTACGGTAAGAAAGGGACGATTGAACCCTTTAGCCTCAGCGTGCGTCCTGGCGAGGCCGTCGGGCTGGCGGGCCTGCTGGGTTCCGGGCGCACGGAGACCGCAGAGCTGCTGTTCGGCATCAAACGAGCCGACAGCGGTCGCGCCTTCATCAGGGGAAAACCTCAGACCATTCGCTCACCCGCCCAGGCCTCGCGGCTGGGCATGGGCTTCTGTCCGGAAGATCGCAAAACGGACGGTATTATCGGGGCGGCTTCCGTACGGGAAAATATCATTCTGGCGCTGCAGGCCCAGCGCGGCTGGCTGCGACCGATCCCAAAGCGAGAGCAGCAGCAGGTGGCGGAGCGCTTTATCAAGAGCCTCGGCATCCGTACCCCGGATGCGGAACAGCCGGTGGAACTGCTGTCCGGTGGTAACCAGCAAAAGGTGCTGTTGTCGCGCTGGCTGGTGACCAAACCCCAGTTTTTGATCCTGGATGAGCCGACGCGCGGTATCGACGTCGGCGCCCACGCGGAGATTATCCGCCTGATTGAAACCCTGTGCGCCGATGGCCTGGCGCTGCTGGTGATCTCCTCCGAGCTGGAGGAGCTGGTCGGCTATGCGGACCGCGTGGTGATCCTGCGCGACCGTCAGCAGGTTGCCGAAATTCCACTGGAGCAGCTCTCCGTTGCGGCGATCGTGAATGCGATAGCGGCGGGAGGGGAACAACATGCCTGAATCGCATCTGATGGCGGGGAAATCACCGATGTTAAAACGAAAACTGCCGCCCGGGCTGCCGCAGATTGGCGCACTGCTGCTGGTGCTGCTGATTGACAGTCTGGTAGCGAACAACTTCTTTGCTATCCACCTGCAGGACGGACGTCTGTTCGGCAGCCCGATTGATATTCTTAACCGCGCGGCTCCGGTGGCAATTCTGGCGATTGGCATGACGCTGGTGATCGCCACCGGGGGCATCGATCTTTCGGTCGGGGCCGTCATGGCTATTGCCGGGGCCACTGCCGCCACCCTGACCGTTGCCGGACACAGCCTGCCGGTGATCATCCTGGTGACGCTGGGCAGCGGCATTCTCTGCGGACTGTGGAATGGCGTGCTGGTCGCGTTGCTGAAGATCCAGCCGTTTGTGGCCACGCTGATCCTGATGGTGGCGGGGCGCGGTATTGCGCAGCTGATCACCCAGGGACAGATTGTTACCTTCGACAGCGACGCGCTGGCACGCCTGGGCAGCGGGACGCTGCTTCTGCTTCCGGTACCGGTATGGATCACCCTCGGGCTGGCACTGCTGGTCTGGCTGTTAACGCGTAAAACCGCACTGGGCATGTTTATTGAAGCGGTGGGGATTAACCTGCGGGCGGCGCGCAACGCGGGCGTCAACGGCTGGCTGGTGGTGATGAGTACGTACGTGTTGAGTGGACTGTGCGCGGCGGTGGCCGGGCTGATTGTCGCTGCGGATATACGCGGTGCCGATGCCAACAATGCCGGGTTGTGGCTGGAGCTGGATGCCATCCTGGCGGTGGTGATTGGCGGGGCATCGCTGATGGGTGGGCGTTTTAGCCTGATGCTGTCGCTGATCGGCGCGCTGATCATCCAGGCGATGAATACCGGGATTTTACTCTCCGGCTTCCCACCCGAACTGAATCAGGTGGTGAAGGCGGTGGTGGTGATGCTGGTGCTGCTGCTGCAGTCTCCGCGCTTTATTCAACTGTTTAAACGAGGGCATCGCCGTGATTAAACGCCATCTGCCGTTAATGATCACCCTGCTGGTATTTGTCGCGGGTTATCTCTTCTGCCTGAGCCAGTATCCCGGTTTTGCTTCCACGCGGGTGATTGCCAATATTCTCACCGATAACGCCTTTCTGGGCATTATCGCCGTCGGAATGACCTTTGTGATCCTCTCCGGCGGTATCGATCTGTCGGTGGGGGCGGTCATTGCCTTTACCGGGGTCTTTCTTGCCCGTCTGATTGGTGATTTCCACGTTGACCCCTGGCTGGCATTTGCCCTGGTGCTGTCCCTGGGCACGGCGTTCGGAGCCTTTATGGGCTGGCTGATCGATGCGCTGAAGATCCCGGCGTTTATTATTACCCTGGCCGGTATGTTCTTCCTGCGCGGCTGCAGCTATCTGGTGGCGGAAAGCTCGTTACCCATAGACCACCCGCTGTATGCCACGCTGTCATCGATGGCGTGGAAAATTCCCGGTGGCGGGCGGCTGAGCCTGCTGGCCGTGATTATGCTGGTGGTCGTGGCGCTGGGCATCTTACTGGCGCACCGCAGCCGCTTTGGTAATCAGGTGTACGCCATCGGCGGGAATGCGACGTCCGCCCGGCTGATGGGCATCTCCACCCGCAGCACCACGGTGCGGATCTATATGCTTTCTTCCGGACTGGCCACGCTGGCCGGCATCGTGTTCTCCATCTATACCTCTGCAGGCTATGCGCTGGCGGGAATGGGCGTGGAGCTGGATGCCATCGCCTCGGTGGTGATCGGCGGGACGCTGCTGTCTGGCGGGGTCGGCACCGTACTGGGGACGCTGTTCGGCGTGCTGATCCAGGGGCTGATCCAGACGTGGATTAACTTTGACGGCACCCTGAGTTCCTGGTGGACCAAAATTGCCATTGGCGTGCTGCTGTTTGCGTTTATTGCCCTGCAGCGCCTGCTAACGCTGATGTGGGATCGCCAGCAAAATGCGCCGGTGAAGCGGCTGGTCTGACGTCAGACGGAGCGAGCCGGCCCTGGGGCCGGCTCGCTCCGTTCCCCCGGCGGCCGCGCAGCCGTTGCCCGGGTCGGGCGGCCTGCAAAAGCGGTTTATCTCTTCTATCCTTACTCTTTTAGGTAAGGAGCCGTTATGAAAAACATTCTGCTTTTATCCACATTGCTGCTAGCGGGCACAGCCTTCGCGGCTGAGACAGGTACCCCCTCTGAGGAGGCCCGCTATGTCAGCCTGCTGTGTACCACCGCGTCTGCCCAACCGGACGCTTCCCGTGACGCCTACCTGCAGCAGCTCAACGATATGCACATGCGCAGTCACTCTTCTTCCTCGCTGAATAAAACTGATTTTGACCGCGAGGTGGCCGGGAAGGTTGTTGACGGCTGGCTGGCGCTCTCGCCGGAACAGCGTCGCCAGGCTAACACGCAGGCGGGCTGCGAAAAAGCATTAGGTGAGCAGTTGAAAAAGGGGGAGTAATCTCCCCGGCGAACCCGCCCCATGACAGATAACTCAGGAATAACGACACAGGAATAAGCGAATCAAGAGGAGACTATCGCGTGGCAGACTCTCTCACTGACAGCGAATGTATATTAATCGATCGCTACTGGCGGGCAGCCAATTACCTTTCTGTAGGTCAGATCTATTTAATGGATAACCCACTTCTGCGCGAACCGCTGAAGCCGGAGCATATCAAGCCAAGACTGCTGGGCCACTGGGGGACGACACCCGGCCTGAATTTTATCTATGTCCATCTCAACCGCATCATTCGCCAGCGCAGGCTTAACTTACTCTATGTCTGCGGGCCGGGACACGGTGGGCCGGGCATGGTGGCCAATACCTGGCTGGAAGGCAGCTACAGCGAAATTTATCCTGACGTGAGCCAGGACATCGCCGGCATGAAACGGCTGTTTAAGCAGTTTTCCTTCCCGGGAGGGATACCCAGCCATGCGGCGGCCGAAACCCCGGGTTCGATTAACGAAGGCGGAGAGCTGGGCTACTCGCTGGCACACGCCTTCGGTGCCGCATTCGACCATCCCGAGCTGATTGTTCCGTGCATTATTGGTGATGGAGAGGCGGAAACCGGGCCGCTCTCTGCCAGCTGGCAAAGCCTGAAGTTCCTTAATCCACAGCGTGACGGGGCGGTACTGCCGATACTGCACGTGAACGGCTATAAGATCGCCAATCCCACCCTGTCCGGCCGCACCAGTGATGAAGAACTGGTACAACTCTACCGGGCGCTGGGCTATGCACCGCGCGTGGTGACAGGCAATGATCCGGCGCTGATGCACGCGCAAATGGCGATGGTACTGGATGAAGTCTTTGACGAGATTGCGGCGATCCAGCGGCAGTACCGTCAGGAAAAACCGCCGGCCGGTGTGCCACGCTGGCCAATGATTTTGTTACGCAGTCCGAAGGGATGGACCGGGCCCAAAAGTGTCGACGGTAAGAAAGTGGAAGACTTCTGGCGGGCCCACCAGGTGCCGGTCTCAGGCTGTCGTGAGAATGATGAACATCGTCGTATCCTTGAACAGTGGCTGAAAAGTTATCAGCCGGAAAAACTGTTTGATGCCAGCGGACGTTTACGCCCGGAACTGCAGGCGCTGGCACCGCAGGGTGACTGGCGCATGGGGGCCAGCCCCTGGGCTAACGGCGGCAGGCTCAGGCAGCCCTTAATCACGCCTGATATTGGTGCATTCTCACTGGACGTAACGACGCCCGGTGCCGTACAGGGGCAGGCGACGGCGCAGTTGGGTCATTATCTGCGTGAGGTTGTGCAGAAAAACCCCAATAATTTCCTGATTTTTGGGCCGGATGAAACGGCCTCTAACCGGCTGAGTCCGGTTTTTGATGTCACCGCACGCCGCTGGATGGGGGAACGCGAACCGTATGACGAGCAGCTGGCCCCGGATGGTCGGGTACTGGAAGTGCTCAGTGAGCATCTTTGCCAGGGGTGGCTGGAAGGATATCTGCTGAGCGGCCGGCACGGACTGTTCAACTGTTACGAAGCCTTTATTCACATTATCGATTCGATGTTTAACCAGCATGCAAAATGGCTGAAGGTGTCACGCAAGCTCCCCTGGCGGGCACCGATCGCCTCGCTGAATTATCTGCTCTCATCACACGTATGGCGTCAGGATCATAATGGCTACAGTCATCAGGACCCGGGCTTTATCGATCACGTGGTGAATAAGAAAGCCGACATCGTCCGCGTCTACTTACCACCGGATGCCAATACCCTGCTGTGGGTGGGCGATCACTGTCTGAAAACCTGGGATCGCATCAACGTTATTGTCGCGGGCAAGCAGCCCTCGCCGCAGTGGCTGGACCGCGACAGCGCGGCGAAGCATTGCGAAGCCGGTATGGGGATATGGTCCTGGGCGGGCAATACTGACAACGATGTCAGCCCTGATGTGGTGATGGCCTGCGCCGGAGATGTTCCCACCATTGAAACGCTGGCAGCCGTACAACTGTTGCGTGAACGGGTCCCTGAGCTGAAGGTCCGCGTCGTCAACGTGGTGGATTTGATGGCGCTGCAAACGCAGGAGCAGCACCCGCACGGTAAAACGGAACAGGCGTTTGAAGCGTTGTTCACGGCGGATAAGCCGGTCATCTTTGCCTTTCACGGTTACCCTAGCCTGATCCACCGGCTGACGTATCAGCGCCGGAATCATCAGAATTTTCACGTACAGGGGTTCAGTGAGGAGGGCACCACCACCACACCGTTTGATATGACCGTGCTCAATAAGCTGGACCGCTACCATCTGGCGCAAGCGGCTATCACACATGTTCCGCATCTGGCCGCCACTCAGGGTCACGTTGTTGAAACATTGCAGGCGCGTCTGGCGTATCACCATGATTATGTGCGTGAACACGGAGAAGACATGCCGGAAGTCAGCCAGTGGCGTTGGGGGCAGGGTAACGCAGAGTAAGATGAGAAAACGCCCCCGTCAGGGGGCGTTAGCGGTTAGCGTTGATTCAGACGGTAGTATGCTTCATTCCAGCGCAGCGCATCGCGGAAACCGTGCAGCGTGGTTTCTTCATCGATCACCAGCGCTTCAATCCCGGTCAGCTCGGCGTAAAGCCGCATATCGTCGACGGTCAGCGCCTGGCTGAAGACGGTGTGATGCGCACCGCCGCCCAGAATCCACGCTTCAGACGCTGTCGCCAGCGACGGCTGCGCCCGCCACAGGGCGCGGGCCACCGGCAGTTTCGGCAGTGCCTGCGGCTGTTCGATCGCGTCCACCACGTTAACCAGCAGGCGGAAACGGTCACCCATATCAATCACGCTGGCATTAACCGCACGTCCGGCCGGGGCGGAGAAGATCAGACGAGCCGGATCGGCCTTGCCGCCGATGCCCAGCGCCTGCACGTCGAGCAGCGGTTTGGCTTCACGCGCGATGGTCGGGCAGACCTCCAGCATATGTGAGCCCAGCACCAGGTCGTTCCCCGGTGCGAAGTGGTAGGTGTAATCCTCCATAAACGAGGTGCCTCCCGGGACATCTCCCGCCATCTGTTTAAAGATGTGCAGCAGTGCCGCCGTTTTCCAGTCACCCTCACCGGCAAAACCGTACCCTTGCTGCATCAGGCGCTGTACCGCCAGCCCCGGCAGCTGCGTCATACCGTGCAGCGTCTGGAAATTGGTGGTGAATGCCCGGCAGCCTTCGCTTTCCAGGAACTGCTTGATCCCCAGTTCAATCCGGGCAGCATCCAGCACGTTCTGCCGTTTGTCACCGTTCACGGCCGCTGCCGCGCTAAATTCATAGCTGCTTTCGTATTCATCAATCAGTGCGCTGACATCGCCGTCGCTGACCTGGTTGATCACCTCTACCAGATCGCCCACGCCCCAGCCGTTCACGGCGTAACCAAACTGGATCTGTGCCGCGACTTTATCGCCTTCCGTCACTGCCACTTCGCGCATGTTGTCACCGAAACGGGCCACTTTCAGCTGCTGGCTGGCCTGCAGGGCGGCGGCACCGCGCATCCACTGTCCGATGCGCTGCTGTGAGCGTTCATCCTGCCAGTGGCCGGTCACCACCTGGTGCGGCAGACGCATCCGCGCGCCAATAAAGCCAAACTCACGGCCGCCGTGTGCAGTCTGGTTCAGGTTCATAAAGTCCATATCCATGCTGTCCCACGGGATCTCCGCATTGAACTGGGTATGGAACTGCAGCAGCGGCTTATTCAGAATCGACAGGCCGCCAATCCACATTTTTGCCGGGGAGAAGGTGTGCAGCCAGGTGATAATGCCCAGGCAGCTCTGATCGTGATTCGCCTCGCGGCACAGCGACAGTGCCTCATCCGGTGTTTTAACCAGCGGTTTAAGCTGTAAAGAGAAGGGCAGTTTACCCGCCCGGTTCAGGCCTTCCACCACCTGCTGTCCATGCTGCTCGACCTGGCGCAGCGTTTCCGCACCGTACAGGTGCTGGGTACCAATCACAAACCATACGCTGCGGGCGTTTAACTGTGTCATAAAGCGATTCCTTAACTGACTGATGAAGGTTGTGGGGCAAACTGCGGTTCCGCCAGCTCACACCATTGAAGATAACGCTGATAAAGCTGCTGGAAGCGGGCGACGCGAACCGGGTCCGGCTGCAGGGTCTGATCCAGCGGGCTGGCCATCTGCGCCTGTGCCGACGGGATATCGGCATAGACGCCTGCGGCCACAGCGGCAAAGATGGCGGCCCCCAGCGCACAGCATTCGTCGGAGGCAACAATGTCCAGCGGACGGTTCATCACGTCGCAGCACACCTGCATAATGGTCGGCGACTTGCGGGCAATCCCGCCGAGGGCGAGGATCTGCTGTACCGGGATATCCTGCTGTTCAAAGCACTCCATAATGGCGCGTGCGCCAAACGCGGTAGCGGCAATAAAGCCACCGAACAGCGTCGGGGCATCGGTGCCAAGATTGAGGTCGGTGATCACCCCTTTCAGCCGCTGGTTGGCAAAGGGCGTACGGCGGCCGTTAAACCAGTCAAGGACCACCGGCAGATGGTCGAGCTGCGGATCGGCGGCCCAGGCGGCGGTTAACTGTTCCAGCATGCCCTGTTGTATGGCCTCAAGTTCGGCTTTCAGCGCTGGCTGCTGCTGTGCCGCCTGCACCAGCGGCCAGCTCAACAGACGGCCAAACCAGGCATACATGTCGCCAAACGCCGACTGCCCGGCCTCCAGGCCAATCATCCCAGGCACCACGCTACCGTCCACCTGACCACAGATCCCTTTAATCGCACGATCGGCTACGCGATCGGCATCAGCAATCAGAATGTCGCAGGTCGACGTCCCGATCACTTTCACCAGCGTATAGGGCTGCGCTCCGGCACCCACCGCCCCCATATGGCAGTCAAATGCGCCGCCGGAAAGCGTCACGCTGCCCGGAAGACCAAGACGCGCTGCCCATTCGGCGCTGAGCTTGCCGACCGGCACGTCGGCCGTCCAGGTATCGGTAAACATCGGGTAATCGAGATCGGCGGTCAGTAGCGGGTCGAGAGCATTGAGGAACCGGGCTTCAGGTAACCCCTGCCAGACCGGATGCCAGAGCGACTTATGGCCGGCCGCACAGCGGCCGCGCTTCATGTCGGCAGGGGCCGTGGTGCCGCTTAACAGCGCCGGCACCCAGTCACACAGTTCCACCCAGGAGACCGCTGCCTCGCGTACCGCCGCATCCTGGCGGCTGATATGCAGAATTTTGGCCCAGAACCATTCAGAGGAGTAAATACCGCCGATAAAGCGTGAATAGTCCTGAAAATCGCCGCTGTGACACAGGCGGGTAATAGCTTCAGCCTCCTCAATGGCAGTGTGATCCTTCCACAGCACGAACATCGCGTTGGGGTTTTCGGCAAATTCCGGGCGCAGGGCAAGTACCCGCCCTTCACGGTCGACAGGGGCAGGGGTGGATCCTGTCGAATCCACGCCGATGCCCACCACATTCAGCCGCTGTTCAGGGGTAAGTTGAGTGACAACGTCACGTATTGCCTGCTCCAGCGCGTCAATATAGTCCTGAGGATGGTGGCGAAACTGGTTATGTGCTGCATCGCAGAAGTGCCCGGCTTTCCAGCGCGGATAGGCCACCACCTGCTTATACAGTTCGCGGCCGCTGGCGCACTCTACGGCCAGCGCACGCACCGAATCGCTGCCGAAATCCAGACCGAGGGTAATCGCACCCTTGTGCATAGTTGCTCTCCGTTATGTTCAGAACAGGCTTAAGTAATGTTCCTCTATCCTGGAAACATGGCGGCAGAGTAGTTAGGTGCGGCTGGCTGCATATATGCACTTTTCTGCCATCAGGGGCAGGAGTGTGATGGGGTTCAAATGTTGCGTATCGGTTAAATCGGCTGAAAAGATGGACAAAACAACTGTAATTTCAGGGTGTGATAGCGCTCTACAAATTTTCACGCGCTTGCAGGTAAAACTAGCGCACTACCGCCACTGTTATGACGTCAGTGCTCAGGTAAGGTCTTGTTTAAATGCTTTTAATTTTTTCAACAACCGATTGTTACCGTTTACACAATCCCGCCACAGGCGGGCACTGAGCCGGAGAGCCTCATGCACAAATTCACTAAAGCGCTGGCCGCGATTGGCCTTGCTGCCGTTATGTCACAATCCGCTATGGCGGAAACCATGAAACTCGGTTTCCTCGTGAAACAGCCGGAAGAACCCTGGTTCCAGACGGAATGGAAGTTTGCCGACAAGGCCGGTAAAGATCTTGGCTTTGAAGTGATCAAAATCGCGGTGCCGGATGGTGAAAAAACCCTGAACGCTATCGACAGCCTGGCCGCCAGCGGGGCGAAAGGGTTTGTTATCTGTACGCCAGACCCCAAACTCGGCTCGGCGATTGTGGCGAAAGCCCGCAGCTATGGCCTGAAAGTGATCGCGGTCGATGACCAGTTCGTCACTGCGAAAGGCAAACCGATGGACACTGTGCCGCTGGTGATGATGGCGGCGACCAAAATCGGCGAGCGTCAGGGCCAGGAGCTGTACAAAGAGATGCAGAAACGCGGCTGGGATGTGAAAACCACCGCCGTGATGGCGATCACCGCCAATGAGCTGGACACCGCCCGCCGTCGTACCGGTGGTTCAATTGACGCACTGAAAGCGGCCGGATTCCCTGAAAAACAGATCTATCAGGTTCCTACCAAATCAAACGATATCCCCGGTGCCTTCGATGCCGGTAACTCACTGTTAGTGCAGCACCCGGAAGTGAAAAACTGGCTGATTGTGGGCATGAACGATAACACCGTGCTGGGCGGCGTGCGGGCCACCGAAGGTCAGGGCTTTAAAGCACCGAACGTAATCGGCATCGGTATCAACGGCGTCGATGCGGTCAGCGAACTGTCGAAGGGCCAGGCAACCGGCTTCTACGGTTCTCTGCTGCCCAGCCCGGATGTCCACGGCTACCGTAGCATTCAGATGCTGCATGACTGGGTGACGAAAGATGTTGAGCCCGCCAAATTCACCGAAGTGACCGATGTGGTGCTGATCACCCGCGACAACTTCAAAGCCGAACTGGCGAAAAAAGGCCTGATGTAAGGCCTGGCGCAGGGGCGGGCCTTTTTTCCGGTCCGCCCGAAAGGCGATGCCAGGACATTTATCGGGGCGGACCTTTTTCCGGTCCGCCCGCAGTGGTTGCCTATGTCGCAGGAGACACCATGACCTCACAAACGCCGTATCTGAGCTTTCACGGCATCAGCAAAACCTTTCCTGGCGTGAAGGCACTTCAGGACATCAGCTTCGACTGCTATGCCGGCCAGGTTCATGCCCTGATGGGGGAAAATGGCGCGGGTAAATCGACGCTGTTAAAAATTCTTAGCGGAAGCTATCAGGCCAGCGGCGGCGAAATTCGCCTGCAGGGCCAGCCGGTTAACTTCCAGCACACCACCGATGCGCTTAACGCCGGGGTGGCGATTATTTATCAGGAACTGCATCTGGTGCCGGAAATGTCGGTGGCAGAAAATATCTTTTTAGGTCAGCTGCCGCAGCGCGCGGGACTGGTCAATCGTTCCCGCCTGCGCGCGGAGGCCAGCCGCCAGCTGAAAGCGCTGGGGATGGATATTGACCCGGACATGCCCCTGAAATACCTTTCCCTCGGCCAGTGGCAAATGGTGGAGATCGCTAAGGCGCTGACCCGTAATGCTCAGGTAATCGCCTTTGATGAACCGACCAGTTCACTGTCGGCGCGTGAAATTGACCAGCTGTTCCGCGTCATTCGCCAGCTGCGCGCTGAGGGGCGCGTGGTGCTGTATGTCTCCCACCGCATGGAAGAGATCTTTGCCCTCAGCGATGCGATTACCGTATTTAAAGATGGTCGCTACGTGCGCACCTTTACCGATATGGCGACCACCGGCAACGACGAGCTGGTTCAGGCCATGGTCGGGCGTGAAATCGGTGATATCTACGGTTACCGCCCGCGCGAACAGGGTGAGATCCGGCTGCAGCTCAACAACGTACACGCCAAAGGTGTCCGCAGCCCGGTGTCATTCAGCGTGCGTGCCGGAGAAATCGTCGGGCTGTTTGGCCTGGTCGGTGCCGGACGCAGTGAGCTGATGAAAGGGCTGTTTGGTGCCACGCGCCTGATCGGCGGTGAGCTGTGGCTGGACGGAAAAAAAATCAGTATTAAAGAGCCGATAGAAGCCATTCGCGCCGGCATCATGCTCTGCCCTGAAGATCGTAAGGCAGACGGCATCATTCCGGTACACTCCGTACGTGACAACATCAACATCAGCGCCAGGCGAAATAATCTGAAAGCGGGCTGCCTGATTAACAACGGCTGGGAAGCCAGCAACGCCGGCGTGCATATCCGCTCCCTGAACATTAAAACCCCCTCAGCGGACCAGCTGATCATGAACCTCTCCGGTGGTAACCAGCAGAAAGCGATCCTCGGACGCTGGCTGTCAGAAGAGATGAAGGTGATCCTGCTGGACGAACCGACGCGCGGTATTGACGTCGGGGCGAAAAACGAAATTTATCAGCTGATCTACGCCCTGGCAGAGCAGGGGATTGCGGTGCTGTTTGCCTCCAGCGACCTGCCCGAAGTCATGGGGCTGGCCGACCGCATTCTGGTGATGCGCGAGGGTGAAATAGCCGGAGAGCTGGATCACAACGACGCCACGGAAGCCCTGACGCTGAGTCTGGCGATGCCGAAAACCGCCAAACCCGCCACACACGTGGCCTGAATATGCAGGAGAAACCTATGTCAACGACCTCATCCGTTACACCCGCGGCACCGTCCCGCTTCAGTCTGGGCCGTATCTGGGACAACTTCGGGATGCTGGTGGTGTTTGCCGCCCTGTTTATTGCCTGTACGGTGTTCGTGCCGAACTTCGGCTCTCTGATCAATATGAAAGGCCTGGGACTGGCGATGTCGATGTCCGGCATGGTGGCCTGCGGCATGTTGTTCTGCCTGGCCTCCGGGGACTTTGACCTGTCGGTGGCCTCGGTCATTGCCTGCGCCGGGGTGGTGTGTGCCGTGGTGATCAATATGACGGAGAGCCTGTGGATTGGTATCGCCGCTGGCCTGGTGCTGGGGGTTGCCTGCGGCTTCGTCAACGGTTTTGTCATCGCAAAACTGAAGATCAATGCGCTGATCACCACGCTGGCGACCATGCAGATCGTGCGCGGTCTGGCCTATATTTTCTCTGACGGTAAAGCGGTGGGGATTGAAGATGAGCGTTTCTTTGCGCTCGGCTATGCCAGCTGGCTGGGCGTGCCGGCTCCCGTGTGGCTGACAATCATCACCCTGGCGCTGTTTGCCTTCCTGCTGAATAAAACCACCTTTGGCCGCAACACGCTGGCGATTGGCGGTAATGAAGAGGCGGCACGTCTGGCCGGGGTGCCGGTGGTGCGTACGCGCATTATTATCTTTATTCTCTCCGGGCTGGTTTCCGCCGCGGCGGGGATTATTCTGGCCTCACGCATGACCAGCGGGCAGCCGATGACCTCCCTGGGCTACGAGCTGATCGTGATCTCAGCCTGCGTGCTGGGGGGCGTTTCCCTGAAGGGCGGCATTGGTAAAATTTCGTATGTTATCGCCGGGGTACTGATCCTTGGCACCGTGGAAAATGCGATGAATTTATTGAATATATCGCCTTTCTCACAGTACGTAGTACGCGGTCTGATATTGTTAGCAGCGGTTATTTTTGACCGTTACAAACAAAAAGCGAAAGCGGTCTGACAGGAGGCGTTATGTATCATCGTCTGGCGCCGGTGGCGCAGTCCAATCCGTTACTTCCCGGGTATCCATTCAGCGCCTGGCTGGTGGCCGGGCTGACGCCGATTAATGCAGCAGGGCCGCTCGATTTCTTTATCGACCGCCCGCACGGTATGAAAGGCTACATTCTTAACCTGACCATTAAAGGCCGCGGGCGGGTGTTTGACGGTGAGGCGGCGTTTGACTGTGAGCCTGGCGATCTGCTGCTGTTTCAGCCGAAAACGCCGCATTACTATGGCCGTTTGCCGGACAGTGACTGCTGGTATCACCGCTGGGTCTATTTCCGCCCCCGCGCCTACTGGAGCGACTGGCTGGAGTGGCAGGATGAGGCTCAGGGCGTGGGGCGTCTGCGCCTGCCGGAGTCGCTGCGTGGGGAGTTTGACCGCTTGTTTGCCAATATCGAACACACGCACAACTCCGGACGTCCGTTTGCCGAGGAACTGGCGATGAATCTGCTGGAGCGTCTGCTGCTGCGGGCGGTGCAGGAAGATCCGCGCAGCCAGCAGCAGGTGCGCGACGCCCGCGTGGTTGAGGCCTGCCAGTACGTCACCAACAACCTGGCGGCAGAGGTGAAAATTGAAGAGGTGGCCAGACACGTCTGCCTGTCGCCGTCGCGGCTGGCGCATCTCTTTCGCGAACAGATGGGCGTCAACCTGCTGCGCTGGCGGGAAGATCAGCGCGTGATCCGCGCCAAGCTGCTGCTGCAGACCACCCAGGAGCCGATTGCCAGCATCGGCCGCGAAGTGGGCTATGACGATCAGCTTTACTTCTCCCGGGTTTTCCGCAAGCGTGCCGGGGTCAGCCCCAGCGACTTCCGCCGCCGCAGCCTTGACGCGCACGACGCGCTGGTGGCGCAGGAGACCTGGCACCTGCCGCGCCGCGCCAACGAATAGCTTTTCGGGCAAATCCTCCTTGTGGTTGCCCCGTTGATCGTCTTAAATCAACGGGTAACCACGAGAGGGATTAAAATGAGTGATAAAATTCGTGTTGGCCTGGTCGGCTACGGCTTTGCCAGCAAAACCTTCCATGCGCCATTAATTGCCGGGACATCTGAAATGGCGCTGTCGGCCATTTCCAGCAGCGATGCGGGCAAGGTCCATGCAGACTGGCCGTCGGTGCAGGTCGTGTCCGATCCCCAGGCGTTATTTGACGACCCCACGCTTCAGCTGATTGTTATCCCAACCCCTAATGACACCCACTTTCCGTTAGCCCGGGCTGCCCTGATGGCCGGTAAGCACGTGGTGGTAGACAAGCCGTTTACCGTGACACTGTCACAGGCGCGCGAACTGGATGCGCTGGCGAAAGCCAAAGGTCTGCTGCTGTCGGTGTTCCACAATCGCCGCTGGGACAGCGACTTCCTCACGGTGAAAGCATTGCTGGCGGAAGGGACGCTGGGTGAGGTGCGTTATTTTGAATCGCACTTCGACCGTTTCCGTCCGCAGGTCCAGCAGCGCTGGCGTGAGCAGCAGGGGCCGGGCAGCGGCATCTGGTACGATCTGGGGCCGCACGTCATTGACCAGGCCTTGCAGCTGTTTGGCTCCCCTGTGGCGATCACCCTGGATACGGCCGATTTGCGTCCCGGTGCTGTGACCACCGACTATTTCCACGCCACCCTGATCTACCCGCAGCGGCGCGTGGTGCTGCACGGCAGTATGCTGGTGGCCGCAGAGTCGGCGCGCTATCAGATACACGGCACGCGCGGCAGCTTTGTGAAATACGGTCTGGATCCGCAGGAAGACCGCCTGAAGTCCGGGGCGCGGCCGCCGCAGGAGGACTGGGGCTATGATATGCGCGACGGCGTCCTGACGCTGGCCGACGGGGAGGGGTTGGTGGAAAAAACGCTGCTGACCATTCCTGGCAACTATCCGGCTTACTACGCGGCGATCCGCGATGCGGTGAACGGCGTCGGGGAAAACCCGGTGAAAGCAGAAGAGGCGATTCAGGTGATGGAGTTGATCGAGTTGGGTCTGCAGTCGGCTGAAAAACGCCAGACGATGTCGCTGAAATAAGCCGTTCACGGTCGCTAACGGGCTGACCACAAATAGAGGTCAGCCTCTGCGTCGTCCGTGGACTCCTGTCAACGCGGGGCGGCCTTTTTCCGCTCGGCCGGGTTTGACCGATGTTCTTACCACCTGAGGCGGGACATCACCCGCCCTGGTGGATATCAGGCGGCGACGCGTGCCCGAACGGCGGCGCGCTCAGCATCACTGAGGAAGGCTATCTTCAGGCCGTTCTCCTGCGCCACCCGCATCTGCGCCAGGCTCAGCCCGGCAGCTGGGGCGGCAACGGCGTATTCATGACCAATCTCAATCCCCTGAACCGCCGGATCGTCCGTGTTGATGGTGGCAAGAATACCGTGATCCAGGAAGGTTTTCAGCGGGTGACGTGCCAGTGAGGCCACGGTGCTGGTCTGAATATTCGAGGTCAGACAGGACTCGACGCCAATGCCGTGCTTCGCCATAAAGTCCATCAGCGCCGGATCTTCCACCGCTTTCACCCCGTGGCCGATACGCTCCGCACCCAGTTCGCGGATGGCCTGCCAGATGCTCTCAGCGCCAGCGGCCTCCCCGGCGTGAACCGTAATGCGCAGTCCGGCATCGCGGGCGCGGGTAAAGTGGCTGAGGAACTGGCTGCCTGGGAAGCCGAGTTCATCACCCGCCAGGTCCAGAGCCGTGATGCTGTCGCGGTGCGCCAGCAGGCCGTTCAGCTCGTCCAGACAGGCCTCTTCGCCGAAGGTGCGGCTCATGATACCGATCAGACGCACGTCGATATTGTGATTGCTACAGCCGGCTTTAATGCCGTCAATCACCGCTTCCACTACGCCCGCAATCGGCAGGTTGTGGGTCATGGCCATATAGCCCGGCGAAAAGCGCAGCTCGGTATAGTGAATTCCGGCGCGGGCGGCGTCTTCAACGTTTTCCTGCGCAACGCGGCGGCAGGCATCAAGGGAACCCAACACTTTGACCCCCCAGTCCAGCTTATTGAGGAAGCTGACCAGGTCCGGCTCGGCGTCAATCACCTGCACGTGCGGGCGCAGCGTATCCAGCGTAGTGGCGGGCAGCGCGAGGTTAAACTCACGGCCTAAATCAAGGATGGTCTGCGCACGGATATTGCCGTCAAGATGGCGATGAATGTCGGTGAGGGGAAGCTGGGAATCGATCATGTCGGCACTCTCTGTTTTTTTAATAAAGTGCGGAGCATTATAAAAACTTATTGCGCAACAATGCCACTAAATTGCGCAACAAGCGCTGTTTGCCGATGTTAACTGCTGCTTAATCGCACGCTGAACAGCACTGCAGTGCCGCAATCAGCCGGTTCAGGCCCTCATCGACCTTGCTGCGGGGACAGCCGACGTTAAAGCGAAGCCAGCCCCGGCTCTGTGGCCCGTAGGTCGATCCCGGCATTATGGCGACCTTCTGCTGCTCCGTCAGCACCTCCTGCAGTCGCTGCTCATCAATATGCAGCGGGTTCAGATCGATCCACGCCAGGTAAGTGGCCTGCGGCGGCTGCCAGTTCAGCGTGGGGAAGGCCGCATTCAGACGACGGGCTACATGGTGGAGATTATCCCGCAGATAGGTACGCAGCGCGTCCAGCCATTCTGCGCCATGCCGGTAGGCGGCAATATGCGCCGCCACGGCCAGCAGCGCCGGGGAGGAGAGACCATCGGCGTTTTTCAGTGCCTGAAACCACGCGGCCCGATCCGCCTCATCGCTAATAAAGCCATAGGCCCCGGTCAGGCCCGGAATGTTGAAACTTTTTGATGCCGAGGTAAACAGCGCCCAGCGTCCCTGGCCCACGCGGCTCCACGGAATATGGCGCGCCCCGTCCATCACCATATCCATGTGGATCTCATCGCTGATCACCCGCACCTGGTGGCGTGCGCAGAGTTGCGCCATCTGTTCCAGCTCGCTGTGGAGCCAGACTTTACCGGTCGGATTGTGCGGGCTGCACAGCAGCAGGATCTTGCACTGCGGATCGGCGAGTAAGGCTTCCAGTGCGGCCATATCACACTGCCACAGGCCCTGTGAGAGGCTGAGCGGCAGCGCCATCACCCGGCGCTGATTACCCTCAATCACCTTATAAAAGGCATCATAGGCCGGGGTTTGGATCACCACCCCGTCACCGGGCTGTGACCAGTGGCGGATCATCTGTGCCACCATATAGATCACCGACGGACCGTAAACGATCTGCCGGGGATCGACCTTTTCTGCAAAACGCTGCTGATACCAGCCGCTGACGGCATCAAGAAAATCACTGTGCTGCCAGCGGCTGTAGCCGAAAATCCCGTGTGCGACGCACTGCTGCAGCGCCGCTATCACTGCCGGGGCGGTGGGAATATCCATATCAGAAATGGTGAAGGGCAGCAGATCGTCATGGCCAAAGCGGTCAGCAACGAAATCCCACTGGGTGGACCAGCTGCCATGGCGATCGATGACCCGATCAAAATCAAACATTGTGTGCTCCTCAATCTGTGCCGCAGCACAGTTCCCGGTTTACGCGGAAGCGGCGGGCATCAGCGTGGCGATTTCATCTTTCACCGACTGAACCTGTGGCCCAATCACCACCTGCAGGTTGTGCTGGCTGAGGTGGACGACACCGATCACCCGATGGGCCTTCAGCGCAGCATCGTCAACCAGGCTCATATCCTTCACCGATAACCGCAGGCGCGTCAGGCAGTTATCCAGTGACGTAATGTTGTCGATCCCGCCGAGTGCCGCCAGAATGGCAGGGGTGTTATACCCCGACTTACCACTGACCTCACGTGCCGGGCTGCTGTCGTTAACGGTGTCAATTTCACGTCCCGGCGTTTTGATATTGAAGCGGGTAATGGCCAGGCGGAAGATCAGGTAATAGCCGGCAAACCAGACAGCCGCGACCACGGGAACCCAGTACCATTTGGTTTGCAGCCCGTGCAGAACACCAAACACCACGAAGTCGATAATATTGCCATCAGTATTGCCTATTGTGACGCCTAATACCGCCATCAGCGTAAAGCCCAGACCGGTTAACAGGGCGTGGATCAGATAGAGGACCGGTGCCACAAACAGGAACAGAAATTCAATCGGTTCGGTGGTTCCGCCGACCACGCAGGCGACCACGCCGGAAATCAGCAGCCCCTTAATTTTGTGCCGATTTTCCGGGCGGGCACAGTGATACATGGCCAGCGCGGCCCCGGGTAACCCTCCGAGAAAGGCCGGCATTTTCCCCTGTGACAGGAAGCGCGTGGCGCTCTCAGCAAAGCCGCCCGGGGTTGGGCAGGAAAGCTGCGCCTGGAAGATGGTGAGGGCACCACTGACGCTGTGACCGCAAACGTCCAGCGTGCCGCCCGCATCGGTAAAGCGGATGATCGCGACCAGAATATGCTGCAAGCCGAAGGGCAGCAGCAGGCGTTCACCGGTGCCGAAGATCATCGGGCCAAAATCCCCCGCGCTATTGATCACCCAGCCGAGGCCGGCAATGGCTTTGGCAAACCACGGCCAGATAAGCGGGATCGCCAGTCCGGCGAGGCCCATCACCAGCGTGGTGATAATCGGCACAAATCGCGTGCCGCCAAAGAAGGCGAGGGCATCCGGCAGACGAATATCGTGGAAGCGTTCGTGCAGATAAAACACCACGATCCCGGCGATCACCGCGCCGAGAATGCCCGTATCGATGGACTGGATGCCAATAATATTCTGAATGTTATTGGCCTTGAGGACAGCCGCATCGGTGGTGGGCAGAATGCCTTTGGCCGTCAGCCAGAAGTTAACCGCCAGGTTCATCACGGCGAAACCGACAAAGCCGGAGAACGCCGCCACCCCTTTGTTGTTACGCGCCATGCCCAGGGGGATAGCAACAGCAAACATCACGGGCAGATAGCTGAAGGCGAATGAGCCGATTTTACTCATCCAGGTGAACACCAGCTGCAGTACCGGCTCGCCAAGGAACGGGATCAGCGTGATAACATCCTGGCTGCTTAATGAACTCCCGATACCCAGCATGATGCCGCAAAAGGACAGCAGGGCAACGGGGAGCATAAAGGTTTTCCCCAGGCTCTGAAAAAATTCCCAAACCGTAATTTTCTGACGTGTGGCTGACATACGCTCTCCTGGCGAATTCGTGCTCAGCGGTTGCTGAGGTAAAATAAGATAAAACGTTTTACCTTTTAAAAACGAGTGACAGATCACAGGGTTCTGGCGAGGGGACCTTTTCTCTGCGACAATCGGCCTGTCACGTTTTACCTTTAGCGTTCCTGCTGTTCGCACACGGCTGAACCATTCCATGAGAAAATGATGTCTCAGAAGAAAATCACCATCCATGATGTAGCCGCCGAAGCCGGTGTGTCGGTGACGACGGTTTCGCTGGCGCTGTCCGGTAAGGGGCGGATCTCTGCCGTTACGACCGCGCGCGTTAACCGCGCGGCTGAAGCGCTGGGGTTTGTGCGTAATCGTTCTGCCAGCATGCTGCGCGGCGGTGGAAGCGGCGTCGTGGGCCTGATCGTGCGCGATATCTGTCACCCGTTTTACGCTGAAATGACCGCCGGGCTGAGTGAGACGCTGGAGCAGCAGGGAAAAGTGCTGTTTCTGACGCAAAGCGGTGCACAGGGCCAGCATCTTGAGCGCTGTTTTGATTCGCTGGTGGAACAGGGCGTGGAAGGCATCGTTCTGGGTGGCGGTGGCGGCGACACCGGCCCTCTGATCCGCAAAGCGCAGGAGAAGAATATCGCCGTCCTCTGCGCATCGCGCGCCAGCAGTCTGGAACAGACTGATTCGGTGCGGCCGGATAATCATGCTGCGGCAAAAATGGCGACGGAATACCTGATCGCCCGCGGCCATCGCTGCATTGCGCTGCTGGGCGGATCTGGCGCGTCATTAACCCGCGCAGAACGCATTGGCGGATACTGCGCCACGCTGTTGCAGTTCGGGCTGCCTTTTCGCAGTGAGTGGATCATTGAAGGATGCGCACATCCCCGGGAGATCCCGGCGCAGGCGGAGCAGTTACTGCTGCAGTATCCGGGCATAACCGCCATCCTGTGCCATAACGCCGCCGTGACACTCGGCTGCTATTTAGGCGTACAGCGCAGCGGGCGCACTATCAGCAAAGACGCCGTGGGGAGCTATTATGACCGGCAGATGGCACTGGTGGGGTTCAGCGATGTCGCCGATGCCGCGCTGGATGACCCGGCTCTGACCTTCGTTAGCAGTACCGCGCGGGATATTGGCCGAAGTGCGGCGGCGCGACTTTTGCAAAAAATAGCGCACCCGGATGATGCGCCCCAGCACATCATTTTATCTCCGCAGTTAATGGCGTAGCGTTTGTCACCTCCTGTTCCTTCCCTGTCTGAAGCATTAATCATTAAAGTTTTCTGATGTTTTACCGAAAATAGTCACAGAACTACCACATCAACTGTGACGCGCTGGCGTAAACCAAGGGATTGCACAATGACTGTTATTTCATCGGTTGGAAACCTGTCTCTAAGCACTTCGTTGCTCAATGCGACGACGCTCACCAGGTCCGTATCTGAGGCAGAACCCGCGCAGGCGATCGCTTCATCGTCTACTGAGGTCACGCTGGGGCAGACCAGGAACGCCTCACCGGTCTATTCACCACCACGCCTGTTTGTTGCCCCCGCTTCCAGTGAAAGTCAGGGTACCCTGAGTGTCAAAACGGCCAGCGGTGCGCGGGTCGAACTGACGCCCGGTAGCAATGGCACCGGCATGCAGATCGCCGTGAAGGAGGGAACTCTCAACGAAGCTGAACGGGCGGCGCTGGAAAAACTGTCTGACAGTTTCCAGAAAGCGCTGGATGGACTGACGGCTCAGCCGCCACGGCTGGATCTCAGTGCGCTGACGAAATTTAATACTTCGGTACTGACATCAGTGGACCTGCATGCAACCGTCGCGGGTGAGAATAAGCTGACGCTGGATTTCCACGCAGACAGCCAGACCCGTTCGGTAAAATCGACCGGCAGCCTGGGCACTGTTGATATCAGCGTGGACATGAGCAAAAGAGCCCTTCACGGCAGCGAGAGCCAGCAGCAACGCGCGCTCAGTCAGTATCTGACGCAGTTTGACCGTGCGGAAAGCCGGGGAGCGGGTAACAGTACGTTGATGACGATGTTCAGGGATGCGTTTACTGCGCTGAATACGCATTACAGCGACAGTGCCTCTCCCTCAAAAAACAGTCAGCAGACCCTCTTTATCTCACTGACGCGTTCAGATAAAAACATGCTGACCGGCCTGGCAGACTTTAAGGCTTCCGTGACGCAAGCGCCGGCCACCCCTAACCCGATGCGTCTGAACGAAGTTGATACGTTCTCTTACAGCGTGTCTCAGGCCACGACGATTACGGGGACCAGCGATCAGAATCGTCATTTCACGCAGAAACAACAGTCGCATCTCACGGCCAGCTACCATAAACCGTTAACGGCCGGATTGTCGCTCAATCTGACGACGGACAGAAACGCGCAGAATTACCTCTTTACCCAGGTTGATGACAACGCGGAAAGCACCACTGATGTGCAGTATCGTCAGGGCGCTCTGGTGTCGGCCATGCTGGATCAGTCAGCAACAACCTCAACCCGTGAGCAAAAGTATGTGAAAGGCTGGCTGGCGTCGGATACGACCACGCCGCAACAGACGGCGAAATCAACCGATTTGCTCGGTAAGCTACAGGCAGCATGGGAAAAAGAGAACTCGCGGGTATCCTTTGCGGATTATCTGCGCCAGCATTCGCTGCCAGATTTTGGTACCGAGGTGCTGTTAGAATCTGACCCCCAGGCACTGTAAAAGAAACGGGCCGCAGAGGCGGCCCGTTCATTAACGCGGTTTACTGCGGCATACCTTCCGGTGAAATACCAATACCGCCACCCAGCATATAGCGGGAGAGGAACTGTTCCAGCGGCATTTTTTCACCGTTCATGGTGACCTGTCCGGTGCTGTACTGCAGGCTGGTAGTGATGTTGTTATCCTTCTGCGTGGTCAGTTTAAACATCTGTCCCATTGCAGCCAGACCTTTCACCTGCTGATCGGCCAGCTTCGCAGCATCTTCCTGCTTGTAACCTTCTGACATGGCGACGTGAGTCATCATTTCAGTGGCCATCGGCATGGAGATGGCCAGCGTGGTATCCAGCGATTTCAGCACGCTGTCCACCTGCTGACCCAAATTTTGCGCAGGAGCCGTGGTGGCGGCCGGATCTTTGAACTGGGCATTCAGGTTGAAGCTACTTTCACCTTTGTCATTTTTCCAGCTAAACGGCGCGATGCTGACGGAAGGCGATCCCTTCAGCAGCAGTGCCACGTTTTGCGTCAGCAGTTCGGAGACGCGCTGCTGATACAGCTCTGGGTTTTCCTGCAGCGCCGGGTCGCTGGTCAGTGCCTGCACCTGACGGTTATAGGTTTCAGAGAAAGTTTTCAGTGCCTTACCATCAAACCCGTCCAGCTTAATCGCCAGCTTGCCCTGACCAAAGCTCTGTCCCTGCAGCTTAAGTCCGTCAAGGGTGTAGTCAATCAGACCAGAAACGCGGTTGTTAGTGGAATCAAAGTTTGATTTCCCTTTCAGCCCTTCGGCCACCATCGCTTCTTTACCGTCAACCGCTGCAGTCAGCTTTGTCAGATTAATCGTCTGATCGCCAATGCGCACACCTTCCGGGCTCAGGTGGGTGTTGGCATCGACCTTCAGGCCGTTAAGCGTGACCAGAACCGGCATATCCAGCTCATTGCGGGAGGACATCACCAGGCTGTTGATGTCACTGCTGAAGTCGACTTTATTGCCTTCCCCATCCGCGCTGATGTTCAGGGTGCCACCATCGAAGGCAAAACGCTCACCGGATTCGGGTTTGCTGTAATCCGCTGGCAGCAGGGTGATAGCGGAATCAGTGCTGCCGCCGTAACCAATGCGGGTTTCAGCCTGAATAATGGATTTCCCTTTGGCGATCTCAAACAGCTTCTTCACCGCCTC
Organism: Erwinia sp. PME.40.26/001; assembly: GCF_055556675.1. Taxonomy (NCBI): domain Bacteria; kingdom Pseudomonadati; phylum Pseudomonadota; class Gammaproteobacteria; order Enterobacterales; family Erwiniaceae; genus Erwinia; species Erwinia sp. PME.40.26/001. Next base: position 437,392 of record NZ_JBVHNP010000001.1, read on the forward strand.
GGTGTTTTCCAGCTCGGTGTGAACAGAGGCCATGCTCGGGGTCAGATTGAATTTTTTCAACTGAGCCAGGGGGAAAGGGCCGTGGTCAATATTTTCACTGAAGATGATGCTCTGTCCCGGTTTCAGCAGGGAGTTATCTTCAGTTTGTGAGCTTGACTGCAGGACAAAACGCGCATGGCTGCTGAAGATGCCACGCTCGAAGTCCTGATAACTTAATTTCAGACGGCTTTCCGGTGCGCTTTTCTGAATCTGTGCATTAGCCTGTTGAACGACCTGATCCATGTTTTTTTCTAACTGCTTGCCCGTCATCCAGGCACTGGCAGTCCAGACTACGCCAAGAGCAATAACCACACCCACAGCAATCTTTGTTTTTTTCATCTGTAATAGCATCCTTTTACTGTTCACAAACACCGGAAACCTGTTCAGGTCCTGCAGGTTGCCTTTTGGCGATAAAAAACGCCTGACGGCGTTTTTAATAATTCGTGGATAATATTAGCAATTATGGCCAGCGGCGTCAGCCGCAATTCGGTAGTTCGTTAAATACCCGGGCCACGCGACCGTTTCCGCTCAGCGTGAGCGGCGACTCACGGGCGCTAATAAAGGCTGACTCACCCGCTTGTAGTGACAGCGACTGCCCGCCGCAGTTCAATGTCGCCTGCCCATCGATACAGAAGATAATCGCGGCGCTCTGCTGGCTGACGGTGAGCGGCGGGGTGTCGAGCGCGTGAATGGAAAAAGAAAAATCCTCCACCGGGATGGGGAAGTGCTGCGTGGCACCCTCCTGCTGCGGCGTGGTCAGTAGCGTACCGGCGGCGCGGGAGTCAAATCGCAGGTTGGCCAGCAGCTCCGGCACGTCAATGTATTTCGGCGTCAACCCGGCGCGCAGTACATTATCGGAGTTCGCCATCACCTCGAGCGCCACACCATGCAGGTACGCGTGTGGGGTTTCGGCGAACAGAAACATCGCCTCGGCAGGCTGCAGAGTGATGACATTCAGCAGCAGGGGCGCAAACAGACCGCAGTCATCGGGATAGACCCCGGCGATGTCGGCAATCGTCTGCCAGGGCTCGCCGTGCTGGCTGGCGACGGTGGCCTGCAAAATATCCAGCGCCAGCGACTTCTCTTCCCCCTTCAGCGAGAGCAGGGCAGCAAACAGCGCGGAAAGAGAGGCGGTGTCGGGATGATTCAGAAAATGGGCAATCGCCGGATGCGCACCGGCTAACGGCTGCAGCAGTGAGACAATGTCTGACAGAGGGCGAAAACCATTAATCGCTTTAAACGGCGTCAGGGCATAGACCAGTTCGGGTTTATGATTGGCATCTTTATAGTTTCGCGTCGCGGCATCCAGCGGAATGCCGGCAGCATTTTCACGCGCATAGCCTGCTTCAGCGGCGGCTTTACTGGGATGTACCTGGATCGACAGCGGCTGATCGGCGCACAGGACTTTGAATAAAAAGGGCAGCTCGCCAAAGCGACGGGCCACGCTTTCGCCTAACAGACCGGCTTTGTCAGCATCAATCAGATCGCGCAGCGCACGCGGCTGGCCATCCACCATCACCTGCGACGAGCTCTTCGGATGCGCTCCCATCCATAATTCAGCCATCGGCTGCTGGGTCGGATTCGCGATGCCGTACAGCGACGTCAGGGCTGTTTTACTGCCCCAGGCGTACTGTTGCACCGAATTGATTAACTTTTGCATTCTTTCTCCCTGGCCATTCAGCGGTTACTGGCAGTATTAAAACAGAAAACTACACTGGAAGAACAATCGGGATGCAATAAACGCGAATGAGTCGCATAATCGTATCCCTCTCTGTGTCAGACTATTGCCGCGCTTTTGACCGCCGTGTCGGGCTAAAGCGCGACCCTATTATACGTTGTGCCAAAGGAGACAGGAATGGCTGCCAACCGCGTTGAAAAAGATTCAATGGGACCGATTGATGTCCCTGCCGACAAACTCTGGGGGGCGCAAACGCAGCGTTCGCTGGAACACTTCCGTATCTCCACAGAAAAAATGCCGGTTGAGCTGGTGTATGCCCTGGCGCTGACCAAGCGTGCAGCGGCCAAAGTGAACAACGACCTCGGGCTGCTACCTGACGATCGCAGTGGAGCCATTATTCAGGCCGCCGATGAAGTGCTGGCCGACAGGCATCCTGGCGAGTTTCCGCTGGCCATCTGGCAGACCGGTTCCGGTACGCAAACCAATATGAACATGAACGAGGTGCTGGCCAACCGCGCCAGCGAGATCCTCGGTGGCGAACGCGGTATGTCGCGCCTGGTGCATCCTAACGATGACGTCAATAAAAGCCAGAGTTCGAATGACGTCTTCCCGACGGCCATGCATGTGGCGGCAGTGGTTGCGGTACAGGAACACCTGATCCCCGAACTGAAAAAACTGCATCAAACGCTGAATGAAAAGGCAGAGGCGTTTAAAGACATCGTGAAAATTGGCCGTACCCACCTGCAGGATGCCACGCCGCTAACCCTGGGCCAGGAGATCTCCGGCTGGGTAGCGATGCTTAACCACAATCTTAAGCACATCGAGCAGAGCATTCCCCACGTCGCTGAACTGGCGCTGGGCGGCACCGCTGTGGGTACCGGACTGAATACGCACCCGGAATATGCCGTCCGCGTGGCAAAAGAGCTGGCTGAACTGACGAAACAGCCGTTTGTCACCGCGCCAAACAAATTTGAAGCCCTGGCGACCTGCGATGCGCTGGTACACGCCCACGGGGCGCTGAAAGGCCTGGCAGCCTCGTTGATGAAAATCGCCAACGACGTACGCTGGCTGTCTTCCGGCCCGCGCTGCGGCATCGGCGAGATCGCCATTCCGGAAAACGAGCCGGGCAGCTCGATCATGCCGGGTAAAGTCAACCCGACCCAGTGTGAAGCCATGACCATGCTTTGCTGCCAGGTGATGGGTAACGATGTGGCGGTGAACATCGGTGGGGCATCCGGTAACTTCGAGCTCAACGTCTACCGCCCGATGGTGATCCATAACTTCCTGCAGTCGGTGCGTCTGCTGGCCGACGGGATGGACAGCTTTAACCACCACTGTGCCATCGGCATTGAGCCAAATCGTGACCGCATCAGCCAGCTGCTGAACGAGTCCCTGATGCTGGTAACGGCGCTGAACACCCATATCGGCTACGATAAAGCGGCAGAAATAGCCAAGAAAGCGCATAAAGAAGGGCTGACGCTGAAAGCATCGGCGCTGAAGCTCGGTTATCTGACGGAAGAAGAGTTTGATGCCTGGGTGCGTCCGGAAGTGATGGTCGGCAGCATGAAGGTGTAACGCCGGATACCCTCTCTGGCCAGGCGGGACGACCGGCTTATCGGTCGTCCCGCTTTTTTTTATGTTAAACCAGCCGATCGGTATACAGATGCAGGCGCGGGATCAGCAAAAATAACGGCTGGGCATCGGGTTTGTAGCGGTGCGTCACCCTGGCGGCATCGTAATTTAACAGTTCCCCCAGCGCCGGCACGCTATTGGCGTCCGGGCACAGCACCAGCAGGGGAGAAGGGCAGGCCAGCTGGGTCTGTTTCCTGTCCTGGCTGTTCCACACCCGCGCAATCGGCTGAACCTTCACCGGACGTTTGATCTTCAGCGCCGCCCCGGCGGGCAGCGATTTCACCGCGTCTATTTCATCAGCGATGCGTTCTGCCCACTGTTCGCGCGTCCACGGGGCAACGGCCCGGCCGGCCTTCAGGCTTTTTTGCAGCGTTGCCAGCATCTCGTCGCGGCTGACATTCTTGATGATATGTTTGTTGGCCCAGCCAAAGCGCACGGAGTCCGGCGCATCCAGCAGAGTCAGTGAGCGGTAGGCATTCAGCGTGATCAGCCCGCGCAGATGGCGGTGGACAAACTCAAAACGCTCCTCGGCGGGCAGGCCAGACTCTACCGTGATGATCTGTTCCAGCCGCTGTTTTAGCTGATTAATCGTCGCCACCTGCTGGTGCAGCAGGGCAGCCTGCGCGCCATCGGCCTCAAGGCAGACGGCACCAGGCAGGCGTACAGCGGCTTTAGTACTCAGTTTCTCCGACTGATGTTGCATAAAAAGACGGCCGTAATGGGTCAGGGTGCGTTCAAGCGCCTTTGTACCGGTCAGCTGTGTCACGGCCACCTGGGTCAGCGGATCGTGCTCTTTTCCTTTCTCCACCCCCGGCAGTTCAAACACCCGGGCGGCCAGCAGACGCAGGGCTAGGATCTGCTGCTGCAGCACCGCCAGTTCCTGCTCCAGCTGACTGACACAGTGATGAAGTTGATCAACGGCATCGTAACGTGTCATCAGACCTCCATTAGTTACAACATACTAATGACTATAGCAGGAGAAACCGGAGATGAACATCAGCAAACGCGTTTTTTGCGTCCGCAGCGAAAAAGGGCGGTACTGCACTCGTCAGGTTGCCGGGAAACAGCAGGGCGTCCCCCGGACACTACCTGCTAAGACTGTGCGGCTGTCAGACCGTCAGGATCACGCTGCCCGTCGTGTGGCCGGCTTCAAGACTGGCATGGGCCCGTCCTGCTTCCATCAGGGGAAACTCAGCGCCGACAGGGTTGATCAGTCCGTTTTGCAGGGCGGCCATCAGGTCTGCCGCTCCCCGTTGGTACAGCACGGCATCGTCAGCGTAGGCTATCGAGCTCGGGCGCATCAGGGCGATGGAGCGGCTGAAGCCTAAATCCTCAACCGGTACCGGAGGGATGGGGCCCGCCGGCTGGCCCATACTGGCCACCATACCGAACGGGCGCACGACGCCGAGCGTCGCGGAGAGCATACTCCCGCCGATACCGTCTACAGCAAAGTGTACGCCGGAGCCCCCGGTGATTTCAGCCACCTGACTGACCCAGTCGGGGTCCGTATGCAGCAGCACACTGACCGCCCCGGCGGCTGATACGTGCGCGGCTCTGGCAGGCGTACTGGTGGTACCGATGACCCGTGCGCCTTTAAGGGTTGCCCAGCGTGTGACCAACTGACCCAGCCCCCCGGCAGCGGCATGAACCAGAAGCCACTCGCCCGGCTGTACGTGCCAGACTTTATGCAGCAACATATGCGCCGTCAGGCCACGCAGCATTGAACTTCCGGCGGTACGCATATCTATTCCCTCGGGGATCTTTATCAGCCGCGCGGCAGGAATGTTTCTGCACTCGCAGTATGCACCCAAAGGGTTACCGGTATAGGCAACGCGATCGCCGGGGGAAAACCCCTCAACGTGACACCCGCGGGCAACGACCACGCCAGCCCCCTCAAAACCGGGTATCGCAGGAGAGGACGGCAGGGGATAAAGGCCGGAGCGGTAATAAATATCGACAAAATTAACGCCAATAACGGCGTGGCGGATCTGGACTTCATCCGGGCCCGGTTCTCCCGGATACACCTCAATCGGTTTTAACACCTCCGGGCCTCCCGGCTGACTGATGCTGATCGCGATGGGCATCTTCTTCTCCTCAGGGTTTAAGTAGTAGGGGAAGTTTATAACTGTCTGCAACGGGAAAATACGCGTATAAAATTCCCATATACGTGAATTTTTGCATATGAGGTAGGGGATGGACTGGCAGGATTTGGCGTATTTTCTCGCCCTGGTGCGTCATGGCTCGATGGCGGCAGCGGCCAAAGCGCTGAAGGTCGATCACGCCACAGTGAGCCGGCGCATTGCTTCACTGGAAAGCGCCCTCGGCCTGCGGCTGACGGAAAGGCTGCCGCGGCGTACCACCCTGACCACACACGGCGAGATGATCGCGGCGGTTGCCGGAGACATGGGCAGGATTGCCGACCGCATTAAGCTGCAGGCCCAGTCTCTGGCGGCTACGACAAACACGGTGGTCAGGGTCAGCGCGTCACCCGCCGTCGCCGCACGGCTGATCGCCCCGGCAATGGGCCGCTTTTCGCATCAGCATCCGGGAGTAACGCTCTCGCTGTCCGGCATGTCCGGGCACGCACTGCTGGATAAGGGCGAAGCCGACATTGCCGTGCGTCTGACCCGCCCGGACGACCCTGACCTGCTCATCAGGCGCATCGGCACGATGCGCTTTGGACTGTATGCGTCGCCCGCGTTCAGCGCCCTCTCACCGGACCGCTGGACGTTTATCGCCTATGAAGATCGGCTCGATTATGTCACTCAGCAACAATGGCTGAACACTCTGCTGGCGGGACGCGCCGTGGTGTTCCGTGCCAGCGATCTGATGGCGCAGCAGCAGGCTGCCCGCACCGGGCTGGGAGCCGTAGTGCTGCCCTGCTTTATGGGCGAGGCGGATACTGCGCTGGTTTCCCTGCCGGTCGCAACCCCGCCTCCGGTCAGGGATATCTGGCTGGCGGCTTACCCGGAACTGAAGCGCTTACCGGCGGCGATCCGGGTGACGGATTTTTTAGCGGAGATTGTCGGGAGCGCCTGTCCTCCCGACCGGCGACGGTGAACCGTATCAGAGTTTTTTACCCCGCAGGCGGGCGCCCGCCAGCAGCGCCAGTATCAGCAGGGCGGAGATAAAGGCGGTAATGCCGTGCCAGCCAAAGTGATGCCAGAATACGCCGCCAAGCGTTCCTGCCACGCTGGAACCCAGATAATAGCTGAACAGATACAATGAAGAGGCCTGTCCTTTGGCGCGCCGTGCGCGCGCGCCGATCCAGCCGCTGGCCACGGCATGCGCCGCGAAAAATCCAGCGGTAAACAGCATCATGCCCGGCAGGATCAGCCAGAGACTCGTCGCCAGCGTCACCAGCAGTCCGGTGAGCATCAGCGCGGTTGAAAACAGCAGGACCGCAGCGCGGCCATATTTTGCCGTCATTGCGCCGGCCTTGGGTGAGCTCCATGACCCGGTCAGGTAGACCACCGACAGCAGCCCGACGACCGCCTGGTTCATTGAATAGGGCGGTGAAAGCAGCCGGTAGCCAATATAGTTAAACAGCGTGACAAAAGCTCCCATCAGCAGGAAACCTTCGGCAAACAGCAGCGGTAATCCGCTGTCACGCCAGTGCAGGCGAAAGTTGATCAGCAGGCTGCGGGGCCTGAGCGAGGCCGCGCGAAAATGGCGGGAGGGCGGCAGGATTTTCCAGAACATCAGTGCGGAGGCCAGCGCGCAGCAGCCGATCGCCATCACAGCCACCCGCCAGCTGGTAAAATCGGTGATCACCCCGCTGAGTAATCGACCGCTCATGCCGCCAATGGAGTTCCCGCTGATGTACAGGCCCATGGAAAACGCCACCACGCTTGGGTGGATTTCTTCGCTCAGATAGGTCATGCCCACAGCGGCCACGCCGCTTAGGGAGAGTCCGATCAGCGCGCGTATCATCAGTATGCCGTGCCAGCTGGTCATGGTGGCAGAAAGCAGGGTGAAAATCGCCGCCAGCATCAGGGCGGTGACCATCACCGACTTACGTCCGACCGCATCGGATAACGGGCCGGTGATCAGCAGGCCCAGTGCCAGCATCCCCGTAGAAACCGACAGGGAAATACTGCTGGCCGCCGGGGAGACGCCAAACTCCTGCGACAGCACGGGAAGGATCGGCTGTACACAGTAAAGCAGGGCGAAGGTCGCCAGACCGGCGGAGAACAGCGCCAGCGTGACGCGCATAAACTGAGGGGTTCCGCGTTTTATCAAAATATTCTTATCCGCGGCTGGCTGGCCGGAGAGGGCGGGAGTGGCCCGGTCAGCAGAAGCGGGCGGTCTGACGGCAGGCGATGAGCGGTTCACAACGGTTCCTTAGCAAGTTCATGGGGGGATGACGTTGTAAAGGGTAAGAAACTGAGATTATGATGTCTAATATATTAATAATCTCGAATGATATGTTAAACCTATGAATATAGAGCTGCGCCATCTGCGCTATTTTGTCGCCGTGGCGGAAGAACTGCATTTCGGCCGGGCTGCCCAGCGGCTGAATATTTCGCAGCCTCCGCTCAGTCAGCAAATCCAGATTCTGGAAAAGGAAACTGGCGCTCGCCTGCTGGCCCGAACCAACCGCAGCGTGCAGCTGACGGCCGCCGGGAAGCAGTTTCTGCAGGATGCCCGTCAGATCCTGCAGCAGGTCGAACAGGCCGCCGATAAAGCCTCCCGGCTGCATCGCGGAGATGAAGGGGAGCTGCGTATTGGTTTCACCTCCTCGGCCCCCTTTATTACCGTGGTCTCCGATGCGTTATTCACCTTTCGCCAGCGCTTCCCTGCGGTGCATATCCAGATGCAGGAGATCAACACCCGCCAGCAGTTGGCCCCGCTCAGCGAAGGACGCCTTGACCTGGGCGTTATGCGCAACACGCTGCTGCCGGAAAGCCTCGATCATCAGCTGCTGCTGCGCGAGCCGATGTTCGCGCTGGTTCACCGCGCCCACCGTCTGGCCGGCAGGCCGCGTATTGCACTGAGCGAGCTGGCGCAGGAACCGTTTGTCTTTTTTGACCCGCAGGTGGGGACCGCGCTGTATGGCGAAATTCTCGACCTGCTGGGGCGTTACCAAATCCAGCCCGACATTGCTCAGGAAGTGGGCGAAGCGATGACCATTATTGGCCTGGTGTCTACCGGACTCGGCGTCTCTATTCTTCCCGCTTCGTTTCGCCGCGTGCGGCTGAGTGACGTGGTGTGGATACCCCTGACCGAGCAAGATGCGCAATCGGAAGTGTGGCTGGTGTGGTCCCGGCAGCGGGAGATGCCAGCGGTGGTCGCCTCCATGATGAAACTCCTGCTGCCGTTACCGCAGCATAAATAGCGGAAAACATGAGCAGGTGAAGGTGGTTTATGTGCGGCAAATCACATATCGAATCAAATATTTGACGCCATCTGATAAGTGTTTCACCATGAGCCGGATGCTTTATTTTGAAGCGCGAAAATAAGAGCCGATCGGTCGGCCATCATCGTCAGTTTCTGACGACTGTCGGTTGGTTCAGAAAAGCGACAAACGCTGTTTTGACGGTAATAAGCGGGAGTAGGGTGTGATTGCGGACAGTCAGCCTGGCCATATTGACCAGATTAAACAGACTAATGCCGGAGCGGTGTACAGACTGATTGATCGGTTTGGCCCTATCTCGCGTATTGAGCTGTCAAAAAAAGCGCAGCTGGCTCCGGCCAGTATCACCAAAATCGTGCGGGAGATGCTGGAAGCCCACCTGGTGCAGGAGACAGAGTTTCAGGAGCCCGGAAGCCGTGGCCGCCCGGCCGTCGGACTGCTGCTGGACACCCAGGCCTGGCATTTCCTTTCCGTGCGCATCGGCGCTGGCGATATCACACTCGCCCTGCGTGACCTCAGCAGTAAAATGGTGGTGGAGCAGCAGTTTGCTCTGCCGGCGCAAGACGCACTGCCGCTGCTGGCCCGCATCATCCAGCAGATCGACCAGTTCTTTATCCATCACCAGCACAAGCTGGAACGCCTGACCGCCATTGCTATCACGTTGCCGGGCATTATGAACAGCCAGACCGGGATTGTGCACCGGATGCCCTATTATGACGTGGACGATATGCCGCTTGGCCCGTCGCTGGCCAGCCACACCGGTCTGCCGGTCTATATTCAGCATGATATCTGCGCCTGGACGATGGCCGAGTCGCTGTTTGGGGCCTCGCGGGATGCCCGCGATGTCCTCCAGGTGGTGATTGACCATAATGTGGGCGCGGGGGTGATCACCGGGGGGCGCTTGCTGCACGGCGGCAGCAGCACGCTGGTGGAGATCGGCCATACCCAGGTCGATCCGTGGGGCAAACGCTGCTACTGCGGCAATCACGGTTGCCTGGAAACAGTAGCCAGCACGGACAGCATGCTGGAGCTGGCCGCGCAGCGGATGCAGGCCTCCATGAGTTCCACGCTGCATAATCAGTCGTTAACCATTGATGCCCTCTGTGATGCCGCGCTGGCCGGGGATCAGCTTGCCTGTGACATCATTTCCGGCGTGGGTAACAGCGTGGGGCGCATTGTGGCGGTGATGGTCAACCTGTTCCATCCGCAGAAAATTCTCATCGGATCGCCGCTTAACCGGGCGCAGAGCATCCTTTACCCGGCAATAGTGACCTGTATTCGTCAACAGGCCTTACCCAGCTACAGTAAAGCTGTCAGCGTGGAACCCACCGCCTTTATTAATCTGGGCACGATGCCGGGGGCAGCGCTGGTCAAAGATGCGCTCTATAACGGGTCATTGTTAATCAAACTGCTACAAGGCTGATAAATTCACTAAACATTGCGCTAACGCAATCTCCGACCGGCGGCACTCCCCTACAATTTTCGCTCATTTACCGAGTATGAAAATTATTAATGAGGCCAGGCTGTGCCTGTCGGAGTCATCCCATGTTGAAACGTTTATTTGTCACTGGAACCGATACTGAAGTAGGAAAAACGGTGGTATCGCGCGCGTTGTTACAAAAGCTGGCGACAAACAATAAACGCGCCGTAGGCTACAAACCGGTTGCTAAAAGCAGCCAGCAAACGGAAGAAGGACCACGCAATAAGGATGCCCTGGTTCTTCAGGGTTCTTCATCCGTACAGTTGCCGTATCAGGCGATTAATCCCATCACCCTGCTCGACGATGAGATCAGTACCAGCGCAACCCCGATCAGTTACGCAACCTTAAGCCACGGGCTGCATGCCCTGAACGATCAGGCTGACTATATTGTGGTGGAGGGGACCGGCGGCTGGCGCAGTCTGATGAACGATCTGCGTCCGCTGTCTGACTGGGCGGTTCAGGAACAGCTGCCCGTGGTGCTGGTGGTCGGCATTAAACTGGGCTGCATCAGCCATGCGCTGCTCACGGCGCAGGCGGTAATCAACGACGGTCTGCCGCTTTTAGGCTGGGTGGCTAACCGGATTAACCCCGGCCTGGCGCACTATGCAGAAATTATTGATGTGCTGCGGGATAAAATTCCGGCTCCTCTGCTGGGGGAGTTGCCCTATCTGCCCCGGGCAGAAACGCGTGATCTGGCCCACTATCTTGATCTGACCGCGCTGGATTTATAACGTCGACGGAGCCCGCCCCTGCCAAACGGCTGGGGTGGGCCCCGGTGGGATTACTTCAGTGATCCCCCGTGCGTTTTGATCACGTTCTGATACCAGAAGAAACTCTTCTTACGGCTGCGGGCGAGGGTGCCGTTCCCCTGGTCATCCCGGTCAACATAGATAAAACCGTAGCGCTTGGAGAACTCGGCTTTTGAAGCGCTCACCAGGTCAATCGGGCCCCAGCAGGTGTAACCCAGCACCTCAACACCGTCTTCAATGGCTTCCCGGACCTGCACCAGATGATCGTTCAGGTAGGCAATGCGGTAATCATCATTGATGCTGCCGTCAGCTTCAACGGTGTCGCGCGCCCCCAGGCCATTCTCCACGATAAACAGTGGTTTCTGGTAGCGGTCATACAGCTCGTTCATCAGAAAACGCAACCCTTCCGGGTCGATCTGCCAGCCCCACTCGGAGCTTTCCAGATGCGGATTCGGCACCATATTCAGAATATTGGCGCGTGCTTTGTGGTTCTGCTCTTCATTGGTGGTCACGCAGCCGGTCATATAGTAGCTGAACGAGATAAAGTCGATCGGCTCGCGCAAATCCTGTTTATCCTGCTCCGTGATCGCCAGCCGGATGCCGTTTTCTTTAAAGTAGCGCGTCATATAGGCTGGGTAGTAGCCACGCGTCTGGACATCGCCAAAGAACAGCCAGTCACGGTTCTGCTTTTGCGTCTCCAGCAGATCGGCCGGAAGTGGACTGAGCGGATAGAGCATCGCCCCCAGCAGCATATTGCCGATTTTTGCATCCGGTATGATCCGGTGACAGGCCTTTACCGCGCGCGCACTGCCCACCAGCTGATGATGGATAGCCTGATAGACGGCCTGTTTATCGCTGTCTTCCGGCAGACCTACGCCGGTAAACGGCGCGTGGAGCGACATGTTGATTTCATTGAAGGTCAGCCAGTGCTTCACTTTCTCTTTGTAGCGGGCGAACACCGTTTCGGCATAGTGGACAAAGCAGTCGATAGTTTTACGATCTCCCCAGCCGCCGTACTTCTTAATCAGTCCGTACGGCATTTCATAATGGGAAAGGGTGACCAGCGGCGCGATATTGTATTTCGCCATCTCGTCAAACAGGCGGTCATAGAAGGCCAGCCCGGCCTCATTTGGCTGGCTTTCATCCCCTTCCGGGAAGATCCGCGTCCAGGCAATGGAAGTCCGCAGCACGGTAAAGCCCATTTCTGCGAACAGCCTGATGTCCTCCGGGTAGCGGTGATAAAAGTCAATCGCCACGTCCTTAATGCCAAAATCTCCCTCCTGACGCACCACGCGCTGACCAAAGATACCCTGAGGCTGTAAATCAGAGGTGGAAATCCCTTTGCCATCGGTCTGCCATGCGCCTTCGACCTGGTTTGCGGCAACGGCGCCACCCCAGAGAAAATGTTGTGGGAAACGTTGTGTCATTGTGCTCTCCTTATAAATGATTATTTAATCAGCGTCAGCAGCGGCTCACCGGCGGCCACTTCCTGCCGTGGGCTGGCGGCCAGCACATCAATGTAGTCTTCACTGTTACTGATCAGTACCGGTGTGGTGAGGTCATACCCCGCCGCCCGGATCGCCGGGATATCGAATTCCAGCAGCAGATCACCGACGCGCACGGTGTCGCCCTGGCTGACGTGAGCCGTAAAGTGCAGGCCATCGAGTTTGACGGTGTCGATGCCGACATGGATCAGGACTTCAGCGCCGTTGTCCGCTTCCAGTCCAATGGCATGGCGGGTGCGGAACAGGGACGCCACAGTACCGTTTACCGGGGAAAGCACACGGCCTTCCGTCGGCTGGATCCCCATGCCTTTTCCCAACAGGCCGCTGGCAAACGTTTCATCCGGCACCTGCTCCAGCGCCACGACAGCACCGCTCATCGGACTGGATAGCGTCTGCTTATGCAGCAGATCGGGACTGACAGCGGCAGCCGGAAGGTCCGTCGTCACAGCCTCTGCCTCTTTCACCGCCGGCAGCCCAAACAGCGCGGTGGCGAGGGCCGCGAAAATAAAGGCGATCAGCGCGCCGACGATGGCGGCGACAACGCTGGCATCAAAACCAGTTTTTGGCACCACCTGGCTGAAGGTAAACACCGAGGGCAGGCCAAATGAATAGCTGGTGGTGTGGAAGAAGCCGAGTACAGCAGCCCCCATGGCACCACCGATGCAGCCAAAGATAAACGGACGACGGTTCGGCAGGGTGACGCCGTACACGGCAGGTTCGGTAATACCGAACAGGCTGGCGCTAAAGGCCGAAGCCGCAATCCCTTTCAGCTTCACATCCCGGGTACGCAGCAGCACGCCAAGTGTCGCCCCGGCCTGGCCCAGAACTGCGGGCATCAGCAGCGGGAGGAGGGTGTCTGCGCCGTGAATAGCAAGGTTATTGAGCATGATCGGCACCAGCCCCCAGTGCAGGCCGAAGATCACACAGACCTGCCAGAAAGCCCCCATAAAGGCCCCGGCGAAGGTCGGGCTGAAGCTGTAGGCATGCAGATAACCCGCTGCGAGCATCTGGCTTACCCAGGTGGCGACCGGGCCTATCAGCATAAAAGTGACCGGAACGACAATGGCCAGACAGATCAGCGGTGTGGTGAAGTTACGCACCGACCCCGGCAGGCGGCTGTGTACCACGCGCTCGATCAGGCAGGAGAACCAGGCAGCGAAGATAATCGGGATCACGGAAGAGCTGTAGTTAATCAGGATCATCGGGATACCGAAAAAGTGCAGCGGAGGACTGCCCGCCTGAGAGGCGGTAAACGCGGACATCATCATCGGGTGTACCAGCGCGGCACCGATAATCATGGTGGTGAACGCATTGCCGCCAAATTTCTTCCCGGCGGTATAGCCGAGCAGAACAGGCAGGAAGTAGAACACCGCATCCCCGGCCGCAGAGAGAGTGATATAGGTCCCGGTGGTTTCTGACGTTAAGCCACAGGCCAGCGCCAGCGCCAGCAGGCCCTTAAGAATACCGGACGCGGCCATCACGCCGACAAACGGGGTGAAAATTGCGGAAACGATGTCAATAAAGCGGGCAAACAGCGACCCCTTGTCCTGCGTGTCTTGCTGGTCGTCATCGCCCTCGCTCAGGCCCGCCGTCGACAGCAGCGCCTGATACACCTCGCTGACATGGTTGCCAATCACCACCTGATACTGACCGCCGCTTTCTACCACCATAATCACACCGGCATTGGCCTTGAGCGCAGCCGTATTGGCTTTTCGGCTGTCTTTCAGTTTAAAGCGCAGGCGGGTGGCGCAATGCACCACCGAACTGACGTTCTCTTTACCGCCCACTCCCTGCAGGATCTCTTCTGATAAAAGCTGGTACTTCATCGTATGCTCCTGGTTCCGACATCGTTGTCTGTGGCCCGTTAGTGAATTCAGGCCAAAAAAAAACCTAAACTGCTTCAACGTCGCCGGCATGGCGCATCAAAGCAGTTTAGGTTTTGCCTGAAAATCAGTAGCAATCCTGTGTATGTTGCAGCGATATTTCCTTAGTCGCCGTGGGTTAGCAAGGGGGGCGGGCAGGAATAACTGTTTTTCGTGACGGGGATCGACTTTTAACGGCCGGGCTGCCGGCGGCAATCCTGCGGCAGACGGCGATAGCACATTTTGCAACTGGCGTCCTTCAGGCTAGACTGTATCGCATTGATTAGGTTAAGGGTGATACAAACGTGGAAGTCATTGCGGGTAAATCATTACAGGTCTCAGATGCGATCATTTCGTGTCAGCTGGATGGAAAGGGCGGGTTAATCCCGATTGACGACAGCGATGTGCTGACCTGTGACAGGCCGTGCTGGCTGCACCTGAATTATACCCATCGTGAAAGTGCGGACTGGCTGGCATCTACCCCGCTGCTGCCGGACACGGTGCGCGACGCGCTGGGCGGAGACAGCATGCGCCCGCGCGTTAACCGCCTGAGCGACGGCACAATGATTACGTTGCGCAGCATTAATCTTAATAGCGAATCGCGGCCGGAGCAGCTGGTGGTGATCCGCGTATTTATTAATGAAAAGCTGATCGTTTCCACCCGGCAGCGCAAAGTGTTTGCCATTGATGAAGTGCTGACCGACCTGAAGAACGGCATCGGCCCGGTAGACGGTGGCAGCTGGCTGGTGGACGTCTGTGATGCGCTGACCGACCACACCAGTGAGTTTATCGAGGAACTGCACGATAAAATTATCGAGCTGGAAGACGCGGTGGTGGATCAGCAGGTGCCGCCGCGCGGTGAGCTGGCGATGATCCGCAAGCAGCTGATTATTATGCGTCGTTATATGGCCCCACAGCGTGACGTGTTTTCCCGTATTGCCAGCGAACGCCTGCCGTGGATGAGCGACGACGATCGCCGCCGGATGCAGGATATTGCTGACCGTTTAGGGCGAGGGCTGGACGATCTGGATGCCAGCGTGGCGCGCACCGGCGTACTGGCCGATGAAATCACCACGGTGATGGCCGAGGCCATGAACCGCAGAACCTATACCATGTCACTGCTGGCGATGGTTTTCCTGCCGACGACTTTTCTTACCGGGCTGTTTGGCGTCAATCTGGGGGGGATCCCCGGCGGTGAGTGGCGCTACGGTTTCCCCACGTTCTGCATGCTGCTGATGCTGCTGGTTATTGGCGTTGCCTGGTGGTTACGGAAACGTAAATGGTTGTGATAAATAAGAATATGTGAGGCAGGGATGGGGCAATAACGTGACGAAAGCTGATCGACGTCAATAAATTCTGGTGTCGATCAGGGCAAACTCTTTCTCGCAGGTGAATGCAACGTCAAGCGATGGGCGTTGCGCTCCATATTGTCTTACTTCCTTTTTTTGAATTAATGCATAGCACATTTGATTCGTACAAGGCCGGCCTAACCGCCGGCTTTTTTTTGCGCGTTTGCCAGCGCCGTCAGATGTCCTACGCTTACTATTCCTACACTGTATGAGGAGGAAGACATGTTAACTAACCAGATAACGTCGATTCGCCTGTCAGAACCACTAAGCGACCCCGTTCCCGTGCCGGGCCCGACGCCGATACCTCAGCCCTTACCCGATCCGCCACCGGCCGATCCCCATCCGATTATTGACCCACCACCTTACCAGTAACGTCGTGACCCGGCCCGGGCTGGCTTAAGGGCGGGCAGAGACATCCACCCGCCTGCGCCGGACAGCGAGAACCCTCTGTATTTCTGATGTTTCCCGGGCTGGGAAACTTCCGTATAATGGCCCTCCAGACTGTAATCAGAATCACGTCGTTCTAAAGCCATCAGGATCCAGAGAAGTATTTATGAATCAAGTCGATGTACGAAAAGAAACCCTGGAGATGAATAAACTCCAGAAGCGCCTCAGAAGAAATGTTGGCCTTGCCATCACTGATTACAACATGATTGAAGAGAATGACGTTGTGATGGCCTGCATGAGCGGCGGCAAAGACTCGTTTGCTATGCTGGATATTTTGCTGGCGCTGCAAAAAGTAGCCCCCATCAAATTCGAAGTCATTGCGGTTAATCTGGATCAGAAACAACCTGGCTTCCCGGAACATATTTTACCCGCCTATCTCGACAGTCTTGATATCCCTTATTATATTGTGGATAAAGACACCTATTCCGTGGTGAAGGAAAAGATACCGGAAGGAAAAACCACCTGTGGTTTATGTTCACGCCTGCGTCGCGGCACGCTGTACTCCTTTGCCGAGAAAATTGGTGCCACCAAAATCGCCCTTGGCCACCATATGGATGACATCGTTGAGACGCTGTTCCTCAATATGTTCCACGGTGCAAAAATGAAGGCGATGCCCCCGAAGCTGCGTTCTGACGATGGACGAAACGTCGTGATCCGTCCGCTGAGCTACTGCCGGGAAAAAGATTTGATTGCCTGGTCGGAACATAAAGACTTCCCGATCATTCCCTGCAATCTGTGCGGCTCGCAGGAGAACCTTCAGCGGCAGGCGATCAAAGCCATGCTGACCGAGTGGGATAAAAAAACGCCGGGTCGGGTCGACAGCGTCTTTAAGTCGATCCAGAACATCAGCCCAAGCCAGTTAGCCGACAGGGAACTGTTCGATTTCGAGGCCCTGCCGCTGGATCGCAGTGGTGACAGAGCAGAGTATGCCTTTACTGAAGCCACCGTCTCGTCGACCAATATAGATAAATCGCTCTATATAGATGTTGCTAACCTGTAATGGCTGGCGCAGGCATTCATTGACCTGCGTTAATTGAAGGGCGGCGCGCCATCAACTACGCTTAATCATCTCAACGAGAGGAGGGCGTAATGTCACAGGATAAATCAAAGACCAAACCGGAAAAAGATCCGCACCCGGCCAGGGATAATCCCAACGAGCATGGTGAAATTCCGCGCACGCGGGATGACAGCGACGACGATAAAAAAGATCCGTTCAACGATCGCTGATCCCGTCAGTGGCCCGTCCTGTCACCGTTGCTGACAGGGCGGGGTCCCGCTGTTGACGCTTCATTCCTCTTATTTTTTCCCGCCCCAGCACAATCCAATGACGAAATATATTAAACCCCTCAAGTTTTCTGCCCGGATGCCGTTAACACCGTAAGCGTCAGTGCTAATTTTTTCTTCTCAGAGCGCCTGCCCGTCAGGAAAACTCCCTGAGCCTTAACTTACGCCCGGAATGCGAATAAACAGGCGACATTCAGGGCCAGGCTTTACTATAATTGCCGCCGAGACTTTCGTCTTACGCCGTGAGCAGATTGATATAACGGCTAAGAACGAAACGAAGGAGAAGGAATACACATGAAATGGAACCGGAGAAATACCTGGATTGCGATGGTGGCAGCCTGTCTGATTTTCTGGCTGTTAATCGCGTTGGTTTTATCTTAGTCGGACTACATAATACACAGCGCTGCGCGACGTTATCGCCAGCGCTTTTCTCCCCGTCCCTTGCGCTTATCTGCTACAATCAGCGCCATTAATCCTGTCCGTTTTATCAGAGAGTTCTTCCGTGACTGCTTTTTCTACCCTGACCCAACTTCCCGCCAGCCAGATCGAAAATCTTACTGAACTGGGCTACCTCGACATGACGCCGGTACAGGCTGAATCGCTGCCTGCTATTCTTGCGGGGCGGGATGTGCGCGCACAGGCGAAAACCGGCAGCGGTAAAACTGCCGCCTTTGGTCTGGGCGTGATGCATCGCGTAGATGCCAGCCAGTACGTCACTCAGGCGCTGGTGCTGTGCCCGACCCGCGAACTGGCCGACCAGGTGGCTAAAGAGCTGCGCCGTCTGGCGCGTTTTACCGCGAACATTAAAATTCTCACACTGTGCGGTGGCCAGCCAGTCGGCGCACAGCGTGATTCGCTGGTGCATGCTCCGCAGATTGTTGTCGGCACACCCGGGCGTATTCTTGACCATCTGAAGCGTGAAACCCTGAAGCTGGATGGCATCAATATGCTGGTGCTGGATGAAGCCGACCGCATGCTGGAAATGGGCTTCCGCGACGATATCGACAGCATTATCCGCCACTGTCCGCAGGCCCGCCAGACGCTGCTGTTTTCCGCTACCTGGCCGCAGGGTATTGCCCAGATCAGCCAGAGTATTCAGCGCGATCCGCTGACTGTGGAAACGGGCGATGTCTCCGATTTACCGTCTATTGAACAAACCTTCTACGAGGCCGGCCCGCGGGAAAAACTGACCGCGCTGATTGGCCTGCTGAGTGACCGTCAGCCCACCTCCTGCGTCGTGTTCTGCAACACCAAACGGGAATGTGATGACATCGCGTATGCGCTGGAGTCTGCGAACATCAGTGCGCTGGCGCTGCACGGCGACCTTGAGCAGCGCGATCGCGATCAGGTTCTGATCCGCTTTGCTAACGGCAGCTGCCGCGTACTGGTCGCTACCGATGTGGCCGCACGCGGGCTGGATATCAAGTCACTGGCGATGGTGGTTAACTATCAGCTCTCTTTTGACCCGGAAGTGCACGTCCACCGTATTGGCCGTACTGCCCGCGCCGGTCAGGAAGGATGCGCGGTTAGTTTTGTCGCCCAGGATGAGATGGTGCGCGCCCATGCGCTGGAAGATTATCTGCAACAGAAGCTGGCCTGGCGCAACGTATCAGAGCTGAAGTCTGTGGCGGCGAAAGCGCTGCCGGCAGAGATGGTCACGGTGAGCCTGGACGGCGGCCGTAAAGCGAAAATCCGACCGGGAGACATTCTCGGTGCCCTGACCGGCGACGGTGGGCTGACCGGCGATCAGGTCGGCAAGATTGATATTGGTCCGACGCAGGCATATGTTGCCATCCGTCAGTCACAGGCGCGCCAGGTGATGGGGCAGCTGAAAGATGTGAAGATCAAAGGGAAATCGTGCCGGGCGCGTTTACTGAAATAAACCGCTGAAGGGAAAGAGGGCGGTAAAGGGTCGATCGTTTGTCACGATCGACCCACATCATGACTGTTTACATTTTCGTGATCACGGGCGGTGCGGCCAGCAGATCTTTTACACCTGCCAGCAGGGCCTGAAAATGAGGCTGCGATTCGTGCAGCTCAATGGCAGCAGCGCTTTTCCAGGTTTCGTGGAACAGGAACAGGTCACTGTTTTCCACGCTGCGGTATAAATCATAATGCACGTTGCCTTCATCAAGGCGGCTCGGGGCCACGCAGCGGTTCAGCACGTCATACAGCTCATTGCCTTTACCGGTTGCCGCAGCAAAGGTGGCCACCACCATAATCGGTTTATCAGACATTTTTCTCTCCTGTAACAAAGTTAAAAACGGTGCAGATGACGTGACGTCAGTCCGTACCAAAACGTAGTGCCTCCAGCCTGGCACGATTCTGCCTGACTGACATGATCTTTTCAGGCTTCAGTGCATTTCTACTGACTGCACGCCTTTGATTTCCAGCAGCACATCATAGAGCTGATGCGGTTCACGCTTTCGTGACAGTGTCACATCTACCATCATTTCACACAATCCACTTTCGGCATCCCGGTTGACCACCGAAACCTGGCCTGTCCGCACCTGCTGGTGCTGTAATGCCATCAGGACCAGCGGCACGCTCTTCGCCTTCAGGTGAAAAATCAGCGTATGGTGGCGGCCAATCAGCCAGTAGCTGATGCGACGAAACGTTTCCAGCACCAGCAGCGCCAGCAGCGTGCCGTAAATGCCAATCTCATACATGCCGCTGCCAATGACCAGGCCGATGGCGGCGGTGACCCACAGCCCGGCAGCGGTCGTCAGTCCTTTAACTACCTGTTTCTGAATGATAATCGTCCCGGCCCCGAGAAACCCCATACCGCTGACCACCTGAGCCGCGATTCGGCTGGGATCCAGACCCACGTGATCGCGGGCCAGAATGTCGTCGAAGCCATACTTTGAGACAATCATAAACATCGCGCTGCCAATGCCGACCAGAATGTGGGTTCGCAGCCCGGCCTCTTTAGCCCGCAGCTGGCGCTCAAGCCCGATCAGGCCACCCAGCGCCCCCGCCAGCGCAATGCGTAATAACAAATCGACAATCATAAAACGGCCCCTCACCGCGCCATTCACTTAACTCAAACAGCTAGTTATAAAATAAGACGGCAGGCTATTGATATTTAGTTGAAGATCATTTTGTAAAAATACGTGACAACTATCGACCTGACAGGGAACGTAGCATATGCTGGCCTTCGCATTTCAGCGCACGTTACCCGGAGTTTACCAGATGAAAGCAGCGACATTTTTGCTGGCGGCAGCCGCTTTATTACTCTCAGCCTGTAGCAGCGACAGTGATAATGAACCGCCTCAGCAGGCGACAGCGGCCCACGTGCCGTCCCGGGTGGTGATGGCTGACCTGGCAGAGAGCGCCTGCTCAAACGCTGGCGGTACGCTGGCGCTGTCCCGCCAGCTGGACGGCAGTTCAGTGGGAATGTGTCAGATGGCGAACGGACGTCGTTGCGGTGAAACTGCGCTGATGAACGGCAGCTGCGCGCGCTGAGTGAGTTAACGTAGTCAGTCAGGGCCCAGGTACCGCTGCGGGAGCCGACCGTTTTTACCGGTCGGCACGCGATGCTCAGCTGAGTGTTCCGTCTTTATTTACAGGCACCGGAGATTAACCGGCATTCAGCACGTTATCGCAGGGTTCGCCTTTTTCCAGCAGACGCAGGTTTTCCAGGGTAGTCTGCGAAATACTGGTCAGGGCTTCTGCCGTCAGAAAGGCCTGATGCCCGGTAAACAGCACGTTATGGCAGGCAGACAGGCGGCGGAAAATATCATCCTGGATCACATCGTTAGACTTATCCTCAAAGAATAAATCACGCTCATTTTCGTAGACGTCCATCCCCAGGGAGCCAATTTTCTGCTGCTTCAGCGCGTCTATTGCCGCCTGGGAATCAATCAGGGCACCCCGGCTGGTGTTGATCACCATTACGCCATCTTTCATCTGGGCAAACGCCGCGCTGTTCAGCAGGTGATGGTTCTCGTCGGTCAGCGGACAGTGCAGGGTGATAACATCGGACTGGCTGAACAGGGTTTTGATATCAACGTACTCTGCGCCCAGCTCCAGCGCCTGTGGGCTGGGGTAGGGATCAAAGGCCAGCAGCTTCATGCCAAAACCTTTCAGAATACGCATTGTAGCAATGCCGATTTTCCCGGTGCCGATGACCCCGGCGGTGCGGCCGTGCATATTGAAACCAATCAGGCCTTCGAGGGAAAAGTTCGCATCGCGGGTGCGCTGATAGGCACGGTGAATACGCCGGTTCAGGGTCATCATCATCCCCACCGTATGTTCAGCCACCGCCTCAGGTGAGTATGCCGGTACCCTGACCACCTGGATACCCAGTTCACGCGCGGCATCAAGATCGACGTTATTGAACCCGGCGCAGCGCAGGGCGATAAACTTGATGCCCAGCTCAGCCAGCTCTTCCAGCACGGCACGGCTGCCGTCATCGTTAACGAAAATACAGACGCCATCGCAGCCCACGGCGTTTTTCGCCGTATGTTCGCTCAGCAGGAAGTCGAAAAACGCCAGTTCAAACCCGTAGTCTTCATTGACCTGTGTGAGGTATTTCCGGTCATACTGCTTAGTGCTATATACCGCAAGTTTCATCGCCGTTTTCCTTTAGCCGTGCGTAAGTAATACAGCAGTGTAACAAGTTATCGGCATTACGGCAGGGGCCGGTGCAGTTAGCTGATGTAAAAAACAGCGAATCACTTGATTAATGGCGAAAAACTTCACCCTGCTGGCTTTCCATGCCATCATTCACAGGATAATCACGGAGTGAAAAGGATATGGCAGCCATGAACCGGGGCTGGAAAATTACGCTTGCGGTACTGATCGTCGCAGCCCTGCTGCTGACCGGTACTTATCTGACCGTCAGCCAGTGGCTTCCCCGCCTGGCGGGCATCTGGCTGCCTGTCAATACCACCATCTCCCTTGACGGTAATCCCCGCTGGCACCAGGGTGCGCTGCACCTGCCGGGTATCCATTACTACGCCGGCGACTGTGAACTGGCCGATGTGCAGGGTGTGGCGCTCGGTTATCACCAGGGTCGCTGGCAGCTTGCCGTTGATACGGCGACCATCCGCTCGGTCTGTGCCAGCGCGCTGGCGGCCGCAGACGATGACAGCGCACCGCGTACGCTGGCGCAGTGGCAGCAGTTGTTACCTGCCGCCAGTGTTACCGTCGGGCAGTTAAGCATTGACCCGTGGCAGACCTGGGCCGGTCAGCTCCAGCTGGAACTGGATCCCCGCCGGCAGCACCTGCATTATCAGGGCAAAAATCTGTCGCTGGATGCCGAACTTAACGGCCAGCAGCTGGCGCTGAACACCCTGACCCTGCAGGCTCCGGGTGTCCCTGAGCCCGTCAGACTGAGCGGAACGCTGACCCTGCCCGCGATCCCCGATGGCGTGCCGGAAAACGGGTCGCTGGAGGGCGATCTGGCGCTGGCCGCCGTGCCGGACCCGTTGCATCTGACGTTAAGCTGGCAGCAGCAGCAGGGATCGCTGGTGGTGACGGCCAGCAAACAGCCTGAGCCGCTGCTGACCCTGCCCTGGTTTATTAACCAGGAAAGCATTTCGGTCCGCGAGGGGCGATGGAACTGGCCCTGGGCCGGACAGCCGCTCTCCGGCGGTTTCGCCTTCACTGCCGATGGCTGGACGCAGGGGCTGGCGGCAACAAAAGTGGCGGGGCGCGTCAACATGCTGACTCAGGGACGTGGCGGTAAAGGCAACGTGGTGCTTACCCTTGGCCCCGGTCGTCTGGACTGGGTCAACAGCCAGCTGCCGTTTCGCCTGACTGGGGAGAGCAAGCTGGACCGACTGCAATTTTTTGCCGGGCTGCCCGGGGATCTTCATGGGCCGCTGCTCGACCCGCAGGTGCTGATGCGGCCGGGTGCGCTACTGCGTATGAAAGGGCGGCTGCTGTCCACGCTGGAGGTGGATGAGGCACGCTGGCCACTGGCGGGCGTCTCGATCTCCTCGGCCGGGATCGAGGGCCGCCTGCAGGCTATTCTCAGCGCTCATGATGCAGAAACGGGACGTTTTCGCCTGCATCTGGACGGACGTGCCACGGCGTTCTGGCCGGACAAAGGCCAGTGGTTGTGGCGTTACTGGGGTGATGGCTATCTGATGCCACTGGCGGCCAGGTGGGATGTCAAAGGCCACGGGCGCTGGCAGGACCGGTTAATCGAACTCTCGTCACTGTCCACCGGCTTCGATCGGCTGGCTTACGGTAGCGTCACCATGTCTGCCCCCAGGCTGTCGCTGGACACGCCGATCCGCTGGCAGCGAGATCCGGGTGCGCCCTCCTTTAACGGGCAGCTTAACCTGAAAGCGAAAGATACCCGCTTTGGCGGTGGAGGTTACCTGCCTCCCTCGACGCTGAAGCTGGTGGTGAAGGGGCGCGATCCCGCGTGGTTCCTGTTCCGCGGGAGCCTGCAGGCACAAAGAATCGGCCCGGTTCAGGTAGGCGGCCGCTGGGATGGCGACCGCTTGCGCGGCCAGATGTGGTGGCCGGAGCAGCCGTTGACGGTATTTCAGCCGCTGATCAGCCCTGACCTCAAGCTGGCTATTCAGGGAGGGACGCTGAAAGCGCAGGTGGCTTTCTCTGCGGCCAGCGATCAGGGCCTGCAGGCGGGCGGTCACTGGCTGGTCAGTGACGGTAGCGCACTGTTGCCTGACAATGAATTTGACGGTGTCGATTTCTCATTACCTTTCCGTCTTGAAGATCACCGCTGGTATTTTGGTGCCCGTGGCCCGGTATCGCTGCGTATCCGGGAGATCAAAAACCAGTTTGCCATGCAGAATATCGCGGCAGACCTGCAGGGCTGGTATCCCTGGAGTGCGCGTTATCCGCTTACCTTGAGCGACGTCAGTCTCGATCTGTTAGGGGGAAAACTCAGCCTTGCCAGCCTGCAGATGCCGCAGACGCAGGCCGCGACGATAAAGGTCAGCCACCTCAGCTTATCGGAGCTTGTCACCGCCATGAAAATCAAACAGGTGGCGATGTCCGGACATATTAACGGTGCGCTGCCGCTGTGGCTGAACAACGCCCACTGGCTGATTAAGGACGGTTGGGTGGCCAATAGCGGGCCGCTGACCGTACGCATGGATAAAGACATGGCTGATACGATCAGCAGCAATAACATGGCCGCCGGGATGGCGATTGACTGGCTGCGTTACATGGAAATATCGCGCAGCTGGGCGACCCTGGATCTTGATAACCTTGGCGTGATGAACATGGCCGCTAAAGTGGATGGCACCAGCCGTTTCAGTAACAGAAATCAGCGGGTATCGCTCAATTATACGCAGCAGGAAAACCTGTTCCAGCTCTGGCGGAGCCTGCGCTTTGGCGATAACCTGCAATCCTGGGTGGAACAGAACGCCACCCTGCCGTCGCAAAAGGAAACCAGTGATGAAAGCCCTGACTAACCTGTGGATCGCCAGCGGTACGATCCTGCTCTGCGGGTGCATCCCCCGCATTGAGTTGGCCGCGCCGAAAGAACCGATCACCATCAATATGAATGTCAAAATTGAGCATGAAATTCATATCAAGGTGGATAAGGACGTGGAAGCCTTGTTAAAAAACCAGAGCGGGCTGTTCTGAGGAGAGTGCCAACATGAAACGATTTTACTGCGGCGTACTGCTGAGTTGTCTGCTGATGTCGCCAGCGGCGATGGCCCTGACGCTCGATCAGGCGCGTGAGCAGGGGCGGGTAGGGGAAACGCTAAATGGCTATATTGCCGCCGTACAACAGGATGCGGAAACCCTGACGCTGGTGAAGCAAATTAACCAAGGGCGAGAGCATCAGTATCAACGTCTGGCGCAGCAGAATAATCTCACCACGCGTGAAGTGGCCGGTATTGCGGGTAAAAAGCTGATAGAGCGGGCGAAAAGTGGGGAGTATGTTCGCGGAATTAACGGTCAGTGGTTACAGAAGTAGCGGTGGCACTGACACAGTGCCACCGCGCAGGTTGAGGAGGGTAAGCTCAACCTGGTCGAACGCTATCAGGCAGTGACAATCTGAGAAATCACTTCTTTCGCATCGCTGGCCGCTTTGGCAGCCACTTCCGGGCCATAACCAATCCCTTCAGCAAACACAAACTGAACATCACTCATCCCCAGGAAGCCGAGGAAAAGCGTCAGGTAAGGGGTCAGCAGATCGCTTGGTGTATCTTTGTGAATGCCGCCACGGCTTGACAGAACCACCACTTTTTTCCCTTTAATCAGGCCTTCCGGGCCCTGCTCGGTGTAGCGGAAAGTCACGCCAGCACGGGCAACGAGGTCAAAGTAGTTCTTCAGCTGCGTTGGGATGTTGAAGTTGTACATCGGGGCGGTGATCACGATGGTATCGTGCGCCTGCAGTTCGGCAATCAGTTCGTTGGACAGGTCCAGCGCTTCCTGCTGACGGGGAGTCAGGGCCGCATCGGAAGGACGCAGTGCGCCGACCAGCTCGCCGTCCAGAACCGGGATCGGATTGGCGGCCAGGTCGCGTTCGGTGACATCATCGCCCGGATGAGCGGCTTTCCATTCGGAAACCAGGTGGTCGGCCAGCTGACCAGACTGTGAATAACCGGCAAGAATACTTGATTTCAGTACTAATACTTTGCTCATGGCGTTTTTTCCTGTTGTGTCATGCGGATAACGTTCCGCTCAATGCCTGACACTCTACGGATAAATGCCGGACAGTGTAAGTGCGAGTTTTCGATATCAATGTTCGAAAATATTGAATAAGACGAAGGGGGCGGATAAAACGCTAAGTCGCTGTCTGTGCTACACTACGCAAAATTCTGACCCCCTGTTTAATCCATGTTGCCCGTATTAACGGCGACAAAGCGAGTTTTACTACCATGTCTGACATGCCACATTCTGCCCTGACGCCGCTCTTTACCCGGCTGGACACGCTGATGCTGCGCGACCGCCAGCGTCTGCAGCGTCGCCTGCACGGGGCGAAAAAAATAAAAAATCCCGCATCCCTCCAGGCGCTGATCGAAACGCTGGAAGGCGATATCGCGGCGGCAGAGCAGCGCATCAGTGCCCGCCGGGCCGCCACGCCGACTATCCGTTATCCGGAAAATCTGCCTGTCAGCCAGAAGAAGCAGGACATCGCAGAGGCGATACGCGATCACCAGGTGGTGATTGTGGCCGGGGAAACCGGGTCAGGTAAAACCACACAGCTGCCTAAGATCTGCATGGAGCTGGGGCGGGGTATCCGTGGGTTGATTGGCCATACGCAGCCCCGACGCCTGGCGGCGCGCACCGTCGCCGACCGAATTGCGGCCGAACTGGAAACTTCCTTAGGCGGCTGCGTCGGCTATAAGGTGCGCTTTAACGATCAGGTGGGGGATACCACCCAGGTTAAACTGATGACGGACGGTATCCTGCTGGCGGAAATCCAGCAGGATCGCCTGCTGATGCAGTATGACACCATCATTATCGACGAAGCGCATGAGCGTAGCCTGAACATCGACTTTCTGCTGGGATACCTGCGTGAGCTGCTGCCAAAGCGCCCCGACCTGAAGGTGATCATCACCTCCGCGACCATCGATCCGCAGCGTTTTTCACGCCATTTCCATGATGCTCCGGTCATTGAAGTGTCCGGGCGGACTTATCCGGTCGAAGTGCGCTACCGGCCAGTGGTCGAAGACGTGGAAGATACCGATCGCGATCAGCTGCAGGCTATTTTCGATGCGGTGGACGAACTGGGCCAGGAAAGCCGTGGCGATATTCTGATCTTTATGAGCGGGGAGCGCGAAATCCGCGATACGGCCGATGCGCTGATGAAGCGCGATCTGCCGCATACGGAAGTGCTGCCGCTGTACGCCCGCCTGTCCAACGCCGAGCAGAACCGCGTGTTTCAGTCTCACGTCGGGCGGCGCATCGTGCTGGCAACCAACGTGGCGGAAACCTCGCTCACCGTGCCGGGCATTAAATACGTGATTGACCCGGGTACCGCACGTATCAGTCGCTACAGCTTCCGGACGAAGGTACAGCGGCTGCCGATTGAGCCAATTTCTCAGGCTTCCGCTAACCAGCGTAAAGGCCGCTGCGGCCGTGTGTCAGAGGGCATCTGTATTCGTCTGTATGACGAGAATGACTTCCTCAACCGGCCGGCGTTTACCGACCCGGAAATTCTGCGAACTAACCTGGCATCGGTGATCTTACAGATGACCGCCCTGGGGCTGGGTGATATTGCCGCCTTCCCGTTTGTGGAAGCCCCCGACCCGCGTAATATTCAGGATGGCGTACGCCTGCTGGAAGAGCTCGGGGCCATCACCCTGCGTGAAAATCAGCACTATGAGCTGACGCCATCAGGACGGTCGCTGGCGCAACTGCCGGTTGACCCCCGCCTGGCGAAAATGGTGCTGGAAGCGCAGAAATATGGCTGTGTGCGCGAGGTGATGATTATTACCGCCGCGCTTTCCATTCAGGATCCGCGCGAACGTCCCGCAGAGAAAAAACAGGCCTCCGACGAGAAGCATCAGCGCTTTGCGGATAAAGACTCGGATTTTATTGCCTTTGTGAACCTGTGGAATTATGTGCAGGAGCAGCAAAAAGCCCTGTCATCCAGCCACTTCCGCCGCTTATGCAAAACAGACTACCTGAACTACCTGCGGGTGCGCGAATGGCAGGATATTTACACCCAGCTGCGCCAGGTGGTGCGGGAGCTGGGCCTGCCGGTGAACAGCGAACCGGCTGAAATACGGGAGATCCACACGGCGCTGCTGACCGGCTTACTGTCGCATATCGGACAGAAAGATGCCGACAAGCAGGAGTTTACTGGCGCACGTAACGCCCGCTTTGCCATTTTCCCGGGGTCGGGCCTGTTCAAAAAGCCCCCGAAGTGGACGATGGTCGCTGAACTGGTGGAAACCAGCCGCCTGTGGGGACGCATTGCCGCCCGAATTGAACCGGAATGGATCGAACCGGTCGCGCAGCACTTACTCAAGCGCAGCTACAGTGAACCCCACTGGGAAAAAGCGCAGGGCGCGGTGATGGCCAGTGAAAAAGTGACGCTTTACGGCCTGCCCATTGTGGCGGCGCGTAAGGTGAACTACGGTCCGATCGATCCGATGCTGTCGCGTGAGCTGTTTATTCGCCATGCGCTGGTTGAGGGCGACTGGCAGACGCGTCACGCTTTCTTTAAAGCCAACCTGAAGCTGCGGGAAGAGGTCGAGGAGCTGGAACACAAGTCCCGCCGTCGCGATATTCTGGTCGATGATGAGACGCTGTTTGCCTTTTACGACCGACGCATCGGCGCGGAGGTGATCTCGGCCCGGCATTTTGATAACTGGTGGAAAACCGTCAGTCGTGAAGAGCCTGAGCGCCTGAATTTTGCCCGTGAGATGCTGATAAAGCAGGGCGCGGAGAACGTTAGCAAACTTGATTATCCTAATTTCTGGCATCAGGGGAACCTGAAGCTGCGTCTTAGCTACCAGTTTGAACCGGGGGCGGACGCCGACGGGGTCACGGTATATGTGCCACTGCCGCTGCTCAACCAGGTGGAAGAAAAAGGTTTTGAATGGCAGATCCCGGGTGTACGCCGTGACCTGGTGATTGCACTGATCAAATCGTTGCCGAAGCCGTTACGCCGTAACTTCGTGCCGGCACCCAACTATGCGGATGCGTTTCTCGGCCGCGTCACGCCGCTGGCCCTGCCGCTGCTGGACGCCCTGGAGCGTGAGTTCCGTCGCATGTCAGGCGTGACGCTGGATCGCGAAGCCTGGCAGTGGGAACAGGTGCCCGATCATCTTAAAATGACCTTCCGTATTGTGGATGAAAATAACCGCAGGCTGGCGGAGGGCAAAGATCTCTCCGCGTTAAAACTGCAGCTTAAAGGCAAGGTGCAGGAAACGCTGTCAAAGGTGGCAGACGACGGGCTGGAGCAGAGTGGGCTGCACATCTGGAGTTTTGGCGACCTGCCGGATCACTTTGAGCAGAAGCGCGGTCATTACAGCGTGAAAGCCTGGCCCGCCCTGGTGGATGAGAAGGACAGCGTGGCCATTCGCCTGTTCGACACCCAGCATGAACAGCAAAAAGCGATGTGGCGCGGGCAGCGACGCCTGCTGCTGCTGAACATCCCTTCGCCGATTAAATACCTGCACGAAAAGTTACCCAACAAAGCCAAGCTGGGGCTCTATTTTAACCCCTACGGCAAAGTGCTGGATTTGATTGACGACTGTATTGCCTGCGGTGTCGATAAACTGATCGCTGAAGCCGGTGGTCCTTCCTGGCAGGAGCAGGGTTACACGCAGTTGCACGATAAGGTCCGTGCGGAACTTAACGATACGGTGGTGGAGATTGCCAAAAAGGTCGAGCAGATCCTGACGTCGGTGTTTGCGATTAACAAGCGTCTGAAAGGGCGCGTGGATATGACCATGGCGCTGGCGCTGTCGGATATCAAAGCGCAGATGAGCGGCCTGGTCTATCGGGGCTTTGTCACTGGTAATGGCTGGAAACGGCTGGGTGACACGCTGCGTTATCTGCAGGCAATTGAACGCCGGATGGAGAAGCTGGCGGTCGATCCGCACAGCGACCGGGCGCGGATGCTGAAGGTGGAGTCCGTGCAGCAGGCCTGGACGCAGTGGTTTAACAAGCTGCCGCCAGAGCGTAAGGACGATGAAGAGGTGCAGGACATTCGCTGGATGATTGAAGAGCTGCGCGTCAGCTTCTTCGCACAGCAGCTGGGGACGCCTTATCCAATCTCAGAAAAACGTATCCTGCAGGCGATGGAACAGGTGACACAGTAAATTTTGCCTGCCCGGACAAACGGGGAGGCAACCTTAACCTGATGTATATCGTGTCATCATTATCTGGCCTGGTCAGCAGCAGGGGATTGTCCGGGCGATATTTTGCCACCAGTGAGGCCGCAATCGCCTGCGTCTTCTTTTACTGTGCCAGCGCTTCCAGACTGTCGCGGAAAGCGGTCACCGCGATGGCGCGGTTGTCAGCCAGATAGCGGTCTTTTGCCGCCGGAGCCGAGCTTTGTACTGCAATCAACTGCCACTCGCCATCAACCTTTAATAACAGCGGAGAACCACTGTCGCCGGGCAAGGTGTCGCACTGATGTGACAGGACGGTTTTCTGCGCCCAGCCGGTGATCAGGCAGTCGCTATGAGAGTAAAGCGTATCAAGATGATCTTCCGGGTAACCTGCCTGGGTTACGCGTCGTCCGGCGGTTTTTAACGCCGCGGTCAGATCTTTGCGTGACCCGGCAAACAGCGGAATAGGGGTAATACCCGATGGCGGATTACGCAGGACAATAAGACCAAAATCATAAGGGGCGGCCTGGGCCGGTACGATCCAGCCGTCACCGTCAGCTTTGAGTTTTTTCCCCAACGCCGGGTCAACGCGCGCTTCGATATCGTGGATTTCGTAGCGCCAGCCATTGTTTTCACTGGAGATAAACCGCAGCGCCACGGCCTTGTCCGGTTTACCCGGCGGGGCCAGCAGGCAGTGTCCTGCCGTCAGGGCCAGGTGAGGGGCGATCAGCGTAGCGCTGCACAGGTTACCGCTTGCCGTTTCCAGTTGACCAATCGCTTCCCAGGGGGCAGAGCCGGTATCACGGACCGGCTGGCGATCGTCCTGACCGAAGAACAGCGTTTTCGTGTCGGCGGCGCTCCGTTCCTCTTCATCAGCGTGTGTGTAAAACGAAAAAGCCAGGCAACCCATCAATAACACAGCGGTCAGACGCATATTTTTCTCAGGCTGAAAAAGCGTGGATATAAGTATTTATCTTAGAGAAGTAACTATAGACGGATAGTGCTGGAAAAGGGAGATTAATATGAAATATCAGCACACTACAGTAACCATCATTATAAGTAAAAGCTGGCGGCAATCAGGCCACAGATGATCATAACAGTCAGAATGATTTCGAATAAATAGCGACGCACCATCATCCGAAACTCCTTAAAGAAACACCCGGTAAGACCGGGTGTTTAAGTTAATTCATGTGCGTGGGGTGGCGGGCACCCCGTCCGTCAGTCTTACGCTTTAGGCGCGGTTTTCTTTACTGCTTTGTGGTGTTTTTTAGCAGCCTGGGCTTTCTGGGCAACAGGTTTTTTAGCGGCTTTGTGGTGTTTTTTGGCAGCCTGGGCTTTCTGAGCAACAGGTTTGGTTGCTGCTTTGTGGTGTTTTTTAGCGGCCTGAGCTTTCTGTGCTACCGGCTTGGTTGCTGCTTTGTGGTGCTTTTTCGCGGCCTGGGCTTTCTGAGCGACAGGTTTTTTAGCGGCTTTGTGATGCTTTTTCGCGGCCTGAGCTTTCTGATCCGCTGCTTTTTTTGCTTTATGGTGTTTTTTAGCAGCCTGCGCTTTCTGGGCTACCGCTTTCTTGTGTTTTTTCACATGCTTAACGTGTTTAACAGACGCTTTCGCTGGTGCCGGAGCCGCTGTCGTGGTGGTGGCGACAGAAGGTGCAGCGCTGGTTGCAGGTGCAGCTGTAGTTTCAGCAGCGAAGGCAACAGAAGACAGACCCATTGTAGCAGCGACAACCAGAGCAAATAATTTTTTCATTGCAAAACCCTCAAGGTGTTTAGTTCAGGTGTCAGCCCACTCTGGGGCCGGTGAAAAGACTATAAGGGAATCAATGCGGGCTTTCCGTGAGTGATTGGTATCGGCGTGTAACCGATTGTACAAGCGGGGAGATCGTGGGGATTTCCCCCTGCGCGGGACGCACAGGGGGCGGGTTAATGACGCGGTTATTTCAGGTAGCGGCTTTCCAGATGCTGGCGGAAATAGTGCGGATTCAGATCTTCGCCCGTGGCGTTTTCGATCAGCTGGCGGGTGCTGAAACGGCTACCATGCTGCCAGATATTCTGCTGTAACCAGTGGAATACTGGCTGCAAATCCCCCTGGCGGATCTGCTCGTCCACCTGAGGAAGAGCCCGCTTCAGCGCCTGGAACAGCTGTGCCGCATACATTGCCCCCAGCGTATACGTCGGGAAGTAGCCGAACGCACCGTCAGTCCAGTGAATGTCCTGCATGCAGCCGTCGCGGTAATTGCCCCGGGTGTCCAGACCCAGCAGGGCCAGCATTTTCTCATCCCATAGCGCGGGAATGTCATCCACCTCAATCTCACCGGCGATCAGGGCGCTTTCGATTTCATAGCGCAGAATGATATGCGCCGGATAGCTGACCTCATCGGCATCAACGCGGATTAGCCCGGGTTTAACCCGCTGATTCAGAGCAATAAAGTTCGCTTCCTTCAGCGCCGGGCTGTCGCCAAGCAACTGCTGTACCTGCGGACGGATCAGACTGAGGAACGCCGGGCTGCGGCCCAGCTGCTTTTCAAAGAACAGGCTTTGTGACTCATGGATGGCCGTTGAGCGTGCCAGCGACACGGGCTGGTCAGCCCACTGCTTCGGTAAGTTCTGCTCATAGCGGGCATGCCCGGTTTCATGGATCACCCCCATCATGGCACTGATGAACTCGTCTTCATTGTAGCGGGTAGTAATACGCACATCCTGCGGCACGCCACCGCAGAAGGGATGGGCGCTGATATCCAGACGACCGGCAGTAAAGTCAAAGCCCAGCTGCTGCATAATCGCCAGCCCCAGCGCCTGCTGCGAAGCCTGTGGGAAGGGACCGACGGGGCGGTCAACTTTTTCGCCCGCCTGCTGGTCCACGATCCTTTGCAGCAGGTCAGGCAGCCACTGCTTCAGATCGCCAAAGGTTTTATCCAGTTTTTCACTGGTCATACCGGGTTCGAAGACGTCAAGCAGGGCATCATAGCGGGATTGGCCACTGGCCTGGGCGCGGATCTCCGCCTCTTCCCGGCTGAGTTTGACCACGTCTTTCAGGTTGGCGGCAAACCCCGTCCAGTCATTGGCCGGACGCTGTGTGCGCCAGGCATGTTCACAGCGAGACCCGGCAATGGATTTAGCTTCAACCAGCGAGGCGGGCAGCAAAGAGGCCTGCTGCCAGGCACGCTGCATCTCAAACAGGTTTGCCTGTGCCACATCGTCCAGATCCTCCTGCTGTGCCTGCTGCAACCAGAGACCAACGTCTTTTGCCGTCAGGATCTCATGGCGCAATACGCTCAGTTCGGCCAGCGCTTCACCGCGCGCCTGACTCCCCCCGGCGGGCATCATGGTCATCATGTCCCATCCGGCAATAGCAGAAAGATGGCCAAAGCGGGAGAGGCGCTGGAAGGTACGTGTCAGATGGGCATAGGCAGAAGACATAGAATTCCTTATTAACAGATTAAGAGTGGTGATCCGGGGTAACCGGCCAGCAGAAACGCACGCTGGCCCCCCCAAGCGGGCTGCTGTCAATGGTGACATAGCCGCCAAAAGCCTGGGCTATGGAGTGGACTATCGCCAGGCCCAGCCCGCAGCCGCCAGTGGCACGATCGCGGCTGGGGTCAAGGCGAACAAACGGCTCAAACACCCGCTGACGTTCATCCTGAGGAATACCCGGGCCGTCATCTTCCACCTGCAGATATGCCATCTCGCCATCAAACCACAGGCTGGCCCGCAGGCGCTGGCTGGCATAGCGCAGGGCGTTGTTGACCAGATTATCCAGCACGCGCTCCATCAGGCGGGTGTCGGCCACGCCAATATTTTCGCGCTGCGGTGTCTCCAGGGCAATATCAAACTCCGGGTGAACGGAGCGGATGTCCTCCAGCCGTTCGTCTAACCAGCGGGCGAGATCCAGCGTTTGTAAGTTCAGATTGACCTGCGGCCGGTCAAGACGGGCGTAGGTCAGCAGTTCTTCAATCAGTGATTCCAGCTGCCCGATATCCCGGTTCAGCGCAGCAGACTCTGCTCCGGTAAGATTATCACTCATCTCCAGGCGATAGCGCAGGCGTACCAGCGGAGTGCGCAGCTCATGGGCTATCCCGTCGATAAGCTGTTTCTTACTGGCGACCAGGGTGTTGATATTATCGGCCATCTGATTAAACGCCACGCCCAGGCGTAACAGGCTGGAGGCACTGTCAAAATGAATGCGCTCATCCAGATGCCCCTGACCGAAACGCTGTGCGGCGTTTTCCAGCTTTAGCATGTCCTGCCAGTGCGGACGCATCCAGATAAACACCGGCAGGGCCAGCGAAATACCAATAAACGCCAGCAGGGCAATGTCGAGAATGCGCATTTCATGCAGATAGAACAGATAGGGGATCGGTCCCACTGCCAGAACATAGTGGCTGCGCGGAATATGCTGCAGGAAGGTATATTCATCATCCAGCGCCACGATCTCGCCCGAGCGCAGGCGATGCAGCGTACGCTGGTCGAGCTGATATTTACTCATCGGCTCTATATGCAGTTTGAAAGAGAGGTTGAGGTCGAGATTATCGATAGTTTTATTCCAGTCACGCGGCGGGATCTCTCGCAGCTCACTGCGCATCAGATACAGTGAGCTTTTCATGAGATCGTCCATCGACTGCCTGCCGGCACGTTCGGCAGTGAACTTATAAACCAGCCCGACCAGCATCGCCATCACCAGAAAACAGACGAACAGCAGCAGGTAAAACTGAATAAACAGTTTCTTCATTGCGCATCCCAGGCGTGTGGTGCAAACAGATAGCCTTTATTACGAATGGTTTTGATTCGGTAAGGCTCCGTGGCGCTGTCGAGCAGCTTTTTACGCAGACGGGAGATGGCCACGTCAATGCTGCGGTCCATCCCGTCGTAGGTAACGCCGCGCAGGGTTTTCAGCAGTGCGTCGCGGTTAAGGATCGAGCCGGCGTGGGTGGCCAGCTCCCACAGCAGGTCGAAATCTGCCGTCGACAGGGCAACGATCTCTTCTGACAGCGTCACCTGACGGTTAATCGGATCGATACTCAGGGTGCCGAAGCGCAGAGCTTTCTGCCCCGCAATCCCCGGTGCGATCTCTTCATTCTGGCCGCTGACCCCCGCCTGGCGCAGGTGTAAACGCAGACGGGCCAGCAGCACCGCCGGCGGGGTGGTCTTCAGAATATAGTCGTTTGCCCCCATCTCCAGCGACAGAATGTGGTTCATGTCGCTATCGAGTGAGGTAAGCAGGACAATGGGCCCCGTCCAGCTGTGACGCGTGCGTAAATCCCGGCACAGCGTCATCCCGTCTTTCCCCGGCAACATGATGTCCAGCATCACCAGGTCAGGGTTGGCTGCAGCGATGGTTTCTTCTGCGCGATCGCCCCGGTTTTCAACAATAACATCAATGTCATGCCGCCCAAGATAGGCCGCAATCAGTTCACCGACATCCTGATCGTCTTCGACAAATACAATTTTGTTCATAGGGCCGATTTTCTGGCTAAAGAGAACGACAGCTTATCCTTTCCTGAGCGCAACGACCATTAATCCGCGTTAAATAGTAGGGGGAATGTAGTACAATCCTGGCCGAATATGTCATTATATTCCCCGCCTGCGATGGCGTACCCTGCAGACCCCTGTCAGGGCAGTTCTTGAGTCGAAATGGATAAGGAGAAGAGAGTGTCAGAAGAGAAGCTGGCTTCAGCTCAGTACAGTGATCGCATCTGCCTCAACTATACCGAATTCCTGTCCGCTTCCTGTAAGAAACGCTGGAGCTTCGTCGACGCGATTTATGGCGTGATCCCGTTTTTTGGCATGATCACCCGCAAGCCTGCCAGCGAACCCCAGACCTCGGAAGCCCCGTTGAAAGACCTGGCGCTGCAAATCATCTCAACGCAGGTCAGCGATGAGATTAATATCGCCCGGCTGATTACGCTGGCGCACCAGCAGCAGATTGATGCGTTTGATATCCAGCTGCCTTATCCGCTGTCAGAAAACCAGCTGACTGCGATTCGTCAGGAGTACGCCCGGCCAGTGGATCTTGAGCAGCAGGACGAACGACTGAGCGTGATGATCCCCCTGACGGCATACTGACCCTCAGCGGGTCAGCATCCACACGGCGGGCAGGGTGGCCACCACCAGCATGACCATCATCATTTTCTCCCCTTTAAGCAGTGCCGTTTCGCCGCGTCCTCCGCGACGGGCAAACAGGAACAGTACCATTCCCGGCGCATAAAGCACGACCGACAGCAGCAGATGCAGGGGCCCGGAGGCATACAGCAGCCACAGTCCGTAAATGCTGGCCCCCACCGCAATCATCATTGCGCCAGGCTTGTGTAAATGACGCGCCACTTTAAACAGATAGGCCCCCACCAGCAGGTACGGCACCAGGATCATCTCAGAGGCGATCGTCAGCAGGGTATTGTAATCAGCCCCCGTCAGCCAGATCAGGATCAGACACACCTGCACGCAGCCGTTGGTCAGCCACAGCGAGGCAGCAGGCGCTCCGCGGGTATTCTGGCGGCTGAGGGTGCGGGGGAAGGCACCATGCAGGGCGGCCACCAGCGGCACTTCAGCGGCCATAATCGTCCAGCTGAGATAGGCACCGCAGACAGAGAGGATCAGCCCGCCGACGATCACCAGATTGCCCCAGGGGCCGATCAGCGACGTCATCAGGCCGGCCATCGAGGGGTTGCGCATTCCGGCGAGTTCGGCTCGCGGAACAATACCGAGTGACAGCAGGGTGACCAGCAGGTAAATCACCAGCGCTGCGCTGACCGCCAGCAGCGTGGCGCGGCCAACGTCATGGCGGTTTCTGGCTCGCGATGAGACCACGACGGCCCCCTCAATCCCGATAAACACCCACAGGGTGATCAGCATGGTGTCTTTGACCTGCTGCCAGACGGGTTTCCCCAGCGCCAGACCGGTGAAGTCAAAGGAGAAGCGGTCGTAGTGGAAAGCAGCAATCGCCAGCAGGATAAACAGCCCCAGCGGCAGGAGTTTGCCCAGCGTTGCGATCAGATTAATACTGGCCGCCGTCTGAACGCCGCGCAGAACCAGTCCGTGAACCAGCCACAGCAGCACCGAGGCCGCAAGAATGGCCTGCCAGGTATTTCCGTCGCCAAAAATTACATGGCCCGGCGAATCGGTGAAAAAACTCATCGCGGAAAAGACAATGACCAGATAGGAGACGTTGGCGATCACCGCACACAGCCAGTAACCCCAGGCTGAGCAGAAGCCAGTCAGTTCACCGAAACCGGCCCGGGCATAGGTAAAAATTCCGCCATCCAGTTCGGGCTTTAAGCGGCTGAGTAGCAGCATGGCCAGCGCCAGCAGCACAATCCCGACACCGGTGATCGCCCAGCCAATCAGCAGGGCGGCCGGGCTGGCGACCGCCGCCATATTTTGCGGCAGGCTGAATACGCCCGCGCCAAGCATTGAGCTGAGTACCAGCGCTGTCAGCGCGGTAAGACCTAACTTTTTGTCCAAAAAAAACTCCGGTTACAGAATAAAAAACCAGTTGTAACGACCATGTTGGATTTAACTCAGGATGCCAGACCAGAAAAGGCAACGAAACGCCTGAAAGTGGCGGGAGATTTTACGGACAGCGGCGGCAGGATGCAATGACTTACTATGCAAATACAGGCGGGAATTATTCAGCATGACAGGGCAGCCGCTGGCTGCCCTGCAGAAAGAACTTACTTGAAGAGATCGGCCGTAACGGTCAGGTTACCGCCGTTCTGGCTGGACCACTGGCGGGTCACATGGTAGTACTTGGCACCTTTGGCGATCGCCCGGCGGCCCACTTCTTCAGAGACCTCGGTCGGCGTGCTGAAGTGGCCGGTGAAGGTCACGCTGTCATACGGCTGCATCTGAGCGGCCGTAATGGCATTGACTTCCTGTACGCTTTTTCCTTCACGCGTCGTTACCGTGTAACGTTTCCCGGTGGAACTCTGCGTTTCATAGAAGCGCCCTACGTTTTTGCTCGGTGACTCGCTGGACGCGACGCCTGGAATTTCGACGTTCTTCGCGGCCGCACCGCCTGCTGCCAGCGCTGCTTTACCGGCTTCAGAGTCGGCCGGGATCAGGTTAGGAGACTGAACCTGACGTTTCGGTGCATCAGACTTATAGATATAAGCGGTGATCATCTGATTGCCACCGCTGTTGGTATCAATCTGACGAACGATAAAGAAGGATGCCGCCCCTTTCTCTTTCGCTGCCCGGGTGATGGCGTCATTAACATCAGGCTGGCTGCGGAAGAAGCCGCTGGTGCTGACGGTATCGTAAGGCTCAAGGCTGAAGGCTTCGGCTTTGGTCAGCTCACGCACGCCGTTAATGATGCGATCTTTATTTTTTGGCGCGGCAGGCGCATCGGCGTGATACAGGTCAGCGGTCACATTCCAGTTGCCGCCGTTGCCGTTAGTATCATTGATACCCTGAATATAGTAGGAGGCGGCTCCCAATGCGTCAGCACGTTTCGATACGGCGTCGCTGGCCTCGTAGAGAGCGTTAAAACGTCCGTTAATGGTGATCCGATCAAACGGTTTCAGCGCAGCGGCTTTCTCCGGCGTCAGTTCCTGTGCCGCATGGGCGGATAATGCCGTGAGTGATAACAGGGCTGATGCCAGAATGGTGTTCTTCAGCTTCATAAAAATTAATCCTTCGCCTTACGCAAAAAATGAGTACGAAAACGTGCTGGACTCTTGATGTGTAACAGATTAGCGGATGATTATTACATGTAATAATGTTCGCTGTCTCAGCCATTTTGTGTGGAATGCGCGCCAGCACCATTCCTGTTTTCAGAATAAAGAAGAAAGCTGGCTGAATCGTGTCGTTTTTCTTTTATTTACCACTTAAGGTGGTAAATGCTAGTACTTATAACGTTAACGCTTTGTTAATCAATGTTTTTTACTAAGAAAAATCTCTGATTGTTAAATTTTATCGCAGCACGTTATGCGCTCGAAACCCCGTGATTCAGGCTCAATATATCGCTTGCAGGGGTAAGAACTGAATTTTTATAGGTTAGTCATCGAACACCCCCTCTGCGGCTGGATCGAATCACGTATATTCAGTAGGTTATAGGCAGTTTGAAACAGGCTGTGTTTCGGCCATAAAGGCCGGAAACAGGAGAACACCCCTCGTACTCTCTGAAGAAAGGGAAGATTATGCTTATTGGTATCACCAAAGAGCGGTTACCTAACGAAGCCCGTGCGGCTGCCACACCGAAAACGGTGGAGCAGCTCATTGCCCTGGGCTTCAGCGTGGCTGTTGAAAGCGGCGCAGGTAAGCTGGCCAGTTTTGAAGATGCAGCATTTGAGGCTGCCGGAGCCACCATCACCGACCCGGTGACGGTCTGGCAGTCCGACATCGTCCTGAAGGTCAACGCGCCGACCGAGGAAGAAATTGCGCTGACGCGTGCCGGCAGCACGCTGGTCAGCTTTATCTGGCCAGCACAGAACCCGGAACTGCTGACGAAGCTGGCGGCGCGTAACGTCACCGTCATGTCAATGGACGCGGTGCCGCGTATCTCGCGTGCCCAGTCTTTGGATGCGCTGAGTTCTATGGCGAACATCGCCGGGTATCGTGCCATTGTTGAAGCGGCGCATGAGTTTGGCCGTTTCTTTACCGGGCAGATCACCGCCGCCGGTAAAGTGCCTCCGGCGAAAGTGATGGTGATCGGTGCGGGCGTGGCCGGTCTGGCCGCCATCGGTGCCGGACGCAGCCTGGGGGCTATCGTGCGCGCCTTCGACACCCGCCCTGAGGTTAAAGAGCAGGTACAAAGTATGGGCGCTGAATTCCTTGAGCTGGACTTTGAGGAAGAAGCAGGCAGCGGTGACGGTTATGCCAAAGTGATGTCAGAGGCCTTTATCAAGGCTGAGATGGCACTGTTTGCCGCCCAGGCAGAGGAGGTCGATATTATTGTGACCACCGCGCTGATCCCGGGTAAACCCGCCCCCACGCTGATCACGGCGGAGATGGTGGCATCCATGAAACCGGGCAGTGTGATCGTCGATCTGGCGGCACAAAACGGGGGTAACTGTGAGCTGACCGTTGCCGACACCATTACGACCAGCCCGAACGGCGTTAAAATCATTGGTTATACCGATCTGCCCAGCCGTCTGCCAACCCAGTCTTCACAGCTTTATGGCACCAATCTGGTCAACCTGATGAAGCTGCTGTGTAAAGAAAAAAACGGGGAGATCACCATCGACTTTGATGATGTGGTGATTCGTGGCGTGACGGTGATCCGCGATGGCGAAATCACCTGGCCTGCGCCGCCTATTCAGGTATCGGCTGCGCCAAAAGCGGCCAAAGCGGCCGCGCCGCTGGAAAAACCGGCGGAGAAACCTGCTTCGCCGCTGCGTAAATATGGTCTGATCGTGCTGGCCATTGTGCTGTTTGGCTGGCTGGCCAATGTCGCTCCCCCTGAGTTCCTGTCGCACTTTACCGTGTTTGCGCTCTCCTGCGTGGTCGGTTACTACGTAGTGTGGAACGTCAGTCATGCGCTGCATACGCCGCTGATGTCGGTCACTAATGCCATCTCCGGCATTATTGTGGTCGGCGCGGTGTTGCAGATTGGCCATGGCGGCTGGGTCAGCTTCCTGTCCTTTGTGGCGGTGCTGATTGCCAGCATCAATATCTTCGGCGGCTTTACCGTCACCCAGCGTATGCTGAAAATGTTCCGTAAAAACTGAGAGGTAGTCCATGTCTGGCGGATTAGTGACTGCAGCCTATATCATTGCTGCGATCCTGTTTATTTGCAGCCTTGCCGGGTTGTCTAAACATGAAACCTCGAAGCAGGGGAATATTTTCGGTATCAGCGGAATGGCGCTGGCGCTGGTCGTCACCATCTTCGGCCCGGAGACCGGCAACGTCGCCTGGATCCTGCTGGCAATGGTGATTGGCGGTGCTATCGGCATTCGCCTGGCGAAGAAGGTAGAAATGACCGAAATGCCGGAGCTGGTGGCAATGCTGCACAGCTTTGTCGGGCTGGCGGCGGTGCTGG
Source organism: Erwinia sp. PME.40.26/001 (assembly GCF_055556675.1). Lineage (NCBI taxonomy): Bacteria > Pseudomonadati > Pseudomonadota > Gammaproteobacteria > Enterobacterales > Erwiniaceae > Erwinia > Erwinia sp. PME.40.26/001. Next base: position 478,475 of record NZ_JBVHNP010000001.1, read on the forward strand.
TCGGCTTTAACAGCTATCTTGACCACGGTCCGGGCCTGTTGCCGGTGATGGAAAATATTCACCTGACCGAAATCTTTATCGGTATCTTTATCGGGGCGGTGACTTTTACCGGTTCTATCGTGGCGTTTGGCAAGCTGTGCGGCAAGATTTCATCAAAACCGCTGGCGCTGCCGCACCGCCACAGGTTGAACCTGCTGGCCCTGGTGGTCTCCTTCGCCTTGCTGATTATCTTTGTGCGCACTGACAGTGTGGGGACGCAGACGTTTGCCCTTATCGTGATGACGCTGATCGCGCTGGCCTTTGGCTGGCATCTGGTGGCGTCCATCGGGGGGGCAGATATGCCGGTGGTGGTGTCGATGCTGAACTCTTACTCCGGCTGGGCGGCAGCGGCAGCGGGCTTTATGCTCAGTAATGACCTGCTGATTGTCACCGGGGCACTGGTCGGCTCCAGTGGTGCCATTCTCTCCTACATCATGTGTAAAGCGATGAACCGTTCGTTCTTCAGCGTCATTGCCGGTGGTTTCGGAACGGACAGCAGCTCAACCGGCGAAAGTGAAGAGATGGGCGACTATCGCGAAATCGACGCCGCAGGCACCGCAGAACTGCTGAAGAACTCCACCTCGGTAATTATCACGCCGGGCTATGGTATGGCGGTGGCGCAGGCGCAGTATCCGGTGGCTGAAATTACCGCCAGACTGCGTGAGCGCGGCATTAAGGTGCGTTTCGGTATTCACCCGGTGGCCGGGCGTCTGCCCGGGCATATGAACGTGCTGCTGGCGGAAGCCAAAGTGCCGTATGACATCGTGCTGGAAATGGATGAGATCAACGATGATTTCAGCGATACCGATACGGTGCTGGTCATCGGCGCGAATGACACCGTTAACCCGGCGGCGCAGGAAGATCCCCGCAGTCCTATCGCCGGTATGCCGGTGCTGGAAGTGTGGAAAGCGCAGAATGTGGTGGTGTTTAAGCGTTCAATGAACACCGGTTACGCTGGCGTACAGAATCCGCTGTTCTTTAAAGAGAATACGCAGATGCTGTTCGGTGATGCGAAGGCGACGGTGGAAGCGATTCTGAAGGCGTTGTAAATGCGCTGATCGGGTTGCAGGGTAGAGGGCGACCCGATGAGAAGGTCGCCCACGACGAGGCTGATCACCGAAGGTGATCAGCCTTTCTTGTTTTCAGGATCCTGCTCACCAATAAACCAGTACCACAGGGGAATGGACAGTAGCAGGGTGAAGACAGAGCTGTAGATCATGATCATGAAGAATTCAGAGACATACAGTTCGACCGGCCAGGTCGAGAAGGGCATGTTGTACTCTTCGATGGCCCCACCAATGATGGCTTTGGTCATCACAATCGCCACGCAGATCCACAGACAGGCCTGGGCGATAAAGAAATTCCGGCGTTTCTTGCCTGGAGGGAATAATGACATGATGTGTACTCCTGTACGATTTCCTGAAAAATAACGTTCTCTCTTTGCCCATCCGCACCCGCCGTAAGGGGTAACCCGGCGTCCGGCCGTCTGCAGGTGGGTAGTGTAGCGCTGCCCGCTGGCTGGCTGAAGAGGGGAAATGATCCCCCAGTGCGCAACGGCGGCGGGTACTGCTGAGGATGTTAAACGCGGCGTTATTATCGGCTTATTCCCGACTGCAGGAAGAGATAAACAGACAGAACCTTAATGCCGTTATAACGCCGACCGGCAGTCAGGGGGGGCTCGCGGCTGTGAAAGGCCGGGGAAAAAAGCGGAAGCAAACCAGGGCGTGTATCGCGTCGCTGGCGTTTGCGATGCCAGGCGAAACAGCAGCCAGATTAACGGAATAAACAGGTACAGCAGTAAGGGTAAATGCACCAGCAGCTGGCAGTAGCCGCAGGCGAAGTCATCCATCATTCCCCCGTCCACAGGCATTGTGGAAGACGAGTGGATCCCGTCAGGCAGACCCTCTTTCGCAGAGGACGGGTGAGCGTGCAGGGTGGTCATCCCGTCATGGGACATGACGCCCATGGGCATATCATGTATCGCCATCAGCGGAGGGCTCACGGACCCTACAGGCGCAGACATCCGCTGATGTTCCAGCGTTTTAGAGACATCCGGGGCTATAAACAGCAACAGGACCGCTATCATAGCGATCAGGGCAGGTATCCGGCGCTGCGACAGGCGATACAACGAGACCAAACAGGCAACCCATAGCAGAATCAAAAAGGTGGCCAGAGTGTAGCGATTTTTACCGCGAATGTTAACGATCAATGTCACTAATGGTCCGTTCAGCGCCTGTTTTCGCCACGTTTTTTTGCCTTACGTTCACGCAGAGAATAATCAGCCGCTGCCGCGTCGCAGTACAGGGTTTGTCCCGATTGCGGGACAGGGTTTGGTAGTGTTTTCCCACGTCGCCTCTGGTTAGATAAGACTCCGGCCGGAACCGTGAGTTATTTTATTGTTACCGGAGAATACCCATGAATATTATTGCCATCACCGCCTGTCCTACCGGGGTGGCCCATACTTATCTGGCCGAAAGTAATTTGAAAAAAGCCGCCAGAAAACTGGGTCTGTCCCTGCGGGTTGAAACGCAGGGTGCCATTGAGAGCAAATACATTCTCAGCCCGGATGATATTGCTGCCGCAGATATTGTTCTCATCGCCGCTGATAAAAAAGTCGATATGACGCGTTTTCAGCACAAGAACATAGTTGAAGTCCCGGTTGCCCGTGCGGCAAGAGACGCCGAAGGCCTGCTGACCGCCATTGCCGCCGGCGAGCTGGCCCCACACCGGCAGGAAGCTCCCTTACCGGCCGGGGAGGAGGAACCAATAGCGCGTGGCACTCGCTGGTACGCCACGCTCTATGTGCATCTGATCACCGGGGTCAATCTGATGATCCCGTTTGTCGTCGCAGGGGGGATCCTGATCGCCCTCAGCTTCTCCTTCGGCATTACTGCCGCCACCCCGGGGGATGCGCATTTCAGCCCTGTCGCAAAAATGTTATCTGATATCGGCGGGGGATCGGCCTTTGCGCTGATGCTGCCGGTTTTATCTCTTGGGATCAGCCAGTCGATCAGCGGCAAAATGGGCATGGTCTCCGGGGCGGTGGGCGGAATGATGGCCATCCATACCGGTTCGGGTTTTCTCGGCGCGCTGCTGGCCGGGTTTCTGGCGGGCTATGTGACGCTGTTAATCGTTCGCCATATTCGCCTGCCGCAGGCTGTCGCCGGTCTGAAACCTATCCTGATTGTGCCGTTGTTTAGCGTCCTGATCACCGGGGTGCTGATGGTCTGGCTGATCGGTGAGCCGATCAAGCTGCTGCTCGGCTGGCTGACCGCCTTCCTCAATGCTCTGGGGCAGACCAACTCCGCCGTGCTCGGCCTGCTGTTTGGCATGATGGTCGCCTTTGATATGGGGGGCCCGCTGAATAAAACCGTCTGCATGTTTGCCATCGGGCTGATGTCCAGCGGCATCTACGGCCCGATAGCTGCCTGCATGGCGGCCGGGATGGTCCCCCCGCTGGGGATTGCACTCGCCACCGTCCTTTTCCGGGGAAAATTCAGCCGCAGCGAGCGTGAAACCGGTAAGGTGACGTGGATCCTTGGGCTGTCATTTATCACCGAAGGGGCCATTCCCTACGCCGTGTCGGATCCGCTGCGGGTGATCCCGGCCATCGTCGCGGGTTCTGGACTGGCCGGCGCGCTGTCGATGGCACTGGGCTGCGCCTCACGCGCGCCGCATGGCGGGATTTTTGTGATGTTTATTCCGAATGTGGTTACTCACCTGGCGGCCTATCTGCTGGCGATTACGGCGGGGTCACTGCTGACCGCCCTGATCCTGTGGTTCCTGAAAAAGGAGGTAACAGAAGCGGCTGCTGCTTAAAGGGGAAGGGGGGCGGGGGCAAACCGGTGTGCCAGGTTTGCCCCATCAGTATGAGGAATTAATACTCTTCGTCGTCGTCAAGCTCAACGGGTGAGACAAACCCGTCAGGCTTGATGGCCAGCAGGTCGCAGCGCAGGTGGTCGATAACCTGTTCGGCCGTATTGCCCAAAAATGCTGCCGACAGTCCTGTACGGCCAATGGTACCCAGCACCACCACCCCGGCGTCAAGATGGCCGGCCAGTTCAGGGATGACCTCTTCAGGCAGCCCTTTTTCAACGTGGGTAAATTTTTCGTCGATGGAGAACGACTGACGCAGCGCTTTCATGGCGACCAGATGCTGCCCACGTATAGCGTCGTTATACACGCTGGGATCAAAGTCAGGCAGCTCAATAGCAATGTTGATCGGCGTCACGGGGTACGCGCCGACCAGATGGACTTCCGTATGATTGACCCGCTCGGCCAGCGCCAGGGTCTCTTTCACCAGCTTGCTGTTTAACGGGTCGTGATGCGGCTCTTCGCTGGCGAGGTTAACCGCCACCACGGCCTTGCCGCCTTCCGGCCAGGCCTGATCTTTAACCATCCATACCGGACACGGACACTTACGCAGCAGGTGCCAGTCGGTCGGGGTAAACACCACCGCCTGCAGACGGTCGTGCTGGTGTGCCATCTTAATCACCAGATCATGTTGGTTGGTCAGCACCTCCTGGATGATCGCCTCGAAAGGGCGATTGTGCCAGATCACTTTAACATCAATCTGCACACCGGCGGCGAGATAGGCCTGCGCCTGTTCGCGGATCCACTCGGTACGTTGACTGATGACGCCTTTACGCATGGTCACTCGCTCATCGGGCGATAACAGCGTGGTCATCTCGTAGGAGAAGTCGTAAATGGGTAGGAAACAGGTGATCTTGCCGCCAAGACGTTGATTGAGATAGACCGCGCGGCGAAGAGCGGGCTGGTCGTCCTGTTGCGGATCGATTGCTACCAGAATGTTTTGATACTGAGCCATAACGGTTTCTCCTTACACTGAGCGTGTCAGTTTAAAGATAGCCCAATCGCTCTACAGGAAGAAAGGAAAAAGTCGTTGCCGGATCAATAAAATAAGAAATATTGACCCGGCAGACATCAGGCGGCGGTGTGGCTCTGGCCCGCAAGCTCTGAGAGGATTTCATGATTTTCGATGGTGATGTATTTGCCTTTCACTGCCAGCATGCCACTTTTCTGGAAGCGGCCCAGCAGGCGGCTGATGGTTTCAACGGTTAATCCCAGGTAATTACCGATGTCTCCGCGGGTCATGGTCAGACGAAACTCTCGCTGAGAGAAGCCGCGCTGGCCAAAACGACGTGACAGGCCGTAGATAAAGGCAGCCAGACGTTCTTCCGCATTTTTCTTCGACAGCAGCAGGATCATTTCCTGGTCGCCTTTGATCTCGCCGCTCATCAGACGCATCATCTGCTGGCGCAGGCTGGGCATCTTGCCTGACAGGTCATCCAGCGTTTCGAACGGGATTTCGCAGACCATGGCGGTTTCCAGCGCCTGAGCAAAGCTGGGGTGCTGACTGCCGCTGATAGCATCAAAGCCCACCAGGTCGCCCGCCAGATGGAAGCCGGTGATCTGCTCGTCACCCTGTTCGGTGATGGTGTAGCTTTTAATGGTCCCGGAGCGAATCGCATAAAGAGATCGCAATTCGTCACCTGCTTTAAACAGAGTCTGCCCTTTTTGAATCGGCTTTTTACGCTCGATGATGTTATCAAGCTGGTCCAGCTCATGCTCGTTAAGCGTGAAGGGAATACAAAGCTGGCTGATGCTGCAATCCTGGCAGTGAATGGCGCAGCCACCTGATTGTATGCGTCTAGTGATAATTCGCTTTTCCGGAATCATAATGTACGCTCGATGATAATTGACTGACATCAATTTACCATTTTTCGCGCACACAAGGGAACTCATCTGAGCAGTTTTAGGCACAATAAATATGTGGACGTTATTAATTAATTAAATTGGTGTAAAGGTTGTGTGAAAATTAACCACGCAATCGGATGATTCGTAGGAATTTAGGCTGAAATACGCCGGTTTTCACTTTTGAGTTATTCAAACCGATAAATCCGGCTTATTGATAGCGTCACGGGATGTAATCGGGTGATCGGTGAGACTTTTTTGCTAAACTCATTCCTGCGACCTAACCCGTTTTGCGCCCGGGGGCGCGGTAATCAGGAGGTAAATGATGGCTATCAAACTTGATGAGCAGGCGCTGTTTCAACAAGCGATGGAAGACGTCAGGCCGCTGAAAGACTGTGCCAGTACGCTATGGCTGAAACCCGCAACGTCGAAGACGCCGGTGTCGGCTGATGTGCAGTGGGATAACCCACTGACCAGCGGCCTGCTGGATATCGTGCCGTTGACGGTGCCGCTGGAATTCAGGGCAGAGGGGATCCAGCAGGGGGTGCTGGACAAGCTTTCTCAGGGGAAATACCCCCCGGAGGCGACCCTGAATCTACTTCGCCACTCTGTCGAACAGTGCCGCCAGGCGTTGTACCTTTTTATGCAGCAGGCAACCCGGGACGGGCTGAGGAATCTGCTGATCGTTCATGGCAAAGGGCGTGACGACCGCGCACATGCCAACGTGATACGCAGCTATCTGATGCGCTGGCTGCCGCAGTTTGAGGAGGTGCAGGCTTTTTGCTGCGCCACGCCGAAGGACGGCGGTAGCGGGGCGTGTTATGTGGGCCTGCGTAAAAACGAGCAGGCCCGCCAGGAAAATCGTGAGCGCCATGCCAAACGCAGCCGCTAAGGGTTATCCGGCGTGTGATTTGCGGATGGTGGCCAGCAGTATCTCCGCACTCAGGGTCAGTGGGTCGCCAGAGCGGGTCATAATGCCTATGGCTTCGCCCGGCCCGTGCGAGGCGATCGGCAGTGCGGCAAGCGAATGATGCAGTAAGTCCTCTTTGATTGCTCCTGACGGCACAAACCAGACATAGTTGTAACGCAGCGCCAGCTGACGGGCGAGGGAAGTGGAAGAGGTTTCCACCAGCGTGCCCGGCAGCGTACAGCCCTGTTCTTTCAGCATCGCCTCGGCGATGCGGCGCGGCGCAGTGCCTTCGGGGGAAATCACTACTGGCCAGGAGAGGGCTTTTGATAGCGTGACATTGTCACTTAAAAGCGGATGATCCGGCCGCACTACCAGACGCAGTGACTCCAGAAACAGCAGTTCATAGGTCAGGCCGGCCATCAGTTCGGGATCGGCCATCCGGCCTATGCCGACGTCAAACTCACCGGCTTTAATCGCTGCAATCAGCACATTGTTATGTAAGGTCGCAACCTGAACAATGGCCTGCGGCTGCTGCTGATGAAAACGGTCGAGGATGGACGGCAGCATGCCCAGCGCCACGGTGGTGAGAACCCCAAGCCGCATCACTTCCGGCGATTTTTCCTGCGGCAGCGTAAACGACTGTCCGGCATGGTTTAACGCATCCAGAATCCGCACTGCATGGGTGAGGAACTGCTCCCCCATCGTGGTGAGCTGTGCGCCCAGACGACCGCGTTCGAACAGCCGTACGCCGGCCAGCTCTTCCAGCTCGTTGAGGGTTTTGGACAGCGCGGGCTGGCTGAGTGACAGGGTTTCGGCGGCGCGACCCAGCGTCCCCTGTTGCGCAACGGCAACGAAGGTATGGAGATGGCGCAGGCGAATACGCTGATTAAACTGATATTTTTTGTCCATACCGCAGAATAATAATGGCCCGGACAGGCTGGCAAGTTCTCAGTCGTCAATTTGTTAACCTTATTGCAAAATTTGATTAACATTTCACCCTTTTGACGCCGTATCTATTACCTCTGGTGCGGATAACGGTGGAACACTATGCGCGGCCGTTATTGATCTTCTGCCAACAGGGAGTGACAACCGGTTAGTGAGGTGACGCTGGCGGGGCTGGCCTCTTTGCACAATACGGACATATTTTCCCAGGAGTATTCCATAACAATCCGCTATGATAGCCGACACTTTTTCTACCAACCTTTGCGCTAATCGTTATCCGCCAGGGGTTGCTATTGCCTGTGATGGAGCGCGAAGTGGACAGTACCGCAGCGATCGATATCCGTACGTTGATTAATCAGGGCACATTGAGCCGTTATCAGAAACGCATCATCGCCCTGAGTTTTGCCGTTGTCGCCATGGATGGTATGGATATCGCCCTGATGGGCTTTATTGCCCCAGCGCTGAAAAGCGCCTGGGGGGTAAGCAATCATCAGCTCGGTGCGGTGATCAGCGCAGCACTGATTGGCCTGGCGCTCGGTGCCATGGTCGCCGGGCCGCTGGCCGACCGCTTTGGCCGCCGGGTGATTATTATTAACAGCGTCTTTTTCTTTGGCTTGTGGACGCTGGCCACAGCGTTCTCGCAGAATATTGACCAGATGATGCTTTTCCGCTTTCTCACCGGGCTGGGCCTGGGGGCGGCGATGCCGAACGTTGGCACGCTGGTGGCGGAATACTCCCCTGAACGCCGTCGTGCATTTCTGATCACCGTCGTGTTCTGCGGCTTTACCTTTGGTGCGGCTACCGGCGGCTTTGCCGCCTCATGGCTGATCCCGAACTATGGCTGGCACGCGGTGCTGATCATGGGCGGCGTGTTGCCGCTGATGCTGGTACCGCTGCTGCTGCGCGGTTTACCCGAGTCCGTGCGCTTTATGATTGCCCGTAACGCCCCGGCTGCCCGAATCCGCCAGATCGTGGAAAAAATGCACCCGGGACGGGTGGATGAAACCAGCGTATTCACCCGTAGTGAGGCCGTGAGCAGTGAAGGGGCCGTCAGGATTGTGGTGTCGCCGCGTTACCTGTTTGGCAGCCTGATGCTGTGGGGAAGCTATTTTATGGGGCTGTTCCTGGTTTACCTGATTGGCTCGTGGCTGCCGTCGCTGGTTAAAGACGTGGGCATGACGGTGACGCAGGCCGCGCTGGTCACCGCTATGTATCAGGCGGGCGGCACGGTGGGTTCGCTGTTTGCGGGCTGGATGATGGACCGTTTTAATGCCAACCTGGCGCTGGCGGCGATCTATTTCACCGGCGCGATAGCCACGGTCTGTATCGGCTATGCCCCTGCGGAGGTCTGGGTGCTGGGTGGCGTGGCGTTCTGCAGTGGTTTTTGTCTTAACGGGGCGAATACCGGGATGAATGCGCTGTCGGCCAGCTACTATCCGACCCATGCGCGGGCTACCGGCTCCAGCTGGATGCACGGCGTGGGCCGCATTGGTGCAATCCTCAGCGCATTTGCCGGGGCGCAAATGCTGTCGCTTGGCTGGAATATCACCGATGTTTTCTCCTTCCTGGCCATCCCGGCCGTGCTGACCACGCTGATGCTGGTAGCTAAATACCGTTACGGCTACCAGCGGGTAAGCTGAAGAGTCATCAGCGCAGATCATCCTGTCCGTCAGGGGCGACCGAAAAAAGTCGCCCCCTTCAGAGTCAGTGGCTGACCTTTTTTCCGGTCAACCCGTCCTATTGCAGACTACTGTTACTGACCAGCGTAAAGCGGCCAGCGCCGAGGAACATCACGGCCAGCGCGCCAAAGAAGTAGAGTGCTTCCCCTTCCAGTGCCCAGGCACCGACCCCGGTGCGATCCCACACCGCGCCGGTTTTCACCAGCAGCGTCGCCACCACCAGGTTCACCGCAATGATAAACGCCGCCGGGCGGGTCATCAGCCCGATGATGATCATCGCAGGGGCCAGCACTTCCCCAATGTAAGCGCCATAGGCTACAAAGCCGGGCACACCGTGGGCATGCAGCAGGCGGGCGATCCAGCCAACGCCATGCTCAACCTTGAACACGCCATGAAACAGCAGCAGGACACCGAGAGACACGCGCAGTAGCAGCCGGCCCAGGTCCGGGCGATCGCAGAGGCGGGAAAAACCATTATTTATTGCGGTAAACATAATGTGATCCTTGCAGTTCAAAGCGGAAGGCTGCCGCCAGCGGCTGGCGATCATCGCACCCGTGCAGGCGGTGCTTGTATCAGCATAATCTGCAAATCACACGCCATGATGGACTTTCTCTCTTAGTCTGCAAATAATTACCGCGGATATCACACGGAAGCCCCCATGAAAAACGAACAAACATTACGGATTATGACGGCAGAAGGCTGCCTGCGCGGGAAGAGGGAGGAGAACGTCTTCGTCTTTAAGGGGATCCCTTATGCCGCTCCACCGTTGGGCGAACAGCGCTGGAAAGCCCCAAAACCGGTCACCCCCTGGGAGGGAGAAAAAGAGGCCATGACGTGGGGGCCCGCCAGCTGGCAGAGCCTGGAATATTGTCTGGCGGTAGGCGGGGGAGACCCCGGCGGCTTCAGCGAGGATTGCCTGTATCTGAACGTCTGGACGCCGGACGCTGAACCGGCTACGCCGCTGCCGGTCATGGTATGGATCCACGGCGGAGGCTATACCGTCGGGTCCGGCGGGTTAACACCCTACCTGGGGGCACCGCTGGCGGCGCGCGGCGCAGTGGTCGTAACGCTTAACTACCGTCTGGGGCATCTGGGGTTCTTTGCGCACCCTGCACTGGATCGCGAGTACGCGGATGGCGAGGTGGTGAATAACTTTGCGCTGTTGGATCAGATCGCCGCCCTGCAGTGGATACAGCGCAATATTCGGGCCTTTGGCGGTAATCCAAAAAATGTCACACTGATGGGCGAATCCAGCGGCGCACGCAGCGTACTGTCCCTGTTTGCTTCGCCGATGGCAAAAGGGCTGTTCCACAAGGGCATCGCACAGAGCGCCTACAGCGTCCCGGACGTCTCCCGGGCAGAAGCCCTGCAAAAAGGCGAGGCGCTGGCCCGTCATTTCGATCTGCAGGATGCCAGCGCGGAGCAGCTTCGCGCCCTGCCTGCGGATGCTTTCTGGCCGCTGGCACGCTCGCTGACACTGGGGCCGGTGGCCATCCACGGTGACTGCGTTCTGCCGCAGCCTATGCTCAGCGTCTTCGCTTCCGGCGTGCAGCAGCGGCTACCGCTGATGATCGGCAGCAACAGCGATGAAGCGAGCGTGCTGGCCTTTTTTGGCGTGGATGCCGCAAAAGTCATCGCCGATATGCGAGCGAAGCGCCCGCTGGCGCTGCGGCTGATCAAGCTGCTGTACCGCGACGTGTGGGATGATGCGGAGCTCGGACGACAGGTGGCCCGCGACATGACCTTTACCACCCTGGGCTATGTTGCGGCGCTGGCCCACCACCGGACGGGGACCCCAGCCTGGCGCTACTACTTTGATTATGTTTCAGAGCATGCCCGCGACCTGTACCAGCATGGCACCTGGCATGGCAATGAAATACCTTATGTCCTCAATACCCTGGCGCAGATGGAACCCACCGACGGCGAGCGCCCGTTCACTGCGGCAGACCAGGCGTTTTCCCGGCGTGTCAGCGAATACTGGCTGCGCTTTGCCCGGGAAGCGACGGTGTTTTCACCACAGATTAGCGGCGAAACGGACTGGCCTGCCTGGCGTCCCCGGCAGGATATGACCCTGCGTTTCGGTCAGAACGGCCAGGCCGGGATCACGATTGAAAAACGCTTTATGCGACGCAGAATGCAGGTGTTTCGTCTGCTGATGAAGGCATTTGTCCATCTGCGCCATGAATAGAGCCACATTACCAGCCTGATACTTAATATTTTCTGCTGTATTCAGGCTGTCCTAAACTGCTATAAATATACGTCATAGCAATACGTTATGATTCGCCCCAGCAATACTAAGGACAAAAACGCTGTAATAAAAGTCGTGTTATTTTTTTGAGTTTCCTCTGCCGTGGTGCCGATAACTAAGGGTGATTGCCCTCAGATAACAACATTTTAATCGGTATCACCAGGTCACGGAGTCACTATGAAATTCTTAAAAAATTATACGATCCGCGCAGTATTATTGTGGATTTTGGGCATTTTCTGCCTGCTTTGGGGCGCTGTGGGTTTGTACAGCGTTTATTCACTGAACCAGTTGAGTGAGGGCAATGCCGTCGATCGCCATCTGGTCGGTCAGATGAGCACCTTGAGTAAAGGTAACGACCAGTATTTTCGCGTTATCACCCGCCTTTCCCGCGCCATAGATTCCAAAAAACCGGAGGACATGGCTTCGGTACAGAAAGCGCTGGATAACATGACCACGCTGCTGGCCGATTTCAAACAACAGTCACCGGGCCCGCTGGATGCGCAGTATGCCGCCAGTGCGATTGCCAGCTGGCAGAAACTGCTGGATGAGGGGGTTACACCCCAGGTCCGTCTGGCACAGCAGGGTTCGCCGGAGGACTATCGTCGCCACGCAGCCAGCGTGACGCCAGCGCTCAGCCGCGATTTTGGCGCCAGCGTGGAGAAATTTAATACCGCTGCCGCCGATAAACTCGATGCCACGCGCATTACGGTCGATCATCTGACCCACACCACCAAAGCCGTACTGGTGATGGCGGTGATTGCCGGACTGCTGATCCTGCTGTTTACCGACCGCTACCTGGTGGTGATGCTGGTGCGTCCGCTGGCTACCATACGGGAACACTTCCGCGTGATTGCCGATGGTGACCTGACCCAGCCGGTCAACGAGTTTGGCCGCAACTGCGTCGGGAAGCTGGTACCACTGCTGCAGGCGATGCAGGACAGCCTGCGCGATGCGGTCAGTTCGATCCGCAGCGGGACTGAAAATATCCATCGCGGTGCCGCAGAAATTTCTTCGGGGAATAACGATCTCTCCTCGCGTACGGAAGAGCAGGCATCGGCCCTCGAGCAGACGGCAGCCAGCATGGAGCAGCTGACCGCCACGGTGAAATTCAACGCGGATAACGCCCGTCAGGCCAGTTCACTGGCGGATAATGCCTCCCTGACCGCCAGTAAGGGTGGCAAGCTGGTCGGGGAAGTGGTCAGCACCATGCAGGGCATTGCCGGAAGCTCGAAGAAAATTGCAGAAATCACCACGGTGATTAACAGCATCGCTTTCCAGACCAATATTCTGGCGCTGAATGCGGCGGTAGAAGCCGCGCGTGCGGGGGAGCAGGGGCGGGGGTTTGCCGTGGTCGCCAGCGAGGTCCGTAACCTGGCGCAGCGCAGCGCCGGGGCGGCAAAAGAGATTGAAACGCTGATTGCCGACTCCGTTTCCCGCGTGGATACGGGGTCGAAGCTGGTCGGTGAAGCGGGCAGCACCATGGACGATATTTTAAAGTCGGTGGCTGAAGTCACGGAAATCATGAAGCAGATTGCCTCCGCCTCGGAAGAGCAGAGCAAGGGGATTTCCCAGGTCGGAACGGCGATTTCCGAAATGGACAGCGTCACCCAGCAGAACGCCTCGCTGGTTGAACAGGTTTCGGCGGCGGCCAGTGCGCTGGAACGCCAGACGGAAGAGCTGACGCTGTCGGTGGCCAAATTCCGCCTTTCCGCCATCAGTGCGCCTGCAGGACATACGGCTGCCCGTCCGGCGGCGCTGAAAAGCCCGCTGAAAACACCGGGTGGGAAGAAGGCCGGCGCGGCCGACGAGTGGGTCTCTTTCTAAGGCTGCTGACTTAACCACGCCACCAGCTCATCCAGCAGCGGTGGCGATACTGAAGGCGGGCGACGGATCAGGCTATAGACCGCGCCCGTTTTTACACTGCCCGCAAAGGGCGCGACCAGGCGCCGCATGGCGATATCCTCGGCTATCAGTGTCACATCGGCCACCGTCACCCCAAACCCCTGAATGGCCGCGCTAATTGCCAGATCCATCGTGGAAAAATGCTGATTACGCTTCATCACCAGCGTGCGCTGCTGCGCCTGTAACCACAGCTGCCAGTCGCGGCCGTCGGCGGTGGGATGCAAAAACGTCATCTCTGCCAGCGTGTCGATCGTCGGCTTCTCGGGCTGCAGCGACAGTGCCATCACCGGGGTCAGCGCTTCTTCGAACAGCAGTATGCTGTTGCGCGGGCTGCTGCCGTAGAGGATGGCCGCATCAAAATGCGCTAACTGACTGTGGTGATCCACCGTGGTGGTCAGCGACACGTGCAGCTCAGGGCGCGCTTTTTCCAGCGCCACCAGTTTGGGTACCAGCCAGCGCATGGCACAGGTGGGTGCTTTCAGTCGGATCGTCGTGTGCTGCCTGCTGGCCTGCTGTGCGGCATCGTGCATCTGCTGGTACCCATTCTGCAGCGCGGGCAGCAGGCTTGCCCCCTGCGGCGTCAGGTGCAGGCCGCGCGCGTGGCGGTCAAACAGCGAGAACCCCAGCCAGGCCTCCAGCGCGGCGATTTTACGGCTTACCGCTCCCTGGGTGATGCACAGCTCGCCGGCGGCGTGCGTCAGATTAAGGTGACGGGCGGTCACGATAAAAGCATGGATAGCATTTAACGGCAGCGTGCGCTGGGGCATCGGGTTCTCTGAGCAATGAGGAAAAGTCATGGCTATTATGACAACAATTCGCTTGTCGCCTCAAGTGCCGCCACGTAGAACTGGCAGCATTACTCTCCCCCGACCGGAGTCTCTATGACCATCCCTTCTGCGGTACAGCAGCGCTCTAAATTACCGGATGTTGGCACCACGATTTTTTCGGTGATAGGCCAGCTTTCCGCGCGGCACAACGCCATTAACCTCTCACAGGGCGCACCGAACTTTCCATGCGATCCGCTGCTGGTGGACGGGGTGACCCGCGCCATGCAGCAGGGTCATAACCAGTATGCTCCGATGACCGGGCTGGCTGCGCTGAGAGAGATTCTGGCGAGCAAAGTGGACACGCTTTACGGGCAAAAATATGATGCCGCCAGCGAAGTACTGATCACCGCCAGCGCCAGCGAAGGGCTCTATTCGGCTATCGCCGGGCTGGTGCACCCGGGTGATGAAGTGATCTTCTTTGAACCCGCGTTCGACAGCTACGCGCCGATCGTGCGCTTGCAGGGCGCAACCCCGGTCGGCCTGAAATTGCAGGTACCGGAATTTGCCATTAACTGGGATGAGGTGGCGGCCGCTATTACGCCGAAGACCCGCATGATCATCATCAATACGCCGCATAACCCCAGCGCCCAGGTGCTGGGGGCGGAGGATTTGAACCGCCTGGCGGCGCTGACGCGCCATACCGATATCGTCGTATTGTCGGATGAGGTGTACGAACATATCCTGTTTGACGGCCGTCAGCATCACGGCATGGCCACCCATCCGGAGCTGGCGCAGCGCAGTGTCATTGTCTCGTCCTTTGGGAAAACTTTTCACGTCACCGGCTGGCGCGTGGGTTACCTGCTGGCCCCGTCAGAGCTGATGGAAGAGGTGGTGAAGGTGCATCAGTTTATGATGTTCTCTGCCGATACACCTATGCAGGTGGCCTTTGCCGACTATCTGCAGCAACCGGCTAACTACCTGGGGCTGGGCGAGTTTTATCAGCGTAAGCGTGACCAGATGGCCCGACTGCTGCAAGACTCACCGTTTACGCTGCTGCCGTCGGCGGGATCGTTCTTTATGCTGGCCAGCTACGCAGATTTCAGTGACGAGGCTGACAGTGAAATGGTAAAACGGCTGATCGTTGATCACGGCGTGGCGACTATTCCGCTGTCAGCGTTCTATACCGATGGGACAGACAATAAATTGATCCGTCTCTCTTTCGCAAAAGACGAAGCCACCTTGCAGGCAGGCGCACGCGCACTCTGTCAGGTCAAGCCTCGCTAACAGCATCACCTTGAGGGTAAATGAATGAAAAAACTGAATGCGTTGTTTGTGGCAGTCGGGTTACTGACATCGGTGTCAGCGCTGGCGCAGGATACGCTGCGCTACGGTCTGGAGTCACAGTATCCGCCCTTTGAAAGCCGCAACGCCTCAGGCGAGCTGGAAGGGTTTGATATCGAACTGGGCAAAGCGATTTGCCAGGTGGGCAATTTCAAATGCAGCTGGGTGGAAAGCAGTTTTGATGCCCTGATCCCGGCGCTGGCCGCGAAGAAATTCGATGCCATCAACTCGGCGATGAACATCACTGATGCCCGCATGAAAAGCATCGGTTTCACCAATCCTATTTACCGTATCCCCAACATGCTGATTGCCAAAAAAGGGTCGGGGCTGCTGCCTACCGTGGAGAGCCTGAAGGGCAAGAGCATCGGGGTCTTGCAGGGTTCCGTGCAGGAGACCTATGCGAAAAAACACTGGGAGCCGCAGGGTGTGACGGTGACGCCGTATCAGGATCAGAATCAGGTTTACAACGACATGGTCGCGGGACGCCTGGACGGAACCCTGGTGATGTCGGCTGCTGGTCAGTCTGGCTTCCTGGAAAAACCGCAGGGTAAAGCATTTAGCTTTGCCGGTAAGGCCGTGGAAGATCCGGTGGTACTGGGTGTCGGCATTGGTTTTGGTCTGCGTAAAGACGATGCCAAATTGAAAGCAGCGCTGGATGCCGCTATCGTTAAGATACAAAACGATGGTACCGTCACCAAACTGGCCGCGAAGTTCTTCCCTGGTATTGATGTGGCGGTGAAATAACGTTTCGCCACTCCGGCGGCCAGCCCTGCTGGCCGTCCCTGACATCTTCCCCGAATCGCCGATAACCACTATGTCACGTGCTCAACGTCTGCTCGATCTGCTGCAACTTTTGCGTAACCACCGTTTCCCCATTACGGCTGAACAACTTGCCAGCGAATTGCGTGTCAGTACGCGAACGCTTTACCGTGATATTGCCACTTTGCAGCAACAAGGGGCGGATATCGTGGGTGAACCTGGATTGGGCTATGTTTTAAGACCCGGGTTTACCCTGCCGCCGTTAATGTTTAACACCGCGGAAATTGCGGCGCTGGTACTCGGTTCCCGTTGGGTTGCGCGCCGGACCGATAATGAACTCGCGGCGGCGGCGCACTCCGCATTAAGCAAGATTGCCGCCGTTTTGCCACCCGAACTGCGTTCGCAGTTGGAACTATCCCCGCTGATGGTTGGCCCGGCGAAGGCGGAGTTGGCTATCAGTATCGACGTTGGCGCATTACGTCAGGCTATCAGCCGGCAGAACATCATAGAAATCGACTACCTTGATCTGAAAGACGTTAGCTCCCGGCGCAGAGTCTGGCCCATTGCGATTGGTTTTTTTGACTCTGTTCAGGTGCTCGTAGCCTGGTGCGAAACACGCGATGATTACCGCCATTTTCGCCTTGATCGTTTCACCCACCTACAGGTCACCGCGCAGCGGTATCCACGCGCCCGCACACAGCTGCTGAAAGAGTGGCGGGAACGCCATAATATTTCTGCTCAGGGATTTGGCTACTGACAAAAACTGTCAGTCGCATCGCATAGTCTGTTCCCGTCCAGCCACTAAACGGGAAACCCCAAATGAAAGCACTTGATTTCACCATTCTGTATGTTGCCAGCCCGGCTAACAGCGCCGCTTTTTACCAGCGGATACTGAACGTCGATGCCGTCGAATTTTCACCCACCTTTGCCATGTTTATCCTGCCTTCCGGCGGTCGTCTCGGGTTGTGGGTTACATCAGGAGTGACGCCACCGATCAGTGCCGGCGCCAGCCAGTCGGAGATTGTGTTTACTGCCGAAAGTCGTCAAGAGGTGGATAGTCTCTTCAGCCAATGGCAGGCGTGGGGCGTTGAGATCCTCGACCCACCAGCAACGCTGGATTTCGGATATACCTTTACCGCCTGCGACCCGGACGGGCATCGTCTGCGTGTGTATGTTTATGAGGAGTGAGGCGTACTCGCGGGTGCAGGTCAACGTCAAGGGTGTTTCGCTTTCACCCGAAGTGGGCTGAGCGGTCGAGGGCTTGCGTCAGGCACATCGCACACTTGCAGCGAATCCCTTCGTCAGCTTCGTTCACCGACGCACCGGTTGTTGACGGCACATCGGGTTGCCGGTTTTAAAACCGACAGCGTGCAACCGTGCTGCGGGGATGGGGCCAGTTTGAGGTAAGCCGGACGTCACGCGACAGGACGTCGCGTGCCGAGGCCCGCAGGGATGCGGACTTTGCCGATCCGGCGTGCTCAAACTGGCCTCAGACCTGAAGCCAAACTGTCAGCCACAAAAAAAGGGGATCCTTCAGCCCCACGGAAGGTCGTATTTCCCGGTAAGCCCACTAGAAATTACTCCGCTGCCAGCAGGCAGATTTTCTCAGCCAGCTGGTAAGACTTCACAAAGGACGGGATCGGCAGGAACTCAAACTTTGAGTGGAAATTATGCGCGCCAGTAAAGAAGTTCGGCGTTAATAACCCTTTTGCAGACAGCGCTGCACCATCCGTGCCGCCGCGCATCGGGATCACCTTCGGTTCAATATCCAGCTGTTTCATCGCGGCAAAAATCAGGTCAATCGGGCGTTTATCGGCGCCAATCGCGTTGCTGATATTGCTGTAGGTATCCGAAATACTGACCTCCACCTTGCCTGTTGGATACGCCTGGCGAATGATTTCCGCCACCTGATGCATCTGCTGTTTACGTTGCTCAAAGCTTGCGAGATCGAAATCACGAATCGAGGCCTTCAGGCGCGTTTCGCTGGCGTTGGCCTGCATATCATTAAACCAGGTGTAACCTTCACGTCCGGCAGTATGTTCCGGCGTCTGCTGGCGATCAAAGTGGCCGATAAAGTCCCAGGCCATCAGCAGCGGGTTCACCAGCACGCCTTTGCCTGACATCGGGTGGGCGGTAACGCCCGTCAGGATGATCTCAGCGGCGGCGGCATTGAAGTTCTCATACACCACTTCGCCCAGTTCGCAGCAGTCGATGGTATAAGCAAAGTCCACATCAAAGCGCGTCTTCAGATCCAGTGCTTTCGCGCCGCGCAGGCCGATCTCTTCATCCGGCACAAACGCCACCACAATATCGCCGTGCGGCTGCGCATCGCTCAGATTTTCCATCAGCGTCATCACCACCGTCACGGCGGCTTTATTGTCGGCACCCAGCACGCTGGTACCATCGCTGAAAATAATGTCCTGCCCATGATAAGCGGCGATCTCCGGGTGTTGCGCCTGGCGCAGCCAGATGTCCTGTTCTGCATTCAGGCACAGATCTTCGCCCTCGAAGCGCAGGGTCTGCGGGTGAATATGCGGCGAGAGGCCGACATCCACGGTATCAATATGGGTGATAAAACCGATACATGGGGCACCGGGGCGATTGCCGGGTTTCACCGCCGTTACCGTAGCAAACTCATCGATAACCACTTTCTGCAGGCCGAGCTGGCGCAGTTCGTCAGCCAGCAGCCTGGCCATCTCATGCTGTTCCGGGGTGCTGGGCAGGACGGTGGCCGCCGCATCACTCTGGCTGGTAACGGCCAGATAGCGATAAAAACGTTGAGTAAGCTGGCGTGCCAGTGAATCTGTCATAAGCTTTCCTTATTTGTCTCGGACGGCATGATTTCGGTAATGTGCGAAATCATGTTATTCATGAATGGGTTATTTACAGGTTTACGCACCACCCCCTGATAATGTCAAATAAAAAGCGAGGATGGAGATGAAGAAAGCGGTATTACGCACGGTACTGGCGGCTCTGGCGCTGACCGTCGCGTCAGCGGTTTCAGCGAAGACGCTGGTGTTCTGCTCTGAGGGATCGCCAGAAAACTTTAACCCGCAGCTGTACACCTCCGGCACCAGCGTCGACGCCAGCGCGGTACCGGTTTATAACCGCCTGGTCGACTTTACGCCCGGTACCACCACACTGATCCCGTCACTGGCGGAAAGCTGGGAGATCAGCCCCGATGGCACCGTCTACACCTTCCACCTGCGCAAGGGCGTGAAGTTCCACAGTAATAAAAACTACACGCCGACGCGAGATTTTAACGCTGACGATGTGATCTTCTCGTTTATGCGCCAGAAAGATCCGGCCAACCCATATCACAAGGTCTCGAACGGCAGCTACACCAACTTTGAAAGCCTGGAGTTTGGTACCCTGCTGAAAGGCATCGATAAAATCGACGATCACACCGTGCGCTTTACCCTGGCTCATGCTGAAGCGCCGTTCCTTGCCGACCTGGGCTGGTATTTTGCCTCGATCCTCTCGGCAGAATATGCCGATGCCATGCTGAAAGCCGGCACGCCGGAAAAAGTCGACCGGGAACCGATTGGCACCGGGCCGTTTGAACTGGCCCAGTATCAAAAAGATTCCCGCATTCTGTTCCGCGCCTTCCCGGGATACTGGCAGGGGAAAGCGAAGCTCGACCGTCTGATCTTCACCATCACGCCGGATGCCTCGGTGCGTGCGGCCAAGCTGGAAAAGAACGAATGTCAGGTGATGCCGTTCCCGAATCCTGCCGATCTCAAGCGCCTTGAGGCCAACCCCAATATCACCATGATGCATAAGGCCGGGCTGAATACCGGTTTCCTGGCGTTTAACACCCAGAAAGCCCCGCTTAACAACGTCAAAGTGCGCCAGGCGCTGAGCATGGCCATTAACAAGCCCGCGATTATTGAAGCGGTATTCCAGGGCACCGGTACGGCGGCCAAAAACCTGCTACCGCCGGGCGTGTGGAGCGCGGATCAGGATCTGAAAGACTATGATTACGCCCCGGAACAGGCCAAAGCACTGCTGAAAGAGGCGGGCATCGCCCCGGGTACCACCATCGATCTGTGGGCGATGCCGGTACAGCGTCCTTATAATCCGAACGCGCGTCGTATGGCAGAGATGATCCAGGCGGACTGGGCGAAGGTGGGCATTAAAGCCAACATCGTCAGCTTCGAATGGGGCGAATATCTCTCAAGGGTGAAAAACGGCGAGCACCAGGCCGCGCTGATGGGCTGGACAACGGCGACAGGGGACCCGGATAACTTCTTCGGCCCGCTGTTTAGCTGCACCTCTGCTAACGGCGGTTCTAACTCGTCTAAGTGGTGCTATGCGCCGTTTGATAAGCTGATCACCGCCGCCCGCGCCGAGCAGGATCATGACAAGCGCGTCGTGATGTATCGCGAAGCGCAGCAGATCATGCATGACCAGGCCCCGGCGGTGATGATAGCGCACTCGACCATTTTCGAACCGGTGCGTAAAGAGGTAACCGGATACGAAGTGGATCCGTTTGGCAAACACATCTTCTATCAGGTGGAGATGAAATAAAAAACCCAGGTTGCCCCCGTCGGGGGCGACCTTTTCCCGCCCGCCGCGTGCCCTGTCAAAACGCGAAGACCGCCCTGATGCTGTCATCCTTTTGCTTTAATTCCTGCCGGACAAATTCCAGAAAAAGCGACAGCGCCGGGCCCGGCTTGCGGCCAATAGCGGTCTGTACCTGTAACGAGCGCTGACTGAGCTGGTCGGCACCCACTGACTTCAGTACCAGGCCATGCTCCACCGCCTGGTACATCACCGTAAACTGGCTGCAAATGGTGATCGCCGCCGGGGTCTGCAGCAGGAAGGTATACAGCGTGCTGAAGTTATTGCAGGTCAGCGCCGGTTCAACAAAGGTGCCGGTCATGCGGCAGGAGAGGTCGAACAGCTGCCGTACCGTGGTCCCGGCATCCGGCAGCGCCAGCGGATAAGCGTTCAGGTCACTGAGCTGCACCTGCTGCTCTGCCAGCGGATGGTCCTGCTGCATCACCAGCAGTACCGGCGCGGGCCAGGCGGCGACCACTTCCACCCCGCGCTCCGGGTACAGGCTGAACTGAAAGGCCACATCACATTCGCCCCGGCGCATGATCTCCGCCACCTCCAGCGCGCTGGCGACCGTCAGATGAAAGCTGACGCCCGGGTGCAGCAGACGAAACTGCGTGAACAGCACCGGCAGCAGGCTGAATGCCATGCCGTCGGTACAGGCGACGCGCAGTGCGGTGCGCCGGATGGCCTTCAGTCCTTTGATCTCCGCAATGGCATGCTCCATATCCATCATGCTCTTGCGCACGTGGTTTTCGAAAATCTGCCCGGCATCATTCAGCACCATCCCGCGCGCGTGCCGCTCAAACAGCGGCGCGCCGACCCGCGCTTCCAGCCGCTGGATCTGCCGGCTGATGGCGGAAACCGCCACAAACAGCTGCTGGCTGGCGGCACTGAGCGAGCCGCTGTTGGCGACGGCAAGAAAATAGCGGATCTCACTGCTGTGCATCGGTCTGCCTCCTGGGGGTGCATGTTCACTTATCGTGCAGCGGAGCGTTGCTTTTACGGCAAGGCCAGTTTGATTATTTGATAATTGTGGCAAGGCAGGATTCTAGCTTAAAACGGAGTGGCAAAGACAAAAAACACACATCATAAAAATGGACAGACACAATGACAGGTGAACAGGCGGTAGCGCAGGCCACGGCGTACTTCGACAGTGGCGAATTCAAACGGGTGCTGGCACGCCGGGTGGCGATGCGCAGTGAGAGCCAGCGGGAGGATCGCGATCAGGTGATCCAGGCCTATCTGGATGAGGAGATGGTTCCGGCGATGCAGGCGCTGGGCTTTTCCACCGAACAGATTGAGAATGTCCAGGCCCCGCGCCGTCCGTTTCTGCTGGCCACCCGTATTGAAGACCCCGCGCTGCCGACGGTACTGTGCTACGGCCACGGTGACGTGGTGTTTGGCGACGATGAAAACTGGCGCAGCGGTCTGACCCCGTGGACCCTGGTCGAAGAGGGCGACCGCTGGTACGCCCGGGGCAGCGCGGACAACAAAGGCCAGCATTCGGTCAATATCGCTGCGCTGGAGCAGGTGGTGGCCGCACGCGGCGGACGTCTGGGCTTTAACTGCAAGTTCCTGTTTGAAATGGGCGAAGAGATCAGCTCGCCCGGCCTGGCGGAACTGTGTCAGCACCACGGCGAGCGGTTAAAGGCCGATATTTTTATTGCCTCTGACGGCCCCCGCCTCAACGCGGTGCGCCCGACGCTGTTCCTCGGCTCACGCGGGGCGGTCAACTTCCGCCTCAGCATCCACGCCCGCGACCGGGATTATCACTCCGGCAACTGGGGGGGACTGCTGACCAACCCCGGTACTCAGCTGGCGAATGCGCTGGCCTGCCTGGTCAGCCAGCAGGGGCAGTTGCAGGTGGACGCGCTGAAGCCGCCCGCCATCAGTGCGGCAGTGAAATCCATCCTGAGCGATATCGAAGTGGGTGATGAAAATGGCCCGCAGATTGATCCTGACTGGGGCGAAGCAGGGCTGACGCCGACCGAGCGCCTTTACGGCTGGAACACGCTGGAGGTGCTCTCCATGCTGACCGGCAATCCAGCCCGACCGATGAACGCCATTCCCGGCAGTGCCACGGCGGTATGCCAGCTGCGGTTTGTGGTGGGGACCGACTGGGAAAATATTGCCACGCACCTGCGTAAACACCTCGATGCTCACGGTTTCCCGCAGGTCGCAGTCGAGGTACTGCGCGGTTCGCCAGCCACGCGGCTGGACCCGCGCGATCCGCTGGTTGACTGGGCGCTGGCGGTCATCGCCAGTACCAGCGGGAAAAAACCGGCGCTGCTGCCGAACCTGGGCGGCTCGCTGCCGAATGATGTTTTTGCTCACACCCTCGGCCTGCCAACGCTGTGGATCCCGCACTCCTATCCGGCCTGCGGGCAGCACGCGGTTGACGAACATATGCTCAAGTCCATCGCCCGGGAAGGATTACAGATCATGACCCGACTGTTTTGGGATTTAGGCGAGCAGGGTACTACGCTGCTCGCCCGTCACCGTGCGCACCGCGCACAGGGGGAAGGCCAGTGAGCCAGATTATTCAGCCACAGCAGGCGGTAACCCCGAACCTGTATAAAACCCTGTTTGCTACCTGCATTGGTAATGCGCTGGAGTGGTTTGATATTGCCGTTTACGGCTTTTTCGCCAGCTATATTGCCCATGCGTTTTTCCCAACGCAGGACACGTCGGTGTCGCTGCTGCTGACCTTCGGCAGTTTTGGCGTCTCCTTCCTGATCCGTCCGCTGGGTGCCGTGGTGCTCGGAGCCTATGCGGACCGGGTGGGGCGCAAAAAAGCGCTGCTGATGTCGATCACCCTGATGATGCTGGGTGGACTGATGATTACCGTGATGCCGTCCTACGCCAGCATCGGCCTGCTGGCACCGGTATTAATCCTGCTGGCACGCCTGATCCAGGGGTTCTCAGCCGGGGGAGAGTTCGGCAGCTCGACGGCCTTCCTGGTGGAACATTTTCCGCAGCGCCGGGCATTTATCGCCAGCTGGCAGTTTGCTACCCAGGGGGCCAGCACGCTGATGGCCTCGGCGTTTGGCCTCGGCCTGACCGCGTGGCTGACGGAAGCGCAGATCCAGGACTGGGGATGGCGCATTCCCTTTGCCTTTGGCCTGCTGATTGGCCCGGTTGGCTTATATATTCGCCGCCATGTCCATGAGCCTGCCAGCTTCGTCGCCCAGCCGAAATCCCACGCGCCGCTGAAGGATTTGATGGGTCGGCAGAAAACGCTGCTGCTGCTGGCGATGGGGTTGATGGTGATCTCGACGGGCGTGAACTACATGCTGAACTATGTGCCCACCTATGCGACGAAAACCCTGCATCTCCCGGGTTCAGCCGCCTTTACCGCGACGCTGGTGGCCGGGATCATTTTGACGGTGGTCACGCCGCTGATGGGGCTGTGGGCGGAAAAAGTGGGGCGTGTGCCGCTGATGTGGGGATCGCTTATCCTGCTGGCGCTGACCATCTATCCGGCCTTCAGAATGGTGGCCAATAACACCACACCGACCACGCTGATCCTGCTGGTGGGCTGGATGGCGCTGTTGAAGTCGGTTTACTTCTCAACCGTGCCGTCGATGATGGCCGATCTGTTCCCGATGAGTACGCGGGCCAGCGGCATGGCGATCAGCTATAACGTGGCGGTGACGATTTTTGGCGGTTTCGCGCCGCTGATCTGTACGCTGCTGATCAGCATGACCGGCTCCAGCCTGGCCCCCAGCTACTATCTGATGCTGCTGGCGGTGTTCAGTGCGGTGGCGTTGTTTAACAGTCAGCGACGGGTAGGGCGATAAGCAACCCCTGTGGCCGGATTATCCGGCCACAGGGGTTTCCGTGCTAGCTGGCCTTAAAGCGCAAGGCCAGGGTGGCGCGTTTTTCAATCAGCCAGTAAATCAGATAGCCGACCACCGCCGACGCTGCCGTTAACACCAGCATCGCCAGATACTGCGTGGCGGTACTGGCCGAAGGCAGCAGGACGTGCAACACCTTCTCCAGCGCCCCCATAAACAGGCGGTGGCAGAGATAGATGGAATACGATGCCAGGCCAATGCCGGTCATCAGCCGCGTCAGGCTTGTCTGTCGCTGTGAGGCAAACTCCAGGCCGGTCAGCATAAAGAAAGCGAGCGTCAGAACCAGTAACTGCAGGAAGCCCTGTAACCACAGCGTGGAAACCGCCAGCAGCGCGACAATCAGCGTCAGCGACAGGGCGCTGTGGGCATAGCGCTGACGCAGACGTTTTTGCAGCATAAAGCAGGCAATGCCGCTGAGGAAGTAGAGCATGATATTGTCGGTATAAAACTGGAAATAAGGCTGTTGCGAATGACCGGATGCGCCCAGCGCTATTAAGACGAAAATAGTGAGGAAAATAAAGGTCATCCCACTGCGGCGGCGGAACATCATGCCAATAGCAAAGATCAGGTAGAACAGCATTTCATAACACAATGTCCAGCCTACGGATAATACCGGGGTCAGCGTGCCCAGCTCTTTTATATATACTGACGGTATAAATAACAGCGACAGAATATCATCCAGCGGGGTTAATACCGTTGCCGGGAACCAACCCGGATTAACGACCCAGGCCATAATAGTGGCCAGCGTAAATAAGTAATACATCGGTAAGATCCGTACCAGCCGTTTTTTGAC
The DNA here is from genome assembly GCF_055556675.1 of Erwinia sp. PME.40.26/001. Taxonomy (NCBI): domain Bacteria; kingdom Pseudomonadati; phylum Pseudomonadota; class Gammaproteobacteria; order Enterobacterales; family Erwiniaceae; genus Erwinia; species Erwinia sp. PME.40.26/001. Next base: position 503,990 of record NZ_JBVHNP010000001.1, read on the forward strand.
AAACAGCCCCATCTTACCCTGGCCGAAGTCCTCCCAGTGTACGCAGGCCATCAGGTAGCCACTGATCATAAAGAACAGATAGACGCCCAGTTTTCCAATAGCCCCCCCATAGCCAAATAAGCCGGAAAAAAAGCCCGTACTTAATTTTCCTGCAAAACTTTCCGCATGACAGACGACAACCAGCATACAGGCAACTGCCCGCAGATAGGTAATCGACAGGATAGAGTTTTTCACCGCCAACCTCCGTGGATTTTTATGTGTCCAGGAATCAATTAATAGCAAGGATGTAAAATTAAAATAGCCAGAATAAAATAAAAGCAAAGAGAGGCCGTTCACAGCCAATTTATAAGTCTGCTATAGGGAAAGATCCCATGGTGTTTTAATGCGCGAACATATCACGGTGCAAGACTGCCCGGGATGTAACGACGAATGAACTTTACTCCAGCGTAAAGGTAATTCCAAATGTAAACAGAGGCGCAACAGTTATTTAGGAATTAACCGCTGTGTTATGGATAATCGTGTTCTCTTGCTGCTGCGGATTCATCAGTTTATTTGATGTTAAGAGTGATCCCGCCTTTACGTTATCTTTCTGATTTTTAACAACTCGCTGCGGTCGGATGGCCCTGTTCCCGCCGGGCACACGCAGAAGTGGTCATTTTGTCTCAGCAGATCAGCCTAAAATGCTCCCCGGTTATGTCACGCCGGGTTCATGCCAGACGGCCTCCCTGACGTTGATGGCTCTGGGCAGCAAGCCCAGCGCGAAGAAACGGTCAGCAATGGTCTGCTGGGCGCGGATCACGGTCAGATCCATGCGCCGGGTCTGATGACTGCGGCGGAGAAGCGCATGTGAGAGCGCCTGCGGCGACAGCCCCAGTTCGGCAGCCAGCAGCGCGGCGGCTTCCGCGCGGTTTGCATCAATATAATTTCCGGTATCGGCCAGTGCGGCCAGTAGGGGATGCAGCAGATCGGCAGAGTTAGCGGCAAAGTCGCGGTGCGCGAGATAAAACTGATGGTTACTGACCCGTCCCCGGCCGTCAGCAATGACCCGCAGCTGACCATCCTGCTCGGCATCGCTGAGCAGCGGATCCCACATCATCCAGGCATCGACCGCATGGTAATCGCTGGGCGTCAGGGGATATTTGGGCGGAGCATACAGCACACGCACGTCATTCAGCGTCATCCCGGCCTCGTCCAGCATCTGCACCAGCAGATAGTGGACGTTTGATCCTTTGTTTACAGCGATACGCTTTCCGCGTAAGTCAGCCAGCGTCTGTACCGGGCTGTCCTGCGCCACCAGCAGGGCTACGCTCTGCGGGGCAGCAGGCTCCCAGGCCACATACCGCAGCGCACTGTTTCCCGCCTGGGCGAATACCGGCGGCACTTCGCCGGTCGTACCGAAGTCGATTTCACCATTATCCAGCGCATGGAGCAGCTGCGGCCCGGCCGGAAACTCACTCCACAGTACGCTGACGCCGCGATGGGCGAAGAGGGTTTCAAGGCTCTGCCGCGCTTTCAGAACGCCCAGGTTGCCAAACTTCTGGTAGCCGATGCGCAGTTCACGATCCTGCACGGCATCGCGGGTGGGTTCGCGCCGCCCCGGTGTGGCCAGGCTGCGCCGGGCTTTGATCAGCCCCAGATGGCCAAGATGCGTGCGCAGTGTGTTCCTGCTGATCCCCAGCAGGGCCGCCGTCTGCAGCTGATTATCACCGCACAGCGCGAAGGCGTTACGCACCAGCGCGTCGACCATCCGCTGATACAACGGCCCCTCGTCGCTCTGCAACTGCTGCAGGATAAACGTATCCAGCGCCCGCTCTCCCGCAGGCTGCCGTTCAGCAATAGCGGGGTTGAGCCTGAGCTGATGCGGCGAGATCAGCGACTCCCTGCTCAGCAGGACGGCATTATGCAGCGTGTTTTCCAGCTCGCGGATGTTGCCCGGCCAGGCATACTCCATCAGCGTGGCAAGGCTTTCTTCACTGAGCCGCAGCTGCGGCCGGCCCAGGCGGCGGGCATAGAGCGTCAGGAAGTGGTCAGCCAGCACGGGAATGTCTTCACGCCGCTGGCGCAGCGGCGGCAGGGTGACGGCGGCCACGTTAAGGCGGTAGAAGAGATCTTCGCGAAAGCGGCGTTCATGGATCGCATGGGCCAGGTCAACGTGCGTGGCGGCAATGACCCGTACATTGACCTTCACCGGGCGGCGGGAACCCACGCGGGTGACTTCACGTTCCTGTAAAACGCGCAGCAGCTTTACCTGTAACGGCAGACTGAGCTCGCCGATCTCATCAAGCAGCAGGGTGCCGCCTTCTGCGGCCTCAAACCAGCCCTGATGGCGCTCGGCCGCGCCGGTAAATGCCCCTTTTTCATGTCCGAACAGTTCCGACTCCGCCAGGCTTTCGGTCAGCGCGCCGCAGTTGACGGCAACGAACGGCTGCCCGCGACGCAGGCTGTGGTGATGCAGATAACGGGCGACAACTTCCTTACCCGTGCCGGTTTCACCGACGATCAGCACGGTGGCATCGGTCGGTGCCAGCCGATCCAGTACGCTCTGAAAAGCCAGAGAAGCCGGGTCAATCAGTAACGGGCCGGGATGCGTCATGATGTCCTTCCTGCACGGAGTATAAGGGACGAAAAGCGTATCCTGGCAACGCACCCGTGGCGAGGGGGTGAACGCCCTGTTTGCTGCAAATCCAACAGTATCCGGTCAGTACCTGCTGCTTATGCAGCAGCGACGGTCGGCGGGGAGTAAATTCAAGCTATTGATTTGTAGTGATTTTAATCAGAAAAATGATTGGCACGCTTCCTGCTAGTGTCTTTATAACCAAAGCGAAAGTTTCTAACGACTAAATTCAGATATAGTTATATAGGAAGCGGATAATGAGCGAGTCAGCACAGGACAATATCAACGTATTCTGGTTTCTTCCGACCCACGGGGACGGACGCTATCTCGGCACCACTGAAGGCGGTCGCCCGGTCGATCTACCCTATCTGCAGCAGGTGGCGCTGGCCGCCGACAACCTCGGCTATTACGGCGTGCTGATCCCCACCGGTAAAAGCTGTGAAGATGCCTGGCTGGTCGCCGCCGCGCTGGCACCGATCACCAAACGGCTGCGCTATCTGGTTGCCGTTCGTCCTGGCCTGCAGCCGCCCAGCCTGGCCGCCCGCATGGCTGCCACTCTCGATCGCCTTTCCGAAGGGCGGCTGCTGATCAACGTGGTGACAGGGGGGGACCCGGTGGAAAATAAAGGGGATGGCATTTTCCTCAGTCATGCCGACCGCTATCAGGTAACCCGGGAGTTTCTGGAGGTCTATACCCGGCTGCTGAAAGGGGAAAAAGTCGACTTCCACGGTGAGCATATCCGCGTCGAGGGGGCCGAGATCCTCTTCCCTCCGGTGCAGCCAGACGGGCCGCCGCTCTATTTTGGCGGTTCATCCGATGAGGCCATCGATGTGGCAGCAGATCAGATTGATACCTACCTCACCTGGGGGGAGCCGGTGGAACAGGTAGCGGAAAAACTGGCGGTGGTGCGCCAGCGTGCCGAACAACGCGGCCGTCAGCTCAGTTACGGCATCCGGCTACATGTGATCGTGCGCGAAACAGAAGAGGAGGCGTGGGCGGCGGCCGACCGTCTGATTGCCCACCTCGATGAGGAGACGATTGCGGCGGCACAGACCATTTTTGCCCGTATGGACTCAACCGGGCAGGCGCGAATGAGCGCGCTGCACAGCGGTTCCCGCGACAGTCTGCGCATTGGGCCCAACCTGTGGGCCGGGGTAGGCCTGGTGCGTGGCGGAGCCGGTACGGCGCTGGTGGGCAGCCCGCAGCAGGTCGCGGACCGCATCCGTGAATACCAGGCGCTGGGGATTGATAACTTTATTTTGTCGGGTTATCCGCATCTGGAAGAGGCACACCGCTTTGCCGAGCTGGTGATGCCGCTGCTGCCGCTGGCGTCGAACCGCGACCCACGTCAGCGCACGATCAATACCGGGCCGTTTGGTGAAACCATCGGCGGCGATCGCCGTCCGGTTAACCCTGCAAGTAACCGCTGAGGAAGAGACGATGAGCCAACATCCGATACAATTTGCCTACTGGGTGCCGAACGTTTCTGGCGGCCTGGTGATCAGCCATATCCCTCAGCGCACCAGCTGGGACGTTGAATACAATCGTAAGCTGGCGCAGATAGCTGAAAAAGCCGGGTTCGACTATGCCCTGACGCAGATCCGCTTTACCGCAGGCTACGGGGCGGATAACCAGCATGAGTCGGTCAGTTTTTCACAGGCGCTGCTGGGGGCAACGGAAAAACTGAAGGTGATTGCGGCGCTGCTGCCGGGGCCGTGGAATCCGACGCTGGCCGCCAAACAGATTGCCACCATCAGCCACCTGTCCGGGGCGCGCATCGCCGTCAATATTGTCAGCGGCTGGTTTCGCGGCGAGTTCAAAGCGATTGGCGAACCGTGGCTGGATCATGATGAGCGCTACCGGCGCTCAGAAGAGTTTATCCGCTGCCTGCGCGGCATCTGGCAGGAGGACGTGTTTAACTTCGCCGGGGATTTCTATCGCTACCGCGACTATTCCCTGAAACCCAAGCCGCTGGATCCACAGCCCGAAATCTTCCAGGGCGGCAGCTCCCGCGCGGCGCGGGATATGGCGGCGCGCGTGTCCGACTGGTACTTCACCAACGGCAATACGCCGGAGGGCATTCGCCTGCAGGTGGAAGACATCCGGCAGAAAGCGGCAGAGAACCGGCATCAGGTGAAAGTGGGCGTTAACGGCTTTGTGATTGCCCGCGACAGCGAGCAGGAAGCGCAGCAGGTACTGCAACAGATCCTCGACCAGGCCAACCCGGATGCGGTAAAAGGGTTCCGGGACGAAGTCAAAAATGCTGGCAGTGCCTCGCCGGAAGGGGAAGGTAACTGGGCGAAATCGACGCTGGAGGATCTGGTGCAGTATAACGACGGGTTTAAAACCAATCTTATCGGTACGCCGTTACAGATTGCCCGGCGCATTGTCGCGCTGAAAGCGTCTGGCGTCAGCCTGATGCTGCTGGGCTTTCTGCATTTTCAGGAAGAGGTTGAATTCTTTGGCCGCGAGGTGATCCCCCTGGTGCGCGAGCTGGAGCAGCAGCAGCAGCGGGAGCAGAGCCATGGCTGAACGTCATATCGTTATCGTCGGCGGCGGCTTTACCGGCACCGCAGTGGCCATCCATCTGGCCAGGCTCGGTCACGCCGGGCTGACGGTGACGGTGATAGAACCGCGTTCTCAGCTGGCGCGCGGCGTGGCTTACGGTACCCGGGACCCGTCGCACCGCATCAACGTGCCTGCTGACCGTATGCAGCTGTCGGCGGCAGAAAAGGGTGATTTTGACCGCTGGTTCCGTGCTTCTCCGGCCTGTCAGTCTGACCCGGAAGCGCGCTGGCACGATGGCAGCGTCTATCCCCAGCGCGGGCAGTTCGGTGCGTATGTCGCAGAACGCTTCGCCCGTGAGCAGCTGCACTCGCCGGTGCGGCTGCACCATCTCTGCGACCGTGCCGTGGCACTGGAGCACGGGGTGGTGCACACGGCCCTGGGGAAACGACTGCATGCGGACGCGGTGGTACTGGCGATCAGTCATCCGCCCCCGGCCGTGCCACGGGCAGTGGCCCTGGCGCTGGAAGGCCATGCGGGCCTGATTGCTGACCCGTGGCGGCAGGATGCCCTTGCCGGGATCGGCCCCGGTGAACGGGTGGCGATCATGGGCAGCGGGCTGAGTATGTCAGACGTGGTGGCAACGTTACACCGTCACGGGCACCGGGGGCCGGTGGTGGCGTTCTCCCGCCGTGGTCTGCTGCCACGCCCCAATCTTAGTGGCCCCTTTGACCCCCGGCCACTGGAATATACTCACAACGACCCGGTCACTGTGCTGGCGTGGCTGCGCCGCATTCGCCGCGAGGTCGCGGATGCCGCAGGCCAGGGCCTGCCGTGGCAGCGGGTGCTGGATGATATCCGTCTGAACGCTCAGCGCATCTGGCAGGCGCTGCCGCTGAAGGAACAGCAGCGTTTTCTGCGCCACCTGCGCCCGTGGTGGGACGTCCATCGTTACCGCATCGCGCCGCAGGTCAGCGCCGTGCTGGCCCAGCAGCAGCAGTGCGGTCAGCTGCGCGTGCTGGCCGCACGCCTGACGTCCGTCGCGGCGGCCGGGGGTGAAATCGTACTGCGCCTGCAGCCGCGCGCGGGGGAGGCACAACGCCTGACGGTTGACCGCCTGATCATCACTACTGGCCCGGCACACGGCGGGCTGCTGCACAGCGATGCGCTGCTGCATCAGCTGGCCTCCGCAGGCGTGGTGCGGGCCGATCCGCTGGGGCTGGGCATTCAGATTAATGCCCGGTCGCAAACATTGCGGGCCGATGGCCAGGCCAATCCTCATCTGTATGTCGCCGGCCCTGCCGCCCGCGCTTATTTTGGCGAACTGATGGGGCTGCCGCAGGTGGCCGAGCATGCCGAAAACGTCGCCCGGCAGCTGCTGGGGGCAGAGGCGGAGCGATGTCCCGCCTGATGCCATAACGCCACGTTAATCCCCTGATAAAACATTTCCTGCAGCGGGCGGGCTGGATCCGGCCGTGTAAAATTCGGAGCGTACTATGTCTTCACAACGAGAAATTCGCCTCAATGCTTTTGATATGAACTGCGTCGGCCACCAGTCGCCGGGCCTGTGGGCGCATCCGCGCGATCGCTCCTGGGAGTATAAAGACCTCAGCTACTGGACCGATCTGGCCCGGCTGCTGGAGCGCGGCAGGTTCGACGGCCTGTTTATTGCCGACGTGCTGGGCGTCTATGACGTGCTGAATGGCGATAACGCCGCCGCGATCCGCAATGCCACCCAGGTCCCGGTGAATGACCCCCTGGCGTTGATCACGCCGATGGCGATGGTCACCGAGCACCTCGGATTCGGTCTGACCGCCTCACTGTCGTTTGAGCACCCCTATCCCTTTGCCCGCCGCCTGTCGACGCTCGATCATCTGACTCGCGGGCGCATTGGCTGGAATATTGTCACCTCCTATCTGGAAAGCGGCGCACGCAATATCGGCCATCAGTCGCAGACCGATCACGACGCCCGCTACGACTACGCCGACGAATACCTGCAGGTGGTGTACAAACTGCTGGAGGGCAGCTGGGAGGACGGGGCGATCCTGCGCGACCGCGAGCGCCGCATCTTCAGCGACCCGACGAAGATCCACCCGGTGAACCATCAGGGCACGTTTTTCCAGGTGCCGGGCATTCACCTGTGCGAACCCTCGCCGCAGCGTACGCCGGTGCTGTATCAGGCCGGGGCCTCCAGCCGGGGTAAACAGTTTGCCGCCGGACATGCTGAATGCGTATTTGTCGCCGCGCCGTCAAAGGTACTGCTGAAAAAAACCGTGGCGGATATTCGCCAGCGTGCTGCAGCGGCCGGGCGTGACCCGCGCAGCATCCTGATCTTTAACCTGCAGACGGTGATTGTTGATGAGACGGATAAAGCGGCGCAGGCCAAATGGCAGGAGTACAAAAGTTACGTCAGCTATGAGGGCGCGCTGGCGCTGATCTCCGGCTGGACCGGCATTGACTTTGGTCAGTACCAGCCCGATCAGGTTCTGAAGCATCTGCACACCAACGCCATTCAGTCGGCGGTTGAGACTTTCTCCACGGCCGACCCCGACCGCCAGTGGACGGTACAGGCGCTGGCTGACTGGGTGGGGATCGGTGGGTTTGGTCCGCTGCTGGTGGGCAGCGCGCAGACCGTGGCCGATGAGCTGCAAAGCTGGGTTGATGAGACCGACGTTGACGGTTTTAACCTGGCCTACGCGGTGACGCATGAAACCTTCAGCGACGTGGTGACGCATCTGATCCCGGAGTTGCAAAAGCGCGGCGTGTACAAAAAAGAGTACCAGCCGGGAACCCTGCGCGAAAAGCTGTTCGGCCGTGGCCCGCGGCTGGAAGTGCCGCACCCCGGAGCGACTTATCGTCGTACCGAATCACTCACGACCGCGAAAGACGGGGTGACGCCATGATAGAGATTGACGGGCTGCATAAACACTATCAGGGAGCCGACGGCCGCAGAACGGAGGTGCTGAAGGGGATTTCGCTGACGGTGCCCGCCGCATCCATCACGGCGGTGGTGGGGCCGAGCGGTGCCGGGAAGTCGACGCTGGCCAGATGTATCAGCCTGCTGGAGCGACCGGATGCCGGCAGCATCCGCGTCAACGGTGAGGATCTGTCGCGCCTCTCTGGTGCTGCACTGCGGCGGGAAAGGCGCGCTATCGGGACGGTATTTCAGTCATCCGCGCTGCTGCAGCGTAAAACCGCCTGGCAGAACGTGGCCCTGCCGCTGGAGTGGCTGGGCGTGGTGCCGGGGCAGATCCAGCGGCATGTCGGCGAGCTGCTGGACAGCGTCGGGCTGTCGGATAAAGCACATCATTACCCGGCACAGCTCTCGGGTGGCCAGCGTCAGCGCGTTGGCATTGCGCGCGCCCTGGCGCTGAAGCCTGCCGTGCTGCTGGCCGATGAAGCGACGTCAGGGCTGGATCCTCAGGCGACCGGGGCGATCCTGCAACTGCTGAAACAGTTACGGCAGCAGTTTGGCCTGGCGATCGTGTTGATCACCCATGAAATGGATGTGGTGCGCAGCGCCGCCGATGCCGTGGCGGAAATCCGCGACGGCCGGCTGGTGCAGCACGGGGCGCTGCACCAGTTGCTCAGTACCCCAGACTCTTCGCTTTCTGCCCAGCTGTTCCCACTGCGCCCGCTTCAGGGGCGCGGCGACCTGCTGCTGGGTCTGACCTGTGCGCCCCCGCTGGCCACCGACTGGATCAGTCAGCTGAGCGTTCACTATGACGTGCAGGTGGATCTGCTGGCGGCACACCTGGAAGAGGTGTCAGGGCAGCTGGCGGGCCGGATGCAGATCGCGGTGCGCTTTAACCAGCGCCCGCTGAACCCGCAGATGCTGATCGACGCGCTGGCCGTCATGGGCATCCGGGCACAGATTATTGCAGAGCGTCCCCGCTTACAGGAGGCCGGATGAAAGCCGTTGATGTCATCAGCCAGGACACTCCCTGGAACGAGATCCATCTGCTGATGCTGCCTGCCTACGGCGAAACCTGGCTGATGGTCGGCATCGTGATGCTGTTTGTCATCAGCCTGGGCGGAACGCTGGGCGTGGTGTTGTTCAATACCTCTCGTGGCGGGCTGTTCCCGCAGCCGGGGCTGAACCGCAGCCTGAGCTGGCTGGTGAATATCGGCCGTTCTCTGCCATTCCTGGTACTGATGGCCGCGATCATTCCGTTCACCTTCTGGCTAACCGGTACCACTATCGGTATTCCGGCGGCCGTGATCCCGATGATTGTTGCCGGTACGCCCTTCTTTGCCCGGCTGGTGGAAAATGCGCTGCGCGAGCTGCCCGCTGACGTCACAGCGGTCGGACTGGTTTCCGGCGGCTCACGCTGGCAGGTGATCGCGGGCGCGCAGCTGAGTGAAGCGCTGCCCGCGATTGTCGCCGCCATTACCCTCAATGTGATCTCGATGATCGAATATTCCGCGATTGCCGGCACGATTGGCGCGGGTGGTATCGGCTATCTGGCGGTGGTCTATGGCTACCAGCGTTTCGACAACCACATCATGATCGCCACCATCCTGGTGCTGATCGGCACTATTCAGCTCATTCAGTTTACTGGCGACCGCGTGGTTGCCGCACTTCAACACGGGCAGGGGAAAGACGCATCATGACGCAGCCGAATTTTGAACTGAAAAAGAAGAAAGCCTGGCGCTGGCCGGCAGGGATACTGGCTATTGTGCTGATCGGCGCGGGAGTCGGGTATTTCACCTTCCAGCAGCGACACAGCGTAACTTTTGGCACCACGCTAAAAGTTCACTATGAACCGGCGATGGCGGGAGAACAGCGCCTGATTGACTATGTGGGCCAGCATATCGCCCCGGATTATGGCATCAGGCTGGAAGCGGTCGGACTACAGGATCCGGTGCAGGCCGACCGGGCAGTGGCTGAAGGACAGTACGCCGCCACGGTTTATCAGCATCAGTGGTGGCTGAAGCAGGTGGTGGAGGCCAATAAATTCGCTCTGACCCCAACCCTGCCGCTGTTCCAGTGGGCATTTGGCATTTACTCGGATCGCTACGCGTCAGTTGCCGATTTACCCGACGGGGCGGTCATTGTCGTGCCGAACGACGGCGCTAACCAGGCCCAGGCGCTGTGGCTGTTGCAGCGCATCGGACTGATTGGTCTTAATCCGGCGGTCGAGCCGCGAACGGCAAAACTGAAAGATATAAAAGAGAATCCGCATCACTTCGCTTTTAAAGAACTCGATCTGTTAACCATGCCGCGCGCCTTAAATTCGGTGGATGCCGCTATTGGTTATGTGGCTCAGTTTGATGCCGGGAAAGTTTCCCGCAGTAAAGGCATATTATTCCCGCCTGCGCCGAAGACGTTTGCCTCGCAGTTGGTGATTGGCACACCTTATTTAAATGATGAAAATATTATCAAATTAAAAAAGGCATTTGCCGACCCACGTGTTCAGCAGTGGTTGAAAGAAACGCGCGATCCGCTAGTACAGGGGGTGCTGGTTCCCGTGTCATTAAAATGAAAATACTTTAATTTATTATAATTCAATAGGTTGCGTTCACCTGGTGATGCAGGTTTTAGCCGGCTTATTTATTTCAGTGTCGAGCTGTTCATATTCCTCCCCTCTGTCGGTGGCAGGGGGTATTTGCGTTATTTTATTATGAGGGTGGTTATATTCATCGCTAAAGGCTTATGACGTTATTGCACAATCAAATCATTTTTCCTTGTTTGTTATGATACACCATTCTCTTTATAACCGTTGTGTTGTCAGTCATTAAAATAATATGAGATGGGGATAATATGAGTACATTAAATATTGACGATGGCATGGCATTACCGCCATCCGATTCAACACCGGTTCGATCCGTCAGTGATGTCGCCAGGTTGATTAATTCCAGCACGCGTAAAAACAGTTATGCGCGTTGGATTGTTTTTCTGGCGCTGGGCGGCGTATTTCTCGACGCCTACGATCTGACCACGCTGTCATACGGTATTGACGATGTGGTGAAAGAGTTCGGTCTGACGCCAGCCATTACCGGGCTGGTCACTTCATCGATCATGATCGGCACTATCGCCGGCAACCTGCTGGGCGGCTGGCTGACCGATAAATACGGTCGCTACTCGGTATTTATGGCCGATATGCTGTTCTTCGTGGTCTCCGCTATCGCCGCCGGGCTGGCACCCAATGTCTGGGTATTGATCGGGGCACGGTTTCTGATGGGGATTGGCGTCGGCATCGATCTGCCGGTCGCTATGGCCTACCTGGCTGAATTCTCAAAATTCAGCGGTAAGGGCAACAAAGCCGCGCGACTGGCGGCCTGGTGTCCGATGTGGTACGCCGCGTCATCCGCCTGTTTCTTTATTATTTTTGCGCTCTATTTTCTGCTGCCTGCAGAACACGCTGACTGGCTGTGGCGCGCCTCGCTGCTGTTTGGCGCGGTCCCTGCACTGCTGATCATTGCGGTACGCAGCAAATTTATGAATGAATCCCCGCTGTGGGCCGCAAATCAGGGAGACCTGAAGGGGGCCGCCCGCATTCTGCGCGACGCCTACGGCATCACCGCCCACGCTGCAGAACCGGACGCGCAGGCACCGGTAAAACCTGCGGCCCCCAAAGTCAGTTTTCGCGTGCTGTTCCAGAAACCGTACCGCGAACGCACGCTGGTCACTGCCGTAATGAATATCTGTATCTCGTTTGAATACACCGCGATTGCTTTTTTCCTGCCGTCGATCCTCGCCCGGTTCCTCGGTGCCGGCGTATTTGAAACCCTGTCGGCGTCGCTGGGGCTGAATGCGCTGTTTGCCTTTACCGGTGGCCTGCTGGGGATGCGGCTGGCGTGGAAGTATCCGTCGCGTCACGTGGCCATTGCCGGTTTTGGCCTGCAGTTTATTGCCCTGATTTCGCTGGCGCTGGTGGGGCACCCGACGGCCGCCGCCGGGGTGGTGTTCGCCATCCTGATGCTCGGCCTGTGGCTGTTTGCCGAGGGCTTTGGCCCGGGGGCACAGATGATGATCTATCCGGCTCTCTCTTACCCGACCCATATTCGTGCTACCGGCGTCGGCTTTGGCCGCTCGCTGTCCGGCGTTGGCAGTGCGCTGGCTTTGTTTATTCTGCCGATTTTGCAGGCCACCTTTGGTACCAATATGTTCTGGATTGTCTCGCTGGCCGCGATTATTCCGATTATTTTCCTGCTGGCGGTCCGCTTCGAGCCGACCCGGCAGGACATCGATGACCCCGCTGAAAATGGAGATGCCCATGTCTGAACTGCCCCCTGATTACCCAATCCTTGCTGCCCGTTTCCGCCCGGTATTTGACCGCATTGCCGCCGGGGCGGTGGCGCGTGAAGTGAACCGTACTCTGCCGCTGGAGCCTGTCCGCTGGCTGAAGGAGGCCGGGTTTGGCACGCTGCGCATCCCCCAGTCGCAGGGGGGCTTTGGCGTCACGCTGCCGCAGCTTTTCCAGCTGCTGACGGAACTGGCCGAAGCCGATTCTAATCTGCCGCAGGCGCTGCGGGCCCATTTCGCCTTTGTCGAAGACCGGCTGAATCAGCCGGACAGCGAAGGGCGGCAACGCTGGTTTCGCCGCTTTGCCGACGGAGAGCTGGTGGGCAGTGGCTGGACGGAGATCGGCAACCTCAGGCTGGGCAAGGTGGTGACGCGCGTCTCACCGACGGACAGCGGCTGGCAGCTGTCCGGTGAGAAGTTTTACAGCACCGGCACCCTGTATGCGGACTGGATCGACGTTTACGCGCAGCGGGAAGACAATGGCCGTGACGTGATCGCGCTGGTCAGCACCCATCAGCAGGAAGTGGAACGAGAGGATGACTGGGACGGCTTCGGCCAGCGGCTGACCGGCAGCGGAACAACCCGTTTCCGCCAGGCGCAGGTGGAGCAGGCCCACGTGTATGACTTCAGCGAACGTTTTCGTTATCAGACTGCGTTTTATCAGCATGTTTTACTGGCCACCCTGGCCGGGATTGGCCGGGCGGTGAAGCGTGATGCGGCCGCAGGCGTCGCCAGCCGCAGGCGGATCTACAGCCACGGCAATGCCACCCAGGTGAAAAACGACGTACAGGTCTTGCAGGTGGTCGGGCAGATCTCCAGCTGGGCGTATGCGGTGGAAGCCAGCGTACAGCAGGCCACCCACGCGCTGCAGTATGCTTACGAGGTGCATGACAGTGCTGATGAGGCGCTGATCCGCCAGGCCAACGTGCGGGCTGAACTGGCGTCAGCGCAGGCGCAGGTGATTGCCAGCGAGCTGATCCCACGGGCGGCCAGTGAGCTGTTTAACGCACTGGGCGCGTCGGACACCCGTACCAGTAAGGCGCTGGATCGGCACTGGCGCAACGCGCGCACCGTGGCATCCCATAACCCGGTGATTTATAAAACGCGCAACGTCGGAGACTGGGAGGTTAACGGCACGGATCCGACGTTTATCTGGCAGATTGGCAACGGGGAGTAAGGCCCCCGGCCGTGCGCCACCGCAGCTACGCCAGCGGGCCACCCTGGATGGTTTCACTCATCCCGCTCAGGATCCGCTCCCCGGACTCCTGCTTCAGCCCGGCATACCATTCGGCAGTCACGGCAGGATCTTTGGCATGGGTGATATCGCAGCGTTTACGCGCTTTCAGCACCAGGTCTTTGACCCGGTCAGCGCGTCTGTGCTGGTAGCGCAGCAGGGCGTCTTCAATGCCCAGCGAGTGGCTCTGTAAGGTCATTGCCAGCACCACCGCATCTTCCATCGCCGCACAGCCGCCCTGGCCGATATCCGGGGTGGTACTGTGGGCCGCATCGCCCAGCAGCGCGATGCGGCCCTTCACCAGCCGGGAGAAAGGGTCGATATCGTGGATCTCGACGCGGTTGGTGGTGTCCGGGTTAAGCCGGGCGATCAGCTGCTGCACCGGCGCGGCCCAGCCGGAAAAGTAACGGGTCAGGTCGTCGCGCAGGGTACGACGATCCTCCGGCAAGCCTTTCGGCAGCGGTACGTCAAAGAAGAAGTAAAACCGGTTGCCGGCAATGGGCATCAGCGACACGCGCTTGCCTTCTCCGACAAAGGTCGTCCACTGATTGCCGGGTGCCAGGGACTCATCGATCTCCACCAGCCCGTTCCAGTTAACATAACCGGCATAGCGCCGTTCAGCGGCGTAGCCCAGTACCGACTGGCGGATCACCGAATGGGTGCCGTCACAGGCGATTAGCAAATCGCCCTCAGCCTGACTGCCGTCGTCAAAAAAAGCCGTCACGCCATCAGCATATTGCTCAACGTGGCTCACGCGTTTACCAAACTGCACCTGCTCACGTCCCCATGTATCCAGCAGCATGCCCTGCAGTTCAGCGCGGGCCACCGGGTAAGGGCGCTCACCCGCAGCCAGCACCAGCGGATCCAGACTGAACTGCGTCAGGGTCTCTGCGCTAAAGGCATCCTTATAGGCCATCGCGTGCATCGGCCCGCCAATCGCGCGCAGTGCCTCTTTCATTCCCAGATAATTCAGGCATTTGACGCCATTAGGCCAGATGGATATCGCTGCACCGACCGGTTTGATCTCTTTGACCGCTTCATACACCTCGCTGTCGATCCCACAGCGCTTCAGTGCGATAGCGGCGCACATTCCACCGATACCGGCACCAATAATGATTGCTTTCATCTGATTCTCCTTGGCCTCTTTAGCGATCATGAAGCAATTTCCATACCAGGCGGTGATATCGACGCCCACGGCGTTGCAGGCGGGGGCTGCGGGCAGTCTGAAACGAAGGTTGCAGCAGGATGCCGCGTCGTAATGATGCACTGCACCGGTATCGTGCGTAACCGTTGCAACTTTTGTTCAGTCTTTGAAGGTTGCGCTGGTAATTTCTGTGATTTTTGCCAAAGTAACCTTCTGCCCCCTTAAGAGATATGGATATGACCACGATTGCCTGCCTGCACGCGGCGCGGAGTAATATTGAGGTGTTCGAACAGGCGCTGAACGCGCTGGATTATGATGACGTACAGCTGTTACACCGCGTTGAGGCCGATCTGTTTGCCCGCACGCAGGGTGAGCAGGGCGTCACGCCGGAGGTTATCGCTGCCACGCGCCAGGCGATTGCAGAGCTGTGTCAGCAGGCCGATGTGGTGATCGTCACCTGCACCACGCTGGGTGTGGCGGTGTGGGACGCGGAATTCAGCAAGCCGGTGCTGCGGGTGGATGCGACGCTGGCGAAAGTGGCCTCGCGCTATCACGGTACCATTCTGGTGCTGTGTACGGCCCAGTCGACGCTGGCCTCCACCACCGAGCTGTTCAGCGCCTTTATTCCCGGCAACCGGCTTTACGTCGAGCTGGTACCCCGCGCCTGGGCCTGGTTTAACCAGGGGGATATTGACGGCTATCATCAGCAGATCGCCGACTATATTCAGCAGCGGCCAGAGTGTGCCCTTGGCTGCATCGTGCTGGCGCAGGCGTCGATGAGCGGGGCGGAAAAACGTGTCAACAGCACGCTGGCGGTACTGAGCGGTCCGCAGGTCAGCCTGCAGGCCGCCCTGGAGGCGGTGCAGTAATTTCGCCGTTGAACCGCGGGCGGGCGGGATTGCGCAGAAAGAGGGAAAAAATAGTAGAGTCGTTACGGAAAATGCTTATGCTGTTAGCACAAGATGCTATGTCACTGTTTATCAGGAAGATGAAAATGTTCGATCTGTCCCTCGCCATACTGCTGTTCCTCGCTGCTCTGAGCTACTTCAGCCATAACATGACGGTCACCATCGCGCTGCTGGTGCTGGTCGCCATCCGCATGACGCCGCTGCAACAGACCTTTCCCTGGATTGAAAAACAGGGAGTGACGGTGGGGATCATTATCCTGACCATCGGGGTGATGGCCCCCATCGCCAGCGGCACGCTACCCGCCACCACCCTGATGCACTCCTTTCTAAACTGGAAGTCGCTGCTGGCCATTGCGGTAGGCATTTTCGTTTCCTGGGTTGGCGGGCGCGGCGTGACGCTGATGAGCAGTCAACCCACCGTGGTCGGCGGCCTGCTGATTGGGACGATTATTGGCGTTTCATTATTCCGCGGGGTGCCCGTCGGGCCCCTCATTGCCGCCGGCCTGGTGTCGCTGATGATCGGGAAATCCTGACCGGATATGCTATCCTGCCGCCATCATTCTTACAGACCGGAAAACATGTGAGCACTAAACAGGATAAACGTAACAAACGCGCCAAAATTAAGCAGAAGCAGGCGAATAAAACCCGCGCCCACGGCCGGCAGATGGATGCCATCGGTCGCCAGAACTACGAGGCGACACCGGAGATGGTGGCACTGTTCACCACGTTGCCGGAGCTGGATGAAAGCGGCGATATGCCGTTTGTCGTGCCGGTTTACCACTGGTCGCTGGCGGAATATGGCTTTGATGGCAGCAATGACGAAGGGGATAAACTGCAGGTTGCCGCGCTGTGCGTGATGTACATTCACTGGAAAACCAGCGAGGGTGCCACCACCCTGGTGCAGAATGAGCTGATCGAAGCTGCGCTGCGCCTGGTGGAGGAGAACGACGCCTTTAAGCAGCGTTACCAGCAGGCCGAAGCCGAAGCGGGCATCACCAAAGCCTGAAAAAAGGGCAGGCAACGTTCGTTGCCTGCCAGTCATCCTGCCAACCCTACTTCAATGTATCCCGCCTGCGTTGCGACGCAAGCGTGGGCTACCTTTTACCTCTCCGGTCAGTTCGTCAGTTGGCACTGTGATGTCTGAGCGGAGCACATATCGTTTTAATGAGATTCACTCATTTTCTATCATAAAGAATGATAATAAATTATCTTTTATGTTCGGCTGATTCGCACAGAAAGGCGCTTTTGTCGCTAACAGTGCGGACGACAGTAAGGGAAAGGGAATTTAAATTCCATTTATAAAGTTAATGAAACATAAATTCTTTGAAGCGGATCAAACTTATGCCGGAGGGAAGGATGGAGGTGATAGTTTTGATAGATGCTATCAGGCGCTGAAAGGGTGGAGGATAACCGCAGGTAGCGGGGCAGACATCTCCACCCCGCTCACGCATCAGCCAGGATAGATACCGCGATCTTTACGCGCCATCAGAATGCGTTCACAAGCCACAATGTAGGCGGCGGTACGCAGGCTGCAGGATTTCTCCCGCGATTTTTCCCATACGTGTACCATCGCTTCCGTCATGATCTTATCCATGCGCTCGTTGATTTCGCTCTCGCTCCAGAAGAAGCTGGCCATATCCTGAACCCACTCAAAGTAACTGACGGTAACGCCGCCGGCGTTACAGACCACGTCCGGCACCACGGTGATGCCGCGTGAGGCCAGCACATCGTCGGCTTCCGGGAAGGTTGGGCCGTTCGCCCCTTCCAGCACCAGGCGACAGTGCAGTTTTTCCGCACGCTGGCGGGTGATCTGACCTTCCAGCGCCGCCGGGATCAGAATATCCATCTCCACGTCCCAGAAAGCCTCATCGTCGATCACTTCTGCACCGCTGAAGCCGGCAATCTTTTTGTTGGCCAGTTGCCATTCACTCAGCGCGACCAGGTCGATACCGGCCGGATTATACAGGGTGGCGGTATGGTCCTGGATCACCACCACGCGCGCGCCGGCATCGTTAAACAGGCGGGCAGCTTCACTGCCGACGTTACCGAAGCCCTGAACGGCGACTTTGGCACCTTCAATCTCGATGCCGCTGCGGCGAGCCACTTCGCGACCGGTAATAAACACGCCGCGTCCGGTGGCTTTTTCACGGCCCAGCGATCCGCCCAGATGGATCGGTTTACCAGTGACCACACCGGTGATCGTGGTGCCCTGGTTCATGGAGTAGGTGTCCATCATCCACGCCATCACTTTAGAATTGGTACCGACGTCCGGTGCGGGAATATCTTTTTGCGGGCCGATAATCAGGCCGATTTCACTGGTGTAGCGACGCGTCAGACGCTCAAGCTCCCCTTCTGACAGGCTGAATGGATCGACACGGATACCGCCTTTCGCTCCCCCGTAGGGCAGGTTGACAGCCGCACATTTGA
The DNA here is from genome assembly GCF_055556675.1 of Erwinia sp. PME.40.26/001. Lineage (NCBI taxonomy): Bacteria > Pseudomonadati > Pseudomonadota > Gammaproteobacteria > Enterobacterales > Erwiniaceae > Erwinia > Erwinia sp. PME.40.26/001. The sequence continues at coordinate 522,071 of NZ_JBVHNP010000001.1, forward strand.
TGGTCATCCAGGCAGACAGGGCCATCACTTCATTAAGATCGACGTTAGGATGGTAACGCACGCCGCCTTTGCCTGGTCCACGTGACAGGTTGTGCTGAACGCGGAAACCTTCAAAGTGGCGAATGCTGCCATCGTCCATCTGCAGGGGGATGTCGACAATCAGGGCACGTTTAGGATGACGCAGGGTATCCACCCAGCGCGACAGGTCACCCAGATAGGGTGCGACACGATCGATCTGTTGTAAGTAAGTTGACCAGGCCGTTTTGCTGCCTTCAGAAACGTAAGAGAGCTTTTCCATAACAAACCTTTTTTGTTTAGCGCCTGTCCGTGTGGCGTATGACATCGCGGGCGGGTGGCGCTTAGTTATAAATACTGTAATACCGTGGATGACTCAGTACATCTCACTGAGTCGCGGATAATTTAACATCAAAAAAAGGTTTCAAAGTTTTTAAAATATTGTGAAATGACGGTGTGGGCAGGGATTCTCACTGCCTGATTGCATAGTTAGCAGCTGCCCCTGCAGCGACCTGCTATGGCAACAGTTGGCAGACGGTAATTATGCAGATAAAATGCATATCAGAAATTTTCTTATATTTTTCAAAAATTTGAATGAGATCAAACTTTGGCTTTTAGCGGGTATTTATCCACTCGCAGCCAACATCAGTCCGCTCACTGTACCGTGACAGGAGAAGTCACCATGTTAATGGATGTTGAACGCCTCAGGCAGGATTTTCCTCTACTTAATGAGCTTTGTTCCTTACAACCGGTTACCTGGTTTAATCCCAAGTCCACGACACTCAACGAAGCCTACCCTTACGTAGGATTGACCCGTGAGCAGGTGGCAGAAGCCAGTGCGCGCCTGCAGCGTTTTGCCCCCTGGCTGATGGAAACCTTTCCCGAAACCCGGCCGTGGCAGGGCATTATTGAGTCTGAACTCTGTGCGTTACCGCAGCTGCAACCCGTCCTGGATGCGCGCTACGGGCAGACGCTGGGGGGCAGGCTGTGGCTGAAAAAAGACAGTCATCTGCCCGTTTCGGGATCAATCAAAGCCCGGGGAGGCATCTATGAGGTGCTGGCTCATGCCGAAAAACTGGCCATCGACGCCGGGTTGTTGACCACCGCTGACGATTACCTGCGCCTGTCCGGACCGGCGTGTCGCCAGCTTTTCAGCCAGCAGCGCATCGCCGTCGGCTCCACCGGTAATCTTGGGCTCTCTATCGGCATTATCAGCGCCAGCCTGGGGTTTGACGTCACGGTACACATGTCGGCCGACGCCAGAGCGTGGAAAAAACAGATGCTGCGCGAGCGTGGCGTCAGGGTGGTGGAGTATCAGCAGGATTACGGTGTCGCGGTGGCGGAAGGACGTCGCCAGGCCGCCGCCGACCCACACTGTTTCTTTATAGATGATGAGAATTCGCACAACCTGTTTTTGGGCTATGCGGTGGCCGGGGAACGTCTGAAGCAGCAGTTCGACGCGCAGAAGATCGCGGTGGACGCCGATCGTCCGCTGTTTGTCTATCTGCCCTGCGGCGTGGGCGGCGGCCCCGGCGGGGTGGCTTTCGGCCTCAAGCTGGCGTTTGGTGATCACGTACACTGCATTTTTGCCGAACCGACGCACTCTCCCTGCATGCTGCTGGGGGTTCACACCGGACTGCATGACCGCATCGCCGTGCAGGACCTGGGCATTGATAATCTGACCGCTGCTGATGGACTGGCGGTAGGGCGTGCTTCGGGTTTTGTTGGCCGTGCGATGGAGCGATTGATCAGCGCCTTTTATACGGTCAGTGACCAGGAGATGTATGCGCTGCTGGGGCTGATGCAGCAGCATGAGTCGCTGGCGCTGGAACCTTCTGCCCTGGCCGGGATGAGCGGACCCTGGCGTCTCAGCGCCCATCCACAGCAGCTGGCGGAGCAGGGGATAGATGCCTTCGCCGGGGCAACCCATCTGGTGTGGGCCACGGGCGGCGGTATGGTGCCGGAAAAGGAGAGGGCAGAGTATCTGATGCAGGCTGAAAAGGCGCTTAATCTCTGAGCAAATGCCCGCGATAACGCCGCTGTGGTGTGATAAGCGCGTTTCCGGGCTTTGCCTGAACCGAGAGAAACGGTATTCTAGCGCCCTTATTTCATGAAAAATGACGACTCGCAGCAAGACGGGTCATTAGCGTTTCATATACTGAGGTCAATATGATTATTAAACCACGTATCCGTGGCTTCATCTGTGTTACTGCCCATCCCGAGGGCTGTAAAGCGAACGTAGCAAAACAGATCGAGTATGTCACCGCTCAGGGCGCGATCGCCTCCGGCCCGAAGAAAGTGCTGGTGATTGGTGCCTCTACAGGTTACGGCCTGGCGGCACGCATCTCTGCTGCGTTTGGCTGTGGCGCTGACACGCTGGGCGTGTTCTTCGAGCGTCCGGGTGAAGAAACCAAGCCAGCGACCGCAGGCTGGTACAACTCTGCGGCCTTTGAAGAATTCGCTACAGAAAAAGGCCTGTATGCGAAAAGCATCAATGGTGACGCCTATTCTGATGCCGTAAAGCAGAAAACCATTGAACTGATTAAAGAAGATCTGGGTCAGATTGACCTGGTCGTTTACAGCCTGGCGGCCCCGCGCCGTACGCATCCAAAAACCGGTGAAGTCTTTAACTCCACCCTGAAGCCCATCGGTAAGCCGCTGACGACCCGCGGTCTGAACACCGACAAAGAAACCCTGACTGACGTTGCGCTTGAGCCCGCGAGCCAGGAAGAGATCGACGGCACCGTGGCGGTGATGGGCGGCGAAGACTGGCAGATGTGGATTGATGCGCTGCTGGAAGCTGGCGTGCTGGCTGAAGGTGCTAAAACAACCGCCTTCACCTATCTGGGCGAAAAAATCACCCATGATATCTACTGGAACGGCTCTATCGGTGAAGCGAAGAAGGATTTGGATAAGCGTGTTCTGACCATCCGCGATACCCTGGCCGCTCACGGCAACGGCGACGCGCGCGTTTCCGTGCTGAAAGCAGTAGTGACTCAGGCCAGCTCTGCTATCCCGGTGATGCCGCTGTACCTGTCACTGCTGTTCAAGGTGATGAAAGAGAAAGGCACCCATGAGGGCTGTATTGAGCAGGTCTACGGCCTGTTTAAAGACAGTCTTTATAACGCCTCGCCGATTCTGGATGACACCGGACGTCTGCGCGCTGATTACAAAGAGCTGCAGCCAGAAGTGCAGGACGAAGTCGCCCGCCTGTGGCAGACCGTAACCGACGAAACGCTGAACGATGTGTCTGACTTTGCCGGTTACAAGGCCGAGTTTATGCATCTGTTCGGCTTTGGTCTGGACGGCGTGGATTATGCCGCGGATGTGAATCCCGATGTGAAAATTAAAAACCTGGTACAGATGTAATTCTGTCACAGAGAATAAAAGGGCAGCCTCAGGCTGCCCTTTTTTTTATGGCAATCCAGAGAAAATAGAATAAACTTATTTTTCACCTTCAGGATAGTTCGGCATTTAAGGCAAATTTATGATGATTTGGAGCGGCGTTGGTTTTTTTATTGCCGTGTTTATTTCCATCGCCTACGTCATCTGTCAATGGCTATTCGATGTTTTCTGGCCGGTCGGTTATTATTCGGCGCACTTATGGACGGTGGGGGTAACCCTGATCCTGTCCGCTACCCTGTCGCTGGCTCTGGTTTTAGCCCTGAGAAAAGAAGCATTTATACTGCTGATTGCCCGGATGACGGACAGCCGTCCGATGTATCAGGCAGAGATAACGCATCAATTCTTTTTTGTTCCTGTGCGTTACTGGCCGTTAATTTTATTCTTAACGGGAGTCGGGCTGTGCATGTGGGAAATGTATGGTAAATAGACTGACTCTTTCGAGAGTAATCTGATAGTTCTCACGCCGGTAATATTAATACAATAAAACTTAATTTGAAGATGGAAGGTCGAATAAATGAAATTCACTAAATCAATGACTCTGGCTGGTTCCCTGTGTATGGCTGTTGCATTAAGCAGTGCTGCAAATATTGCCGTAGCGGCAGAAGCGAAAACGACGACAGCAGGCGCGGCAGCATCGCAAAAAGTCTCGCTGCTGGGCGACCATCTTGCTTTCAACCTGCAAGGGTATGAAGTACAGCCTGTTCCCGGCGGTGGCCCGGGCAAAATGTACGTCAACAAGGCGGAAAAACGCGTCATGCTGATCGGTGAAGATGACATCCCGGTCGCCGGTCGCGGTGCAACGGATGCCGATTTCATTAATGGCATGAAATCCATCAAAGACAAACAGAAACAGGCTTCGCCGGACTATAAAGTTCTCAGCGAAAAGACAGAAAATGTCAAAGGTCTGGAAGTCTATCACATCGAAGCCACCGATAAGATGGATGGCAATAACGTGCAGCAGGCCACGCTGCTTTCTGCGGCAGATAACAAGTTCACCGTGATTCAGGTGATCTCGAACGCCAAAGACAAAACCGGCCACGCTGCCGCCGTGAACAATATCCTCGCTAAATAAGCCCCGATACTGTCAATAACGGTGACAAGGGGCGGCCCTGACGGGGCCGCCCCTTCTGCTATAATCCCGCCGGGAAATCTGCTGGTAATTCACTGGCTGCACAGTTAATCACCTCTTCATTGTTCTCTCCGCAGTCGCGGATTAGCGTCAGCGTCGCAAACTCATCAATCACTTCAACCGGCCAGACTGGACCTGCATCGCGATAGGCCTCCATCTGTGCAATATGATCATTCTGGAAGCAGACGGTCTGCTGCGGATTATTCATCACCCAGCGCGGGAAGAAGATGGTGCCGTGGAAAATGTTATCGCTCAGATTCACCACCAGGCTCACGCTGGTCCCGGTGGGTTCATGCCATGAAATTTTATAGACTTCGGCAGCAATGCGGACGATAAAGGCCTGCTGATCTTTCACCCAGCGATTTCCTACCATCCCGCTGTGGATACGGTAGTCTACCGTGTTGGCATTTTTCACATAGATCTCGTAATCCCAGCCATTGTCGTAGGTATACACCAGATGTTTGCCCACGAACTGACTCAGGTCATGCTGATTAAAACGGGTCATCATGTTTCTCCTTAATAATGTCAGCCCCTACTGTAACTCTGGATTTTTTCGATGAATAACGCTAATTTTGTGACAAAATGATCTAAATTTTCGATGAGAAGTCCATGTTAAGCAAAACCAGCATTGAACAGTGGGAGCTATTACAGGAAGTGATCGCCTGCGGCAGCTTTGCGCGCGCCGCCGAACGGGTCAATCGCAGCCAGTCGGCGATCAGCTATCAGCTGGGACTGATGCAGGAGCGGCTGGGCATTGCGCTGCTGACGCCGCAGGGGCGGCGGGCCGTGCTGACCCCGGAAGGTCAGATCCTGCTGGCACAGGCCCGGCCATTACTGGATGCGTTTCACCAGCTGGAGAACCGCGCTGCTTCGCTGAAAGCGGGGAGCCGGGCGCGAATTGATCTGGTGGTCGACAGCATCTTTCCCCGGGGACTGTTGTTTGGCGTGCTGCGTCAGTTTCAGCAGCGCCACCCGGCCACCCAGGTACACCTGACGGAGGTGTTGCGCGGGGAAAGCGCACAGCAGTTGCAGCAGCGGCAGGCGGATATTCTGATCCTGACGCGTGAAAGCTGCGGGCAGTGCCCGGCCGAAAGCTTGCTGGATATTGATTTTATCGCTGTAGCCCAGCGCGACCACCCGCTGCTGGCGCTGGCGTCCCCCCTGAGCCACAGCACGCTGGCCAGCTTTCCTCGGGTGGAAATTCGCGACCGTCAGCGTCAGCAGGATGGCCAGCCGGCTGCCTCAGAGAACTGGACGTTTACCAGTATCGAAGCCGCCGTTGAGGCGGTTCTGCACCAGGTGGGATACGCCTGGCTACCGGCGTCACAGATTGCCCCATGGCTGGAAAGCGGGGAGCTGCAGCGGCTGCCCCTGAGCAGCGGCCAGCGGCGCACCAGCTCGCTGTGTATGTTGGTTGACCCACGCGTTCAGGCTGAGGAAGGCGAGATCGTCACGCTGCAGACCCTGTTTCGTGCCCTGCGCCCGGCGCAAACTGCGGCAGAGGAGGGCGGAGTTTCTTCTTAGCTGAAGTCAAACAGCAGCAGTCCGGAGACCACGGCGCTCGCCAGCGCCCCTGCCAGCAGGCCGTTCATCCCACCGTAAGAGGTCAGCAGGGTGGCCCCCAGCGACGGCCCCAGCGCCATGCCTCCGCCAATCACCAGATTGATGTTATTCATCAGCTTTCCGTCGTTGTCCAGCGCGGCGACGTGCGCCATGGTGAAGGGGGCCAAAAAGGTCCAGGTAAATTTAAAGATGATGGCAGCCAGCACAAAGCGGATCGCCAGCGGATGATGGACCAGTAGCATAATCGCCAGCACCAGCAGGACATAGCCTGTCCACAGCAACGTGCCGGGGCGGAAACGTGCGGCCGTCACTGCCGCGCCCACTGCGCCAATAATACCCGCCACTGTCGCCACGGCCAGAATGTCACCGCTCTGCTGCGCGGACAGGCTGGCGCGTACAGCAATCTCACCGATAAACGTCCAGACGGCACTCAGGCTGACGTAAAACAGCAGGACGGCAAGGATCGCGCACAGTTTGCGCCGCTTCGGGGCCGGTCTCTGCGCACTGGCGCTGGCCGCCGCAGGCTGAAACCCCGCAGGCAGGTAGCGCAGCAGCGGCAGGCTGCACAACATCAGGAATGCCAGCAGCAGATAGACCACGGCAAGGCCGAAATGAGCGAACAGCGGCGGCAGGGCAAGCAGGCCGACGGTGCCCAGCAGCAACTGGCCCAGCACCCAGTAAGCATAGATGCGCCCGGTGTTGGCCGCGGCGGCGGCGCAGGTGATGCTCAGGATCATCAGCGTGCCACCAGCCAGCGAGGCAATAAACCGGCAGACCATCAGCAGGTCGACGCGGTGGGTCAGCGCCGAGAACAGATTACCCAGAATAAACACCGCACCGGCCAGCGCCGCTATTTTCCGCCAGTTTACTTTCCCGCTCCACCACCAGGCCGGCAGCGTAGCTGCACTCATTCCGCCGAGTTCGCAGGAAAACAGGTGGCCGATCTGTAGTGTCGAAAGCTGCCACTGGCTGTGTAACTGCGTGGCGACTGCCGGTGCCATCATTAATACACCGGGCGAAACGGCGGCCAGTATGACCACCGCAGCAAATAAGCCGGGCGGGAAGTGAACGGCAGGCGGTGAAAGGGGGGCGGACACTGATTTCGCTGGCATAGTTTTGCTCCTGAAATAGCCGATTTATTGTTCAATGGCGGGATGAAAAGCGGATAATAGGGCAATGTCAGCAGCGGAAAGGGTAACTTTGTGGCATTCATAAAAATATTGGGCGGGGGTTGACCTCAGTTATCTCAGGCATGCTGTAAATGTGTCGCGTAGGAGGAAATAATAAAATTTAACCCTGCCCGGCAAGTACTGTGGATAGCTGGCGACATTTTTTGCTATCATTAGGAAAAATCGTAAATAATCCTGCAACAGCAGGATACTGACCTGGTGAGAAGATGAATAAATTTGCTCCGGTTTTGTTAGTCGCACTGCTGGCGACGGGTTGTACCCTGCCTCATCGATCGGCTCCGGCGGGTAATCCACCGCCACCGCCTGTCTCTCAGCCGCAGACGTTATCCAGCTTCGACTCCCGGGTCGCTCAGTGTCGTAATGAATTGCAGGTGATGCAGGCGTATAACGTCAGTGTTTATCAGCAGTATAATCAGCGCTTCGACCGGGTCACTGGCCAGCTGGCAAAATACCTGGAAATACGTGACAAAATCGGCAGCGATATTGCTGATGTCGCCACCCCGAAATATGAATACAACGTGCGCCGGGTCTGTGAAGATATCCGCAGTACGCTGATGCAGCTGATCATTAAAGAAGTCTGATGCGATCTCCGGGCCGGTTATTCCGGCCCCGGGGACATATTTTCCCGCGTATAGAGCATTAGCCCGACTTTCCCGTCCTGATATTCCGTGGGGACGATCTCCCGCTCCAGCCGGTTTAACATCAGCGCCATCGTCCGGCGGGCGTGTTCACGCGTATTCTGATCCAGCGTCAGCACCACGGCATGATCCGCCAGCAGTGTGCGCGTGGTGGGGTAAAGCTCGTGCGTAATAAAGCGGGACCGGTTCAACAGCCGGTGCCGGGCGAGCACCTCTGCAATTTCACGATTTCCCAGTCCGGTGTTGTAAATACCCTGAATCTCCTGGCGATGATAAAGCTGTTCTTCCAACAGGCGGCTGACCTGCTGGCGGTCGTCCCGGGCAGCCAGCACTTTATGCACCCGCAGATGGGGAAACCTGTCGGCAATCACCGCACTGAATCCCTCCACCCGCTGTCGATGCGCCAGGTAGTCGAAGCGTCCGCTGATAATGATGATGTCCCCGGGGGCGTTTAGCATGTTGCCCATCAGTAACCCCGCCGTTCGCCCCGCCTGAAGCTGGTTGATCCCGACATGGCACAACCGCGCCGCGCCGGGGAGATCGGTCACCAGGGTGATCACCGGTACCTGCTGTTCCCGGCAGTGTTCCAGCGCGGCAAAGATCGCCGGGTGTTCATGGGCAAAAACGATAATCCCGTCGCGGCTGGCTGCTGCCCGCACGATATGTGCTGCCAGCTTTTCCGGCTCGGCTTCTGCGATCAGCGTGCGGTGCAGGGTGACATGACCATAGCCCAGCTGGCCGGCAAGCTGGCTGAAATCCTGAGAAAGCTGGCTGAAGAAAAAGGCGTCGCTGCTACTGAGCAGCAGTTCAATCTGCCAGGGCTGACGATGCGCGTCGGGCAGTTCTCGCTTCAGCCCCGCCTCTTTTGCTGCCTGCAGCACCCGCCGCGTGGTGGCCGGTGACACGCCACCCCGTTCATTAATAACCCGATCAACCGTGGCAATGCCCACGCCTGCCTGCTTTGCCACCGCTTCCAGCGTGATCTTCTTCACCCTTCACTCCGTATGATGGCTTCCCATCAAAATGTCGTTTCAGCAAGTATATTCGTTAACGTTATCCTGGCAACGAAACGTTAACATTTAACCAAAACAGGCGTCGCAACCATGGCACAGAAACGTAAGTTTGCCCTGCTGGGCACAGGATTTATCGGTCAGGTTCATGCAAAAAATCTGGCCGACCACCCGGATGTTGAGCTGGTGATGGTGGCTGACCAGGACAGCGCCCGCGCCGGTGAGGTTGCCGCGCGTTACGGCGCACGGGTGAGTACCGTGCTGGATGCCATCAATAGTGATGCCATCGACAGCGTGCTGATTGCCACCTCTACGCCCTCCCATGCGGCGTTCCTGACCGCCGCTGCCGCCGCAGGCAAGGCGGTATACTGTGAAAAACCGATTGACCTGTCGCTGGATAAAGCGCGGCGGGTGGTGGATGACGTCTCCCGCTATCCGGTGCCGGTCACCGTCGGGTTTAACCGGCGATTTGACCCCAGCCACAATCAATTAAAGCAGCATCTGCAGCAGGGCCTGCTGGGTAAAGCCGAGCTGATCCAGATGGTCTGTCGCGCCTCTGCGCTGCCGCCGCTGAGTTACCTGCAAACCTCCGGGGGGCAGATGCGTGACCAGGCCATCCATTTCTTCGATCTGCTGCGCTGGCTGACCGGGGACGAGGTCGACATCATCGGCGCACTGGGTTCGGCGCTGGCGATGCCTGAGATCAGCGCATTTGGCGATGTGGACACGTCAGTGCTGATGATGAAGATGACCAGCGGGGCGCTGGCACAGCTGGATAACACCCGCCGTACCGGGTATGGCTATGAGGAGCGTATCACCCTGCTGGGGTCAAAAGGCATGGCGGAATCCGGCGCACAAAGCCCGCAGGGAGCCACGCTCTATACCACCGAAGGGATCACCCGTCCGGCCCTGTACGCTGACTGGTTTAGCCGGGTGAAAGAGACCTATTATCTGCATCTGGATGCCTTTGTGCGCTCACTGAACGGCGAGGCGGTATCGGTTCCCGGCCTGCAGGACGGGCTGCAGGCGCAGGCGATAGCTGAAGCCGCGGTGAGGTCGCTGGAAACAGGCAGTTTCTGTCAGGTGCAGACGATATAACATCAGCAGGGGGCCCGTACAGGCCCCCTGAAAGTGTACTGCCGTTTGTCGTGGTACAGCCGTCGGGCCGGGGGGAAAGGTTATTTTTCCTCGTTAAACACCTGACCAATCTGACGACGTACTTCATCCATCGCGCTTAACGTGGCCAGCGACGCCGACAGCGGACGCACCGGCGATTCAGTTTTCCCCTGACCGACGCACCAGGCAAAATGCACCGCCTCATGGAACAGTTGATCGTAACGGTTACGCGGCTCGTCGAAGTGCAGCACTTTCCCTCCCTGGCTGGCGGTCAGCGTAAACGGGCCGGGGGCATAGAACGACCCGGCAATATTCAGCGAGGCATCGCGCCCGGCAATCACCGCACCGCCCGGCGTATTGCTGAACAGCGTGGTATTCAGCACCGAGTGCATTCCGTTGTGGTGCGTCAGCAGCATCGAGGCCTGTCCGTTCACCCCGCCAGGCACCGGCTGCCCGGTGGCATAAATGCTGGCAGGCGCACCGGCCACCTTGACGCTGAAGCCAATCAGATAGCTGCCCAGATCGAGCATCGGGCCACCGGCGAGATCGGCGTTAAAAATACGGTGATCGGGGGTGAAATATTCCCCGTGGTCGGCCAGCAGGGTATGCAGATCGCCGAGCGCACCGTCTTCCAGCAGCTGACTGATGACGTCATATTTTGGCAGGAAGTCACACCACATCGCTTCCATACACAGCAGGCCTTTCTGCTGTGCCAGTGCCGCCAGCGCCCGGCCTTCAGCGGCGTTGAGCGCCAGCGGTTTTTCAATCAGTACGTGTTTACCCGCGTTCAACGCCTGCAGTCCGTCCGGGTAGTGATGGTTGTGTGGCGTGGCGATATATACCGCATCAATATCCGGCTGGGCCAGCAGCTCTGCGGCACTGCCAAAAGCCTGCGGGATCGCCATCTCACGAGCGAAAGCGTCGGCACGTTCCTGTGAGCGAGAGGCGACCGCCACCAGCTGCTGTGCGGTGCCTGTTTTCAGGGCTCTGGCAAACCGTTCGGCGATCCATCCCGGGCCGATAATCCCCCAGCGCAGGACAGGCACGGTTTTGGCATCAAGGGTACGGGGTTGGGGTAACTGCGAAGGAAACATGAACGCTCCTGACATAAGGGGTAGGGTGATGATTTCACTATAGTCAGCAGCAGGAACAGGCGGAACGGCTTTGATGATGGGTTCCCATCAATCGGCAGGCAGACGGGCGAGCCTGCGGTGGCGGTTCGCCCGTCAGCCATCAGGTCAGATTAAATTTCGCGTCAGGCTGGTGTGCCGGCGGCAGTGGGGTCAGGTCGTTCATCTCGCTGAGAATGCGTTCAATGGTGTTACAGATGGCGTCCAGCGGCAGATCGTTCGGGGCGATGCCAAACGGATCTTCCAGCTCTTCCGCCAGCGACTCCAGCGACAGGAAGGTGTAAGAGATAAACACCGACACCAGCGGCGTCATGTAGTGCAGATCGGCCACCAGAGCGAACGGCAGCAGGGTGCAGAACAGATAAACCGTGCGGTGAACAATCAGACTGTAGGCAAAGGGGATCGGCGTGGTGCTGATACGCTCGCAGCCCCCCAGAATATGCGCCAGATCGTTAAGATTGCCGTCCATGCCGTTATACAGCAGGTCAGGAATTGCACCTTCGTCACGGCGGTCTGCCAGCCAGCTCCCCATACACAGCAGCAAACGGTTGGCGCGAAACGGACTGGCCAGTACCTCTTCCTGTACGCTTTTCGGGGCCAGACGGCAGATATCCTCGCGGGCGTCGGTGCCGCGCAGCTGGTGCTTCAGGCTCCAGCTAAACGCCATCAGCAGGCCGCCAAGCTCACGCACGGCGGCGGGGTCACGGCGCAGTGCGCCACGGGCCTGGCGCAGCAGGGAACGCTGGGCGATCAGCAGACCGCCCCACAGCGTGCGCGCTTCAACAAAACGGGCATAGCTGGCGCTGTTACGAAAGCCGAGGAAGATGGCAATCGCCACCCCCAGCAGGCTGAATGGGGCGGTGGTCAGGCGAACGCCGAGAGTTTCATACCACTGATAACAGATCACGGCGAAGACGGCCATCAGCAGGTTAAGGCTGAGGCGGAACAGAATTTTCGATAATACCGCCCCGTGCCAGGAGAACAGGCGCGGGAACCAGTGCTGATGGGGACGTACGATCATAACGCAGGACTTCCAGAGTAGTAGCGGGCAAATAACATCGGGTTAACCAAAGCGCCACATCATACCGGGCCGCACGGGCGAGGAAAACGTAAACCTGCTGCCATACTCTCTCCGGCCGGCGGAAACGCGCGCTGGATAGTCTAAATGCGGCATTGCAAAGCGGATATTGGTATTTAATTCCGCAGCGGTTTTATGGAAATCTGGGGGCATATTCACCATCACAGGGAGAGAACCATGAGCCAGAAAACCCCACAGCGGATCAAGCTCGGCCTGATGCTACAGGGCGCAGGTGGCTTTATGAACGCCTGGCGTCACCGCAGCGTGCCTGCCGATGCCAGCGTTAACGTCAGCTGGTATCACCAGTTAGCCCATCAGGCAGAAGAGGCGGGGCTGGACTTTCTCTTTGTCGCCGACGGCCTGCATATCAATGAAAAATCTCTGCCGCACTTCCTCAACCGCTTCGAACCTGTCGCTCTGCTGTCGTCGCTGGCGGCAGTGACCCGACGTATTGGCCTGGCGGGGACCATTTCGACCTCCTACAGCGATCCGTTCACTGTGGCGCGCCAGCTGGCGTCGCTCGATCTGTTAAGCAACGGCCGGGCGGGCTGGAATGTGGTGACCTCGCCGCTGGCCGGTTCGGCGCGTAACTTTGGTAAAGATCACCCGGAGCACGGTGAGCGCTATGAGATCGCCCGCGAATATATTGAGGTCGTACAGGGTCTGTGGGACTCCTGGGAAGAGGGGGCCTTCATTCGCGATCGGCAGAGCGGCGAGTTCTTCGATGCCAGCAAGCTGCACAAGCTGAATCACCAGGGCACGCATTTTTCAGTGGAAGGGCCGCTGAATATCCAGCGGTCTGCGCAGGGCCAGCCGGTTATCTTCCAGGCCGGTGCCTCGGCGTCGGGTATCCGGCTGGCCGCCGCCTCGGCGGATGCGGTATTCACCAATGCGCGCACGCTGGAAGAGGCCCGGACCTATGCCACTGAGCTTAACCGGCAGGTGCAGCAGCAGGGCCGCACCCCGGTAGGGATCTTCCCCGGGATCAATCCGATCGTTGGCGCAACGGCGGCAGAAGCGGAAGAAAAATACCGCTATCTTCTGTCACTGCTGTCGCTGGAGCAGGCGCTGAACTATCTCGGCCGCTTCTTTGACCATCATGACTTCAGCCAGTACGATCCGGACGGCCCGTTCCCGGAACTGGGTACGCTGGGAGAAAACAGTTTCCGTTCCACCACCGATCAGATTAAGCGCCTGGCGGCAGAAGAGCAGCTGACGCTGCGCGAAGTGGCCTTCCGCACCACGCTGCCGAAGGGGGAGTTCTTTGGCACGCCGGCACAGGTGGCAGAGACCTTTATTCGCTGGGTGGAGCAGGGCGGTGCCAGCGGGTTTATTCTCTGCGGGCCGGTACTGAATGAAGCGCTGGACGATGTGGTGCGCCACGTGCTGCCTGTCCTTGAAGCCCGCGGCTACTGGCACAACGATGATACCCACATCACCCTGCGCGATCGGCTGGCTATCCCGGCGCGGCCTAACCGTTACAGTCTGGCACGTGAACATTTGCGCCAGGCAGGCTAGGGCATTTTCACTTTAGTCAGCAGGATGAAGCGGTTATGCTGACGGTCATCAACCGTCACACTCAGGGAATAAGCATGACTACTGTTATCCGTCGCGCAGAGCGTCAGGACGCAAAACTGATCCTCGCGATGATCGCCGAGCTGGCCGACTATGAAAAAGCGCTGCACGAAGTGGTGGCCAGCCAGCAGGATATTGAAAATTCACTCTTCGCGCCCGGATCACCCACCGAGGCGCTGATGTGTGAAGTGGACGGCGAACCGGCCGGATATGCCGTGTTTTTTACCAGCTACTCGACCTGGCTGGGAAAAAACGGTATTTACCTGGAAGACCTGTACGTCAGTCCGCGTTTTCGCGGCCAGCAAGCCGGAAAAACCCTGCTGCGCCATATTGCGCAGCAGGCGGTGGCGCGCGGCTGCGGCCGTCTGGAGTGGAGCGTGCTGGACTGGAACCAGCCGGCCATCGACTTTTACAAAAGCATCGGTGCTGCGCCCCAGGATGAGTGGGTACGCTACCGCATGGAAGGCCAGGTACTGACGGACTTCGCCGCGTCCTGACCCCTCACAGCATGAGCGCTTCACCAACAGGCACCCCGGATGGGGTGCCTGTTTTATTTCAGCATCAGAGACCGCTGAGTATCATGTTGCAATGAATTGACTATTTCTGTCACATTATGATTGATAATGATTATCATTTGTATATGATGTCGCAAATTATAACGCTTTTTGCCCTGCCTGCAGGGCCTTGTTCGTTGATATTTCTGAAGCCGTTGTTGAGCGAATACCAATAAAAACATCGCAGGTATTTCGCATGATTAAGTTTTCATCCCCTCAGGGATTACTGCACACCTCACTTGTGGCAGGGACCCTGCTCAGCGTGACCCTCTCCGGCAGTGCAGCTGCCGATAGCGACCGTAACGCGGTGACCGCTAAAGCCCGGCAGCAGAATGCAGCCACAACGCCTGACGACGACGCGGTGATGACCGTGCTGTCGCCCGTGGTAAAAAATGTGGCCGGCAGTTCGGTGACCCTCAGTGCCGCAGAGATACAGCAGCGTGGAGGCAATGATTTTGGCTCCATCATGCGCTACCAGCCGCTGATCGGCGCGGTAGGCAGCAGTGGCGGTTCTTCCACCGGGAAAAGCGGCTTCGATCGCGGCGGTTACACCGGCTATAACATCCGCGGGCTGGAAGGCAACCGCGTCGCCCTCGACGTCGACGGGATCCCTCAGCCTGAGGCCACCGGACGCAGCTATGCCAGCCGTGCCGGGGTCAACACCTTCGGTATCGGGCGTGACTACATTGACCCGTACCTGTACGGCCGCGTTGAGATCGAATCCGGTGCCACGGCCACACAGCGCGCCAATACCGCGCTGGGCGGCACCGTCTCCTTCCTGCCCAAATCTGCCGATGATTATCTCACCCCGAATAAGCACACGGCATTCGGCTTCCAGAGCGATTACGACTCCTCCAGCCGCAGCTGGCATAACGGCATCACCGCCGCTGCCGGAGATGACACGCTGCGTGGCCTGGTGGTGTACAGCCGCCGTGATGGCCAGCAGACGCGTAATAACAGCGATGAGTTTGACGCTTACCCGGCCAACTGGCACTCCGATGCGCTGTTAACCTCGGGCATCTGGCAGCCGAACGACGAGCATAAACTCACCGGTACGGTCGACTTCTACAGCAAGGTGAATCACACCCATTACGACAGCTGGAACAATAGCGGCACGGCTATTGACGGCACTGCCAGCCAGCAGAGCAATACCCGGCGCTGGGGCTTAAGTCTGAAAGATGAGTGGACGCCTGCCAACGCGTGGATCGACAGTCTGAGCAATAAGATCTACTACCAGCATACGGAAGCGCACGACAACACGCTGATGCCGTTAGCGACCGGCGGCGCGATGCAGCGCGTTTACTCTGACTACAACGTCAACACCTGGGGCTATGAGGCGCAGCTGACAAAAAATCTGGGCCGTCACGATCTGCTGGCCGGGATCAACGGACGCCTCTCGGAAACGGAACGTCCGTTCAGCCAGTCACCGGCACAGAGCGGTACGGGCATGACCACAAAGCCCGAGGGCGACAGCCGCACCCTGGTGCTGGGTGCCTTTGTCCAGGACAGTATTCTGTTTGACCTCGACGGTCATGCGTTCTCAGTGGTGCCGGGCGTGCGCGTTGCGCATCAGGAAACCAAACCGCAGAACCTGGGGAATATGGCCGCCGGTACTGACGTACTGACGCCGGAAGACGCAGAGAAGCTGTACGGGAAAACCAACAGCGACACTCAGCTGTTACCGTCCATCAGTTTCAACTACGACCTTACCCCGCAGCTGATGACGTACGTGCAGTACAGGCGCGGTGCGCAGTTCCCGAACGCCAGCCAGCTCTACGGCTCGTGGAACCTGGGTTCCAGCTATTTAGGTAACCGTCAGTATGCCCTGTTAGGCAATACCGATCTGGATACTGAAACCAGCAATAACGTTGAGTGGGGCATAAAAGGCCAGGCCACCGAAGGCGTCACGCTGCACGGGGCCATGTTCTACAACACCTATAAAAACTTTATTGCCTCCACCCGCTACACCCGCGCGGGCGCACCGGACAAGTTCGTCAATGTCCCGGCGAATATTGCCACCATCTATCAGGCGGAAAACCGCGATAAAGCCTATATCTGGGGTGGGGAAGTCAGCACCAAAATTAACTATGGTACCTGGTTTGAAGAGGTAAACGGCCTGAGCACCACCTTTGCACTGGGCTACAGCAAAGGTCAGGCAAAGTCCCGCTATGACGGTGACAGATATGTTGACCTCGACAGCGTAGCCCCAATGAAAGCCGTCGTGGGCGTCGCGTGGGATGATCCGGCACAGCGCTTCGGTACGGCACTGACCGCCACCTTTGTGAAAGGCAAGCAGGCACAGAGCACCAGCCGCAACAGCTATCAGAACAGCGGCACTGCGCTGGCCGACAGCACCACAGAATATACCCGCGTGCCGGGTTACGGCATGCTGGATATGACGGCGTGGGTCAGGGTGGCGAAAAACGTTAAGCTGAGTGGCGGCGTGTATAACCTGACCGATCGCCAGTACCGGGATTACCTCAGCAGCCGCGATCTGACGGACGTCACCGCCCGCGATGCTAACGATCGGGCGCTGGCGGTGATGCCGGGGCGTAACTTCCAGCTGGGGGTGAACGTCGACTTCTGAGGGGGATAGCCGCCAGCCTCCGGCACGGGATGACCGACTGCGGTCATCCCGTTTCATCCTTTATTCCGCGGGCTTCGCGTGCTGGTCAATGTGCCCGAGGTCACGCTCCGGGAAACAGACGGCGCGCAGGCGGCGCTTGATTTCAGCAGCATCCGGGAAGCCGTTATCGGTTTTACGGTTCCAGATCACCTGCTGGTTCACGGTGATTTCGTATACCCCACCGGTACCCGGGATCAGCGTGACCGCGCCGAGGTCGGTACTGAACGTATGCAGCAGTTCCTGCGCCATCCAACTGGCGCGCAGCATCCAGTTGCACTGGGAACAGTAGTGTATGGTTACAACAGGTAATTGACTCACAGCAGGTCACCTCCTCAGGCAATAAACGTTACTTTCCGCAGCGAAAAACAGGCCCAAGTGTACCTTAATGGGACCGCTACACTCAGCGCCCGCGTAAAAAATAAACCCCCGCGACGGGTGGGCGGGGGCATTGCCAGAGCGCTAAATGCGATTTCACGCTGAACATTCTCCGATTTCTTCTTTGTTCTGTCAGGGCAGCTTTGTTATTGCTGTCATTGACCTCTGGCAAAAGAAGGAAGGCTTAATGGATATCGACGGGTTTTACCGCAGGCACGGCGGTGCTGACCTCACGCAGGCGCAGCGTGAGGAGGGCAAGCGCGGATGACCTTACGTATTGGCAGTCACCCCCATCTTCTCTCCCTGTTTATTTTGCGCCATCGCGGGGTGCTGGAAACCGCGCTGGCCGCGCACGGCGGCGTGGTATGGACAGATTATGATCACGCCGGTGACGGCGCTGTCCTGCTGGCAGAGCAGGCACTGGATGTGATCGGCACCGGCTCAACGCTGCCCGTTCTGGCCCGCAGCGGCGGCCTGGATGTCGCTTATCTGGCAGCATCGCCTGACCGGGCGGCACCCTGCGCGCTGCTGGCCATGAAAGACAGCGCACACCGGAATACGCGGGCGCTACAGGGGGCGCGTATTGCCGGGATGCGCGGAACCGTGACTGAACCGTTTCTGGCCGGGCTGCTGTTACAGCACGGGCTGACGCTGGACGATATCACCCTGGTCGATCTTAACGGCAGCGATGCCGCCCGCGCGCTGCGCGAAGGGCGCGTCGATCTGTGGGCCGCGATCGATCCCTGGCTTACCGCCGCGCAGGAGGCAAAAAAAATACGCTGTCTTGCGCAGTCAGGTGAGGCGGTACGAAGCCGGGCGCTGGTCTGGTGTCGTGAGCGCTGGCTGCGTCAGTCGCGGCCGCAGGCGGAGGTGCTGCTGACGGTGCTGGCGGACAATGACCGCTGGATAGCCGGGAATCGCCAGCAGGCTGCCGGGATTATTCATCACCATTTACCGGGTTCACCGGGCGTGGACCGCTGGCTGGCGGCCATCCGCAACCAGGCCTGGGGCATCCACCGCGTGACGCCAGCGCTGCTGTCCGAGCAGCAGCGGCAGGCGGACGACCTGCTCGCCGCCCGGTTTATTCCGCAGCCGCTGACGATTAGCATTGCGGCCGAGCCGTGCCGGGCCTACCTTTAAACAGGGTACGACTGTGACAGGTCGACCCTGGATCCGCGCCGTACCTGCACAGGACGGCACCCTCTGACCCGCCCCGAACGGAGCCTGACGCATGACACGTATGACGGCAAAAGACTTCCCGCCTGAACTGCTCAACTATTTTGATTACTACGTCCATGGAAAAATCAGCAAGCGTGAGTTTCTCGATCTCGCCGCAAAATTTGTCGTCGGTGGCCTGTCGGCGGCAGCGCTGGGGACCCTGCTGACGCCGAATTATGCCCTGGCGCAGCAGGTTGAATTTACCGATCCTGATATCCGTGCGGAGTATATTCACTATCCGTCACCCCAGGGCCACGGCAGCGTAAAAGGGTACCTGGTGCGCCCGGCGAAGGTCAGCGGGCGGGTGCCGGCGGTGGTGGTGGTGCATGAAAATCGCGGCCTGAATCCCTATATCGAAGACGTGGCCCGGCGGGTGGCAAAAGCCGGGTTTATCGCCCTGGCCCCTGACGGATTAAGCTCTGTCGGCGGCTACCCGGGCAACGATGAAAAAGGGCGCGAGCTGCAGCAGCAGATTGACCCGGAAAAGCTGATGAATGACTTTTTTGCGGCGATCGAATTTATGATGCAGTTCCCGGCGGCCAGCGGCAAAGTGGGTATCACCGGCTTCTGCTATGGCGGCGGGGTGGCGAATGCGGCAGCGGTGGCCTGGCCTGAATTAGCGGCCGCCGTGCCGTTCTATGGTCGTCAGCCGAAAGTCGAAGATGTGCCGAAAATTAAGGCTCCGCTGCTGCTGCACTATGCAGAGCGGGATACGCGCATTAATGAAGGGTGGCCTGCGTATGAGGCCGCGCTGAAGGCGAATCATAACGTGTATGAAGGCTACGTGTATAAAGGGGTGGATCACGGCTTCCACAATGATTCGACGCCGCGATACGACAAAGCCGCTGCTGACCTGGCGTGGGAGAGGACGATTGCCTGGTTTAACCGCTATCTTGTCTGAGGTCAGCAGCGGGAAGGGCTTATTCCTGACGTGGATAACGCAGAGCCTCGATCAGGCGGGAAAAAGCCGCCGTATGCTGCTTACGGCTGGGATAATATAAATAATACCCGGTAAACGGCTCGATCCAGTCGACCAGTACCTGCTCCAGGCTGCCGCTGGCCAATGCTGTCTCTACGCTGTCCTCCGGTACGCAGGCCAGGCCCAGGCCGGCGATTGCCGCAGCAATGCGGGGTTCAAGGCTGTCAACGACCAGCTGGCCTTCTACCCGCACGCGGATCTGCCGCTGACCCTGCTTAAACTCCCAGGCATACAGGTCGCCCATGGTCGGCAGACGCCGGTTAATACAGCGATGATGTTGCAGTTCCTGTGGCGTTTGCGGGCGGCCGTGGCGGGAAAAATACGCCGGTGACCCGACGATCGCCATACGCCAGGCGGGACCGATGCGCACCGCAATCATGTCTTTCGCCACCTGTTCACCCAGGCGGACCCCGGCATCGAAGCGGCCGCTGACAATATCAGTCAGCGTATTGTCCACGGCGATCTCGACATTCACCTCGGGATAGTGCGCTAAAAAGGGCTGAAGGGCGGGCCACAGCGTGGTGGTGACCGCGTGTTCACCGGCCGTGAGGCGAAGGTTGCCGGCCGGGACGGAGCGCATTTCCGTCAAGGCAATCAGTTCGGATTCAATCTCATTCATGCGGGGAGCGATAGCATTAATTAACTTTTCACCCGCTTCGGTCGGAGCCACGCTGCGCGTGGTACGCGTCAGTAAACGAAGCTGCAGACGCTCCTCCAGCGCGCGGATCGAATGGCGGAGGGCCGACTGCGATACGCCCAGTCGGGCTGCAGCTTTGGTAAAGCTGCGCTCCTGAGCGACCACCATCAGAGAGATGAGATCGTTAACGTTTTCTTTTAACACGTTTTACTCCGGCACGCCGTTCGCTTGGTACCGGCAGTGTAATCCTTCCCCTTGACTGATGCGAAAAATTCATAAGTCATGACGCTAAACATTCCGGCGGCAGGGGCTCCGTCTTTGCGGCAAAAGCCGCATTAACCCGGATATTGCGCCTCGCTGACGTGTTCCAGCCAGTCCACCACGTTGCCCTCCTGCGCTTCGGCAATGGCAATATGGGTCATCGCGGCATCCGCCCCGGCACCGTGCCAGTGCTTAACGTCGGGACGGATCCAGACAATATCTCCGCAGGCAATCGCCTGGGCTTCTTTGCCCCATTCCTGCACCCAGCCCTGACCTGCTGTGACAATCAGCGTCTGCCCAAGCGGGTGGGTGTGCCAGGCGGTACGCGCACCGGCTGAAAAGGTCACGGTTGCACCGCCTGTACGGGCCGGTGCGCTGGCGTTAAACGGGGTATCGATGCTGACCGTGCCGGTGAAATAGTCGGCCGGGCCTGCGACAGCAGGCTGACTGCCGCTTTTAATAATCTCAATCATGACTTTTTCCTCGTGTTGTGAGCTTTCATCTTAGGCCATTCCCGCAGGCGAATTGAGTACGCCGGGCATATAGACGTCATGAGCTGAACTCATTAATCGCCGCTTTTGTCAGGATTAAGCCTGTATTACCGGCGCGTTTAGGCTCAGTTACGCTAATTTTGAGACGGTAACGTGTGATGATGATCACATTTTAAAGCAAAAGAACGGCAAGAACCGGACAGTGAGAAATGCGTGCTTAATCTATTTTTGTTATTTTAATTCAGTGGGTTATGTAGAGTGGAATCGGTTCTCTTTCACAGTGTAAGCAAGGCGTAAGGAAAAATGTCTAATTATTCCGGTTGTTACCGTAAATGATAATGATAATAATCCCATTCGCATTTTCACTGGTGCCGTCAGGCGCATTTAGCCTGCCCGAAGGGCGGGTTTTCCCCAGGTAAAAGGATCGTGAGATGAAAGTCAGGGCGCTTTATTCGCTGATGCCACTGCTGCTGGCAGGGCCTTTGTATGCAGAAGAGACGGCGGGCGACGGTGCGGATATGGTGGTCAGCGCCAGCCGTACCGCCAGCGAAAAGAAAGATTCACCGCAGGTCGTCACCATCATTACAAAGCAGCAGATTGAGCAGCAGAGACAGATCACTTCTGACACCTCGCAGATCCTCAGCAACCTGTTGCCTTCTTTCTCGCCCAGCCGGCAGAAAATGAGCGGCAGCGGTGAAACCCTGCGCGGCCGCACGCCGCTGGTGATGATTGACGGCATTCCGCAGTCGAACCCGCTGCGTCCCACCGGGCGGGAAATGCACACCATTGATGCCTCAATGATTGAACGCATTGAGGTGATCCACGGCGCAAACGCCAGCAACGGCATTGGCGCGGCGGGCGGGGTGATCAACCTGATCACCAAACGACCGGAGCCGGGGGCGCTGAATCAGCATTTTGGCATCGAAACCTCATCGCCCACCTCGCAGCTGAAGGGCGATACCATGAGCTATAAGTCCACCTACAGCGTGAATGGCCGCGAAGAGTATCTCGACTACCTGTTCTCGGCGAGCTATGAGGATCAGGGCCTGTACCTTGACGGCAACAACCGTCCGGTCGGTGTAGATAACACCCAGGGTGACCTGATGGATTCACGCGCCTATGACCTGCTGGGGAAGGTGGGCTACTGGCTGGACGACGATCAGCGTATCCAGCTCAGTGCCAGCTATTACCAGCTTAAGGGCAAGAATGACTACCTGAGCGTCACCGGGGATCGCGATCGCGGCATTCCCACCACCTCGATCAAGGGTACCCCGGAAGGCGATGCGCCGCATAACAGCGTGTGGAACACCGCAGTGACCTATGACAACTACAACCTGGCCGGCATGCAGCTGACGGCGCTGGCGTATTATCAGCATTATGAAGCCCTGTTCGGTTCTGCGCTGTCCGGTTCATTCCAGGATCCCAGCATTGCGCCTGTCGGTACGCTGTACGATCAGTCGCGTGCGGTCACCACCAAGTACGGTACCAAGATGGCGTTGACCAAAGCGGATATCTGGGACGACTATCTGAAGGTAACGCTGGGCTTCGATACGCTGTTTGACCAGTCAAAGCAGGATCTGTGGGGAACCGGGCGTACCTATGTCCCGGAAATCAAGTACACCGACCTGTCACCGTTCTTACAGCTGGAAGTGACGCCTGTCGAATCGCTCAAACTGTCGGGCGGCGTGCGCTATGAGTATGCCCGCCTGGATATCGACAGTTACCAGACCATTGCCAGCGCTAACAGCGTCACGGTGGAAGGGGGCAAGCCGGACTTTGATAAAACGCTGTACAACGTCGGTGCCGTCTGGACGCCGGTAGCGCCGCTGAGCCTGTTTGCCAACTATTCGCAGGGCTTTGCCATGCCGGACGTGGGCCGCGTGCTGCGCGGTATCAATCAGCCGGGCATGAGCGCCGGCACCTTCCTGAATCTGCAGCCGATTGTGACGGAGAATACCGAATACGGCTTCCGCGTGGATCAGCAGCCGTTTGACTTTGAACTCAGCTACTACGAGTCAAAGTCGAAACTTGGCAGCCGCGTTGACCGCGTCGGGGATATGTATGTCACGCGCCGTGAGAAAACGAAAATAGACGGGTTTGAAGGCACGCTGGGCTATGCAGTGAACGACGATCACCGTCTGAAACTGAGCTATTCCCACATGCGCGGCCGCTATGACAGCGATGATAACGGCAGCCTGGATGCGAAACTCGACGGCCTTAACGTCTCTCCCGACCGCATTATCGCCAGCTGGTCTGCCAACTGGTCACCCCAGTGGACCTCGTTTATTCAGGCCAACTGGGCGCTGAGCCGCGAGTTTGATGAGGAAGATAAAGACTTTACCGGCTACGCGCTGATTGATGCTGCCGTGGGCTACAAGCTGCCGCGCGGACGGATTAACCTGGCGGTCTCCAACCTGTTTGATAAACAGTATGTGACCTATTATTCGCAGAGCGCGCTGGTGGAGCCTGACCGCTACTTCTCCGGTCGTGGACGCACGGTGACGCTGGGTTACAACGTTGATTTCTGAGGTCTTACCCTGTCCTGAACGACGCTATCTGCTGCGGCTGGGGGCGGGGGTTGTGGCCGCCTGTTTTCTGGCTCCGGCCCGCGCCACCCCAGCACCGCTCAGGGTGATCACGCTGTTCCAGGGGGCCACAGACGCTGCGGTGGCCCTTGGGGTGATCCCCTGTGCGGTCGTGGATTCATGGAGTGAAAAACCCACTTACCGCTATCTGCGTGCGGCGCTTCAGAACGTGCCGCACGTCGGGCTTGAAACCCAGCCCAGCCTGGAAGACATCGTCCTGCTGCGGCCGGACGTCATTATCGCCTCCCGATTTCGCCATCAGGCGCTGGCACCGCTGCTGAAACAGATCGCGCCGCTGGTCATGCTGGATAACGTCTTTGAATTCAGAGAGACCGTCCGCGCCGTGGGCGCGGCGGTCAATCGTCAGCAGGGGGCACGGGATCTGCTGACCCGCTTCACGCAGCGTGTCACCCGGCTGCGCGGCCTGCTGGCACAGCATTTTGCTGCTCGCTGGCCGCTGACCGTTTCGGTGCTCGATATCCGTGCTGACCACCTGCGCAGCTATCTGCCGCAGAGTTTTCCCGGTACGATCCTCAGCGAGCTGGGTTTCACCTGGAATGAGGCCGCCCGGCAGGGAACAGGCGTGTCGATCAAACTGAGCGGACGCGAGAGCCTGCCGGTGGTCAACGCAGACCTGTTCTTCGTGATGCTGCACGCGGAAAAAGCCGTGGTGCGGGAAAACTACCAAAGTCTGGTCAGGCATCCGCTGTGGCGGCAAATGCAGGCACCGCAGCATCACCGGGTGTGGCAGGTGGACAGTGTGACCTGGGTACTGTCGGGCGGAATTATCGCCGCCAGTGCGGTACTGGACGACATTGAACGTCTGTTACTGACGGAGACGGCAGCATGAGCCCCGCGCTGAAGCTCGGCCTGCTGACGCTGCTTCTGGCCTGCGCGGTGGTGCTCAGTCTGATGACCGGGGCCAGCTGGATCTCTCTGCCGCAGGTCTGGGGTGCGCTGGTCCGCCATGATGCCATGAACCTGCAGCATATCCTCGTTACCACCTCCCGCCTGCCGCGTACCCTGATGGCGCTGTCCGTGGGGGCCAGCCTGGCGGTAGCCGGGGCGCTGATGCAGGCGCTGACGCGTAATCCTCTTGCCTCGCCCGGCCTGTTTGGCATCAATGCCGGCGCGACTTTTTTGATTATTCTCTGCAGCTCGCTGTTCTCCGTTGCCTCCCTGAACGGCTTACTGTGGTGCGCCTTTGCCGGCGCGGCGCTGGCAGGCACGCTGGTGTGGACCATCGGCACGGCGGGGCGCGGCAGCTTAAATCCGCTGCGCATTGTGCTGGCGGGGGCGTCGATCACCGCACTGTTTACTGCCTTCAGCCAGGCCCTGCTGGTTATCGATCAGCAGGGCCTGGATACGGTGCTGTTCTGGCTGGCCGGATCGCTGACCGAACGCGAACTGTCGGCAGTCTGGCCCGTTCTGACGCTCAGTGCGCTGGGGCTGGGTATGGCACTGCTGTTTGCCGGACAGCTGAATGTGATGAACGCGGGAGACGACATCGCCACCGCGCTGGGACAGCACGCCGGACGCATCCGGCTGCTGCTGGCAGGGTTGATTGTGGTGCTGGCCGGTTGCGCCGTGGCGCTGGCCGGTAGCATTGGCTTTATTGGTCTGGTGGTACCACATATGGTGCGCAGAACCCTTTCCATCGACCACCGCTGGCTGCTGCCGGGCTGTGCGGTGGGCGGGGCGCTGCTGCTGCTGCTGGCCGACATGCTGGCGCGGGTGGTGATCCTGCCGCAGGAGGTGCCGGTCGGGGTGATGACCGCGCTGTTCGGCGCGCCGTTCTTTATCTGGCTGGCACGGTGCGGAGGACGTTATGGATAAGATGATCACCTTCCGGCGCGGCGGCTTCTCCCGGCAGATCAACCTGAGTACCGCAGGGCGGGTGCTGCTGGCGACGGTCGCACTGCTGCTGGTCATGCTGCTGTCGCTGACCCAGGGTAAAGTGACAATGTCACCGTTAACCGTCCTGCGACTGCTGGTCAGCGACGATCCGGGCGGTATGACGTTTATTATTCAGCAGCTGCGCCTGCCGCGCATCGTGCTGGCGGGACTGGTGGGCGGCGCGCTGGCAGTGTCGGGACTGATCCTGCAAAGTATCATCCGTAATCCGCTGGCCTCGCCCGACCTGCTGGGCATCACCAGCGGTGCCGGAACGGCCGCCGTGCTCTATCTGGCTTTTTTCAGCCTGACATGGGGCGACGGTCTGCTGCCGCTGGCGGTCATGGCCGGGGCCGGGCTGGCAACCGGCTGCGTCTGGCTGCTGGCCTGGAAGCAGGGTGCTTCACCGCTGCGGCTGGTGCTGATCGGCGTGGGCATTTCGGCGCTGCTGGGGGCGGTGACTACGCTGGTGCTGGTCTTCAGCCCGCTGACCACCACGCTGTCGGCGTATCTCTGGCTGACGGGCAGCGTCTACGGTGCCACCTGGTCGCAGGCAACAGCGCTGGCACAGTGGCTGCTGGCGATCCTGCCGCTGCTGGTCTGGCTGGCGCGACAGGCGATCGTGCAGCAGCTGGATCCGGGCCTGGCGGGGGGGATTGGCGTACGCGTAGAGTGGCAGCGCGGCGGGCTGCTGCTGGTAAGCGTGGCACTGGCTGGCGTAGCCATTGCCTGGGGCGGGGCGATGGCGTTTGTCGGGCTGATTGCCCCACACATTGGCAAACGGCTGGTTTCCCCCGGTTTTACCGGACAGGCGCTGATGAGTGCCCTGGTGGGTGCCATGGTGCTGATGCTGGCTGACCTGATCGGCCGGGTACTTTTTCTGCCGGCCGATCTGCCCGCGGGCATTTTTGTCGCCGTGCTTGGTACGCCGTTCTTTTTATATCTGCTGATCGCACAGCGTCACTAAGGAAGCTGAGTTATGACGGCCATCGCCGCCCGCAGTCTGACCCTGAGTTACCAGAATCAGACCATTATTGACGATCTGGACATTTCGCTGCCAAAGGGCAAAGTGACGGTTCTGATCGGCAGTAACGGCAGCGGCAAAAGCACGCTGCTGCGCGCGTTTGCCCGCCTGCTTAAACCTCACAGCGGCTCGGTATGGGTCAACGGGGGAGACATCCAGCAGAAATCCACAGTCAACGTGGCACAGGAACTGGCGATCCTGCCGCAGAGTCCGGTGGCCCCGGAAGGGATTAACGTGCGCCAGCTGGTGAGCCTGGGGCGTTACCCGTGGCAGAACTGGCTGCAGCAGTGGTCAGCACAGGATGAGGCGGAAGTGGACGCCGCCCTGCAGCGTACGGGCACCATCGAACTGGCGGATCGCCCGGTTGAAGCGCTTTCTGGCGGGCAGCGGCAGCGGGTCTGGATTGCCATGACGCTGGCGCAGAACACCGGCATTCTGCTGCTGGATGAGCCCACGACCTTTCTCGATCTGGCCCATCAGATTGAGGTGCTGGATCTTCTGCGTGACCTTAACCGGCAGCAGAATAAAACCATCGTTATGGTGCTGCACGATCTGAACCTTGCTTGCCGCTACGCCGACCATCTGATCGCCGTCCACCAGCGGGGCGTGGTGGCCGAAGGCGCACCGCAGGCGATCCTCAGCGAGGCGCTGGTAAAAACCGTTTTTGACCTCAACTGTCGTATTATTGACGATCCGTTCTACGGCACGCCGCTGGTGATCCCGTTAAGCCGGGATCACGTCTGAGTAGCTGTCGCTAGCGGCCGCACGTCTGCAGGCAGCGCTGCAGGGTGCTGCTGCAGCCGCTGCCGCTGTCCCGGTCGCAGCGGCTGTTTTCAACGTAACACCGTTGCGGGCAGCCGCTGTCCGCCGCCGCGTGTGTCTGGGGTAAAAGGGAGGTAAGCAGTAAAAGGATCGGTATTCGCATCATCATTCTCCGCCGTCATTTCAATCGTTCCTGTTTATTCTGGTGCAGAAAGGCCCGTCTGGCGACCATGCTAAAGTATGGCCTCATGCTGCGCCTCTTCTGAGCGGATTGATATCGACACGGGAAGAACGGGATCGAACTGACCGGCTGCAGTTTTTCTGCGATCTGGTGTCTGGCGACCGTTTGCAGCTGCTGAAAGAGACCGACTTTGCCACCGCCACCCGCACGGGCCGGGAGGGAGTTACCGGGCGCTTTCAACCACCCGCCTTGCAATGCGATGCAGGAGGCGGTGGTGCGGAAGGTAGTGCAAAAAAGGGTGGCGTCGGCGTAGTGACACTGTCTTTTTAACGTCAATAAAAAAGCCCCTTTCGGGGCTTTTTATTAAATCAGAAGGCCACTTATTTAATCAGTTCAGCGGTCATGTGCACGCCGTTATTAAAGTTGGCTTCGGTGATTTTGTAGCTGCTGCCCGCCTGCTGGGCCTGCGCG
This sequence comes from Erwinia sp. PME.40.26/001, assembly GCF_055556675.1. Taxonomy (NCBI): domain Bacteria; kingdom Pseudomonadati; phylum Pseudomonadota; class Gammaproteobacteria; order Enterobacterales; family Erwiniaceae; genus Erwinia; species Erwinia sp. PME.40.26/001. Next base: position 549,977 of record NZ_JBVHNP010000001.1, read on the forward strand.
GCAATCTGCGCTTCTGCTGCGGACAGGGTAGAGGCGGTGGCGGTAACGCTCTGGGCAAAGCTGCCGAAGGAGATCAGAGACAGGGCGGCAACAGCGACGAAAGTTTTGATGGTTTTCATAATGTATTCCTCAGGGTATTTTTATAAGATAAGGCGTTTTGCCTTGATGTGATAAATACTACGCCTGCTAATAATCAACTGATAGCGGAATAAATTGCCAGTAATATTCAAAATATCTGAACAAGAGAGGTGTGACGAGCATCACAAAAATTGCCTTGATGTCCGCGACTTCTCTGGCCTCGTCAGGCGAAATAAATCGCTTCCTGCGACTGGTGGCCCCATGGAGGTCGAGGCAGAAGAGGGAGAACCTGCGGTTATTTCTAAGAGAAACGACGTTAAAAAACGCCATCAAACTGAAATAAAAAGTTAATTAATTGACAGCTTATACCCGTTTCTCATAACGTTATTCCAGCCCAATACCCTTAAAGAGAATACGGAACATGACCACGCGTTACGCGGACAGAATGGAGGGTGTAAAGCCTTCTGCCATCAGGCAATTGCTGCAGTTCGGTGCAGATCCCACGATTATTTCCTTCGGCGGCGGTTATCCGGACTCCAGCCTGTTTCCGGCGCGGGAACTTCAGGCTATTTTTGGCGAGCTGCTTTCAGGTCCTGGCGAAGTCTCGCTGCAATATACCCACTCCACCGGGATGCCAAAGCTGCGCCAGCAGATAGCACAACGTATGGCCGCTGATGGGATCATCTGTGAAGAAGATCAGGTGCTGATCCTGCAGGGCAGCCAGCAGGGGCTGGACCTGGCAGCCAGGCTGCTGATTAACCCCGGTGACCTGATCGCTACTGAAGCCCCGACCTTTCTCGGCGCGTTGATCGCCTTTAATACCTGCCAGCCGGGCTATCTGGCGATCCCGATGGACGAGCAGGGGCTGATGACCGACGTACTGGAGCAGAAGCTGAAAGAGGGGCAGCGCATTAAGCTGCTGTATACCGTCCCGGACTTCCATAACCCGACCGGAATAACGCTGTCGCTGGCGCGTCGACAGCATCTGATCCAGCTGGCCAACCAGTATGACTTTATTATTCTGGAAGACTCGCCATACCGCGAAGTCCGCTATCAGGGGGATAAAGTCCCCACGCTGAAAAGCATGGATACGCAAGGACGAGTGATTTACTTCGGTAGCTTCTCCAAAATCCTCGCCCCGGGCCTGCGTCTCGGCTGGTCTGTGGCCTCTGCTGAGATCACCGAGAAGCTGGGCCTGCTGAAGCTGGCGGCAGATACACAGTGCAGCACCCTGAACATGGCCGCAGTCTCGATGTATCTGGAAAGGCACAATATTGACGATCATATCCAGACCATCAAGGCGCAGTATCTGCGTAAGAAAGAAACCATGCTGTCGGTGGTCAGAAGCGAATTCCCGCAGGGGATCAGCTGGACCGATCCTGACGGTGGCCTGTTTACCTGGATGGAGTTCCCGGAAGGCTTTGATACGGCGAAATTTATGCTGGAGCATGCGGTGCCAGAGGCGAAAGTGGTCTGGGTGCCGGGTGCCACCTTCTTCCCGACGGTGCAGCGCGATAATTTTGCCCGCTTCAGCTACTCCACCCACAGTGATGAAAAAATCATCAAGGGCATGACGGCGCTGGCCGATCTGCTGAAGAAACACCTCTGATCTGACCTGCCTGAGCAGCGCCGGACGGGTTCCGGCGCTGCATTATTTGTGATCTGCTCCAGAAGTTCCTTCTTACCGTGCCATTTTCGCAGGGTGTATCCCTTTCAGTCGATCCCCGTTGGGGAAAGCTGAACGGTACGCGCGTTCACCCAACTGCGAGGCGGGTCACAGTGAATAAGCTAAGATGTAAGACAGGTTCATTTTCCGGAGATCGTGATGAGTAAGGTATTTATTATTGGTGCAGCGGGCCAGATTGGCCGCCGTCTGGTGAGTCAGCTGGCAGAGCAGGGCCATCAGCCGGTGGGGCTTCATCGTCATAGCGAACAGGGTGAGCAACTGAAAAGTCTGGGCGCGGATACCGTTCAGGGAGACCTGACGGCCCTGAGCGTGCCTGACTTTGCCGGGCTGATGCGCGGCTGTGACTGTGTGGTCTTCACCGCCGGCGCAGGCGGCAAAGGCGGTATGGAAACCACGAATGCCATCGATGGCAAAGGGCTGGAACTGGCGGTCGCCGCGGCCACCCAGGCAGGTGTTGCACGTTTTCTGCTGGTGTCTGCCTTCCCGGAAGCCGGGCGGGGTAAAGCCGGGTCGGACACCTTTGAAAACTATATGGCGGTGAAGAAGCAGGCCGATGTGCATCTGGCTGCCAGCGATCTGGACTGGGTGATCCTGCGTCCCGGCACGCTGGTGGACGATGCCGGAAACGGCAACGTCACCGCCGGACTGGCCATCCCCTATGGCAACATTTCCCGTGATAACGTTGCTGCCGCCCTGGCAACCCTGGTCGGACAGCCGCAGGTGACGCACAAAATCATCGAACTGACCGATGGCAGCACCCCGGTGGCGCAGGCGATTGACCAGTTCGCCGGGAGAGCCTGAGATGAAACTGCTGCTGGTTGGGGCCAGTGGACTGGTGGGCGGGCACCTGTTGCGGCTGGCGCTGGCGGATGCCCGGGTCACCTCGGTGGTGGCCCCGGTGCGGCGTACGCTGCCGGCGCACCCCAGGCTGCTGGCCCCGACCGTGGATTTCGACCATTTACCCGAGGCGGCGGACTGGTGGCAGGTTGATGCGATGATTTGTACGCTCGGCACCACCATGAAGCAGGCTAAAAGCCGTGAAGCGTTTACACGCGTCGACTACCACTATCCGCTGGCCTTCGCCCGGCGGGTCAGAGCGCAGGGCACCGCGACCTGCGTGCTGAACTCAGCGGCTGGCGCGAATGTGGACTCGCGCTTTTTATACAACCGGGTTAAGGGGGAACTGGAGCGCGATCTGGCCCGGTTGGGGTTTGACTCGCTGACGCTGGTCCGGCCGGGCCTGATTGGCGGTGAGCGTCAGGCCCCACGTCCGGTGGAATCGCTGATGATGCGGATACTGAGCGTGGCGGGACCTGTCCTGCCCAAAAGCCTGCGGCTTAACCCGGCGGAAAATATTGCCCGGGCGCTGCTGGCCTCTGCGCTGAACGCTCCGCCGGGGCAGCATATTGTCCCGGCGGCGGCGCTGAGTTAAAAAAACAGGCGTGATCTTGCCGGGTAAAGTCCGGCATAATCCGGCACGGTGTCTGTCGGCGGCTGGCGTTGACGGCAGTGAATGAAAAATGGATTACGTCATGAAACGTCATGCGGTCAGGGTGGGGCTGTTTATTGCCTGTGCGGTGCTAATGGTGGCGGGCTATCAGACATTACATACGTGGTATGCGAGCCATTATCAGATCGTTTCCCACCGCAGCGTGGGATTAATGTTTGTCTCTTTTTATTTTTATTACCTTGCCTGCCCGGCATTATTGATCATGGCTTTTGTGCCCTGGCGCTGGGGCTGTGTGGTCGGTGTATCTGTTCTCAGTGCCCTCTTTTTCTTGTGGTTTCCCTATCATCCGCTGCGGGTGCTCGGCATGGCCGCCTGCACCCTTGGCAGCGCTTTGTTATTAACGGCACTCCGGTGGCGGTTAAAGGTATGATGATGTTGCCGTTCGCCAGAGCCTGCCTGAACGAACGGATGCCATCACTCATCCAGCGCCCGGCGGTGGTCGTCAGCCCGCAGCGTCATCAAGGCGGCGATGCTGACAACGGCGGTCGCCATCACGTAAAACGCCGGAATATCATTATTACCGGTCTGTTTGATCAGTCCGCTGATAATTAACCCTGCGCAGCCAGAGAACAGGGCGTTAGAAAGGGAATAGGCCAGCCCCAGCCCGGTATAGCGAACGTGGGTGGGGAACATCTCAGACAGCATGGCGGGCCCCGGTCCAGCCAGCAGGCCCACCAGTCCCCCTGCAAACATCACCACCAGGCACTTCACCAGCAAACTGATGTCGGGCATCTGCAGCACTTTCAGCAGCGGCCAGGCAAAGATCAGCAGCATCACGCTGGCAAACACCATCACGTTACGGCGGCCGAGGCGGTCGCTGAGCATCCCCGCAGGCAGGATGGTGAGGGCAAAACCCACATTCGAAAGCACGGCAATCACCAGCGCCTGGTTCAGCCCGGTGTGCAGCACCGACTGTAAGTAGGTCGGCATCACCACCAGATAGGTATACCCCGCCGCCGACCAGACCATCACCCGGCCAATGCCCAGCAGGATCACCCGGAACACCAGCCCGCCGCGCGGCGCATCAGGCTGTGTTTTTGCCTGATTAAAGGTCGGGGTTTCTTCCAGCTGCATACGCAGCCACAGGGCAACCAGACCCAGCGGCAGCGCCGTCAGAAAAGGTATCCGCCAGCCCCAGCTGTGCAGCGCCTCGTCGCTCAGGGTCGCCGTCAGCACCGCGACCATTGCCGCCCCGGCCAGCAGGCCAAAGGCCACGGTCAGCGACTGCCAGGCGCCATACAGGCCGCGTTTGCCTTTCGGGGCGAACTCGGTCATCAGGGAAACTGCACCGCCGTACTCCCCGCCGGCAAACAGCCCCTGAAGAATGCGCAGCAGGGTGAGGATCAGCGGGGCGGCCAGACCGATAGAGGCATAAACCGGCACCAGACCAATCGCAGCGGTGGTCAGCGTCATCAGGATCAGCACCGCCACCAGCGTGGGCTTGCGGCCTATTCTGTCACCGATGCGGCCAAACACCATTGCGCCGAGCGGGCGGAAGAAAAAGGCAATGGCGAAGGCGGCCCAGGTCAGGATAATGCCCGTCAGTGCTGATTCACCCTGCAGGGTAAAAAAGTTGCGGGCAATGATCGTGGCAAGAAAACCGTAAACCGCGAATTCATACCACTCAATAAAGTTGCCGACGGCACCGGCAATCAGCGCTTTTTTTCGTAACGAGTGAGACTGTGTCATGGTTCTCCGGCCTGCAGGTAAGATGAGACGGGCGTTTATTTCCACACTGCACACTTCTGATGCACTCTGCCAGAAAATGATGCCCCATCGGCGATCGTTTTACGCAAAGCGTTAACGATAACTCACTGTTTTACTGCTAAAAGCGTTCTGGCACAACTTTTGCTCTGTTACTAACAGCAGCAGCGTTACACCGATAACTGATCACAATAGCAGGCTAGGGTTCCGGTCCACACGGTGGATGACTGGTCCGAGAGCTGGCGACCTCGGTTGGGGTTACACGGCGGGATAAAAGCCCGGGAGACAGCAACACCTCTGGTGTCGCGCTGCCCCGTTTTTTCCGCCAACACCGAGGTTACAATGAAACTTGCCCGCATCCTCAGCATTTGCCTTCTCAGCGTGACAGCGCTGGTCAGCGTGCCTTCCCAGGCCGCCGCAAAAAAAGAATTTAACGTCTGCTGGACCATTTATGCCGGATGGATGCCCTGGGGCCAGATTGCCAGCGCCGGTATCATCGACAAATGGGCGGCCAGATACGGCATTAAAATTCACGTCACCCAGCTCAACGACTATATCGAATCCATTAACCAGTACACCGCTGGCCAGTTTGACGGCTGTACCATGACCAATATGGATGCGCTGACCATTCCGGCGGCCGGGGGCGTGGACTCTACCGCGCTGATCCTCGGCAGCTATTCCGAAGGCAACGACGGCGTGGTACTGAAGGGCAAAGGTAAAACCCTGAAGGATCTGAAAGGGATGAAAGTCTACCTGCCGGCGCTGTCGGTGTCCCACTATCTGCTGGTGCGCGGGCTGGAAAAAGCCGGGTTGCAGGAAAAAGATGTCACCGTGGTAAACACCTCGGACGCCGATATTGTCTCTGCCTTTGCCACCAACAGCGTGCAGGCCGCCGTGGCCTGGAATCCGCAGCTGTCGGTGATCAAAAACACCCCCGATACCACCGAGGTCTTTGAGTCTTCCCAGGTGCCCGGCGAGCTGATCGACATGATGGTGGTCAACAGCGCGGTGCTGAAAGATAACCCGGCCCTCGGTAAAGCCCTGACCGGCGCGTGGTATGAAATGATGGCGCAGATGAAAGCGGGCGATCACGCCGCGCTCAGTGCCATGGCTTCTGCCTCCGGCACTGACCTCAGCGGCTACCAGGCGCAGTTAAAAACCACCCACCTGTTTTACACCCCGGCCGATAATCTTGCGTTTGTCAGTGGCACGGCGCTGGCGAAAACCATGCAGCGCGTGGCGGACTTCTCTTTTGAAAAGGGCCTGCTCGGTGACGGCGCACAGAGCGCTGACTTTATCGGCATGAGCTTCCCCGGCAACGTCACGCAGGGTGACAGCGGCAACATCAAACTGCGCTTTGACGACAGCTACCTGAAAATGGCGGCGGCCGGCACCCTGTAATTCACCCCTGAGGAGCCTGCACCATGCGGCAAATTAACCGACACCCTGACCGGGGCATGCACGTGATGCTGGTCCTGCTGCCGTTCGTGCTGGTCATCGCGGCTTATTTTATCGGCTCGGCAGTGCGGCTGGACGCCAATCCACACGACAAGCTGCTGCCCGGGCTGGGGCAGATGATTGATGCGGTACAGCGTATGGCGTTCACGCCGGATAAACGCAGCGGCGACTATCTGCTGTGGATGGATACCGCCGTCAGCCTGGGGCGTCTGCTGATCGGGCTGGGGATCGCTTCCGTTCTGGGGCTGGCCTTCGGCATTGCCTCCGGGGTTTTTCCGCTGTGGCGATCGCCGCTGTCGTCGTTTATGACGGTGGTTTCCATGGTGCCGCCGCTGGCCATTCTCCCGGTGCTGTTTATCGTCTTCGGGCTGGATGAGCTGTCGAAAATCATGCTGATCGTCATTGGCATCACGCCGATGCTGGCACGTGACCTGGAGCAGCGGGCGCGGGAGATCCCGCCAGAGATCCTGATCAAGGCTCAGACCCTCGGTGCCAGCAGCTGGACGGTGGTACTGCGGGTGGTGTTACCGCAGTTACTTACCCGGCTGCTGACCTCGCTGCGCCTGCTGCTGGGCTCCGCCTGGCTGTTTCTGATCTCCGCCGAAGCGATCTCCGCCACCGCCGGACTGGGGTACCGCATCTTTCTGGTGCGCCGCTATATGGCGATGGACGTGATCCTGCCGTACGTCATCTGGATCACGCTGCTGGCCTGGCTGATGGATCTCGGGCTGCGTCGCCTTAACCGGCTGTGCTTCCCCTGGGCTCAGGGAGAAAAATCATGAGTTTTATCGAAGTCAGACAGCTGTGGCAGGAGTACGGCAACCACGTGGTGCTGGAAAACCTCAACCTGAGCATCAGTGAAGGGGAGTTCTGCACCCTCGTCGGTGCCTCCGGCTGCGGTAAATCCACCTTTCTGCGCCTGCTGCTGGGGCAGGAAAAACCCAGCCGTGGCCGCCTCCTGCTGGAGGGGCAGCCGCTGAAGGCCGAACCGGACCCCAGCCGGGGCGTGGTCTTCCAGCGCTACTCGGTGTTTCCGCATCTGAACGTGCTGGATAACGTCGCCATCGGTCTGGAACTGTCGCAGGCACCGCTGATCGGACGTCTTTTTGGCCGGCGCAAAAAAGCGGCGCGCGAGCAGGCGGCGGAGATGCTGGTGCGCGTGGGGTTAGGTCATGCTCTGGAGAAATATCCTGCCCAGCTGTCCGGCGGGATGCAGCAGCGGCTGGCGATTGCGCAGGCATTTATTATGCGCCCGCGCATCCTGCTGCTGGACGAACCCTTCGGCGCACTCGACCCCGGCATCCGCAAAGATATGCACAGTCTGCTGCTGTCGCTGTGGCAGGAAACTCAGCTGACGGTGTTTATGGTGACCCACGACCTGTCAGAGGGGTTCAACCTCGGTACCCGGCTGCTGGTGTTCGACAAAGTGCGTATTGACCCGCACGAGCCGAACGCCTGGGGGGCCCGCATTACTTACGATCTGCCGCTGAACGAAACCCGACTGCGGCAGCGTCAGTCGCCCGGTACGGTGATCCCGCACCCGGCACTGGCGACACTTTCCCTGAATCAGGAGATATCCCATGACCCATCCCTGTGAAGAAACGTTACCCGGCGGCGGTCACACCTCGCTGGTGATAAAAAAAGGCCAGCTTCTGCGCCTGACTGACACCGAAGGTGGGGCCAACGTCAGCCTGATGCTGTTTAACGCCCATGAGAAAAGCGAACGGCTGAATCTGCCGGACACGCTGAAAGGGCAGCACACCGCCAGACTGACGGCCGGGCACTGTCTCTATTCTGATATGGGCCGCGTGCTGACGGCGATCGTCACCGACACCTGCGGCTGGCATGACAGCTTCGGCGGCGTGCTGAACGCCAGTGAAACGGCAGAAAAATACGGTCAGGGTCGCTATCAGGAGCGGCGCAACGATTTCCACCGCAACGGGCTGGATAACCTGCTGGTTGAAATGGGCAAATGGAACCTCGGTCTGGAGGATCTGCACATGGTGCTTAATCTGTTCAGCAAGGTCACCGTTGATGCGCAGGGCGCATTCACCTTCCACGACCGTCACTCCGCGCCGGGCAGCACGGTAGAACTGTATGCCCCGATGGACGTGCTGGTGGTGCTGACCGCGCTGCCGCACCCGATGGATCCGAACCCGGCATACCGCCCGCGTCCGGTGCAGATAAGCCTGCACGATGCCAGCGATGCGGTGACCGCAGGGTGCAAAACGTCCCGCCCGGAAAACCAGCGCGCCTTCGACAACATGACGCGCTTTGCCCTTTAAGGAGCCCCCGATGACATTAACTGCCAGTGAAAAACAGCCCGCTGAGGCGGTATATCGCCACACCATCCCGGCCGGGGAACCCTTTCTGTTTGAGGTGAAAAAAGGCCAGACCGTCCGGCTGCACGATCTGGAGGGCAACCAGGCGGTGGATACGCTGTTCTACCGCGCGGCCAGCCCGCGGGAGCGCTATGACGCCCAGCGTACCCTGCGCCGCCAGAACAATGCCTACCTGACCACCGGCAGCGTGCTCTATTCCAATCTGGGCAACCCGCTGCTGACCCTTGTTGCCGATACCTGTGGCCGTCACGACACGCTTGGCGGTGCCTGTTCTCAGGAGAGCAACACCGTGCGTTACCACGCCGGAACCCGGCATATGCACAGCTGCCGCGACAATTTTCTCTGCGCCTGCCTGCACGACGGGCGGCTGAATAAGCGGGATATTACCGCCAATATCAACTTCTTTATGAACGTACCGGTAACGCCGGAGGGGGGGCTGACTTTCGAAGATGGCATTTCCGCCGCCGGTAAGTATGTCGAGCTGCGCGCCGAATGCGATGTCATTGTGCTGATCTCCAACTGTCCTCAGCTCAATAACCCCTGCAACGGCTGGAACCCGACTGCTGCCGAAGTGCTGGTGTGGAACTGATCGGCTGATCAAACGCTTTTATCCCCTGAGGACGACCTCAGGCGGCCATGATTCTGGCGGGACGGCCCGCCCTGGTGTGAGTCTTCCTGATGTTCAAAAAACTGCTGATTGCTAACCGTGGCGCGATTGCGTGCCGTATTTTACGTACCCTGCGAGAGATGGACGTGACGGGGATTGCCGTATTTTCCGAATCGGATGCCAGCAGCCTGCACATCCGCGAGGCCGCCAGCGCCATCAGTCTGGGAGAAGGCCCTGCGGCGCAGACCTATCTGGACGTGGAGAAGATTATCACTGCCGCGCGGGAGAGTGGCGCAGAGGCCATCCATCCGGGGTACGGTTTTCTTTCGGAAAACGCCGCGTTTGCCGACGCCTGTGAAGCGGCGGGCATTGCCTTTATCGGCCCGACGGCCGAACAGCTGCGCCTGTTTGGCCTGAAGCACACCGCCCGGGCGCTGGCGAAACAGCAGCAGGTGCCGCTGCTGGAAGGGACGGGCCTGTTGGATGATGTGGATGCTGCGCTGGCAGCGGCCCGCGTGGTGGGCTATCCGGTGATGCTGAAAAGTACCGCCGGCGGCGGCGGCATCGGCATGCGCGTCTGCCATGATGATGACAGCCTGCTGCAGGCCTTTGACGCGGTAAAACGTCTGGGCCAGAACAACTTCAGCGATGCCGGGGTATTTATTGAAAAATATATCGCGCGCGCCCGCCATCTGGAAGTGCAGATTTTTGGCGACGGGCAGGGCGAGGTGATTGCCCTGGGCGTACGCGACTGCTCGGTGCAGCGGCGCAATCAGAAGGTGATGGAAGAAACCCCCGCCCCGAACCTGCCCGACGGCATGGCGGAGGCCCTCTGTGCCGCCGCCATCACGCTGGGCAAAGCCGTCCGCTACCGCAGCGCGGGAACGGTAGAGTTCGTTTACGACGCGGCCGCAGAGCAGTTCTGGTTCCTGGAAGTAAATACCCGCCTGCAGGTGGAGCACGGCGTCACGGAACAGGTGTGGGGGGTGGATCTGGTACGCTGGATGATTGCTCTGGCCGCCGGGGAACTGCCGCCGCTGGCGGCGCTGAAAGTGACGTTGTCACCTAAAGGTCATGCCATTCAGGCCCGGGTCTATGCCGAAGATCCCGGTCGCCAGTTCCAGCCTTCACCGGGGCTGCTGACCGACGTCAGTTTTCCGCCCGCCGACGGCAGACGGCTGCGCATCGATACCTGGGTGGAGTCCGGCTGCGAAATCCCGCCGTTCTTCGACCCCCTGCTGGCGAAAATCATCACCTGCTGCGCTACCCGTGAGCTGGCGATGGCCGCGCTGGATGACGCACTCAGTGAAACGCGGCTGTACGGGGTGGAGGTCAATCGTCAGTATCTGCGGCAGATCCTCCACTCAGCGCCTTTTGTCCGCGGCGAACCCTGGACGCGTTTCCTTGACGGGCTAAGCTACCAGGCCACCACGGTCGAGGTGCTGAGTGCCGGGACGCAGACAACGGTACAGGATTATCCCGGTCGTCTCGGCTACTGGGCCGTGGGCGTGCCGCCGTCCGGCCCGATGGATGACCGGGCGCTGCGCTTTGGCAACCGCCTGCTGAATAACCCTCCCGACGCCGCCGCGCTGGAGATCACGCTGACAGGCCCGACGCTGCGCTTCAATACTGCCAGCGTGGCGGTGGTTTGCGGCGCGCCGGTGACGCTGATGCTTGAGGGGGAAACCCTGCCGATGAACTGCACGTTCGCCATTCCGGCGGGCGCGACCTTAACGCTGGGCAGTATGGAAGACGCCGGGGTGCGCAGCTATCTCTGCCTGCGCGGTGGAATTGTGGTACCGGACTACCTCGGCAGTAAAAGCACCTTTACCCTGGGCCAGTTTGGCGGCCATGCGGGGCGGGCACTGCGCACCGGGGACGTACTGCACCTCTCTACCCTGACTGACCCTGGTGCTGGTGTTACCCTGCCACCGGCGCTGGTGCCACATTTGCCGGCATGCCGGCTACTGCGGGTGATCTATGGCCCCCATGCGTCACCGGAGTATTTCACCGCAGATTATATTAATACCTTTTTTGCGACCGACTGGGAGGTTCACTTTAACTCGAGCCGCACCGGGGTGCGCCTGATCGGCCCGAAACCGGAGTGGGTGCGCGACAGCGGCGGCGAGGCCGGGCTGCATCCGTCCAATATTCATGACAACCCCTATGCGGTGGGCGCGGTGGACTTTACCGGCGACATGCCGGTGATCCTCGGCCCGGACGGCCCGAGCCTCGGCGGGTTTGTCTGCCCGGTGACGGTGATCGAAGCCGACTTGTGGCAGATTGGCCAGCTTAAGGCTGGCGACCGGCTGCGCTTTGTACCGGTCGATATCGCCACTGCCCGGCAGCTTTACGCAGGGCGTCAGGCGGAGCTGGCCGATCTTATTCCGTCAGAGCCCGCGTGGCAGCCGGCGGCGCTGACCTCGCCGGTGGTGCTGGATCGGGGGGAAAAGGACGCTCGCCTGGTGGCACGCCTGTCCGGCGATACCCACCTGCTGCTGGAAATCGGCGCGCCGGAGCTGGATCTGGTGCTGCGCTTTCGCGGCCACGCGCTGATGCAGGCGCTGGAAGCCCTGAATCATCCGGCTGTCATTGACCTGACGCCGGGTATCCGGTCACTGCAAATCCACTATCAACCCGATCGTCTGCTGCAGGAGGAACTGCTCGGCATTATCGACGGGCTGTGGCAGAAGGTAACCGGACTGCAGGATCTGCGCGTACCGTCGCGGGTCGTCTGGCTGCCGCTGTCGTGGGACGATCCCGCCTGCCAGCAGGCAATTGATAAATATATGACCACGGTGCGCCGGGATGCACCATGGTGCCCGAGTAACCTGGAGTTTATCCGCCGCATTAACGATCTGCCGGATATCGACGCGGTCTTCGACACGGTATTTGCCGCCAGCTATCTGGTGATGGGGCTGGGGGATGTCTATCTTGGCGCGCCGGTGGCAACTCCCCTTGACCCGCGCCACCGGCTGGTGACCACCAAATATAACCCGGCACGCACCTGGACGGCGGAAAACTCGGTAGGGATTGGTGGGGCGTATCTGTGCGTGTACGGTATGGAAGGGCCGGGAGGCTACCAGTTTGTCGGACGCACACTGCAGATGTGGAACCGCTACCGTGAGGTGGCCGACTTCGGCGGTAAACCCTGGCTGCTGCGCTTCTTCGACCAGATCCGGTTTTACCCGGTCTCCGCAGAGGAGCTGCTGCGTATTCGCCGCGATTTTCCGCTCGGGCGCTATCCGTTACGCATTGAGCAGACCGAACTGGCCCTGTCAGACTACCAGCAGTTTCTGTCGGAGCAGGCGACGGGCATCAGCGATTTCCGTCAGCATCAGCGCGCGGCGTTCAACGCCGAACGTGAACGCTGGATCGCCAGCGGCCAGGCGCATTTTGACAGCCAGGAGGCCGCCGCCGGGTTGAGCGAGGACGCCCCGTTAGCCGCCGGGCTGCTGGCCGTGGAGAGTGCGATCGCCGGCAATCTGTGGCAGGTGAAGTGCGCAGTGGGTGACAGTGTCACGCAAGGTGATGTACTGGTGATTATCGAAGCGATGAAAATGGAGATACCGCTGCTGGCACCAGTCAGTGGGGTCATTGAGTCCATTCGGGTGGAACCGGGGTCATCGGTGCGAACAGGGCAATGTGTGCTGGTGATGGGCGTTTAACGCGCTCAGTCATTTCTTTGTGGCTGACAGTTTGGTTTCAGGTCTGAAGCCAGTTTGAGCACGCCGGATCGGCAAAATCCGCATCCATGCAGGCCTCGTCACGCGGCGTCCCTGCCGCGTGACGTCCGGCTTACCTCAGACTGGCCCCATCCCCACAGAACGGTTGCTTGCTGTGGGTTTTAAAACTGTTATAACGCCCGGGTGTAGGGATGCACCGCCGCAGAGACCAGTTGGGTTGGTGTACCGGCCTCAATCATTTTCCCGTCACGTAACACCAGCAGATGGTCGGCGATCTGATTGACCATGGCGATATCATGCGAAATATACAACGCTGCCGTATGCGTCTGGCGCACCGCGTGGCGGATCGCCTTGAGAACGTCCCGCTGAGCGGTCACATCCAGCGCGGTGGTGGGTTCATCGAACACCACAATGTCAGGATCGGGGCAGAGTGCCATCACCGTCATGTGCAGCTCTGTTTGGCCACAGGGCCTCAAAACCTGGCAGGGCGTTCATAGAGAAAGTCTTTGAGATATCAGGCAATGGGCCTGCGTGTAATCAATGGTAACTACCAAGCACTTCCCCATGCCAGTACTCAGCACCCCTCACGGTTGTGAAAATCGCTGGAAAAAATATCTCAATTAATCAACGTAATATTTTCCTTCCCACATTAGGCAATGATCGTGATTTTTCGCAGCATGTTTTCATCCGCCTGTGCCGTGACAAAAATTATCTCCGAACCGGTTAGAAAATTATGTAACCAATACTTCCACATTTGCATTTTTTCTCACTATAACAAGTGCATAGACTCTTTATTGCACATTTGTTTTTATAATGTGCATAGTATTCCTTTAAAAATATTTTGATGGCTTCAGTCGAGCCGTGATCAGTTGTTTGAAAAAAACCAATGCACCAATATGAACGCATCTTTGTATTAGATTTATCAAGGAAAGATTGCTTAATTGATTCTAATTTCTTTTGATCCACTAACATCTTGCCAAATAAAATCCCTGCATTAACATCACATTTCAATTCAACATATATGTAATGATCTTCTTCAAATAACCTTTTCCTAATTAAAAGATCAATATACATCCCCAGTTTTCCTGATCGATACCGATGGTTTGGCTTTGCAGAGACCTCTCTTTTTGTAGTGCAATTACACCTTTTTTCAAGATGATATTCCAATTCAATTTGAAGCCACTTTTCCCAATCTTTATTGGGCCTTTTAATTATATGGCTGAGTTTATTTTTAATAGACTCATCTCTCAGGAAAGAGTTTATCGCATTGTTTAAAATTTTAAAGTCAGAATCAAGTTCCATTTTATTTACCATGTAAATATTTAAAAATAAGCATTCCTATTGAGCAGGTTTATCACTTCAGCGACGCAGTTGCAGCGTTCAGACACCTTTCCCGTGGTGCCTTCGGTAAAATTGTTATCAAGATCGCTGACTGAAAACAGCCAGCGGCATCCTCAACGAATGCTGTTAACCAGCCACAACTCCAGCTCCGTCAGCTCCACCGCCTGCTGAGGAAACGCCTCCCTCAGCCGTGCCACCTGGGCTGCCAGCGCCTCCGGCCGATACTCGGTGCCGGGCAGCTGCTCTGCCAGCTGTTCTAACGGCGTCAGGTTCAGGCTGTCGCTGAAAATCTGGCAGCGACTGATCTTGCCACGTTCAACATCGACGTGGATCTCTACGCCGCCCCAGCTGAAGCGGTGATCCAGCAGATGCTGAAACTGCGGGGCCTGGCCAAAATTCCACTGCCAGCTGCTCTGTTTAGCAAACTGCGCCTCGAAGCCGGGCAGGTCGGGCAGGGACGTCGGGGAGATATGCTCGGGCTGGCATGCTTCGCCAAAATGGTCGAAGAAGGCCGCCGTCACCGCGCTGCAAATCGCTTCAAAGGTAATCCCCGGCACCAGCTCTTCCAGATTCGCCACGCGCGAACGGACGGAGGTAATGCCTTTGGCCTGCAGTTTCTTCACATCCGGGTTGAGGTAATCGGCCAGGCGGGAGAGATCGGCATCAAGCAGGATGGTGCCGTGGTGGAAACCGCGATCGTGGGTTTCATGATAGGCGGAACCGGAAATTTTACGTACCCCGTCGGCGGTGCTGACCACCAGATCGTTGCGCCCGGAGGCTTCGGCCGGTACGCCCAGCGAGGCGAGGGCCCGCAGAATAATGCCGGTGGAGACGCTCTTATTGTATTCCGGCTTCCCGGCCATAAAAGTAAAGCAGACATTACCGAGGTCATGGAACACCGCGCCGCCGCCGCTGCTGCGCCGGGCCAGGCGGATGCCGTCCTCTTCCATCCGCCGGGTGTTACACTCTTTCCACGGGTTCTGCGAACGGCCAATCACCACGGTTTCTGCGTTACGCCACAGGAACAGGACCCGCTGGGTCGCAGGCATCTGGCGGAAAATGCACTCCTCTACCGCCAGATTGAACCAGGGGTCGTATGAATCAGATACCAGTAAACGCAGTGTGGACATGCTTGACTCCATTGAACTTTTTAGCGGCGCAGGGATAATACCATCCGTGCGCGAAACATCCACACGCCGGTGAGTTTAATCGCCTGCCAGCAGGGCGGCTCTGGCAGGGTGAACGGCGCATACCTGTCGTCATGCTGACCGGACGATGGCGAACGAGATTTTGCTGCCCTCAGCCCCTACTCTCAGGGAAGGATTGATGTGATTAACTTTGACCGTTTCACTGAACAGGCGTCGCACTTTGACGCGGTGCTACCGCGCCCTGCGCAGATTACCACGACTAACAGAGAGGGATTGCACTACCGCCTTTATCAGTCATTAAAGACGCCCAATGATCTGATCATTGTTTATCATGGTGGCGGCGTCCATCTGGATGCTGGCTATGACATTCTTGCCCGGCAGATAACACAGGATGAAAGCATCGCAGTTTGTCTGGTGGATATTCGTGGCCACGGCGGATCGACAGGGGCAAAAGGCCAGTTGGCGAACGTTGCCTCGGTCTGGCGTGATGTCGATATGCTGGTGAGCTGGATGCGAACCCTTTTTCCACATTCCGCGATGCATTTGCTTGGGCACTCCAGCGGGGCGGGTATGCTGATTAACTATTTTACGCGGCACCTTCCGCAACAAAGAACTGACAGCCTGATTTTTCTGGCCCCGGAACTGGGTCCTTTTGCCCCGGAAGTACGTCAGCGCACGACCTCAGTGCCCTTTGCCAGGGTAAGCCAGTGGCCTTTTATCATCAACGCGTTGTGTGGTGGCTGGCTGCTGGGCAACTACCCGGCGGTGCGGCTGAATTTCCCGGATAAAGTGAAGGCTACCGCGCTGGATTTTGTGCAGCACTACAGTGTCAATATGGCGAATGCGCTGACCCCACGTCATCCTGCAAAACAGCTGGCGGCGCTACCGTTGTCCACCTCGTGGTTTGCCGCTGGCGACGATGAGCTGTTCAGCGCGCAGGCGATGGCGGTATTTGCTAAACAGCATGGCAACACTCATCTGCGGTTCCAGATACTGGAAGACTGCTCACATCTGAATTGCGTGTTTTGTCTTGAGGAGGGGATACAGCAACATCTTAATGCCCTGCGTCAGAAACGCGCCGTCTGATCATCAAGCCCGCTGATGCGCTGAGGGATCCCCACAAAACAAGACCTGCATTCTTGGCAGCCACCTTCTTTTCCGGTCGGCCAGTGAAGCGGGCATGCACGATGGCCAGGTTCAGGTCAACGTCAAGGGCGTTTCGCTTTCCCGCTGCGCGGGCTGAGCGACCCAGGGTGGGCAGTCGCCCCCACCCTGGGGACCCGGGCTTTGCGGCAGGCGCTGCGTCCACTGCGTGGATGCCTTCGCAAGCGTCGTTCACCGATGCACCGTTCGTGACGACACATCCCTGTGCCGGCTCTCCCTCTCACCGCCGTCGTGGCGGTTCGTCCTGGTTCACTGTGCTTCCTCAGCGCTGCTGAATGCCGCCTCAACGTCAAAATCCAGGTCAAAACCCAGATCCAAAATCCTGATTCAAATCAATCCGCAGAGGCTGTCACAAGGTGGGTACCCACAGCGAGCAGACGTTCTGCGGGGATGGGGCCCGTTTGAGGTAAGCCGGACGTCACGCGGCAGGGACGCCGCGTGCCGAGGCCCGCATGGATGCGGCAGTTGCCGATCCGGCGTGCGCAAACTGGCCTCAGACCTGAAGCCGAATGATCAGCCATTCATTTTTGTGGGGATACCTCAGCGCTGATGCGGGCTTTTTTCTGCATTAACTCCACGCATGGCGCGGTGGGTTAACGCCGTTCAGATAGTAATTTCCGACATGGAAATACTTCCAGCGCACTGGATCGTGCAGCGTGTGCGTGCGGGCATTGCGCCAGTGGCGATCAAGCTGATATTCCGCCAGCGTGGAGCGGGTGCCGGCCAGTTCAAACAACTTGTTACCCGCAAGAATGGCGATCTCGGTCGACAGCACCTTGGCCTCCGCCGTGGCGACGGTAGCGGCGGCCACTGTTTCTTCACTGGGTGTGGTGATAGCAACGTCGATCAGCTCGCCGGCGCGGCACAGCAGCGCTTCGGCCGCGTGTAGACGGATTTGCAGGTCGCCGATGGCTGCAATGGTGAATGGATCGTCGCTGGCGCGTTCCTGGCCGCTGTCGATCCACGGGCGTGATTTCTCGCGCACAAACGCCAGCGTATCGGCCAGCGTGCCGCGTGCGATGCCGGTATCCACCGCCGCCTGAATAATTTGTGAAATCGGGCCAGCGGCAGTAGGACGTTCAAATGCCTGCCAGACGGGAATCAGTCGTTCCTGCGGTGCATGAACATTGTCCAGCAGCACGGTGCCGGACGCAGTAGTGCGCTGGCCGAAGCTCGACCAGTTGTTGATCACAGTCAGGCCCGCTGCATCGCGATCCAGCACCACCAGATTGGCGCGACCCTCTTCATCTACCGCCACGGTATGCACCAGATGCGCCAGCAACGCACCCGTGGCGTAGAACTTCTCGCCATTCACTACCAGTTCACCGTTATGCTGGCGCACCGTTGTTTTGAAATCGGCCACCGTGGCGGTGCCTTTTTCTGAGAAGGCGTTGCCCCAGCGTAATCCGGACAAGACGCCGGCCAGCAGCGTCTGCTTCTGGTTTTCCGTACCGTCCTCCAGCAGATGGGCAACACCCGCCAGATGGTTTTGCGGGATCTGCCCCAGCGCCGAGTCCGCAGCGGAGATAATGGCAATCACCTTCGCGACCGTTGCATAGGAAACACCTGCGCCACCGTATTCCCGTGGGATATTGATGCCCCACAGGCCGCTTTGAGAGAACGCGTCCAGTTCGGCCACCGGTAAAATACCGTCACGGTCGCGGCGGGCAGCGCCCGGTGCAAACTGTTCCGCCAGCCGTTCCGCGACAGTAATCGCTTCAGCATCGCTGGTTATGATATGCGCAGGCTGTGACGGTCGCGGCAGCGGAGCAAAGTGTTCCGGGGAGTTAACATAAAATTCAGTGGCTTCAGCCAGGGATTCGATAGCAGACACAGGCACTCCTTAATGACGGTGACAGGGCGCATTGGCGCGGATAACACCATCCTGTCACACTGTGTTCATGTCGGTTATAAGGATTCAGCGCATCGATTGTTACCGCGCTGATAAGGCGCGGCCTGGTAAACGAGAAAAGGGATTACAATGATCAACTCATATGCAGTCATCGCGCTGTCTGCATGATCAGCCCCGGCATCGTGCCGGGGATTTTTTTATCAGAAGGCGTACGACAGGTTGACCGAGTAGCTACGCGGTTCGCCGTAAACCACATAATCGCTGCCCCATGAGTAATAAGAGCGGTCAAACAGGTTATCGACGTTCGCCTGCACTGCCAGCTGTTTCGTGACCTCATAGCGGGCAAACAGGTTGGCCAGTGGATAGCTTCCCTGGTAAACGCGCTGGACTTCTCCATCCGGGCCGGTGGCGTCCTGGAAGGTGCGGTTCTGCCAGTTAAGCCCGCCGCCGAGGGTCAGGTCCTGCAACATCGGTAAACGGTAGCGGGAGAAGAGTTTAAATGAGGTCTGCGGCATATTACTGTTAAAGCGGCCGGAGGTATCTCGCGCCACATAGCGCGTTGCCCCGAAGGTCATTTGCAGGTTGTCGGTGACGGCACCGTTCAGCTCAAACTCCGCGCCTTTACTGACCGCGCCTTTAGCCGCAACATACGCCTGCTCGCTGGAACCATTCACAAAGGTGCCGCTGAGTTCCTGACCCACGTTCTCCTGCTCAATACGGAATACCGCAAAGGTGGCGGTCAGACGCCCATCAAACCAGTCAGACTTCAGTCCGGTTTCATAGTTTTTCCCGGTCACTGGCGACAGATAGGCTCCATCAGTGCCACGGTAGGTCTGTGGCTGGAAGATCGAGGTGTAGCTGGCGTAAGCCGACCAGGTGTCATCGATGTCGTACACCAGCCCGCCGTAGGGAGTGATATTGTTTTTGGCCATTGTTCCGCTGCTGCCGTCGGTGCTCCACTGGGTATAACGCGCGCCGAGGATCAGCGACAGCGGGTCGGCCAGCGAGAAGCGGGCGGCGGTGTAGGCCGATTTCTGGCGGATCACGTCATCGGCATTCAGATACCAGTTACCCCATTCCGGCTCCTGAACGTTGCCGTTCCAGTTGTTATCAAAACTGCCCATCTGTGCATAATCCAGCGCACCGTCCACACTGTAGGTCTGGTTATGCTGGCGGCTGTAGCTGACGCCGGCCATCAACTCATGATGACGCCCCAGCAGTTCAAACGGACCGCTGGCATAGGTATCAATGGATTCCTGCGTGCGCTTACCGCGATCCAGACTGCCATAGCCGCTGACTCCGCTACCGGTCACCGCATCGGGGAACTCCATCACATACAGCAGCTTGTCAGCAAAAGTCTGCTCAGCGTGCGTGGCATTGACGCGGAAGGTCCAGCCGTTATCAAAGTCATGTTTGACGTTGGCAAAAACCTTACGCGAATCGAGGCTGTAACGCGCCCAGTCGGCCGACGGATTGAGATTGCGGCTGTAATGGGTGCGCGAACCGTTGCTGTACCAGGTCGGCAATCCGCCCCAGGTCGGGTTGCCGGTGTTGCTCTCCTGATAGTCGTAGCCGAGCGACACCGTGGTGTTGTCGGTCACATCGGCATCCAGCACGCCGTAGAGGAACTTTTTGCTTTTATGGTAGCGATCCAGCCAGCCGTCCTGATCCTGGTAACCGGCGATAACGCGGCCACGTACGGTGCCTTCTTCGTTCAGCGGGGCAGAGAGGTCGGCCACGTACCGCTGGGTATTCCAGCGGCCATAGCTGGCGCTCAGATTGCCGGTCACCGTCTTGCTGTCGGCATGTTTGCGTACCATATTGACCGACGCCGACGGGCTGCCCGCACCGCTCATCAGCCCGGTGGCGCCGCGCACGACTTCGATGCGGTCATAGATGGCGGTGTCTTCCCCGGCATCGCCGTAGTTCCAGTTATCTGCCGCCGACGTCGGGATATCATCAAAGGTGTAGTTGGTGATCTGGAAACCGCGTGAGAAATAGCTGGAACGTTCGCTGTCGACCAGTTGGGTGGCGATCCCGGTGGTGTTATCCAGCACCTCGCCCACGGTTTGCAGATTCTGGTCCAGCATCCGCTGCTCAGTGACGACGCTTAATGACTGCGGGACATCGCGCGGGGTCATCAGCAATTTGGTGCCGGCACGGGTGGTCTGCACCGCATAGTCCTGCTGATTGCCCGTGGCCGTGTCGTCCACGGAAGCGTCGACCACCAGATCTTCTGACATCGTGGCCTCGCGGGCCTGGGCCGGGGTAAGCAGGGCGTGGATCGTCAGCGCCAGAAGTGAAACGGACAGGGCTGTCTGGCGACCCGGAGCGCGCAGCGGGGCACGACTTTCACGGGGGGACGAAAGCCTGAAGCAGAGCGGCATAGAAAGATCCCTTCAATAAGGTGGGTATGCAGCATCGCCGTTTTTTATCATGTCCTCCGGCGGCGAGAAGCGCGGAGGGACAGGGCGGCTTAGCTAAAGTTCAATGGTAATCATTATCATAATCATTTTCTTTTACGCGTTCATGGTAAATCTGCGGGTGAGAGAAAATAAATGGGGATGAGCAGAAGGCGTACGCGAGGCGTAAAGCATTAAGCAGGAGACGGCAGAGCGGGTATGCTCTGCCGAGAGATCATCAGGAAAGGCTCATCAGCGGCATCAGCGGTTCTATTGCGCCCTGCGACTGGTGTTTTTTTAGCCGGAATTCATCGCTGTTCACCACCAGCACCGGGGTGGTGAGGTCGTAACCCGCCGCTTCGATTTCAGCCTTATCAAATGCCAGCAGCGGCATCCCGGCCGTCACTCTGTCACCTTCTTTCACCAGCGGGTGGAAGTACCTGCCCTCCAGCGCAACGGTATTCAGCCCGACGTGGATCAGCAGCTCAGCGCCGTTATCGCAGAGTAAGCCAATTGCATGGTGAGAGTCGATCAGCGTGGCGACCACGGCATCGCACGGTGCCACCACCTGGCCTTCACTGGGGCGAATAGCGATGCCGTCGCCCAGCATTTTTCCTGCGAACGTTTCGTCGGCAACGCTTTCCAGTGATATCACCGTACCCGGCAGCGGGCTCATCAGATCCAGGCTGCGGGTCTGGGCTGGCACGGCGGCGGCCGGAGCCGGGGACGGGGACGTCGTCGTTTCGGTTAGCGTCTCTTCAGCCAGCGGATCGTCAAAGCCCACAAACTGTACCATGACAATAGTCAGGATAATCGCCGTCGCACTGCCTGCCAGTTCGCCGATAAACGACATCGGCGCGTCCGGGCTGATGGCATTGACCAAGGTGAACAGGCCCGGCAGGGCGGCGTAGGCATAGTAGAGTGAGCCAAACAGGCTGGCGACGACCGCGCCGATTGCCCCGCCAATACAGCCACAGATAAAGGGTTTTTTAAAGCGCAGCGTCACCCCGTATATCGCCGGTTCGGTAATGCCGAATATCGCGGTCACGCCTGCCGACAGGGAGGTCGCCTTGAGCGCTTTGTTGCGCGTTTTCAGGAAAACCCCGAACACCGCAGCCATTTGTCCGATCACCGCGATGGTCTGATAGGCCTGGAAGGAGTCATAACCCTGGGTATCGAAGTTGGCCATGATCACCGGGGTGATCCCCCAGTGAACGCCAAAAATGACAATGATCTGCCATACCCCACCAATCACGGCGGCAGCCACGGCCGGAGCAAAGGCGAACAGCGCGTTATAACCGCTGGCCACGCCCATCGCGGCCCAGGTGGTGATGGGGCCAATGACGATAAGCGTGAGCGGGACGATCACCACGAAGCAAATCAGCGGCGTAAACAGCGCGCTGACTACCTCGGGCAGCCGCCGTTCAACGCGCTTTTCAAGCCATGACAGCGCCCAGACAAGGAACAGCGGTGGCAGCACCGAGGAGGTATAGACCGTTTTTGCCAGCGGGATAAACAGGAAGCTGATGGTTTCCCCCCCGGCGATGCGGCCTGCCATCGCGGTCCACTCCGGGTTGATCAGGGCGCAGCAGCAGAGCACGGCAATAAACGGGTTACATTTAAAGTGTCGGGCGGCGGTAATGGCGATAAACACCGGCAGGAAAGCAAAGGGCGTCCATGACATAAAGTTGAAGATGGCAAAGGTGCCGGTGGTTTTAATATCCGCATCAATCAGGCCGACGACGATTAATATTCCCTGCAGGATCCCCGCCGCCGCCAGAATATAGACAATCGGGGCAAAGACCGCCGACATGGTGCCAATCACGGCATCCAGCCAGCGTGTTTTCTGTTTTGCCTGGCCGCCACCGTGCTGCTCACCTATCAGCGAAGAGAGGGCATTAAAAACATCGGCCACGTGCGTACCGATGACCACCTGAAACTGGCCGCCGCTCTCCACGACCGCAATCACGCCCGCCAGCCCCTGCACTTTTGCCTTCGCGCCCTCCGGCGTTTCATTTAACACCAGCCGCAGGCGGGTGGCGCAACGTGAAAAGGTACTGATATTATTTTCGCCACCAACCTCGTGAAGTATATCAGTTGCTAACTTATTGTAATCCCTGATAACTGCCATTTATTTCGACCTTTTTTTATGGGTAGAGAGTGATGTAACAGAGGGTGAAACCGATTTCATGCTATCAGTGCGATCCATTTCTGCAACCGGTTTCATATCAGAGCGTGAGCTGTTTCACAGCGAAGATTACCGGCGGAAGCAGGGGTGATTTTGCAGCATCTGGCAGAGGGGGGCGAACCTTAGCGCTGCCGCAGTGCATAAAGTGGGGGGAGGCGGTCTGAAAAATAGCGCTTTTTTATAAGAATATTTACCTGCCGGATTTCCAGAGTAACGATTATATTCTGCTGCGAAGGACGCCCGTTGTTACCCGGAGAAGGGTAAAAAACCAATAAGACTCACTTTTTTTGCATTCCATCAACATGATGGTGGCGAGGTTTTTAATGCTTTTAAAACGCAGCGGTACAATAGCCATGGTATTACTGATTACGCTTTCGGTCACGGCCTGTGGCATGTCTCACCGTGGCAGAAATACGGCCATTGGTGCGGGTGTGGGTGCAGTAGGTGGGGCTGTTCTGACCGGGGGCAGTACCTGGGGCACCCTGGGGGGCGCGGCTATCGGCGGGGTGATCGGGCATCAGGTCAGCCGCTAAGCTGACCTGTGCATCAATACAACTGACGCGTTATGGCCTGCGGTACAGGGCAATGCTGCGACCTTCCAGTTCCACGTTCTTCTCTTTGGTGATCACCTTACCGGGCCTGGCCCGGTCTGAGGTGCTGAGTTCCAGCACCCAGCCCCCTTCACCAAACTGTGGGATCAGGAAGGGCACATTGCCCTCATACGGGTTAAACAGCATCAGCACGTCATGCCATATCCCTTCCTGGTCGGCCAGATCCGCCCGGCCAATATAGACCCCGAGCGTTGACCCTTCGTCCCACTGCTCAGGCTGCTGAAAACCACCGCCTGCGTTGAACCACTTGATTTCCATATCATCACGCCAGCTTTCACGGCGCAGCAGCGGTTGTGCGGCGCGCAGCGCAATCACCTGTCGGGTAAACTCGCGCAGCGCTTCACCACTTTCCGGCACCGCGTCCCAGTGGATCCACGAGATTTCGTTATCCTGGCAGTAGCCGTTGTTATTCCCGGCCTGGCTGCGGCCAAACTCATCCCCGGCCAGCAGCATCGGGGTACCGTGGGAGAACAGCAGGGTGGCGAGAAAATTACGTTTCTGACGTTCACGCACCGCATTAATGCCTTCATCCTCCGTAGGGCCTTCCGCACCATAGTTATATGACCGGTTATCATTATGACCGTCGTTATTGTCCTCACCGTTGGCATCGTTATGCTTTTCGTTGTAAGAGACCAGATCATTCAGCGTAAAACCGTCATGTGCGGTAATAAAATTCACGCTCTCCCAGGGGCGTCGGCCGCGCTGATCGTACAGATCGCCCGATCCCAGCAGGCGGGCGGCAAACTCGGTCGACACATTGTCTCCCTTCCAGTATTCCCGCACCGTATCACGATACTTGTCGTTCCACTCGGCCCAGCCCGGCGGGAAAGCGCCCACCTGATAGCCGCCCGGACCAATATCCCACGGCTCTCCGATCAGCTTCAGCTTTGACAGCACCGGATCCTGCATGATGGCGTCAAAAAAGCCGCCGCGCGGATCGAAACCGCCCGGTTCACGGCCGAGAATGGTACCTAAGTCGAAGCGAAAACCATCGATGTGCATCGACTGCGCCCAGTAACGCAGGGAGTCCATCACCATCTGCAGCACGCGCGGGTGGGAAGTGTTGACGGTATTACCGGTGCCTGTATCGTTAATATAGTAACGGTGCTGATCGGGCAGGGTGCGGTAATAGGAGAAGTTATCGATGCCCTTAAAGGAGAGCGTGGGGCCCAGCTCATTACCCTCAGCGGTGTGGTTGTAAACCACATCAAGGATCACCTCGATTCCGGCATCGTGGAAGGCGCGCACCATATCTCGGAACCCCTGAATACCGTTAGGGCCGAAATAGCGCGACGCAGGCGAGAAGAAGGCCAGGGTGTTATACCCCCAGAAATTTTTCAGTCCTTTGTCCAGCAGGTGCTGATCGTCCGGGAACCAGTGAACGGGCAGCAGTTCGACCGATGTGACGCCCAGGCTCTTTATATACTCCACGGACGCCGGATGCCCCATGCCTTCATAGGTGCCGCGCAGCGCCTCCGGCACCGCCGTATTCAGCTGGGTAAACCCTTTCAGGTGGGTTTCATAAATCACCGTGTGTGACCAGGGGATAACCGGGCGGTTTTCATCATGCCAGTGAAATTCATCCGGATCGATAACGCGGCATTTGGGCGTAAACGGCCCGCTGTCGCGCGTATCAAAGGTCAGATCTTTATCATCATCGTACAGGTCATAGGCAAAGTGGGCTTCGTTCCACTCGATGTCGCCCGACAGCTCGCGCGCATAGGGGTCAATCAGCAGCTTGTTCGGGTTAAACCGGTGTCCGTTTTCCGGATCGTACGGGCCATAAACCCGGTAGCCGTACAGCGCCCCCGGCCGCAGGCCTGGCACATAGCCATGCCACACCTCATGGGTGTATTCAGGCAGCGTCAGCCTGGCAATTTCCTGCGTACCGCTCTCATCGTACAGGCACAGCTCCACGCGCTCGGCATGCGCGGTGAACAAGGCAAAGTTCACCCCTTCACCATCAAAGTTGGCCCCCAGCTGGTGGCTTAGTCCCGGTTCTATTGCAAAAGGTTGATTATCTGACATGGTGTTTTTTTATCCTGTTGCAGAGTGAATCGCCAGCGGTAAGGCATGACGTCCATGGTTCAAAGTCATTATTCACTGGCCAGTATCAGCGGTACGCCCTGGCTGTCCGGCGGCAGGCTGAGGTGGTCCGTCAGGAAAGTGACTTCCCCGTTAAGAATATTACGGTAACGTCGCCGGGCGAGAGGCGCATCCAGCGCGATTGTGCTGTCACCAGCGGTCGCCGGCTTCCCGCTGAGACTGAGCATCAGACGGGGAGAGACCACAATCAGCGCGTCCGCGCTGTCGCAGCGGGCAAAGGCGATGATGTGCTCTTCGCCCTGGCCTTCCGCGTGCAGCGGCAGGTAATTTCCCCGACGAAACAGCTGTGGACGGGCCTGACGTAAACGCAGCAGGCTGGTTATCACATGCTGGTTAAGCTGACCGCTCAGCCAGCGCGGCGCAGAGGTGTCGAGCGGGATCCGGTGCTCTGCCAGCATCTGCTGCAGCGTGGCAAAGTCAGGTTCACGACGGTTGTCAGGGTCGATCAGGCTGAAGTCCAGCGTCTCACTGCCCTGGTAGATATCCGGCACGCCCGGCGCGGTCAGCTTGACCACGGTCTGGGTCAGGCTGTTGATCAACCCGGCGCGAATAAATGGCTGAAGCGCGGCGGTAAAGTCACGCAGAAAAGCCTGATTTGACGGCGCGAGCAGGTGAGCGGCATAGTCGAGCACCGCATTCTCATAATCATCGTTCACGGCGGTCCAGTTGGTGCGCTGTTTGGCCTCCCGCAGCGCCTTCTGCACGTAAGTGAGAAAGCGTTCTTCCAGCGCGGCCAGACCGGCCGTGTCCCCTGGTTGCAGCGTGGCGGGCCAGACGCCGGCCAGCGCCTGATAGAGCATCCACTCGACGGCGGGCCGGGGTGCCGGGCCGTCATTCAGATGGGCCACTTTTTCCTGATTCATTTCGCGCCAGCGCGTTACGCAGGCCGCCCAGTGTTCCGGCGCTTCCGACAGCGTATACAGCCGCGCACGGGCATCCTCTCCGCGTTTAGTATCATGGGTCGTGGTGCCGGAGAGCGCATCCGGCTGGCGCTCCAGGCGGGTCGCCATTTCCCGGTGAAAACGCGCCGGAGAGAACGAACGCGGCAGCGGTTCAGCACCCACTTCATTCAGCGCCAGCGACATGTGCTGGCGGAAGAACAGCGTATCTTCGACGGATTTCGCCATCAGCGGCCCTGTCAGCTGCTGGAAGCGGGTACGGAACGTTGTGGCCTGCTGGTGGGATGCGTCAGAGACTTCGCCGGTCAGGATACGCAGAAGAAAATCCAGCGCCGCAGGATCGGGCGCGCTGGCGCTGCTTTTGACTCTGGTGGCCACGGTGTGCAGCCTTTGCCGATCGGCGTCCGGCATGCCGCTGGCGGTACCGTAAGTCCGGTACACCGGGAAGGCAACCAGCAGTTCGCGCAGCGCCTGACGCAGGGCATTCTCATCTGGCGTGGCGCGTTCAGTCCCGGCCAGGCCGACGGCGAGAGTGAGCAGGGTGGAGAACTCTCCGGCGAAGTTCTTATCGGCCATCAGCAGCTTGGCAGCGCGCAGCTCGGCGGCCATATTTACCGGGCGATCGACCACCTTATTATAGATTTTACGCAGGTTAGCCAGCTGACTGCCGTCCACCAGTGCATCGGAGAGCGCGGCCATAAATTCGTAGCCGGTAGTGCCCGAGACCGGCCAGTCGTCAGGCAGGTGCTCATCCTCGCCGAGGATTTTTTCCACGGTAATATAGCAGTCCGCTCCGGCCTGCTGACGCAGACGGTCAAGATAGCCCTGTGGATCGGCCAGCCCGTCGACATGATCCACCCGCAGGCCGTCAACCGCGCCGGAATGCACCAGCTCAAGGATCAGACGGTGGGTATCTTCGAAGACTCCTTCGTCTTCTACGCGGACCCCCACCAGACCGGTGATTTCAAAGAAGCGCCGGTAGGAGAGATCCTGCGCGGCGTCCCGCCAGCACATCAGCCGCCACGGCTGCTGCTGGTGGAGCGCGTTGATGTCTGCTTTATCGGTGATGGCCAGCACGTCCGCCTCGCGGCCCTGCCAGCTGTCAGGCGTCAGCGGGTAAAAGGCATCATAGCAGGCGAGGGCGGGCCTGCCCGTTACCGGGTCGGCTTTAACCGCAATATCCCCGTTGTCCAGCACGGTTTCAAAGTCATCACCGAGGAACGGCAGCGTCAGACGGCGCGACCAGTCGATATCAAAATGCCGGGCATAACGGCTTTTTTCGCCATGTTCAACCACGTCATGCCACCAGGCATTTTCCAGCGAGGCGGCCATGTGGTTGGGCACGATGTCGAGGATCAGGCCGATCCCCGCCTGTTTCAGCGCGCTGACCATGCGGTCGAAGCCCGCCCGGCCGCCGATGGACGGCTCAATCTCGTTGGCATCGGTCACATCATAGCCGTGCGTGGAACCGCGGGTGGCGGTAAAGATCGGCGAGGCATAAAGATGCGAGATACCCAACTGCTGCAGGTACGGCACCAGGGCCGCCGCCCGGTCAAAGGTCATGCCGTTGCGAAACTGAATACGGTAAGTGGCGACAGGTATAGTCACGTTGCATCTCCCGGTAGAAGGCGAACAAGAATGGAATGCGGCGGCAGATCCTCGCCCCGATCGGGCCAGGCAAAGATCGTCTCGCCGGGCAAATCCGGCAGCGGCTGCGGAGTGGCAGCGATATTTACCGCCATCGACAGCGTCCCCTGCGGGAACGTCCAGCTGACGGCGAGGAAGCCGGATGCCGTTTTCACCACGTTTCCGCTATGGCCGCCCGCGCGGGCCAGCAGCGGCACAATATACTGCTGACGCAGCGTCAGCAGCTGGCGGGTCAGTGCCATCCACGCCTGACCTTCCGGGGTTTCCGGCTTGTGCCAGTCGAGCCTGGAAGCAATAAAGGTTTGTTCCGCATTCGGATCGGGCACGCTTTCACCTTCATGCCCGGCGTGGCCGGCAAACTCCCTTGCCCGGCCTTCGCGTACCGCTCGGGCCAGGTCGCCGTGGAAGTCGGTGAAGAACAGGAAAGGATGGGTCTCACCGTACTCTTCCCCCATAAACAACAGCGGAATGTGCGGGGACAGCAGCAGCATGGCGAGCATCACTTTGCTGCGGTCGGCCCCGGCCAGGGAGATCAGCCTGTCTCCCTGCGCCCGGTTGCCGACCTGATCGTGGTTCTGGATAAAATCGACAAAGGTCACCGGCGGCTGCCCCCGGCTGTCCACGCCGCGCGCCTCGCCGGACTGCGGAGACACCTGGCCCTGATAGATAAAGCCTTCCGTCAGCGCCCGGGCCACGCCTTTTTCGGGCTGATCAGCGAAGTCCTGATAATAGGCATGTGTTTCACCGGTGGCGAACACGTGTACCGCATTATGAAAGTCGTCGTTCCACTCGCCGGTAAACAGCGGAGCACTGCCGTCGGCATCGCGGGGATGCAGGAAGATCACGTTGCGGCAGTCTTCGGTAGTGAGGTGGATCGGGCGCTGCGGTATCTCTGCCCGGATGCGCTGCGCGATCTCGATCAGCACGTGCGGCTGCTGGCTGTCCTCAATCTGGTCAATGGCATCGAAGCGCAGCCCGTCCAGATTGTATTCCTGCAGCCAGTACAGCGGGGCTTCGACGATGTAGCGGCGTACCGCATCCACGTCCCAGGCAATTGCGGCTCCCCAGGGCGTGGTGCGCTCCGGATGGAAAAAGTCGGGAGACAGCAGGGGCAGATAATTGCCCTCAGGGCCAAAATGGTTCAGGACGATGTCCAGCACCACCGAGATACCGTAGCCGTGCGCGGCGTCGACAAAGGCTTTAAAGTCCTCCGGCGAACCGTACGCCGCGTGAGGAGCATAGAGCAGTACGCCGTCATAGCCCCAGCCGCGACGGCCGCCGAACTGGGCGAGGGGTAAGACCTCGACCATGGTGATCCCCAGCCCGGCGAGGTGCGGCAGTTTGTCGATAGCGGCACGGAACGTTCCCTGCGGGGTAAAGGTGCCGATATGCAGCTCGTATACCACGGTTTCTTCCCAGGGGCGGCCTGCCCAGCCGGTATTCTGCCAGGCATAGCGGGCAGGGTCGATAACCAGCGACGGCCCGCCGACGTCATCGCGCTGCGCGCGGGAGGCCGGGTCCGCGACCGTCTTGCCGTCGGCAAGCACGTACTGATACTCTTCGCCGGGCTTGACGCCAGCGACCTCAACTTCAAACCAGCCGTTGCCGGTTGGCGTCATCTCAATGTCTTTCGCGGAAAGTCGCAGGGTGACTTCGCTCTGGCCAGAGGCCCAGAGACGAAAACGCACGGTGTCGGCAGCCACAAATTCGGCACCCCAACTTTTCGGGAATGATCGGGTTTCCATTCGGTCTCCTCGTTTAAGTCCAGTACGCAAAAATCGCTGACATCACGGCGGCACCCCGGCAAAGGGGGTAAGATATCAGTCGGGTAAAGGTGTCTTCAGGATATGGATAGCGGTCAGGGCATTACAATCATAGACCAGGATGTTACGACCCGCAGGCCAGAAGGAAATGAGGGGGAAGATGAGCATCACTATCAGAGCATTCCAGGTGAGTGACCTCGATGCCGTCATTACGCTGTTTCAGGCATCCGTCCGACAGATCGCGTCACGGGATTACCGGCCTGAACAGATAGCGGCCTGGTCACAGGTAGACCGGATAAGCTGGGAGAAGCGATTTCAGCAAAGCTGCTGCTGGCTGGCGGTTCGCCATGACGAGATTGCCGGTTTTGGCAACGTGGAGTTTGACGGGCATCTGGATATGTTATTTACCCATCCCGGGCATCAGCGCTGCGGCGTGGCGACCGCGCTGCTGAAACGACTGGAGCAGGCGGTGGCCGATAGGGCGCTACCGGCCATTTTCACTGAAGCCAGTATCACCGCCAGACCGTTTTTCAGCCGGCAGGGCTTCCGGATGATTGAGGCACAGCAGGTCAGGGTGCGCGGTCAGCAGTTTATTAACTACCGGATGCGGAAAATGCTGATGTCAGATAACGCGACAGGCCAGACCGATCCGGCATGATTTATTCTGTCCCGACATCAAAAATAACATACAGCTTGCGCATCGGTGTATCGACCACCCAGGTGCCTTCGGTGTTAGCAGCAAAGAAGAAACTGTCGCCCCCTTTAAAGGGTAATGTGGCTTCGCCGTCCGGGGTAAAGGAGCCCGTGCCGCTGAGAAAATGCATCACCTCAGCCTGCTTTACCCCCCGGCGATAGCTGCCCGCACCGCACTCAAAAATTCCGGTATCAATATTCTCTTTGCCCGGGATGACTGTTTGAATGCCGGATAACGGAATGGTGCCGGTGCCCGGCAGACCCTCAACCGTACCCCAGGATTCCATCGTCTTAATGGTGGCAGGTTGTTCTATTTTTTGCACTTTCATATCAATGAGTTCCTGTTGGTGACACTGTCACCTAATAATGGCGGCAGGGGGATAAAAACGCACTGTCATGCGGTATGCTTTCGTTATTCAGAGTAAGGGGTTTGCTAAAAACAATGCGGAATTTTTAAGGTGTCCGTTAACATATTTGCATGCAAACCGGCCTGAGTTTGGTAGAAACTTTTGCGAGGATCTTGCAGAGGAGACTGGACCAGCGGGCGAGAACTCGCTGATCCTGTAAGCTATTTTATTGTGTTTTGGATTTATCGCCCCAGCGGCTTTGCAGATAGCGCACCGCATCCTGAGTCTGCGGCCGGTTAAGGTAGTCCTCGCGGAAAAGAATGGTACCGCTGACGCCGGGAAGAGATTCATTTAAATCGAGCTGCTTCTTCAACTCCGGCACGCCACCCTGTACCGTCCAGTCAGGTTCAGTTTTTGACGGTTCGCCCACTTTATACAGCGCAATGCCAATGTAAAGGCGGGTTTTCGTTGGCCTGACCACATCGGCCCACCATTTTGTCAGCACGTCATACCGGGCGGCCTGGCGCGAGAACGGCCAGTAAACCTGTGGCGCAATATAATCGAGAAGTCCCTGCTGCACCCAGCGGCGGGTATCGGCGTAAGACTCATCATAGGCAGCCGCACCGCGTGTATCCGAACCCGCCGGGTCGTGCGAGAGATTGCGCCAGACGCCTGCCGGACTCACGCCAAATTCAACGCCCGGTTTCAGCTGCCGGATGGTGCGGGATACCTGTTCGATCAGCTGCTGCGTATTGTGTCGCCGCCAGTCGGCCTTGCTGATAAACCCCTGGCCGTATTGCCGGAACGTCTGGCTGTCGTTCAACGCAGAACCGGGAGACTCTGCATAGAAGTAGTCATCGAACTGCACGCCGTCGATCGGGTAGTTTGCCACCACCTCGGCCACGATGCTGGTGATCCAGTCCCGCACCTCCGGGATCCCCGGGTCGAGCACATAGCGGTCGCCTGACGTACGGATCCAGTCGCGGTGCAGCACAAAGACGCTGGCGGGCTGGAGCGACAGCGTCCGGTTCAACTCCGCCACCGTGGACGATTTTGTATTAACGGAAACGCGATAGGGGTTAAACCAGGCATGCACTTTCATGCCCCGCTTGTGCGCTTCATCGAGAATAAACTGCAGGGGATCGTAGCCGGGATAGTCGCCGATATTGCCCGTCAGCATATCGGACCACGGCAGAATTTTAGAATTCCACAGTGCGGTGGCGTCAGGCTTCACCTGGAAAAATACCGTGTTGATGCCAAGACGTTTCAGCTTATCCAGCTTATCGGTCAGCGCCTTCTGCTGCAGGCTGATACGCAGGGCCGCACTGCTGACATTCACCGAAGAGACCGGTGGCCAGTCAAGGCGTGATACCGTTGCCAGCCAGACGCCGCGCATCGGCTGTGAACTCTGCACGGGCTGGCCTGATACCGGCGGTTTAACCGGAGAGGGAAACGGCGTGACCAGAGATTTTGGTGGCTGGGTGGAGCAGCTGGCCAGTAACAGCGCGGCGGCCACAATGAAAGCGCTGGCTTTTTTCGCGGTGGCGGCAGAGGCAATGCGACGGGAACGGGTGATGATAAGCTCCGGTTTTATCTGAGGATTGAATGCAAAGGACATTCTCAACCTATCCGGGGCAAAGTCAATGGATCGGGACAGAGAAGTCCGGTGTCCGCCAGTGGCATGACATTCGTTTTCCCTATGGCAAAAATGGTCTGATCAGACGGATAAAATGTGACGAATCCAGCTGTATCCGTGCCTGACAATGGCCTCTATACACAGCGCGATGACCTCCGGCACCTGGCAGATCAACGGCTTAGTGTCATGAATAGCATCCCCCAGAACATGCAACCGCTGACAATAAGCGTCATCCAGGTGAGTGGACGAAGCATTCCTCGCTGGCTGGTGTAGTTAAGCAATGTTTTCATTTGAATTCCCAATATATTCCAAAGTTGGTATGGGATTATTCTGTCAAATACCGCATGCTTAAAAAATCAGAATCCCCGGCGATATATGTAGGATATGTCTCTTTATGTTGTCATCCAGGGTCACAACAGGAATAAAATTTACTCTGCGCATCCATACTGAAAGCCGCGTTGATACGCTACCTGTCACCAGACTGGCGAACTGCTGCGATCTTGATAAGTCTCATCAGAGGGCAGGGAGGTGCGTTTTTTGCTGCTCCTGTGTGAATTCTGGCGCGTCATACCCCTGATAACCTCATAGAATTCACGTAGCGCGATCGGTTTTAGTTAACCCTTATTTTTTCATTTCCAGAGTTCTGCGGAGG
The DNA here is from genome assembly GCF_055556675.1 of Erwinia sp. PME.40.26/001. Classification (NCBI taxonomy): domain Bacteria; kingdom Pseudomonadati; phylum Pseudomonadota; class Gammaproteobacteria; order Enterobacterales; family Erwiniaceae; genus Erwinia; species Erwinia sp. PME.40.26/001. Next base: position 583,498 of record NZ_JBVHNP010000001.1, read on the forward strand.
TCTCTTGACTGATTTATCTGAGCTGTTGCTGGTCCTTCAGCGGCTGGAAATCCAACTGCATCAGCCGGCTATTCGGCATGATGCGCAGCAGGTTAATGCGTTGCTGCATCAGGATTTTACAGAGACTGGCCGGTCAGGGATACGCTATAGCCGGCAGCAAGTCATTGACGCGCTGGCGAAGGAACGTGATCGAACAGCCATCGAAGCCGGTGATTTTACACTGACCATGCTCGCCGATGGCGTGGTACTGCTGAATTACATCAGTACGCAACGGGATGCGACAGGGATAACGGCTAACAGGACCATGCGAACATCTATCTGGATTTGGTCTGCAAAGGTCGGTCACTGGCAGATGCGTTTCCATCAGGGGACGCCTGCAAAAGATTGAACGGCTCCGGCAAAGAGAGGCAGGCGAGGTACCCGTGAGCAAAGCCCACGGCCGGGTACCTGATCTGATATTCAATTTAACATAATATACATTATACGCACCTAAGTTGTAAGTCCCCTTTGATAATGTCACTTTTTAGCTAGTTTATGATGTCACCCAGATACGGCGCATTTTCACCTTTCTGGGAGATCTTTTCTGATGCTGGTAACCATGTCCTATAAAGAACTTCACCGCTTGCCGCTGATCCAGGGCGTTGTTGAAAAGCGTCAGCTGGATCTCACTGAACGTCAGGTGCAGCGTCTGATGAACCGCTTCCGGGAGTCCGGTGCTGCCGGGCTGACGAACAGCCGTCGCGGTTTGCCCGGGACTATGACCAATCCCCGACGATAAACAACATTCCATCGCTGTTCAGTCATCCGCTGCAGTTTTATGTGTTGAACCAACATGGCGTTAACCCGCCTGATAAAGCTATGTTCGGGTACTGAAGGATCATCAACCGTTCAGAAAAATCAGCCCTGTCAGCGTCAGCCGTACAGCACTGTCCTCATAAATAATGAAAATAAAAGATGATCGCGCTACGTGAATTCTGCGATTTTCGCAGGGGTATGGCACACCAGAATTCACACAGGAACGCGACTTCCCTGCCCGTCTGATGGCTGTGTAGCCCACTGGTGATGGCCAGCTTTGCGGACAATGGCCCCCCGCACGAACTCAGATTCGATTAGGGGTAAATGCGTCATACAAACCTGCCGTTGTTTAAACGATGCTGTTAAAATATACAGATATGAAATATTATATCTGTATGGCTATGTTTAGAGGGATCTAACATGTTACAACCGGTTCAACTTTTTAAACTACTGGCTGACGATACGCGCTCAACTATCCATTCAGCGGTTTGGCTGAATTATTTTCCGTTTCGCGTCCGACTGTATATCGGACGCTTTCCCGTGTTTATGGCTTGAAGATGAAAACGGATCGCCGATTATTGGCAGTTGTTTAATGCCCCTGCGTTTGGGTTCCATCGAATTAAAATCATTTTCACATGGTGTAACCATTCCAGTAGATCCCAGCTGGGGAAAACTCACCGGAACGCGCGTTCATAGCCCGATCACGATAGTGAAAGAATTTGACCAAACCACACCTATTCTGTATCGCGCCATATGTGAAGGCCGCACACTGAAAAAAGCAACGATGAAAATGTACCGAATACTGGAATCGGGCATTGAATCTGAATATTTCAATATCGTCCTGGAAAACGTCAAAATTACGACGATTTCTCCTTACCTTGCCCCTAATGGCATGAGCAGCACCCATCTTGAAACACTCGAATTGCGTTATGAGGCGATTACCTGGAAATATACGGAAGGAAATATTAACTATCGTGATTCTTGGAACGATCGCTGTTGTGCCTGATAACGAAGGAAATCAGAGGAGATATCTCCTTCCTCTGACGCTACTACTGAGGAGAGAATATGGTCAATTTAACCGCGGAACAGCGACAGCTGGCGAAGATAATTCATGATTATGCCTACCGGTTTCCCCTGACAGAAAATGGCGATGCTCAGTTATTGCAAGGCTGTTATGACTATATCGATGCCTTTAAACGGGTTCACGCTGGCTGCACTGGCGCTTCGTCTGTCTTTCAATTAGAGCGAGGATACTGATATGAGCAACATCACTATTTACCATAATCCGGACTGCGGCACGTCACGCAATACCCTTGAGCTGATCCGCAACAGCGGTAAAGAGCCGACCGTTATTCATTATCTTGAGACACCCCCTTCACGAGATGAACTGGTCAAACTCATTGCGGATATGGGCATTTCGGTACGGGCGCTGCTGCGTAAGAATGTCGACCCTTTTGAAGCGTTAGGGCTGGCGGAAGATCGCTTTACTGACGATCAGTTAATCGACTTTATGTTGCAGCATCCTGTTCTGATCAATCGCCCCATCGTGCTGACGCCGCTGGGTACCCGGCTATGCCGCCCTTCTGACGTCGTGCTGAATATTCTTCCTGATGCACAGAAAGGCGCGTTCACGAAAGAGGACGGTGAGAGAGTGGTTGATGAACAAGGTCAGCGGCTGAACTAAACGCGTTCTGGTGACGAAGGGTGAGAGAACCCGCCCTTTTATATCTAATAAAATCCGTGTTAACAAAGCATCCTGCGGTTTTCACGGGACTATATTTACCACTATCGCCGTTCGCGCGGATATTTTGCCTACTGAGTAATGGGAAAATTAATCACATGTGATCAGTTTAATCTGGCCATTTTGGGCATAGGTTTCCACAAAGTCAGGTTGCGCCACCCAGACGCGTTTCTGCTGATCTTTATCAAAGAAACCATACCAGCGAAATACGCCTTCCCTGCCCTTAAAGGTCATATCCGCTATTTTTGCTGTTTTACTAAAGTTGTCCCAGTTAAGCGTCATGCCTCCCGTGCCAAGATCGAGCGTCTTATCCAGGAAGAACCCAATCTTATTAGCGTCAATACGTTTCGTATGAACCGATATTACTATCTGATTTTCATTGACCACTAACGGATGGCTTTGTTGATCAACTGGCAGTGAAAATCCCTCGTCATCACAGCGTGTTTTCCATTCGATGGCATGAGATTGAGCAGAAGAGGTGAATGACGTTAAAACAATAATGGCAGCAATAAATCTCATGTAAATATCCCTGTTATCAATACTATTCGGTGATGCAGCGACAAGGGCTATTTACTGAAGCACCCGTGCCGGTCTGACATAACGTGCTACAATCCTGTACGTTTCCCCCTGTGAGGTCGTCAGCACGGGACGGTTTTCCGGGACTGAATCACAGAGAATCACATCACCGATGAAATTACTGCCTCTCCTGGCCACGCTGGCCGTTATAACACTGTCCCTGACTACCTGCATGACGCACAAGGAAGATCATCTTTTACGCAAACCGCTGCACCTCACCGTGCGCGTAGAGGATGAGAACGGTGGGCCGCTGACCCCTACGGCGATAAAAGTTTACCAGCTCGTGCCTGGCCCCGACCGGTTTTTCTGCCTCAGCATTCCGTCACTGGGCGGCGGTGGCAAGAATTGTGGCACCTCGAATAAAGAGTCTATTTATAAGGGCGAATTCCCCGCCAGCGGCTCACTCGGCTTTACCGCGTTGTATCTGACCGGCCTGTATATTGAAGTTGCCGAAACCTGTGATAACACAGTCCCCAACGCCCGGCGGCGCTATTTTAAACTGACGTTAGATACGGGGTCGCTGATGGACGGTCAGACGATCACGGTGAAACCCATTGATAATGCCCAAATGGGATCTGTCATTCAATATAAGCCCTGCACGACCCCGATGCCTTCCCGGGGCGAATGGGAGGATTTTTACTGAGACCTCACTTCCCTGCTCTGCCGGTGACCCGATGATAGCGGGCAGAGAAACGTGCCACGTGATGAAGGTGATGTGAATGCCCGAGTGAAATTCACATCACCGGCATCAGCGGCTACTCATTGCCCCATTGATTCAGGAACGTGGCGATTTCATCAATCCGTTCCGCGTCAATACCGGCTTCACTGGCGATCTCTTTCTGTGTATCCTCACCAATTTCTTCGCCGTCCATCAGGCGGGTGATCAGCAGCTGGAAATAGTGTGCCAGCGGTGTGCGATCGGCTTCCTGCACCGGCTGGGTGGTTTCCGTCGAGTACTCATCTACGATGTCATAAAATTTCAGGGGTACGTCATTACTCATCAGTCGCTCTCCAGGGTTAATCTCTGATTCAGTAAGAAGTGTACTGTGTAATGGCCTCTGATCTGACACCTTTTTCACGTTTTCGTCGTCACAGGTTAACCGTCAGTCGATAAAATCCGCTGTTTTCATTTTTTTTGCGTAAGTACGCACTTTTGTTAGGGAAATAATGATGTTTCACCTTATTTTCAGTCTCCCCGCCTGGTATGTCATTGGGCGGTTTATCGTTCCGCTGTCCCTGCCCCTGGCGTTAAAAATCATCCTGTCGCTGCTGGCTCTGCTGGCCACCCAGTACCTGTTAGTCAGCCGTTTTACCTCTGGCAGTGTTTTTGCCCCGGAGATGCCGCGAACGCTGATTATCCTGTTTAACTGGGCCTTCAGTGTCGTGCTGTTCCTTGCATTCATACAGATCGTGATTGATGCGGTGACGCTGATCTCAATGCTGGTCAGGCATCCGCTGACCATCGTCCCGGGCGTGCGCTACCTGGCTGCCATACTGGCCATCGGCCTGGCCACCTACGGCGTGCAGCAGGCCATCCGCGTGCCGGCTCTGAAGGATGTCACCATCCCGGTTGCCAATCTGCCGGAAGAGTTTGAAGGTTATCAGCTTCTGCAGTTAACGGATTTACATATCACCCGGCTGTTTAATGCCCGCTGGACTGCGGAATTAGTGAAGCGGGCCACGGCACTGAACGTGGATCTGATTGTGGTGACCGGGGACGTGATTGACGGTACGCTGGAAAACCGCAGGCAGGACGTGGCACCGTTACGGGGATTACAGGCCCCCGACGGTGTCCTGGCGATCACCGGCAACCATGAGTATTTTTTTGAGCAGGAAGCCTGGACGGCGCATCTGGCCACGCTGGGGCTGCATCCCCTGCTCAACCGCCATACTGTTATTACTCGCGGCAGCGCAAAGCTGGTGATCGCCGGGTTGACGGACGCCTCCGCGTCCGCGCGGGGGGCTGAAGGGTCAGATCTGAGCAAGGCACTGGCCGGAGCACCGGACAACGCGCCGGTGGTGTTACTTGACCATCAGCCGCGAAATGCCCGCCAGAATGCAACGCAGGGGGTGGATATTCAGCTTTCCGGGCATACGCACGGCGGTTTGATCCTGGGGTTTGACCGCCTGTTTGCCGCGCCCAACGGCGGTTTTGTGTCCGGCCTGTACAAAGTCGACGGCATGCAGCTGTACGTGAACAACGGAACCGGGCTCTGGCCGGGGATGGCGGTACGCTTAGGACGCCCCTCGGAACTGACCCGTATCACCCTGACGCGCAAAAAATAATGGCGCTTCTGCTCACGTCAGCGGCGTGGGCAGAAACAGCGGATCGCGGTGTCCCTATTCCCCACCACAATAAGAAGTTTCTGTAGCATTTTGTCTTATTAACACCTTGATAAACGTTGCTTTAACGACACAAAAAATCCTGCGTAACCGCGTAGAGTAACAGGACTTGTTGTTAATATTTTGATGGAAGAATGTGAACTAAATGAAAGGAATGCCGCCGCTTATTCTTGCCCTGCTTGCAGGCTCCCTGGTGCTGACCATCGGTCGTGGTGTCACGCTGCCATTCCTGACTATTTATCTGACTGAGCACTATCATCTGCTGCCTGAAAGCGTCGGTCTCATCATGGGGGCGAGCGTGGCCATCGGCATCTTCAGCAGTCTTTACGGCGGTTATCTGGTTGACAGGTTCAGTCACCGTAAGCTGATTGGTTTTTCAGTCAGCCTGTTTGCACTCAGCTTTTTTTTACTGCCGCTGTTGCCGGAAGTGGGCAGCGTGGTGATGGTCATCGCCCTGCTCAATGCCTCATACGCCCTTCTGAGTATTACCATTAAGGCCTGCATTGCCGCCTGGCTGCCAGTGGAAAAACGGGTCAAAGCCTTTTCAATGAACTACACGCTGATCAATGTCGGCTGGGCCGTGGGGTCCTCGCTTGGCGTCTGGCTGGCTGGTTTTGATCCCCGTCTGCCGTTTATGATTTCCGGCACGCTGGCGCTGGGAACTGTTATCACCCTGATGGTGGGATTACGCCATATTCCTGACCGCCCGGAACGTCATGATATCGAGCTGAAGCCGCTGGAAAAACCCGGTCTGCGCCAGACGTTTTCTATCCTGCTCAAAGACCGCTGTCTGGTCTGGTTTACGCTGGGCAGCACCTGCGGGTCGATTGTCTTCGGGCAGTTCACCGGTTATCTGTCGCAGTACCTGATCATTATCGCCGATGCCGCTTATGCCTATAAAGTGATTGGTGCCATCATGATCACTAACGCGACGATTGTGATTGCCTTTCAGTACGTGATGAGCAGCGGTATGAAGCAGGATAACCTGTTCAAATGGCTATTTTTCGGCACGCTGTTCTTTATTCTCGGTCTGGCCGGATTTATGCTGGCCGGCCCGTCGGTGCTGCTGTGGATGCTGGCGATGGTCATTTTCAGCTTTGGCGAACTGATCGTCATCCCGGTGGAGTATATGTTTATCGATTTCATTGCGCCCGACCATATGAAAGGCAGTTACTACGGAATGCAGAATCTGAGTAATATCGGCGGTGCGATTAACCCCGTACTGTGCGGTTTTTTACTCAGTTTTACCCCACCGCCGGTGATGTTTATTGCCCTGATTGGTTTTTCTGTTGCCGGTCTGGTGTTCTTCCGTATGGGGCACCGGCGGGCAGTACGGGGTACGGCAGCCTGAAGGGGCCGGGCCTGCTGACGCCGGAACAAACACAACGTGCGAAAAGGGGCTGGTAGTGTTGAAGGGGGGCCGGAGCAATATTACCTTACAGGCCCCGCTTCGGGGCCGTTATAATCAGCGGCCTGTTTGGTCATAAGGGATGACTATTTTCGCAGGGAGCGTGTCGTAATATGTCATTACTGTCCGGGCTGAGGCACTTTGCCTATTCTTTTTACGACTACCCAGCAGCTGCAATAAACACTGACACTGTTTCCCTTGCCGTTATTCATATTCCCGACCAGATCGGGGATGCGATGTCCATATTCCCACTTATCCGTTCGCTGGAGTATCACCGCATCGATCGCCTGATCATCGTGGCTTCGCGACTCAACAGACCCGTCTTCGACGCCCTCACGCTCAGGCACACAACGCTGACCGTTATCAGTATGCCCTGTCAGGACGAGGCAACGTATCAGGACATTAAGGCGGTAGCCGGGAAAATAAGAAAGGAATACGGCGTACCGGATCTCTGCATTGAGGCTATGCGTAAAAAGAACTTCAAAACCATGCTCTTTATCAGCCGGTTAAGGGCAAAAACAAATTTACAGGCCGTGGGCTTAACGATGAAGTGTTATTCACCTTTGTGTCAGATAGCCTCCCGAATGGATCAAGTTTTCCGTGCGCCCGTGCCCATGACCTGGTCAGTGCTGATGAGAGAAGCGGGTTTTCCGTCAGTCAGACCCGCGTTTGAATTTCCCCTCAGTGATCATGTGCTGGACGAAGTGAGTCAGGAAACCCGGCAGTTTGATCCGTATATTGCCCTTAATCTGGACGGAAGCGTAGCGGAGCGCACCTTCTCGCTGGCCACGGCAATAAAGCTGATTGCGCGGATTACCGGTGAAACAAAAATGCCTGTAGTGATTGTTCACGGCCCTGACGGCTGCGATAAAGCGACCGCATTAACCCGGCTTTATAACCGTGTACACCGTATTTCACTCCCCCCGTCGATTGCACGCTCGGCGGCAGTGATAAAAAACGCGACCTTTGCCATCACGCCGGATACATCTGTTCTGCATATGGCCAGCGCCTATAATATTCCGGCTATCGCCGTTTATGCCAATTACAAGACGCGCTGGCCTGCGATGCAGGATATTTCAGAAGCCATTGTGGTCGGCAGTCAGATTGATAATATCGATCTTGATGAATTCCGATCGGTATTAAGGCGACTGTTAGCCAGAGCCGGGCAGCGCTTTACCCCGGAGCATCAGGATACGGTGACGCTGCCCCTGCCACACGCGCGTTAACGCGACGTTTTCGGCCATGATTACTGCGCTGACGTATCGGGTTGGAAGGGATAGGCTGTCTTCTCCGTTACGCCGACGGTAATGGCCGATTTATCAGTAAAGGAAGGCCAGTCCGAGGCTTTGGTGATAAATTTCCAGCTGTAATACTCCCTGCCCTCGTCTGTAAACTGCAGGGTAAGAATGCGCCAGCTTTCATCATGACAGTGCGATTTTTTGGCATAATCTTCCTCAGAAAAACAGGCCCGGATCATCTCCCGTGAGGAAAAAGGAACATTACTGAATGCGGTCTGAACCCCCCCGTCAGCATTCAGCATCAGAAAGTCGGCATACGCTTCTTCCCGCCCGCCGCCGGAGTACCCCGTTGACCAGGTGGATACCAGCGCCACCGCCTGTTTTGTCTGGCTCAGAGGATAGAGTGCCGGAAACAGAGCAACCTCACTGCGGGTCAGCTCGCCGTCATCGCTGTTATCGCGGCTTTCGTGGTGGCTAAAGTCCCAGCGGCCATCCATCACCCATTCGCCATTCGCCCTGTTCATTCTGATTAATGTGGGCCCCGGGCTGGTTAAGTAAACGGCTCTCCCGTCCCCTTTTTCCCGCCAGAGCGTTGACTCCGCCGGGCATCCGCTCTTTATCGCCTGACAGACCTCATGATACTGCTCACTCTGTTTTTTTATGGCAATCAGAGGAACCGGTTTCAGCGCGGCGGGTGTCGCGTTGGCCATAGCGGAAAACGATGTCAGGGTGAGAAGCACGGCCAGGATAGTGTTCATTGTTATCTGCCTGATAGTCATTAGGGTTATAGACAAAGAGGGGTATCGGACCGGTACTATTCCTGCAGCGTGACGCTCGGAATCGCGGGCAAGGGTTGCAGGCCATTGCCGGTACGAATGATATTCACCAATTCTCTCAGCGCAGGATGCACATACCGGCGGCTGCTGTAATAAATGTTAAAGGGGTCACCGTGCGCAGCGTGTGCCGGCAAGGTACTGACCAGCGTCCCTTCTGCCAGCTCCTGCTTTATACGGGACTCGAGCACGTAAGTTAAGCCCATACCTGCCTTTGCCGCCGATATCGAGGTGGCCGTATCCTTCAGCGTGATTAAGCCGGGCACACTGAGGCTGTAAGTGCCGTCCGGGCCAGCAAACTCCCAGCGAAAGTAAGCGTTATCGCCCAGCAGTAGCTGAATACAGTGATGGCCGGCCAGGTCGGCAGGCGTCTGTGGCGTTCCGCGGCGTCGGAGGTAATCAGGGGAACCGGCCACTATCCACCGCTGCGGCCCGGTCAGCGGTACGGCAACCATATCCTCCGGCACCAGATGGCCGTAGCGCATGCCTGCGTCAAATCCTCCGGCGGTGATATCCACCGGCCGGTCTTCCACGACGATGGTTAAGCGCACCTGCGGGCACTGCGCGGCAAATTCAGGCAGCGCAGGCGCAATAAGCTGATGCGCCGCATCCGCAAAGACATTCAACCTCAGCACACCAAAGCTGCCCCGGCCGGGGGCATTCAGGGTTTCCAGCGCGGCGGCGATGGCGTCAAACCCCCCTGCCAGCTTTTCGGCCAGGTCCTGGCCCAGCGCAGTAGAAGAGACCGCTCTGCTGGTTCTGTTCAGCAGGCGTGCGCCTAAGCGGGTCTCCAGCCGCCGTATCGCATGGCTCACCGCTGATGATGATAACCCGCGCTCAATACCGGCCAGCTTAAAGCTGCGGCAGCGCAGCACCGTCAGAAAAATTTGCAGGTCGGCAAAATCAACACGTTCCATAGAAAGGTGAACCAGGTTAACTGTCAGGATGAATGGCATTCATCTTTTAGCACGGGTTATCCCCCGGCGTAAACGTTAAGCTGATGAAATGATTCAGGCGGCGACGCGCGTACGCACGCGCTCACCCGCGTTACCTAACCGTATGAAGGAAGCGATGATGAAACAGAGAATGCTTGGCAAAACAGGCCAGCGGGTCGGGGAGATCGGATTCGGTGCATGGGCAATTGGCGGCACCTGGGGTGAAGTGAGTCTGGACGATGCCCGGGAAGCCTTAAATGCTGCGCTGGATGCCGGTATGACCTTTATTGATACCGCTGATGTGTATGGTGACGGCCGCTCAGAGAAAATCATTGCTGAGGTGCTGAACCAGCGCGGAGGAGAGCGTCCGTTCGTCGCCACCAAGCTGGGCCGCCGCCTCTCCCCCCATGAGGCACAGGGTTACACTGCCCAAAATCTGAATGCTTTTATCGATCGCTCACGCGACAACCTGCAAATGGAAACCCTGGACCTGGTGCAGCTGCACTGTCCGCCAACCGAGATTTATTACACCCCGGAGGTTTTTGCAGTCATGGATGAGATGGTGGCGGCCGGGAAAATTCGCCATTACGGCGTGTCGGTGGAAAAGGTCGAGGAAGGTCTGAAGGCACTGGAATACCCCAACGTAGCCTCCATCCAGCTGATTTATAACATTTTCCGCCAGCGACCGGCCGAACTGCTGCTGCGCGAGGCGAAGCGTCGCGACGTCGGTATTATTGCCCGGGTGCCGCTCGCCTCTGGCCTGCTGACCGGCAAGATGACGGCGGCCACCACCTTCTCTGCCGACGATCACCGTACTTTTAACCGCAACGGTGAAGCTTTCGATAAAGGTGAAACTTTCTCTGGCGTCCCGTGGGATGTCGCCCTTGAGGCGGTGGAGGCGATCCGCCAGTACGTGAAGGGAGATGACACGATGGCCATGTTCGCCCTGCGCTGGATCTTAATGAATGACTGCGTCAGCGTAGTGATCCCCGGTGCAAAAAATGCCGTCCAGTCGGCAGGTAACGCCCGTGCCAGCGCGATGAGTGCCCTGCCGGACGAGACGCTGGCCGCGCTGAAACGTCTGTATGACGATAAAATTGCCCCCTGGGTGCATCAGCGCTGGTAGCCGTGTTCAGTGATGTTCAATGATCATCGGGCGGTGTGGGGGTGAAGGACAACGTGCCGGCAATGCCGCCTGCTCCGCCATCTTTCGGGTGGTTGATGCCATCCGTGACGTTAACCGAGGCAAAGTCAAAGGGGGAAATCCCGGCCAGGCACGCGGCATTAACCCCGTACTGCTGCGGATTTGATCGGCTCTGATGGAAGGTATAAATACCGCACACAGCGCAGAAATAGTGTGCCACCTCCCGGCTGTTAAAACGGTACTCGGTCAGGCTCTCCTGGCCTTTGGTGATATCCAGCGCTGAGGCAAAGACCACCACGGCACCGCGCATCCGGCAAAAGGAGCAGTTACAGCGTCGGGCGGTGTTCAGCCCGTCGACCAGCGTGACGTTAAACATCACCGAACCGCAGTGGCAGCGGGCGGGCATGATATCTGGCATGGCAATTCCCCCGTAGGTTTTCGCTTCTGTGGGCTGCATATTATCAGCCACGCGGGTGACAAAAGTGTGATCTTCAGCTCGTTTTTTGCCGTGACGGCATCATCCTGATCAGGGTGTTATCGCGGAGAATATAATGGTGAGCCAGTGCTGCCAGCGCATGGATGCCAATCAGCCAGTAGCCCACAGGTGCCAGCACGGTATGCCAGTGGTTCAGGCTGGCGGAAAGCGCCGGACGGGCGGTCTGACTAAAGGGCATGGCCAGACCGTAAAGGCTCCACTCACTTCCCCAGAAGTAGCGTGACGCCAGCGCCAGGGCCGGCAGGGAAATGAATAGCGCATAGATGCAGGCATGGGTCAGATGACTCAGCGCGGTATGCCAGCGTTTCGGGGGCGGAATGATGGCCGGGGACCGCTGATGCAGCCGTATCACCAGTCGCGCCACCATCGTCAGTAAGACGGTGGCCCCGGCGGTGACGTGGGTGACGGCGATGGCGTAGCCGTGCCAGCTACCCGGCCGGGCGTAGTCGCTGATCAGAATAGAGCCATAGGCCAGTAGCAGCAGCAATACCGTCAGCCAGTGCAGAAGGATCAGAGGAAATGAAAACTTCATTTTTTAATTCACCCGCGAAATGAACAGCCCTATTCTGCCGCGCATTGTGGCAGAATAGACACCGTGACAACACCCCTTACCCCTTCTGTGAGGCAACATCATGGCCTGCCAGTCAGACTGTCCCTGCAAGAACCCGGATGCGCCAACCTATCCCGCCGGAAAAATGTTTAATGACCAACGCGGACGCGCCCTGCTGATCACCGACAAAAACGGTCGCTTTCCCGATGCCCGCTACCGGGTGCTGGATATCCGCACCGGCCACTCAGCGGAGTACAGTTACCCGGCGTTAGTCAGAAAAGAAAAAGGCCGTTAACCCGGCCAGGGAGAAATGTCATGTCTGTCAGGATACGCGTAGCCGTGCCCTCCGATGTTAACGGTTTATTTACCGTGCGCACCTCAGTGCAGGAAAATGTGATGACCCGCGAAGAAATGCAGGCTTTGGGCATTACAGAGGCGTCGGTCAGCGCCATGATAGCGGCGTCAGACTGTGCGTGGGTTGCCACGCAGGGCGAAGAAATCATCGGCTTTTCGATGATTATCCCGGAGGAAGCCTGCCTGTTTGCCGCCTTTGTTCTTCCCGGTCATCAGGGCAAAGGGATCGGCAAACGGCTGGTCAGCGTGGCGGAGGATGCGCTGTTCACCCTGCATCCCTGCGCCTGGCTGGAAACCGGAAAGCGCACCCGTGCAGCGGCGTTTTACCGCCATACCGGATGGGGGAATGAAACCGATATCGGCGACGGGGATATCCGTCTGGAAAAGCGCCGCCCCTGAAGTTATCGTCCCGGTTACTTCACTGCCCCTTCCGTCACGCCGCTGATAAATTTACGCTGGAACAGTAAGAACACCGCCATCAGCGGCAGGATCACGATCATCGCTCCTGCCATCAGCACCGGAATATCAATGGTGTTGCGGTTCTGGAACAGCATCATGCCGATAGGCAGCGTGCGCAGTTCATCTTTATTGACCAGTATCAGCGGCATCAGAAACTCATTCCACGTCCAGATAAACAGCAGCAGCGCCAGGGTGGAGAGCGTCTGTCCAATGGCTGGCACCAGCAGTCCCCAGAGGATTTTAACCCGTGATGCACCGTCCATTACCGCCGCTTCCACCAGCTCTTTCGGTACCTGCTGGAAAGCGCTGGCGATCATCAGCGTGGTGAACGGGAGCGACAGCGCAATCTGCGGGATAATCAGTGCCAGATAGGTATTGGTCAGCCCCATCCAGCGAAGCTCGTGATACAGCGGAATGATAAATGCCTCGCCGGGCAGAACCATACCCAGCGCAAACATGGCGGCGATCGCCCGCTTCCCCGGCACCTTCAGCCAGGCAAAGCCGAAGCCGGCCAGGATGCCGAGAAAGAGACTGCAGATCACGACCGGGATCACCACCAGCACGGAGTTCAGAAAGTAGACGTTAAAGTGTCCCTGCTGCCAGGCGGTGATGTAATTTTTCACGTTGAGTGAACCGGGCAAGGTGAACACGCCCTGAAACAGCTCCATCTGCGTTTTAAATGAGGTCAGCAGCGCCAGCAGAAACGGCAGGATGGTGAGCAGCGCCACCAGCCAAATCAGCGCGCGGGAACTCAGCGGCGTTTTGTTCATGATCAACGCTCCTTCAACGCCAGAAGAATCAGCCAGTTAATCAGCAGCACGATCAGCATACTGAAGACCGCAACCGAAGAGGCATAGCCAAAATAGTGCAGGTCAAAGCCCTGCTTGTACATAAAGATATTGGTCACCATTGTGGATGTCCCGGGGCCGCCCTGGGTCATGACGTACACCAGGTCGAAGGTTTTCAGGCTGGCAATGACGGTCAGCAGCAGCGCGATCCGCACTTCGGGGCGTAACCCCGGCAGCGTGATGCGCATAAACTTCTGCCGCCGTGATGACCCGTCAAGGTCGGCCGCCTCCAGCAGCGACGGATCCATGCGCTGTAGCCCCGCCATAAACAGCACCAGACAGAAGCCAAAGAAGTACCAGGTGGCCACCATCCCGACCGCCGGCAGTGCCCAGGTAAAGTCCCCCAGCCACGACAGTGCCAGATGCGGCAGGCCCACGGCGCGCAGCAGCTGGTCAATCGGGCCAAAGGCCGGGTTATACAGCCAGCGCCACACCACGCCCAGCACCGCCATCGGCATGATGTAGGGCAGGAAAAAGAGAATACGCAGCAGGCTGCGCTCGGTATTACTGCGCATATCATTCAGGAAGCTGCACAGCAGCAGGCCGATGCCGATCGGCAGCAGCGTATAGAACAGCATCAGCAGCGCATTATTGCCCAGCGCAATCCAGAATACCGGGTCGCTGAACATGCGCAGATAGTTACTGATACCGACAAACAGCGGTGATGAGGTGCCATCCCATTCCGTCAGGCTGATGCCCAGCGAGGCCAGCAGCGGCAGCAGGATAAACACGGCGTACACCAGCACGGCCGGAAGAAGATAAAGAAAGTTACGCCAGGGACTCAGATTCAACATAAACGTACTCACAGGCCAGAACGTCTTTAGGCCCGGCAGTGTACCGCCGGGCCATGCGGCTTAATGCTTCATGCTTTTCAGGTAGCGCTGATAGTTGTCGTCAAAGTTCGTCACCATCTTATCGACCGTCTGGCGGCCACCGAGCAGCAGCTGGACGTTCTGATTCAGTTCGGCGTTCATGGTCGGCGTGGCCCAGTCAACGTAGTGGCCCAGCCCGTCATGCTCATTGAGGGTTAACCACACCTGCCAGGCTTCTTTCAGCAGCACATTATCGGCAGGCACCTGCGCGTTTTTATTCGAGCTGGCTGGCAGGAAACCGGCTTTTAACCAGCGGTCAGCCATGGCGTCTGACACCATGTAGTCAATAAAGGTCGCCGCTGCATCCTGCTGGGTTTTGTCTTTTGCCGTGCTGGTCACCGAAAAGGCCAGGTCCGTACCGCCGACCATCAAAGGATGCGTGACCCCGGCACCTGCCGGCATGGCGGCAAAGTGGATATCTTTATTATCTTTAAACTGGCCAAGGTACCAGGTACCGCTGATCAGGAAGGCTGACTGACCGTTCTGGAACAGGGTGGCCGCATCATCGTTACCAATGCCCTGGAAGCCCGGGAAGAACCAGCCTTTATCATTCCAGCTTTTCAGCATCTCTCCGGCTTTGGTCAGTTTCGGATCCTTGAAGCTACCGCCCACGTCATAGATCAGATCATCAAGCGTTTTACGGTCTTTACTGTCGATCTGTGCCTGCCAGAGGGTACTCAGCATCTGCTGGCCCATATTGCCGTCCAGCAGGCCCAGCATCATCGGGGCTACACCCTGCTCTTTCAGCTTCGCCATAGCGCTTTCCAGCTCCGGCAGCGTCTTCGGTACGGCAATCCCGGCTTTATCCAGCAGGGCTTTGTTGTAGTAGAGCCCGACCATCTCACCCAGACTGGCCACGCCGTAAAGCTTACCGCTGCCGAAATCACCTTTATCAGACCAGCGGTTACGCTTGAGGATGGAGTCCGGGAAGCGCTGGGTCCAGCCGTAAGTGCTGGCATAACCGTCCAGCGGGATCAGCAGCTTATCTTTGACCAGCGAGCCCATATCCCCACCGCCCTGATTGACCTGAGCAATCTGTGGGCCGTCCCCGGCGGTTAACGCCAGCTTCAGCGGAATGCGGGTGTCTTCAAAGGAGTGCACGGAGCGGTTAATAATGATGCCCGGGTTTTTCTGGGAAAAGGCTTTAATCCCTTCATCCACGGCGGCGGTTTGCTGCGGGTAGTTGTAGATATCCCATTCATTAAGCGTGACGGCGGCATGGGCGCTTTGCGCCAGACATCCGGCCAGCGTACCCGCTGCAATCAGGCGTGAGAGCAGGCGTACGGAAGCGCGAAACTGGGACGAACGAACAGATGAATTAGACATAGTGCTCGGTTTCTCCATCACGGAATGGGCATCCCTTCATCTCGACATCTGCTCATCCCGCAGACTGACGCCACGATTATTATCGTATCTCTCAATACTTACTTTAATAGGAAAACAAAGTCAAACCCCTGTCGGGGGGAATTTCCGCACTGTGATCCGGGGCGAAAAATCAGCAGGTTGCGCAGCGGACCCGCAGGTTATCGCGCCAGAACGCTGTACCTCTGGCGATCAATCCGCTATGACTCTGCACTGCCAGCACGATGCACTGATAAAATGGTCTGAAAACTAAGCCTCTGTAAAACCATATGAAAATCATATGCCGCCGCGAATTGTCGCCACCGCACTCTCTTGTTAACTAACCAAAGCCGCAGGGCTACAGGGGTGCTGACGGCCTCTGTAACCGTTACCGGGCCATCTGGGGGCGTGCGTTCGCCCCGCTTTGTGAAGTAACGCAATTATTTCATCTTGAAAACTAAGTCGGCATTCATTAACGTTGAAATGGCTCAATGGCTGACCAACGAGAAGAGAAAATGAATAATCCCAGTAGGATCCGTGCGGCCACCCCCGCAGACTATCCGGCGCTGTACCGCATCTGTCTGCAAACCGCCCATGCCGGTCAGGACGCCACGGCGCTCTACTCTGACCCGGACTATCCCGGTCAGCGCTTTGCTGTGCCCTATGCCCGCTTTGCACCCAACTTCGCCTTTGTGCTCGACGTCGGCGGTGAAGTGATGGGTTACGTTGTGGCCGCACCGGATACGCGGGCGTTTGAGGCCCGGCTGAATGAATCATGGTGGCCTGCCTTACAAGAGCAGTAC
Organism: Erwinia sp. PME.40.26/001; assembly: GCF_055556675.1. NCBI lineage: Bacteria > Pseudomonadati > Pseudomonadota > Gammaproteobacteria > Enterobacterales > Erwiniaceae > Erwinia > Erwinia sp. PME.40.26/001. The sequence continues at coordinate 600,234 of NZ_JBVHNP010000001.1, forward strand.
CGCCAGCGCCAGCCGGAAGCCCCGCTGGATGGCAACCTGCTGAACAGTATCCGCCATCCTGAGACCGCCGCGGAAGAGCTGGTCAGCGACTGGCCTGCCCATCTGCATATCAACCTGTTACCGGCGCAGCAGAAAGGCGGCTGGGGCCGCAAAATGATTGAGCATCAGCTGAATGCGCTGCGGGCCTCAGGGGTACGTGGGGTTCATCTGGGCGTCAGTCTGCAAAACGAGCAGGTGTGTGCTTTTTACGAGCGGATGGGCTTCCGGCCCCTGCTGCGCAGCAACGCCATTTATATGGGCCAGTTACTCTGAGTGAGGCAGCCGATGACCAGTTTGCGATTGCAGAACGTTGAAAAGTCTTACGACCATATCAGTGTGATCAAAGGCATTGATCTGACCATTAACAGCGGAGAGTTTGTGGTCTTTGTCGGGCCTTCCGGCTGCGGGAAGTCCACCCTGCTGAGGATGATTGCCGGGCTGGAGGAGATCAGCGGCGGGCAGCTGCTGATTGATGAAGAGGACATGACGCAGCGTCCGGCCACCGAACGCGGCGTGGCGATGGTTTTCCAGTCCTACGCGCTCTATCCCAATATGACGGTGCGCGGCAACCTCGCCTACCCGCTGGAGGTGGCAAAAAAACCCAAGGCAGAGATCGCCCGCGCGATTGCAGAAACCGCTGACAAACTGCACCTGACCGAATTACTCGATCGGCACCCGCGCGCCCTGTCGGGGGGCCAGCGTCAGCGGGTGGCGATTGGCCGCGCCATTATTCGTCATCCGCGTATTTTCCTCTTTGATGAGCCGCTGTCTAACCTGGATGCGGAGCTGCGCCTGCAGATGCGCATTGAGATTGCCCGCCTCCACGCTTCGCTCGGGAACACGATGATTTATGTGACCCATGACCAGCTGGAGGCGATGACGCTGGCCGATCGCATCGTGGTGCTGCGCCAGGGGCGCATTGAGCAGGTCGGGTCTCCGCTCTCCCTGTATCACGATCCGGATAATCTGTTCGTGGCGGGGTTTATTGGGTCGCCAAAAATGAACTTTATTGCCGGGGAGGTGCTGGCCTGTCGGGCCGGAGAAGTGCAGCTGCGCCTGCCGTCTTTAGGCATCGACATGCTGACGCTGCCCCTGCATTCAGACTGCCATGAGGGGCAGCGGGTGACGCTGGGCATCCGGCCCGAGCATTTCCAGCCGTTCAGCGGGGAGGGCCCGGCCGCACGTTTCAGCGCGGAGCTGACCTACAGTGAACTACTGGGGCACACCAACTATCTGTACCTGAAGACCGGCAGCGACGCCATGCTGGTGGTGGAAGAGCGCGAGGTACACGAGCGGGAGATAGGGACGCCGGTGACGTGGACGATCCCCTCTGCCCACTGTCTGCTGTTTGATGAGCAGGGGCAGCGGATCCGCTAGTCGGGCCGGGGTAAGACACCGGGCGGACCGCTCACAAAGGGGACGCCACCGCATCAGGGGACATCCGCCGGTTATACCGGCGATTCTGCCTCGTCATTGGCCCGGGCGGCCAGCAGATCCAGCAGCTTATTAATGGCAAACCCGGCGGCTCCCAGCGCCCACATGCGGCTCGACTCGGTGAGGAACTGCAGCGGCGTGGTTTGCGGCGTCAGCTTCAGACGATAGGCCTGGAAGTTAAGCGTTATATGATCGAGCAGAATACGGGATGCCATCTGCGGCTCCATCGCCAGATAGACCACGTCCGGATCGTAGGCAATGGACAGGTTGGCCAGGGAGATCCCCAGATGTCGCCCCGCTTCTTCCAGCGCTTCAAGCACTTCCGGTGTCGGATTGCTGTCCAGCGACTTCAGCGTGGCTGACGTGGATTCAGGTCCGCTGACCCGCTGAAGCACCGCCCTTGAAGAAGCCACTTCTTCCAGCAGACGTAATGACCCGTCACCCAGTAACGCATGACCAATCTCTCCGGCTTTACCGTGACGCCCGCGATAGAGCTGACGATCCAGCAGAATACCTGCGCCAATACCTTTGCCATAGGTCGCGATCACCGCCGACTGTACGTTTCCCAGTTGACCAAACACCATCGCTGCCAGGGCCATCGCGTTAGCGTCATTTTCGATAAACACCGGCAGGTCAAAGCGCGCTTCAAGCAGCTGTGCTATCGGCACGTTATCCCAGTCCAGCACGTTGGAACGGATGCAGATGCCCTGCTCCGCGTCCACCAGGCCGGACAGCGCCAGGCCGATGGCACCGACGCGTTTACCTTCCACGCCGCGCAAAAATTTTGCCAGCGCATCACTGAGCTGACGTGGGGTCATTGCCCCCGACGGGATCTGCTGTTCACTGAGCAGGTTACCGTTCAGATCGGTCATCACGATCAGGTTACGTTCAGCATTGAGCTGAATGCCTACCACGCTGGCCCGGTCAGGGTTGAGGCCCAGCAGCGTTTTTGGCCGCCCCATCGATACGCGGCGCAGGCCCAGTTCCTGAATGACCTCATGGGCCAGCAGGCGGTTAGTGGCCTGGGAAACGGTCGACATACTTAAGCCAGTCCGCACTTTCAGGTCGGACTGGCTGATGGGGGCATTTTCAACAATCAGGCGCAGAATGCGCGCGGTTACGTTTGGCGCGGTCATATATCCCTTGTTTCTGCCAGTGAGGCGTTATGGCGGGCCAGATAAAGTGCGCCCGCCAGGGCATCCTGCCGGGGAGCCACCAGCAGCGTGCGGACCGCGTCAGGCAGCCAGCGTTCAACAGGTGAGGCCAGCCCGCCCATCAGGGCAATGCGCCCGTTACTAAGGCGGTGCAGACGGCGCACCAGCAGAGCGATGTCGTCAGCAGTCTGTTGGATCAGCGCCACGGCATGAGGATCGCCAGCGTGGGCGGCGCTAAACACGTCGGGCACGACGCTGGCCCAGTCGCCCGGCGTGGCGGTGCGCGTCCAGAGTAGCATTGACTCTGCACTCTGCTGAAAGCGCGCCATCACGCTGTGAGTCAAGTCCGTTTTTGCGATGATATCTTCATGGGCCAGCAGCGCCAGACGCAGGGTCCGGCGGCCAAGGTCGGCACCTGCCCCCTGGTCTGACAGTGCGAAGCCCCAGCCGCCGAGCAGCGTAAAATGCTCCCCGTTCCAGGCCGCACCCTGGCTGCCGGTGCCGACAATCAGCACGGCACCTGGCTGGCCGTCGTGCGCCCCGGCACAGGCAATTTCAACATCGGTGATGGCCTGCACAGCGGCACAGGCAGGCCGCCAGCTGGCGAGGCGTGCCTGTACCGAGGCGACATTGGCCCCGGCCAGTCCGGCGACCAGGGCGGTTCTGGTCAGTGCATCGGGCGGCAGGCCTGCTTCTGCGATGGTCCGGGCGATAAGCTGATCTGTCCCCTGGATAGCCTGCGCGTAATCGGACCAGACATTGGCCGGTCCGCCGGTGGTTTCGGCCAGCACGCGGCCGCTGTAATCGGTTAGCCGCGCACGGCTGCGCGTGCCTCCGCCGTCAATACCGAGGAGATAGTCTGGGTGCACGCGTTTCCTCCCAATTAAGCCAGGTGAACAGAGGTGACTGTAGTGTGCGAACGATAGGTGAAAAAAACTTAAATCGCAATAACAAATAAATATGACGAAAATCATGCAATGTTAAATTGATTAAAATCAATATATTAAGATTTTTATCCCGTAAGTGTGATGGCGCGTATATTGACATTACTTTTTCTGTCGTAATAAGTTGGTGGTCAGATAATCTCCAGCTGACGCCCCTTTCGGGTCAGCTTACCGTTACCTCATGCTTCGGCATTTCCGTCAGGGGTTTTAACATGAAAGTAGGCATTATCGGTCTGGGTTTCCGCCTGTCCCATGTCGTTCACGAGTTCAGCAAAGCCGATGCGACGTTTGAACTGGCAGGCTATTACGACCCGGCCCCGGCAGGTCTGGCGAACCTCCAGAACGTTGGTATCGCTGCCGGTACGGCTTATGGCTCAGTGGACGCGCTGTTACAGCATGGCGATCTCGATTTGATCCTGGTGGGGTCGCCTAACTTCATGCACCTTGAGCATATTCGTCAGGCACTGGCGGCGGGTTATCGCGTGTTTACTGAAAAGCCGGTGGTGATTGACGAAGCGCAGACGATGGAAATGGCGAAGCTGGTACGCGAATATGGTCAGGACCGTATTCTGGTCGGGCTGGTGCTGCGTTACTCCCCCCTCTATCACGATCTGCTGGCCGCCCGGGATGCCGGCCAGCTGGGTGAAATTACCTCGATCGAAGCCACCGAGCATATTAAGCCCTATCACGGGGCATTCTTTCAGCGTGACTGGCGTCGGCTGGAGAAGTATGCCGGTCCCTATATTCTGGAAAAATGCTGCCATGATATCGATCTCTATCAGGGGCTGATCGGCGAACGTCCCGTCAGGGTGGCCAGCTTCGGTGGCCGGAAGTCATTCACTCCGCAGCATGCTCCACAGGGGGCCGTGACGGCAGACTCAGAGGTCTACCATGTAAAACCCAGTGGCTGGTCATCGACCGATGCAGTATTTGACAGCGATGCGGATATTGTCGACTACCAGACGGCAATGATTGAGTATGCCAGCGGGGCTGCCCTGTCGTTCCACGCCAACCTCAACGTCCCTGATGAGTTTCGCCGCTTTTGTGTCATCGGCACTGACGGGATGGCCGAGGGGGACTTTGTCCGCAACTATTTCCGCGTACACAACGCCCGCACCGGCGAAAAAGAAGTGGATACCGCCTACAGCGGCAATGCCTACGACGGCCACTACGGGGCCGACGCGCTGATGGCAGAAGAGATTGTCAAACACATTACCCAGGGCACGCCGCTGAAAGTATCGGTGGTGGATGCGCTGGAAGCGGGCCTGACCGCGATTAAGATTGATGAAGCCCGCAAAACCCGCCAGGTGATTGACCTGACCGATACCTGGAAACAGTTCGATGCCCACCACCAGGGGTAACCAGGAGGTGAGTTTACACCTCCCCTGATCCGGCGTATCCCCCTCGCCGGGCAGGCTGTCATAGCGCTACAGACTGGCTCGTTGTCTCCGCCGGCCACCGGGCCGGCTTTTTTACTTTCCGCATTACCCAGTGTTTTCTTGCGACCAACAATCACTCTGCGATAAATTCAACTGTAACTAACGCCCTTCTCACGTCAACCAGGTCAGGAACGCATGTTAACGACGCTTATTTACCGTAGTCGCCTGTGTCGCAGCGTCAGCGTACATTTTCTGGCCCAGCTGGCGGGAAAAGCGCAGCGCTTTAATGAAACGGTCAGCGTCACCGGTATCTTGCTGTTTGATGGTGACTATTTTTTTCAGATCCTCGAAGGCCCCGCTGAGGCCATTGACAGGGTGTATAACCGCGTACGTACCGATCCACGACACACGCAGATTGTGCAGCTGATGCGTGATTATGCCCCTGAGCGTCGGTTCGGCAGGCTGGGCATGGAGGTGATCGATATGCGCAATCTCACCTCTGAGCGGATCCTGGACAACGTCCTCAGCCGCGGCACCGCTAAATATCCGCTGAATTATGGCGACCGGGTGTTCAAATTTATCAAAACCTTTGTTACCGGACCGCGAAAGAATCACCTGTCGCTCCCCGATGACAGCGCTGAGTGGCGGTTCACCGCTGAAGCGGACGCCATGCAGAAGCGGACTTTCGCTCCTGACGGCGAACCCTGTCAGTTTGCTCTGCAGCCGGTGGTGAATCCTGGTGCCCGCAGCATCGGCTATCTGGAGGCCCTGATCCGCAGCCCGTCTGGCGGCTCCCCGGCGGATTATTTTGCCGCGCTCCCCGCGGATAAGCTGTATGAGGCGGATCTGCATGCCAAGAATGCGGCCTTTGCTCTCGCCAGTCAGCTGGATATCGGCCACGCGCAGATCGCGGTGAATCTGCGCCCCATGTCGCTGGTGCTGGTGCCTTCAGCCGTAGATATATTGCTGGAGCAGATTACGCGGCACGGGCTGGAGCCGGAACAGGTGATCGTGGAAGTGACCGAAGATGAGTTTATCTCGCGGTTTGATGAATTTGAAAAGGCTATTCACCAGCTGCGCTATGCCGGGATTGGCCTGGCGATTGATGACTTTGGTGCGGGTTTTGCCGGCCTCTCCCTGCTGGCCAGGCTGCAGCCAGAAAAACTGAAGATTGACCGCAGCCTGATTGAGTCGATTCAGACCAATGGGCCGAAACAGGCGATTGTCAGAGCCATCGTCAACTGCTGCGCATCGCTGGAGATCACCGTGGTAGCGGAAGGGGTGGAGACGGCCGCCGAGTGGCGCTGGCTGGAAGCGGCAGGGATCCACCACTTTCAGGGATATCTGTTTGCCCGGCCGCTGCTGAACGGCATCCCGGCGGTGGCCTGGCCCCATCTCAGCTGATCCGGTCAGGCCCGGTGCTGGCGCACCGGGCTTTTTCGTGGCCCTCCGTCAGGCGTGGGTGGTAAAGCGTGATACTGAATTCAACAGGCTTTCTGCCTGATCGCGCAGGGCATTCGCCGCTGAAGAAGACTGTTCCACCAGGGCGGCATTTTGCTGCGTAACGTTATCCATTTCGGTAATGGCTACGCCAACCTGCGAAATACCGCTGTTCTGCTCATCAGAGGCCTGCGCGATCTCATTAAGAATGCCGGTAACGTTCTCGGCTGAAGTGACAATGTCACGCATGGTTCCACCGGCCTGCTCCACCAGCACCGCGCCGGAGTCGATCTGTTTTACCGACGCCTCGATCAGCGTGCCAATCTCTTTGGCGGCCTCTGCGCTGCGCTGGGCCAGGTTTCTGACTTCCGTCGCTACCACGGCAAAGCCCCGTCCCTGCTCGCCCGCCCGCGCCGCTTCAACGGCAGCATTCAGCGCCAGAATATTGGTCTGGAAGGCAATGCTGTTAATGACGGTAGTGATGTCATTAATTTTCACTGAGCTGGCGGTAATGGCGCGCATCGTTTCCGTCACCTGAGTGACGATACTGCCGCCTTTATTGGCAATAGACGCGGTGGTTTGCGCCAGGCTGGTGGAGTGATGGATATTCTGCACGTTATTTTTCACGGTGGCGGTCAGCTGTTCCATGCTGGCGGCCGTTTGCTCCAGCGCTGCGGCCTGCTGTTCCGTCCTTGACGAGAGATCCTCATTACCCGCTGCAATCTCAGCAGAGGCCAGATTGACCTGTGAGACGCCGTTGCGGATATCACTGATAATGCGGCGCAGGTCGTCATTCATACCGCCGACTGCATTCATCAGTTTACCCATCTCGTCACGCCGCGTGGTGGCCATATTCATACTGAGATCGCCGGAGGCAATGCGCCGGGTGAATGTCAGAATGGATGACAGCGGACGGGTGATCTGGCGGGTGATCACCATCGCAATCACAATGCCGGTCACTACGGCGGTCAGCAGGATTGCCACCATCCAGACAACCGCCTGCCGGATATCCTCCTGGGTGGCATCAATTTCCTGTTCGAACAGCTGTGCGCTAATCGAAGTGAGCTTGAGTCCGGCTGCTGCCAGTGACCGGGTGGCTTCCTGTTCCGCCAGGAATGAAGTGCGATAGCTGGCGACCTGTGGTTTTTTCATCTCCAGCGTAGCGACGACGGACTCCAGACGCTCACGCTCTGTGGGCCTCAGTTGAGGTGCCACCGCCTGCAATAACTGAATCGATTCAGTTATAAAGCCTGCCAGTGAATCTTGCGCCGCTTCACTGTTCTGCAGTTCCAGCAGCGTCAGGCGGGTCGCGACGCCATCAAGATGTTTAACCGACTCCGCCAGGGCCGCTGCGGGCGCAGCAAACTCGGGCTGACCGGCATATGCGGCAGAAAGACCGGCTATCGTGTCTCTTTCTTTGCTGACGGACAGCGCAGAGGCGATCTGGCTGCGCTTCTGGGTTTCCAGCACCGTTTCCGCGCGTTTATCGCGATAGGTCGCGATATAGCCGGTCAGGCTGTCGAGCTGCGCTCGTTTTTCCCCGCTCCAGTGGCGCTGTTTCAGTTCATTAATCTGCGCCTCAACCTCCTGCAGGTGCCGGTCGTTGGCGCTGATAAATTGCTCATCGTGTGTTTTGATATATTGCAGGCGGGAATCTTTCGCTAAAGCAAACTGATCGGTCAGTATTTTCAACATCCGCACTTTACCGGCGCGATCGCCAATATCATCCAGACTTTTGATCCCGCAGAGTGCCACGGCAATACTCAGGATCAGAACCAGGCCAAAACCTGACATTAACTTTTTTCCAACGGCCATATTCTCAAAGTAAAAAAACAACTTTTTCATTAAATAAACTTCCTTTGTTGAACGACGCTTGTTTTAGTAAATCGCTCAGTTATCGGCAGCGCAGGGGCGAGAAATAGTTTATTTAGTTACTTTACTATCACCTATTGGTAACAATTTGTTATTGCCACTGAGTTAACAAAAAATTCTTTTTTTTCCTGTTATTATCCTGAATTCCCGACTATGTTTACCGGCCACTGCTCTGTCTTTTTTATTCCTGCGTATAAGGTGACTCATGAATGTAACCGTTGTTGAACATATTTCAGAGTCGGACAAAGAGGATTTGCTGGCCGGATTAAGAAGCTATAACCGCCAGTTTATCAATAAAGATAACTGGGGCGATCTTGGCTTGTTTAGTCGCGGTGATAACGGCGTCCTTCTGGGCGGGCTGATCGCTTCCAGAGTCGGGCTGTGGCTGAATGTTGAATACCTGTGGGTCAGCGAAGCGGCCAGAGGCAGCGGGCTGGGGGCGACGCTGCTCCACACGGCGGAGCGCGAAGGGATTAAAAAAGGGACGCGCCAGGCACTGGTGGATACCTTCAGCTTTCAGGCGCTGCCCTTTTATCAAAAACAGGGCTATCAGTTGCAGATGACCTTAGCGGATTTTCCCGACCCGGGCATACAGCGATATTATCTGACTAAATGTCTGGTGTAGCCCCTGCCAGTATTATCCATACTGTTGCTGATGTTTTTTCCTGCGCGCCAGGTAATCTTTATCGGCGCGAATACTGTCCCAGCAGGCTTTAAACACGGCGGCCGCAGCGGCTTTCTCTTCATTCAGGGTATAAGGCAGAATATTTCCGTCAGCGTCGTATTTCTTACCGCCCTGATGGTTGGCATAGCGGCGGGCGCGCGTGTAACCCATCTGAATAAATTTGCGGGCCATGTCCATGCCAACAAAATCGTCGTTATTCCGGTAGTCTTCAAACATTGCCATAATCTTTTTAGCGGAGGCTTCCGCTATCGCCACCGTTTTAAAACGCCAGTGCGGCAGGATCTCCCCTTTATAGGGCTCCACCATCAGTACGCCCTGCTCCCCGCGCCCGACCTGGTAGTGTTCCGGATGCCTGCGGCAGTCGAGCTGTGTGTAGTCCTTCTGGTAGTCAAACGCCTTCATCTCCGTTCCTTAGCTAAATTAGCCTCGTTCGTTTATCCAGCCTGGCACAGGCTGAACGGCTTTGCCGCCAGACGCACGCGGAATAACTCAGACAGTGATGCTGGTTAGGGTACAGGCGATAGTGATATCTGCTGATTAGCAGCGCAAAGCGGCGCACTAAAGAAGGCAACGCTAAATAAAACAGACATTGCGGCGTTGTACATTATTTGGCGCGTTTAACCGGACACTGTGCTTCTGTCGGTATAAAGTGTCGGCACTCAGGCCGGGCGCGTTTTCTGCTGGTTCCCGGCAATAACCGGCTCCTCTGGCATGTCGAAAGGTTGTTTATTTCCGGCCAGGGAACCGTCAGCGGCACTCTCGCAGCAATAATATTCACCGCCAGTCAGTGAGGTTTTATGTCATTTATCAATGATGTTATGAAGCGCTTAACCAGCGCCACGGCGTCAACTACCCAGGCCGTGTGTCCGGTTTGCGGGCATCGCTCATCCCATGCTGCGATCAAAATTCGTCAACAAAAAACGCTGCTCTGCCCCGCCTGCAAATCCCTGTTTGTCGTTCCCCATTCCTGACCTTGCGATTTGCCGACGCAGACGGCTTAGTGTGACACTGTCACAAAGGAACGTGCTGACGGCAAACGGTGAGCAGCAACTGCCGTAGCCAGCGGTGGGCGGGGTCGACCTCCGATCGCGGGTGCCACATCTGCGACACGGTAATGGGGGCAGTTTTCACCGGCAGTTCAAACATCGCCAGCCAGCCCTCCGGCTGATTAATTAAAAAGGATGCCGGCACCAGCGCCACCAGGTCAGAGGCCCGGGCCACCGCCAGTGCGGCGGGAAAGCCCGGCACCACGGCCTGCACCTTGCGCTGCAGGCCCAGTTCCGCCAGCGACGCATCCACCGGCCCCGTGCTGCGGCCGCTGCGTGAGGCCACGACATGGCCATAAGCCGTATACTGAGTGACGCTGACGTCCGCCTGCTGCGCCAGCGGATGATCCCGGCGGACCACGCCGACGAAACGATCGCGAAACAGCGCCTGAAGGCGAATTTCCGGGCCCATCTCTCCGGCGACGCCAATTTCAATATCCACCAGACCTTCTCGCAGCGGCTTTACGCTCTTTTGCGGTTTTGGAGCAAACCGCAGCCGCACCAGAGGGGCTGCGCTGGCGGTTGCGGCGATCAGCGCCGGACCAAAGGCTTCCACAAAGCCGTCGTTGGCGCGCAGGGTGAACTCACGATCGAGGGTGGCCGGTTCCAGCGTCGTACTGGCGGGCCGCAGCACGGCACGGGCTTCGGTTACGGCACCCCGGGTGCTTTCACGCAGGGCTTCGGCCCGGGGCGTCAGCACCATCTGCCGCCCCGCCCGCACCAGCAGCGGATCGCCGGTCACGCTGCGCAGGCGGCTCAGGGTGCGGCTCATGGCGGAGGCACTGAGCCCCAGACGGCGCGCAGCCGCCGCCACGCTGACTTCGGCCAGCAGGACGTCCAGGGCGATCAGCAAGTTCAAATCAGCTTCAGCCATCTCAGCGCACGCTCGCCGCAAAGCCAGTCGGTGCCATCAAGTGCTCAGTATCCTGCAGGGTCAGCGTCATAAGCGGGTTTTATACCAGGGAAACATCCGCCCGATGATAGCACTGAAAGTGGGTGGTTTGCGAACAGGCACAGCGCGCTGCCGTGCCTGTGATGGCGGCCGGAGGTGGCCCGGCCGGCCGGGCTACAGAGCCAGATCGATAACGATACGCCCCTCAATTTTACCGGCATGCATGCGGGCAAAAATATCGTTGATATTGGCCAGCGGCTCGACGGCGATATTCGCCGCCACCTTGTGGCGACCGGCGAAGTCCAGAGCTTCCTGCAGGTCCTTACGCGTACCCACAATCGACCCGCGCACGGTAATGCCATCCAGCACCATATCGAAAATCGACAGGTCAAACTTGCCCGGCGGCAGCCCGTTCAGCACCATGGTTCCGCCGCGGCGCAGTGTGCCAATGGCCTGCTCAAAGGCTTTGGGCGAGACGGCCGTGACCAGTACGCCGTGTGCGCCGCCGAACGCCTCTTTAAACACCTTCGCCGGGTCAACGTTGCGGGCGTTGGCCGTGACGCTGGCCCCCAGTCGTCTGGCAAAGGCCAGTTTGTCATCATCAATATCGACTGCCGCCACGTTAAAGCCCATGGCCACCGCGTACTGAACCGCCATATGGCCAAGCCCGCCGATACCGGACACCACGACCCAGTCCCCGGCTTTGGCTTCGGTCATTTTCAGTCCTTTATAGACCGTGACACCGGCACACAGAATGGGGGCAATTTCATTAAAATCGATATTGTCCGGCAGGATCCCGACATAGTTAGCATCGGCCAGGCAGTACTCGGCAAAGCTGCCGTTCACCGAATAACCGGCGTTTTGCTGCGAATGGCAGAGGGTTTCCCAGCTGTCCAGGCAGTGTTCGCAGTGGCCGCAGGCGGAGTAGAGCCACGGTACGCCCACGCGGTCGCCCTCTTTAATATGTTTGACGCCTTCGCCGACCGCCACCACATACCCGACACCCTCATGCCCCGGAATAAACGGCGGCTGCGGCTTGACCGGCCAGTCACCTTCGGCGGCGTGCAGGTCGGTATGGCAGACGCCGGTAGCGATGACTTTGACCAGCAGCTGACCCGGTCCCACCTCGGGGATCGGCACCTGTTCAATCACTAACGGCTGACCAAAGGCTTTCACGACGGCAGCTTTCATGGTTTTCATTATGCACTCCTTACGGGAAAACAGGCTTAAAACAGCCCTAACGGTGCTGTGTCATAGCTGACCAGCAGGTTTTTAGTTTGCTGATAGGCGTTCAGTGCCATCTTGTGCGTCTCGCGCCCGACGCCCGACTGCTTGTAACCGCCAAAGGCGGCGTGAGCCGGGTATATGTGATAACAGTTAGTCCACACGCGTCCGGCCTTGATGCTGCGGCCCATGCGATAGGCGAGATTCGAGTCGCGCGTCCAGATGCCCGCCCCCAGGCCAAACTGGGTTTCATTGGCGATGGCCAGCGCCTCCGCTTCATCCCGGAAGCGCGTCACGCCAATCACCGGCCCGAAAATCTCCTCCTGGAAACAGCGCATCTGGTTATCCCCCTGGATAAGCGTCGGCTGGATGTAGTAGCCGCTGTCCAGCTCCGGGCCCAGGCTGGCGCGTTCACCACCTGTGAGAATTTTGCCGCCTTCCAGGCGGGCGATATCGATGTAGGAGAGGATCTTATCGAACTGCTGGCGTGATGCCTGCGCCCCGATCATCGTCTCTGTGTCCAGCGGGTCACCGCGTTTGATGGTGGCGACTTTTGCCATCACTTTTTCCATAAAGGGTGCATAGATCGCTTCATGGATCAGGGCGCGTGACGGGCAGGTGCAGACTTCGCCCTGGTTGAAGAAGCCCAGCACCAGCCCTTCTACCGCTTTATCAATGAAATCAGGCTCCCCGTTCATCACATCGGCAAAGTAAATGTTCGGTGATTTACCGCCCAGCTCCACGGTGCAGGGAATGATGTTTTCCGCCGCACAGGCCATAATATGGCGGCCTACCGGCGTTGAACCGGTAAAGGCAATCTTGGCGATACGCCGGCTGGTGGCCAGGGCTTCTCCGGCTTCCCGGCCAAAGCCCTGCACGACATTGAGCACCCCGGGCGGGAAGAGATCCCCGACCAGTTCCAGCAGCAGCGTGATCGCCAGCGGTGTCTGTTCAGCGGGCTTCAGCACCACGCAGTTACCGGCTGCCAGCGCCGGGGCCAGCTTCCAGGCCGCCATCAGCAGCGGGAAGTTCCACGGGATAATCTGCCCGACCACGCCCAGCGGTTCGTGGAAGTGATAAGCAACGGTTTTCTCATCAATCTCGGCGGCGCTGCCTTCCTGCGCGCGCAGACATCCGGCGAAGTAGCGGAAGTGATCCACGGCCAGCGGCAGGTCCGCATTGAGGGTTTCGCGGATCGGTTTCCCGTTGTCCCAGCTCTCTGCCACAGCCAGGTATTCCAGGTTCGCTTCGATCCGGTCCGCCAGCTGCAACAGCAGGTTGGAACGGTGCTGAACGCTGGTTTTTCCCCAGGCGTCCGCTGCACGGTGTGCGGCATCCAGCGCGGCGTCAATATCACGGGCATCGGAACGTGGAAACTGTGCAATGTCACTGCCGTTCACCGGCGAGGTATTCATAAAATACTGGCCGCTCAGCGGTTCGACGAATTTGCCATCAATGAAGTTGCCGTAGGCGGCCTTAAAGGACACCAGGGCTCCGGGCGTGCCGGGATGGGAATAACGCATCGCAAAATCCTCTTGTAGGGGGTTCTCAGAGAGATAATCAACCGCGCCGTACTGTTGTTCATACGTTGTCACGGTTGAACGATCCCTGTTGCATATGGCGTGCCAGTTTCGGGACGATATGTCACCGTTTATAATGATGTTAAAAATCAGCAGGATGGGCTGTTCTTATTATCAGTAACGGGAAGTTTGAGAGCGAAATTCCGCAACTGTGTTGCAAATCGCAACACCCTGAATACCAGATAGCTACAATGTCGCAACACTCTGACGACGGTATGAGGTTATCAATGCAGGGATTTTCGTCACCGGCCATTCCCTCCGCGATCGCGCCCGATCCCCTTCTGAGCGACTCCTGGTTTCGCAGCCAGCTATACGGTCTGGATCGCCTTTCCGATGATTTTCCCCGACTGCGTCAGGGGGAACTGGCGGATGTGCTGGCCCACCACGCCACGCTGCAGCAGTTTGCCCGGCCTGCCATCCATGCCCTCGCCGAAAAAGTGGCCGACAAGCAGGCCGTGGTGATCCTCTCCGACGCCAGCGGTCTGGTCCTGAACACCTTTGGCGATATGCAGGCGCTGAAAAAAGCCGAACGTTTTGCACTGGCACCCGGTAATTTATGGAGCGAGTGCGGGCGCGGCACCAATGCCATCGGCACGGCGCTGGCCATTGATGACTGCTGTGAAATCGACGGTCAGCAGCATTTTCTCACCCGTAACCAGGGCCTGTACTGCGCGGCCATTCCGCTGCAAACCCCCGGCGGGCAGGTCGCCGGGGTACTGGATATTTCCGGTCCGGCGCATTTTGCCCATCCGCATACGCTGGCATGGATCAATGAGGCAGCCAGACAAATTGAGTATCTTTGGGTGAAGCAGACCCTGCATCCTGACCAGTGGCTGATGAGCCTGCATCTGCAGTTGCAGGGGCTGGACCGGGCTGAAGAGCTGTTACTGGTGTTTTCTGACAATATTCTGATGGCGGCCAACCGTGTCGCGATGCGTGAGCTGACGCTGCGCGCTGAACAGATGGGCAGCCTGACCTTTCAGCAGCTCTTCCCGCATCTGCAACAGCACGCTAATCAGGTCCCGCAGTCCCTGACCACCTGTGATGCACAACGTTATTTTTTCCGCCTGCGAGCCCCGGCACGTCGCCACGTTCCTGCCCTGCAGACCGGAGCCTGCCCTCTCCCGCTGCCGCTGCGTGACGGCGGAGATAAGCTGGTGCGCCTGTTGAATGCCGGGGTATCTCTCTGCGTACAGGGCGAAACCGGCAGCGGCAAAGAGTATGTCAGCCGGATGCTGCATCAGCAGAGTCGCTGGCGTCAGGGGAAATTTGTTGCCATTAACTGCGCAGCGATCCCCGAATCGCTGATCGAATCGGAACTGTTTGGCTATCAGCCGGGGGCCTTTACCGGTGCCAGCAAGAACGGCTATATCGGTAAAATTCGCGAAGCCGACGGCGGGGTGCTGTTTCTGGATGAAATTGGCGATATGCCGCTGGCGCTGCAGACCCGTCTGCTGCGTGTTTTACAGGAAAAAGAGGTCGCTCCGCTGGGATCAAGCCGCAGCTGGCCGGTAAATTTTGCTGTGATCTGCGCGACGCACCGCAACCTGCCCGCGCGGGTCGCCAGCGGTGAGTTCCGCGAAGACCTGCTCTACCGTCTGCAGGAATTTTCACTGACTCTGCCCCCCCTGCGCGAGTGGCCGGAACTGCCCGCCTTTATTCTGCAGCTCTGGCAGGAAATGGGTGGGGAACAGCGGGGCATCGGTCTGTCGCCGCGGCTGCTGGCTACCCTGACACAGCAGGCGTGGCCGGGAAATGTCCGGCAGCTGCGCAGCGTGCTGAAGGTGTTACTGGCGCTGGCAGATGATGACACCCAGCTGGATGCGGACAGTCTGCCGCCGGAGTATCAGCATTGTGCTGCCCCACCGCGCCCCGCACTGCAACAGCATGACGACGCCCTGATTGCGGCAACGCTGCAACGCTTTAACGGCAACGTCAGTAAAACGGCGGAGGCACTGGGGGTGGCGCGCAGCACGCTCTACCGGCGGGCGGCGCGCCAGTCTTGCGGAGATTAACCGTCCAGCAGCGTGGTGCCGTAAGAGTTATCGATAGTGCAAAGCCAGCCGCCGTCCGGCTCCTGACGAAAGACATAGGTGGCCCGGCGCGTGGTGGTGACGGTTCCTCCCGCGCCGTCAGGATAGTGCAGGACCGTTTCCATTATCACCAGGGCGTTTCCGCTGCCTTCGATGACCTGCATCTCGCCCTGCTCTACCCTGAGCTGGCCTTGAAAGTGGTCGGCAATCGCCACAAAGGCCCGGCGAATGGCATCGTGCCCCTGCACAATCATCCCGGGTTTCACCACCAGGCTGGCATCAGCGGCATACCAGCCCATCAGGCTGTCAAAATCCCGGGCGGTGATCGCCCGGTCACAGGCTTCTATGATGCGTCGTATCGGGTGTGAATTCACGTTAATGGCTCCTGACGGATAAGGTTGGTTTTTCACCCTGTCATAACGGTGCCAGAAAACAAGGGATTTACCCCTTTTTTCTGTTTGTCTCAGGCTGCGCTCAACCCCTGCCTCAGCCTCCCGGCGCTCTGTTGCAGCTGTTGTGCCGGACTGCGGCCAATCAGCACGAACTGATATCCCCCGGCGTGCCACCAGGCAAGGTTCATCCCGTGACGCCGCTCCGCCTGTATCTCGGTTTCATTTTCATGCTTTTCACGCGAGACGCAGAGTGCCACCGGCCCCCACTGGGCATGTTCCCAGGCGATCTGCACGATGCTGGTATCGTCATAGCGCAGCAGCCGCACGCTTTTCAGCGCGGCATTGTGTAACGCCAGCTGTTCCGCGCTGAGCTGCAGGCCCATCTGCTGCGAGGTGCGTTCCAGCGCCCGCGCAATCAGCGGCGCGGAGCTGTCCACGTCGGCCAGCGTTTGCGGGCTGTAGAGGGACATATACCCGGCTTCCAGGTCGCGGATCTTCTCGCTTTCACGCTGCGCCCCATCGGGCCGGGCAAAATAGCCGAGGCTGGAGCCGATCGCGAGGAAACTCAGCGAGGCGGCAATCAGCGCCCGTCGGCTGACCTGTCCGGTGGCTGCCGGGGCGGGCGATTGCGCCAGCAGGCGATCGAGGTCTTTCTTCATCTGCGCCGCCGGTGCCGCCGCCAGCAGCGGCTCAAAGGCCGCTTCAAACGGCTGGTTGCTCTTCATCAGGGCGGCGGTGCGGGCGGACAGCGTCTGATCACGCTTCAGCTGCTGCTCAAAGTCCTGCATCTCGTCTGCGCTCATCTCACCGTCCAGCCACGCGGTAATCGCTTCATCGCTCCAGGGGGCGCTTAACCGTTCTCTGTTCACAGGCGTTTCTCCTTTACGGTCGCTGTACCGGTTTCGGCTCGTGCCAGCGTAGTCCTTGCCGCCGCCAGACGGCTCATAATGGTGCCGATCGGTACGGTCAGCGTGTCAGCTGCTTCCTGATAGGTAAAACCTTCAACGTAGACAAGGAACACGGCATTCCGCTGCGCCTCGGGCAGTCTGGCCACGCGCTGCATCACCTGCTGATAGTGCAGATGGTTATCGTCATGCTGCCAGGTGTCCGGGGCATAAAGCTCGTCGCTGTCGACAAATCCCTGCCCCTGGCGCACGCGCTGCGCGCGCAGATCGTTGATCCACACCGAATGCAGCAGCGTAAATAACCAGCGGTCGATGCGCGTACCGGGGGTAAACTGTGCGCTGCGCTCAAGCGCCCGGACGCAGGTGGTCTGCACCAGCTCCCGGGCCACCTCGTTGTTACGGGACAGCACCATCCCGTAGCGCCACAGGCGCGTAAGATGGTCTGCCAGATGATGGCGGACTTCGCTGCTGGTCATGTTTTCTTCTCCAGGCCGCCGGCCGTTCAGGACTCAGGGTGGCCGTTAATCGCCGCCTGTAAATCCCGGTACTCTTCACAGTTCACCCCGCACAGGGAGCGAATAACCGCCAGCTGCTCGCGCGCCAGGTCAGGACGCCCTTTGATCATCCATGCCTCACCGAGGTATTCGCGTACCCGGGCATAGTGTGGATCGAGCGCTATCGAGCGCTGATAATAGCCTATCCCCTCATCCGTACGCCCTGATTTCCGCGTGGCATAGCCACGATAATTCCATGCCTCGCGGGTATCCGGATTTTTAAGCCTGTCCAGCAGATTCAGCGCGGCCTGATAATCGCCCTTCTTCGCCAGGTGGTAGGCGTAGCGGGTTTTATCCTCATCGCTGAGGCGGCTGGTTTTTTCCACGACGCACTGCCTGCGGGGACTGTCATACACCTGACCTTTCGGGCAGTCCGGGGTTTTGCTCTCGCTATTGTCATCACCCATGGCCTGCGCCAGCGGTGCGTGCAGGGTAAACAGCAGCGCCGGAAGCGTCATCAGTAACATCATTTTTTTCATGGTCGTTATCCTGTCAGGAAGCGGAAGTGTTGCGAACGGGCAGCATTCGGCGCAGGACGCTGTCGCGCAGAACATAGTGATGGAACAGTGCGGCAAGCGCGTGTGCGCCCGCCAGAATAATCAGCGCCCACGCCACATTGTCGTGCCAGCCTGCCAGCTGATGGCGTCGGCCGGGATCGACGGCGATCCACGCAGGGATATGAAACAGACCGAAGAAGGTAAAGGGCTCCTGCTGCGCCCAGCGCAACATAAAGCCGAGGCCTGTCTGCGTGAACAGCAGAAGATACAGCGCCCCGTGGACGGCGAGCGCGGCAACACGTGACAGGCGCGATCCTGCTGCAGGTGGCAGGGCAAAGCGCGCCCGGTGCTGGCTGAAGATACGCCACAGCGGACGGATAACCATGACGGTCGCCAGCAGAATGCCGCAGGAGATATGCACTGACTGTAAGCCTTTACGCAGCGGCGTCCCGCGCTCCAGCAGCGCCCAGATATGCGCTGATGCAAACAGAAAGATAACGCTGCCGGCGGTGAGCCAGTGCAGCGCCAGGGTCAGAGCGTCATAGCGCTGACGCAGGGGCCGTGAGGGAGGTAATGACATCGCGAGGGTTTTCCTGTCGCAGTGGAAGATGTTCAGTTAACACCTGAGGACGGTGTTCTATTCGAAAAAAGTGTCACCTTTTTTGGCCGACAGCGTGGGCAAGAGAGTGTGCGGCATTGCCCCGGCCCGGGCATAAAGTCCGCTGCTGTTTTTTCATTTTCCGCGATAATTGAATAACAGGCTTTTGCCTATTTATAAGTAAATAAACTCAGAGGGTAATTAAATTAAACGTTAAGTAAGTAAATTAATTTAGGGATTTGATTTAAATATAATAAATAGTTATTAACTTTTCGTTAAATTGAGCCTAAAATATGCGCTCAATTTGTTAACCTATATTGATGCCTTATTTAATATGTCTAACTTTAAAAGAACGATCCCCCTGCTTTCGCTGTCAGCAGTGCTGGTGTGCACCAGTACCTGGGCTGAAACTCCTGCCACGGAAAAAACCGATGTCCTGCTGATCGGCGGCGGTATTATGAGCGCCTCTCTGGGTACCTGGTTACAGGAACTTCAGCCGGGCTGGAAACAGCTGATGGTAGAGAAGCTGGACGGCGTGGCGCTGGAATCCTCTAACGGCTGGAATAATGCCGGTACAGGTCACTCCGCCAATATGGAGCTCAATTACACGCCCGAGCGTCCGGATGGTTCTATTGATGTGTCTAAGGCACTGGACATTAACGAACAGTTTATGATTTCCCGTCAGTTCTGGACGGCCCAGGTCAAACGCGGCATCCTGAACAACCCGCACTCATTTATTAACTCTACGCCGCATATGAGTCTGGTCTGGGGTGACACCAACGTTAACTACCTGACCAAGCGCTATGAAGCGCTGCAGCAGACCACCCTGTTCCAGGGCATGAAGTTCTCCACCGATCAGAATCAGATCAAACAGTGGGCACCGCTGACCATGCAAGGCCGCGATCCGCAGCAGAAAGTCGCGGCGACCTGGACCCCGGTGGGTACCGACGTCAACTACGGTGAAATTACCCGTCAGCTGATCGGCAGCCTGAAGAAAGATAAAAACTTCCAGCTGGAAACTTCCGCTGAAGCGACCGATTTCAAACGTAACCCGGATAACTCCTGGCATGTGACCATCACCGATGTCAAAACCGGTGAAGAGCACGCAGTCGATGCCAAATATGTGTTTATCGGTGCGGGTGGCGGCGCGCTGAAGCTGCTGCAGAAAACCGGCATTCCGGAAGCGGATAACTACGCAGGCTTCCCGGTAGGCGGTTCCTTCCTGGTGACTGAGAACCCGGAAATCACCAAACTGCACACTGAAAAAGTGTACGGTCAGGCTTCCGTGGGCGCGCCGCCGATGTCCGTACCTCACCTGGACGCCCGCTTCCTCGACGGCAAACGCGTGGTGCTGTTTGGGCCGTTCGCGACCTTCTCCACCAAGTTCCTGAAAAATGGTTCGCTGTTCGATCTGTTAAGCACCACCACCACCAGCAACTTCATGCCAATGACCCACGTTGGTATGGATAACTTCGACCTGGTGAAATACCTGATTGGTCAGGTGATGCTGGATGACAACGACCGTTTTGAAGCACTGAAAGAGTACTACCCCGCCGCGCGTAAAGAAGACTGGAAGTTAATTCAGGCAGGCCAGCGCGTTCAGATCATCAAAAAAGATGAAGAAAAAGGCGGCGTGTTGAAACTGGGTACGGAAATTGTGACCGATCAGCAGAAAACCCTGGCGGCCCTGCTGGGTGCTTCCCCGGGTGCTTCCACGGCGGCTCCTATTGCGCTGAACGTGATGAAAAAACTGTTCCCTGAGCAGTTTAACTCTCCGGAGTGGCAGAGCAAGATCCGCACTATCGTGCCGAGCTATGGCCAGCAGTTAAACGGCAACAGCGCGCTGACTCAGCAGGTGTGGGATGATACCGCCGCCACCCTGCAGCTGGTTAAGCCACCGGTTATCGATATGGATCACAACAAGCAGGCAGACGCCCCTTCTCAGCCAGAGAAGCGCGCCGACAACCCGCAGCACGACATGGCACTGTAAGCGCCTTCTGACGTGAAAAAGGCCGATCCTCAGGATCGGCCTTTTTTATGCGCTGAATACGGGGATGCACATCATCCCGCGCTGTTCTGACTGTCCGTTGCTTCCGTAAAAGCGGGTTTGGTGCGGGTCACCGAGTAAGCCACCTTTTTGACTTTACCGGGTACGGTGGTGATTTCCACCGGCGGGATGGTCACGCGGCCCAGGCCGAACAGCGTCTGCACGTAACCGCCCACCTGATGCTTGCCGGGTTCGACAAATACCACCCGTTTCTCACCCCGTTTGAGGACCCCCGCTTCCGTCCCGTCAATGGTTAGCGTGATGGAAGAGCCATCATCTGCACGGGTCACGATATGCGAAACATCAATCTGCGTCGGGCCGCTGCTGAAAGGTGCCACGGCCTGAGTGCTTTCTGCCGCTGAAATTTTCTCGTCCTTCACCGGTGCCGCCGCAGCAGGTGCCGTCTCTTCGACGGGGACCGGCGCGCTGGCGGTCGCAGCGGGGGCGTCGGCTGACGGTGAGGTGACTGGCGCTTCGGCCGTGCTGGCCGGTGTCTCTGTGGTCGCCGCCGCTGGCGTGACGGGCTCTGTAACGGCACCCGGTGCGGTGATCGGCTGCGTCTGCACCGGCTGTTCGACAGGTGTTGGCTGCGCGGTGTCTGCCGACGGCGTTGATTCTGCCGGCTGGGCAGGCGGGACAGGTTGTGCAGCCTCTACCGGCTGTGCAGATTCTGCCGGTTGTGCGGTGGCAACGGGCGCAGTGGCGGCCTCCGTCACCGGGGCCTGCGTGGACGCCGGTTTAAAAGCAGCACATCCGGTCAGCGTGGTGGCGGCAACGACGGCTGCCAGCGTAAAACGATACAACATTATGGCGAATTCTCCTCGGCCGAATTTGGCGCAGCTATCATAACGCCCCTCTGTGCCTGAATACAGCTTAGGCGGATCGGTATCCTCTGAATTACACTCTCTTTACGCTATGACTACAGGAGGACTTTATGTACGGACCCCATCCGGACGAGAAACATCCCTTACCTGACTTCCCTCAGGTCTGTTTTATTAAAAACAGCGTCACCCGTCCCAATATCATCATTGGTGATTACACCTATTACGACGACCCGGAAGGTGCAGAGAACTTTGAGCGCAACGTGCTCTATCACTACCCGTTCATCGGCGATAAGCTGATTATTGGTAAGTTTTGCGCCCTGGCGCGCGGGGTGAAATTTATCATGAATGGGGCCAATCATAAGACCTCCGGCCTCTCTACCTTCCCTTTCTTTATCTTCGGCAACGGCTGGGAAAGTGCTGCGCCGCAGCCCGGTGACCTGCCGTATAAAGGCGACACCCGCGTGGGTAATGATGTCTGGATCGGTTATGACTGCCTGGTGATGCCCGGCGTCACCCTCGGTAACGGCGCGATTATCTCGTCACGTTCAGTGGTGGTGTCTGATGTTCCTGCGTACAGCATTGTGGGAGGAAATCCGGCAAAGGTGATCCGTCAGCGTTTCAGCGATGAAGTGATTGTTGAGCTGGAAAACATTGCCTGGTGGGACTGGCCGCCAGAGAAGATCACGCAGAATCTGGCGGCGATAACGTCCGGGGATATTGCGCGCTTAAAGGCGCTTCAGAGCGCATCATAGAACGTTTCACGGGTCGACCTTTTCATTGGTCGGCCCTTCCGTGCTGACGTGGCTGCGAGCCTAAGCCCTAAGTACTCACCTGTTTTATTGCTTATTTGCGCATTTGATTTAAGTCACGTACCACTAAAATAGTCTGATTACACACGCTTTTTACTTCCGAACTCTGACTATAAGGTCTCTTTGCGTGGCAAAAATCTTCTTACGCAGCGGTAATCTTGACGCTGTTCTCGCTCTGGGTGAGAACGGACAGCCGGTATATCTTTCGGCTTTGCAACTGCGCGAAACCCTGCGCCTGAGAAAACAGTCGCAGGTTGCCGACTGTCTGGCGATCCCCCAGCCTGACGACGCAGGCACCCGCCTGGACTGGTACTCACCGGTGGCAGGTAAGGTGACCTCCTGGGCCGCCGCCAGCAACAGCGCGCGTACCGCCGCGCTCAGTCAGCTGCAGGCCTGCCAGACCGCCATTGCGGAAATCGGTGAACGTGCCCGGCAGTCTGATAAGCCCAGCCAGAAACTGTTTGGCGCCCTGCTGAATAAAGCCCTGCAGTTCCCTGACCAGAACTACGTGTATCTGGTGGGCGGTAAACCGGTGATCACCTTCTGGGGGTTTGTCAGCCTGGATAAAAAATCCCGCCAGGACGTATTTGACTGCCTGCAGATTGAGGACGATGAGCCCAAACCGGGTCTCTCCCTGCTGGCCCCTGCCCCCGTGGCAACGCCGCTGTCGGTTGCTGCCTCCGTCTCCCCGGTGATTGCACCGCTGATTACGCCTGAACCCGCCGCTGCGGCGACGGTTCCTGTCCCTCCACCGGTGGTTGTTCCGCCGATGCCCGCGCTGGACATTATCGATGAGCCAGAAGACGTTGCAGATGAAACGCCGTCCGCTGCGCTGCCGGTGAAGCCAAAGGTGAATATCTGGCTGCGCTATGGCTGGGTGCTACCTGCAGTGGCACTGCTGGTGGTGTTTGGTTTCCAACTGAAAAAAGGCAGCGACAAACCGGCAGAAGTGGCACCGGACGCACCGGTGGCCCGAGCAACCCCGTCGGTACCGGCGGTCACGCCGGCTGTTACCCCGGCGATCGCCCAGCCTGCCCCGGTCGCAGACGTTAAACCGACAACCTTACCGCTGGCGGCGGCCGTGATTGCTCCAGTCACGCCTGCCCCTGCTCCTGCACCGGCACCAGCCGTGGAAACCGTCGCGGAGGCGCGTCCCGTTGCCCGGGACGATCTGGTCCTGCCGGGTGATGCGGTCAAACTGGGTTCAACCAAGTTCCTTAACGGCAGCTGGCGCGTCCTGGTGCAGAAAAACCTGCCGACCGGTACCCCGCCGATGCTCAAGTATCAGATGAAGAATGGCAAAGGCACCGCGCGCATTACTCAGGGTGACGGCGTCAGCTGTAAGGTGGAGGTCTTCGCCGGGCTGATGTCCTCCGGTAACCTGGTGATCAACAGCCGCACTAAAGCGCGCTGCAGCGATGGCTCCCGCTATCAGATGCCGGAGCTGGTGTGTAAACAGGGCCTGACCGGCCCTGCCGAGTGCAGCGGTAGCTATAACGCCGATACGGTGTTGCCGATGACCATGAAGCGTGAGAGTAAATCATAATGCTGGCGACAATTGCGGATTTTAAACCAAACATGACGCTGGTGCAGAACAGCGGCGTCCAGTTCCTCGACTTTGCCCTGATACCGGATCTCAATGCTGACTGGCCGGGCAAATTTGTCCGTCAGACCGCCAACGGCCCGCTGCTGCGCCTGAATTACCATGCGCAGACCGGAAAATACCTGCTGCCGCAGGCCGCAGGCAGCAGCCCGGAAGTGGTGAAGCCTGAGTTCAGTTTCCCGCTGGCCCAGTCGCTGACACTGCTTAACGGCCAGTGGCTGCCGCTGCCGTTTTTCCGCTTTAACCCGCCGCGAACGTTTATCGGCGGCCCGGATAACTGGGCGCGCGTGCGCGTGGTGGCGCTGGATAAACCGGATGCCAGTGGCAACAGCCACCGCGTGGTGCTGGCGTTCGATACCAAAGTCTGGGCAGATGGCGAAGATGAGTCGCTGGCGCTGAATGAAAATGATGTGAAAAATGGCGTCAGCTTTGCGCTGGCGCACCGCAGCGACGAACTGGGAGAATTCCTCGATCACACCTGGGTGGACGGCTGGCTGCGTGAAGCCTTTACCCAGGCCGCCTCGGCACTGGAACTGCGTCCGCAGGTCAATATCAAAGCTGCCCTGCGTGAGTTTGAGTATCAGGCGCACTATCTAAATATCCTGCATCTGCTCGGGCAGCAGCTCTCCATTCCTGAACTCAAAATCAGCGCGGCGACGCTGCAGGAGCCAGCGATTGCTGTCGATCTGATCCTCGACGTGGGTAACTCCCACACCTGCGGCATTATGGTGGAAGATCATGTCGATGATCACCAGGGCCTCAAGCACACCTACGAATTACAGATGCGAAATCTCAGTGAGCCGCATCAGCTCTATAACGAGCTGTTTGAAAGCCGCGTGGAATTTGCCCAGGCCAGCTTCGGTAAGCAAAACTTTTCGCTGGAAAGCGGCCGCGACGACGCCTTTATCTGGCCGTCGATTACCCGCGTGGGACGTGAGGCGGGCCAGCTGGCGCTCCAGCGCCTGGGGACCGAAGGGGCAACCGGCCTTTCCAGCCCGCGCCGTTATCTGTGGGATGAAGAGAGTTACACCCCCGGGTGGCGCTTCAGCCGCACACCGGGCAATCTGCAGCAGGAGCCGCTGGCCACCGCACTGCCGCTGACCTATCTGATCAACGATGAAGGCCAGCCTCTGTACACGATTCCGCTGGAAGAGCGCCTGCCGGTGTTTGCCCCGCATTACAGCCGCAGCTCGGTGATGAGCCTGATGCTCTCCGAACTGCTGGCGCAGGCGCTGCTGCAGATGAACAGCCCCTTACAGCGGCAGAAGATGCTGCACAGCAGCGCGCCACGCCAGCTGCGCAATATCATCCTTACCCTGCCCTCGGCCATGCCGAAGCCGGAGCGGGAGATCTTCCGCCGCCGCATGCTGGAGGCTATCGCCCTGGTGTGGAAATCAATGGGCTGGCACCCGATGGATGACGATTTCACTCACGCGGAAGATAAAGCGAAAAGCAGCGTACCGGTTCCCGACGTGCAGATGGAGTGGGATGAGGCCACCTGCGGCCAGATGGTCTATCTGTATAATGAAACGCAGGTTAACTTTGGCGGCCGCGCTGAGGCGTTCTTTGCCAGCATGGCGCGCCCGGATCGCGCCCGCGCCGCTGATGAACCGGCAGGAAAAACCCTGCGTATCGCCTCGATTGATATCGGCGGTGGTACCACTGACCTGGCCATCACGCAGTACCGTCTGGACGATGGCGTGGGCAACAACGTTAAAATTATGCCCCGCCTGCTGTTCCGCGAAGGCTTTAAGCTGGCGGGTGACGATATTTTGCTGGATGTGATCCAGCTGTACGTCCTGCCCGCCTTACAGGCTGCCTTTAAGCAGGCAGGCATGGTCAACCCGGAAGCGGTGATGACCCGGCTGTTTGGGCACGAAGGCCGTCTTGACGGGCACTCCACCCTGCGGCAGCAGGTCACACTACAGATCTTTATTCCGTTAGGTCAGGCGATCCTCGAAGCTTATGAAACGTTCGACCCGCTTGATTTGACCGCTGAAATTGACGCGCGCTTCGGTGAGCTGCTGGCCCAGGCACCGACGGAAAAGCTGCTCGACTACATCAACCGGGAGATCCAGCGCGAACTGCCGGGCGAAGCGAAAGGCTTTGATATCCTGGCGGTGCCGCTGATTGTTCGCCTCAGCAAGCTGCACGCCGAGTTCCTGTCGCCGCGCATGAATATCACCCACAGTCTGCGGTCGATGTCAGAGGTGGTGGCGGTATACGACTGCGACGTGCTGCTGCTGACCGGCCGCCCTTCACGCTTCCCCGGCGTGCAGGCGCTGTTCCGCCACCTGCAACCGTTGCCGGTGAGCCGTATTCTGTCGCTGGATGGCTACCACACCAACGACTGGTATCCCTTCAATAAGCAGGGAAAAATCGAGAACCCGAAATCGACGGCGGCGGTGGGGGCGATGCTCTGCCTGCTGTCGCTCGATCTGCGCCTGGCCAACTTCTGGTTTAAGGCCGGTGACTTCCAGCCCTACTCGACCATTCGCTATCTGGGGATGCTGGACGGTACCGGTGCGCTGACGTCCGACAATGTCTGGTACAGCGATATCGACCTGGATCAGCACGGTTTTACCCTGGATGTGCGCAGCCGCTTCCAGGTGCGGGGGGCGATCACCCTCGGTTTCCGTCAGCTGGACAATGACCGCTGGCCCGCCTCGCCGCTCTATACGCTGACTATCGTCGACCCGCAGCTGGCGCGCAGCGTCGCCGGGGATAAAGTATTACGTATCAAACTGGCGGTCAGCCGTCCGTTTGGAGAGTTTGGCCCGGAACGATTTGATATCGCCGATGCCGTCCTGGACGACGGCAGCCAGGTGCCGCTGGAGCACCTGCGCCTGCGCCTGAATACGCTGGCCAGCGGGGCCTCGGGTATGGCGCATTACTGGATAGACAGCGGGAGCGTCTTTAAGAAATGAAATCTCTCAATAAAATCCTGACCGCACAGGCCAATAAAAAGCGTGATGCCCTGACCCAGGGTATTGAGCAGGCGCTCGCCTGGCTGGACGTTAACCGCCAGCAGGCCCCGCGTCTGAATATGGAAGCCGACCGTCTGGCGATCAAGCTTCTGCGTCAGCACAATCATGCCAGCGTACTGGCACGTAATACGCCGCAGAATTGCGCCATCGGGCTGTTTGGCCTGGCGCAGGCGGGTAAGTCCTACCTGATCAATGCCCTCGCCGCCAGCGAAAAAGGCCGCATGGAGTGCGCGCTGGGCAACAGCGTGCTCGATTACGCCAGCCAGCTTAATCCTCAGCAGCATACTGCCAACCTGGTACAGCGTTTCAGCGGGCAGCAGCAGAGCAGCGACAGCAGCTGGCCGGTTCAGCTGGATCTGCTGACCGAATGTGAACTGGTCGCGGTGCTGGCGCTGCAGTACGCACAGCGCGGTGGCGACGTTGCCGCGCCGCTGGATGAATCCCAGCTGGGCGATCGGGTGCAGAACGTGGCGATGTACCGCCAACCCGAACCGGTCGACGGGATCAACCGTCATCAGATGGTTGCACTGTGGGACGGCCTGAATATCAGCCTGGCGCGCAGCAGCGCGCTGGACAGCCACTTCTGGCCGCAGGCCGTCGAGCTGGCACCGCTGCTGGGCGTGGACGATCGTGCCCGCCTGTTCTCTCTGCTGTGGGGCGAAGATCGTCAGCTCACCGCCCTTTACCGCCAGCTGGCACACGTTCTTCATCACCTTGCCTGCGTAACGCGGGTGCTGGCACCGTTAAGCGTGCTGGATGAGCCCTCTTACAGCCTGCTGAACAGCACCGGCGTCAGCCAGTTTAACGCCACAGCCGACCTGACGTTGCAGGTGGTACCGCGCCATGCGGGCCGCAGCCTGGCACCGGTCAGCGTGGCGCTGGCGGAACTGACCTTGCTCAGCCGGGAAGTGCTGCTGCCCCTGTACAGCGCACCGCGTGAGGCGCTGTTCAGTGAAGTCGATCTGCTCGACTTCCCGGGCTTTATTGATTTAACCGTACTGCCTGACGATGAGCAGCATGAGCTGGCGCTGGAGTTTTTACAGGCCCGACGTCCGTTCCTGCTGCAGCGTGCCGCCGTTGAACAGGATGTCACCCATCTGCTGGTTTGCAGCGCCTCGGTACACCGGAATGAAACCCGCCGTACTGGCCGCCTGCTCGATTTCTGGGTTAAGCAGACCCAGGGGGAAACCACTGCCCTGCGCAGCGGGCGTAAACCAGGACTGATCTGGGCCATGACGCCGTTCGATCAGCGCATTACCCACGGTCATAACCACGATGCGGCGGTACAGCGTTTCGTGGGTAACCCCGGTGATGCCTGGGGGGCGATGCTGGCGATGGATGAGAAAGGGGTACAGCGCATGGCCGGGTATCTGGTCAATGAGGTTCGTGCTGACAGCAAGCTTGCCCGCATTGCCGCCCAGCGCGTGGAGATCCAGCGTGAACTGTGTGACAACCTGCTCGGGCGCTGGTATCAGGCGGCCGAAGGCGAAGACCCGGCGGAGCGTCTGCGCATCGCCGAAAGCCTGCTGAAAGCCCTGCAAACCCGTACCGGGGTTCACGGTGAACTGTTAGAGCGGCTGGTGCCCGTGCGCGATACCCTGCGTCACCTGTTCCTGCAGCGCCAGCTCCGTACCGAACGGACGGCCGCCGATGAATACAGCATCAGCGAAGACGATCCCTTCGGCATCGGCATGACCATTGATCTGTTGAGCGACGAGCCGCTGACGGCCGTACAGACCAGCTATCACAGTGTGCCGGTCGTCGACCAGGAGGCGGAATTCGCGCAGAGCGTCTATCGTCACTGGGTTAATCAGCTGCGCCTGCTGCCGGATAACGCGCCGCTGCTGGAATTGCTGGGCGTCAGCAAACCCACGCTGGAGATGCTGACCGAAGAGCTGATCACCGCCAGCGTCCGTCAGGAGCTGGAAGGTGCGCTGGTGCGGGTGCTGGCAGACAGCGATGCTCAGGGACTGCCTGCCGAACAGATCGCTGACCGTCAGGTCTCACGGGCGCTCAGCGTACTGGGTGATTTTGTCGCCTGGCTGGGCTTCCAGCAGTTGCCGGAGGCTCAGCGACCTGACAGCCGCATCAATCGCGGGCAGAAGATTTTTGCCAAGCCGGAGGCGCAGACCGTTAATCTGGGTCCGGGGCAGCGTCTGACGCGGTTGGCATTAAAGCCCAACAACCATGCTGCGTTTTACATCTATGACTGGCTGGTGGGGCTCAATGAGATGATTGTGCAGAACGCCGGCTATGCCGCCTCACGCGAAATCAGCCAGGAGCAGCGTGAGAAGCTGGCACAGATTTTAAAACTGATCCGCCGTTAATCCCCGGGGGGCTTGGCGCTGACGCGCACGCTGAAAGCCCCGCCGGTTTCCTCTTCGGCCTCCTGCATGACCTGCAGGATCCGCAGCAGCGCTGCCTGCTGCGGGTGGCCGTTAAGGTGGCGCAGGGTAATTCGCACCGGCAAAGGAATGCCTGCCGTTAACATATCCCATAGCGCATCCAGATTGTCACCGAAATAACACAGGTCGAACTTGCGGGCAAACTGTCGGTAAAATTCACCGGCACTGCCGATATGTTGTAAATCAAACGTCACCCTTTGCATCTCAGTTCACCTGTTGAAAGTGACGATAGTGGTCACGGGTGACGTAAATCAGACCGTCGCTGGAATAGAGCAGGCGATCCGCACCGCGTCGCCCGCAGGCGTAGTTAACGTCCGCCTCGAACCAGCGCCGGCTGCTTTTCTGCGGCAGGCCCCCTTCCCGGTTGCTGAAGCGATCGCCGCCGATCGCCCGCCCCGGCAGCACCTGACACAGATTGCCTTTAGACGGATCCCAGCCCTGCTGACGTGCTTCCCCTTTGCGGATGTAGTAGCCAGGAAGCTGGCGATGCTGACGCAGATAGTCTGCCACGCGCTGCTGTTGTGTCAGCACGCTGATGTCATCGCCCGGGGACTGGGGCGCAGATACCGGCGTTGAAGTCGGGACGGCGGATTGCTGCGGTTGCCCGTGTTCGCGCAGCCCGGCATAGCTGGCCACCAGCGCCAGGATGGCGGCAATAATCAGTTTCTTATTCATGGGCGCAGTTTAGCAAACGGTGAACGACAGGCGTAGAAGAAAACGCAGCGGCTTCGTCGGGAGGCCGCGCGTCAGGAAGGGATTATTTCTCCGCGTAATGTTTCATGTTTTCCGGCGTTACCAGCTCGAACGGGATCCAGTGATAGGACTCCACCTTCTCCCCTTTTATCATGCGCTGGGCCACCGCCACTGAGGCTTTACCCTGACCGACCGCATCCTGAAAAACCGTCACCTGCATCTTGCCGGAGGCCATCGCTTTCAGTCCGTCCGGTGTCGCATCGATACCCCCCACCAGCACGCTGCCCTTTTTCTTGCCCGACTGGTCAAGTGCCATAATGGCCCCGATGGCCATTTCATCATTGTTAGCCGCGACGATATCGATCGCTTCACCGTTGGTGATCCAGCTCAACATCAGGTCCATACCCTCGCTGCGGGAGTAGTTTGCCGTCTGCTTCTGGACCACTTTCATTTTCGGGTATTTAGCCACCACCTGCTCCACGTCCCGGGTGCGCTGCAGTGCGCCCGCGTCACTGAGGTTACCAATCATCACGCCGACATTGCCCTGATAATTGGCCAGACGCGCCAGCGCTTCCATCTGCAGCGTTCCCGACTGTTTTTCGTCGGAGCCGACAAATACCACGCCCGGCGGCAGTGTCTTATCGCCCGGCGTGCGGTTGACATAGACCAGCGGAATGTTTGCCTGACTGACCAGTTTCGTCATGGCCGGTGTCCCGGCAGAGTTTACCGGATCAACAATTATGGCATCCACTCCGGCGCTGATGAAGGCCTGTACCTGATCCGTCTGGCGGCCTACATCCCCGCGCGCATCTTCGAACTGCACGGTGATGCCACGCGCCTGGGCTTCCTTATCGATGGCCTGGCGGATAATCGTCAGGAAGTTTTGATCGAAATAGGCCATCGACACGCCAATGGTTTCCGCCATAGCGGACGAAGAGCAGCTTAACGCCGCGACAAGCAGCAGTTTTTTTATCGTTTTCATGATCATCTCCAGAGGCAGCAACGTATCTGCGGCTGGAAAAATGAAATGCTACAACCGCATGTTGAGGATAATGAAATAAATGATTTTTCAGCAATCGAAATTTAACGGAATCGTAACATTCATCACGCTTTAGGAAGGGGAAAAAGCCGGTAAAAATATTTATCGCTTACGGACTGGCGCTTTTGCTACCTGAGGCTATTCTTACGGCCGGGATCGTTGCTGGTTCCGTTAATGGTGCAGATTATACCACCCGGTGTATACCGGGTATTTTTTACCGGCCGTACATTTCTGTTTCTCCCCCACCTGCTATCCCCCCCCACCGCGCTGCTGGCTGAAGGCTACGATGCCGGAAAAAACGATCAATAACCTGCCTGTCTGTGGGCACTGGCGCGGGAACGTGGACGCCCATTCGGGACACTACTGTTCAAAGGGGATGATGGATATATGACCGTTTTTCTCCAGGATGGCGAATTTAATTTTGGCTATCTCATACACCCCCTGATTAGTCCGGGCAGAGACTAAAATATCATCGAGCGTTATTCCGGATTTTTTCAACTTATTCTCCAGCACCCTGCCATTTTCCACCAGAATAACCGGAGAGCCATCCAGCAGATAATCAAACCACCCGGTCTTTTTCTTGATATAGCCCAGTGTGATGTCTAACACCACCAGGGTAATAATGGTCAGGGCCGCTCCGGTAACCGAAAAATCATCGCCCAGCAGCGCCTGCTGAGTTGCCTCGCTGATAATCAGCAGCAGGATCAGGTCGAATGAGGTCATCTGCAAAAGCGCCCGCCTGCCGGCGATACGAAAGACAATCAGCAGAATAAAGTAGATCCCCACGGCGCGAAGTACGGTTTCCATAGTCTGCTCCCGTTACGGATAGATCAGCTGGGACAGGGTCACGGGCTCCTTGCGGTCAACGCGGAACGTTGCCCGGACCACTCCGGCCTGACGGGGCTGCACACCGATCCACAGTGTATGGATGTGCTGCGCATCGCTGGCAGGATATTCAAGAATAAGCTGGCGATCGCGGCTGTAAGCACGCAGCGGACGGGGATGCAGGGTAAGGACTTCAAAGCGATCCATAAAATCCCCGCCGAGGGTCAGCGTGGAGCCGGTTTGCCCGCTTCCCCGCCAGGTGACCTTCAGGTCCATATCGCTGATTATCCGGCCAAAGCGTTCATATTCTACGCTAAGATCGTCGGTGGAGTTTGCCACCACGCCTTCGCTAAGATAGCCTTTTGAAAAAAGACCGAGCGCGCCTGCGCAGGTGAAGATAAAAAGTAACAGGGTGCCCCAGGCCCTGATCTTTTGCTCAATAGCGATCCAGCGTGGACGTTCATCAACGCCGCGTGGCGTCACAGGGGGCTCTTTTTCAGTCATGTGATCACCTGTCAGGGTGTCTGTTCTTCCACCCGCCGCGGCGGACATCACGCCCGCTGTTTAAGGTTCATCCAGGCGCTCGACGTTAAGGGCTATATTTTTGCCCTGGCCCTCCGTGCGCCCGCTGATGCGGACCAGGTCGGCGGCATTATACGTTCGCTCTTTCCACACCTTCTGGCTGATGGTCACCGGAAGAGAGCCTGATTTGTCCCTGAAGGTATAGCGATCGCCGGAATGCTTTTCAGTAATATTGCCCTCAAGCGTGACCCAGCTGCCTTCTTTCATATCCCGCAGGGTTTTTACCTGGCTTTCCGTGGTGTCTTCCGTGCCCTTATAGCCGGCATCCTGCTTGTGAGCCGGGGGAGCCTGCTCACCGGCTTCAAAGCCGCCTTTTTCTGCCATTGCTGAACCGGTCACCGCTAATAACACTGCTGTTAAGATAACTGATTTCATTCTTCCTCCTGGGTATTTGAGGATTAAGCCTGGCACATGAAAGCGAAAGTGAAATGGTTGCGCTGCGGTTATTTATTTCCACCTCACTCATTTAAGAAAAATCCTAATTTCTTTTTAAGCGAAGCGAAGAAGTGCGCGATTTCTGATATGAAATGCGGGTGTGGTTTATTTAGCGCATCGCTACCGTACGGTGAGGCTGTTTATTTCATTGCGTACTGAACACATTTATTCCTGCAAGGAAATTTACGTTGTCTACAATGAAAAAGGTATCAGAACGGTATATATATGAGGAACGCCGATGAAACGAGATGTGCTCAGTGAAGAATATTATGATGAGGTGTGTCGCGTGATTGGTGACGCCGTGATCGTGCTGGCAGAAGATGGTAAAAACACCCAGCGCAGCACCCTCACCGACCTGCTACAGCAGACGCGTCAGTTACGGTCTGACGCTGACCGCGAAGAGCAAAAGGTACTGGAACACGCCATCCGCCTTATCAGACCGACGGCATAACCGTGCCG
This sequence comes from Erwinia sp. PME.40.26/001, assembly GCF_055556675.1. Classification (NCBI taxonomy): domain Bacteria; kingdom Pseudomonadati; phylum Pseudomonadota; class Gammaproteobacteria; order Enterobacterales; family Erwiniaceae; genus Erwinia; species Erwinia sp. PME.40.26/001. Next base: position 633,610 of record NZ_JBVHNP010000001.1, read on the forward strand.
GTCATTTTTACCCCGATCGTCCCGGGCTGCCTGGCGCAAAGGGTAGCCCCGATGGTTTATAAGGAGCCCTATGGATCAACAACTGTTACAGGCTGCCGAAGCGCTCGGTGCGCGGTTAAAGGCAAAAGGACTGCGGCTGGCGACGGCGGAGTCCTGTACCTCCGGGCTGGTCGCCATGTCGCTGGGCGCGGCATCAGGCAGCAGCGAATTTTACACCTCGGGTTTTGTCACCTATAGCGATTCTGCTAAACACCGTATCCTCAGCGTGAGCGAAACCACCCTGAAGACGTACAGCGCAGTCAGCGAAGAAACCGTCAGGGAAATGGTCGTGGGCGCACAGCGTTTGTCGGGCGAAGCGGTGAGTCTGGCCATCAGTGGTTATGCCGGACCGGAAGGCGGAGAAGACGGCACCCCCGCCGGTACGGTGTGGTTTGCATGGGGATTACCGGGAGAGCGGACCGTCGCTGAAGTTCAGCAGATCGCGGGGCCGCCAGAAACAGTGATCCACACTGCCGCACTCCATGCGTTGCGCAGGGTGACGGCGCTGCTGAGTGCCGATCCGCTTCAGTGATGAACCTCAGGCAGTCAGCGCCAGCCGTAGATGATGTGCTATAAAGTCCGCTTTTAGCGCACTGTAGCGGTGAACATCGTTCTGACTGAGTAAAGCTGCCGAGTGTTTTATCTCAGCATATTCCCCTGCAATATCTCTATTTTTTCTAAGATAATCACGAAAAATAAGATGTCTTAAGACCTGCAAATCGCCTATGGCAAACGCATGCACTTGATGACTACGCTGACCACTCCCCTTAATAAAATATCTGCGCCCCGGAATGCCGTTCTCACCGCGTGGAATGTACCCTGCACTGACCATAGCAAGATTGTATGTATCCAGTTCATTTATATCGGTAACTTCCACCAGTATGTCGATGATGGGTTTTGCAGAGAGGCCTGGCACTGACGTACTGCCAATATGATGGACACTCACAGCCACTGCACCGAGTAATGCCTTTATCAGTAAACTTTCAGCTTCGAACATCTCAGGCCATTTATCATCATATGGCACTACAATAACAGTCCGCATAAAGACATCTTCCTTAGCCTTGATTATTTATCATCATCTCTCAGACATACTCGTTGAACTGCCGTGAATGGCGTTGCACAGCCTTTGCCATTCAACGCGTCCCCAGCGACATACCCTTCTGACTACCGTCAGGTTATCTTCGCTCACCCATACACCCAGTCCATCGTCATCATCAGCACTGGGGTGGTTATTGCCGAAAAAAGCGTGGTCAACAGCATGCTGGTCGCCGCAGGCCCGGTCAGGGCAGGCCCGGTCAGGGCATTAAACTGCTGCGACATCAGATAGACGTTCACGCCCACGGACATAGAGGCCAGCAGAACCACCACTTTGCTCTCCAGCGGGGGCAGCCCTGTTATCCACGCCAGCCCCCACACCACCAGCGGCTGCACAATCAGTTTGATGGCGCTCAGTGCATAGCTGATGGCCAGCCCCTCTTCGATGCGATACCCCGCCAGGCTCATCCCCAGCGCCACCAGCGCCAGTGGGACGGCAATCTGCCCCAGCATACTCAGCGGCTGGTCGATAAATTCAGGTAATGGCAGGCCGGTCAGGCTGAACAGCGTGCCGGAAAGGATGCCGATAATCAGCGGATTTTTCAGCACGCTGACGGCCGTCTGGCCAAAGCCGCGCAGATTAAGCGCGCCGTGCCGGAACCACTCCACCGATACCGTCGCCAGCGTCCAGAGGATCAGTCCGTTAAAAACCAGCACCAGGGCGACGGACGGGATGGCGGCATCGCCGAGCATCACCCGCGCAATCGGCAGGCCAAGCAGCACATTATTCGAAAAGATACCGCCCAGGGCAAAAACCGACCCGGACACGCCATCCAGCTTAAACAGCCGTGATGCCACCACCCTGCCAAAGGCAAACACCAGCAGGCAGCCGCCAAAGAAGGCAATAAGCAGGCGGGCATCGACCGGCGGCCCGGCGGAAAAATCACACATCAGACGGAAAAGCATAACGGGCAGAGCCACGCGGAACACCAGGCGGTTGAGAGCGCTGGTGATGCTGTCCGGCCACTGACGCCAGCGCACCAGCAGCCAGCCCAGCCCGATCAGCACGAACAGCGGCAAAGCAATCAGGATCTGATGGAACAGCGTGGCCAGCAAAGACATGGGAGTTTTCCGTCAGGGCCGGTATCAGCCGGCCAGAAATCGCGTTAAATCAGTCTCGACGCGCGCAGTTCCGCCTTCAGATAGGCGTAATATACGGGGGCCGCTACGACACCAGCGAGGCCAAAGGCCGATTCAAACACCAGCATTGCCAGCAGGATCTCCCAGGTTTTTGCACTGATGCGGCTGCCAAAAATGCGTGCGTTAATGAAGTATTCCAGCTTGTGGATCAGCACCAGGTAGATCAGGGCAATCAGCGCCGCCTCCAGCGAAATAGAGAGACCGATCAGCACAATGACCGTATTCGAGATCAGATTACCGATGATGGGCAACAGTCCGGCGATAAAGGTCAGTACCACTACGGTTTTGGCAAACGGAAAATGCAGGCCAAACAGCGGCAGCACGCCAAACAGAAAACCGCAGGTGAGAACCGTGTTGACCAGCGAGACTTTGATCTGGGCAAACACTACGTTGTGGAACGCCGCCGCCAGGGTGGTCAGGCGATCGAGCATGGCCTGCTTTAACGGCGCTTCCGGGCGCACGCCGCTGCTGATGCGCAGCGAGATAATCGCTCCCAGCAGCATGCCGATCAGCATGGTGGCAAAGGTGTGGGCGGCACTGCGGCCGAAGGTTTGCACCACCACCAGATGTTCGCGCAGCCAGGCGACGACCTGATTTTGCAATTCGTCGATATCGGAAGGCAGATAGCGTGTGATCACCGGCGACAGCGTATGCTGGGCATCTTCCAGCAGTTTACTGGCCGTGGCGTGAAACGCGGCGGGATTCTGGAAGTCATGCAGCAGGAAGCCGATCAGCTTGGTAATACCGGTCACCAGCGACAGAATAATCACCACGCTGAGGAACATAATGCTGATCCAGCGGGCGATCGGCCCCTTCACCAGCCGCTCCACCAGTGGCGTCAGTGCCAGGATGGTTTCATAAACGATAAAACCTGCCAGAAAGCAGGGCAACAAACGCAGCGGGAAGATGGCAAACAGCGCAATAAAAATCAGCCCATAGCTGGTTGCCTGACATAACTGCGCCCGATTAACGTTCCGTATTTCCATGACCTGTCCTGTCCGAAAGGAAAAAAGTGAAGCGAATTCAGACAGTATACTATGCGGGCAGGGATTTTTGCTGAATTAACGGCGATGAGCCAGACGCCGCACGAGCCGGTCACCGGCCATCTGAACCCCCTGCACCATCAGTACCAGCATCACCACGGTCGCGATCATGACCGGCTGATTAAAGCGCTGGTAACCGTAGCGGATCGCCAGATCCCCCAACCCACCGCCACCGATCACTCCGGCCATGGATGAAAAGCCAATCAGCATCACCAGCGTCAGCGTCATCCCGGCCAGCAGGGCCGGCAGCGCTTCCGGCAGCAGCACCTTACTGACCACATGCCAGCCACTGCCGCCCATGGACTCCATCGCTTCAATGCGGCCTTTTGGCACCTCATCCAGCGCGTTTTCAACGATACGGGCAAAAAACGGGATAGCCCCCAGCGCAATCGGCACCACGGCAGCACTGCTGCCGAGCGTCGTACCGACTATCAGGCGGGTTAACGGGATCAGGGCGATAAGCAGCACCACAAACGGCAGTGAACGTCCGATATTGACGGCAGTTCCCAGCACGGCATTAAGACGCGGTAACGGTAAAATGCCGTCGTGACGGGCCACTTTCAGTAGCACCCCCAGCGGCAGACCAATAAGCAGCGTAAACAGACCGGCCAGGGAAACCATATACAGGGTTTCCAGCGTGGCCGCCGACATCAGCGACCAGAGTTCATCCAGATTCAGGCTACCGCGCACAGTTCACCTCCGTGAATACCGTGACGCTGCAGGAAACGCCGTTCAGCGGCAGGGTCGTGAAGCAGTGCGTTGCGCAATACTGAGTCCGGCTGACGCAGCAGGGTACTCAGCGCCCCGCTCTCGACGATCCTGCCCCCCTCCAGCAGCGCAGCGCGATCGCAGATCGCCTTCACCACTTCCAGCTGATGGGTGATCATCACGATGGTTAGTCCGAACTGCTGATTAATCTCCTGCAACAACGCCAGCACCGAGGCGGTGGTCTCGACATCCAGCGCGCTGGTGGCCTCATCGCACAGCAGGTAGTCCGGCCTGGCCGCCAGCGCACGGGCAATGCCCACGCGCTGCTGCTGTCCCCCGGAAAGCTGGGAGGGAAACGCCTCCGCTTTATCACTCAGCCCCACCAGGGCCAGTAACTCAGCTACGCGCGCCTGCCGCACGGCGGATTTCATCCCAGCTATTTCCAGCGGTACGGCCACGTTACCCGCCACGCTGCGCGAATGCAGCAGGTTAAAATGCTGGAAGATCATACCGCTACGCAGCCGCTGCCGGCGCAGAGCCGACTGACTCAACCCGGTAACATCCTGGCCGTCGACACGGACCTGCCCGGCGTCCGGCCGTTCAAGCAGATTAAGGCAGCGGATCAGGGTGCTCTTTCCCGCCCCGCTGCGGCCGAGAATGCCAAAAATCGAGCCGTCCGGTATGGTCAGCGAAACATTATCCAGCGCCGGGGGCTGGTCCGGATGATAGCGGCGGGTGACATTCTCAATCTCAATCATCTTATTGCCCTGTCACCGGGATCACCGAGCCTTTATAGGTCTGCTGAATGTACTCAGCGACCTGCTTCGACTGGAGATCTTTAGCCAGCTGTATGATACGGGGGTCGTTCGCCAGTTTCGGCGTGGTGACCAGAATATTGGCGTACGGGTTATTTTTGGCTGACTCCAGCCCCAGCGCGTCTTTTGCCGGATTAAGCCCCGCTTCCAGCGCATAGTTACCGTTAATAACGGCCAGATCGACATCGTCCAGCGCCCGGGGGATCTGCGGGGATTCCACTTCCAGGATCTTCAGCTGCTTAGGATTGGTGGCAATATCTTTCGGCGTGGCCTGGTCTTTTGCCGGGTCACTGAACCCTGGTTTCAGCGTGATCAGCCCCTGGCTTTGCAGCAGATAGAGGGCGCGGCTGAGGTTGGTAACATTGTTTGGTACCGCCACGGTGCCCTTCTCCGGCACATCCTTCAGACTTTTCACTTTACGTGAGTAGATCCCCAGCGGTTCAATATGTACCGTGGCCGCGACGGTAAACGTCTGTCCCAGGGCTTTCTCCTGATCGCGCAGGTAAGGCACGTGCTGGAAGTAGTTGGCGTCCACGTCCCCGTGTGCCAGCAGCTCGTTGGCGTTGATGCCGCTGGTCAGCTCAATGATTTTAATATCCAGCGAGGGGTCGATTTTCTTCACGTAGTTAAGAATTTCAGCGTGCGGGACGGCATCGGCCGCCACGCGAAGGGGTTGCGCCGCCTGAGCGGAAAAAGCCAGCGTCAGTGATAACGCGATCCCTGCCAGAGAAAATGAAGCCTGAGGTGTCATGGTGTTTCCTTGTTTAAGCCGTATGTTGAGGTTGTTGTTGTAATTCCTGATACCAGCGGGCTGCCACGTCAGGATGGGAGCGCAGCCGGCCTTTGAGATAGTTCCAGCCGACATCGCGCAGCAGCGGATTGAGCGGGTCACTGGCCGGGCCCTGTGCCAGCCGGGCAATCTCTTCCGGCAGCGTAAAGACCGGCACGACGGCGTCCAGCTGTGCGCCAAGGAAAAACGCAATGGACAGGCGATCCTGGTTGTTGGGCGGTGACACCACGCGGTGCACGGTAGCGCGCAGGTAACCATTGCTGGCCAGCTCCAGCAGCTCACCAATATTCACCACAAATGCCCCCTGCAGCGGCAGCGCATCCACCCAGCGATCCGGCTCGACCTCCACCTGTAATCCGCGCTGCTGATCCTGTAACAGGAAGCTGAGGAAGCCGGAGTCTTTGTGTGCGCCGACGCCCTGACGGGTGGTTTCTGTGGTCTGCCCGGGATAGCGGATCAGCTTGATATGCTCGTTAGGCTTTTCACCATAAAGCGAATCAAAGGCATCCGGCGCCAGTTCCAGCGCCTGAGCAAAAGCACGCAGCAGCCGCTGGGACATGGTGGTCATTTCCTGCTGCCAGTGCAGCAGCGTCGGTTTGAGTTCGGGTAAAGCTTCAGGCCACAGATTCGGCCCCTGCAGGCGTTTCCAGCCCGCCTCCCCCTTTTGCAACGGCAGTGCGGGACGTTCCGCACCAATATCAAACTGTTCACGCCAGTCTGGCTGACTGCGTGTTACCTCGGAACCCGCCCGGTTATAACCACGAAAATGCGGCGAGTGGATCATCGATACCCGCTGCTTGTCGTCCTCCGGCAGTGCAAAAAACTGCCGTGACAGCTGCTGTACGCGTGCCGACAGCTGTTCATCTACCCCATGATTAATCAGATAGAAAAAGCCCACGTCGCGCGCCGACCGGCTGAGCTTTTGCAAAAAGGCCTTCTGCTGTGCGGCATCACCGTCGAGCTGGGCGAAATCAAGGATCGGTAATGAGGTAATCTGGCTCATGGAAACTCCGTAACAGGGTTTATGACACGCGGCGAAACGTCGGGCGGTCAGGGCGAGCGGCAGGCGCTCCGGCTGATAGAGGGAATATTCCGTTTTTTGCGCGGCAGGTAAAATATCAATAGTGGCAAAGGTTGGCACAATCGCAGATAAGGTCAGTCTGCAATTCTAAATGCGGGAATGTTATTTTCTTTTGGCGCGGAAAGCGCTCAGAGTACGGAGAGGATCTGACCGTAATGCTGGACGGGCGGCATGGCGGGTTAAGAAATGAAAAGCAACAGCGTTGCCTGGCTGGCGCGGATGGATACTTTCATACCCAACCACGCCACAGGGGAATGCGTCTGTCAGGCCGCGTGCGCGGCGATCTGAACCTGACGACGCCATGCCCCCGGAGACTGGCCAAACTGACGCTTAAAGCTGCGGTTGAAGGACTGCTGGGAGTCAAAGCCAAAGCTGATCGCCACGTCCAGAATCGGCTCACCGCCCCGTGCGAGGCGTTCAGCGGATTTTTTCAGACGGCGTTCACGAATATATTCACCCAGCGCGTAGCCGGTGTGCTGTTTAAACATGCGTTGCAGGTGCCACTTGGAATAGCCAGCGCGTGCGGACACGGTGTCTAAATCCATTTTCCCTTCAATGTGCGTATCGATCCACATTACGAGATCGTTAATAAAATCATCATGGCTCATCGGACTTCCCCTGAATTGATTAAGGCAATAATGTCATTAGTGTGCAGTCGTTCTGACTGAGCAGGTGGCTCCTAAAGAGCAACTGTGACGAATGCACTTAATAACGGTAAGACAGCCACCGTTATAATGCAAGTTTTATTGTTGCATTAAGTGCGATCGCCGGAAGGGTAAAGGAACGGACGGGCACCGCTGTCGGGAGAGATTAAGGGAGGTTATTTCCCCCGCGCACCGCGGGCACAGGGGAAATCAGGGGGTATTCAGGAGGCGCAGCGCTGATCGGGGTGAAGGTCGTTACGCTGCATAATTTCACGCAGGGCATCGGCGACGGTACGTCGGGCGAGCACATCAAGCGACGCCTGTTCGGCTTCTTTGGCCAGCTGTTTAAAGTACCAGCAGGCATTGGCGCTAACGACACAGAGTGCCGGAACGTCCGGGCGACCGGCCATCAGCGGCTTATCTTCTATCACTGAGGTGTAGATATCGCACAGCGTTATCTGGTCTGCCGGGCGGCCAAGGCGCGTTGTGCCGCAGCGGCCGAGTGTCGAGACGATAATGCCGTCACGCGTCAGTGGCACCATCATCTTGCGCACGAAGCTGGGATTAGCATCCAGGCCATCGGCGAGAATTTTACTGGTGCAGCGCAGTCCCTCGCTATCCGCCTTAGCGATACACAGCACCATTTGCATGGCGGTAGGAAAACGAATATCAAGCATGATGTGATCCTTGCTTTTTTCGGCTCATCAGAGAACGAATCACTACAATAAAAAGCATTAAAAATCAGTCAACTATAAAATACATGAGTTTGATAATATAACAAACTTAGATACAATTTTGAAGACGCCCACTAAGCAGTACGGGCTATTGGGCCTATCATGATGATTTGCAGGGAATTATAAACGGCACCCTGCCCGCCTCTTTTACGCTTTATTCTGCTGATCCTGCAGATAGCGATAGACAACCGACAGATCTTTGTCACCGTATCCTGCTTCTACCGCCTCCTGCCACTGTGTGGCAATGGTTTGCAGCACGGGCATGGTGCTGTCGCCCGCCGCATCCAGCGCCAGCCGTGCGTCTTTCAGCGCCCAGGTCAGCTGCATCTGCGCCGGATACTCCCCGTCGGTAATCATGGCCAGTTTGCCTTTTACATAGGGAGCAGCCAGCGGCCCACCTTCCAGCACCTGCCAGAAATCATCGGGGGTAAATCCTAACTGCTGCGCCAGCTGGGTGCTTTCCGCCACGCCCTGCATCATCGAAACCAGCCAGGCGTTCGCCACCAGTTTCATCTTTGAACCGGCACCTGCCGCGCCCAGCCACGTTGCTCTTTTGGCAATCGCCGCAAAAACGGGTTCAATGGCGGTCGCGCGCTGACGATCGCCGCTGGCCAGCACGAGGATCTGTGCCTGTTCAGCCGGGGCTTTGGTGCCGGATACGGGCGCATCCAGCAGCACCACGTCCGGGCGTGTATGCTGAACGCAGTCGATAAGCTGTTGCGTGGCGTCTATGCCGATGGTGCCCATCTGGCACAGTACGGCAGACGGCCGGAGCTGCGGCAGGATCGACTCACAGGTGGACAACGTGGTCGCTCCGTCGGAGAGCATGATCAGAACCACCTCCGCCTCTGCCACGGCCTCACTGGCGCTGTCACACATCATCAGGCCCGCAGGGATCAGGTCTTCGCCACGCTGACGCGTGCGGTTCCAGCCGTAGACTCGGAAGTTATTTTTCAGAAGATTGGCAGCAAAGGCGTGGCCCATCGCGCCCAGACCGAGCACGGCGACCGTAGGAAGTGACGTCACAGGTTGTCTCCCTGGTGAAGGTGTATAAACGCAACGCGCACGCGTCGCAGGAACCTTACCAGGGTAGCTTAATCTGCACGCTTAGAACAGCCTGCCCTGCCACAGGGCATTATTTTGTCGACGGCGTGTCATCGTAGGAGTAAAGCGCGGGAAGGGGCTGGGTGATCACACCCAGCGCGGTGACTACCAGCATGATCGCGGCGGCGATCAGTAAAAGTCGGACGTTCATCATACGACTAGCTGCGCCTCCACCTGCTGGGCGGGCGTAAAGCGCATCCGGTTTCCGCTGGTGGTCCAGACTTCGATGCTCTGCGGGGTGCTGCGTATCATCGCCAGTTTAACCAGCATGCCAAACTGACGCAGTTGATGATTAAGCGTTAACTGCCGTGCCGGAATTGTCATTTTTTACCCTCTCAGGTTCTGCTGCTGTGCGAATAGTTATTTTTCTTCGCGAAATATTAGCGGTTTGTGCTGGGTAATTATTTGACGCAGATCAATTATTACTCACGGAAATTGATTTCCTGCCGACATCAGGCCGTTAGTCACTAAAAAATCGATCGCCCGATGCGCTCGGCCAGACGCTCCAGCGCCGCTGTACCCGCTAAAGAGTTGCCCGACGTATCCAGTTCTGGCGACCAGACGGCGATACTCATCTCACCCGGCACCACGGCAATGATCCCGCCGCCTACCCCGGACTTACCGGGCATTCCGACACGCCATGCGAACTCCCCGGCCCCGTCATACATGCCGCTGGTGACCATCAGGGCGTTGATCTGACGGGTCTGTTTTGGCGTCAATATCACGTCATCCTGCCCCGGTCCTTTGCCATGATTGGCAAGATAGAGGAAACAGCGAGCCAGTTCCACGCAGCTCAGCGTCATTGAGCAGTAATGGAAATAGGTTTGCAGCACTGTTGGCACGTCGTTGTCGAAATTGCCAAAGGATTTCATCAGCCAGGCGATGGAGGCATTGCGGGCGGAATGATCGAACTCGGAACGCGCGACGTGGCGGTCATAGGCGATTTCAGGCTCCTGCACCAGACCCCTGACCACTTCCAGCATACGCTGCCGGGGAGCGGTCAGGCGGGTTTCCAGCATATCGCATACGACCAGCGCCCCGGCGTTGATAAAGGGATTTCGCGGTTTCCCCTGTTCCAGCTCCAGCTGTAACAGCGAGTTGAACGGCTGACCGGACGGTTCTTTGCCGACCCGCTGCCAGATTTCACTGTCCTGATAACGCGTCAGTGCCAGCGTCAGCGACAGCACCTTGGAAATGGACTGTATAGAAAAGCGTTCCTCTGCGTCCCCCGCCTGATAAACGGTGCCGTCGAGCATACAGACCGCGATGCCGAGCCGGTCTGCGGACACATCCGCCAGCGCCGGGATGTAATCAGCCACCTTCCCCTGCCCGATTAACGGGCGAACCTGATCGAGGATCTCACTCAACAACGCATTGTCCAGAACACTCACGTTAACCTTTCCTCTGCCGCTGGCCTGATGGTTTCATTTCCCGGGCGATTCTGCGGCCTGGCCGCAGCGGCGTCAATTATTGACAGGAAGAAGGCGTGAGTTTTTTTACATAATTTTAACGACTGAAATATAACGGCAGCATAACGCCCGTTTATATAAAAATTCTGATTTACAATTTTGTGGATTTTTTTATTTCATCTGGCGGGTAAATAAAAGACAATATCCGGCGTTATTCTTTTACCTGACCTTCAGGTTAACATTCCCTCAACACGTCGTTAACTTCAATGCAATCAACTACTGTTTCCCGTAAGACCGCGTGGCTACGCGTGGTAATGCTCGCTATTGGTGCGTTTATTTTTAATACCACGGAGTTTGTTCCGGTCGGCCTGCTTTCCGATATCGGCAGCAGTTTTTCCATGCCCACGGCACAGGTCGGCCTGATGCTGACCATTTATGCCTGGGTGGTGGCATTAATGTCGCTGCCGATGATGCTGTTGACGCGTAATATTGAACGCCGACTGTTGTTGATTGTGATCTTTGTGCTGTTTATTGCCAGCCACGCACTCTCTTCCGTCGCCTGGGACTTCACCACGTTAGTGGTGTCGCGCATCGGCATCGCCTTTTCACATGCTGTTTTCTGGTCGATCACGGCCTCACTGGCGATCCGCGTCGCTCCACCGGGGAAAAAAACCCAGGCGCTGAGTATGCTGGCGACCGGCACCGCGCTGGCGATGGTGCTCGGCCTGCCGATTGGTCGCATGATCGGCCAGCTGCTCGGCTGGCGCATCACCTTTGCCGTTATTGGTGCAGTGGCGCTGGTCACCATGCTGCTGCTGGTGAAGTTGCTGCCTAAGCTGCCCAGCGAACATACCGGGTCGCTGAAAAGCGTGCCGATGCTGTTCCGTCGCCCGGCCCTGGTCGCCCTGTATATTTTGATTGCGGTGACCGTGACCGCGCACTACACCGCTTACAGCTATATTGAGCCGTTTATTCAGAGCGTCGCCGCCCTGAGCGGTGGCTTCACCACGTTCCTGCTGCTCATTTTCGGCGCGGCAGGGATTGTCGGCAGCGTGCTGTTCAGTATTTACGGCAATAAATATCCGGCGACATTTTTACTCGGGGCCATTGCGCTGATTACCCTGTCGATGCTGTCGCTGTATTTATCCGCCACCCATACGCTGGCCATTTCCACCTTGTGCATTATCTGGGGGATGGCGATGATGATCATTGGCCTGGCGGTCCAGGTGCGCGTGCTGGCGCTGGCACCGGATGCGACGGATGTGGCTATGTCACTGCTGTCGGGGATTTATAATATTGGTATCGGCGCGGGCGCGCTGTTGGGCAATCAGGTGAGTCTGCATCTGAATATGGCCAGCGTAGGCTATGTCGGCGGTGCGATCGGCACCCTGGCGTTGCTGTGGTGTGCGTGGAGTATGAAGCGTTATCCGCAGTTGCGGTTAAATGGTTAACAACCGGAAAGGGCCGATCGGCAATGCGATCGGCCCCCTGCTGTCACCTCAGTCCAGATAAAATACCGGGGTCAGCGCCTGACTCACCGGGCTGTGGTCCTCATTCGACGGCATCAGTTCGCTCATTGACTGCCACCATCGCTGGCACACCTCTGTTTTCGCCACCGCATTCCAGCGCGCTTCTGACTCGATTTCCACGACGGCAAACAGCAGACTGCGCGGCGCATCCAGAAAAATGCTGTAGTGGTGCGCGCCGTGCGCTTTCAGCGTCTCTGCCAGCTCAGGCCAGATCGGATTGTGGCGCTGCTGATACGCCTGATGTTTGTCAGGATGTACCTGCATCACAAAAGCCTTACGCAACATGATTATGCTTCGCTTCCAGCGCGGCGCGCCAGGGTTTGACGCCAAAACGTTCGCCGAGCGCGATCAGTTCATCGGTGGTAATGCTCTGCCTCATGCCCCCCATCGACAGCACTTTTACCACCACTTCAGAGGACTTTTCGGCGGTATCTATCAGACCAAAGGTTTCATCAAGCGTCGGCCCTGCACCGAAAATGCCGTGGAACGGCCACATTACCAGTGAGTGTGACTGCATTTTTTCTGCAGTCGCGCGGCCAATACCGTCAGTGCCCGGCACCATCCACGGCACAATACCGACGCCGTCCGGGAACACCACCAGACACTCGGTACTGCCCTCCCAGAGCAGGCGGGTAAAGCGGGCAGAGTCCAACTCGACTACATAGCTGAGCGCCATAAAATTCGTGGCATGGCAGTGCATAATCACCCGGTCTGCGCCGTCGGTTAGCTGCTTACGCACGCTGTGCGACTGGAAGTGTGAAGCCAGCTCCGACGTCGGTACGCCGCCGTGGGTCAGGCCCCAGTGAATGGTGAACGCCCGCCCGTCCTCACTGACGCGCAGCAACACCAGACAGTCAGCCGGGTCCAGCTGCACGTTACGGAAAAACTTCCCTGAGCCGGTGACCAGGAACCAGTCATTGGCCAGCAGGGGCGCGGGCTGACTCAGCTCAAGGGTACGCGGATTGTGGTCAAAATCAGCGGCAAAGGGCTGGACTTCCTCATCCAGCAGGCGCAATGAGACATTTCCGCCGTTGCGTTCGTCCCAGCCCTTCAGCCACATATCGGTTGTTGCTTTTACCATTCCCTGGACAAACCAGGCGTTGAGAATCTGATGCATAGAGTTACCTTAACGTTGGCTGAGGATCTGTTGTTCGTACTGGCGGACTTCGCCTAACCAGCTGGCCCCGGCGGGCACTTCGTGGCGCAGGCACCAGGCCTCCCACACGGCCTGCCACGGCAGGGATTTTTGCTCTTCAAGCAGCGCCAGACGTGCGGTGTAGTCACCGTCGTTTTCCAGCGTTTTCAGTGTATCAACCGGTTCAAGCAGGGCGCGCAGCAGGGCTTTTTTGGCGTTACGCGTGCCGATCACCCAGGCCGCAATGCGGTTGATTGAAGCATCGAAGAAGTCGAGACCAATGTGTACTTTATCGAACAGGCGCTGACGCACGATTTCACTGGCAATCGCCTGCGTTTCATCATCGAGCAGCACGACATGGTCGCTGTCCCAGCGAACCGGGCGACTGACGTGCAGCAGCAGGCGCGGCACGTAGAGCATGGCGGTGGAGATCTTATCCGAGATCACTTCGGTCGGATGGAAATGCCCGGCGTCCAGCGTCAGCGCCGTCTGGCGGCTGGCAGCATAGCCAAGACAGAATTCGTTGGAGCCGACGGTATAGCTTTCCGCGCCGATGCCGAACAGCTTGCTCTCTACCGCATCGATATGGTGTGCCGGATCCAGTTTTTCGCGGATCACCTCATCCAGAGAGTCCATCAGGCGCTGGCGCGGCGCCAGACGATCGACGGTCACATCTTTCATACCGTCCGGCACCCAGATATTCATCACCGAGGGCGATCCGAGCTGTTCACCAAACCAGGCGGATACCTTTCGGCTTGCCTGACAGTGTTCGATCCAGAACTGGCGGATCTCCGCATTGCTGTGGGCCAGGGTAAAACCGTCAGCACTCAGCTCATGGGAAAAACAGCTGGGGTTGAAGTCCAGACCCAGCTGCCGGTCGCGGGCCCACGCTACCCACCCAGAAAAATGGTGCGGCTTGATTTCATTGCGTTTTACCGCCTGCTCGCTTTCCAGATAGATAGCGTGCAGGTTCAGCCGTTTTGGCCCGGGGATCAGCGACATCGCCAGATCGAGATCGGCGCGCAGCTCTGCCACATTGCGTGCGCGACCGGGATAGTTACCGGTGGCCTGAATACCGCCGGTCAGCGCGCCCTGGGGATTTTCAAAACCGCGCACGTCGTCCCCCTGCCAGCAGTGCATCGACACCGGTAGCTGGTCGAGCTGCGCCAGCGCGGCGTCCACGTCTACGCCGATATCGGCAAAGCGCTGTTTCGCCAGGGCGAAAGCCTGTTCAATGGCCTGAGTCATATACAAAGCTCCTTTACAGAATGGGTCAGTGACTGAAAACGCGGCAGATGACGGCGAAATACGTCACTGCCGTGAGAGTCATAACGGGTAAGCGGGAAATGCTGTGCCAGCTGCTGGCGGAAAGCCGTGACATCAGCGACGGCACCGGCGGCGATCATCTGGCTGCCGACGTTGCCGAGCGTGGAGGCTTCCACCGGCCCGGCAAACACCGGAATGCCACAGGCATCGGCACACAGCTGGTTAAGAAACGGGTTCTGGCTGCCGCCGCCGACGATGTGCAACTGGCTGAAGCGTGTTCCCCGTACCTGTTCCAGCTCCAGCAGCACCTGGCGGTAACAAAAGGCCAGGCTGTCAAAGATGCAGCGGGCCAGTTCTGCCGGTGTCGAGGGCACCGGCATACGCTGCCCGGCACAGGCGTCCTGAATCTCGCGCACCATGCTGGCGGGATTAATGAAGCGATCGTCGTTGGGGTTGATCAGCCAGCGGCAGGCGGGTTGCTGCTGTGCTTCTGCGATCAGCGGGCAGAGGTCGCTGACGGCCAGTTCGTTACACACGCGTTGTAACAGCCACAGGCCCATAATATTCTTCAGCACCCGAAAGCGCCCTTCAGCCCCGCCTTCGTTGGTGATATTCGCTTCCAGTGCCCCCGGGCCGGTACAGGGCTTGAGGCTCTCAAAGCCCATTAATGACCAGGTACCGGAGCTGAGATAGGCCGCATTGTCGCCGGTCAGCGGTGTGGCCAGCACGGCACTGGCGGTATCATGGGTGGCAACGGCCACCACCGGGATGGCCTTACCCGCTGGACTGTTCCAGACCCCCACTCCCTGGCCTGGCTGCGAGGGCTGGCCAAACCAGGCCGGATCCGCCCCGCTCCAGCGCAGCAGCTCCGTGTCCCAGTCGCCACTGCTGATATTCAGCATTTGCGTCGTGGTAGCGTTGGTGTACTCCCAGTTGAGTACGCCGGTCAGCCGGTAATGAAGATAATCTGGGATCATCAGTGCATGGGCGACCCGATCAGTCCCGGTCGCCCCATCACGGCACAGCGCCCGCAGCTGATACAGTGTATTGAACGGCAGGAACTGAATGCCGGTTCGCTGATAAATCTGCTCCTGGCCCAGTTCACGGCAGGCCTGGGCCATCAGCCCGTGCGTACGATCGTCACGGTAAGCGACCGGCAGCCCGACCCGGTTCCCCTCCGCATCCAGCAGCACAAAATCCACCGCCCAGGTATCAATACCGATGCTTTCCGGCACGATGCCCTGCGCGTCAATTTTTTCCAGCGCGGCAAGGATAAACCCTTCCAGGGCGTCAATATCCCAGCACTGGCGATGCTGAACGGTGATCAGCTGATTGGTGCAGCGGCTGACTTCGCTAAGGGTGATAGCTCCGCTCTGTGAGTCATGCTGCGCCAGCATAACGCGGCCGCTGGATGCGCCAAGATCAATGGCAACAAAGTGACGAAGGCTCATGTGATGGCTTCCTGATGATTCGATGTCACCAGTGTAAAAGAGCCTGTTTTCGCTACCTTCTTACTACTGCCAGCGGGACCGGCGGGCTGGCAGGATGGCAAAGATGAACGTGAAGTAAATCACAGTTTGGCATCGATGGGGCCGGTGAGGCAGATGTGATGCTGCCCGCATTTCTGACGCATTCCCGCTTTTTCTTGAAAAAATCACCGGGATAGCGCGATTCCCGGTCAAAAATTCAAGGTGTCGTTTTACGCTGCTGCGTAGACTCTGTTACCTGAATGTTAAAGAGGAAACGATCATGACCGTGCTGCACAGCGTTGATTTCTTCCCGACAGGGCATTTCCCCGTCGCCATTGAACCCCGTGCGCCGCAGGGCGTGTTTCCTGAACACTATCATGATGATTTTCATGAAATCGTCATTGTTGAGCAGGGGGCAGGCATTCATGTGTTTAACGGGCAGTCGCAGCCGTTATGCAGCGGCTGTGTCTGTTTTGTCCGCAGCCATGATCGCCACTTGTATGAGCAAACCGAGAATCTGTGCCTGACAAACGTGCTGTATCGCGGGCCGGAGTCGTTCCGTTTTCTGGCGGGGCTGGAACATCTGTTGCCCCAGGAGCAGGACGGCCACTACCCTTCCCACTGGCGCATCGGCAATAAGGTACTGGCCCAGGCCAGGCAGCTGCTCGACCACCTTGTGCAGCCGCCGCTGAATGACAGCCTCAGCAGTCAGGCGGAACAGGAGATGTATTTCATGCGCCTGCTGGTCCTGCTGCGTCAGGGATGCAGTGCTGCGGACAGTGACGATCAGGACAGCCGCCTGCGTGGTCTGCTGGACTGGCTGGCGGATCACTACAGTGAGGACGTTGACTGGGAAGGCCTGGCTGACCGCTTCTCACTTTCACTGCGCACGCTGCATCGCCAGTTAAAACATCAGACCGGCAGTACGCCCCAGCGCTACCTTAACCGCCTGCGGCTGCTGGAGGCCCGTCATCTGCTGCGCCACAGCGAAATGCGCGTTACCGATATTGCGTTTCACTGTGGTTTTGGTGACAGCAATCACTTTTCTACGCTGTTCAAGCGTGAGTTTGGCTGTTCTCCCCGTACACTGCGACAACATAACTGATGAGGTGATCCGTGACTGCTCTCCTTCGGCTGGCAAAAGCTGACTATTTACCGTCTGAACAAATGCCCGTTGCGGTGGCTGAACGTACCTCACAACCCTCCTTCCCGCCTCACGTTCACGAATTCAATGAGATTGTGCTGGTGTGGCGCGGGAATGGCCTGCATGTGATGAATGATCGGCCCTGGCTGGTCACCTGCGGCGACATCTTCTATCTGAATGCCGATGACTGTCACAGCTATGAGTCGGTCAATGAGCTGGCGCTGGATAATATTATTTACTGCCCGGAGCGCTTTCAGCTGAGTCTGGACTGGTCGCAGCTGCTGCCCCCGCCCGAGTCCGCCGCATGGCGGTTAACCACGCGGGGGATGGCGCTGGCACGCGGCGTGATCCAGCAGCTGGAACAGGAGAGCCGCAAAAGCGACGTGCTGTCGCGTCAGCTGACGGAAGCGCTGTTTTTACAGCTGGCGCTGGTGTTGCAGCGCCATCGCTATGCGTCCGATCGCGCCTGGCAGATGCCGGAGGGGGAACAGCTCGATCTGCTGATGGCGGCCATTCAGGGGCAGATAGCGGTGCCTTTCGACCTCGCCACCTTCTGCGAACAGCATCAGCTGGCCGAGCGGGCGCTAAAACAGCTGTTCCGCCAGCAGACCGGGATGACTGTCGGTCATTACCTCCGCCAGCTGCAGCTGTGCCAGGCGAAGCACCTGCTGCGAACCAGTGACGGTCTGATTGGCGAAGTGGCTTCCCGCTGCGGCTTCGATGACAGCAACTATTTCTCGGTGGTGTTTACCCGCGAGACCGGCATGACACCCAGCGCATGGCGCCAGCAATTTGTTCGTCCGCCTTCCCTCGCCCGCCACGAAAAAGCCTGATGCGCAGCATGCACAAGGGCTGACCGCCTGGCCAGCCCCTGACTGCTACCCTGACGTTGCCGTCAGGAAACCATTCCCAAACCAACAATATTCGCTGCCAGGATAATCACAAAGCAGCCGACGCTCAGCACGCGCACCGGCTGACGTCCGACGTTGTTCCACTCTTTCAGTATCAACCCCACCAGGCCGCCACACAGCACATAGAAGCTCATATGCAGCATCCAGCTGACGAAGTCGTACTGTGCCGGAATTCGTGCATGGCCCCAGGCATAGAAGAAGAACTGCAGATACCACATGGTACCGCCCAGCAGGGAGAGCGCAATATTGGCCATCAGCACCGACTTCACCACGGAGAAATCGGCCTTGACGGACAGGTCTGATCGGGTGGCCAGCCGGACAAAACAGAAGCCAAGGTTAACCAGCGCACCGCCGCCCATGATCACCACATAGCTTGGCAGTGCCACGTACAACGGGTCGATACCCAGCGCCGCAGCGGCGTCGTGCATGGGTTTGGCGGCATCCATGGCGAATGACATGCCGGCGGAGAAGATCCCGCACATCACCGCCAGCACCAGCCCTTTTTTCAGATTGAACTCTTCTGCGGTGATGCCCATGGCCCGCTCTTTTAACAGCCCGGCACGGGAGACAATCGCCACGCCCGCCAGGGCGACCAGCACACCCAGAAGGGTCATCCGGCCTCCCGCAGAGCTGAACAGCTCAACGAAACGCCCCTGCAGAAGCGGGGTCATCAGCGTACCGACGACCAGGGTGATACCGATAGCAATGCCAATACCCATCGACATACCGAGATAACGCATGGTCAGGCCATAGTTGATATTTCCGATCCCCCACATTGCGCCGAACAGGAAGACCGGCATCAGCTGGGCAAGGGTAAATGAACTGTAGTAGGCCCAGAAGTTGGGCAGCAGGATGGCGCTGACCGCCCAGGGGAGCACGATCCACGACATGATCCCCCCCACTGACCACATGGTTTCCCATGACCAGTGACGAACTTTTTTAAAGGGTGCGTAAAAGCAGGCAGCACTGGCGGCCCCGACCAGATGCCACAAAATACCGGAGACGATGGCTTCATTCATTTTTTGTTTTCCTTCGTTGTTGTTTGCCCTGATGACGAAGGAGTCTACGGAGAATGCGTACCGTTCAACCTTACGCTGGCTGCCCCACTGGCAGCAAATCTGGCAAAATTCAGCGCCTTCCACCGACCACGATCACAAATCACCGATCTCAGCGCTGGCCACCCGTCATGGCGTGATTTTCGCTAAACCGCTCATATTCAACACTAAATCTCAAAAATGCCAGATGCGACACGGGGTTCTTGCGGATTTTGCCAGCCAGCTCTCATTGATGGCAGCCAGATCAAGGTGATTGCGGCCCGGCTGTTGCACCGTTTCAGGCCTGCAACAGCCTTTATGCTGTCCGTTAACAACCCTGTAAAAATCATGTCACGGAGAAGCTGCCATGAACCCAGTTCAGCAACAGATGTACATCAACGGTGAATTTGTCGAAAACCGCGCCGATCGCTGGATAGAGGTGATCAACCCGGCGACGGAAGCCCTGCTGTCGCGTATTCCCGAAGGCAGTGCTGACGATGCACAGCGGGCCATTGATGCCGCTGCGGCTGCCCAGCCCGGCTGGGAAGCGCTGCCCGCCATCGAGCGCGGTCACTGGCTGCAGAAAATCGCTCAGGGCGTGCGTCAGCGTGCCGACGAACTGACGGCTGTCATTGTCGCGGAAGGCGGTAAAACGCAGGAACTGGCCAAAACCGAGGTCTTTTTCACCGCTGACTACCTGGACTATATGGCCGGATGGGCCCGCCGCTACGAGGGCGAGATTGTCCAGAGCGACCGCCCGCAGGAAAATATTCTGGTCTTTAAGAAAGCCATTGGCGTGACCACCGGCATCCTGCCGTGGAACTTCCCGTTCTTCCTGATCGCCCGTAAGGCCGCTCCGGCCCTGCTGACTGGCAATACGATAGTGATAAAACCCAGTGAACTGACGCCGAACAACGCGATCATATTCGCACAGATTGTGCACGACATCGGTCTGCCTGCTGGGGTGTTTAACCTGGTGACGGGCTATGGCCCGGTGGTAGGCCATGCGCTGGCGGCCAGCCCGAAAGTCGGCCTGGTCAGCCTGACCGGCAGCGTAGGGGCCGGTGTTGCTACCATGCAGGCGGCGGCAAACAACATCACTAAAGTCTCGCTGGAGTTAGGCGGTAAAGCTCCGGCGATTATTATGAACGATGCCGATCTCGATCTGGCCGTCAGGGCAGTTGTTGCCTCGCGGATGATCAATACCGGGCAGGTATGTAACTGCGCCGAGCGCCTGTATGTGCAGGACGGAGTGTACGATGAGGTGGTTGAGCGCCTGAGCGCAGCCTTTAAAAAAGTCACCTGGGGTGATCCTGCAACGCAGAAAGGACTGGATATGGGCCCGCTGATCACAGCGGCCGCCCTGCAGCGCGTAGAGCAGAAAGTGGCGGATGCCGTCGCTGCGGGCGCGACCATCGTCACCGGCGGCAGACGGGCGGGCACCACCGGTTTCTTCTTCGAACCGACCCTGCTCACCAACGTAGAGCAGCAGATGGACATTATGCAGGACGAGACATTTGGCCCGGTTCTTCCGGTGATGAAATTTAGTACGCTAGATGAAGCCATCGCGCTGGCCAACGACAGCGACTACGGCCTGACCTCCTCTATTTTCACCCGCAACCTCAACACGGCGATGCTGGCACTGAAGCAGCTTAAGTTTGGTGAAACCTACGTCAACCGTGAGCATTTCGAAGCGATGCAGGGGTTCCATGCAGGCTGGCGTAAGTCCGGCATTGGCGGTGCCGATGGCCGTCACGGGCTGGAAGAGTATCTGCAAACCCACGTCGCCTATCTGCAGTATCAGTAAGCACCGTTGCCGCACGGATTGAGGCTTTCCTCACTCCGTGCGACAGACAAGCGCATTATCCGCTCTGCGCATATCGTTATCATAACTCCTCGTTAAGCCTCTCCCAGGCATTTTGTTATGTTTTCCCATTGCTCTTATCTCCTGGGGAAATAACATGAAAAAAGCACGCTTAAGCGGTCTGATCGCCGCCATCGTTACTGCGACCACCCTGTCGGCTGCGGCCGCAGAATCTGTGCCAAAAACCATTAACATCGGCTATCAAAAGGCCAATATTTTCGCCCTGCTGAAATACCGCGGCACCCTGGACGAAAAGTTTAAAAAGCAGGGTATTGCCGTGCGCTGGGTGGAGTTTCCCGCCGGGCCACAAATGCTGGAGGGGCTGAACGTAGGTAGCATCGATCTGGCGGCAACCGGGGATGCACCGCCGGTCTTTGCTCAGGCGGCCCAGGCTGATCTGGTCTATCTGGCCCACTCCCCGGCGAATCCCAAAACCGAGGCTATTGTGGTGCCGGAAAACTCGCCCGTTAAAAACGTGGCTGACCTGAAAGGGAAACGCGTGGCGCTGAATAAAGGCTCTGACGTGAACTACCTGCTGGTCAGCGCACTGGAAGATGCCGGACTGAGCTACAGGGACATTACCCCGGTATACCTTCCGCCGGCGGATGCCCGTGCGGCGTTTCAGCGCGGTGCGGTGGATGCGTGGGTGATCTGGGACCCGTACTACGCCGAAGTGGAAACCCGTGCCAACGCGCGCCTGGTCAAAAATGCGGAAGGCCTGGTACCGCACTACACCTTCTACCTTGCCAGTCGCAAGTTTGCCGACCGCTGGCCGCAGACGGCAAAGCAGGTGGTGGATGAGTTGGGTACCCTGAGTGACTGGGCTAATGCTCACCCGGCGCAGGCGGCCGGGATCCTGTCGGCATCCACCGGTCTGCCGCAGCCCATCTGGCAGCGGGCGCTGGCCAGAATGCCCTATGGTGCGGAGCGGATGACGCCGGAAGTGTTTAAGCAGCAGCAGGCACTGGCCGATAAATTTACCCAGATTGGGCTGCTGCCGGTGAAAGTGAATGTCAGTTCAGCGACCTGGTCGCTGGATAAATCACGCTGATCGCGGGCCGCCCGGCTGAAGCGGGTGACCCTTAACGATCAGATAAAGGATTTCAGTGCAATGCTGGCGGCTTTCGCCAGCACGTCCTGACGACTCTGCGCCTCCGGGGCATGCTGGGTAAAGTAGATAGAAAGGATCAGCGGAGCCTTGCCCGGAGGCCAGAGGATGGCGACATCGTTGGTTGTGCCATAGCCCCCGCTACCAGTCTTATCCCCGATTTCCCAGCCAGCAGGCAGCGCCGCAGCAATGGCGTTTTTACCCGTGGTGTTCCCCTTCAGCCAGGCGATCAGTTGCTGTCGCTGGGCAGTCTGTAATCCCGACTTCACCAACAGCTGCTGCACGCTATGCGACATATGCAGCGGCGTGGTGGTGTCACGCGGATCGCCCGGGATGGCGGTGTTGAGCGTCGGTTCATTACGGTCGAGCTGCGTGACACTGTCACCTAAAGATCGGGCCAGCCGCGTTACCGATGAGGGTCCTCCCAGCAGCGTCAGCAGCACGTTGGCCGCCAGGTTGTCACTGTATTGCAGCGCGGCCGCACACAGATCGCTGACGGTCATCCCCTGCGGATGCTTCGCCGTTACTGGCATATAGCTCAGATGATCTGCGGGTGTCCAGTGCAGGGTTTGTTGCATCAGGGCGGGCTGCGACTCGCTGCGTTTTAAAACGGCAGCGACCAGCAGCAGTTTAAAGGTGCTGCACAGCGGGAAGCGTTCGTCGCCGCGATAGCTCCACGCCTGCTGGCTGGCGCTGTCGATCAGGGCCAGCCCGATGCGGCCGTTCACCTCTGTTTCCAGTGCGGCAAGCTGCCGCTGCAGCGAATCACTGGCTGCAAATACGTTCAATGGCATCAGCGAGGCGGTCAGCGCCAGCGCCGCACCCGCCACCAGCAGCTGGCGGCGTTGCAGTAAAATCGTCATAGAATTCCTTTCAGCGAAAGATTTATTTCAGGCCACGGTTGTGCAGCATCGGCTCAATCACCGGGTCGTGACCGCGCCAGTCGTGATAGAGCTGCTGCAGATCTTCACTGTTACCGCGCGACAGAATGTTATCACGAAAACGCTGGCCGTTTTCCCGTGTCAGGCCGCCGTGCTCCTCAAACCAGGTAAACCCGTCGTCGGCCAGCATCTCGGTCCACAGATAGGCATAATACCCGGCGGCATAGCCGTTCCCCCAGATATGCTGGAAATAGCTGGAGCGATAACGCGGCGGTACGGCCGCCAGACGGATGTGCTCTTTTTCCAGCGCGCCCTGCTCAAAGGTATCCACCTGCTGTAGCGGCTCTCCCTCGCGCAGGCTGTGCCAGTGCAGATCGAGCAGTGCTGCCGCCAGCAATTCGCTCATGTCATAGCCTTTGTTAAAGGTGCTGGCACGCAGCATTTTATCGCGCAGTGCCGCAGGCATCGGTTCCCCGCTCTGGTAATGACGGGCGAAATGACTGAACACCTGAGGATAACTGGCCCAGTGCTCGTTAAACTGTGACGGAAACTCCACAAAGTCGCGCGGAGTTTCGGTGCCGGAGAGGCTCGGATAGCGCTGGTCGGCGAACATACCGTGCAGCGCATGGCCGAACTCGTGGAACATCGTGATCACATCGTCCCAGGAGAGCAGCGCGGGCTGCCCGGCAACAGGTTTGCTGAAGTTGGCCACGTTGTAGATCACCGGACGGGTGCCCAGCAGCGTTGATTGCTCAACAAAGTTGCCCATCCAGGCGCCGCCGCCTTTGTTATCACGCTTAAACCAGTCGGCATAGAACAGCGCCAGCGGGCTGCCATCCTTATCCAGCACTTCATATACCTTCACATCCGGGTGATACACCGGCAGGTCTGGCCGTGGTTTAAAGGTAATGCCGTACAGCTGTGTAGCCGCATAAAACACGCCATTTTCCAGCACGTTATTCAGCTCAAAGAAGGGTTTGATCTGCGATTCATCCAGATCGTACTTCGCTCGTCTCACCTGTTCAGCGTAGAAAAGCCAGTCCCAGGGTTGCAGCGTAAAGCCGCCCTTCTGCCGGTCAATCACCGCCTGAATATCCCCTGCTTCACGCTGTGCCCGGGCGGTAGCCGCCGGCACAATCTGCCGCATAAAATCAAGGGCGGCCTGGGGGGTTTTTGCCATCTGATCCTGCAGTTTCCACGCGGCGTAGCTGTCATAGCCCAGCAGTTTTGCCTGCTTTGCGCGCACCTGTGCCAGTCGCGCAATCAGTTCCCGGGTATCATTACCGTCCCCTTTTTCGGCACGGGTCCAGCTGGCGGTGAACAGTTTTTCACGCGCGCTGCGGTCGCTCATCGCCTGCAGATCGGGCTGCTGGGTGGTGTTCTGTAAGGCCAGTAGCCACTGATTTTTCAGGCCGCGTGCCTCAGCCGCCCCGGCAGCGGCAGCGATATCCGCCTCGCTCAGACCGGCCAGCGCCTGCGCATCGGTAAACAGCACGCCGCCGGACTTGGTGGCTGCCAGCAGGCGATTGGTAAAGCGGGTGCCGAGCGTGGCTGACTCCTGATTCAGGGCTTTCAGTTCGGTTTTTTCTGTCTCACTCAGGCGCGCACCGTCCAGCACAAATGCCTGCCAGGTCACTTCCACCAGGCGCAGCGATTCCGCGTCGAGGCCTGACTGCTGACGCTGCTGATACACCTTATCCAGCCGCGCAAACAGCCTGCCGTTCAGTTTAATATCATCGTCCAGCGCGGCCAGCTTCGGTGACATCTCTTCATCCAGCGCCTGGAGTTCATCGCTGGTATTGGCCGAGGTCATGGCGCTGAAGACGTTATTTACCCGCCGCAGGCTCTGTCCGCTCTGCTCCAGCGCCTGGTAGGTGTTTTCAAACGTCGGAGGGGCGGGATTATCCGCAATGCGGGCAATCTCTTCACGCTTCTGCGCCATCGCCGCCGTTAGCGCCGGACGGTAATCCCCGGCAGAGATACGGTCAAAGGGCGGAGCCTGAAAAGGCAGTGGGCTGGCGTGACTGAAGGGATTATTCTGCTGCGATGCCATGTGGCGACTCTCCTTTTGCGACTCTGCCGCCAGCGCGGTTTGTGCGCTGGCGGTCAGGGCCAGACTGATAGCCCAGACTAACGGTGCGATCCTCATTTCTTTGCTCCCATTCCATGTAGCTGAACTCTCAGCATAATCGCCAGAGGACGGTCGTGCAAAATCATTGCCGCCGTTGATAACAGGCAACGATCTCCCCGGCGACCGCGACGGCGATTTCAGCGGGCAGCTTGCCCGTCACCTCCGGCAGACCAATCGGGCAGTGCAGGCGATCTATCTGCCCGCGGCTGAAGCCTTTCCCTTCCAGCCGGTATTCAAAGCGCTGGCGCTTGGTCGCCGAGCCAATCATGCCGACATAGGCAGCATCGTCACGGCGCAGAATGGCCTCGCAAAGCTGCTGGTCGCGCGGATGGTGATGCGTCATCACCACATAGTAACTGCCTGCCGGCATTTGCCTCACCTGCTCTGTCGGATCCTCGGGGCAGCAGACAGTGACGCCCTCCGGCACACGTGAAAACTGTTCCGGCCGTTCATCGACCCAGAAAACGTGACAGGGTAACGTAGCCAGAATGCTCACCAGCGCCTGCCCGACATGTCCGGCACCAAACACGGCGATCTGGGGCTGCGGCTGTATCAGCGGTTCAAACAGCACGCTGCACACCCCGCCGCAGCACTGCCCGAGACGGGCCCCCAGGTTGAACTGTTCGCAGCGCGCCTGTGAATGACCGTTGAGTAACATGTCGCGCGCAATAGCCACCGACTGATGTTCCAGATGGCCGCCACCGATGGTCAGCCAGGTCGCAGTGGCGGACACCACCATCTTGCTGCCGCGATCGCGCGGCACGGATCCGCGATCGTCCAGCACCGTCAGCAGCACGCAGGGCTCACCGCGATCGCGCAGATTGGCCAGAATAGTGATCCAGTCGTCGCTACGCATGCCCGCCTCCTGCACGCTGTTTCTCTGCGCCCCAGAACACCCGCTCCGGCGTAGCGGGCGCATCCAGCAGCGGGTGCTGACGATAACCGCCAATGCTGGCCACCGCATCCTGTAATGCACACCAGACCGAAATGCCCAGCATAAATGGCGGTTCACCCACCGCCTTGGAGTGGAACACCGTGTCCTTCGGATTTTTTCGATTTTCGACCAGCGTGACCCGCAGGTCGTGTGGCACATCGCCAATGGCTGGAATTTTATAGCTGGCCGGGCCGTCGGTCAGCAGCCGCCCCTGATCATTCCACACCAGTTCTTCCGTGGTCAGCCAACCCATGCCCTGTACGAAGCCCCCCTCCACCTGCCCGGTATCAATAGCCGGGTTGAGCGAGGCACCGACGTCATGAAGGATGTCCGTACGCAGCAGGCGATACTCGCCGGTCAGGCTGTCGATCAGCACCTCCGCACAGGCTGCGCCAAACGCAAAGTAATAGAATGGCTCACCGCGCCCGGCCAGGCGGTCATAGTGGATCCCCGGCACGCGGTAATACCCGGTGGCCGACAGTGGTACCTGATTCAGCCAGGCCAGCTGCGCCACCTCGGCAAAGCTGAAATAGTTTTCACCGACCTGTACCACGCCGTTACTGAATCGCACCTGTTGCGCTTCGCAGGCGTGCAGCCTGCACAGCATGGCGACCAGACGGTCGCGCAGGATCTCCGCCGCGTTCTGTGCCGCTTTACCGTTAAGATCGGTACCGCTGGAGGCCGCCGTCGGGGAGGTATTGGGCACTTTGCCGGTGTCGGTGGCAGTGATCTGAATACTGTCGATGTCAATTTGCAGCACTTCCGCCACAATCTGCGCCACTTTGGTATTCAGCCCCTGGCCCATCTCCGTACCACCGTGGTTCAACTGCACCGTGCCGTCGGTGTAAATCAGGAGCAGCGCGCCCGCCTGGTTGAGAAAACTGGAGGTAAAAGAGATGCCAAATTTTACCGGAGTCAGCGCCAGGCCGCGTTTCATCACCGGGCTGGCCGCGTTGAAAGCGGCGATCTCCGCCCGTCGTGCGGCATAGTCTGCGCTCTGCTCAAGCTGTGCGGTGATCTCATCCAGCAGGTTATCCTGTACCGTCTGATGATAATGGGTGACGTTGCGCGTCTCTTTGCCGTAGTAATTACGTTTGCGCACCGTCAGCGGGTCAAGGCCCAGCTCGCGGGCGATATGGTCCATAATCTGCTCTATCGCGACCATGCCCTGCGGGCCACCAAAGCCGCGATAGGCGGTATTGGAGGCCGTATTGGTGCGGCAGCGGTAGCCTGTGATCAGCGCATCGCCCAGATAATAGGCATTATCGGCGTGAAACATCGCACGATCGACAATCGATCCGGAAAGATCCAGGGAATAGCCGCAGTTACCCGCCAGGTCAATTTTTACCCCGCTAAAACGGCCCCCGGCATCCACGCCAACCTCGTAACGAACAAAAAAGGGATGCCGCTTGCCGGTGGTCAGCATGTCATCGCGCCGGGACAGACGCATTTTGGCCGGTCGTCCGGTCAGGCGTGCCGCCACTGCGCACAGGCAGGCGACACCTGCGGCCTGGGTCTCTTTACCACCGAATCCCCCGCCCATACGGCGCATATCGATGGTCACCTTGTTCATCGTCAGGCCCATCACCGACGCTACGAGCTTTTGCACCTCGGTCGGGTTTTGCGTGGATGAGTACACCTGAAGGGCGCGGTCTTCACCCGGCACCACCAGCGCCACCTGTGTTTCCAGGTAAAAGTGCTCCTGCCCGCCGATATGAAACTCTCCGCGCAGGCGATGCACCGCTTTTTTCAGCGCCGCATCTGCATCTCCGCGCCGGTGGACATGCGGCTGCTGAACAAAGCTGCCCTGAGCGAGAGCCTGCTTTACATCCAGGATCGGGGTCAGCGGCTGACAGGTTATCACTGCCAGTGCGGCGGCCTGACGGGCCGCCTGTTCACTCTCTGCCGCCACCACCAGTACCATCTGCCCGACGTATTCCACGATCTCTTTTGCCATCAGCGGATCGCCAGGTTCCAGCGGCCCGATATCCAGCTCGCCGGGCACGTCCTGCCAGGTCAGCACCTGAACTACGCCCGGAACACGATAGCATGGCGCGACATCAATGCTGAGAATGCGCGCATGAGCATGTTCGCTGAGCCGGGGCCAGAGATGCAGCATGCCGGGCAGCTCCAGGCGATCGTCGATATAGCGCGCTTCGCCGCTGACGTGCATCGCGGCACTGTCGTGGCGGGTGCTTTTGCCCACGCCACCCGGAGTGTCCTGTTGAAACTGTTGCGCCAGCGCATCCGGTATAACGACCGGGGGTTTATGGGACATAGTCAGAGACCTCCGTCAGAGTCAGTTCACCGCTCATTGAGGCGTGATAACGCCGCAGCAGGTTTTTTGCCAGCTGCAGGCGGTAGGCCGCGCTGGCGCGAAAATCGCTCAGGGGCTGGAAATCCTGCTCCAGGGCGCGGCAGGCGTTCTCAACCGTCGCGGCGGTCAGCGGCTGCCCCAGCAGTTGTTGTTCACAGTGAAAGGCGCGTCGGGGAGTTTCCGCCATACCGCCAAAGGCGATACGCACGCGGCTGACCCGGCCTGCGTCATCGGTGGCCAGCGTAAAGGCGGCAAATACCGCCGAGATATCGTCCTCACGCCGTTTTGAGACCTTCCAGGCGCGGAAATGCTCTTCCGTTGCGCTATGGGGGATCGCCACCGCCCGGATAAATTCGCCCTCACGCAGTGCCGTTTTGCGGTAACTAAGGAAAAAATCCGCCAGCGGCAGGCGACGCTGCTGGTCGCCCTGCTGCAGGATCAGGGAGGCATCCAGCGCCAGCAGCATCGGCGGCATATCACCAATCGGTGAGGCGTTACCGATATTGCCGCCCAGCGTACCGAGGTTACGGATCTGCTGCGAGGCAAACCGCGCCAGGATCTGCGTCAGCGCCGGGATCGCTTCGCCCAGCCATTGCCAGCATGCACTCAGGGATACCCCCGCGCCTATCACCCTCTCGTCATCATGACTGACGCACTGCTTCAGCTCATCGATCTGGCCAACCGCGATCAGCAGCGGCAGGGTTTCGCCGCGTTGTGTAACCTGCAGCGCGAGGTCGGTACCGCCGGCCAGCAGCATCGCCCCGGGGTGAGCGAGCAACGCATCACTGAGCTGTTTGATGGTTTTCGGCAGCAGGCAGCGGTTGCCCTGCCAGCGGAGTTCCTGCATCTCCTGGGAGTGCAGTGACAGCAGTTGCGCCACGGTGGCCGCCTCCTGCTGCTGAAAGCTGTCTGTCCCCTCTGCAGCGCAGGCCTGTCGCGCGGCGTCGACGATGGGCCGGTAGCCGGTACAGCGGCAGAGGTTACCGGCCAGTGCCTGCTCTATCTGGTGGTTTTCCACCTCACCGCCGTTTTTTTGCAGGGTAAAAATCGACATCACAAATCCGGGAGTGCAGAAGCCACACTGTGAGGCATGGCAGTTCACCATCGCCTGCTGTGCGCTGTGCAGTCCCTCCGGCTGGCGCAGATCTTCCACGCTGATCAGCTGCTTGCCCTGCAAATGGCTGACAAAGGTCAGGCAGCTGTTAACCGTCTGGTAACGCATGCGCCCTCCCTCCACGTGGCCAAGCGTCACGGTACACGCGCCGCAGTCGCCGGAGGCGCAGCCCTCTTTCGTGCCGCAGCGGCGCTGATGCTGGCGCAGATAGTTCAGCACCGTCGTATTGGGGTCGATATGGTCCTCGCTGACCAGGCGCTGGTTAAGTAAGAACTGGATCATGCGGCCTGCTCCTTCTCGTCACGCTGCCATACGCAGCGGCCGTTGATCCAGGTGGCGGCAATATTGCGGTCGTCGCCCAGGGTCATCAGCACAAACAGTTGCTCCCAGATATCGCGGCTGTTGGCGTGACGCATCTGCTGCAGCGGCGAAACTGCTGGATCGAGCATCACAAAATCCGCCTCTTTACCCGGCATGAAATTACCAATCTTTCCATCCAGATCCAGGGCTCTCGCCCCACCCAGCGTGGCATGGTAAAACGCCTCACACGCGGAGAGCTTATAGCGCTGAAGCTGGCCTACCTTGTACGCCTCGCCCATTGTCTGCAGCAGATTAAAGGTGGTGCCTGCCCCGACGTCAGTGCCGATCCCCATTTTGACCCCTTTATGCCAGCAGGTGTTCAGGTCGAACAGGCCGCTGCCGAGAAACAGGTTCGACGTCGGACAGAAGGCCACCGCCGAGCCGGTGTGGTGCAGACAGTTCCACTCACTGTCGTCCAGATGCAGGCAGTGGGCGAACACGCTGCGCTTACCGGTCAGCTGATACTGATGATACACATCCAGGTAGCCGCTGTGTTGGGGGAACAGGGCTTTTACCCACGCCACCTCCTGCGGATTTTCGCTGAGATGCGTATGCAGCCAGGTGTCCGGAAATTCTTCACGCAGCTGCTGCACTTTCGCCAGCAGCGCCGGGGACGACGTCGGGGCAAAACGCGGCGTCAGCGCATAGCCCAGGCGGCCATGACGGTGCCAGCGTTCAATCAGTTCCCGGGTCTGCCGGTAGCTCTGCTCCGGCGTTTCCATCAGAGCGTCCGGGCCGTTGCGATCCATCATCACTTTACCGGCAATCAAGCGCATCTCCAGCGCTGAGGCGGCGGTAAACAGGGCCTCGACAGACTGCGGATGGACGGTGCCAAAGACCAGCGCGGTGGTCGTGCCGTTACTCAGCAACTGCTGCAGAAAAAAGTCTGACATGCGGGCGGCGTGCTGTGGGCAGTGATACTGGCTTTCCACCGGGAAGGTGTACTGATCCAGCCACTCCAGCAACTGTTCGCCAAAGGCACCGATCATCTCGGTTTGCGGGTAATGGATGTGCGTATCGACAAACCCCGGCACAATCAGCCGGTCACGGCAGTCCAGCAGCGTCCTGCCGTCCTGTAGCAGATGACGGCCCTCCTCCCAGTCCCACAACCCGACGACCGTACCGCCATCCAGCAGCAGCAGGCCATCATCAAAATAGCGTGCCGCCTCGGGCAGCTGTTGCGGTTCTTCCACCGTTCGGGTGATATCAAAAAAACGGGCGCGAATGGCCTGGGTATAGTGCTGTGTCATAACTGTTCCTTAAAATCAGGCCGCGATGCGGGTCGGCAGTGCGGGATCGTATCGCTTAAGATTTGCAAGAGTTATGCCATTCGTCCAGTTTTCAATTTTTCTCTTTTATTCAAATGGTTACAAAGAAAAAGAGGAGTGAAGGCGCATTTTAAAAGAGTAAAACGGTTGCGCAACCGGTTGCTAAAAAGGCAACCGATTGCTCTGAAGTAAAAAACACCTGGCCCGCGCATTCTGCCCGCCTGTAGCGCACTGCCATAAGGCAGGCCAGGCGGCGACTGCACGCTGTTGGTGCAGCTTTTCTTATTCGTCACCATCAATAGCGCCTTATCAGCTCTGCCCTGAAATGATAAGGTGGGAAAAATCTAAAACGGGTTAAGGAACAGCGAGATGATTGTATTTGTTACCGGGGCGACCGCTGGATTTGGTCAGAGCATTACCCGCCGCTTTATCAGCCAGGGCCATCAGGTGATTGCTACCGGCCGCCGCCAGGAACGTCTGGATGCGCTGAAAGAAGAATACGGCGACAGTATTCACACGCTGGTGCTGGACGTGCGCGACCGTGCGGGCATCGACGCGGCCGTGGCCTCCCTGCCTGCGGCGTGGCGCAACATCGATATTCTGGTCAACAATGCCGGACTGGCGCTGGGCATTGAGCCTGCACAGCGTGCCAGCCTGGAAGACTGGGAGGATATGATCGACACCAACAACAAAGGCCTGGTGTATATGACACGCGCGCTGCTGCCCGGCATGGTGGAGCGCAATGTCGGTCATATCATTAATATCGGCTCTATCGCCGGCAGCTGGCCGTATCCGGGCGGCAATGTTTACGGTGCCACCAAGGCGTTCGTCCGCCAGTTCAGCTTTAACTTGCGCACCGACCTGCACGGCACCGCACTGCGTGTGACCGATATTGAACCGGGCCTGGTTGGTGGTACGGAGTTTTCGAACGTCCGTTTTAAAGGCGATGACAGCCGCGCCGACAGTGTGTATGACGGTACTGAACCACTGACGCCGGAGGATGTGACCGAGGCCGTGTGGTGGGTGGCCACCCTGCCAAAGCACGTCAATATCAGCGCGCTGGAGATGATGCCGGTCGGTCAGAGCCAGGCGGGTCTGCGGGTACATAAAGCGTAATTCAGTCTCTCCGGGTCTGTTTTCAGGCCCGTCCCCACCCCGCGACAATAATCAGCATGCCGCAAAATGCCACGGCAGCACCGACCCAGTCGTAGCTGCTAAGTTTTACCCCGTCAACGATACGTAACCACAGCAGCGCGGTGACCACATACACGCCGCCATAGGCCGCATAGACGCGACCGCTGGCCGCCGGATGCAGCGTCAGCAGCCAGACGAACACCATCAGGCTGAGTCCTGCAGGCAGCAGCAGCCAGGCAGACGCATTCTTTTTTAGCCACAGGTAGGGCAGAAAGCAGCCAATAATTTCGGCCAGGGCCGTAGCAAAAAACAGTAATGTTGTGGTCAACACAGGGACTTTTCTCTCTTAATGTTCAACGGCGGTACCGCACGGCTGGTGGGTGCCCGAAAGCTGGTGATATACTACAACACATGATCTGCCAAGTGCAGATGCCGTGGCTGTATGCTCCCCAACAAGGAAACGAACATCATGAAAACTGTAAAACAACGTCTGGCTAAGGCCTCTTTGCCGTTGCTGCTGCTGACCGCGCTGTTTTCCGTTCAGCACGCTGCCCAGGCGCGCACTGACCACCTGATTATTCAGGATGGCGATAATGCGCTGACGAAAGAGCAGGCCCGCGAACAGAAAGAGCAGTGGGATGCCACTCACCGCCTGCGTGGCAAAGTGAATAACCGCGTGGAAAAAGAGTTTGACCGGGTGGATCAGGCTTTTGACACCCAGGAAGGCTGTGAAAAGAGCATGAACCTCAATGCGTACTGGGAGCCTAATACGCTGCGCTGCCTCGATCGCCGTACCGGTCGTGCTGTTACGCCATAAGCTGACTTTCCTGCTATAGTTAGCGCAGATTTCATGCAAAAAGGATGAACAAATGAAAGGCATTAATTGGGTATTAACCGCACTGCTCTTTGCCGCACCGCTTGCGGTACAGGCTTCGTGCGAAACGGTCAAAGCGGATATTAATCAGAAAATTATTAATAATGGGGTTCCCGCCTCTGGCTTTACGCTGGATGTGGTTCCTAACGATCAGGCGGATCAGGCTGGCGGACAGGTTGTCGGCCATTGTGAAAACGACACGCAGAAAATTGTTTATAAGCGCAGTGGTAACGATGCTGACAGCAGCGTTCCTGCCAGCGCCGGCACCTCGCAGGATGCCCCGGCACAGTAACGTATGACCCCGGCGGGGTGACCGGCAAACCGGCCCACCCCCCTCTCCCGTTTCAGATCGGCTTTTCTGCCGGAACAAAGCGCGAAATCACCAGACTCATCCCCGCGATAACGGCCGAAACGGCAAACACCCAGTGCAGCGAATGCGCGATTTCATTCAACATCACCGTCAACGTTGACGGGTCAATCTGCTGCCGCTGGCCGTGTGACATCACCTGCTGCACCGGATCGGTATCGTCTGGCAGGCGCAATAGCAAATTGTAGTTCAGCACCGCGCCCATCACCGCAGTGCCGAGTGCCGACCCGAGCATGCGGCTAAACATAATCGATGCGGTGCAGATACCGCGAATGGCGAAGTCTGCGGTGTTCTGCACGGCAATAAGGAAGGTGGTGCTGGTCATGCCCATTCCCGTCCCGATCACAAAGGCGAACAGCCCGGCGTGCCACACCGGACTTTCACGGTGCAGCGTCAGCAGCAGACCGGTACCGAGGATCAGCAGCACCGAGCCCAGCAGCGCGGTAAAACGGTAAGAAGTACGCTGCATCAGTCGGCCACTGAGGGTACTGGCCAGCGGCCAGCCGATCGACATCATGGCCAGCGCACTGCCCGCCTGCAGCGGCGTGCCGCCGTTAACCCCCTGTATCCACGTCGGCAGAAAGGCACTGATGCCCATCATGGCCGCCCCAATCATCAGATTGCCCGCGTTACCGGCCAGCAACGTGCGGCTGCGCCAGATCGCCGCCGGGAACAGCGGTTCGCGGGCGCTGCGTTCGTGCCGTACCAGTGCTATCCCGGTCAGCACGGCCAGCAGCAACAGTCCCACCACCCGCGTAGCACCAAGCGCCTCAGCCTGTAACAAGGCCACCAGTAGCGCACTGACGGTCAGCATCAGCCACGCGCTGCCCGCCAGGTTAAGCCGGTGCGGGCTGCGCGCTTTCGACTCCGGGAAGAAGCGCGCCAGCAGCAGCATTGACAGGATGCCAATGGGCACGTTGACCCAGAAAATCAGTGCCCAGTTGAAATGCTGTACCAGCCAGGCTCCGGTCAGCGGCCCGACAATGGCGGCAACGCCCCAGACGCTCGACAGCCATCCCTGAACGCCAGCCCGCTCTTTGGGCGGATAGACATCGGCAATAATCGTCGAGGTCAGCGGCATAATGGCCCCGGCCCCTAACCCCTGGAAGGCGCGGAACAGGATCAGCCAGCCCATATGGGTGGCGAACCCGCACAGCACAGACCCGACAAGAAACAGCCCGGTGCCGATAAAGAACATGCGTTTGCGGCCCCACAGATCGGCCAGCCGCCCGTAAATCGGCACGCTGACCGCCTGGGTCAGCAGATAGATAGAAAAAACCCAGCCAAACTGCGAAAAACCGCCCAGTTCAGCAATGATGGTCGGCATCGCGGTGGCCACGATAGTCACTTCAATCGCCGCCATGAACATGGCCAGCATCGAGGCAATCAGGATCCAGTGGCGTGACTTAACGGGCGTAGCAATTGATTCCGACATGGTGTCCCTTTCTGAAGTAGAGCCTGAAAGTGTGGATGATATTTCGCACGGCAGTTTCCGAATTGTGCTTATTTTTACTTTTGTGACGGTGTCACCTTTTGACGATGAATTTTTTTCATCGTTAATTTTTCCTGTGCTATCAAGGGCTGCAGGCACATTTAGCGAAAAAGTATCCTGCTGATTTTCAGCCAAAAATTTGCCAGTTCTGCCGTTTCGCTGCTATAGATTTGAGGGCTAGTTTACCGGGTAAAGTGATAATCGCCCATGAGATCAACACTTTTAATGCTTACCCGCGTTCCAGGGAGAACACTGATATGCAACCTACCACGCTGTTACGGCGTGCCTTACTGGCGGCGCTTTTTATTGCCGCGATCGTTGCCCTGCTGGTCTGGGGGCTGGGGTTTGAAACCATTAAGGCAAAACGCGTCGATCTGATCTATCTGGGCCAGCAGCATATGACGCTGGTGTTCTGGTCCATGCTGTTTGCGCTGCTGGTGGGCATCCCCAGCGGTATCGCCCTCAGCCGTCCTGGCGCGCGCCGCTGGGCAGAGTACATCATGCAGATCTTTAACATCGGCAATACGCTGCCGCCGCTGGCGGTACTGGCGCTGGCGATGGTGGTGATCGGCATCGGTGACCGTCCGGCGATCGTTGCCCTCTTCCTCGCCTCACTGCTGCCGGTTGTGCGTAACACCTATGCCGGGCTCTGTTCGGTACCGTCATCGCTGCTGGAAGCGGCCGACGGTATCGGCATGACCCGGGGACAGCGCCTGCGTCAGGTCGAGCTTCCTAATGCAATGCCCGTGATGTTATCCGGCATTCGCGTGGCGATGGCGATCAACGTGGGTACAGCTCCGCTAGCGTTTCTGATTGGTGCCAGCAGTTACGGTGAGCTGATTTTCCCCGGTATCTACCTCAATGATTTCCCGACGTTGATCCTGGGGGCAACGGCAACGGCGCTTTTTGCCCTGATCCTCGATTTATTGCTGGCCGGCCTCGGCCGTCTTCTCAGCCCGCATACGGCTTAAAAATAACAGGGAGCTGACTATGGCTGGTACCCCCCTTCTTTCCCGCTGGCTTCAGGCGAGCGCGCTTGCCCTGGCGGCATCACTGGCGTTAAGCGGTATGGCCGCTGCCGCGCCTATTGTCATGACCACCAAGAGTTTTACCGAGCAGCATATTTTATCTGCGCTCACCACGCAGTATCTGCGTAAACAGGGCTTTGAGGTTGAACCCAAGACCAATATTGCTACCGTGATTGCCCGTAACGCGATGATCAATAAACAGGTCGACATGGCCTGGGAGTATACCGGCACCTCGCTGATTATTTTCAATAACATCACTCAGCGCATGTCGTCAGAGCAGGCCTATCAGACGGTGAAAAAGCTGGATGCAAAGCTGGGGCTGGTGTGGCTGAAACCCGCCCCGATGAACAACACTTACGCCTTTGCGATGTCCGCCGAACGTGCGAAAGCCGAAAACATTGAGACTCTGTCGCAGCTGGTGGCGAAAATTGAGCAGGTGCGTAAAAACGACCCTGACCACAACTGGATGCTGGGACTGGATTTGGAGTTTGCCGGACGTTCAGATGGGCTTAAACCCCTGCAGAAAGCCTACAATATGCCGCTGGATCGCCCGCAGATCCGCCAGATGGATCCGGGACTGGTGTATAACGCCATTCGTGACGGTTTTGTTGACGCCGGACTGGTATATACCACCGACGGCCGGGTAAAAGGCTTCGAACTGAAAGTGCTGAAAGATGACAAAGGTTTCTTCCCCAGCTATGCGGTGACTCCGGTGGTGACCGAGAAAGCGCTGCGGGATCATCCGGGTCTGGAAGCGGCGCTGAATAAGCTGTCGCCGCTGATCACCGACGAAGCCATCACTGAAATGAACAAGCGTGTGGATATCGACCACCAGTCGCCTCAGCAGGTGGCCCGTGATTTCCTGACATCCCACAACATGCTGTAAGGAGGCTTCGTGGAGACGATCCATTATATGATTGATAATGCCGGCTATCTCGGCACCCTCACCTTTCAGCACCTGTGGCTGGTGGCGCTGGCCGTCGGTTTCGCCATTGTTGCGGGCGTGCCGCTCGGTATTCTGATTGTGCGTTTTAAATGGCTGGCGACGCCGGTACTTGGACTGGCCACTATTGTGCTGACCATTCCTTCTATCGCCCTGTTTGGCCTGATGATCCCGCTTTTTTCACTGATCGGTCAGGGCATTGGTGTCCTGCCCGCCGTCACAGCGGTGTTTCTCTATTCTCTGTTACCGATTGTGCGCAACACCCACACGGCGCTGGAAAATCTGCCCGACGGCCTGCGTGAAGCGGGACGCGGGATTGGGATGACTTTCTGGCAGCGCCTGCGCTGGGTCGAAATTCCTATGGCCCTGCCGGTGATTTTTGGCGGTATCCGCACGGCGGTGGTGATGAACGTCGGCGTGATGGCCATCGCAGCGGTGATTGGCGCGGGCGGTCTTGGCCTGCTGCTGCTGGATGGAATTAGCGGAAGCGATATCCGCATGTTGATTGCTGGTGCATTAATGATCTGCTTACTGGCGATCGTGCTTGACTGGCTGCTGCACCGTTTGCAGATAGCACTGACACCTAAGGGGATTCGATAATGATAAAACTGGAAAATCTCACCAAAACCTTCAGGCAGAAAAACGGCAACAGCTTTAATGCCGTCGACAACGTCAGCCTAAATGTCCCTGAGGGTGAGATGTGCGTACTGCTCGGCCCTTCCGGCTGTGGTAAAACCACCACGCTGAAAATGATCAACCGGCTGATCCCGTCCAGCAGTGGTAAAATCCTCATCAACGGTGAAGACACCAGCGGGCTGGATACCGTGACGCTGCGTCGTAATATTGGCTACGTCATCCAGCAGATTGGCCTGTTCCCGAATATGACTATTGAAGAGAACATCACCGTGGTGCCGCGCATGCTGGGCTGGGATAAGCAGCGCTGTAAGGCGCGTGCCAGCGAGCTGATGAGCATGATGGCGCTGGATGCGAATAAGTTTCTGCAGCGCTACCCGCGTGAAATGTCGGGCGGCCAGCAGCAGCGTATCGGCGTCATCCGCGCACTGGCGGCAGATCCACCGGTGCTGCTGATGGATGAGCCGTTCGGTGCCGTCGACCCGATTAACCGCGAGGTGATCCAGAATGAGTTTCTTGATATGCAGCGCCAGCTGAAAAAGACCGTGATGCTGGTCAGCCATGACATTGATGAAGCGCTGAAACTGGGTGACCGCATTGCCGTGTTCGGTCAGGGAAAGATCGTGCAGTGTGCCAGCCCGGACGAGCTGCTGGCGAAGCCGGCCAATGAATTTGTCGGATCGTTCGTCGGCCAGGACCGTACGCTGAAGCGTTTGTTACTGGTGCAGGCGGGCGATGTCACCGACCAGCAGCCGACCCATACCGTGCAAAAGTCTACCCCGCTGGCGGATGCGTTCGGCATGATGGACGATCACGATTTGCGTTCGATTACGGTGGTCGACGAGGACGGCCGACCGCTGGGCTTTGTTAAACGCCGCGAGGCGCGCGGTGCCAGCGGTGTCTGTGCCGACAGGCTGCATCACTTTACCGTCACCGGTAAAGCCGAAGAGAACCTGCGCGTGGTGCTGTCCAAGCTGTATGAACACAATATGGTGTGGATGCCCATTGTCGACGAGGACGGTCGCTACAGCGGAGAGATTTCCCAGGACTATATTGCGGACTACCTGAGCTCAGGCCGCACGCGCCGGGTGCTGAACCCGGCGTAAACTTTCACAGCATGTGAGGAGATGAGGCCATCAGGCCTCATCTTTATCATCATCCAGCGCCAGCGTCTCCTTCCTGACACGCTCAATATGGATTGTTAAAAACATCCGCTCCTCACTGCCCAGCGCGTAGTCGTAATTCTTTCTCACATGGCGATCAATTTTGTCCACGCACCGGTAGGCCGCAGGATAACGATCGCGAACCACATCGTGCAGCGATTCGTCATCGCTATAAACGCCGCGTTTTCCCAGCATCCGCTGCGAGAAAAATTTTAGATGGGTGACAAAGCGGTTATAACTTAGCGAGTCGGGCTGATAATCGAGCTGTAGCTGGTACTTCACCAGATGCAGGATCTCCTGCATAAATTTAGTGATGTGCATCACAGCGGGCATCTCGCTGCCCAGCTGGGCATTAACCAGATGCAGGGCAATAAACCCGGCTTCATCCTCCGGCAGTCGTACCTGCAGGCGCTTTTCGATAATATCCAGCGCCGCCAGCCCGATTGCATACTCCTTCGGATAGAGGCTTCGGATCTCCCACTGCAGCACGTTACGGATCGGCAGGTTTTGCTGATGCCGGGTCAGGGCAAAATTAACATGATCGGTCAGCGCAATAGCCAGACTGTCATGAAGCGGACTACCGAGCTGCTCCCGCGCCAGCGCAATGATACATTCTGTGGCAATCACTACCTCCAGCGGGATTTCAGACAGCAGTTCGCCCAGACGCCCGGTCAGCTCCTGACTTTTCAGCGCAAAGGTTTTTTCAACCAGCGCCGGATCGAGTTCTTCTCCGCTGCGCTTTTTAAACGCCAGCCCACGACCCATCACCACCAGTTCATGCCCCTGTTCGTCATGGACAATGACCACGTTATTATTTAACACTTTTGCTATTTTCATTTCCCGGCCTGAAAACAAAAAAACCTGACCGCCGGAGGAGCTCCGGTGGTCAGGTTTTGCCTGCTAAAATGCAGTAACAATCCAGTGTTCACACGATAAGGTATTATACGCGGGTCTCAAGCACCGGTCTGCCGTTCTGTGATAGAGCTCGCGCTTTGTAACGATCTGTTTCCTAAACGCGCCGGGAACATTTGCGGGTGGCCAGATCGTTCAACTGCCGTTCACGCTCCGTGGCGTGTTTTTGCGCCTGTTGTTTGGCTATACCGTTGCCAATGCCAAAGTCCATTGCGGCACCTACCACGGTCAGGGCATCAAACTCCCCTTTTTTATCAATTTCCTGCTGCACTTTTTTCTGTTCAGCGATTTGCTGCTGCACGCCCTGGCAGTCGAGCTGATCGGCCTGCACCGCGCTAACCGGCGGAGAAGCAGGATACTGTTTCAGTGCGCAGCCACTGAGCATCACCACAAACACAAGCAGAGCAAATCGTTTCATCATCATCACCGTCAAACTGAGTTGCTGCATTATGCACCACATCCCCGCGGCTCAATGGCATAAGCAGCAACCGGTGCCGCGGCTTATCCTGGCGATGACGCCGGACGTACGGTCAGTGTTTTAAAATATACAGGGTACGGCTGTAGGCGACATCTTCCGGGTTGGTGATGGGATAACCCTTCACATACGGCTTGATCAGCCGTCCGTTGGTGTACTGATAAATCGGCGCGATCGGGGCCTGTCCGGCGATAATCTGCTCCGCCCGGTTATAGTCGTCGTTACGCGCCTTGTCATTCGTCTGACGGCTGGCCTGGGCCAGCACGGCGTCGTACTCTGCACTCTTGAAGCCGGAGATATTACCGCTGTGGGTGGAGGTAAGCAGGCTGAGGAAGGTGGACGGCTCATTATAATCCCCGACCCAGGACGCGCGGATCACATCAAAGTTGCCGCTGTTGCGGCTATCAATATAGGTTTTCCACTCCTGGTTTTGCAGCTTCACGTCCACCCCGAGGTTTTTCTTCCACATTGAGGCGACGGCAATCGCAATTTTCTTGTGCGTCTCTGAGGTGTTATACAGCAGCGTGAGGTTAAGCGGATGGGTCGGCCCGTAACCCGCCGCGGCCAGCAGGGCTTTCGCCTGAGCGTTCAGCTCCTCCTGGCTGTGCTGCTGCATAAAGCTGGCTTTCGGCGTAAAGCCAGCCGTGACGTCAGGCGTGAAGTGCCAGGCCGGTTTTTCTCCGGTTCCCAGCACTTTTTCGGCAATAATTTTGCGGTCGATGGACCAGGAGAGCGCCTGACGCACACGCACGTCAGCCGTTGGCCCTTTGCGGGTATTAAACGCATAGTAGTAGGTGCCCAACTGGTCAGGGGTGTAAACCTCACCGGGGATCTGTTTTTTCAGCAAGCCATACAGCTCTTTCGGGAACGATTCGGTGATATCAATATCCCCCGCTCGATAGCGCTTGGTGGCACTGGACTCTTCACTGATCGGCACATAGGTCACTTTGGTCAGCACCGTATGCGCGTTATCCCAGTAGTGCGAATTGCGAACCAGCACGACTTTCTCATTTACCACCCGGCTGTTCAGCTGGTAGGCACCGTTACCCACCAGATTACCCGGACGCGTCCACTGGTCGCCATAGGTGGCGATAACCTTTTCAGGTACAGGGAACAGGCTGAAGTTAGCGGTGAGGCTGACAAAATACGGCACCGGCCTGTCGAGCGTGACCTGCAGATGGGTATCATCGATGGCGCTGACGCCCAGCTTGTCCGGGCTCATATCACCTTTAACGATGGCCCCGGCATTCTGTATGCCCGCCAGTTCAGCAAACCAGGCGAAGGTTGAAGTATTTTTGGGGTCGACCAGCCGCCGCCAGCTGTAAACAAAGTCCGCAGCAGTGACAGTGTCACCGTTTGACCAGCGGGCATCTTTGCGCAGCGTAAAGATCCAAGTCTTATTGTCGTTGGTCTGCCAGGTGGTAGCGACGCCCGGTACGATTTTTCCGCTGGCATCCTGATTGGTTAAGCCTTCAAAAAGGTCACGGATCACCGGGATCTCCGGCAGCCCCACCGCTTTTACCGGGTCGAGCGAGGCGGGTTCATCTTTAATGTGACGAACGATTTCCTGGCGCGCGGCCAGCGCAGTGCCCGCCGGAACATCGGCAGCGCGAGACGTGGAGACAATACACAGCGCCAGAGCGGCCAGCGCAAAAGAGGGGGATTTTCTCATTCCGGGATCCTTACCTGTCAGCAAAACTGCGGGATTTTCTTACTGCTGGCACTGTAACGCAAATGACATGCGGTGAAATAGTGTTTTTATTCAACACCCAGGCGATGTACCTTCCCGGGCAATATGCTAGTTTTAGCACAGAACAGTCTATCCGGAGCCCTGCCCATGTCGTTATTCCACCCCCGCCCGCTGCGCGGTCGCCTTGATGCCCGCCCGCAACAGTACGGGCAGTCGGTGCTGGGTGCGCCACTGCTCTGGTTCCCGGCCCCGCTGGCCAGCGAGGACAGCGGGTTGATCCTGGCCGGAACGCACGGAGATGAAACTGCCGCCGTGGTGACCCTCTCCTGCGCCATGCGCACGTTACAGGACAGTCATCGTCGTCATCACGTGGTGCTGGCGGTGAACCCCGATGGCTGTCAGCTTGGCCTGCGCGCCAATGCCAGTGGGGTCGACCTTAACCGCAACTTTCCTGCTGCCAACTGGCAGCACGGTGAAACGGTGTACCGCTGGAACAGCGTGGCCGATGAGCGCGATGTGTTGCTCTCCACCGGGGAACATGCCGGTTCAGAGCCGGAAACGGCGGCGCTGTGCCAGCTGATCCACCGGCTGTCCCCTGCCTGGATTGTCACGTTCCATGAGCCGCTGGCCTGTATCGAAGACCCTGATAGCAGTCCGCTGGGTCACTGGCTGGCGGCAAAAACCGGCCTGCCGCTGGTCAGCAGCGTCGGCTATGCCACGCCGGGTTCGTTTGGCAGCTGGTGTGCGGATATCAGCCTGCCCTGCATTACGGCGGAATTCCCGCCAGTGGCCGCCGATGAGGCCAGCGAACGCTATCTCGGGGCGCTGGTCGATTTACTCTACTGGCAGCCGTGACAGCTCGATGCGCCCGCAGCTGAACGGCAGGGCGGGTTCCGCATCCACCGCCAGCCAGGTCGGGCCATCAAGATCAATAAAACGCGCCTGCGGCACCAGCGGTAACGCTGCGCGAATGGCGCGTGAGGTGCACAGCATACAGCCAAGCATGATGCCAAACCCCTGGTCTGCTGCGGCCTGCGCCAGCGTCAGCGCGGCCGTCAGACCGCCGGTTTTGTCCAGTTTGATATTCACCATCTCATAGCGTCCGCGCAGCGCCGGCAGGCTTTCTACGGTGTGGCAGCTTTCATCCGCACAAATGGGCAGCGGATGAATGAAGTTTTCCAGCGCCGCGTCTTCCCCGGCAGGGAGTGGCTGTTCCAGCATCGCGACGCCAAGATCGGCCAGCAGCTGACAGCGCGCTGCCAGCCCTTCGCTCTGCCAGGACTCGTTGGCATCGACGATCAGCGTGGCCTCCGGCACCGCACTGCGGATGGCCACAAGACGTTCGGTGATCAGATGATGATCCAGTTTTATTTTCAGCAGCCGCGCACCGTTCTCCCACAGCGCCAGCGCGCTGCTGGCCATCATCTCCGGGCCGTCGATACTGACGGTTTGTGCAATCTCAATCAGCGCCGGTGCCTGCTGTGAGGTCAGCTGCCACAGATTCTGGCCATCGCGGGCCACCTCAAGGCCCCACAGGGCACTGTCGATAGCATTGCGTGCTGCTCCGGCGGGCAGCCGCTGCTGCAGCTCTTCTCGCGTCAGCCCCTGCTCCAGCGCTGGCAGCAGCGCGCTGATTTGCGCCAGCACAGAATCCTCACTCTCGCCGTAGCGTGGATACGGGGTACATTCCCCCACCGCTTTGATACCGTTCTCTTCCAGCTCAACCACCACCACGCCCGCGTCACTGCGGGCACCGCGTGCGATCACAAACGGCGAATGTAACGGCCAGTTTTCCGGCCAGGCTTTTACCGATCTCATGCTCAAATCCTTCAATTGGTTTGGCGGGCGCATATTATGTCGTATTTATACTGTCTCACTGCTTCAGCATGGCATACACTGAAGCAGGTTAAACACCATTAACATTAAAAGGATAGATTATGTCTCAGACCGTACATTTCCAGGGCAACCCGGTTTCCGTTGACGGGCAACTGCCAGCACCGGGCCAGGCGGCAAAACCGTTCACCCTGGTGGCCAAAGATCTCTCCGATGTCTCTCTGTCCCACTATGCGGGCAAACGTAAAGTCCTGAACATTTTCCCCAGCATCGATACCGGCGTATGCGCCACCTCCGTGCGCAAGTTTAATCAGCGCGCCGGTGAAGTGGATAATGCCGTGGTGCTGTGTATTTCTGCCGATCTGCCGTTTGCCCAGTCACGCTTCTGCGGCTCTGATGGCCTGAGCAACGTGGTGACGCTCTCTACCCTGCGCGGCAGCGAGTTCAAAAAAGACTACGGTGTTGCTATTGTTGACGGCCCACTGACCGGCCTGACGGCGCGTGCCGTAGTGGTGCTGGATGAGCAGGATAAAGTTATTTACAGCCAGCTGGTGAATGAAATTACCACTGAACCGGATTACGATGCCGCTCTGGCATCCCTGAAGTAACGTCCAGGGCAGACTGCTTTCACAGTCTGCCCCCTGTCAGCCCTTCTGCCGATCGCTAATCCGCCTCGGTTTTTTTCTGACTCAATCCATACTCACGCAGCTTATTGGCAATCGCCGTATGGGATACGCCAAGGCGTTTTGCCAGCTTTCGCGTACTGGGATACGACAGATAGAGCCGGGTCAGCACCGACCGCTCAAAACGACTGGTGATATCGTCCAGCGATCCCTCTATTGCGTCATCAGCCAGCGGCATCTCCATTGCATATTCCGGAAGGACGATATCCTGAGGACGCAGCTCATAACCATCCAGCTGTGTCAGTGCGCGATACAGGGCATTTTTCAGCTGACGCACGTTACCCGGCCACGTATAGCGGGTAAGGAAGGCGTTAAGCTGGGCAGACAGTTTCGGACGGGATACGCCCTGCTCATCGGCAAAGCGCGCCACAAACATTTCGGTCAGCGGCAGAATATCCTGCGGACGGTCGCGCAGCGGCGGCAGGTTCAGCGTCAGCACATTCAGACGGTAGAACAGGTCCTCACGGAACTCCCCGCGCTGCACCAGTTCCATCAGGTTTTTCTGCGTGGCGCAGATCACCCTGACATTAACATGCACTTCGTGCTCTTCGCCCACCCGACGGAAGGTACCGTCGTTAAGGAAGCGCAGCAGCTT
This sequence comes from Erwinia sp. PME.40.26/001, assembly GCF_055556675.1. Taxonomy (NCBI): domain Bacteria; kingdom Pseudomonadati; phylum Pseudomonadota; class Gammaproteobacteria; order Enterobacterales; family Erwiniaceae; genus Erwinia; species Erwinia sp. PME.40.26/001. The sequence continues at coordinate 678,499 of NZ_JBVHNP010000001.1, forward strand.
GGTCTGCATGCGGGGCGACATTTCGCCGATCTCATCCAACAGCACTGACCCGCCGCTGGCCTGTTCGAAGAAGCCCTTTTTGCCTTCCAGCGCGTTCGGATAGGCTCCGGCCGCATGGCCAAACAGTTCACTTTCCGCGACATCATCCGGCAGCGAGGCACAGTTCAGCGCCAGGAATGGTTTTTTACCCCTAGCGCTGCGCAGATGGCAGGCCCGCGCCAGCATGTCTTTGCCGGTGCCGGTATCCCCGACGATCAGTAGCGGTGCATCCAGCATCGCCAGCTTGCGCGCCTGGTCCACCACCTGACGCATTTTCGTGCTGACGGCAACAATATGCTGGAATTCACTGTCGTCGTTCACCGCCAGGTTCTGCAACTGTTGTCCCATACGGGCGGTGGACTTGAGCAGCACCACGCCGCCAACGGGGTTAGGCAGTGCGCCCTCTTCTTCCTCCGCGTAGATCGGGGTGACCTCCATCAGGAAGTCGCGGCCCTGAAGCACAACGTGGTGGGCTTCGGGTGCGATCCGCTCGCTTTCCAGCCAGCGCTGGAAGTTAAACCCGCTGATCAGCGATCCGGCGCTGTAGTTCCGCATTTTCTCTTCATTGAGCGCGAAAAGGCTTTGTGCCGCCGGGTTAGCCAGCTCAACTTTACTTTTCAGATCAATGGAAAATACCGGGTCCGGCAGCGCCACCAGCAGTGCGCTCAGGGCGCGGTGTTCGCGCTCGGAAGGCAGGAAGGAGACGGTACGTACGTCAGTCACGCCGGGGATCCGGCGGATCTCCGCCATCAGCTGGCTGAACTGCTCAAAACTGATGGTGGAGAAATTAAGATAGATGCGGCCAATGGCGGCAATTTCGATACCGCGCAGATCGATGCGGCGTTCAACCAGCAGATCCAGTAGTTCGCGGGTCAGGCCGATTCGGTCCTGGCAAAAGACTTCAAGACGCATGCGTTTTAACCTTTATTATCACCGTGCGGAGCGTATTGATGGATAATACGCTATCCCTCGTCAGGCCAGAAGTGTTCTGTCATGAAAAGTTGACACTTCGTCCCATTTTACAAGACAAACGCCTAAAGGTCTTTTCTTACCTGCCGAAAACAGACTTGACTCCCTACTCTTTTGCAATGGAATACAATATGTTGACCTTTTCAGTTATGGAACGAAGTGAAAGCGGAGATTACCGCCCACAAAATACTGTTGTTCTGAAGAAAGACAATTGGGATGACTGGGGAAAATACAATACTCAGTATTATCTGACCTATTTCGACGACCATAGGAATAACCACGACATTGGCTATGTCAAAATTGGTTGCCCGGAACCGTTACTGGAAAGCAAAAGGCCCCCAACAGGCAAAACATTCCCGATGCTGGGCGCCGAATTTTACAGTCTGGGCCAGAGTGATGAGTACTACAGTAATCTTATGACACTGGGACCGGAGGTCTCAGGTGAAATTTTGCGCGCTCTTAATGATGTGGTATTCAATCCTGAATTTTATTGCCTCAACAAAATGCAGCCAGTAATGACTGATTCACTACAGCGTTATGTTTCGGAATCAACAATTTTGGGGCAGTTCAGCAACATTATCAATGGTCGCCAAGCACTCAGCCACTACCGTTTTTCTTGTGATTCTGAGTCAGTCTCTGCCGATGTGCACTTTGTTGTTAACGTTATTCCGGAGTCATTCCCGCCGACCAATATCCATACTATCATTGGCAATAATGGCGTTGGTAAATCCCATTTCCTTAAGGCCATTACCCGCAGCCTGCGGTTTAAAGAAGGGGATATGCGCGTAGGAATGTTGGGTGATAACATCTTTGCTAATCTTATCGCCGTTTCATTTAGCGCATTTGAAAATTTTGATATGCCCTCACATGATCAACAGAGTCTGATTCATTATTCATATATAGGTTTGAATAAAAGCCGCCCGCAGAATGACGCAGTGGACCTCTATCGAAAAAGTTATCCTGATGATAAGTATGAACTGGGATTTGATTTCATTACTTCCCTCCAGGCCTGTAAATATTCACCAAAAAAAGAACTGTGGTTAGACGTTATTCAGCAATTCAACTGGAATGATACCACTCAGCAAAAGTTGGCACAGTTGGTAAATAATGACGCGACCAACGAATATCAGGCCGTATCTCAGTATGACAGCATTCAATTTTTTAACAGCCTCAGTTCGGGTCATAAAATTGTGTTACTGACACTGACATCACTGGTTGAGAAAATTGAAGAAAAAAGTCTTGTGCTATTTGATGAACCAGAGGTACATCTGCACCCGCCAATGCTGTCAAGCCTGGTTCGAGCACTCTCTTTTCTACTGATTAAAACGAATGGAGTTGCGCTCGTGGCCACCCACTCTCCAGTCGTGTTGCAGGAAGTGCCCGCCTCGTGTGTGACCGTTCTCAGCCGTCCAGGTACCTTAACAAAATCGTTTAAACCCAGCTATGAAACCTTCGGTGAAAACGTCTCTTTATTAACCCATTTAGTGTTCGGACTGGACAATACTCACAGTGGTTATGTCAATCTGTTGAAAGAGAAAGTTCACAAGGGCCAAACGTTTGATAGTATTTTGGCGGAAACCAATGGACAATTGGGATCAGAAGCGATCACCATTCTTGCGAGTTTAATGGACTAAAAAAGAGATTTCCGACATGCTCAGACTAGCAAAACCTAACATCGATTTGTACTGTGTTTATGAAGACTGCATTTCTGAAAACAATACCTTCAGAGAAAAATTGACTTATAATGAAGCATATATTTCATACAGCATTAATTTTTTTAATAAAATATTTCATATCAAAGCAGAGACTGCGTCTTTACATACATTACCTGTGTTAAAAATAGTCTTTGGCAGTATTTCAGGCGCTGATCTTGAAAATTTGTATACTAATGGGATGGTCACGCTGGTGGCTGGCAGAAAACATTATGACACGCTGATAGCATCATCACCTGAAGATATCTGCCCTCTATGTGCGTTAAGAAAGGTCAATTCACTCGACCACTACTTACCCAAAGCACATTATCCGCAATATGCGATTTCACCGATTAATTTATATCCCTGCTGCACAGACTGTAACAAATCCAAAGGTGACAAAAAAAAGCTGACGAAAGGAAAACAAACGATTAATCCGTATTTCGATAATATCGAAAATCAACAGTGGCTTTTTGCGCGGGTTGTCAAAGATCCTATCGTACGTATTATCTATTATGTTGACCCTCCCACAAACTGGTCAGCAACGCTAAAATCGAGGGTGCAGAATCATTTCGAAACGCTGGCAATAAAGTCACTTTATGCCAGCAATGCTGCATCATTACTAACGTCAAATCGCCTAAATTTTCAGAGTCTCTATCGGGACGAGGGCGAAACAGGGCTGTGCAAACATCTTATTCGTACCCGAGACTCTATTGCTGATAAAAACCTTAATCAATGGGATGCGGTCTGTTATAGCGCATTACTGGCGTCCAAGGATTTTATCCAACGCTGGCATAAAGAGATTGCTGCACCTGTGAAAATTCCTTGACCATCCGCCGTAAACGTTTCACGTCCTTCTGAAATACAGAATGACGTGAGGTGTTTATTAAGGGGCATCCACTTTCCTGCCTTGTACGCTCTCTTTTAACTGCCCTATCAGCTCACGGCGGAAATCACCAAGGCGGGGTTTATCCCCTTCCAGCCACGGCAGCGGGCGGCACAGTTCCATGGCTTTAATTCCCAGGCGGGCGGTCAGCAGACCGGCCCCGATCCCCTGGGCGGCGCGGGTGGAAAGTCGGGCGGCAAGACCCTGTGACATCCAGTCCATGCCCACTTCACGGACCAGCTCTGACGCGCCGGCAAACGCGATGTTCAGCAGGACCAGACGGAACAGTCGCAGCCGACTGAAATAGCCCAGTTCAATGCCGTAGAGGGCGGCGATACGGTTCACCAGACGCAGGTTACGCCAGGCTATAAAGGCCATATCGACCAGCGCCAGCGGGCTGACGGCGATCATCAGCGTAGATTCAGCGGCATAGCGGCTGATTTCGCGGCGGGCCTGCCGATCCAGTACCGGCTGCACCAGTTGGGCGTACAGCTCGACGACCTCGCGATCGTTTTGGGTTTCATGCAGTGAGGCGTGCCAGCGCTGCAGCGCCGGATGCCCGGACGCCAGCCCCGCCTGCTGTGCCAGCTTTTCACAAAACGCCCGACCCTTACCGCTACCGTGGCTGGCCAGCAACTCACGCGCCACATCGCGCTCTTCCGCACGTTCACGCAGTCGGTACAGACGTCGCCATTCACCGATCAGCGATCCGGTCCCTGCCGCTACGATCAGCCCTCCGGCAATGCCTCCGCCCAGACCAATCCAGTCCTGAGCAACCCAGGCCTGATGCGTCCACTGTACGCCCTGCGCTACCACGCTGACGCCAAACAGACTCAGCCCGGCAATGACCATCTTGCGCCACAGGCTGCGTTTAGGCCGCAGCGCGGCTTCTACCGCCAGTTCTCCGGGTCCTTCAGGTTCTACGTCCTGCGCCGGATCAGCGGCGACAAACTGATCCTGACGATCGGCAAACGCCTTTGACGGACGCAGGATCGGAACCGGTTCATCACTCAGCGGTTGGGCAAAATCGATACGCGGTTTAATCGGTGCGGTCATCGCAGTTTATCTCCCAGAAGAAATTCCAGCGCCGCGTCCATCCGGATATGCGGCAGTGGCCGGTCAACATCCAGATCCTGCGGGCGGAACTGTTCAAAATGAAACCCCTGATCCTGCCAGAAGGCGCTGCCCGGCAGACGCGGCGGGACTTCGCCCGGATAGACGGTCAGCGGGGTGTTGTCGGTCAGACGGTGGCCGCGCAGGGCCGGGATACTCTCACCCTGATGTTCGACGTGGCCGCTCTGTGTGGCCTGTACCGAGGCCAGCCCGACGCATTCCATCCTGATCCCTTCAAACGCGGCGTTCTGCCAGGCGTCCTGCAACAGTTGCTGGAGCAGCGACACCAGATTGGCGTGCTGGTCGGCGGTGACATGATCGGATTTTGTCGCCGCAAACAGCAGCTTGTCGATGACCGGAGAAAACAGCCGGCGGAACAGGGTGCGCTGGCCGTACGAAAAACTCTGCATCAGCTGCGTCAGCGCCAGGCGCATGTCGTTAAACGCCTGCGGCCCGCTGTTGAGCGGCTGCAGGCAATCCACCAGAACAATCTGACGGTCGAAGCGCAGGAAGTGATTTTTATAAAAGTCCTTCACCACGTGCTGGCAGTAGAACTGATAGCGGGCACGCAGCATGCCGATATTGCTGGCAGCATCCCCCTGGGCCAGGCGGGTTTCGCCCCCTTCCGCTATTTCGGGCCACGGGAAAAATTGCAGCGCCGGGGCACCGGCCATTTCACCCGGCAGCACAAAGCGGCCGGGCTGGATAAAGTGCAGTCCCTCCTGTTTACAACGCTGCAGGTAGTCGGTCCAGGCGGCGGCGATCTCGGCCAGGCGGTTTTCATCGGCGGGCGCCAGCGGGTCAAGGCCCTCACACAGCTGACGCCAGCGCTGTGCCCACTCCGCGCGATCGCCCTGCAGCAGGCCGGTCATCTGCCGTGACCAGCTGAGGTAATCCTGTTCCAGCATCGGCAGGTCGAGCAGCCATTCACCGGGATAGTCGACGATTTCCAGATAAAGCGTGGAGGTTTCTTTAAAATGGCGCAGCAGGGAGGCCTGCGAACGGTAGCGTAACGCCAGGCGCATTTCGCTCACGCCCCGGGTGGGGGTCGGCCAGTCTGGCGGCGTGCCGTACAGCTGCGCCACGCCTTCATCATAGGTAAAACGCGGGATGCCAAGATCGCGCTGTGGCACACGTTTGACGCCCAGCAGGCGCTGCTCGCGCACCGCAGAGAACATGGGCAGACGCGCACCGGAATTGACGTTAAGTAGTTGGTTAACCAGGGAGGTGATAAAAGCGGTCTTGCCGCTGCGGCTCAATCCGGTCACCGCCAGGCGCAGATGGCGATCCGCGCCGCGATTCACCAGCGACAGCAATTCATGTTGTAGTCGTTTCATCTGTGGCATTGGCACCTTATCGTTAATATTCCTTATCGTAACATCCTCCTGCCATTGCCGCTTCTTTGACTCAGGGCGCGGGTTTTACCCAGCGCGCGGCGGCCCGGCGCATCACGCGTTTAAACAGGGGCTCAAGCGCCCAGGCCAGCAGGATTTTTAACGGCCTGCGGGCGACGGACTTCACCGCCCAACCGCTTAACCCTGCCGGACCATAAGTGAGCGCGTTGATAAGGACAAATTTACCGGCCTTTTTCAGGCGCGGGTGGGGCTGCCAGTTTCTCATTGATTCACTCCTGAAAAAGCACCGTAGATTACAGCTGGCTGAACCGGCTGCGTACGCTAAAGGTTTCTGAGGTGACATAACGCTCCACCTCACGCAATTCCCGTTCGCCGCCGTTCAGCTCTGCGCTTAATTCATCCAGCAGCTGTCGCGCACTGAGCGGTTTATCACGCCCCTGTTCGCTGGCCGGCAAGTCCGGCAGCAGCATCGCCAGCAGGAAGTAGCCGACGATAGTCAGGACAAAGAGGCCGAAAAACATCGACATCACCACGATAACGCGGACCAGCATGACCGGCACACCCAGGTATTCGGCAATCCCGGCACAGACGCCTTTGAGCTTTCCCTGCTCCGGGATGCAGTACAGTTTCTTCTGAATCATGGCTGCCTCCAGTGAGGATGCTCGGCATCGAGGATGGCTTCCAGCGCCTGGATACGTTCACGCATTTTACGCGCGTCCTGGGTCAGCTGTTGCAGACGCTGCAGTTCATTCTGCGTCAGTTCCGCCCCACCATTCTGGCGTTTTGTGTAATGCAGCCAGAGCCAGATCGGCGCGACAAACAGCAGAAACAACGTCAGGGGTATGGCAATAATGAAGACACTCATTCACGTTCCTTGAAAGTTAATCTTAGCGATGCCGGCCACCGCCGTGGCCAGCTCCGTTACTCACTGCGGTTCATTTTTGCTTTCAGCGCCGCGAGCTGCTGGCTGATTTCATCGTCAGCCTGTAACTCAGCGAACTCCTGATCGAGCGATTTCTTTTTGCCAAAGCTGTGGCTTTCGGCTTCCGCTTCCATGTGATCGATGCGGCGTTCGAAAGATTCGAAGCGGGCCATGGCATCATCAATTTTGCCGCTGTCTAGCTGGCGACGCACGTCGCGTGATGAGGATGCCGCCTGATGACGCAGCGTCAGCGCCTGCTGGCGGGCACGGGTTTCGCTCAGTTTACTTTCCAGCTCACCAATTTCACCTTTCATCCGCGTCAGGCTCTCTTCAACCTGCCCTGCTTCCTGCTGCAGTGATACCGTCAGGTCGGTGAGCTTCTGTTTTTCCATTAGCGCGGCACGGGCCAGATCGTCTTTTTCTTTGCGCAGGGCCAGTTCGGCTTTTTCCTGCCATTCGGCCTGCTGAGTCTCGGCCTGCTCAATTCGGCGCTGTAACTGTTTCTTTTCGGCCAGGGCCCGGGCTGATGTGGAACGCACTTCAACCAGCGTATCTTCCATCTCCTGAATCATCAGGCGCACCAGCTTCTGCGGATCTTCTGCTTTTTCCAGCAGGGAGTTAATGTTGGCGTTCACGATGTCGGCAAAGCGGGAAAAAATACCCATAATCAAAATCCTCTTTCAGTCATTGTCTGGCATTACGCCGGGTGTCGAATAATGCGGTTAAGCTGCATAACACTATTCAAAAGCCGTGCCAGTTTTTATCTTATTGATTTTACATGATCTGATGACTTTACAGGGGCAGACAGTAAGACTAAAGTGGTTTTTATCACTAACATCTGGTGAAATTAATGATGAGCGAAAATCCTGATACCCTGCTCGGCGAGTCCAACAATTTTATCGACGTTCTGGAGCAGGTGTCACGTCTGGCACCGCTCAATAAGCCGGTGCTGGTGATCGGTGAGCGCGGCACCGGAAAAGAGCTGATTGCCAGCCGTCTGCATTACCTCTCCGAACGCTGGCAGGGACCGTTTATCTCGCTCAACTGTGCGGCCCTGAATGAGAACCTGCTGGATTCAGAACTTTTCGGTCATGAAGCCGGGGCGTTTACCGGGGCGCAGAAGCGCCATCTCGGCCGCTTTGAGCGGGCCGACGGCGGGACGCTGTTTCTGGATGAGCTGGCGACGGCACCGATGCTGGTTCAGGAAAAACTGCTGCGGGTGATTGAATACGGCCAGCTGGAGCGCGTCGGCGGCAGCCAACCGCTGCAGGTCAGCGTGCGGCTGGTCTGCGCGACCAATGACGATTTGCCGCTGCTGGCGCGGGAGGGGAAGTTCCGCGCCGACCTGCTGGACAGGCTGGCGTTTGATGTGGTGCAGCTGCCCCCGCTGCGCGAGCGTCGCAGCGATATCCTGGTGATGGCGCAGCATTTTGCCATTCAGATGTGCCGTGAACTGGGGCTGACGTTGTTTCCCGGCTTCACCGCTGCGGCAGAACAGCGTCTGCTGGATTACGCCTGGCCGGGTAACGTGCGTGAGCTGAAAAATGTGGTTGAACGATCGGTGTACCGTCACGCCAGCAGCGAAATCCCGCTGGATAACATCATTATTAACCCTTTCCAGCGTGCGGAACCGGACGCCATCCCGGCAGATGCTGTTGCGGACGCCCTGCCTGCGCTGCCCTTCGATTTGCGCCACTGGCAGCTTCATCAGGAAAAAGCGCTGGTGGAGAAAGCACTGGCCCAGGCGCGATTTAATCAGCGCCGTGCCGCCGGATTGCTGGGGGTGACTTATCATCAGCTTCGCGCCATGTTGAAAAAGCACGATATCAGCGTTGATGATATCGGCGTCGATGAAGCCTGAGCCGGTGAGTCGTGAGCAAAAAAAAACCCGCGTTAAGCGGGCTAAATAATACTGGAAGCAATGTGAGCAATGTCGTGCTCCTCACCGGCAGAGCCACCGTTGAGGTGCAAGTGAATAATAATCATTCTCAATATTATCTGTAAAGCGTTTTGTTGAGAATTTTTCTCATTACCATAACAACATCAGGCGTATTCCACTTTCACCTCCCCCTGTGGCGATCTTTCTGTCGGAAAAACGCGGGCTCGCCGCTGCAAACTTTGGGTGCAGCCAGAGAGTGCGGTACACTGTGTTTATTGCCTGAATTTTCAGAAGAGTTATGCGCAAACTAATCTCCACCCTGCTTCTCAGCCTGAGTACGCTGAGTGCTCCGGTCTGGTCATCCACGCCTGGCGATATTCGTCAGAGCGGCTTCGTCTATTGCGTTAATGGCGTAATGAATACCTTTAACCCGCAGATGGCCAGCAGCGGGCTGGTGGTCGATACGCTCGCCGCCCAGCTCTACGACCGGTTGCTTGACGTTGATCCTTATACCTACCGGCTGATCCCTGAGCTGGCGGACAGCTGGGAAGTGCTGGACGACGGGGCCACCTATCGCTTCCATCTGCGTCAGAAAGTGGCTTTCCAGCATACCGCCTGGTTTACGCCCACCCGGACGATGAACGCCGATGATGTGGTGTTCAGCTTTGAACGGATATTTAATCGCAACCACCCCTGGCACAATGTCAACGGTGGCAGCTACCCTTATTTCGACAGCCTGCAATTTTCTGACGCTGTACAGAGCGTGAAAAAGCTGGATAAAAATACCGTCGAAATCCGCCTCAACAGTCCCGATGCGTCGTTCCTCTGGCACCTCGCGACCCACTATGCGCCGGTGCTGTCGGCCGAGTATGCCGACCAGCTGACCCGGGTTGACCGTCAGGAGCAGCTGGATCGTGAACCGGTCGGTACCGGGCCGTTTATGCTCAATGACTACCGGGCCGGGCAGTATGTGCGCCTGCAGCGCAACGACGCCTACTGGAAAGGCAAGCCGCGCATGTCTCAGGTGGTGATAGATATGGGTGCAGGTGGCACCGGCCGCATGTCCAAGCTGCTGACGGGCGAGTGTGATGTGCTGGCCTATCCTGCCGCCAGCCAGCTGTCTGTGTTGCGCGACGACCCCCGCCTGCGCCTGACGCTGCGGCCGGGGATGAACATTGCTTATCTGGCGTTTAACACCCGTAAGGCCCCCCTTGACCGCCCCGAGGTGCGTCAGGCACTGGCGCTGGCGATCAACAATGAACGCCTGATGGAGTCGATTTATTACGGCACGGCGGAAACCGCCGCGTCGATCCTGCCGCGAGCGTCCTGGGCCTACGACACCGATGCCCGCGTCACGCCGTATAATCCACAAAAGGCGCGTGAAGCGCTGAAAGCGCTGGGCATTGAAGATTTGCATCTGAATCTGTGGGTGCCGTCGGCCTCGCAGTCGTGGAACCCCAGTCCGCTGAAGACAGCAGAGTTGATCCAGGCCGACCTGGCTCAGGTCGGCGTAAAGGTAACCATCGTGCAGGTTGAAGGTCGCTTCCAGGAGGCGCGGCTGATGGAGATGAATCACGACCTGACGCTGACGGGGTGGGCAACGGACAGTAATGACCCGGACAGCTTCTTCCGCCCTCTCCTCAGCTGTGCCGCCATTGCCTCACAGACAAATTATGCGCACTGGTGCAATTCCGGGTTTGATGAATTACTGCATAAAGCGCTGTTGTCGCAACAGCTGGCGAAACGCATCGACTATTATGACCGCGCTCAGGCGATGTTGTCTCAGGAACTGCCCGTTCTGCCACTGGCCTATTCCCTGCGGTTGCAGGCTTACCGCTACGACATCAAAGGTCTGGTACTGAGCCCGTTTGGTAATGCCTCATTTGCGGGTGTACACCGTGATGGCGGCGAGGAGAAGTCACCGTGATTATCTATACACTTCGCAGACTGGTGCTGTTTGTTGTCACGCTGTTTATGCTGACGCTGCTCGGTTTCAGCCTGAGCTACTTTACCCCTCACGCCCCTCTGCAGGGAGCGTCGCTGCTGGATGCCTGGTTGTTCTGGTTTAAAGGCATCCTGCAGCTGGATTTTGGCGTATCCAGCATTAACGGGCAGTCCATAAACTTGCAACTACGTGAGGTGTTCCCGGCCACGCTGGAGCTCTGCTTCATGGCCTTCAGCCTCGCCCTGATGGTGGGCATCCCACTCGGTATCGCCGCCGGAGTAATGCGTAATAAGTGGCAGGATAAGGCGATCAGCGCCGTGGCGCTGCTGGGCTTTTCCCTGCCGGTGTTCTGGCTGGCGCTGCTGCTGACGCTGTTTTTCTCGCTCAATCTTGGCTGGCTACCGGTCTCCGGGCGTTTTGACCTGTTGTATCCCGTGCAGCATGTCACCGGATTTGCCATGATTGACGCCTGGCTGACCGACTCCCCGTGGCGGCATGAAATGATCGTCAGCGCCCTGAAGCATATGGTGTTGCCAGTGACCGCCCTGGCCGTCGCACCGACCACGGAGGTAATCCGCCTGCTGCGCATCAGCACGCGTGAGGTGATGGAGCAGAACTACGTGAAAGCCGCCGCCACGCGAGGGCTGTCGCTGTGGACCATTATTCGCCGCCACGTGCTGCATAACGCGCTGCCGCCAGTGATCCCGCGTCTGGGCCTGCAATTTTCCACGATGCTGACGCTGGCGATGATCACCGAGATGGTCTTCAGCTGGCCAGGCCTGGGGCGCTGGCTGATTAACGCTATCCGCCAGCAGGATTACGCGGCGATCTCCGCCGGGGTAATGGTGGTGGGTGGACTGGTGATCGCCGTGAATGTGCTCTCTGATATTTTAGGTGCTATGACAAATCCGCTGAAACATAAGGAGTGGTATGCCCTCCGATAATATTTACGCTGAAAAGCGGCCCCCCAGCCCGCTGCGTCATACCTGGGGGCTGTTCTATCGCGATACCACGGCGATGATCGGTTTTTACGCCTTTATTGCCGTTCTGCTGCTGTGTATTTTCGGCGGGCTGCTGGCCCCTTACGGACTGGATCAGCAGTTCCTGGGCTATCAGCTTCTTCCCCCGTCATGGTCACATTATGGCGACGTCTCGTTCTTCCTCGGGACCGACGATCTGGGGCGGGACCTGTTGAGCCGGTTATTAAGCGGTGCCGCTCCGACGGTGGGTTCAGCGATTGTGGTGACGCTTTTCGCCTCGCTGTGTGCGATGGTGCTTGGGGTGATGGCCGGACTGACCCACGGGCTGCGCTCGGCGGTGATGAACCATATTCTTGACACCCTGCTGTCAATCCCTTCGCTGCTGCTGGCCATTATTGTCGTGGCTTTTCTGGGACCCCGACTGGAACACGCCATGCTGGCGGTATATCTGGCGATCCTGCCCCGTCTGGTGCGCGCCATTTACAGCGCGGTACATGAAGAGCTGGAAAAAGAGTATGTAGTGGCCGCCCGTCTGGATGGCGCCAGCAGCCTGGATATTCTCTGGTATGCGATCCTGCCGAATATACTGGCGCTGCTGGTTACCGAGTTTACCCGCGCCCTGTCGATGGCTATCCTCGATATTGCCGCGCTGGGTTTCCTCGATTTAGGTGCCCAGCTTCCCTCACCGGAGTGGGGCGCGATGCTGGGTGATTCACTGGAGTTGATCTACGTGGCCCCCTGGACCGTGATGCTACCGGGTGCGGCGATTATGCTCAGTGTTCTGATTGTTAACCTGTTGGGTGACGGCGTTCGCCGGGCCATCGATGCGGGAGTTGAATAATGCCGCTGCTCGATATTCGTAACCTGACCATTGAATTTATGACGGCCGACGGGCCGGTGAAAGCAGTGGATCGGGTCAGTATGACGCTGACTGAAGGCGAAGTGCGTGGCCTGGTCGGTGAGTCCGGCTCAGGAAAAAGCCTGATCGCTAAAGCGATCTGCGGCGTGACCAAAGATAACTGGCGCATCACGGCAGATCGGATGCGCTTTGATGATATCGACCTGCTGCACCTGTCGCCGCGTGAACGGCGCAAGATCGTCGGCCATAACGTGTCGATGATTTTTCAGGAGCCGCAGTCGTGTCTCGACCCGTCAGAAAGTATCGGTACCCAGCTTAAGCAGGCCATTCCGCGCTGGACGTGGAAAGGCCGCTGGTTTCAGCGTTTTGGCTGGCGTCACCGCCGGGCGATTGAACTGCTGCACCGGGTGGGGATCAAGGATCATAAAGATATTATGAGCAGCTTCCCCTATGAGCTGACCGACGGGGAGTGCCAGAAGGTGATGATTGCCATTGCGCTGGCCAACCAGCCGCGTCTGCTGATTGCCGATGAGCCGACGAATGCCATGGAGCCGACCACCCAGGCGCAGATATTCCGCCTGCTGTCGCGCCTGAACCAGAATAATAACACCACGATCCTTCTGATCAGCCATGACCTGCAGATGCTCAGTCACTGGGCCGACCGGATCAATGTCATGTACTGCGGACAAACGGTCGAAACGGCGGTCAGTGAAGACCTGATCACCGCGCCACACCATCCCTATACCCAGGCGCTGATCCGCGCCATGCCAGACTTTGGCCGCTCGCTGCCGCATAAAAGCCGCCTGAATACGCTGCCGGGCGCGATCCCGTCGCTGGAGCATTTACCGATTGGCTGCCGCCTGGGACCGCGCTGCCCCTACGCGCAGAAAACTTGTATTGAAACTCCGCGCCTCTCAGGGTCGAAAAGTCATCTGTTTGCCTGCCACTTCCCGCTGAATATGGAGAGTCAGTAATGGTTGAAACGCTACTGGAAGTGCGCAACCTCAGTAAAACGTTTCGCTACCGTACCGGTCTGTTCCGGCGGCAGCACGTTGAGGCGGTGAAAGAGGTCAGTTTTACCCTGAAGGAGCGTCAGACGCTGGCGATCATCGGGGAAAACGGCTCCGGTAAATCAACGCTGGCCCGCATGCTGAGCGGTATGATCGCCCCCTCCTCCGGTGATATTGTGATTGATGACCATCCGCTGGAGTACGGCGATTATGGCTACCGCAGCCAGCGTATCCGTATGATTTTTCAGGACCCGTCTACCTCGCTTAATCCGCGCCAGCGCATCAGCCAGATCCTCGATTTTCCGCTGAGGCTGAATACCGAACTCAATAGCGAGGAGCGGGAAAAACGGATTATTGCCACGCTGCGCCAGGTCGGCCTGCTGCGGGATCACGCCTCCTATTATCCGCACATGCTTGCCCCCGGCCAGAAGCAGCGCATTGGCCTGGCGCGCGCCCTGATATTACAGCCGAAGGTGATTGTTGCTGATGAGGCGCTGGCCGCGCTGGATATGTCGATGCGTTCGCAGCTGATTAATCTGATGCTGGAACTGCAGGCGAAACACGGCATTTCCTATATTTACGTGACACAGCATTTGGGCATGATGAAACATATCAGCGATAAAGTGCTGGTGATGCACCAGGGCGAAGTGGTGGAGCGTGGCAGCACGGCGGAAGTCCTGGCCTGCCCGCTGCATGACCTGACCCGCCGTCTGATCGCCAGCCATTTTGGTGAAGCCCTGACCGCCGATGCCTGGCGTAAAGACCGTTAAACCTGCCGCCGGGCGGCCCTGATATCGGGCCGCCTTTCCTTTTCGCCCCTTATGCTTTCCAGCTATTTGATAGTACAGATCATTATTTCTTTCGCGCTGCGGGTTACGCCAGGATAACCGTGCCGTAATTGAAAAGGAATGATCATGGAACAGCGCCGCTTTACCGGCAATAACCACTGGTATCATGAAACCCAGTCCAGCCTGCCCGCCCAGCGTGCACCGCTGATGCCTGAAGCTGCCACCGTTGAAGACCGTTTTTTACTGGGTCTGGCGCAACAGACGGAAGGAGAACTGAGCACTGTTTTACAGCAAAGGCAGCCCGCCCTGCTGGCCTCCCGCGATGTTTACTCGCTGCTTTTCCCGGCGGCACTCAGCACCACACTGACCCACACGCTGACGCTTTACGATCGCCTGTGTATTGCCCTGACGGTAGCCCAGGTCACTGGCGTGCAGCGCTTATGCAACCACTATGCCGCGCGCCTAAACCCGCTGCCGGGGCCGGATTCGTCGCGGGAGAGTAACCATCGCCTGACGCAAATCACCGAATACGCTCGCCAGCTCGCCAGCCAGCCCACCCTGATTGACGCGGTGTCCGTGCAGCGGCTGGACGAGGTTGGACTAACCGCCCCTGATATTATCAGCCTTGGCCAGATTGTCGGCTTTGTCAGTTATCAGGCCCGCGTCGTGGCGGGCGTCCACGCCATGCTGGCGCTGCCGGTGCGCTGGATGCCCGGCGTCACCATCCCCCCCGACGCCTGTCGTGAGACGCTGCTGGCAGACAGTGTGTGGCGGCCGTCGCTGCCGCCGCTGGAGTTGCGCTATGCCGCGCCCGACCAGCTCGAGGCGTTAACCTTCTGCCAGCCGCTGGCGGAGCTGGAAGCCGGTGCCTGGCTGTTTGCCCACGACGGTAAAGTGCTGTACGGCTGGGGACGTCTGCTGGAGAGCCTGAAAACAGCGCGCAGCAGCAGCGCCTCGCGGCTGGCCGCCGCCGTCACCTCGCGTATCAACGGCAGTGCCTGCTGTTTCGGCCGCTATGCCGATGACAGCAACCTCTTCGCTGCGTTACACGAAGGGGTGGAACCGGCGCTGAACGCGGCAGACAGACAGCAGCAGGCACTGATTGCCCTTGCCGCCCAACTGACCCGATCGCCGGAGCGGGTCAATGCCGCGCATCTTCAGCCGCTGAAAGAGGCCGGTCTGAGCAGCGGCCAGATCTTTGATGTGATCTTAAGCGTTGCCGCCGCCAGTTGGGGTAACCGGCTGATGCAGGGGCTGGGCATCAGTTCATCAGCCAGCGCCTGACTTCATCAAAAAAGTGCTGCGCCAGCGGCGTGGCGCGACCCGGCTCTGCAATTACCACGGCTCCCTGGCGGGACATGGGCGGCAGCGCCATTTTTCGTCGTTGCAGTCCGCTGGTCATGCCGTCGATCAGGTGTCCGACCGGTGACACCATGCAGCCTAACCCGACCTGAACGCCCTGCAACAGCTGAAATACTGAGGTGGTTTCCAGAACAACGCGCATCGACAGCCCGGCCTCCCGGAAGTGGCCGTCAACGTAACGACGAAAATAGCGCGTCTGTTCCGCCAGGCAAAGCGGCAGTGCCGCCACCTCGTGCAGCGACAGCTGAGTGTCGCCTTCCAGTTGAGGAAAGTGCTGCGGATGATAAAGTAGCTCTACGCCATTATCCGCCAGTGTCTCCGCCTGGAAATGTAACTCACGCAGCGTCGCCAGCTCGAAGAAGCCGATGCCAACATCCACCGTATGACTGTTCAGTGCCTCCAGCAGCTGGTCGGCACTCAGCACCGCGACCCGATAGTCGAGCTGGGGATAGCGGTCGCTGATGGCTTTCAGCATCACGGCCAGTGACATACTGCACTGGGGCACCACGCCGAGACGCAACGTACCGGTCACGCCGTGTTTAAGAGACTCGACTTCCAGCTTTAATCCTTGATAGACCGAGACAATTTCCCGCGCCCAGGAGAGTACGCGCTCGCCTTCCGGCGTAAAACCATCAAAGTTATTACTGCGGTTGATCAGCGACAGCCCCAGCTCACGCTCCAGATTTTTCAGACGCATGGAAAGCGTGGGCTGACTGACAAAGCTGGCCTCAGCAGCGCGGCCAAAGTGGCGCTCTCGCTCCAGGTTACATAAATAGATGAGCTGTTTAATGTCCATTATGATGATGTCTTCGTTAGTGTGCGAACGCGTGTGCCGACGGCCGGGCTGCTGCTAATAAAATTCACTGACCAGCGTCGACTGGCGTTCAATGACGTTATCACCGGGCGAGGTTTTAATTTTATAGTGGCAGGAAGTGGGAACGCCCTGCTGATACTCACAGCGCGTGGTGATTTCTCTCGTCGAGGCCGGGTAGGTAGTGAGCATCACCCCATCCAGCCGTTTATCCGCCTCTGTCGTAGCAAATGTCTGCTTGTCATCGCTGATCAGACGAGCCCCTTCCCTTATGTTCTGCCTGACCATTCGCCCTTGCTCGTCATAGGTTATGTCAATGCGCAGAGGATCCTGGATGGAAGAGTAAGCTGAAATCAGCCCACGGTCGTTGTAACTGATATTCAGCGTAGAATTGCCGCGGGTTTTTGACACGACGTTGCACTTGCCGTCCAGTTTCATCAATACCGGTTTACCGTTCTCCTCACCGACCAGCGTGTCTTTGTCCCGCCGCAGGCTGGTGTTCGAGTGGATTTTGCGGTCGTTAATTACGTAGAGGCTGGTCACGATAACATCGGTGAGACAGCCCTGCTGATCGAAGCGGGCCGTGGCTTCGTGCTGTTTCTCACCGCTGGCATCGAACAACGTCTGATGGGTGCTTTTGAGCTTTCCGGGGATGGGTTCGAAGCGAAAAAGCGTCGACATATTTTTGACCGTTGTCGATACCCCTTGTGGTTCTTCATTCTTACAGCCTGTCAGCAGCAGCGCGGGCAACAGCAGCGCCAGCGTTGTCTTCATCATATCCATGCAGTGTGAGTCCTGTCAGTTTAGTAAGATTTGTTCATAATGAGGCGTGATGCTGTCTTCATTAGTGTGTGAACGCGTATCCCGATGGGCGGGCTGCTGCTAATAAAACTCACTGGTGAGCTTTGCATGGCGTTCAGTCACCGTGTCGCTTGTGGAGGTTTTCACCGTGAACACGCAGCTGACAGGCACAGCCTGCTGATATTCACAGCGGGTGGTGGTCTCCCGGGTGCCCTCTGGCGTTGTGCTTTTCGTGACGGCATCGGAGGGTTTATCGCCGGCGTCTGACGTGTAGTTTTGTACGCCTTCTGAAATCTGACGATCGCCACTGAACGCTTTCTGTCCAATCGGGCGGCCCTGTGCATCATAGGTCAGCGCGACGCGAAAATCGGACTGGCGGGAGGAAAGTCCGGAAATCAGTCCCTGCTTGTTGTAGGCGATATCAATGGTAAAATTACCGCTGGTTTTGGACAGCACATTACACTCGCTGTCCAGTTTAAGGACCAGGGGTTTACCATTTTCCTCTCCGATGAGCTGGTCTTTCTCCCGCCGCGCGCTGATGCTGCCGATATCAAGATTAGTCACTTCAAAATCCGTCACGCAGCCGTTTTTATCGAAATTAAACACCCCGTCATAACGCTTGTCACCGTTATCCTCGAAAATCGTCTGATGGGTGCTCTTCAGTTTTCCAGGAATAGCCTCAAACTGATATAGATAAGACAGGTTTCTGATTTTCTTAGTAATACCTTCATCTTCCTGTTGCTTACAGCCTGCAAGCAACAGCAGCGGCAAGAGCAGTACCACCGTCGTTTTAATCTTGTCCATGTCACCTGGGTCCTGTCCGCGTAATCAGATTTACGCAATATTATCGGCAGGTTAGCGCCATTCTTTAGTGGTCATCATACCGGGCCACTCAGGACATCCCCAACGCACTTTTCACGTCATTCGCGATTTTTTCTACCTGTGGCCCATAAATCACCTGCACGTCGTGGTCGCTGACGCGATTAACGCCGTTAGCACCGGTGGTCATCAGGGTCTGGTCGACGACTTCATTCATCTGTTTTACCTTGACCCGCAGGCGGGTAAAGCAGCAGTCAACGTCGTCGATATTGCCCTCGCCGCCCAGTCCGCTGATGATCACCCGGGTGCGTTCATCCGCCGTAACGCTAACCTGTGGGGCCTCATCCGACTCCCGACCCGGCGTTTCCACCCGCATACGCATAATGATAAAGCGAAAACTATAGTAGTAAACCGGGGCATAGATCAGGCCCAGCGCAACGCTCCACCACCACGCCGTTTTACTGCCGCCGAGGATGCCGAACACCACAAGGTCAATCGCTCCCCCCTGTACATTGCCAATCATCAGGTGCATCAGCGACATCAGCATAAACGACAGCCCGCTCAGCAGCGCGTGAAGGAGATAGAGCACCGGTGACACGAAGATAAAGCAGAACTCCAGCGGCTCGGTAATACCGGTGGTAAAGGAGGTCAGCGCCCCGGCCAGCATCAGCGCTTTGACCCGCTGCTTATGCTCTGGGCGGGCGCAGTGGTACATCGCCAGCGCCGCCGCCGGCAGGCCAAACATCATTACCGGGATTTTACCCTGCGCCAGGAAACGCGTTGCCTCCTGTACCGTCGCATCCGGCACTGAACCGGGGTGGGTCAGTGAGGTATTAAAGATATTCAGCGCCCCGACAAGGGTCTGCCCGTCCACCGTGGCGATCCCGCCGATGGGGGTAAAGCGCACCGTTTCATTCAGAATATGGTGCAGGCCGGTCGGGATCAGCAGCCGTTCGCTGGTGCCATAGAGAAAGGCCCCGTACTGGCCACTTTTGCCGATCAGCTCTCCCACCCACGCGATGCCAGCCCCAATCGTAGGCCAGATCAGAGCCAGCAACACGCCAGTCAGCGGCAGGACCAACACGGTAACAATCGGTACAAAGCGCCGCCCGCCGAAGAAGGCAATCGCCGCCGGCAGCTGGACCGTATAGCAGCGGTTATGGATCATAACCGTCACCAGGCCAGCGATCACCCCGCCCAGCACGCTCATGTTGTAGGTAAATATCCCCAGCATCTGAATATATTCCGCCGAGGTCATCATTGCGGCGGTCTGATCCATCCCCTGCTGTTGCAGCGCTGCAGCGGTAGTGGTCGCCGCTGTCAGCCCCCGGGCAGCCAGCGTGGCGCTGATGCCGACGTGCATGGCAATAAACCCAATCACCGAGGCAAACGCTGCCGTGGGCTTTTCCGCCTTCGCCAGACCAATGGCGCTGGCGACGGCAAAGAACAGCGGCAGGTTAGCAAACAGCGCACCGGCCACCTTGCGGATAAACCCAATCACCAGCTGGGGTACCTGCATACTGGCAAACGCCTCTCCGGTGATCACCGGGTTCTGCAGCGCCGCTGCCACGCCCAGAAAAATACCGGCGGCAGCAATCACGGAAATCGGCATCATCAGGGCTTTGCCGAAGGCATGGATCTTACTGGCAAACTCTTTCATCAGGACTCTCCCGCAGAAATGGCAACCGGCTAAGTATGCGTCGCATGAACGGCGATGACCGCGCCAGGGGGGAATTTAAGAGAATATTTTTTGACCAGCTTCACACTTCCGCACATTTCGCGATAAATGCCACCTATCGCACCATCTCTGCAATCAATTAGACAATGAGGCGGGCGAATAGCAAAATCGCCAAAAAGAAGTCATAACTTCTTAACAACTCATAAACATAAGCCTGCGAAAAAAATGAAATTTAAAGAAGCCATCAAGCCATACGACGCTGCCGCTGGCGGCTGGGGTTCACTGGAAGCCACCACCCGTTTCGTCCTCGACAGCAAACAGGTGTTAAAAAACATGCGCAATCTGATGCGCATGAATAAGGCGAAAGGCTTTGACTGCCCGGGGTGTGCCTGGGGTGATGATAATAAAAGTACCTTCAGCTTTTGTGAAAATGGCGCGAAAGCCGTCACGTGGGAAGCCACCCGCCGCCATATCGGGGCAGAATTCTTCGCTCAGTACAGCGTCTCCGCCCTGCGTCAGCAGAGTGACTATTTCCTTGAATATCAGGGCAGGCTGACCGAACCACTGCGCTATAACCGCGCCACCGATCGCTACGAGCCCATCAGCTGGGACGATGCCTTCGCACTGATAGCCCGCCATATTAAGGCGATGGATAATCCGAACCGCATGGAGCTGTACACCTCCGGGCGTGCCAGTAATGAAGCCTCATGGCTGTATCAGCTCTTTGGCCGCATGAACGGCAGTAACAACTTCCCCGACTGCTCGAATATGTGCCATGAAGCCAGCGGTACCGGCCTGAAGCGCAGTATTGGCGTAGGAAAAGGCACCATTCGTCTGGACGACTTTGACCACGCGGATGCGATCTTTGTCTTCGGCCAGAACCCGGGCACTAACCACCCGCGCATGCTGCACAGCCTGCGCCATGCTGCCGATAACGGCGCGAAAATTGTCACGTTTAACACGCTGCGCGAGCGGGGACTGGAGCGCTTTGCCGATCCGCAAAAACCGCTGGAAGTCGTCACCAGCATGGCAGGAAAAATCAGCTCGACTTATTACCAGCCTAATCTCGGCGGTGATATGGCGGCGGTTCGCGGTATGGTGAAAGTACTGGCCGAAAACCACCGCGCACGGGTGGCGGCCGGTGAGAAAGGCTTGTTTGATGAGATATTTATCAATGCCAGAACCGAGGGGCTGGAGGCGTACCTGGCCGCCGTTGATGCCACTGAATGGTCACATATTGTCAGCCAGTCGGGCCTGAGCGAACAGCAGATCCGTGAAGCGGCGGCGATTTACCAGAGTTCAGAACGGGTGATCTGCACGTGGGCAATGGGCATCACCCAACATAAGCACTCAGTGGATACCGTGCGTGAAATCGTCAATATGCAGCTGCTTTTTGGCCAGCTGGGCAAAAAAGGCGCGGGTCTGTGCCCGGTGCGCGGACACAGCAACGTGCAGGGTAACCGCACGATGGGGATTGATGAAAAACCCTCTCAGGCGTTTCTCGACAGCCTCGGCCAGCATTTTGACTTTGAGCCCCCTCGTGAGAGCGGTCACAACACCGTTGAAGCACTGGAAGCGATGTTGCGTGATGAGATCAAAGTGCTGATCGCGCTGGGGGGCAATCTGGCGGCGGCTGCACCGGACAGCCCGCGCACCGAAGAGGCCCTGAAACGCTGCGATCTGACGGTGCAGATCAGCACCAAGCTTAACCGCAGCCATCTGTGCCCGGGTGCGGTTGACGCCCTGATCCTGCCCACACTTGGCCGCACGGAGCAGGATATTCAGGCGAGCGGACCGCAGTTTATTACCGTGGAAGACTCCTTCAGCATGGTGCATGCCTCCGAAGGCGTTGGCAAACCCATTGCAGCCACTCAGCGCTCTGAAACCTGGATCGTCGCCGGGATCGCCCATGCCGTGCTCGGCAGTGAAAAAGTAGACTGGCTGTCGCTGGCCGGTGATTATAATAAAATCCGCGACCATATTGCCGCGACTTTGCCGGGCTTCAGCGATTTCAATGACAAATGCGACCTGAAAGGCGGGTTCTATTTGGGCAATGCCGCTGCCGAGCTGCGCTTCAATACGCTGCACAATAAAGCCCAGTTCAGCGCTGCTGCCCTGCCCGCTTCTCTGTTCCCGCAGCTGGATGTTGAGGTGCCTTTTACGCTGCAAACGCTGCGCTCACACGACCAGTACAACACCACGATTTACGGCCTCGATGACCGCTATCGTGGCGTTTACGGTCAGCGTGAAGTGTTGTTTATCAACCAGGATGATATGGAAAAAATGGGCTTTGCCGCCGGTGACCATGTGGATATTGAAACCCTGTGGAATGACGGTATCACCCGCAAAGTCAGCGGCTTTAAGCTGGTGCCTTATGCCATTCCACGCGGCAATCTCGCCGCGTATTATCCCGAAACCAATCCGCTGGTTCCGCTCTCCAGTTTTGGTGACGGCAGCGGCACGCCGACGTCGAAGTCAGTACCGGTGAAAATCAGCCTGTCACCGGCGACAACCGGCTTACGCATCGCCTGATGACCTCAGGGCGGCCGACACAAAACGGCCGCCCTGTGTCTGTGGGTGTCACGGCTTTTTACTTGCCGTAACGCGGTTAATCGCGTAAAACTGTCTGCCGCTCTTAGGCCACGAAAACTGTTGAAATTATGTTCCAGGATAACCCGCTGCTCGCGCAGCTTAAAGAGAAACTCCACTCCCAGACGCCGCGTGTTGAGGGTGTGGTAAAAGGCACTGAAAAAGGTTTCGGCTTCCTGGAAGTCGATGCACAGAAAAGCTACTTTATTCCGCCGCCGTTCATGAAAAAAGTCATGCACGGTGACCGTGTGAGTGCGGTTATTCAGACTGATAAAGATCGTGAAGTTGCCGATCCGGAAACGCTGATCGAACCGTTCCTGACCCGCTTTGTCGGCCGCGTGCAGAAGAAAGACGATCGCCTGTCGATTATTCCTGACCATCCGCTGCTGAGAGACGCCATTCAGTGCCGTCCTGACCGTAATGTGAAGCATGACTTCCAGGCCGGTGACTGGGCAGTGGCTGAAATGCGCCGTCACCCGCTGAAAGGCGATCGCGGTTTCTACGCTGAACTGACTGAATTTATTACCACGGCGGATGACCATTTAGCGCCGTGGTGGGTCACCCTGTCACGCCATAATCTGGAGCGTGAAGCGCCGGATGTGGCCACGCCGGAAGAGATGCTGGACGAACAGCTTGAGCGTGAAGATCTCACTGGCCTCGCCTTCGTGACTATCGACAGTGCCAGCACGGAAGATATGGACGATGCGCTGTACGTAGAAGAAGCCGCCGATGGCGCGCTGAAGCTGACGATTGCCATTGCCGACCCGACAGCCTATGTACCGGCCGGCAGCCAGCTCGATACCATTGCCGCCGAGCGTTCATTTACCAACTATCTGCCTGGTTTTAATATTCCGATGCTGCCGCGTCAGCTGTCTGATGACATCTGTTCTCTGCGCCCCAACGTTCGCCGGCCGGTGCTGGCCTGCCGTGTCACGGTGGCAGCCGACGGTACCCCGGGCGAGGACATTCAGTTCTTCGCCGCGTGGATTGAGTCCCGCGCCAAGCTGGTGTACGACAACGTTTCTGACTGGCTGGAAACCGACGGCAACAGTGAATGGCAGCCGGAAAGCGGGGAGATTGCTGCGCAGATCCGCCTGCTGCACCGCCTGTGCCTGGCGCGCAGCGAATGGCGTCAGAGCCATGCGCTGGTGTTCAAAGATCGCCCTGACTTCCGCTTCCTTTTGGGTGAGAAAGGCGAAGTGCTGGATATCATCGCCGAGCACCGCCGCATCGCCAACCGCATCGTTGAAGAGTCGATGATCCTGGCGAACATCTGCGCTGCCAGCGTGCTGCGCGATAAGCTGGGCTTCGGTATTTATAACGTCCACCTGGGCTTCGATGAGGTGAACGCCGAGCAGGCTGCTGCTGTTCTGGCGAATCACGGCGTGGTGGCCGATCCGCTGGCGATTGCTACGCTTGAAGGCTTCCGCACGCTGCGCCGTGAACTGGATACCCTGCCGACGCAGTTCCTCGACAGCCGTATTCGCCGCTTCCAGTCGTTTGCCGAGGTCAGCACCTCGCCAGGGCCGCACTTTGGTCTTGGCCTGGAAGCGTATGCCACCTGGACCTCCCCCATCCGTAAGTTTGGCGACATGGTTAACCACCGCCTGCTGAAAGCGATCATCAAAGGGGAAACGGCGAGCCGTCCTGACGATACGCTGACGGTGAAGATGGCTGAACGTCGCCGTCAGAACCGGATGGCCGAGCGCGATGTGGGTGACTGGCTCTATTCACGCTTCCTGCAGAAGGCAGTGGGTACCGATCAGCGTTTCAGTGCGGAAGTGATCGACGTTTCCCGCGGTGGCATGCGCGTTCGCCTGCAGGACAACGGTGCGGTGGCCTTTATTCCTGCCCCGTTTATTCACGCCGTGCGTGATGAACTGGTGTGCAGTAATGAAAATGGCACCGTGCAGATCAAAGGTGAAGTCGCCTACCGCGTAACCGACCTGATTGAAGTGACCATCGCCGAAGTGCGTATGGAAACCCGCAGCGTCGTTGCCCGTCCGGCCGTCTGATATCGCTCAACGGGACAGCCTGACCGCTGTCCCGTTTTTATTCCCTCCCTCTCCACCTCCATCTGCCGCGCTCCGCAAAAAAGAAAAAACTCTCTGCGCCTCACATTTCTCATTCCATTTACTTTCATAAACATTCTTTTACATTACGTTTAACTTGTCCCCCCTTTTACGGATCTGACAAGGAGTACTGTGATGAACAACGTCAAAACCGGGTTGGTCTGGTTACTGGTGGCGTTAGCCGGTGCCTGCGCCTTTGCCATGCTGGCGCTCAACCGCGGCGAACCCGTTAACGCGCTGTGGCTGGTGGTGGCCGCCGTTGCCTGCTACAGCATCGCTTATCGTTTTTACAGTCTGTTTATTGCCCGCCGGATATTCGAACTCGACGACCGCCGTCTGACCCCCGCAGAGCGCAATAACGACGGACTCGACTATGTGCCGACCAATAAGTGGGTCTTGTTTGGCCATCATTTCGCCGCCATCGCCGGTGCCGGTCCCCTTGTCGGGCCGGTCCTTGCCGCACAGATGGGCTTCCTGCCGGGCACGCTGTGGATCCTGATTGGGGTGATGCTGGCCGGTGCCGTGCAGGACTTCCTGATCCTGTTTATTTCCACCCGCCGCGACGGCCGTTCGCTGGGCGAAATGGCGAAACAAGAGCTGGGGGCTTTCGCCGGCGTGATCACCATGCTCGGGGCACTGGGGGTAATGATCATTATTCTCTCTGCGCTGGCGCTGGTGGTGGTAAAGGCGCTGACCAACAGTCCGTGGGGACTCTTTACCCTGGCAGCGACCCTGCCGATTGCCCTGTTTATGGGCGTGTACATGCGCTTTCTGCGCCCGGGTAAAATTGCCGAAGTGTCCTTGATCGGTTTTGTGCTGATGATGGCGGCAATTATTTACGGGGGCGATATTGCCCTGCACCCTTACTGGGGCCCGTTCTTCACGCTCAAAGGCACCACCCTGACGCTGGTACTGGTGATTTATGGCTTTGTGGCGTCGGTGCTGCCCGTCTGGCTGCTGCTGGCTCCACGTGATTACCTGTCGACCTTTCTCAAAATTGGTGTAATTGTCGGCCTTGCCGTTGGCATCGTCTTTGCTATGCCGGAAATGAAAATGCCGGCAGTGACCCAGTTTATTGATGGCAGCGGTCCGGTATTTTCCGGCGGCCTGTTCCCGTTCCTGTTTATCACTATCGCCTGCGGAGCCATCTCCGGCTTCCATGCACTGGTTTCCAGCGGCACCACGCCGAAGCTGATTGAACGTGAAAGTCATATCCGCATGATCGGCTACGGTGCAATGCTGATGGAGTCGTTCGTGGCTATTATGGCGCTGATTTGCGCCTCGGTGATCGACCCCGGTGTTTACTTTGCTATGAATGCGCCAGCGGCCCTGATCGGCACCACGGTGGAAAGCGCCAGCCAGGCGATCAACGGCTGGGGATTTGTGGTGACGCCAGAAATGCTAACCGCCATTGCCCGCGACGTGGGTGAAACTTCGGTGCTTTCGCGTGCCGGTGGCGCACCCACCTTTGCTGTCGGGATGGCACACATTATTACCGAGGTGTTTAACAGCCGGGCGATGATGGCGTTCTGGTATCACTTCGCCATTCTGTTTGAAGCGCTGTTTATCCTGACCGCCGTCGACGCCGGGACGCGTGCCTGCCGCTTTATGGTGCAGGATCTGGCAGGGACGATGGTACCGGCCCTGGCCAACAACCGTTCATGGCTGGGCAATATTATCGGCACCGCCGTGGCGGTAGCGGGATGGGGCTTCTTCGTCTATCAGGGGGTAATTGATCCTCTGGGCGGGATTAATACCCTCTGGCCGCTGTTTGGTATTGGTAACCAGATGCTGGCATCAATGGCGCTGATCCTCGGCACCGTAGTGTTGTTTAAAATGAAAAAACAGCGCTATGCCTGGGTCACGATTATCCCGACGGCGTGGCTGTTTATCACCTCGATGACTGCCGGATGGCAGAAAATTTTCCACGAGAAACCTGCGATTGGTTTCCTTGCCCAGGCGAAGAAATTCAGCAACGGTATTGACCAGGGCATCGTGATCGCACCGGCTAAAACGGTGGCAGATATGCAGACCATTGTTCTCAGCAATCAGATTAATGCCGGACTCTGCGCCTTCTTTATGCTGGTCGCCGTGACCATGCTGGTCGCCGCATTTTTCGCTATTCGCCGTGCCCTGTTGAGCACGACCCCCACCGTGCGCGAAAGCCCGGTGGTGCTTCGCGACGAAAAAGTCAACATGTGATGATTTTTGCGACAATTGTGAAGGACTTAAAATACATCGTGCGCAAGGCAAACCAGGCCGATAAAGTGATCAACTTAGTCAAATTATCCTGCTAATATGCTACCCCGATCGCCCGATCGGGGTTTTTTATGCTACCCGGAAATTTTCAGCAAAAAAATATATTGTCCTGGTCACTTGTGATCCTGCGGGTTGCCGAATACTGTTGCTAAAATAAGAAGATACCATCTGCTAAGTAGCATCGAGGGAAAAAAAATGACCGATGAACAAGGGCAATCGCTTCTGTATGCGTATTTTGGCACCAGCAGCCCTCATTGGCGTTTATCTTCCGACAGCGATGCCCTGCATTTTGCTGAAGATGAAGGCGGTATCACCAATATCGCCGTTCCCCTGACGGCCTCCCAGGCCGGTATGCTGCGCAATATGACCGTCATCACCTCCAGTGTGAATCTCACCATTACGCTTCATGGCACGGAGCTTTCCATGCACCTTGTCGGCAGAAAAGTGTCGCAGATCGCCTGGGCCGGTACCGCCTCCGCCTGGGGTGACACTTCCTCCGTTGCCCGTGACCTGGTGCTGGGCCTGTCGTTTGCAGAACAGGTCGTTTCGGAAGCGAATTCGGTGATCGTCATCGTCGATCAGCAAGGCAATATTCAGCGCTTTAATCGCCTGTCGGAAGAGTATACCGGGCTGAAAGAACAGGAAGTCATTGGTCGCAATGTCTTCCAGCTGTTTATGTCTCGTCAGGAAGCGGCAGCCTCACGACGAAATATCAGTACCTTTTTTCGTGAAGGCAGCTCGTATGAAGTGGAACGCTGGATCAAGACCCGGAAAGGTCAGCGTCTCTTCCTGTTCCGCAATAAATTTGTACACAGCGGTAGCGGGAAAAATGAAATTTATTTGATCTGTTCGGGCATGGATATCACTGAAGAACGCCGCGCACAGGAGCGCCTGCGGGTGCTGGCCAATACCGACACCATTACCGGGTTGCCAAACCGTAACGCCATTAATCAGGAAATCACCGAAGCCCTGGAAAAGCGTACCGTTCAGCAGACTGGCGTGGTCTACCTTGACCTGGATAATTTTAAAAAAGTGAACGATGCCTACGGGCATATGTTTGGCGATCAGCTTCTGCAGGCGGTTTCTCTGGCCATCCTGAGCTGCCTGGATAAGGATCAGACCCTGGCACGTCTGGGTGGTGATGAGTTTATTGTGCTGGCAGAGGATACCAGCCAGGCCGCGCTGGAGGCGATGTCTTCCCGTATCCTTGTGCGCCTTAAACAGCCGTTCCGTATTGGCCTGATCGAAGTGTATTCCGGCTGTTCGATCGGCATCGCCCTCGCCCCGCAGCATGGCGAAGATCGTGAGAGTCTGATCCGTAATGCCGATACGGCCATGTATACGGCGAAAGAGAACGGGCGCGGAAAATTCTGTATTTTTTCTGCCGAGATGAATCAGCGCGTCTTCGAATATCTCTGGCTCGACACCAACCTTCGTAAAGCGCTCGACCAGCATCAGCTGGTGCTGCACTATCAGCCGAAGCTGAATGCCGATGGTTCGGTGACCAGCGTGGAAGCACTGGTGCGCTGGATGTCGCCCGAACGCGGGCTGATCCCCCCGGACAGTTTCATCTCCTATGCCGAAGAGTCAGGGCTGATAATTCCGCTGGGACGCTGGGTTATGCTGGCCGTGCTGGAACAAATCCTGCTCTGGAGGAAAGAGGGGATATTTCTGCGCGTCGCGGTCAATGTTTCGCCACGTCAGCTGATCGACCAGAACATTTATACCGACCTGAAACTGGCGCTGGACCAGGCGGGGCTGACTGACTGCCCCATCGATATTGAGCTGACAGAAAGCTGCCTGATTGAAAATGAGCAGCAGGCGCAGACGCTGATGGAACAGTTCCAGACGTTGGGTGCGGCGGTGCATCTTGATGATTTTGGCACTGGGTACTCCTCCCTGTCACAGCTGGCTCGCGTGCCAATTAATGCCATTAAACTGGATCAGAGCTTTATCCGCGGCGTTAATCATCATGAGGTGTCTCAGTCGCTGGTCAGGGCGATTGTAGCGGTCGCTAAAGCCCTTAATTTAGAGGTGATCGCAGAAGGCATTGAAACAGAGGAGGAAGCAGTGTTTGTCATGGCGAACGGCGTGGATATCCGTCAGGGGTTTCTCTACGCGAAGCCAATGCCCGTGGAGGAGCTGGGACACTGGCTTGCGCGGCATCATGCCATCACGGCTCCCTGAAGGTGAGATTTATCCCGCTTTGAGCAGGGTCTGCGCGCTGTGCCGGTTTTGCAACTGCACCAGGCGTTCCATATAAGCAATGTCTTTCGGCTCCATGGTAAAGGCGAAGTCCACCCAGTCCTCGGTGATGTCCATCAGTTCCGCCCGGGAGAGTTGCAGCACGCGCTGACGCGCTTTCAGCATTGCCCTCACCCCGTTAAGTTTCGGTCTGAGCGTATCGATAAAGGTGCGGGTACAGCGGTAGCCGTCCCCCGGCTGGAACAGACGATCGACCAGGCCCCGGGTTTCAAACCACTCCGCCGTATGCGACTCCCCTTCACAGATCAGTTCCTCTGCCAGCTTCATTCCAGAACGACGCGCCACCAGAGAGTACCCGCCCATTCCCGGGAAGAGATTAAACGCAATCTCCGGGAACCCCATCCTGGCCGTATTTTGCGCCAGGATAAAGTGGTGCGCCAGTGCGGCCTCAAAGCCTCCGCCCAGCGCACTGCCTTCCACCATCGCAATGCTGACGGCTCCGGTATCAAAGCCGCGTGCAGCGGCATGGATGCAGTCAACGCAGGCGCGGGCATAGGCCCGCAGCGCCTCCCGCCGCCCGTTCTTGATAGACTCGACAAAAAAACGCAGATCGCCCCCCGCATTAAACATGGTGGGAACCAGTGAACCCGTTACCCAGAAGTCTATCTGTAATCCTGAGCGCTGTGCGGCATAGCTGAGGTTCATGATCTCTTCGATCAGTTGATGGTTAAAACTCGGACGCGGCTGCGCTCGCAGCATCATCCACATCGTGCGGCGCTCTTCCTCGTAATAAGCGGACAGCTGGGTCATTTGTCCCGCTTCGTTAAACAGCCTGCAGGTAGTCTGATTTACAACGGTCATAGAATTATCCTCTGTTTAGTTATGCGTTATACGCAGCCCCAGCCTAATCCAGAGTCTGTCCGTGCTAAATGGGTGTTTGATTTTTAAGAAAAATAACAGATAAAGCCGCCGGGAATACGCGCGATAGCGCCTGCAGGCTGGCGGGAGGAAAAAGGAGAAAAGACTGGTGAAGGAGGGAAGTGGGCGCAGGCCGCCACGCTGACGACCTGCCGCTGAGTATTGCGTCATGCTGACAACCGCATGGATGGCGGTTAGCCGCGGATATACCAGCTATTTCTGTCCGTAATAGGCATTTTTACCGTGCTTGCGCAGATAGTGTTTATCCAGCAAGACCTGCTGCACCGCCGGTAGCTGCGGGGTCAGTTGTTGACTGAAAATGCCCATATAGGCCACCTCTTCCAGCACCACCGCGCTGTGTACAGCGTCTTGAGCGCTGCGCCCCCAGGCAAAAGGTCCGTGTGAGTTAACCAGCACGGCGGGGATTGCTAACGGATCGATACCGCGCTGTTGCAGCGTTTCAATGATCACCTGCCCGGTTTGCCATTCATAGCGATCGCGGATTTCGTCGTCGCGCATCTGTCGGGTACAGGGAATGGCCCCGTAGAAATCATCGGCATGGGTGGTGCCCCATGCGGGCAGATCTTTTCCTGCCTGCGCCCAGATGGTGGCATGACGCGAATGTGTATGGACAATCCCCCCAATATGAGGCCAGGCGAGATAGAGCGCACGATGCGTATCGGTGTCAGATGAGGGCCGTTTATCGCCTTCAATCACCTGCCCCGTGGACAGGTCTACGACGACCATATCGTCCCGCTTCATATCGTCATAGCTGACGCCGGAGGGTTTGATGACAATAACGCCCTGCTCACGGTCAATGGCGCTGACGTTGCCCCAGGTAAAAGTCACCAGTCCATAGCGCGGTAGCGCAAGGTTAGCGTCCAGTACCTGTTGCTTAAGTTGTTCCAGCATGTCGTTCTCTCCACTGTGGCCAGGGAGTTATTGTCTGCGCGAGAGGTACAGGCGGGTATGGAGACATTGGCTGTATCAGAGGCAGGATCCGGCTGAAGGCACTATTTTGCGGGGCGGTACGGAAAAAATAGGCGCGGAAATTAAGATTTTTTACCTGTAAAGACGTCCAGCAATATTTCAAAATAAGTCATTGCCTTTACCCCAGTGATAGTTAGAGATCTCACTATCCGGTTAAGGTGAGGGAGTCCTGACCCGGCGGATTCACACACAGACGATTATTTACGCGAATTTTACGCGTTAGGTGACATAAATCACCAGAAAACAAGCCGGTGCAGGATCGATAACGCAGAGCATCTTCTATACTTAATGAGTATCTCTGTTGCTGCAATTAAGGAGTAGTAAATATGTCAATCACTGCAAAACGCATTACCGCTGGCTTGCTGGCCGCTACATTAGTTCTCTCCCTGAGCGCATGCTCAAACTGGTCTAAACGCGATCGTAATACAGCAATCGGCGCAGGTGCTGGCGCTATTGGTGGTTCTGTTCTGACAAACGGAAGTGGACTGGGTACCCTGGGGGGTGCCGCAGTAGGTGGGATCATCGGACATCAAATCGACAAATAATAAAGCAGCGTATCGCGGGCCGAACTTCGTTCGGCCCTGTTAAGGGGAAAACTCACCCGCCGGCCAGTTTGACCTTCATACCTTTGGCTTCGAGCAGCGTTTTTAACAGGTCGCGTTTATCGCCCTGAATCTCGATCACCCCCTCTTTCAGCGCACCACCGCAGCCACACTTCTTTTTTAGTTCAGCCGTCAGCTTTGCCAGCTCCGCATCATCAAGATCAATACCGCTAATCAGGCATACGCCTTTTCCTTTGCGGCCGCTGGTCTGACGCTGTATGCGGACAATGCCATCCCCTTTCGGACGCGGCACTGTCGCTTCAGGTTCGTTGATGCGTCCGCTTTCCGTGGAGTAAACCAGCCGGCTGTTGTCATCTGCCATTATGCCCCCTGTAACTCGTTAGCGATGCTACGCAGCGTGGCGGCAGGATCGCTGGACTGGGTAATCGGTCGCCCGATCACCATATAGTCGACCCCTGCCTGCTGCGCCTGCTGCGGGGTCATAATCCGCCGCTGATCGCCCGCATCGCTGCCTACCGGACGAATGCCCGGAGTGACCAGCCGGAACGTCTGGCCGAGGATCTGTTTAAAATGCCGGGCTTCCTGAGCAGAACAGACCACGCCGTCCAGTCCGCACTGATGGGTGAGCCGCGCCAGGCGTTCGGCCTGTTCCGCTGGAGAAAGTTCAATGCCCAGGCCACGCAGATCTTCCGTATCCATGCTGGTCAGCACGGTGACCGCAATAAGCAGCGGCGCATCTTTGCCAAAGGGTAACAGGGCCTCTCGTGCCGCCGTCATCATCCGTGCCCCACCGCTGGCGTGGACATTAACCATCCATACGCCGAGATCAGCTGCGGCCGCAACGGCATGGGCTGTCGTGTTGGGAATATCATGAAATTTCAGATCGAGGAAAACCTCAAAACCGCGCTGTTGCAGATCGTCTACCCACTGTGGCCCGAAACGGGTAAACATCTCTTTGCCCACCTTGAGGCGGCAGCTGCCGGGTTCAATGTGGTCGATAAAGGCCAGGGCACTATTGCGATCGGCATAATCTAACGCCACCACAATCGGTGAGCCGGTTACCTGAGGTGAAAGCATGGAATACCCTCTTCAAATGGAGCAGCGCATGGCGCAAACGATAAACGGGATGCATTCTACCTGTGACAAAGGCAAATGCACAGAGAATCGACCCTCTTCCTGTCTGACCCTTACCGACGCTGTGGCTGCTGGCATCTTTATGTTTATTACTGCTTAGTATGTTGTAACTAAAGCGGGTCATTCCCCGCCACAGGCGGGTCATTTTTACTGTCCGTCCAGACCTCTGATCGGTTTCACCGATGACCAGGCGCGGCATGACGGACAGTGCCAGTAAAGTGCGTGGGCGGTGAAGCCACATTTATGGCAGCGGTAACGCGGTTTGGTGCGGATCTGTTCCCCGACCATATCACGCAGCACCATCAGACTGTCTTTGGCACGGCCCTCTTCGGCTTCCTGCAGGTTAAAATCCATCAGCCGATGGAAAACACGCATGGTCGGATGCCGCTGAAGCTGGCGCGTGATATAGGTTTGGGCCACTTCAGCCCCCTCTTCCCGATCGAGAATACCGGCGAGGTAAAGCTCTGCTGCCGCCCCGGTGTTCTCTTCCACGCAGCGTTTGAGATAGTCTGCCCATGCGCCAGGCTGGCAGAGGTGCTGATAGCAGCCTTCGAGCATCTCCAGCGTTTCACTGACCAGCTCTTTATCCTGCTCAATCACCCGCTGCAGGTGACCCACCGCTTTGGCATATTCGCCCTTCGCCATGTGGATACGCCCCATCATGATGGAAACGCGGGCGCTGTCGCGATCGGCCGACTCCCCTTTTTTGAGCAGCCCCATGGCACGGTCAAGATCGTCGCTGCTGATGGCCTGCAGGGCCAGTTCACAGTAGAAATGGGCAATTTCCATCTTCAAACGGTCTTTACCCAGCTTAACCAGCCGTTCTGCCACTTCAATTGCATTTGGCCAGTCACTGGTCGCCTGGTGAATAATCAGTAACTGCTGCAGAGCGCTGATGCGGAAGTCGGTTTCATCCACCAGCTGGCCAAACATCTGTTCAGCACGGTCGTAAAAGCCAGCGGCCATATAGTCACGGCCCAATTGCTGGATGGCCAGCAGTCGCTGGTCGTAGGTCAGAGAGGCACTTTCCATTAAGGCCTGGTGAATGCGGATGGCGCGGTCAACCTCACCGCGTGAACGGAACAGGTTACCCAGGGTAAGGTGCGCTTCGACCGTTCCACTGTCCTCTTTCAACATGTCCAGGAACAGGTCAACGGCTTTATCCTGCTGGTTAGAAAGCAGGAAGTTAACCCCGGTCACATAGTCGCGTGACAGGCGGCTGGCTTCCTGTTGCTTATCCTGTTGCGCACTTCTGCGCCCCATATACCAGCCATAGGCGGCGGCGACGGGGAGTAACAGAAACAGCAGTTCTAACATAGGTGTTTATTCCTTGACGACAGTAACCTGTGACGTTGTCACAGTTTCGTCTGTCTGCCCCAGTTGCTGCTGAAGACGTTTAATTTTACGCTGAGCGTGCGCCAGTGAAACACGAACACGTAGCCAGAACAGCCCACAGATTGCCCACCCCAGCAGGAAACCAGCCGCAAACAGCGTTGCCAGCAGCGTTGACACGCGGAACTGACCCTGCGCGAGCAGATAGTTAAACGTAACGACCTGATCGTTATGCGCGCCCAGCGTGACAGAAATGACGAAAATCGCCAGCACCACTAAAAAAATCAGCAAATATTTCACAGTCCATCCCATAACCTGGTGTTAACCAGATGAATTATGCCAAAAAAAACGTTCTGATGCTTGTCCAGATGCGAGAGTTATCGTCACATTCCACTGCGGCCACCGCGCTTAAGTCTGCCAACTACGGCAGGTGAACATAAGAGGTGGGGACAGAATAGCGTCTTTACAATCCGCTGGCGTCATTTTCCCGCCCGGCGATCTCTTCCTGCTCCTGCGGCGGCACGGTTAACGGACCGCAGAATCGCTGTGCCAGCCAGGTCGCCAGGGTGATAAACAGCCAGCTGATCAGGGTGGCAACGATTAAATCACGCGGCCAGTGCATGCCCAGAACCAGGCGGCTTCCCATCACCGCCACCGCCCACCCCATCAGCAAAACAATGGTGACGTAGCGGCGGCGCGGCCACAGCAGGCCAACGCCCAGCAACGCCCAACTGGCCGCAAACATCGTATGCCCGGAGGGGAAGGCAAACCCGGTTTCAAAGGCCCAGTGTTTCTTTAACCAGTCGGGCAGTTGCGGGTTATCTGCCACCGCATCACGCACCATCACGCTGCGCTGCCGTCGCTTCTGCTCATAAAATGCCTGACCGCTGATGCCATAGGTCTTTTCCAGCCAGAGCACATAGGGACGTGGCTCCTGCACCTGTTCTTTGATCAAACTTTTGGTGTACTGCCCGGTTAACAGCGCGCCAATAATGATGCCCAGCAGAAATACAGCGGGTTTCCAGCGAAAACGCAGGCACCAGAGAAACCAGGCACTGAGGATAGCACTGGTGAGTATCCCCCAGGGGCTGGTGACCGTTTCGGTAAACCAGAACAGCACCTTATGGCCCCATCCCATCGCGACGGGCTGCCAGTGCCAGCCTGACAGCATTACACCGAGCGGCATCAGCAGGAGCAACAGCATGCCGAAGGTGGTTCGTTTAAGGATATCTGCCATGTGTTTTTCCTTAGCGCCGTTGATATCACAACCTTGATATAAGATTAGCTTTAAAAATAATAACATAAGGATTGTGATAGCGATAATTGTGCGCTATTAAATCAATCGCTCTAACGTGTTAACCGCCGCGCGTCGTGTTGTGGCAAAATAGCCTCAATTGTTTGCGTCAGGTCACTGACACTGCGTTATCAGATAATAGCGCAACACCTGAAGTTTCTGGAGAGTCACATGCAGCTTAAACGGGTAGCAGAAGCAAATCTGCCCACGCCATGGGGAGATTTCCTTATGGTAGGTTTTGAAGAACTGGCAACCGGGCATGACCATGTTGCGCTGGTTTACGGCGATATTTCTGACGGCAAGCCAGTGCTTTCGCGCGTCCATTCGGAGTGTCTGACCGGCGATGCCCTGTTCAGCCTGCGCTGCGACTGTGGCTTCCAGCTGGAGGCCGCACTGACGCAGATCGCCGAGCAGGGACGTGGGATCCTGCTTTATCATCGCCAGGAGGGCCGTAATATCGGCCTGTTAAATAAAATCCGCGCCTATGCGCTGCAGGATAAAGGCTACGACACGGTCGAGGCGAACAATCAGTTAGGTTTCGCTGCCGACGAGCGTGACTTTACCCTTTGTGCAGACATGTTCAAGCTGCTGGGCGTGCATGAAGTCCGCCTGCTGACCAACAATCCGCGTAAGGTGGAGATCCTGACGGAAGCCGGCATTAACATTACCGAGCGCGTCCCGCTGATCGTCGGACGAAATCCTAACAACGCGCACTATCTGGATACTAAAGCCGCGAAGATGGGCCACCTGCTGTCGAAGTAATTCCGCGAGTCCCTCTCACGCATAAAAAAACCCCGGCCTGACAGCCGGGGTTTTTTATGCGATGTCGGGCTACCCGCCCGCTTACTGCAGCATGTTGCGGATCACATAGTGCAGAATGCCGTCGTTCTGATAATAGGTCAGCTCATTACCCGTATCGATACGACAACGCGCATCCAGCACGTTCTGACTTCCGTCAGCCCGCGTCAGCAACACTTTCACCACGCAGCCCGGCGTCAGCTGCTGAAGATCCTGCACATCTATCCGCTCATCTCCGGTCAGCCCCAGCGTTTTTCGCGTCACGCCGGTGGGGAATTCCAGCGGTAAAATACCCATACCGATCAGGTTAGAACGGTGAATACGCTCGAACGACTCGGCGATCACCACCCTTACACCCTGCAGGCGTGGACCTTTTGCTGCCCAGTCTCGGCTGGAACCGGAGCCATACTCTTTACCGGCAATCACGGCCAGCGGAATGCCTGCCTGCTGATAACGCATGGCTGCATCATAGATCGCCATCGGTTCATCACCGGGAATATAGCGGGTCATCCCCCCTTCCACCCCCGGTACCATTTCGTTGCGGATACGGATATTGGCAAAAGTACCGCGCATCATTACTTCGTGATTCCCGCGACGGGAACCGTAAGAGTTAAAGTCCTCACGCGCCACACCGTGTTCCAGCAGGTAGCGTCCTGCCGGGCTGTCGGCCTTGATACTGCCGGCCGGAGAGATATGGTCGGTGGTGACGGAATCCCCGAGCATCGCCAGGATGCGTGCGCCGCGGATATCGGTAACGGGTTTCGGTTCCTTTTCCATATCATCAAAGAAAGGTGACAGGCGGATATAGGTCGACCCCTCGTCCCAGTCGTATGTGGCCGCCTCACTGACCTTGATCGCCTGCCACTCGGGCGTGCCTTCAAACACTTCGGCGTACTCTTTATGGAACATATCGGTAGAAACCATCTGGACGGCTTCGGCAATCTCCTCCGGAGAGGGCCAGATGTCTTTGAGATAAACAGGTTTGCCGGTAGTGTCTTCCCCCAGAGGGTCAGTTTGCAGGTTGAGCGTCATATTGCCGGCCAGTGCGTAAGCCACGACCAGCGGCGGCGAAGCCAGCCAGTTGGTTTTGACGTAAGGATGGATGCGACCTTCAAAATTACGATTCCCTGACAGTACGGCACCCACGGTCAGGTCCCCTTCTTTGATGGCGTTTTCGACCTCATCAGGCAGCGGACCGGAGTTACCAATACAGGTGGTACAGCCGTAGCCCACCAGGTTAAAGCCCAGCTTATCCAGATAGGGAGTCAGGCGCGCGGCGGCAAGATAGTCAGACACCACTTTTGAACCAGGTGCCAGCGATGCCTTAACCCAGGGTTTAGGATGCAGCCCCAGGGTAACGGCTTTTTTTGCCAGCAGACCGGCGGCCATCAGCACGCTGGGATTGGAAGTATTGGTGCAGGAGGTAATGGCAGCGATAACTACCGCGCCGTCCTCCAGTGAGTGCTGCTGACGGGTTCTGCTGTCCTGGTAGGTGACGGTTTTATGGGTTTTCAGTGCGCGATTCACTTCCAGCTCATTGCTGGCGCGAAACGCTGCTGGCACATCGCCCAGGGCGACCCGATCCTGTGGACGTTTAGGTCCGGCCAGGCTCGATTCCACCTGCCCCATGTCCAGCGCCAGCGCACTGGTAAAGACCGGCTCGTCACCGGTTTCACGCCACAATCCCTGCGCCTTGCTGTAGGCTTCGACCAGCGCCACCTGCTCGGTGCTGCGTCCGGTCAGCTTCATATAACCCAGCGTCACGGCATCAACCGGGAAAAAACCACAGGTCGCCCCATACTCGGGGGCCATATTCGCAATGGTGGCTCGGTCAGCCAGCGGAAGATCGTCCAGACCATCACCGTAAAATTCGACAAATTTACCCACCACGCCGTGCTGACGCAGCATTTGCGTGACGGTCAGCACCAGGTCAGTGGCGGTGATCCCGGGTTTAAGCTTGCCGGTCAGCTTGAAACCGACCACATCCGGGATCAGCATCGACACCGGCTGTCCCAGCATGGCGGCTTCGGCCTCAATGCCTCCCACGCCCCAGCCCAGCACGCCAAGGGCATTTATCATCGTGGTGTGCGAGTCGGTGCCAACCAGGGTATCGGGGTAAGCCACTTCCTGCCCACCCTGATCTTCGTGCCAGACGGCCTGCCCGAGGTATTCCAGATTAACCTGATGACAGATCCCGGTGCCCGGCGGCACCACGCTGAAGCGGTTAAAGGCTTTTTGCCCCCAGCGTAGGAAAACATAACGCTCGTGGTTACGTTCCATCTCCAGACGAACGTTTTCTTCGAAGGCGTCATCATCGCCGAAGTGGTCAACCGTCACTGAATGGTCAATCACCAGGTCAACGGGAGAGAGCGGATTCACTTTGGCCACATCGCCGCCGAGGCGGTTTACGGCTTCACGCATCGCCGCCAGGTCCACCACCGCCGGCACGCCGGTAAAGTCCTGCATCAGCACGCGCGCGGGCCGGTAGGCGATTTCACGTTCAGCATGAGCGTCTTTCAGCCAGCCGGCCAGCGCCTGTATGTCCTCTGCGGTAACCGAGTCGCCATCCTGCCAGCGCAGCAGGTTTTCCAGCAGTACCTTCATGGATTTTGGCAAACGTGAAATATCGCCCAGTTCAGTCGCGGCTTTTGCCAGGCTGTAATAGTGATACTGGCGATCGTGGACAGACAGGGTGTCCTGAGTGAGTTGGCGTAGGGTTGTCGACATTGCTCCTCCATTGCGTGTTCTTTTGACAGTAAACCCAAATCATCGCAGAGGCAGCAAACCCACAAATGCAGATGCCGGGTAAAACCTTATTAATAACAAGGTCTGTTTAAAGATAGCACAATCGAATCGCAACGTTTTGATAACAACACTAATTGACAACAGCTGAAACAAACTGAAAATAAAATACAAAAGCGCCCCGCTGTACTTGCCAGCGGGGCGCTATTTGTTAAGGCGCGGAAAAGATCACTAAATGGGTATTAACGCACCATCAGTGCAATCCATAACGCGCTGGTCCAGAACAGGGCAGAAAATGTCCAGGTGCTGAACCAGGTAATTTGAGTTAAGTTCACTTTCAGACTCCTTCAGGTCATTCTGACCAAAACGTACATAATGAAACGCTGATCGTAAGCGGTGAGCGTTTTACCGTTAAGTGATGCTGTTAGCATCAAAAGCGGGCGTCAAAATGCCCTGACCAGTACATCGGCCTGAATGGTAATAAGAGCTATTTTATTTTCAAGTCTCAGAAAAAAGCTAAGTATGGATACTGCCCGCGTTAATTGGCTTTGGTATCTTCAAACAGTGATTCAATAAAATTACGCTGCAGGTCATTCATTTCCCAGGATGCCGGGATCGCCTGCTGAGTGTCATTTTTTTTAGCTTTACAGAAACGCTCGTTGGTTTTGCGTAACTGCTGTACTTTTTGCTCAGGCTGTCTCAGGTGCATTGATTACCCCCACATCCGCCAAACGAATAAGCCCACCACCACCCAAAACAGTGCTGAAGCAGCGAAAACCGCCAACCAGGCTTTGCGTCTCAGATTGCTGTTACGCTCCACCTTGATGGTCTTGTCCCCGAAACCGGGTTGTACAGATAATCTCGTCGCCATAGTTTTTGATAATCACTCTCATTAGAAACGATTGTTTGAACCAATCAGAAATTAGGATGAATCCTAAACATTCTCTGTTGCAAAATCCAGTAATTTTTATTGTACAAAACGATTAACAGGTTTAATCAAGCATGAATAAGATTAATTAAAGGTCCTAACTCAACTGGGCCGTAATAAATAATCCTTAACACAAATTCAACCCGCCGGGTTCCACCGTAGATCCATTTATAACTGGAGTTCCTTTTCGTTATCCTTTACATGCAGGCACTCTTTAAGAGTTATAACTAGAGTATGAGAATCATCCTAAGGTCACGCAAAGAGGCAGATTGAAAAATGTGTACTGTTTCTCATTTAAGAAATAACAATCAATAAACATGTGATACATGTTTCATTTACGGAAAAATAATGAAAGAGCCTTAACGAATGGTGATGGCTGGGCAAATAAAAGTAAAAAAAAAGAGCCGCGCTGCGGCTCTTTCTCCTCGATGCACGCCCTGTCGTGATTATTTCGCCGGGAGTTTAATGTCTTTAAACATCGCTTCGATATCTTCGTTTGAACGCAGTCCGACGGCGGTATCAACCACATCACGTGTCAGGTGCGGAGCAAAACGTTGAATAAAATCATACATATAACTGCGCAGAAACGTACTGCGGCGGAAACCGATTTTCGTGGTGCTGAAGCTGAACACATCAGTAGCCTCAATGCGCACCAGATCAGGATCGGACACCGGATCAACCGCCATGCTGGCGATAACCCCGACGCCCAGGCCCAGTCTGACGTAGGTTTTAATCACGTCAGCATCCGTGGCAGTAAAGACGATACGCGGGGTCAGCCCGGCACGGTTAAACGCCGTGTCCAGTTCTGAACGGCCCGTAAAACCGAAGGTATAAGTCACCAGCGGATACTCCGCCAGCTCTTCAATGGACACTTTGCTTTTTGCCGCCAGCGGATGGTCAGGCGTCACGACGATGGCGCGATTCCAGTGGTAGCACGGCAGCATGATCAGGTCGTCATACAGGTGCAGCGCTTCGGTGGCAATGGCGAAGTCCGCATTTCCTTTCGACACGGCTTCTGCAATCTGCGTCGGGGAGCCCTGGTGCATGTGCAGGGAAACCCGGGGATAGCGCTCAATAAATCCCTTAATCACATTCGGCAGC
The DNA here is from genome assembly GCF_055556675.1 of Erwinia sp. PME.40.26/001. Classification (NCBI taxonomy): domain Bacteria; kingdom Pseudomonadati; phylum Pseudomonadota; class Gammaproteobacteria; order Enterobacterales; family Erwiniaceae; genus Erwinia; species Erwinia sp. PME.40.26/001. The sequence goes on from NZ_JBVHNP010000001.1 coordinate 719,331, forward strand.
GCATAGCGGGCCTGCGTGTGCGTGGTAGCAACGTACAGCGAACCCTTGTCGGGCCAGGTATGCTCACCGGCAACCGATTTAATGGCATCCACTTTCGACAGCACTTCGCGCGCAATGCGGATGATTTCCTGGCCGGCGGGGGTAACCTGGGTTAAATGCTTGCCACTACGGGCAAAAATCTGGATACCCAGCTCATCTTCGAGCATACGCACTTGCTTACTGATCCCGGGCTGCGAGGTATAGAGTCCTTCGGCCGTTGAAGAGACGTTGAGATTGTGATTCACCACTTCAACGATGTAACGCAGCTGCTGCAATTTCATTTTTCATTCCATCCAGGGTTTGAAACAATGCGCCGACAACCCGGTAGCAAACGAGAGCCGGACTCAGGTAACCGGTCTGAAACCGTCATCACTGGCGATGCGGCAAAGCGAAAGGGCTCATGCAGCGGCAGCTTCAGGTCCGAAGGTTATAATGCGAATAAATAATAAGAAAGGGATTATCTATAACAACTATATCAAAAATGAGGGAGATGTATAGTAGCGGGAGAGCAAAGCCAGAGAGAAGATAAAGCAGGAGCGAACCGCACGGGGCGGCCCGCTCACTGAAGGAAAGCGCGAGATTACTTCTTCGCGGTGACTTCCCATTTGCCGTCAACGAAGAAGGCAGACCAGCCAGTGGCTTTTCCGTCTTTTTCTGTGCTGACATACTGCTGTTTCGTTTTACGGCTGAAGCGCACCACGGCTTTATTGCCGTCCGGATCGGTCGCCGGGGCATCCGCCAGATAGCGCAGTTTCTCCGGTAAACGATCGCGGAAGCGCTGCAACTCCTCCACCTGCGGCGCGCGGGTTTCACGCGATTTAGGGAAGGTGTTAGCGGCCAGGAACACCCCGGCAGCACCGTCACGCAGGACGAAGTAGGCGTCTGACTTCTCGCAAGGCAGCTCAGGCAGCGGAACCGGATCTTCCTTCGGAGGAGCCACTTCGCCGCTGCGCAGAATTTTACGCGTATTTTTGCACTCATCGTTAGTACAGGACATGTACTTACCGAAGCGCCCCATTTTCAGGTGCATTTCAGAACCACACTTCTCACACTCAACGATCGGGCCGTCATAGCCTTTAATACGGAACTCGCCCTGCTCGATCTCGTAACCATCACACTCCGGGTTATTACCACAGACGTGCAGCTTACGCTGAGGGTCAATCAGGTAGCTATCCATCGCCGTGCCACACTTCTGGCAGCGACGACGGGCGCGCAGCGCGTTGGTTTCCGCATCGTCCCCTTCGAGAATATTCAGCACTTCATTCTCAGGGATCAAATTAATCGTCTGCTTGCAGCGCTCTTTCGGCGGCAGCGCATAGCCGGAGCAGCCGAGGAACACGCCGGTGCTCGCCGTGCGGATCCCCATCTGACGGCTACAGGTCGGGCAGTCGATGGAGGTCAGGATCATCTGATTAGGCTGCATGCCGCCTTCTTCCGGATCCTTCTCTGCCTTCGCCAGCTGGTCGCTGAACTCGGCGAAGAACTGATCCAGCACTGCTTTCCACTGCGCTTCGTTTTTCGCGACTTTATCGAGGTTGTCTTCCATGTGGGCGGTGAAGTCATAATTCATCAGATCGCGGAAGCTCTCTTCCAGCCGATCGGTGACGATTTCACCCATTTTTTCCGCATAGAAACGACGACTTTCCACCTTCACATATCCGCGATCCTGAATGGTCGAGATAATCGAGGCGTAGGTGGAAGGACGGCCGATACCGCGTTTTTCCAGCTCACGGACCAGAGAGGCTTCGCTGAAGCGTGCCGGTGGTTTGGTGAAGTGCTGGCTCGGAACCAGCTGCTGCAGGCTGAGTTCACTGCCTACCGCCACGTCGGGTAACACGCGATCTTCATCACCCTTACGCAGTGCCGCCATGACGCGCGTCCAGCCGTCAAAGCGCAACGTGCGCCCTTTTGCCTTCAGTTTGAAATCGGCTGCTTCCACGGTCAGCGTGGTGGAATCGTACTGCGCAGGCATCATCTGACAGGCCACGAACTGACGCCAGATCAGCTGATACAGCTTCTGGGCATCATTTTCCATGTCTTTCAGCTGTTCAGACTGCACTTTGACATCCGACGGACGGATGGCTTCGTGTGCTTCCTGCGAGTTTTCTTTGCTGCTGTAAACATTCGCCGCTTTCGGCAGGTATTTCGCACCGAATTCATCTTCAATGTAGCCGCGAACCATGCTGACCGCGTCCTGACTCAGGTTGGTTGAGTCAGTACGCATATAGGTAATATGGCCGGCTTCATACAGACGCTGGGCCATCATCATGGTTTTCTTCACGCCAAAGCCAAGACGGGTGCTGGCTGCCTGCTGAAGCGTGGAGGTAATGAACGGGGCTCCAGGCTTACTGCTGGTCGGCTTATCTTCGCGATCGGCCACCACATAGCGTGCTTTTTCCAGCAGGCTGACGGCAGCATGGGTCTGCTCACGGTTGACCGGGCGGAAAGGCTTGTCGCCCTGATGGGTGACCTGCATCGGCAGATCCACCCCTTTCGGCGTGGTCAGTTCAGCATTCAGGTCCCAGTACTCTTCCGGGACAAAGGCTTTAATTTCACGCTCACGCTCGACCACCAGCCGCACCGCCACCGACTGGACGCGGCCAGCGGACAGCCCACGCGCCACTTTTTTCCACAGCAGCGGCGAGACCATATACCCCACCACGCGGTCCATAAAGCGGCGCGCCTGCTGGGCATTAACACGGTCGATATTCAGCTCACCCGGCTTTTCAAAGGCCTGGCGAATCGCATTTTTGGTGATTTCGTTAAACACAACGCGGCTGTACCGCGACTCATCGCCACCGATCACTTCCCGCAGGTGCCACGCAATGGCTTCCCCTTCGCGGTCAAGGTCCGTTGCGAGATAGATATGGTCCGCTTTCTCAGCCAGCGCCTTCAGTTCAGCGACCACTTTTTCCTTGCCTGGCAGGATCTGATAATTCGCATCCCAGCCATGATAAGGATCGACGCCCATACGGTTAACCAGCGCCGTCTTTTCGTCTTTTTTGACCTTTTTGGTTGTTTTACTGGTTGTAGAGTCAGCGCTCTTTTTAACTGTTGATCCACTGGTCGGCAAATCGCGGATATGGCCCACGCTGGATTTAACCACGTAGTCATTACCGAGATATTTATTGATCGTTTTGGCTTTTGCCGGGGACTCAACTATTACGAGAGCTTTTCCCATAGTTACCTTTACCTGATTAAAACATCCGAGAGTATTTTGTGCCGTTTATGCTCATCACATCGCGCACTAACGTTAAGGTTATCGGGATATAAAGATCCAACCCGGCTAACTTTTCATCAATTCGGTCTTAATAATGCACGTTGCAACCAATTGATAAACGGTACTTTTTACCACCTGTTAAGCGAATCTCTAACATGGCGTAAAGTCTGTTTTACGCCCGGAACCCGAAACGCCCACACTCTACCTGATAAAATCTGTTACGCAACTTAATTAGCATCAAGCCTCCATTTACGCCAGGAATGCCGTCAAAAAGAAAAAAAATTGTTCGCACCTTATCCACCTGATGGATCATTATCCGTAACGATAAAATAACCTGACGGTACGGCTATAAAGGAAGAAAAGTCAGATTTTATGTTTCTGCGGCGCAGTATCGCAAGCCGGGGGGGATATCATCTGGATTTTTCCACTTGAACCCCCTTCTGCCGTTGATTACATTGACCCGTCGGCCTGTTACCGCAGCCGCTAAATAAAGCGGCAGGTGCCCGGAGAATCGCTTCTCTTTGACGGAGTTCGCCGTGCTGGCGCACTCCGCGTTAACGAAAATGGAATCCTCATGACCACCTTGATCTATCAGGATGAAAAATCCCACAAATTCTGGACCGTTGTACAGCAACAGCAGGAACTCCATCTCAACTGGGGGCGCGTGGGGACTCAGGGGCAAAGCCAGATTAAAAGCTTTGACGATGAAGAACAGGCCAGAAAAGCGTGTGAAAAGTTAATAAAAGAAAAGACGCGCAAAGGGTATCAGCCACCGGATGAGGCGACGCTGGCCAGCGCCAGCCCGGACGCTACCGTCAAGGCATCTTCTCCCGTGAAGAAAACCGCTGTGCCCGATCCGGCCCCTGACGCCCTGCCTGAAGCGGCTCCGGCTCCGGTTGCACCACCAATCGCCACGGTGGCCAGCGATGCTGCCCCCCTGTGGCTGACCGCAGGTCAGGCGATTGATCTACCGCAAAAGCTGACGGTGCTGGCCCTGAGCCATCGTCACCGGCCGCTCCCACCTGCGGGCAAAGTGGAAGAGCCGTCTGAGCAGCTGCGGCGCATGAAAATACTGAGTCAGGAGGTCCGTAAGAACGGTCCTCTGCCGCTGGATGCCAGTCGCTGTGACAGCGACTGGCAGCAGGCGATAGCCCTGGCGCAGGAGTGCCTGGCAGAGGGCAAAGCCATCCCTCAGCGCTCTCCGATGGCGGGTGCGGCAATGATTAAAATTAACCAGACTTACGCAGGCAGAGAAGCCACGCTGCTGATTGATGCCATTGTTGCTCACTATGGCCTGATGTATGCCACTGAGATGATGATTGCCAGCCTGCAGATTGGTCTCGACCGCGACTACCGCACCCGCCAGATTTCATTTTATCCTGCTGATATTGCCCCTGCCGGCTATCAGCAAAACGTTGCCGAGCATGAAATGCGTCTGCGCTGGCACCTTTCAGCTGCCCCTGAAGCGATGTGGCAGGCGTGTGCCGACCGTCTGATCGCCGCCCTGCCCCATACGCCTGCCTGGCGCAGGCCGCTGGTGGCGCTCCTGCTGCCGGAAAAACCTGAGCTGGCCGATGAGATCCTCAACCTGACCGGACCCGACGGTGATATCGGGGCGCTTGAGCTGTTGAAGATCACTGCTACCCGTGACAGCACGCTCCGCGCGCTGGACTCGTTTAAAAGCCTCGACGTTTTCGACAGCTGGTACTACGGTGAATTGCTCACCACCACGGTGCTGCTGGAACAGGGCGTAAGCGCCCTGCCGCGCTTTGCCCCCTATGCCCACGGCGATCGCTGCGGGGAAGTGCTGATGCATGTCAATCATCCGCTGGCGCTGGAGATGTTAATTCGCGCGGCGGGCCAGGGTAAGCGCAGCTATGAGCGTGCGGCCAGGGCCAGCCAGCGTTTTCCTCACGCGGCTTTCACCGCGCTGGTTCGCCTGCTGAACGGCAGAGAAGAGGCTCTCTGGCGCACCCAGCTGCATGCTTTACTGCATAATCAGCCGCAGCTGGCGGTTGAGGTCGCGCCGTGGCTGTCGGCGGAAGAGGCCGACCTGGTGAACCGCAGCCAGCAGAAGCTGAATGTGAAAACCGACTGCGCCAGCGCCGATATGCTGCCTGCTATCCTGGTGTCTCCCCCATGGCTGAACAAAAAACAGGCCAGTAGCATTCCGCTGCTGTCGCTGGCGGTACAACCGGTCGCAGCGGTCTTCGACGGCGTGCCGGAAGATATCCTGTCAAGCTGGTCAAATCACAGTAAGCTGCAGGTCGCCGGTCTGCCGTCCGACCAGGTTCTGGCCCGTCTCGGCTTCACCAGCTGGAATCAGTCGCTGCCTGCCACGGCGGTCCAGGCCTATGAAGAGGACGATTACCCTCAGCTGCTCGCCGACTGGGCGTCCAACCACGCGCATTATGCCAGCGACTGGAACCTTTATATTCTTCCCGCGCTGCCGCGAGAAAAAGCGCTTGGCCTGTGGAACGTTCTCAGCAGCGAACATCACACCGGCATCGCCCTGGTGATGGCCCACTTTGGTCTGGATGGGTTGCCTGGTTTTATCAACAGCATCGGACGCCAGCCGCAGGAAGCCCTGACCGTGGCCATCTGCGTCGGCAGTACCGAACTGGCGGTCCCTGTCGCCCGCGCTTTCTCTAAGTTGAAAACCCTGCGCGAAGAGGCGCGCAGCTGGCTGCTTAAATACCCGGAACATGCCGTAGCGGGACTGCTACCGATCGCGTTCGGCAAAGCGGGTGAGGCGCAGGATAATGCACGTCTGGCATTGCGCCTGCTGTTGGACAACGGCCATCAGGCGCTGATTGAAGAGGTCGCCGGACGGTATCAGCAGCCGGAGGTGCTGGCGGCGGTCAGTGCGCTGGTAGAGCTTGACCCGCTCAACGATTTCCCGGCGAAACGCCCGGCCCTGCCGCCTTTCTGGCAACCGGTACTGTGGACACGTCCGCAGTTGCACAACGGCAAGGCGCTGCCTGAAGAGGCGCTGACCCATTTGGGGACTATGCTGCGCTTCCCGACCGAAAATGGCCGCTATCCCGGCCTGGATCAGGTGAAAGCGGCCTGTACCCCGGCGTCGCTGGCCAACTTTGCCTGGGACCTGTACAACGCCTGGATGGCGGCCTCGGCCCCCCCTAAAGAGGGCTGGGCCTTCAGCACGCTGGGACTGTTTGGCAATGATGATATCGCCCGGCGGTTAACCCCGTTAATCCGCAGCTGGCCGGGTGAATCGCAGCATAAGCGGGCGGTTGCCGGCCTGGAGATCCTGGCCGATATTGGTACTGATATCGCGCTGATGCAGCTTAACGGTATTGCGCAGAAGCTGAAATTTAAAGCGTTGCAGGAGCGGGCACGGGAAAAAATCAGCCAGATCGCCGAAAAGCGTGAGCTGACGGTGGCAGAGCTGGAAGACCGCCTTGCGCCCGATCTGGGGCTGGACGATAACGGCTCAATGCTGCTTGATTTTGGCCCACGTCAGTTTACCGTCAGCTTCGATGAGACGCTGAAACCCTTCGTCCGCGACGGCAGCGGCAGCCGCCTGAAGGATCTGCCTAAACCGAATAAAAGCGATGATGCCGGGCTGTCTGCCGATGCGGTAAATCGTTTCAAACTGCTGAAGAAAGATGCGCGCACCATCGCCAGCCAGCAGATCGCCCGTCTGGAAACCGCTATGTGTCAGCGCCGTCGCTGGACGGAGCAACAGTTCAGAGAGTTTCTGGTCGGTCACCCGCTGATTGGCCACCTCACCCGCCGCCTGGTCTGGGGCGCGTATGATGCCGATAATCAGCTGATCAGCTGCTTCCGCGTGGCGGAAGACGACAGCTACAGTACCGCCGGAGATGATCTCTACGTCCTGTCGCCGGATGCGACGCAGATCGGCATCCCCCACGTTCTTGAGATCCCACTGGCTGAAGCGGCGGCTTTTGGCCAGCTGTTTGCTGACTATGAGCTGCTGCCGCCGTTCCGCCAGCTGGATCGCAACCGCTATCAGCTGACCGCAGAGGAAGCGGCATCGGTCGACCTGCAGCGCTGGCAGGGACGGCTTTGCCCGAGTGGCCGCCTGGCCGGCCTGACGGCCCGAGGCTGGCTGCGCGGCGTGCCGCAGGATGCCGGCTGGATCTGCTGGATGCTGAAACCGCTGGGCGATCTGACGCTGGTGCTGGAAATGGGAGAAGGACTGGGCGTTGGCATGGCACCGGATGAGTTTAACAAAGAGCAGACGCTGAGCAGCATCTGGCTGTGGGAGGGGGATGCGCACCAGTATGGCTGGGGAGAACGACACCCGCAGAAACAGCCGTTCTCGTGCCTGCACCCTGTCACCGCCAGCGAAATGCTCAGTGATATTGATGCGCTGTTTGACTAATGTCCGGCAGCCGGAAATAAGGAAAGACCATGTCTGACATGTTACAGCGGCCCCCTGCCGCCGTGCTTTACGCCGCAGAACTGGCGCAGCTGATGCAGGATGACAGCGGCCCGCGTCCACCGGGCTGGCGTCTTAGCCTGCCCGCGGCTCGCGCCTTTATCCTGGGGGACAGCGGACGCGGCATCACCGCCAAAGTGGTCACCCCGGTGGCCAGCGTGGAGCGCATGCTGGTCACGCTGGCCACCGGGCGCGGGCTGATGCTGGTTGGCGAACCGGGTACGGCAAAGTCACTGCTGTCGGAGCTGCTGGCCACCGCCATCAGCGGCGATGCAGGGCTGACCATCCAGGGGGGAGCCTCGGTCACCGAAGATCAGATAAAATATGCCTGGAATTATGCCCTGTTGATCAACCAGGGGCCGTCCACCGCCGCCCTGGTTCCGGCACCGCTGTATCAGGGAATGCGCGACGGTAAGATTGTGCGTTTTGAAGAGATTACCCGTGCCCCGCTGGAGGTGCAGGACTGCCTGCTGGGCATGCTTTCTGACCGGGTGATGGCGGTGCCAGAGCTCAGCGGTGAAGAGAGCCAGCTCTACGCCCGGGAAGGCTTTAATATCATTGCCACGGCCAACACCCGCGATCGGGGAGTGAATGAAATGAGCGCGGCGCTGAAGCGGCGTTTTGATTTCGAAACCGTGTTCCCGATCATGAATTTCCAGCAGGAACTGGATTTAGTGTCCACCGCCTCGGCCCGCCTGCTGGCGCACAGCGGTATTCCACACACCGTGCCGGACGACGTGCTGGAACTGCTGGTTAACACCTTTCGCGATCTGCGCAGCGGCGGGGAGAAAAAGAGCGCGATGGACAGTCTGAACGCGATTATGTCCACCGCCGAAGCCGTTAACGTAGCCCATGCGGTTGGGGTGCGCGCCTGGTTCCTTGAGCAGCGCGCCAGCGAACCGGCCGACCTGGTGGACTGTATCGGTGGTACCATCGTTAAAGATAATGAGGATGACCGGGCACGCCTGCGTCGCTACTTTGAGCAGCGCGTCGGCAGCCGCACTGGAGCGCACTGGCAGGCCTACTATCAGGCACGTCACCGCCTGCCATGACACTCACGCCCACAGAGCCGCTGATCCTCGGCATTCGCCATCACAGCCCCGCCTGCGCCCGCCTGGTGCAGCGCAGCATCAAACAGCTGCGCCCGGCCTGGGTGCTGATCGAAGGGCCGGCTGATTTTACACCCCGCCTCGGCGAGCTGCTGCTGCCGCATACCCTGCCGGTTGCCATCTATAGCTATTGTCAGTTTCAGGATCACCAGAGGCCCGGTACAGGGGCCTGGACCCCCTTTGCGGAGTGGTCCCCGGAGTGGCAGGCCCTGCGTGCTGCAGGAGAAATCGGCGCAGAGACCTGTTTTATTGATTTGCCCGTCTGGGCCCTGTCTGACGATGATGACAGTGAAGACGCAGACGCACACTATCACCGACGCCAGCAGGCCATGCTCGACGCCTGCGGCATGGAGAACAGTGATGCGCTGTGGGACCACCTGTTCGAGGATGAGGCGCAGCAGGCCAGCCTGCCGGAGGCGCTGGCACTGTGGTTTCAGCAACTGCGCGCGGACAGCGGCGGCAGCGTGCAGGATCGGCAACGGGAAGCCTACATGGCAAGATGGATCGCCTGGGCGGTTGCACAGAACAGCGGCCCGGTGCTGGTCGTCTGCGGGGGCTGGCACGCCCCGGCGCTGGCCCACCTGTGGCGCGGTGCTGACGCAACCGAGCGTCCTCCGTTACCGGAACCGGTGGTGCCGGACGCGGTCAGCGGCAGCTATCTGACGCCCTACAGTGAAAAGCGACTGGACGTGCTGGCGGGCTATCTGTCCGGGATGCCCGCCCCGGTCTGGCAGGACTGGTGCTGGCGAGTCGGCCAACGACAGGCCGGACTGTCTCTGCTGGAAGCGGTGCTGGCCGCGCTGCGCCAGCGCCATTTACCGGCATCAACAGCGGATATGGCCAACGCCCTGAGCCAGGCGCAGGCGCTGGCGGCCCTGCGCGGACATCGTCTCCCTCTGCGTAACGACTGGCTGGATGCGCTGGCTGGCAGCCTGATCAAAGAAGCCCTCAATACGCCGCTGCCGTGGAGCTATCGCGGTACCCTGCAGTCCGGCACGGACCCCATCCTTATGGTGCTGGTGGATATACTCGCAGGCCAGCGTTTTGGTGAGCTGGCCACCACTACCCCGCAACCGCCCCTGCCGCAGGATGTGAACGGCGAACTGGCGCGGGTCGGCATCACGTTGCCCGCCACGCTGTCGCTTAACCGCTACGACGCGACAGGCCTGCAACAAAGTCAGGTTCTGCACCGTCTTGCCGTACTGGCGATCCCGGGAATAACCTGCCTTACGGGTAACACGCTGGCTCTGTCGGGTGACGGCGAAGAGCAGTGGGCGCTGACGCGGCCGTTAACGCAGCATGCCGCCCTGATCGAAGCTGCTCGCTATGGTGCAACCCTGGAAGAAGCCTCCCGTAACCGGCTGTCATCCTCCATGGCAGAGTCAGAGGGCATTGGTCCCCTGTCGGGCTGGCTGCAGCGTGCGACGCTCGCCGGTCTGTCGGCGTTCAGCCAGGTACTGCTTACCCGGCTGGAGCAGCAGATTGCGCTTGAAAGTCATTTTGAAGCGATGGGTCCACCGCTGGAGGTGCTTTACGCCCTGTGGCGTCACGACTCAATCAACGGCATGCGCGACGCGGCAGTTCTGCAAACCACCCTGCGGGCGGCGGTCGACCGTACCCTGTGGCTGGCGGAGTCGACCGGACTGATTGCCACGCCCCTGGTCAGCGCCCACCTGCACAGCTGGCAGGCGCTGTGCCATATTCTGCGTGATGAACAGAACCGTCAGCCCGCAGGCGATCTTGTGCCGCTGCCGCGTGCGCTGGCCGTGCTGACCCGCCGGTTCAGGGCGAAGGAAGCCTGCGCGCTCAGCCGGGGAGCCGCACTGGGTGCCCTGATCCGACTGGAGCAACCCGACGCCGGTGCGCAGGCGGCGCTGGCGCTACTGGACGATCTTCCGCCAGATTTGCTGGGTGAAGCACTGCATGGACTGATTGCCCTTGCCCGCCATCAGCTGGCCTCACACCCCGCGTTTATCGTCGGTTTTAATCAGCGGCTGATGCAGCTTGACGATGATCCGTTTATTCACGCCCTGCCCGACATGCGGGCGGCGCTCGCCTGGCTGCCACCGCGTGAACGGGCAGCGCTGGCGCGTCAGGTGCTGGCGCATTATCAGCTCACACACCTGCCTGAGCATCTGTTACAGACGCCGCAGGCGACATCCTGTACACCCGCCGAACTCTTCCGTCACCAGCAGCAGGATCAACGTGCGGCCGACCAGCTGCGCGCCTGGGGCATACTGTAAAGGAACACTGATGCCCGAACTCTCTGATATTTTATCCAGCCGTGAGCTGCAGCGCTGGCGTCTGCTACTGGGTGAGGCGGCAGAAAACAGCCTCAGCGGGCTGGATGAGCAGGCCCGCGCCGTGGATAACGCCCTGGAGTGGCTGTACGGGCGCGATCCGCAGCGTATCCAGCGTGGAGAACGTCACGGCGGAATGCAGGGGTCGCAGCTCACCACGCCAGAATGGATCAACGCCATCCACCAGCTGTTTCCGGCTGAGGTGATAGAGCGCCTGGAAAGTGACGCAGTGCTGCGGTTTGGCATCGATGACGTGGTCACCAATCTGGATGTCCTGGAGCGCATTGCGCCCTCGGAGGGACTGCTGCGCGCCGTCCTGCATACCAAACACCTGATGAACCCTGAGGTATTACAGGCAGCACGCCGGCTGGTGCGCCAGGTCGTGGAGCAGATTATGGCACGGCTGGCGACTGACGTCCGCCAGGCCTTTTCTGGCTCCCGCGACCGGCGGCGGCGGTCGCCGGTCGCGATCGCTCGCAACTTCGATTTTAAAAGCACGCTGCGTGAAAATCTGCATCGCTGGGACCCGGAACGCCGTCGTCTGTACATTGAATCCCCGGTGTTTATCAGCCGGGTGAAACGCCACAGTGAAAAATGGCAGCTGGTGCTGCTGGTCGATCAGAGCGGATCGATGGTGGATTCGGTGATCCACTCAGCGGTAATGGCCGCCTGCCTGTGGCAGCTGCCGGGCATTCGTACCCATCTGGTGGCATTTGATACCAGCGTGGTTGACCTGACGGCCGACGTGCAGGACCCGGTCGATTTGCTGATGAAGGTGCAACTGGGTGGCGGCACGGATATCGGCAAAGCCGTGCAGTACGCCCGGCAGCTGATCGCGCAGCCGGAAAAAAGTGCCATTGTGCTGGTCAGCGATTTCTTCGAGGGCGGTTCCCCCTCTCTGCTGATAAACCAGGTCAGACAGTGCGTGCAGGACGGCACTAAAGTCCTCGGTCTGGCCGCGCTGGACAACAAAGCCGCACCCAGTTACGACCGGGAAATGGCCCAGCGGCTGGTGAATGTCGGGGCGCAGATCGCCGCGATGACGCCGGGAGAGCTGGCGGCGTGGCTCGCAGAGAATCTACAATCATGAGTGCTCCCGTACGCAATGAACTGCTCGAACTGACGCCCCAGGCGCTGATCGCCCTGAGCAACGCTGGCCTGGTTAAACGCAGCCAGAAGGAGATTGCCGCCGGAAACCTGCCGCTGTTCAGCGATGCAGAAGGTGTGCTGACGGCCCGGTTCAGCGAGGGCACCGTGACGCGCCTGAACCAGGGCCAGGGGCTGAAAGAGGCAAGCTGCACCTGCAACGCCAGCGGCATGTGTCGCCATCGGGTGATGCTGGTACTGGGTTACCAGCAGATCCACACCCCGGTGACACCCCCCCCGGAAACCCGCTGGCAGCCAGGGGAATGGCTGGACGAACTCGCCTCCCTGCCTGCGACCACCCGCAAACGGGCGCAGCAGCTGGCCGGAAAAGGGCTGGTCATTGAACTTCACTGTGCCCCAGGCCAGGTGCCTGCCGCCAGGCTGCCGATGAGCGACGTGCGGTTTTTCTCGCGCAGCAGTATGCGCTTCGCCCGCTGTGACTGTATTGAGGGCACGCTGTGCGAACATATTATCCTTGCAGTGCAGGCCTTTGCGGCGGCCGAAGCCCGCCATCCCGGTTTCGATCATCTCAGCTGGCAGACCGGGGCCGGGATCGCCGGGGAACCCGCGACGCAGATGCCGCAGGAGGATGGCCTGGCGCAGCTGAATGATCTGAGTTACGCCCTGTGGACCGGCGGCATCAGCCAGCCTGCCGTAACCTGCTCACCTTTGCTGGTTCGCGCCGCGCGTCACGCACAACAGGCGGACTGGCGCTGGGTCACGCTGGCAGTGCAACAGGTATCGGAAGGCATTGATGACTTTCATCAACGCGCCTCCCACTATCGTGCAGGGGTGTTTCTCAGTCAGTTCGCCGCACTGACGGCCCGCCTGCGCGCCGCCCGGGAGATGGCCGGCATCGCCGCTGAAGATCGGACGCCCACGCAGCCCTGGCGCAGCCTGGTCGGTCACGGCGTGCAGGACCAGGTCAGACTGGATCACCTGCGGCTGGTGTCGCTGGGGATGCAGAGCTGGCAGAACGAGCAGCATTATGGGGTGCGTATCTGGTTTACCGATCCCGATACCGGCAGCGTGCTGCATCTCTCGCGTCAGTGGCCACTGGCGGAACAGGAGAATGCCCCGGGCTGGCAGCGGCGGATTGCCGGCTTTCAGGCGGATATGCTGGCGGGCGGCCAGATTATTTCCCAGGCGGCGCAGCGTGATGCCAAGGGTGAACTTCACCTCAGCGCCCGCGATCGCCTGAATGCCGTGGCCCCCCTGACGCCCGCCGCCTGGGCCATTCCTGATATTCCACTCTGTCAGCCCGGCGTGGTGGCGCTGCGCCAGTACCTGCTGCATCGTCCACCTGCCTTTACCCGTCCGCTGAGTGAAAGCGATAACCTGTTTATTCTGCCGCTGGGTGAGTGTTTGAGCCTGCGCTGGGATGCCGGGCGTCAGACGCTGGAAGCCGAGGCGATCAGCGGCCCCGGCGAAGATAATGTGCTGTGTCTGTCACTCAGCGTCTCCCCCGCCGCGCCGGGTGCCATTGACGCGCTTATCCGCGTGCTGCAACAGCAGGACGATCCGCCCTGTCAGGTCTCCGGCCTGGTTTCCGTGGCCGGAGGGAAACTGACGCTGGAACCTCTGGTGGTGATGACCGGTAAACGGGCCTGGGTACTGCAGGCCGGTCCGCCTTCGCCGCAGGCTCTGCCGACGGCTGCCGTTGACCATCCCCTGCCGCTTTCGCTGCAGCTGCTTCAGCGCTGCCAGCAGATGCTGGTCGACTGGCTGCATAACGGGTTGCATCATCAGGAGCAGCGGGCCTGCCGGGAGGCCGAAGCCCTGGCAGCCGATCTTCAGCGCTGTGGATTTGCAAGGCTGGCGAAACTGGCGGCTCAGATCCCCACACGACTGCGGGGTGCTGACCCTGAGGAGCTGGTGAAGACGCTGACCGCCTTTGTGCTCCTGCGCGACCGTCTGGAGCAGGAGTGTCTGCTGATGCCGTCAGCGTTTTAACAGCATAACGCCCGCAAAAGCGGGCGTTAGCAGCAGGTTACAGCAGCGGTTTATCGCCGCGCTGCCACAGGCGCAGCAGCAGACGCTCGGCGCTGGCAGAGGCACTGTCGGTGAAACGGCTCATCACACTTTTACGACGTGCATAGCGCACGCCGACCACCTGGTGGTCGTTCATGCGTTCGATGATCAGGTCGTCGCTGGTGCTGATGGCGTCTACCAGACCCTTTTCCAGCGCCTGCGTGCCGTACCAGTGCTCACCGGTTGCCACGCTGTCAATATCCAGTGAAGGCCGCATCTGATGCACAAACTGTTTAAACAGCACGTGCGTCTCGTTCAGATCTTCGCGAAACTTCTCACGCCCCTCCTCGGTATTTTCACCAAACAGCGTCAGCGTCCGCTTATATTCACCCGCCGTGTGCAGCTCAACGTCGATTTCATTACGCTTCAGCAGGCGGTTAAAGTTGGGGATCTGTGCCACGACACCGATAGAGCCGATGATCGAGAACGGCGCCGCGACAATCCGGTCAGCCACACAGGCCATCATATAGCCCCCGCTGGCCGCGACTTTGTCTACGGCCACGGTGAGGGGGATTTTTTTGTCACGCAGCCGCTGCAGCTGGGATGCGGCCAGTCCGTAGCCGTGTACCACGCCGCCCGGGCTTTCCAGACGCAGCAGAACTTCATCGCCGGCGGCCGCCACCGCCATCACCGCAGACACCTCTTCACGCAGCGAAGAGACTTCCCCGGCATCCATGCTGCCCTTAAAATCCAGCACGTAGAGGGTCGGTTTTTCCTGCGGTGGCGTATGCCCCAGCTTCGCCTGCTGCTTTGCCGCCTTTGTTTCCTGCTTGTCTTTTTTCTTCTGCGCTTTGTGCCACAGTTTTTGCTGCAGCGGCTTCATCTTCGCCAGCCGCATCGTGTCCTGCATGTCGCGGTAGCGCTCGTCGAGGTGCGTCAGCTTTAGCTGCCCGCCCTGAGCACGTTTACGCATGGCCAGGGTGGCGATAGTGATGGCAATCGCCACAATCGCCACCACTACGGTGACGGTCTTCGCCAGGAAAAGTCCATAATAAGAGAGTAGGTCCACTCAATCCGCCTTGATTTACATTATGTTAGAGACAGGCTTAGTGTAGCTGAGTCACGCTCAGGAGTCGCCTGCAACCCGTTTCAGTCTCCCAATAACCCTGGCGGGCGATTGAACTCAGCGCCGTTTTCAGGCATAAAACACTTTATTCAATCCGTGCAAGGGCTTACGTCAGGCGAAAATCGCAGTCTGCCCCTGATATTCCCCATCGCCAGAGGATCTCCCCGTGTACTATCAACCGAAAAGCGATCTGCTCAATAACCGAATTATTCTTGTGACCGGTGCCAGCGATGGTATAGGTCGTGAAGCCGCCCTCTCTTACGCCCGCTACGGCGCGCAGGTGCTGCTGCTGGGCCGGAATGCAGAGAAACTGCAACGCGTCTGTAACGAAATAAACGCGCACGGCCAGGCCACCGCCCTGTGGTTTACTCTCGATCTGGAAACCGCCACAGCCGAAAGCTGCCGTGTACTGGCAGAGACACTTGCCACTCAGGTGCCGCGCCTTGACGGTGTGCTGCATAACGCCGGGCTTCTGGGTGATGTGATCCCCATGGATCAGCAGGACCCGGCCACCTGGCAACAGGTGATGCGCGTCAATATTGACGGCACGTTTTTTCTCACCCAGGCACTGCTTCCCCTGCTGCTCAAATCCGATGCAGCATCACTGGTCTTCACCTCGTCAAGCGTCGGTCGTCAGGGACGCGCGGGCTGGGGAGCTTACTCTGTGTCGAAGTTTGCCACCGAGGGCATGATGCAGGTGCTGGCCGAAGAGTATGATGCGCGTCAGCTGCGGGTGAACTGCATTAATCCCGGCGGCACCCGGACCAAAATGCGCGCCAGCGCTTTTCCGCATGAGGATGCGCGCAAGCTCAAGACGCCAGCCGAAATTATGCCGCTTTATCTCTGGCTGATGGGCGATGACAGCAGGCGCAAAACCGGGCAGACCTTTGATGCGCAACCCGGACGCAAAGCGGGGGCAGCAGAATAATGTCTACCGACCGCCATCAACAGCGCCAGCAACGTCTGAAAGAACAGGTCGATGCGCGCATTGCGGCCGCCACCGACGTGCGCGGCATCCTGATGGTCTTTACCGGCAACGGCAAAGGGAAAACCACCGCCGCGTTTGGCACCGCCAGCCGCGCCGTTGGCCATCAGAAGCGCGTGGGCGTGATCCAGTTTATCAAGGGGGAGTGGCCGAACGGCGAGCGTAATTTGCTGGAGCCGCACGGTGTGGAGTTTCAGGTGATGTCCACCGGCTTTACCTGGGATACGCAGAATCGCGAAACCGATACCGCCGCCTGCCTGGCGGTGTGGGAGCACGGCAGGCGGATGCTGCAGGACCCGACGCTGGACCTGGTGGTGCTGGATGAGCTGACATATATGGTGAGTTTTGACTATTTACCGCTGGAAGAGGTCCTTGAGGCACTGCGGCAGCGCCCTGCCCGGCAGAGTGTGATTATTACCGGACGCGGCTGTCACCGGGATATTCTGGCGCTGGCAGATACCGTCAGCGAAATGCGTCCGGTAAAACACGCCTTTGACGCCGGGATCCAGGCGCAACAGGGAATTGACTGGTAATCTGCCCCCATAAAAAAAGGGACCCGGGGGTCCCTTTTTATCACCGAGCGGGCGTCAGCCCTGCTGGCGTTTCGACGAGCGGCGGTTGCTGCCCGGCTTACTGGTTTTGGTCGTGGTGGTGGTATGGCGCTTCACCGCACGGCGGATCTGATTCGCCTTGGTACGACGACGATCCTTTTCTACCGGCACTTTGCTGACCGTTTCCGGTGCCAGACCGACCAGCTCACGCAGGTAGTTAGTCGGCTCCAGATCCAGCTCCGTCCAGCCGCCGCGCGGCAGCCCTTTGGGCAGATCGATATCGCCATAGCGGACGCGAATCAGACGACTGACCTGAACCCCTACGGCTTCCCACAGGCGACGCACTTCACGATTACGACCTTCGGTCAGCGTGACGTTATACCACTGGTTGATCCCTTCGCCCCCGGTAAACTTCAGGGTCTTAAAGGCCGCCGGGCCATCTTCTAACTGCACGCCACGGCTTAACAGTTTGATCTTCTCATCATCCACGGCACCAAAGACGCGTACCGCGTATTCACGCTCGACTTCGCGGCTTGGGTGCATCAGACGGTTAGCCAGTTCACCATCGGTAGTGAACAGCAGCAGACCGCAGGTATTGACGTCCAGACGCCCGACGGCTACCCAGCGGGCACCGCGTAGCTTCGGCAGACGGTCAAACACCGTTGGCCGTCCTTCCGGGTCGTTACGGGTACAGAGCTCACCTTCCGGCTTGTAGTACGCCAGAACGCGGCAAACTTCGGTAATGGACTCACTGACGGGGACGATATGGCCGTCTACACGAATTTTCATTGATGCGCTGGGTTCAACCCGGTCACCCAGTGTTGCCAGCTTGCCATCGACGCTGACGCGTCCGGCAGAGATCAGGGTTTCAATTTCACGACGGGAACCGTGCCCGGCGCGTGCTAAAACTTTTTGTAACTTCTCGCTCATGGAGCACCCTCTGTGTCGCCTTCCCAGGCGTCATGGTGAAAACATAATTTCTTTTGTTTTCAATAACTTAAGTTGTGTATCACGTGCCATTATACAGCCTTTTTACCTTACTGTAACCCTGTTTGTTGCCGCTGCTTAGTGCGGGCGGCCATGGCCGGTAAAAAAAATAGCGCAGGGATCTGCTGCCCTGGTGGCCTGCGGTAAAGATTGGAATCGCTTAACAGTAAAGAAAAGTGATGAAATGATAATCACTTATCATTCAGCCTTATATTCTCTATTCACGCTGTTTCGAATTAACTGCAATAACAGCCACTTGCTATGCCATTATTCCGTATCCCTCTCTTTACCCTCAGCGGCAGCCCGTATGGCCTCCCGGCCTGTTATGCCTGTTGTGCGCCTCACCTTTAGTCCGTCACCCCAGTTTTTATCGATTTTCTGGTCTCATGCACCGGATGATTAAATTTTTTCGATATTTTATGCTGACTTAAAGACTATCAGGCGTGAATAACGGAGTGTAAACATCAAATAATCAGTTCTTTAATATTGCAGGTTGAGTTAATTCTGGATTATCCCAGCTTTTATAGTGATCACCGTCATATTAATTTGCTCTGCTTATTAGTTTGTGTAGAATTCATTCAGGCAAAACAGCGCCGAATAAATAGATACATAAGTATATATTACAAGTACACGTTAAACGTGACACATGACTTTTTGTTTTTCTTTTCGTTGTAAGCAGTAAAAACAGCCGCGAAAGCGTCTAAAAAAACGCTGAGATATCCTCAGCATCGGCATTACACGTCATAACTCCTCACCAGGGATTTTACCGACGTGTCCGACAAAGTGTGATCATAATGAAAATCAAAAATACCCTGCCAGCATTGGCTTTGCTAATGCTGACCGGCTGTTCTGTAGGCAAATATGACTACAGCAGCGAAGCTATGAAACGCGTAGACATGAATTTTACCGGTATTCCGACCATTCTTGGTATCGGCGCACTGGGCTCAAGCATTCCTGTTACCCCTGAATACAGCCTCACCGCAGCGCATGTCGCCAGACTTTCTGTTCAGAAAGTAAAGGCTTATCACCCCTATTGCGACCTCGCCATCATCTACCACAAAAATGACCTGAAAACGCTGCCGAAATTCCGCAGCGGCGCGGTCGGCGATCCGATAAAAATGTACGGCTACAGTTTTATTTCCGCCATGCCGGTGGAATCAGCAGGCGTTAATCTCGCCCTGACGGGGATCCGCAATGAGTGGAATAAGCGCCCGTGCATCGCGATGGCATCCAATGCAGGCGTGGTGAAAGGAATGTCGGGCGGTGCGGTATATAACAGCGACGACACGATTGGCGGCGTCATCGTTGGCTTTACCGATGAAATAAAAAGACCGCGCAAATCGCCAGTTCCTCTTAAGGATGTTTCTCTGTATATCCCGTATAAGGATTTTAAAGAGTGGCTGGAAAAATCTACATCGTAATAACAATGAATGAGAATAATTAACAGGCCCATTCTCAGCGGCCTGTTAATTATGACTTACAGGAAGGGTTGAATATCGCCTACCCCTTCGCGGATCACTTCCGGGGTATTTTCCGTTAAATCAATGACGGTGGTTGGCTGCTGTCCGAGATAACCGCCGTGAATAATCAAATCGACCAGTTTGCCAATTTCATCCTGAATGGCTTCAGGATCGGACTCGGTAAAGTCATTGCCCGGCAGCATCAGCGAGGTCGACATCATCGGCTCATTGAGCGCCTCCAACAAGGCCAGTGCTATCGGGTTTGACGGCACGCGCAGCCCAATGGTTTTACGCTTCTCACTCATCAGACGGCGCGGCACTTCTTTGGTCGCCTTCAGGATAAACGTGTAGTTGCCTGGCGTGTTGTTCTTAATCAGACGAAACGCTGTGTTGTCGACATGGGCATAGGTTGACAGCTCGGACAGATCCCGGCACATCAGCGTAAAGTTATGGTTGCCGTCCAGCTGGCGGATGCGGCAGATACGCTCCATCGCATTTTTATCTTCCAGCTTACAGCCCAGGGCATAGCCCGAATCGGTCGGATAAACAATCACACTGCCCTTATTGAGCATTTCCACCGCCTGTTTGATCAGACGTGGCTGAGGATTGTCCGGGTGAATATAGAAAAATTGACTCATTACACACCTCTTACTCTGCGCGTCATCGCTACAGACTTATTTAGCAATTTCAGGAAACCGGTGCCACACCGCTTCTACGCCGCCCGGCAGCCATAATTTTTTCCCCAGTTCAATCCAGGGACAGGCCTGATGGAAGTCAGACCCCTGCGAGGCCGCCAGCTGATAGTCCTGCGCGTAGCGTGCCAGCTGCTGACGCTCATTGGGTGCCTGCTGGCACTGCGCCACTTCCATTGCCTCGCCGCCCTGCTCACTGAAGTGAGCCAGCAGGCGCTTCAGCCATTTGGCCGACAGGCCGTAGCGGCCCGGGTGGGCGACCACGGCCCGGCCACCAGAATGATGAATGGCATCAATGGCTTGTTTAATTGTACACCACTGTGGCGGGACATAACCGGTTTTGCCCCGCGCCAGGTAATTTTTGAATACCTGCTGCATGGTATCCGCCTTACCGGCATTGATCAGAAAACGGGCAAAATGCCCGCGCGTGACGGCACCGCCTTCGGCCAGGGCCAGGGCCCCCGCCAGCGCACCGGGAATATGCGCTTTTTCCAGCCGCGCAGCCATCAGTTCTGCCCGCGCCATGCGCCGCGCGCTCTGTTCAGCGAGGAACGCGATCATCGCCGGATGGTCGATGTCTATCCCCAGCCCGACGATATGGATCTCATGGTTTTCCCACAGCGTGGAGATCTCCACGCCGTTGATCAGCTGCAGCGGTAGCGCATGACGCGCTATCGCCTCCCGGGCAGGCTTGATGCCCTCCGTGGTGTCGTGGTCGGTGATGGCCAGCACGCCTACGCGGTGTTCTACCGCCCGCAGTACCAGTTGCTCCGGGCTCAGCAGGCCGTCGGAGGCGCGGGTGTGGCTGTGCAGGTCATATATCGGGAAAGCACTCATTGGGGGGGCAACTGCGGTCAAAACGACTCCGGCAAACAAAAAAACATCGCTGCATGATACCGTCATTTGATCCTGAGGGAAAAAGAGTATTGACTTTTTCTCCATGAACCAGTTAACTAGTACGCAAGTTCACAAGCAAGGTATCTGTATCATGACATATTCATTCTCTCTGATGACTGGTTGGTGGCGTCCTTTCCCCTGAACGGGCGAGATGGTCATGCACACTTAAGACAGAGTGCAGATACTCAGGCCCGCATGACGCGGGCTTTTTTTTGAGCAAAAAACAGAGAACATCACATGCAAAATGCCAGACCTGGAGTGAAGTTGATTACCGGCAACGCACCTTATCGTGAAGATCCGGCGGCGGTTTTTCATCAGCTCTGCGCCGCACGTTCTGAAACGCTGCTACTGGAGTCCGCTGACGTTGACAGTAAGCGTAACCTGAAGAGCCTGCTGATTGTCGACAGCGCTCTGCGCATCAGCGCACTGGATAACCGCGTTCAGGTGCAGGCACTGTCAGAAAATGGTCGCGCCCTGCTGCCGCTGCTGGATGCCGCGCTGCCCTCTGTGGTGAACAATATCGTGCGACCAGATGGCCGTGAGCTAGTATTCCCGGTTAATCATGAATTCCTTGATGAAGATGCTAACCTGCGCGCGCTGTCGGTATTTGATGCACTGCGCCTTATTCCCCAACTGGTCAGTGCCCCCGGCGAAGAGCGTGAAGCCGTTCTGCTCGGCGGCCTGTTTGCCTATGATCTGGTGGCCGGGTTTGAGGTCCTGCCCGCACTGAAAAACGAGCAGCGCTGCCCGGATTACTGTTTCTATCTGGCCGAGACGCTGCTGGTCATCGACCACCAGACGCAGAGCGCCCGACTGCAGGCCAGCCTGTTCACGTCTGCCTCCTCTGAATTTTTACGCCTGCAAAGTCGTATCGAACAGCTGCGCGGTCAGATGTTGCAGCCAGCCACCGCGCTGCCGGTGCAGACCGTTGAGAAAATGAGTCTGAGCGTCAGCCAGAGTGATGAGGATTACTGCCAGGTGGTGCGCCAGATGCAGGAGGCGATCCGCATTGGTGAGATCTTCCAGGTAGTACCGTCGCGTCGTTTTTCCCTGCCCTGCCCGTCGCCGCTGGCGGCTTATGACACGCTGAAAAACAGCAATCCCAGCCCTTATATGTTCTTTATGCAGGATCGCGATTTCAGCCTGTTTGGTGCCTCGCCTGAAAGTTCCTTGAAATATGACGCCATCAGCAATCAGATTGAAATCTATCCTATTGCCGGGACACGTCCGCGCGGTCGTCATGCGGACGGCACGCTGGATCGCGACCTGGACAGCCGTATTGAGCTGGAGATGCGTACCGACCATAAAGAGATGGCCGAGCACCTGATGCTGGTCGACCTCGCCCGCAACGACCTGGCGCGCATCTGCCAGCCCGGCACGCGCTATGTCGCCGACCTGACAAAAGTCGATCGTTACACCTTTGTTATGCATCTGGTTTCCCGCGTAGTCGGTCAGCTGCGTGCCGATATTGACGTCCTGCACGCCTACCGTGCCTGTATGAATATGGGCACCCTGAGCGGCGCCCCGAAGGTGCGCGCCATGCAGCTGATTGCAAAAGCTGAAGGGACCCGTCGCGGCAGCTACGGCGGTGCCGTCGGTTACTTCACCGCCAGCGGCGACCTTGATACCTGCATTGTTATCCGTTCCGCATACGTTGAAGATGGCGTGGCGACGGTTCAGGCCGGAGCCGGTGTGGTTCTGGATTCTAATCCGCAGGCGGAGGCGGATGAAAGCCGCAATAAGGCCCGTGCGGTTCTGCGCGCGATTGCCACTGCGCACCACAGCAAGGAGATGTTCTGATGGCCGATATTCTGCTGCTCGATAACTTCGACTCATTTACCTATAACCTCGTCGACCAGTTACGTACCTTTGGCCACAACGTGGTGATTTACCGTAATAACGTTCCGGTGGAGCAGCTGACGGCGCGCCTGCAGCAGATGGAGAACCCGGTGTTGATGCTCTCCCCTGGCCCGGGTGCGCCCTCCGAAGCAGGGTGTATGCCTGAGCTGCTGCAAACGTTACGCGGCCAGCTACCAATTATCGGTATCTGCCTGGGTCATCAGGCGATTGTCGAAGCCTATGGCGGGCATGTCGGCCAGGCGGGCGAGATCCTCCACGGTAAAGCGTCGGCTATCGTGCATGATGACCAGGGCATGTTTGCCGGGTTAAGTAACCCACTGCCGGTGGCGCGTTACCACTCCCTGGTCGGCAGCAACATCCCTGCCGGTCTGACGGTGAACGCGACGTATAACGGAATGGTCATGGCGGTCCGTGACGACGCACGCCGCGTCTGCGGCTTCCAGTTCCACCCGGAATCCATTCTGACCAGTCAGGGCGCACGCCTGCTGGAACAAACCCTTGCCTGGGCGCTGGCGTAATCATGGAGATAGCGATGAACACTATTCTGGAAAAATTATACCAGGCCGAGATCCTGACGCAGGCAGAGAGCCACCAGCTATTTTCCGCCATTATTACCGGTCAGCTGGAGCCAACCCAGCTGGCGGCGGCCCTGATTGCCATGAAAGTGCGCGGTGAGCAGCCCCAGGAGATTGCCGGGGCGGCGACCGCCCTGCTGGAAGATGCCAAACCCTTCCCGCGTCCTGATTATCCGTTCGCTGACATCGTTGGTACCGGCGGGGATGGCAGTAACAGCATTAATATCTCCACTGCCAGTGCCTTTGTGGCCGCGGCCTGTGGCCTGAAGGTGGCAAAGCATGGCAACCGCAGCGTATCCAGCAAGTCGGGGTCGTCCGATCTGCTGGCTGCCTTCGGCATCAGCCTGGATTTACCGGCGGAACAGGCCCGCCAGGCGCTGGATGAGCTTAACGTCTGCTTCCTGTTCGCCCCGCAGTACCACAGCGGCTTTCGCCATGCGATGCCGGTACGCAAGGCGCTAAAGACCCGAACCCTATTTAACGTGCTCGGGCCACTAATTAATCCCGCGCGCCCGCCGCTGGCGGTGATTGGCGTATACAGTCCGGAGCTGGTGCTACCGATCGCCCAGACGCTGAAAGTACTGGGCTATCAGCGCGCGGCCGTGGTTCACGGCGGCGGCATGGATGAAGTGGCGTTGCACAGTGCCACACACGTGGCAGAACTGCGTGACGGTGAGATCACCAGCTACCAGCTCACCGCCGAAGATTTTGGCCTGAGCTACCATCCCCAGGAGGCGCTGGCCGGGGGTTCGCCGGAAGAAAATCGTGACATTCTGACCCGTTTACTCCAGGGTAATGGCGAGCTGGCACACGAAGAAGCCGTGGCGGCAAACGTCGCCCTGTTGCTGAAAATTTTTGGTCACGAAGACTTACGGCACAATGCCCGGCAGGCGCTGAAAACCATTCGCAGCGGCAAAGCCTATGAGCATGTGGCCGCACTGGCAGCAAGAGGATAATCATGCAGGAAACCGTACTCACTAAAATCGTCCAGGATAAAGCGCTGTGGCTGACAGACCGCCAGCAGCAGCAGCCGCTGGCCACCTTCCAGAATGACGTTACCCCCTCAACGCGTAGCTTCTATGATGCGCTGCGCGGCGCACGCACCGTCTTTATTCTGGAGTGTAAGAAAGCCTCCCCGTCTAAGGGCCTGATCCGCGAGGACTTCGACCCGGCGGTGATAGCCGGGGTATATAAACATTATGCTTCCGCCATTTCCGTACTGACGGATGAGAAATATTTCCAGGGAAGCTTCGATTTTCTGCCTGTTGTCAGCGATATCGTCACTCAGCCGGTACTGTGCAAAGATTTTATTATCGATCCCTATCAGATCTATCTGGCACGCTACTATCAGGCCGACGCTATTCTGCTGATGCTGTCGGTGCTGAACGATGAACAGTACCGCCAGCTGGCCGCCGTTGCCCACAGCCTGAATATGGGCGTGCTGACCGAGGTGATCAGCGATGAAGAGCTGGAGCGCGCCACCGCGCTGGGGGCCAAAGTAGTTGGGATTAACAACCGCGATCTGCGCGATCTCTCTATCGACCTCGACCGCACCCGTCACCTGGCCCCGAAAGTCGCCCACGGTGTAACGGTGATCAGTGAATCCGGGATTAACAGCTACGCCCAGGTTCGGGAACTGAGCCACTTCGCCAATGGCTTCCTGATTGGTTCAGCCCTGATGTCCGAAGATGACCTCGCTGCCGCAGTGCGTCGGGTCATTACGGGTGATAATAAGGTCTGCGGTCTGACCCGTGCCGAAGACGCGCGAAGCGCGCACGAGGCCGGGGCGCTGTATGGCGGTCTGATCTTCGCAGAAGGCTCTCCGCGCCAGATCAGTATCGAGCAGGCGCAGCAGATTATCCCGGCGGCCGCCCTGAAATATGTCGGTGTCTTCCGCAATAATAAAATGAGTGACATTGTCACTTTAACCCGACAGCTCTCTCTCTCCGCCGTACAGCTGCACGGTGATGAAGACCGCGATTTCGTCGCCGCGTTGCGACGCCAGCTGCCGGAAACCGTGCAGATCTGGAAAGCGTTCAGCATCGACGGCAGCCTGCCCGCCCGCGACTGGGAAGGCGTTGATCGCTACGTGTTCGATCACGGTCAGGGCGGCAGCGGTCAGGCCTTTGACTGGTCTCTCCTGCAGGGTGAAACGCTGGATAACGTGCTGCTGGCAGGGGGACTTAGCGCGGATAACTGCGTACAGGCCGCACAGCTCGGCTGCGCAGGTCTTGACTTCAACTCCGGCGTTGAAAGCGCCCCCGGAGTGAAGGATGCCGGTAAAATTGCTTCAGTGTTTCAGACGCTGAAAGCCTACTGATAAAGAGAAATAACATGACCCGATTAAATCCGTATTTTGGTGAGTTTGGCGGCATGTATGTGCCGCAAATCCTGATGCCCGCGCTTCTTCAACTCGAAGAGGCTTTTATCAGCGCACAGAGTGACCCGGCATTCCAGGCGGAATTTACCGACCTGCTGAAAAACTATGCGGGTCGTCCGACGGCCCTGACGCTGTGTAAAAATCTGACGGCAGGCACAAAAACCCGTCTGTATCTTAAGCGTGAAGATCTGCTTCACGGCGGTGCACACAAAACCAACCAGGTGCTGGGCCAGGCTTTGCTGGCAAAACGCATGGGTAAAAATGAAATTATTGCCGAGACGGGTGCCGGTCAGCACGGCGTGGCTTCCGCCCTCGCCAGCGCCCTGCTGGGCCTGAAGTGTCGCATTTATATGGGGGCCAAGGATATTGAGCGCCAGTCGCCCAACGTCTTCCGTATGAAACTGATGGGCGCAGAGGTCATCCCGGTACACAGCGGATCTGCCACGCTCAAAGATGCCTGCAATGAGGCCCTGCGCGACTGGTCTGGCAGCTATGACACTGCCCACTATATGCTGGGCACCGCTGCCGGCCCGCACCCGTTCCCGACTATTGTGCGTGAGTTCCAGCGAATGATCGGCGAAGAGACAAAAGCACAGATTCTGGAAAAAGAAGGTCGCCTGCCAGATGCGCTGATTGCCTGCGTAGGCGGGGGCTCCAACGCCATTGGTATGTTTGCCGACTTTATTGATGAAAGCAGCGTTGGTCTGATCGGCGTTGAACCGGCCGGGCACGGAATTGACAGCGGGGAGCACGGTGCGCCGCTAAAACACGGACGCGTGGGCATCTATTTCGGTATGAAGTCCCCGATGATGCAAACCGCCGACGGCCAGATTGAAGAGTCCTATTCGATTTCTGCCGGGCTGGACTTCCCGTCCGTGGGGCCGCAGCACGCCCATCTTAACAGCATCGGACGCGCCGATTACGTCTCCATTACCGACGATGAAGCGATGGACGCGTTTAAGATCCTGTGCCGCAGCGAAGGGATTATTCCCGCCCTGGAGTCGTCCCACGCGCTGGCCCATGCGCTGAAAATGATGCGCGAAAACCCGGAGAAAGAGCAACTTCTGGTCGTTAAC
The DNA here is from genome assembly GCF_055556675.1 of Erwinia sp. PME.40.26/001. NCBI lineage: Bacteria > Pseudomonadati > Pseudomonadota > Gammaproteobacteria > Enterobacterales > Erwiniaceae > Erwinia > Erwinia sp. PME.40.26/001. The sequence goes on from NZ_JBVHNP010000001.1 coordinate 746,131, forward strand.
CTCTCCGGCCGTGGCGATAAAGACATTTTCACTGTGCATGACATTTTGACTGCGAAGGGAGAGATCTGATGGAACGTTATGACCGCTGTTTTAAACGTCTTGCAGAACGTCAGGAAGGCGCGTTTGTGCCTTTCGTCACCCTGGGCGATCCGGGGCCGGAGCTTTCATTAAAGATTATCGATGCGCTGGTCGCCGGCGGCGCGGATGCGCTGGAAGTAGGCATACCGTTTTCCGATCCGCTGGCGGATGGCCCGACGATTCAGAATGCTAACCTGCGTGCCTTTGCGGCAGGCGTGACACCGTCACAGTGCTTTGAGATGCTGGCCACGGTTCGTCAGAAGTACCCTGATCTGCCGATTGGTCTGCTGATGTACGCCAACCTGGTGTTTTCTAATGGCATCGATGAATTTTATGCCCGCTGTCAGCAGGCGGGCGTAGATTCGGTACTGATTGCCGATGTTCCCGTTGAGGAGTCCGCCCCCTTCCGCCAGTCGGCCATGCGTCATAACGTCGCGCCGATCTTTATCTGCCCGCCGAATGCCAGTGACGATCTGCTGCGCGAAATCGCCTCGCACGGCCGGGGGTACACCTACCTGCTGTCACGCGCCGGGGTCACGGGTTCAGAAACCCGCGCGAATCTGCCGCTGAAGCATCTGGTGGATAAACTGCGCGAGTATCACGCTGCGCCTGCGCTGCAGGGCTTTGGTATCTCTGAAGCCTCACAGGTCAGGGAAGCGATTGATTCCGGCGCTGCAGGTGCGATCTCAGGGTCGGCGATTGTCAAAATCATTGAGCGCAATGTGTCACATCCCGATGTGATGCTGAAAGAACTGACCGACTTTGCCGCCAGCCTGAAAGCCGCCACGCGCCGTTAATCCAGATGAATGCCTTATCGCGCGATAAGGCATTATTTTCTTTCCGTTTCTCACACTTCTCATTTGCTTTCTTTCCTTCTCTGAACAACTATTACTGTGAACCGCAATTATGCTGGTTACGGCCTTTTGATGATGACAGGGAGAGATGCAATGAAATTGTTTAAAGTCTTATCAGGTGTTGTTATTGCTGCGGTGGTTGCACTGTCCGTAAGCGCCTGTGCGCCAACGCCAACCAAAGAAGGCACCGGTGGATATATTGATGACACCGTGGTGACGACCAAGGTCAAAGCGGAGCTGCTGGGTGATAAATCGCTGAAGTCGACGGAAATTAACGTTGAGACCTTTAAAGGCCGCGTACAGCTGAGTGGGTTTGTCAGTTCACCGCAGGCGGCTAACCGTGCCGTACAGGTGACGCGCGGGGTGCCTGGCGTGAAATCCGTCGTGAACAATATGCAAATTAAGTAATATCACGTACCAAATAAGAAAGGCGCGAATATCGCGCCTTTCTTGTTTCTGTGGGAGGGGCCTAGAAACGGTACCCTGCACCAAAGAAGAAGACGAACGGGTTGATGTGGGTTTCAATACTCTGACGACCCGCCGCCGCAGAATCGAAGCGCACTTTTGTGTTGATATCCATGTACCACAGAGAGGCGTTCAGCATCCAGTCCGGCGTTAACTGATAATCCAGACCCAACTGCCCCGCCACGCCCCAGCTATTTTTTACACTCAGGTTGCTCAGGCCGGCATCACGCCCGGTCTGATTGAAGTCGGTGTTATAGAACATGGTGTAGTTAACACCAATCCCGGCGTAGGGCTGCCATTTACTGGTGTTCCCCATAAAGTACCACTGCGCCATCAGGGTTGGCGGCAGCTGGTGCACGGTAGCCAGCGTGCCGGTAGCCCGCAGACCAACATGGTGCCTGAACGGCGTTGCGCCCAGCAGTTCCACACCAATATTGTCGGTTGCCATATAGGTAAATGTGAGGCCAAGCTGGGTATTGTTATCAACATTAAACTCCCCCAGCCCCATGACGTTATCCGATCCTCCGGTCGGGCGGACGGTAGCCGACCCGGCACGCATAAAGAAATCGCCCGCTTCATGCGCGGAGGCGACAACCGGTAGTAGGGTGACAACGGCCAGTGCCAGTGCTTTCAGTTTCATAGACCACTCCTTTTCTTCAAATTATCGTCAGCATGTGACCTGCTTCGAGGCCTTGGTGCATAATCACGAGACATATTTACGCTGATTTACGCTAAAAATCATTCAAATCAATCCCAATAAAGTTGATATAAAACAGTGGGTTGATTTAGATCAATTTTATCCAGCCAGGCGTAGCTGGATTCTTATTGATCGGCAGAGGTAAATCGATTTGACGGCCCCCGGCGTGGCGTGGCAAAAAGTGAGGTGAAACACTAAAGGCCAAAAAAGAGCCTAATCCCTTCTTAAATCGAAAGTTATGTCAATCTGGGTGCCAGCACCCCATCTGAGCATGTACAATCGCCGGATCGCCAACACCGATCTTTCAAGGAGAGTACATGTCTATCACGGCGGGTTCGCTATACCGTGACACGGGGAATTTCTTCCGCCATCAGCTGGTTACGATTGTGCTGATGGCTTTACTGACCTCATTTATCACTATGCTGATCGGTAAGGCCTTCTCGCCCGATGCCGACCAGATGCAGATCCTCGGCGATGGTGCGGCGGGTTCCGCCAGCAGCCTGATGGAGATGGTGCAGAACATGTCACCGGAGCAACAGGCCGTTCTGCTGCGGGCCTCTGCGGCAGGCACATTCGCTTCACTGGTCGGTAATGTCCTGTTGCTGGGGGGTATGCTATGCCTGATCCCGATGGTCTCTTCCGGCCAGCGTGTCAGCGCCCTGCGCGCCATCGGTGCTTCTGCACCCTACCTGCCGCGCCTGCTACTGCTGACGTTCCTGATGACGCTGGTGATCCAACTGGGCTTTATGGTGCTGGTTGTGCCGGGCGTACTGCTGGCGGTGACGCTGGCACTGTCGCCGATGATCATGACCACAGAAAAGGTGGGTGTCTTTGCCGCCATGCGGTCAAGCGTGCGCCTGGGATGGGGTCAGATGCGCCTGATTGCCCCGGCTGTTATCTTATGGATAGTCGCCAAACTGATCCTGCTGCTGCTGGCCTCATCCATGCTGCGCCTGCCGCCTGATGTGGCGTCAGTGGTGATTAATGGTCTGAGCAATCTGGTTTCAGCCATACTGATTATCTATTTGTCCCGTCTGTATATGCTGTTACGTTAATTAATCAGGAATGCCTCGACAGGGGCATTCTGCTGGTTAATGATATTTCGGTTTATTTGTCATCTGGAAGCGCTATGAAGCAGTTACTCGATTTTATCCCCCTCGTGGTGTTTTTTATTTTTTATAAGCTGTATGACATTTTTGTCGCCTCCGGGGCACTGATTGTCGCCTCCGCTCTGGCGCTGGTCGTCGGCTGGTTCCTGTATCGCAAGCTGGAGAAGATGTCACTGATCACCTTCGCGCTGGTTGCGGTGTTCGGTACCCTGACCATTGCGCTGCACAACCCGGACTTTATCAAATGGAAGGTGAGCATTATTTACGGCCTGTTCACCCTTGCTCTGCTGTTCAGCCAATTCTTTATGCAGCAGCCGCTGATTCAAAAAATGCTGGGTAAAGAGATCCAACTGCCTGAGTTTGCCTGGCGTCGTCTCAATATTGCCTGGGCGCTGTTCTTCCTTGCCTGCGGGCTGGCTAACATCTACGTGGCCTTCTGGCTTTCTCAGGATATCTGGATGAACTTTAAGGTGTTTGGTCTAAGCGCCTTAACCCTGGTCTTTACGCTGTTAAGCGGCGTGTATATTTATCGCCTGATGCCACAAGAAGAAAAATAACCCGCGCTACCCGGCAGAAGCCTGCCGGGTGCAAGCGGATTGACGCGGTCAGCAATGTCGGGGAATACCACCATGAGTGAAGAACAAAGAACACCGCAGGGTGAAATGGTGCTGCGCACCCTGGCCATGCCCGCCGACACCAACGCCAATGGCGATATTTTCGGTGGCTGGCTGATGTCGCAGATGGATATGGGCGGGGCGATACTGGCTAAAGAGATTGCTGAAGGTCGTGTAGTGACAGTGCGCGCCGACGGCATGACGTTCCTGAAGCCGGTTGCCGTGGGGGATGTTGTCACATGTCATGCCCGCTGTATCCGCACGGGTACCAGTTCAATTACCATTAATATCGAAGTGTGGATTAAAAAAGTGTCGTCTGAACCTATCGGGCAACGCTACTGCACGACCGAAGCGGTGTTTATCTACGTGGCTGTCGATCCGGAGGGGAAACCGCGTCCGCTGCCGGATGATAAAAGTCATTTCACCTTAGAAACAGACTGACGCCTTTTTTTTGTCGGCCTGACTCAGAGTCAGTGCCCGCATCCGTCCCGGGCGCTTAAGCCAGTAAGGCCCGGAATATCCGCAAGGGCGGTGTTATTCGATGCTGCTGCCCCCGTTAATCTTAAAGACGATATTCATCGTCACATCCTTGCCCGGTTTCCCGGCTTCATAACGCCACTTGCGAGCGGCCTGCTTCACTTCACGCTCAAACATATTGCGCGGCTCTGCCGACAGAATACGCAGGTTCTCGACCTGGCCGGCACTGTTAACATCAAACTGGACGCGTACACGCCCCTCCACACGCAGTGCAAAGGCACGCGCCGGATAACCAGGCTTGCCGATCGTCAGCGCGCGCGGGCCAGTTGATACGGCCGTTGACGGGGTCTGCGAGGTTTTCGGTGCCGTAGAGGGCCGGGTCTGCTCTGTCGGCCGGGTCTCTGCCGGAGCTGCGGGACGTGGCTTCACTTCCTGCTTCGGTTTGACCACCTCTTTCTTCACCGGCTTAGGCCGGGGTTTAGGTTTTGGCTTAGGCTCCGGTTTAGGGATGGGGACGGGTTCCGGCTTCGGGGGCTCCGGCACAGGTTCCGGCTCAGGTTCCGGTTCTGGTTCGGGCTCAACCACCGGCGGTGCAGGCTGAGGTTCAGGCTGCACTTCGGGTGCCACCAGCGACACGCTGATAGGTTCAGACGCTTTAGGCATTTCGACCGCCTGATGAAAGGAGGCATACAGCAGCGCCCCGATCACCGATCCATGCAGTAAGACCGAAATCAGCAGGGGCAGAGGTGAGCGGCGAGGTAGATCGGTTATTAGCGTCGTCATAATCTTTCTGGTCAAAATGTGAGGGAGTGATTTTAAATGCAAATAGCAATCAATTTCAATAAGCTCTCACAAGGAATCGCTAATTTGCGCTATAAAGCGCGACAGCCTGACCTTTATCAAGCACAAATTATCTTTCGTTTGCACAAATGTTAACGATCACTTAACGTGATGCCGAATCTCATCCCCGACAGGAGTTCAGAAGGTGCTCTACGTAATTTACGCTGAAGATAATAGTGACTCACTGGAAAAACGCACCGCCGTGCGCCCTGCTCACCTTGCGCGCCTGCAGTTACTGCGTGATGAAGGTCGTCTGATTATCGCCGGCCCGATGCCTGCGGTGGACAGCAATGAACCCGGTGTGGCGGGCTTTAGCGGGTCAACAATCATTGCCGAGTTCCCGTCACTGGAATCAGCACAGTCCTGGGCGCAGGATGACCCTTATATCGCCGCAGGCGTTTATAAACACGTCGACATTAAACCCTTCAAACGGGCGTTTTAACGCATTCCGGCGGTTCGCTGAACCGCCGGACGTGCCTCTGGCATCAGTGATGCTGGGTGATAAACAGAATAGAACGGCGCTGCTGCTGGCTAACCATATGCCGGAAGGAGTGCATACGACCATAACGACGCGACTGCCCTTCTAACCAGCGCGCCCGGCGACGCTGAACCTGACGACTCATCCGCCAGCGTGCTACTTCATTTCTGCTTCGTCTCATCACACCCTCAGTCTTCACATCTGTGTACGTTAAAACTCGCGGCGCAGTATAAACCTTTCTTAATCCGTACCAGGTCCGATGTCTTTCAAACGATTATGGTTTAAAGGTTCCCAGCGTAGTCATCTGCACGTAAACTCCTAAGACTTACGCGTGAACAGGATTTTTCACTTAATGACCACTTTTTACACCCTGATGAGCTGGCTGCTGGTATTTGGTTACTGGCTTCTGATCGCCAGTGTGACCCTGCGCATCCTGATGAAACGTCGCGCGGTCCCTTCTGCCATGGCCTGGCTGCTGATTATCTATATTCTGCCGCTGGTGGGCATTATTGCCTATCTCTCTTTCGGTGAGTTGCACCTGGGGAAGCGCCGGGCAGAGCGGGCCCGTACCATGTGGCCTTCTACCGCACGTTGGCTGAGTGAACTGAAGTCCAGTCATCATATTTTTGCTGAGACCAACAGTGACGTTGCCCGTTCGCTGTTTCAGCTGTGTGAGAATCGTCAGGGGATAGCTGGAGTCAAAGGGAACCAGCTTCAACTGCTGACCAGTACCGACGATACCCTGCGTACCCTGGTACGCGATATTCAGCTGGCACGTCATAATATCGAAATGGTGTTCTATATCTGGCAGCCCGGTGGCCAGGCCGATGAGGTTGCGGAGGCGCTGATGGCCGCTGCACGTCGCGGCGTTCACTGCCGGCTGATGCTGGACTCCGCCGGCAGTGTCGACTTCTTCCGCAGCCCGTGGGCGGCGATGCTGCGTAACGCCGGGGTAGACGTGGTTGAAGCACTCAAGGTCAGCCTGCTGCGCGTCTTTCTCCGGCGGATGGATCTGCGTCAGCACCGCAAGGTGGTGCTTATCGACAACTACATCGCCTATACCGGCAGCATGAACCTGGTGGACCCCCGCTTCTTCAAACAGGATGCTGGCGTGGGTCAGTGGGTTGATCTGATGGCGCGCATGGAGGGCCCGGTGGCCACCACCATGGGCATCATTTACTCCTGCGACTGGGAAATTGAAACGGGTAAACGTATTCTGCCGCCACCGCCGGACGATAATATCATGCCCTTCGAGGCGGAAAGCGGACACACCATTCAGGTGATCGCTTCCGGCCCGGGCTTCCCGGAGGATATGATCCATCAGGCGCTGCTGACGGCGGTCTATTCAGCCCGTGAACAGCTGATCATGACCACTCCCTACTTTGTTCCCAGCGATGACCTGCTGCACGCCATCTGTACGGCAGCATACCGCGGCGTGGAAGTGATTATTATTGTGCCCCGGCACAACGATTCCGTCCTGGTCGGCTGGGCCAGCCGCGCCTTCTTTGGCGAACTGCTGGACGCTGGCGTGAAGATCTATCAGTTCGAGGGGGGCCTGCTGCATACCAAAAGTATCCTGGTGGATGGCCAGCTCAGCCTGGTGGGAACGGTCAATCTGGATATGCGCAGCCTGTGGCTGAACTTCGAGATCACGCTGGTCATTGATGATGACGGTTTCGGCAGCGATCTGGCGCGGGTGCAGGAGGATTACATTGCCCGTTCACGCCTGGTAGACGGTAAACGCTGGGCGCACCGTGCTTACTGGCAGCGTATCGTTGAACGACTGTTTTACTTCTTCAGTCCATTGCTGTAAAACGAGCGAAAATGCACAGCGCCTTCCGGGGCATGACAGGAAATATTATGGATTTAAATAACCGCCTTACCGAAGATGAAACCCTCGAACAGGCTTACGATATTTTTCTTGAGCTGGCGGTAGATAACCTCGACCCGGCCGACGTTATTCTGTTTAACCTGCAGTTTGAGGAGCGCGGCGGCGCGGAACTGTATGACCCGGCAGAAGACTGGGCGGAACACGTCGACTTCGACCTTAATCCTGACTTTTTTGCCGAAGTGGTGATTGGTCTGGGCGAAGAAGACGGTGAACCGATCACCGATGTTTTCGCCCGCGTACTTTTGTGCCGCGAAAAGGATCACAAACTTTGCCATATTCTGTGGAAAGAGTAAGCATTACTCCCCTCTGCGGGCCCGCCGGGTGCGGGCCTTATTCCTGTTTCTCTTCCAGCACACCCCCGCAGCTTTTGCAGTAATGGGCGTCAGCATCGTGTCCGGTTTGCCTGCAGGTGCTGCAGTGACGCCGGTAACGGTTGCGCTGCATCACCTCGGTCATATACGAGCTCATCACCCCGGTGGGGATAGCAATCAGTGAATACCCCAGCAGGATAAGCACTGAGGAGACCATCCGTCCCAGCGGCGTGTGCGGCGTGATATCACCATAGCCCACCGTAGTCATGGTGACGACCGCCCAGTAGACCGCTACCGGCAGGCTGGTAAAGCCGTGTTCCGGCCCTTCTATCACATACATCAGCCCGCCAAATATGCACAGCAGTATCATCACCCCGCCGAAGAACAGCAGCAGTTTTTTTCGCGCACTGACCAGACTCTCCCACAGCACGCTGGCCGACCCCATGTAGCGAAGTAGCTTCATCAGGCGCAGCAGGCGAAGGACCCGCAGCAAACGTATTGCCATCATGTACTGCAGCGCGATATCGGGCCAGAGCCAGAAAATGTACAACGGCAGCGTGGTAATCAGGTCGATAATGCCAAAAAAACTCAGCATATAGCGCAGCGGACGCGCCGTGGCGATCGCACGCAGAAGATATTCCAGACTGAACAGCAGCGTAAAAACATACTCCATCAGAAGAAATATGGAGGCTTCTTTCAATGGCAGCGCGATTTTGTGCGGTTCAGAAGACTCAATAAACAGCGTGATCACGCTGATCAGGGTGGTCACCACCCAAAAAAGTTCAAAGCGCCGCCCGGCCGGGCTGCGCACATCAAACAAAAAAACAAACAGACGGTGACGCCAGCCCAGTTCCTGATCGGTCATTTGCCCTCCGGCAATCCTTTGCAAAGGAGTATTACTAGGAGGCAGCAGACAGAAGATCAAGCACTAAGCGGAGGAAGAAAAAAAACCCGCATTGAATGCTCAATGCGGGAAGATAACGAGAACAAAGAAAAAGCGATTAGAGCGGGTCGACTTTCAGACAGGAGACGGCATGACGGAAGCTGCCCTCCAGCAGAGGCCGGGTTTTGGCGCACTCGGGCCCGGCAATCGGGCAGCGGGTACGGAACACGCAGCCGGACGGCGGGTTAATCGGTGAAGGAAGTTCCCCTTCAAGCAGTTGAATCACTTTCTGCTTTTCCAGGTCAGGGTCAGGGATCGGCACCGCCGACATCAGCGCCCGGGTGTAAGGATGCTGCGGATTCTGATACACCTCTTTATAGGTGCCCAGCTCCACGGCATGCCCCAGATACATTACCAGCACACGGTCAGAGATATGTTTCACCACCGCCAGGTCATGGGCGATAAAGATCAGCGACAGGCCCATCTCGCGCTGTAACTTTTGTAACAGGTTGACCACCTGTGCCTGGATCGACACGTCCAGTGCTGACACGGGTTCATCGCAGATAATCAGCTTGGGTTCGAGGATCAGCGCCCGCGCAATACCGATACGCTGGCACTGACCGCCGGAAAACTCGTGAGGATAGCGGTTGATCAGGTTAGGCAACAGGCCCACCTTCATCATCATCTCCTTCACGCGGTCTTTTACTTCCTGACGCGGCATCTGCGGGTGATAAGTGCGCAACGGCTCTGCAATGATCTCACCGATATTCATACGCGGGTTCAGTGAGGCAAGCGGGTCCTGGAATATCATCTGGATGTCGCTGCGTGCGGCGCGCCACTCTTCGGCACTCTGTCCCAGCAGGTCACGCCCCAGCCAGGCCACCCGTCCTTCCGTGGCTTTCACCAGACCGATGATCGCTCGCGCCAGCGTCGACTTACCACAGCCAGACTCGCCCACCACGCCCAGGGTTTCCCCTTCGTACAGGCGCAGGCTGACACCATCCACGGCTTTCAGGGTTTTCGACGGCTGCCAGAACCATTGACGCCCGTCTTTGATATCGAAATGCACTTTCAGGTCGGCAATTTCGAGTAAGACTTTCTTTTCTGCAACCTCTGTCATACCAGTTCCTCCACGGGCTTAAAGCAGGCTCGCAGGCGCCCTTCTCCGAACGCCTCCAGCGGGGGTGCAGTGGAACAGATGTCCATGGCGTGCGGGCAGCGCGGCTGGAAAGGACAGCCTTTGGGCAAGCGGGAGAGGTTCGGCGGATTGCCGGGAATGGTCATCAGCGTTTCACCTTCGTCTGCATCCAGGCGCGGCACCGCATTCAGCAGGCCGATGGAGTATGGATGTGAGGGATGGTAGAAGACATCACGCGCTTTACCATATTCCATGGTACGCCCGGCGTACATCACCATCACCTGATCGCAGATCCCGGCCACTACGCCCAGATCGTGGGTGATCATAATAATGGCGGTATTGAATTCGCGCTTCAGTTCATTCAGCAGCGTCATGATCTGCGCCTGTACGGTTACGTCCAGCGCCGTGGTCGGTTCGTCCGCGATCAACAGTTTCGGCCGGCAAAGCAGCGCCATGGCGATCATCACGCGCTGGCGCATCCCACCGGAGAACTCATGCGGAAACATTTTCATCCGCTTGCGGGCTTCCGGCATTTTTACCGCGTCCAGCATCCGCACTGACTCTTCAAATGCCTGCGCTCCACTCAGACCCTTGTGCAGCTGCAATACTTCCATCAGCTGCTCGCCCACGCGCATGTACGGGTTAAGCGAGGTCATCGGGTCCTGGAAGATCATCGCAATCTGTTCGGCACGCAGCCTGTTAAGCTGTTTTTCCGGCAGGTTAAGGATCTCACTGCCGTTAAAACGCGCCGAACCGCCAATGCGCCCATTGCTGGCCAACAGCCCCATCAGGGCAAAGGCCGTTTGTGATTTACCCGACCCTGACTCACCGACGATGCCAAGGGTTTCCCCGGCACTGAGGCTGAAGTTCAGATCATTTACGGCGGTTACATCGCCGTCAGGGGTGGAAAAGGTGACCCGAAGATCTTTCACTTCCAGCAGCCGTTCGCTTCCCCGGGTGTTTGCCATTACAGGCTGTTGTTCAATTACGCTCATCGGGAAACTCCTTAACGGTCTTTCGGGTCGAGGGCATCACGCAGGCCATCGCCGATAAAGTTGAAGCAGAACAGGGTGATCACGAGGAAACCTGCCGGATACAGCAGCAGCCAGGGTGAAACCTCCATCGAGTTAGCACCATCACTGAGCAGCGCTCCCCAGCTGCTCAGGGGTTCCTGCGTCCCCAAGCCGAGGAAGCTGAGGAAGGATTCAAACAGAATCATACTGGGCACCAGCAGTGAGGCATATACCACCACCACACCGAGCACGTTAGGCACGATATGGCGCAGGACGATATTAAAGGTTGAGACACCGCCAACCTCGGCGGCTTCGATAAACTCTTTACGTTTCAGGCTCAGGGTCTGACCGCGCACAATACGTGCCATGTCCAGCCAGGAGACCATGCCGATAGCCACGAAGATCAGCAGGATATTCTGACCAAAGAAGGTCACCAGCAGGATGACGAAGAACATAAACGGGAAGGAGTTGAGGATCTCCAGCAGACGCATCATCACCGAGTCAGTGCGCCCCCCCAAATAGCCTGCCAGCGTACCGTACAACGTACCTAACACCACGGCCACCAACGCGGCAGCAATGCCGACCATCAGGGAGATACGTCCCCCGATGGCCACGCGAACCAGCAGGTCGCGCCCGGAGGAGTCGGTTCCCATGTAGTGACCTGACGTCATATCCGGTGCCGCCGACATCATTGCCCAGTCGGTGTCGTCATAGGTAAAAGCAGACAGCATCGGGGCAAAGATCACAAACAGGGCCACCAGCAGCAGAACAAACAGGCTGGCCACCGCTGCGCGGTTATGGATAAAGCGTCGGCGCGCGTCCTGCCACAGGCTGCGACCTTCGATTTCTAGCTTTTCAGTGAAGTTATCCAGAGCTTCGCTGTTTTTCTTAGCAAACATCATTCCCGGCTCCAGGATCAGTAACGAATTTTCGGATCGATGACCGCATACAGCACGTCTACAATCGCATTAAAGAGGATGGTCAGCGCTCCGACCAGGATGGTCAGACTTAATACCAGCGAATAATCGCGGTTCAGCGCACCATTAACAAACAACTGACCAATACCGGGCAGACCGTAGATGGTTTCAATAACCATTGAGCCGGTAATGATGCCGACAAATGCTGGTCCGAGGTAGGACAGCACCGGCAGCAGCGCAGGCTTCAGCGCGTGACGCAGTATAATACGGCGCATCGGCAGCCCTTTGGCACGCGCGGTACGGATAAAGTTGGAGTGCAGCACTTCAATCATCGATCCCCGGGTAATACGCGCGATGCTGGCAATGTAAGCCAGCGACAGCGCCACCATTGGCAGGATCATAAATTTCAGTGCCCCACCGTTCCAGCCACCGCCAGGTAGCCACTTAAGGGTGATTGAGAACAGCAATACCAGCAGCGGTGCAACGACGAAACTGGGTATCACTATCCCGGTCATTGCCACCCCCATCACCGCATAGTCCCACTTGGTGTTTTGCTTCAGGGCGGCGATGACGCCAGCCCCCACGCCGAGCACCAGGGCGAAAAGAAACGCCGCCGCCCCCAGCTTCGCGGAAACAGGGAATGACCCGGCTACCAGATCGTTGACGGAATAATCTTTATATTTAAATGAAGGACCAAAATCTCCGTGCGCCAGCTGTTTCAGGTAGCTGAAATACTGGGTCAGGATCGGATCATTTAAATGATATTTGGCTTCAATATTGGCCATAACTTCTGGCGACAGCGTACGTTCACCGGTAAAGGGGCTACCCGGTGCCAGTCGCATCATAAAGAAGGAGATGGTGATCAGAATAAATAGCGTCGGGATCGCTTCAAGAAAACGACGAAATATAAATTTTAACATTGCCCTACCTGCCCGGCTGACTGCCACAACACTGCTTTGAAAAAGGCCTGTCGGGGAAGTATTACCCTCCCCGACGCCGGTCATTAATGTTTGATGATGTATAAGTTTTTATCGTAAACGTTATCCAGCGGATCTTTACCGGTATAACCGCCGACGTAAGGTTTCACCAGACGGGCATTTACGTAGTAATAGACCGGTACGATCACTGAATCCTTATCGAGGATTTTTTCAGCATCGGCATAACGGGTTGCGCGAGTCGCTTCATCCGGGGAGGACAGCGCCGCATCCATCGCTTTATCGAAGGCTTCGCTCTTATAGTGCGAGGTGTTGTTACTGCTGTTGGACTGCATGGTGCCCAGGAACGTGGTCGGTTCGTTGTAGTCGGCACACCAACCGGCACGGGCGACATCATAGTTCCCCTGGTGGCGGGTATCCAGGAAGGTTTTCCACTCCTGGTTTTCCAGCTTCACGTTCACACCCAGGTTTTTCTTCCAGATCGACGAGGCGGCAATGGCCAGCTTTTTATGCAGATCGGAGGTGTTATACAGCAGGCTAAACGTCAGCGGCTTGTCAGCAGTGTAGCCGGCTTCTGCCAGCAGTTTTTTTGCCTCTTCATTACGTTTTTCCTGAGTCCAGCCAAACCACTCTGGCGGGGTCAGTTTAATGCCTTCGGTGTATGGCGGGGTGTAGCTGTAAGCCGGTAGATCGCCCTGACCTTTCACCTTGGTGACGATGATGTCACGATCAATGCCGAGTTTCAGTGCGGCACGCACGCGCGGGTCGTTAAATGGCGGCTTCTGGTTATTAATTTCGTAGTAATAGGTACAGAGATAAGGATCAACGTGAACCTCACCTGGGATATCTTTTTTCAGTTTCTGGAACAGCTCGATAGGCATGTTGTTGTAGGTCATATCGCTGCCGCCGCTGCGATAGCGGTTGACGTCGGTGACTTCAGACGAGATCGGCAGGAAGGTCACTTTATCCAGTTTAGTGTCTTTGTTATCCCAGTAGTCGGTATTGCGCACCAGGACGATACGTTCGTTCACCACCCACTCGGACAGTTTAAAGGCACCGTTGCCGACCCAGTTGGCGGGCTGGGTCCATTTTTCACCAAATTTGTCGACCGCTGGTTTATACACCGGGGACATGGAGGGATGGATCAACAGCTTAAAGAAATACGGCACTGGCTCACTCAGGGTAACTTCCAGCGTATTCGCGTCGATGGCTTTCACGCCCAGCGTATCCGGGCTTTTTTTGCCGGCGATGATATCATCGATATTCTCAAGATGGCCGTATTGCAAATAGCTTGCGTAAGGTGACGCTGTTTTAGGATCGGACAGGCGCTGCCAGCTATAGACGAAGTCCTGGGCAGTGACGGGCTCACCGTTTGACCATTTGGCATCTTTGCGCAGGTGGAAGGTCCACACCTTACCGTCTTTATTCTCCCAGCTTTCCGCCACGCCAGGGATAGGATGCCCCTTGGTATCACTGATGACCAGGCCTTCCAGCAGGTCGCGGTTAACGTTAGATTCCGGCACACCTTCGATTTTGTGGGGATCCAGCGACTGCAGTTCAGCACCGTTCCCTTTCACCAGTTCCTGTTTGGCGGCCAGTTCGACGCCCGCAGGTACCTCAGCGGCCAGCGCCTGATGTGCTGTCATTGACCCCAGTGCGGCCATCACGCCAGCGGCGATCAGACTTTTCTTCGTGATGTTGATCATTTTTTACCTACTCCTGTTTTTATTAATACCGACGTGTGCCGGGCACCGTGGTTACCCCATTTTTAGGGAAAACTTCACCGGGCGGCGGAACGAGGCCGCCCGGTTTGTTTTTTTATACTCATAACTGCTGAGGACTGCCTGCTATCACCTTTCAGCGCCCGGCCGGGCCGCACGCTGTCGTGTCGGGTCAGATAAGGACTATCTGTGCTGACGGAGGATGACGACGCTCATCACCGGTCACGGCCCTTGTGGATTGCATTTCCAGTGCCACTTTTTATCAAGGCCACTAAAAAATTATCAGAAGGGACTGATTTCCGCTAAAGCTAAATAGCAAAAATGTTAACCATTTCTCTTTTATCATGATAAAAAGCAGGGGAAAAGTGTTATTTATTATTGAAAAATAACAGATAACTTAATGAAAAATAAACATAAAATGAGATTTTGACGATAAAAAGATCGAAAAAAAACAATTTTTCGGCTGAATTTTAAGCAAATATCGTCTGAAAACGAAGAATAGTCATAACAACACTAACATTTGTGACTAATGCAGCATATAAAACTATCATTACGGTCAGAATGCACTACGTTGTAATGTTAAAAAAATCACACCCACTACAAACGAATGGATTTATTTTTGGTTTGCAGTAATTACATTAATAATTACTGCGGCAAGGTAAGAGAAATGAATTAATGCACCAAAATAGAACACGCAATGGGCAATTCGCACTTTAATAGTGCAGTGAAGCGTCGGGTGCCAAAAAAAAAGCGCATTAAATGCGCTTTAGCTGAGACAATGCAGAATATAAACCGGGTTAATGAGTTAGCCCTGGAAAGAGTGCTCTGATCCCTGTCACCACAAATTCTATCCCCAGCGCCATCAGTAATAAGCCCATAATACGAGTCACCACGTTAATCCCGGTTTGCCCCAGCACTCTGACCATCAGCGGTGCCGCACGGAATAACAGCCAGCAGCAGAACGCAAACAGGGCAATCGCCACGGTAAAGCCCAACAGGTTTTGCCAGCTGTGATAGCGCGTACTCCATACGATGGTCGAGCTGATCGCACCGGGGCCGGCCATCAGCGGCAGCGCCAGCGGCACTACGCCGATACTTTCACGAATGGCACTCTCTGACTTTTCCTGCATATTCTGCTTATCTTCGCCCAGCTTTCCGCTGATCATCGACATCGCGATAGTTACCACCAGAATACCGCCAGCAATGCGGAAAGAGTCAATGGAGATACCAAAAATATGCAGAATACCGTCACCCAGGAACAGCGCCGTCCACAGAATGATCGCCACCGACAGGTTGGCCGTCAGATTAGTTTTATTCCTTGCCGCCGGAACCTGATAACTGGTCATACTGATAAAAACCGGGATGATCCCGATGGGGTTGACCAGAGCAAACAGGCCTACGAAAAATTTGATATAGCCTGAGAGATCTAATAATGCAGGATTCACACTGCGCTCCTGTAGGGGGACGAATTCATGGCGGCTAATGTAATGGAAATCCCCGATGATGACTATCCCCCAACGTATGGAATATCACCCTATATTAAAGACTTAAATCCAGCCTTTTTCACTAAAAAACACATAAATACCAGCATAATAAAACAAGCTCATCGCAACGACACCGTCGGGAGGGAAATGAGCGCGTCAACCACCGATTTTTGTCCGGGCTGAAAGGTATCAGCTTGCACAATTGATGATCTAAATCATCTTTTCACCCCAAGACAACCGCTATGCTCAGTGACATCAAAAGGAGTTGGTAAAGTACCTAAAGGGAGCCGTAGCCGGGCGCTATGGCAGACTCTTTTAGTAAACCTATTGGAATGTTTTTAGTCTTCTGACAAGTCCTTAGCGGGCAGTGACAGGCAGGGTGACTATAATTTCTAGTTCTGACTTGTTTACTAATAGAGTTTAACTTTCAGGAGTGCCTCATGGCCGTTACTAATATCACTGAACTAAATGCCCTTGTTGAACGTGTTAAACAAGCCCAGCGTGAATTCGCTAACTTCAGTCAGGAACAGGTAGACAAGATCTTCCGTGCCGCTGCCCTGGCCGCTGCCGATGCCCGTATTCCTCTGGCCAAAATGGCCGTCGCCGAATCCGGTATGGGTATCGTTGAAGACAAAGTGATCAAGAACCACTTCGCCTCTGAATATATTTATAACGCCTATAAAGACGAAAAAACCTGCGGCATCCTTGCCACAGACGATACCTTCGGCACAATCACTATCGCAGAACCTATTGGCATCATCTGCGGAATTGTGCCGACCACTAACCCCACCTCTACCGCTATCTTCAAGGCGCTGATCAGCCTGAAAACACGCAACGGGATTATCTTCTCGCCACATCCCCGCGCGAAAAATGCCACCAACAAAGCAGCCGATATCGTTCTGCAGGCTGCGATTGCCGCCGGTGCACCCAAAGATATCATTGGCTGGATCGATGTTCCTTCCGTTGAGCTGTCTAACCAGCTGATGCATCACCCGGATATTAACCTGATTCTGGCCACTGGCGGCCCGGGTATGGTGAAAGCCGCTTACAGCTCAGGTAAACCGGCGATTGGCGTGGGGGCGGGTAATACCCCGGTGGTGATTGATGAGACTGCGGATATTAAACGCGCTGTCGCTTCCATCCTGATGTCAAAAACCTTTGATAACGGCGTTATCTGCGCCTCTGAACAGTCTGTGATTGTGGTCGACAGCGCGTATGACGCCGTTCGTGAGCGCTTCGCCAGCCACGGCGGTTACATGCTGCAGGGCCAGGAGCTGAAAGCGGTTCAGGATATCATCCTGAAAAATGGTGCACTGAATGCTGCCATCGTAGGGCAGCCCGCAGTGAAAATTGCCGAAATGGCCGGCATTACCGTGCCGGGTAACACCAAAATCCTGATTGGCGAAGTGAAGTTGGTTGATGAGTCAGAACCCTTCGCCCATGAAAAACTTTCTCCGACCCTGGCCATGTACCGCGCGAAAGATTTCCATGACGCCGTCAGCAAGGCTGAAAAACTGGTGGCAATGGGCGGTATCGGCCACACCTCATGTCTGTACACTGACCAGGACAACCAGCGTGACCGCGTCAATCTGTTTGGCGACAAGATGAAGACCGCACGTATCCTGATCAATACCCCGGCTTCGCAGGGCGGCATCGGTGACCTGTATAACTTTAAACTCGCCCCTTCCCTGACGCTGGGCTGCGGCTCATGGGGCGGTAACTCGATTTCTGAGAACGTGGGTCCTAAACATCTGATCAACACGAAAACCGTGGCCAAGCGAGCAGAGAATATGTTGTGGCACAAACTTCCTAAGTCTATTTACTTCCGCCGTGGCTCACTGCCTATCGCGCTTGACGAGGTGGCAACAGATGGGGCCAAACGCGCCTTTATCGTGACTGACCGCTTCCTGTTTAACAATGGCTACGCTGACCAAATCGTTAACGTGCTGAAAGCGCGTGGCGTAGAGACTGAAGTGTTCTTTGAAGTGGAAGCTGACCCGACGCTGAGTATCGTCCGCAAGGGTGCCGAGCAGATGCACTCCTTCAAGCCTGACGTGATTATCGCCCTTGGGGGGGGGTCACCGATGGATGCAGCGAAAATTATGTGGGTGATGTACGAACACCCTGAAACTCACTTCGAAGAGCTGGCGCTGCGCTTTATGGACATCCGTAAACGCATCTACAAGTTCCCGAAAATGGGCGTAAAAGCCAAAATGATTGCGGTGACCACGACCTCTGGTACCGGCTCAGAAGTTACCCCGTTTGCCGTGGTGACCGATGATGCGACCGGACAGAAATATCCGCTGGCCGATTATGCCCTGACACCGGACATGGCCATTGTGGATGCCAACCTGGTGATGGACATGCCGAAATCCCTGTGCGCCTTCGGTGGACTGGATGCAGTGACTCACGCCCTGGAAGCCTATGTCTCCGTACTGGCGAATGAGTACTCAGACGGACAGGCTCTGCAGGCACTGAAACTGCTGCAGGAAAACCTGCCTGCCAGCTACAACGAAGGGGCGAAAAATCCGGTAGCACGTGAACGCGTGCACAACGCGGCCACCATCGCCGGTATCGCCTTTGCGAACGCCTTCCTTGGGGTGTGTCACTCTATGGCCCACAAACTGGGTTCAGAGTTCCATATTCCACATGGACTGGCTAACTCCCTGCTGATTTGTAACGTTATCCGCTACAACGCGAATGATAACCCTACCAAACAGACTGCCTTCAGCCAGTATGACCGCCCTCAGGCGCGTCGCCGCTACGCTGAAATTGCCGATCACCTGCGTCTCAGCGCACCTGGCGACCGTACCGCACAGAAAATTGAAAAACTGTTGGTCTGGCTGGACGGTATGAAAGCAGAACTGGGCATTCCTAAGTCTATCCGTGAAGCTGGCGTGCAGGAAGCGGACTTCCTGGCGAAAGTTGATAAACTGGCTGACGATGCCTTTGATGACCAGTGTACCGGCGCTAACCCTCGCTACCCGCTGATTGCAGAACTGAAGCAGATTATGCTGGACAGCTTCTACGGCCGTGACTTTGTCGAGCCTTTCGCTAATGTGGCAGAGGCGGTAACAGCGCCAGTGGCTGCCGCAGAAACGAAAAAAAGCGAACGCAAAGTAAAACGTTAAGCCACCCGTGACGCAAAAAACCCGCCATCTGGCGGGTTTTTTATTTCACTATCCGTAAGCCACGCTTACTGACCGGATAGACACGCTGCTCACTCACCTTCCTGCTGGTGTATATCGTCAGTTGCCGGACGTCAGGTGGCGGTGACCGAAAATAGCCGTCATCGCACCACTGTTTAACGCTTCGTAATAATGTTTACGACACACCGAGACGTAGCGCTCATTGCCGCCAATTTGCACCTGCTCCCCTTCTTCGAAGGGTTTTCCACTTTCATCCAGGCGTAATACCATACTGGCCTTTCTTCCGCAGTGGCAGATGGTTTTTAATTCTACCAGCTTATCGGACCATGCCAGCAGGTACTGACTTCCGGTAAACAGTTCACCACGAAAATCCGTACGCAAGCCATAACAGAGTACCGGGATATCTAAATGATCCACCACCTCTGAAAGCGCCCTAACCTGGTCGCGAGTTAAAAACTGACTTTCATCTACCAGCACACAGTGAACCGGTTCCATCTGATGCTCTTTGCTTATCTCCGCATACAATGACGTCGCGGTATTATACAATTTTGCTGGTGATGAAAGGCCAATTCTTGAGCTGACTTTGCCTGCACCGAAGCGGTTATCAATTTCTGCGGTATACACCAGCGTGCGCATTCCGCGCTCATGATAATTATAAGAAGATTGCAGTAATGCCGTAGACTTACCGGCATTCATGGCAGAGTAATAGAAATAAAGTTGAGCCACCCGCCCTACTCCAAAAGTCATCAAAGAGGAGCGCAGTGTATCATAAAGTAAGGGAATGAAAGCCTTTCACCGGGAGAGAATATCTGGCTGGAACAGCAAAAACAGCGTCTTTGTTTAGCAGACCTTTACACCATGTTAACTATTAATCAGTACCAGCCGACGGTAGCATTGACGCAGTCGACATGCTCGGCGATGGGCATTATTTTCATCCCTTCCTCCTATTAAAGCATCAAATTCACCCATTCGTTTAGACGCTATTACCTGATTCGATTTTCTTACAAAATTATCTATTGCAGTTCGTAATGGCGAACACTATTATTATCAGGCAGAAACATCCCTATCAATATAAATTAGAGAATTGGACAATGAGCGAAGCACTTAAAATCCTGAACAACATCCGCACACTGCGTGCTCAGGCAAGAGAATGCAGCCTGGAAACGCTGGAAGAAATGCTGGAAAAACTGGAAGTTGTTGTCAACGAACGCCGCGAAGAAGATAGCCAGGCTCAGGCAGAAGTTGAAGAGCGTACCCGCAAACTTCAGCAGTATCGCGATATGCTTATCGCTGATGGTATCGACCCTAACGAATTACTTTCTACCCTGGCAGCGGCTAAAGCACCGGGTAAAGCCAAGCGTGCAGCACGTCCTGCTAAATATTCTTACATTGATGAGAATGGCGAAAGTAAGACCTGGACAGGCCAGGGCCGCACGCCTGCTGTGATTAAAAAAGCGATTGAAGAGCAAGGCAAGAAACTGGAAGACTTTCTGCTGTAATTCTGCTCAGGGTCCTTCTCTACTACCCCATAATTAAATGGGGTTTTTTTGGTCCTATTTTTACGTTGTCGTTACCAGGTAAGATTAAAAAAGGGAGCCATCTGGCTCCCTTTTTTCTGCCCTCTGCGCGGACGATTAAACCTTATAGAAGTCTTTGTACCACGCAACGAAGCGTGCCACGCCCGCTTCCACAGAGGTTTGCGGTTTAAAACCGATGACTTTATACAGCGCCGATGTATCGGCACTGGTTTCCATCACATCGCCAGGCTGCATCGGCAGCATATTCTTTTCGGCCACCTGGCCAAGGGCACTTTCCAGCGACTCAATATAGGCCATCAGCGTAACCGGCTGGCTGTTGCCGATATTATAAACCCGATAAGGCGCTGAGCTGGTCGCCGGGCTGCCGCTTTCCACCGTCCACTCTTTATCTGCCTGAGGAATGACATCCTGCAGGCGAACTATAGCCTCGGCGATGTCGTCAATATAGGTAAAGTCGCGGCGCATCTGGCCATGGTTATAAACGTCGATTTTTTCACCGGCAATTATCGCGCGGGTGAATTTAAACAACGCCATATCCGGACGCCCCCACGGGCCATAAACAGTAAAGAAACGTAAGCCTGTGGTGGGAATACCATACAGATGGGAATAAGTATGGGACATCAGCTCATTGGCTTTCTTCGTCGCCGCGTAAAGGGATACCGGATGGTCTACTGAGTCGTCCGTAGAGAATGGCATTTTACGGTTGAGCCCATATACCGAACTGGAAGAAGCATACAGCAGATGTTCCACCTGATTATGTCGGCACCCTTCCAGGATATTAAGGTGGCCAATCAGATTGGCATCAGCGTAAGCCAGCGGGTTTTCCAGCGAATAACGGACCCCCGCCTGAGCGGCAAGGTGGATAACGCGCTGAAAGCGCTGAGAGCGGAATAGTTCAGCAATGCCTTCACGATCGGCAAGGTCGCCTTTAACAAAGGTAAAATCAGGGTGGGGGTTAATCAGATCAAGACGTGCAGTCTTAAGGTTTACATCGTAATAATCATTCAGGTTGTCGAGACCGACAACCTGGTGACCGGCGGCAAGCAGACGTTGAGTGACATGAAAGCCAATAAATCCTGCTGCGCCGGTGACCAGATATTTCATACTGCCCTCGTTAATTATGCAATGTTAAGAGATGCTCCGCGGCCGATTGCATAATAAACAAAACCGCGTTTGCTGATTCTTTCTGGATCATACAGGTTACGACCATCAAAAATCACGGGTTCTTTAAGCGCATTTTTAATCACATCAAAATCAGGGGCGCGGAAATTCTGCCATTCAGTACAAATGACCAGACCATCAGCCCCCTGAAGCGCTGCTTCTTTGGTTCCCATCAGCTTAAGGTCGCTGCGGTGCCCATAGATGCGCTGTGCTTCATCCATTGCTTCCGGATCAAACGCCTGAACCGTCGCGCCAGCCTGCCAGAGTGCTTCCATCAGCACACGGCTGGAGGCTTCACGCATATCATCGGTATTTGGCTTAAAGGACAGGCCCCACACGGCAAAGGTTTTGCCCTGCAGGTTGTCGCCAAAATGACGCTTGATAAAGGTCGGCAGCTTGTTCTTCTGCGAGTCGTTAACGTCTTCCACAGCCTGCAACAGACGCGGCTTGTAGCCAATCTGCTCTGCCGTACGGATCAGTGCCTGCACGTCTTTCGGGAAGCAGGAGCCACCGTAGCCGCAGCCAGGATAGATAAACGAGTAGCCAATACGTGAATCTGACCCAATACCCTGACGCACTTTCTCTACGTCTGCACCCAGGCGCTCTGCCAGGTTAGAGATTTCGTTCATAAAGCTGATCTTTGTCGCCAGCATGCAGTTAGCCGCATACTTGGTCAGTTCAGCACTACGAATATCCATCAGGATCATACGGTCGTGATTGCGGTTGAACGGCTCATACAGCTCACGCAGCAGCTCAACCACTTCGTCGTTATCAGTACCGATAACGATACGCTCAGGACGCATACAGTCGCTGACCGCAGCCCCCTCTTTCAGGAATTCCGGGTTAGAAACCACATCAAAAGTCAGCGCTTCACCACGCTCCTTCAGTGTTTCTTCCATTACCTTGCGAACCCGATCGGCCGTTCCAACAGGAACCGTCGACTTGTCCAGCACCACTTTGTGGTCTTTCATGTGCTGCGCGATGGTACGCGCAACCGCTGTGACATATTTCAGGTCAGCCGAACCATCTTCATCCGGTGGTGTGCCGACAGCAATAAACTGCATAACACCATGGTTAACGCCATCTTCAGCGTTGGTAGAGAACTTAAGGCGACCTGCCTCATAGTTCTGCATCACCAGCGGCGTCAGGCCCGGTTCAAAAATAGGAATGATCCCTTTCTTCAGATTCTCGACTTTATTTTCGTCGACATCGATGCAAAGAACGTCATGTCCGACTTCGGCCAGAACCGCAGCCTGAACCAGACCAACATAGCCGATACCAAATACGGTGACTTTCATTGAATTGTCCCGGTTAGAAATTAAACTTACTTTTTATTATTAACGGTGCTTTCAAGCCAGGCTTTGAAATCGCTGCCCAGCGTGTTGTGACGCACACCGTACTCAACGAAGGCCTGCATATAGCCCAGTTTGTTACCACAGTCGTGGCTGATCCCTTTAAGGTGATAAGCTTCCACTGTCTCTTTTTCCATCAGCATCGCAATCGAGTCGGTCAGCTGAATTTCGTCACCGGCACCTGGAGGCGTTTTCGCCAGCAGTGGCCAGATATCGGCAGACAGAATGTAACGACCGACCACCGCGAGGTTCGAAGGCGCTTTGTCTGCTTTTGGTTTCTCTACCACACCAACCATTGGTGCGCTGTCGCCTGGCTTCAGTTCAGCACCCTGGCAGTCAACGACACCATAGGCGGTCACATCGGCAACAGGCTCTACCATGATCTGGCTGTGACCCGTTTCGTCAAAACGCTTCATCATTTCTGCCAGGTTATCTTTCGACAGGTCCGATTCGTATTCGTCGATGATCACATCAGGCAGGATAACCGCAACGGGTTCATTGCCAATCACTGGCCAGGCACACATAACCGCATGGCCAAGGCCTTTCGCCAGGCCCTGACGCACCTGCATGATGGTCACATGCGGTGGGCAGATAGACTGGATTTCTTCCAGCAGCTGGCGCTTAACGCGTTTTTCCAGCATGGCTTCCAGCTCAAAACTGGTATCGAAGTGGTTTTCAATGGAGTTTTTAGAAGAGTGCGTAACCAGCACAATTTCATTGATCCCTGCTGCGATACACTCGTTTACGACATACTGAATCAGCGGCTTATCAACCAGTGGCAGCATCTCTTTTGGAATTGCCTTGGTGGCAGGTAACATACGCGTTCCCAAACCAGCAACTGGGATTACCGCTTTTTTTACTTTGGACTTATAGGCAGACATCAAAGTACCTCTCTTTAGGCCGTTCAAGTTATTACTTGATATGTCGAGTTAAAATAACGAAGTGAGTATACCAGTGGAACCCACGCGGATTTATCCTGGATAAACCTTTTCTGCATAAATTAAGACTATTACCCAATTGTAAAGGTTATCCGTGGCCCTGTCAGTCAGGGCCAGATGGAAAGTCTTCGGCAGTGGTCATTCTGACGACAACATCAGGCGCAGCCGCCCTCCGGCACCCCATACCTGACATTGCCAGGCATCACACCGCTGACTGATCTGGTTAAGATGCGTGCTGCCCAGCGTGCCCAGCGGAACGCCATTGCTCAACTGAATTTGATGGGAATGGATATTAAGAGTGGCGTTTAAACCAGCAGAAACCAGAATCAGATTTTTTAAACCTTGATGATAATACCCTACCAGCAGTGGGAACTGCCCTTTCAGATTCGCCTGACGCAGCAGAAGGTTGACCTGTTTCAGCAGTGCGCCGAGCTCAGGCAGCCTTGTGCCCTGCCCCGAAAGCTGTTCCTGCAACAGCCCATTGAACAGGGCCCGCAGCAGCAAGGCGGCCAGAACCCCGTTATCCCCCGCCCGGGTAACATCCAGGCAGTAGAAAGCCAGATCTTTCTCCGACAGAGCCGCCACGTCCAGCACCAGTCCCGGCTGTTCAGCCATGGTCAGCTGACGGTAGTTCACCCGGCAGTGGGCGATGGTCTGCTGAACAGGCGGCTGGAGCTCTTTCAGTAATTTCGCCGCCGACTGAGGATCGTTAACCAGTGCATCCCAGTCCTGGAACAGCTGTTCGTCTTCCTCCACCTTAGAGGTAAACATCGACGGATAAAGGCACTCAAATACCGCTTCACGCAGCCGGCCCAGGTCTTTCACCGGCTTCAGCAGCACATCCTGCACGCCGATACGCAGCACATTGGCAATATCCGACATATTTTCCGTGGCGGAAATCACCAGGATCGGCAGCGTGCCGCCCCGGCTGCGAATATGTTCAACCAGCTGGATGCCGCCCATTCGCGGCATCGCCAGATCGCAAATCATCAGATCGGGCTGGCTGCGGCTCATGGTTTCGAGCGCGTGAATACCGTCATCTGCCAGACTGACTACAGCTCCGAGGGCTGTTAGAAAATTATCCAGCAGGGAACGGAAAACGATTTCGTCCTCAACGATGAGAATATGTTTTCCGCTTAATGGTTTTTCCATTGTGTCCCCCTGCATAACAGATACCTCAATAGTGGTCTATAAACGCCCTTTGCGCCTCTCAGAATTGACTGAAGTAGCATGCTTAATCGACCACGCTATTGTCTGTCACGCACCAGCGGTAACAGTTCGTCCATTTTTTTCTCAACGGATAGTCTCCCCGCTTCAATCGCTTCCTCTGCCCGATGAAAATCCAGGGTGGAAATTTGCGGGCAGAATGGCTGTATCAGAACATCAGGAGGGTCACCCGCCATGCGATTACGCTTAAGCCGGTTTTCCAGGACCTGGATGGATGTAGACATGATTTCCATGGCACCGGGCGTGTAATTCATTTTACGCGGTTTAAAGCGCCCGATACGCTGCCGCAGGCGACCACTCCAGCTATCAGTGGGCAGCTGGGTATCCGGGCCGGCAGGCTCCGGCGTCACGGAAAACAAGTCCTGTTGCATTAGATGAGCGTCATGCTGCAGATCGACGGCAATAACTATGTCTGCGCCGAGCGCACGCGTCAGAGAGACAGGAACCGGATTGACCACCGCACCGTCCACCAGCCAGTAGCCATTCCAGCTTACCGGTGCCAGCAGGCCTGGCATACTGCAGGAAGCAC
Organism: Erwinia sp. PME.40.26/001; assembly: GCF_055556675.1. NCBI lineage: Bacteria > Pseudomonadati > Pseudomonadota > Gammaproteobacteria > Enterobacterales > Erwiniaceae > Erwinia > Erwinia sp. PME.40.26/001. Next base: position 771,930 of record NZ_JBVHNP010000001.1, read on the forward strand.
GCACCGCCTGATGAATATCCCCTTCCGTCAGCCACAGTTCACGACCGGTGCTGAGGTTAGTGGCGACGGCCCCAAAAGGAAGAGAGCACTGCTCGATAGTGTCGCATGCCATCAGGCTGCGGACATGGCTGAAAACACGTTCGCCGCGAAGTAATCCCCCGCGCTGCCAGGAAAAGTCCATTAATCGGATCACCTGCCAGTAGCTGAAAGACCGGACCCAGCGCTCCATCAACGGTAAACGTTGATTCGCATAAGCGGCGCCAACCAACGCGCCCACCGAACAACCCGCCACGACATCAATACGTATGCCGGCGCGCTCCAGCGCGTTAATTACCCCAATATGGGCCCATCCTTTGGCTGCTCCCGATCCCAGCGCAAGCCCGATCTTTACCTGTCTCATTCCACCTCTGGCCAGTACTCAACGATCAAAATGGCATCACCGCGTCTCCCCGGTTATCATGACGCCTGAATCTCATTTTACCTGTTATAAAAACTTCCGGAGTCAACGTGTCTGAACATTGTCCGTGCGGTAGCGGATTGCAGTATAGCCTATGTTGCGAGCCGTATCTAAACGGGAGCACACTCCCGGCCACGCCAGAAGCCCTGATGCGCTCTCGCTACAGTGCTTATGTAAAGCAGGATACACCTTATCTGGTGGCAACCTGGCATCCCTCCTGTCACGCACAGCACTTTGCCACAAGTATTGAAGAGAGCTATGCCAGTACCCAGTGGCGCGGATTAACCCTTCTTTCAATGGAAACCGTGCCGGAAAGTAACGTGGGTTATGTGACGTTTTTTGCGCGTTTTACGGAAAATGGCCGCGAAAGTTTCATTCATGAACGTTCGCGCTTTCTTCAGGAGGAGCAACGCTGGTACTATATTGACGGAACCTTCCCGCCAGTCGGGCGTAATGACCCGTGCCCCTGTGGCTCTGGCAAAAAATACAAGAAATGCTGTGGTCAGTAGTGACCTGGATTTCCCATCTGTATCGACAGGATTACCATCGCAATGCAAGCGCAAACACTGCAACGTAAAGTTTTACGCACCATCTGCCCGGATGCTAAAGGGCTGATCGCCAAAATTACTAATATTTGCTACAAACACGAACTGAACATTGTGCAAAACAATGAGTTCGTTGATCACCGTACCGGGCGTTTCTTTATGCGTACCGAGCTGGAAGGTATTTTTAACGACGGTACGCTGCTTGCTGACCTTGACAGCGCGCTGCCTGCGGGCTCTGTTCGAGAGCTGCAGCCAGCGGGTCGTCGCCGCATTGTTATTCTGGTCACCAAAGAGGCACACTGCCTGGGCGACCTGCTGATGAAGAGCGCGTACGGCGGTCTGGACGTGGAGATTGCAGCGGTTATCGGTAACCACGATACGCTGCGCACCCTGGTCGAACGCTTTGATATACCTTTCGTTCTGGTCAGCCACGAGGGGTTAACCCGCGATGAGCATGACACGAATATGGCGGCGGAAATTGACCGCTATCAGCCTGACTACGTGGTGCTGGCTAAATATATGCGCGTACTGACGCCGGGCTTTGTCCAGCGTTATCCGAATCAGATCATCAACATTCACCACTCATTCCTGCCGGCCTTTATCGGCGCACGCCCCTACCATCAGGCGTATGAGCGCGGCGTGAAGATCATCGGCGCGACCGCGCATTATGTGAATGATAATCTGGATGAAGGTCCGATTATTATGCAGGACGTGATCCACGTCGATCACACCTATACCGCGGAAGATATGATGCGTGCCGGCCGTGACGTTGAGAAGAATGCCCTGAGCCGCGCGCTCTATCAGGTACTGGCACAGCGCGTCTTTGTTTACGGTAACCGCACCATCATTCTGTAAGCCGGATGATGCTGTTTTGTCTGACAAAACAGCATCCCGGGCAAAAAAACGGCAAACACGCTGCTTTATACAAAACGGGGCTTTACAGCGTCACTTCATTTGATATGATGCGCCCCGCTTAACAAGCAGAGTGAGTAAGGCCAGTGGTGGGGTTCCCGAGCGGCCAAAGGGAGCAGACTGTAAATCTGCCGTCATCGACTTCGAAGGTTCGAATCCTTCCCCCACCACCATTTTCAGACTGTTTTTATATGAAAATGTGCCTCACGCTTTGCATTGGTTAACACGCTTCCCCTGGTGGGGTTCCCGAGCGGCCAAAGGGAGCAGACTGTAAATCTGCCGTCATCGACTTCGAAGGTTCGAATCCTTCCCCCACCACCATCTTCATTACTCCCTGAATTCACTGACTTATCCTGCCCCCCTCATTTTCCCGATAGGAAGGATGAGAAGCTTCGACACGAAGGTTTGTGCCGAACGCAGTGAGACAACGCCAGTCATGGCGGCCCGCAGGGCAAGGCGCGCAGCGACGCAGTCATCCTTCCCCCACCACCATCTTCATTACTCCCTGAATTCACTGACTTATCCTGCACCCTCATTTTCCCGATGGGAAGGATGAGAACCTTCGACACGAAGGTTTGTGCCGAACGCAGTGAGACACTGCCTTCTGTCACAGCACTATTTCTCTCTCCGTCTGAAACCTGCTACCATTCCGGCCTCTTTATTCACGCAAAATGGCCTGCGCTATGAAATTTCTTTCTTTTAATATCAACGGGCTGCGTGCTCGTCCGCATCAGCTTGAAGCGATTGTTGAGCAGCACCAGCCGGACGTCATCGGCCTGCAGGAAACAAAAGTACATGACGATATGTTCCCGCTTGAGGACGTGGCTAAACTGGGCTATCACGTCTTTTATCACGGGCAGAAAGGCCACTACGGCGTCGCACTGATGACCAAAGCAGAGCCTGTCGCCGTGCGCCGGGGTTTTGATGGTGATGATGAAGAGGCCCAGCGGCGGATGATTATGGCAGACATCCAGACCCCTTCAGGGATCGTCACCGTACTGAATGGTTATTTCCCCCAGGGAGAAAGCCGCGACCATCCGACAAAATTCCCGGCGAAAGAGAAATTCTATCGCGATCTGCAAAATTACCTCGAACAGCAGCAGAATGCCGGCAATCAGGTATTGATCATGGGTGATATGAATATCAGCAGCACCGACCTGGATATTGGTATCGGTGAAGATAGCCGTAAGCGCTGGCTGCGCACCGGGAAGTGCTCTTTCCTGCCGGAAGAGCGCGAGTGGATGGACAGGCTGATGAACTGGGGTCTGGTCGATACCTGGCGCGCCCAGAACCCGGATGTCAACGACCGGTTCTCGTGGTTTGACTACCGTTCAAAAGGCTTTGATGACAATCGCGGACTGCGTATTGACCTGGTGCTGGCCAGCAGGCCGCTGGCAGAGCGCTGTGTTGCCACCGGGATTGACTATGCGATCCGCAGCATGGAAAAACCGTCCGACCATGCGCCGATCTGGGCTGAATTCAACCTGTCATCCTGACCGGTAAGCGTCGGGACGGGAAAGCAGAGTCGCCCTTCCCGACGCACACCGCTATTTTACAATACGCCAGATAAGGTTATTGGTGCCCAGCGATCTTTCGTCACGCACGCACTGCAGGAGCACGCCCTCACTTTTCAGCACGGCCCCTTCGGTATAGCTGCGGTTCTCAAAGGTGCAGCAGCGCTGACAGGCGGGCGCACTGTCGCGACTGCCCTGCGTCCACACTTCCGGTGGCATGTCCACCACCACGTCAGCGTTACCGCCGCCGCCGTATTGACCACTTCCGCCGTGACCGTTACTGATATAACGCTCTGCCAGCGACGGGGCGCTGACGGCACACAGCAGCAGCATAGCCAGATGCACTCTCATCACTCATTTTCCTTCTCTTTCGCCGCCTTGCGTCGCGGCTTTTTCGCTTTGTTCGTGGCCGGAGCAGGCAGGCCCCGGAATGCGTGCGCAGCTGGCTGCTGCCGCGCCTGGTGGATCAGACTGTGCAGGGTTTCCACTAGCGGGAACATAAAGTCCTGATAGCGGCACTGCTTTTCACTGATTTTGGTCAGGGTCGACTCCCACTGCGCCGTCATATCCGGGCGCGCGGCCATCTCAGGCAGTGAATGAATTAACGCGCGCCCAGCCGGACTGGAGTGAATATAGCGCCCCTTTTTATACAGGAAGGTGCGCTTAAACAGCAGCTCGATGATCCCGGCACGCGTCGCCTCAGTCCCTAAACCATCGGTCGCACGCAGCACTTTCTTTAGATCTTTATCCTGAACAAAGCGTGCGATACCGGTCATGGCTGACAGCAGCGTAGCGTCAGTGAAGGGACGCGGTGGCTGCGTTTGCTTCTCCATCACTTCCCCGCGTTCGCACAGCAGCTCATCGTCTTTCTTCACTACCGGCAGCGGCGTGCCGTCATTCTCTTCATCGCGCTCTTTGCTGCCCAGCAGCGCACGCCACCCGGCTTCAGCAAGAAAACGTGCCTTTGCGACAAACTTACCGCCGGCAATATCCAGCTCAATCACGCATTTGCGGTACACCGCGTCCGGACAGAACTGCATCAGATACTGCGTGGCAATCAGCCGGTAAATTTGCTGTTCATTATCGGACAGATTCACCCGACTGCTGCGGGCAGTGGGCACAATCGCATGGTGGGCGTCGACCTTTTTATCGTCCCAGCAGCGGTTCTTCTGGTCGCTGTTGAAATCTGCCGGCGGGGTCAGATCCGGCTGGTGGATGTTGATGGCATTCAGCACCGCCTGACGTCCGGCAAAGTGCTCATCCGGCAGATAGCGGCTGTCAGAACGCGGATAGGTGATCAGCTTATGGGTTTCATAAAGACGCTGGCAGGTGTCCAGCACCGTCTGCGCACTCAGGCCGAACCGCTTCCCCGCCTCAATCTGTAATGCCGACAGGGAGAAAGGCAGCGGCGCCGTGTCATTTTCCCGTTTGTCGTTGTAGCTGGTGACCCGCGCAGGCTGACCGCCGATACGCGCCACCACGTGGTCGGCCAGGGTGCGATGAAGCAGACGCCCTTCTTCATCCTGATAAGGCTCACAGGCGTCACTGGGCTGCCATAGCGCCACAAAACGCTCGTCCTTCGGGGTGACGATATGTGCTTTAACTTCAAAAAAATCTTTGGCGACGAAATTTTCGATCTCTTCATCACGACGCACGACCAGCCCGAGTACCGGCGTCTGCACGCGGCCGACCGACAACACACCATCGTAGCCTGCATTACGACCCAGCAGCGTATAGGCGCGGGTCATATTAATACCGTACAGCCAGTCGGCGCGGGATCTAGCCAGGGCAGAGACACAGAGCGGAATAAATTCGCGGTTTTCACGCAGGCGATCGATCGCCCGCTCGACGGCCTGCGGGTTAAGATCGTTGATCAGACAGCGCTGCACCTGCGCCCGCTTTTCGGCGGGCAGTGTCAGGTAGTCCAGCACTTCATCGACCAGCAGCTGGCCTTCGCGATCCGGGTCACCGGCGTGTACCACGATGCTCGCCTGCGCCAGCAGCCCTTTGATGACGTTTAGCTGTTTCGCCACGGAGGGGCGCGGCTGTAACTGCCATTTTTCCGGCACAATCGGCAGGTCGGCCAGCGACCAGCGGGCAAAGCGGCTGTTATAACTGTCGGGCTGTGCCTGTTCCAGCAGGTGCCCCACGCACCAGGTCACCACCTGGTCCGTGCCACAGGCAATATAACCATCGCCACGACGGTGGGGTTTTGGCAGGACATCCGCAATAGCACGGGCAAGACTGGGTTTCTCGGCAATAAACAAACGCATCCGGGGGTAAATCCTGCTCAGGGTTTGACTTCAATAATGGCCCTTCCGGCCTGCGCCGTCAGGAGTTCGCCAATGGGTGTAAGCGAAATAGCGTACGCGGTGGCGATCGCCTCCACCTCTGCCTCTGAACCGGGCAGCACTGCCAGCAGCAGGCCGCCGGAGGTTTGCGGATCACACAGCAGCTGGCGCTGTGCGTCGCTCATCGTTCCCACCAGATGGCCATAGCTGGCAAAGTTGCGTTCTGTCCCACCCGGGACGCAGCCCAGGGCAATGTACTCGTCTACTCCCGACAGGCGCGGGATGGCGCTGAACCAGAGATTAGCGTGCAGACCCGCACCCTGGCACATCTCGCTCAGATGCCCCAGCAGCCCGAAGCCGGTCACGTCGGTCATTGCGCTGACCCCCGCTGCCGGGGCAAACGCCGCGCCCACCTGATTAAGCTGGCACATGGTCTCCGTGGCCAGCCCGGCATGTTCAGGCCGCAGCAACGCTTTTTTCTCGGCGGTGGTCAGCACGCCGATGCCGAGCGGCTTGGTGAGATACAGACGGCATCCTGGCTGTGCCTCACTGTTACGCTTGACCTGGTCAGTGGCCACGATCCCCGTCACGGCCAGCCCGAAAATCGGCTCCGGTGCGTCGATGGAGTGCCCGCCCGCCAGGCTGATACCCGCCTGCTCACAAACGCTGCGGCCACCCTCAATCACCCTGCGGGCAATCTCCGGGGCCAGGACGTTGACCGGCCAGCCGAGAATGGCAATGGCCATAATCGGTTTGCCGCCCATCGCCCAGATATCACTGATAGCGTTGGTGGCGGCAATCCGGCCGAAATCGAAGGGATCGTCGACGATCGGCATAAAAAAATCGGTGGTGCTGACCACCGCCGTTCCGTTACCGAGGTCATAAACGGCGGCATCGTCACGGGTCTCATTCCCCACCAGCAGGCGAGGATCGTGACGCAGGGGGTGATCGCTGTGCAGAATAGTGTCCAGCACCCGGGGGGATATTTTACAACCGCAGCCGGCTCCGTGGCTGTACTGCGTCAGACGAAGAGGTTTTTCGTTCATCTTTCCATTACTCAGAAATAGCTGACAAATGGCGCAGTGTCGGTCGGCAAAACATTTGTCGAAGATTTAAGCTGCGGTGTACCAAGATAAAGAAAGCCCACGATGGCATCCTGCGGGCGGCAGTGAAAGGCCTGACGCACGGCGTCATTTTCTGTCCAGGCCCCCGTTCGCCAGATACCGTTAAACCCCTGGGCGGCTGCCGCCATCTGCATCGCCATGACAGCACAACCGGCAGAAACAACCTGCTCCCAGCGCGGCACCTTGTGATGCTCTTCGCAGTGCGCCACCACGGTAATGATCATCGGTGCGCGAAACGGTGCCTGTCGGGCTTTCTCAATGGCTTTATCGTCCAGTTGGCCGTCACGGGACACTTTTTCCAGCAGCGCACTAAAGCGATCGCGCCCTTCCTCTTCGATAACAATAAAGCGCCACGGCTGCAGCGTGCCGTGGTCGGGAGCACGCAGTCCTGCACGCAGAATGTTTTCCAGTACCTCACCTGCCGGGGCTGGCGCGGCCAGACGGGATGCAGAACGACGGTTGACCAGCAATTCCAGAGCGTCCATTACTTCCTCCTGATAATGATCGGTATCCCGCAGAAACTAGCACAGGATGATGTTTTGTTACAGCATTGCACTTTTTCCTGCTGACAATTACGCCACTGCTAATTAGGATGTGGTGTATTACTGCCCGGTTTAGCGGTTACGTTGTCAGCGACACGCACCGCGCCGGGCATTTCATTGCGATTATGGAGAGTTTATGCGCGTCTTGTGGCGAATTATCGCTAATATTTTCAAGTGGACATGGCGGGTGCTGAATTTTGTACGCGAATTTATTCTTAACCTTTTCCTCGTTCTGCTGATCCTCGTCGGGGCCGGGATCTGGTTGCAGTTTAACAGTGCGAACACCCCGGCCGACGTGCAGAAAGGGGCACTGACGGTTGATCTCAGCGGTGTGGTGGTGGACAAACCCTCCGTCAGCAACACCATGAGTAAACTGGGCCGTCAGCTTCTGGGGTCCAGCAGCGACCGCCTGAAAGAAAATTCGCTGTTTGACGTGGTGGATGCCATTCGTCAGGCAAAGGGCGATGCAAAAATCACCGGCATGGTGCTGGATTTGCGTAATTTCGCCGGGGCCGATCAGCCTTCGTTACAGTATATCGGTAAGGCGTTGCGCGAGTTCCGCGACAGCGGTAAACCCATTTACGCCATCGGTGACAGCTACACTCAGGCGCAATATTATCTGGCCAGCTTTGCCAGTAAGATTTACCTCTCGCCTCAGGGAACGGTAGATCTGCACGGTTTCGCCACCAACGGCCTTTACTATAAAACCCTGCTGGACAAACTGAAGGTCAGCTCACACGTGTTCCGCGTTGGCACCTATAAATCGGCGGTAGAGCCGTTCCTGCGTGACGATATGTCACCAGCGGCGCGCGATGCCGACAGCCGCTGGGTCGGCGAGCTGTGGCAGAACTATGTGAATACACTGGCGGCAAACCGTCAGATCACCGCTGATCAGGTGTTCCCGGGGGCCCAGGGCGTCCTTGATGCTCTGAATAAAGTTGGCGGCGACACGGCGCAGTATGCGAAGGACAGCAAGCTGGTGGACGAACTGGCTTCACCATCGGTGGTCGATCAGCAACTGGTGAAAACCTTCGGCTGGGACAAGCAGGCGAAGGATTATAACGGCACCAGCATTTATGATTATCCGCTGAAAAATGCGCCGACGACTGACGGTAATGTGGCAGTGATCACCGCTAACGGTGCCATTATGGACGGTGAAGAAACGCCAGGGAGCGTCGGCAGCGATACCACCGCGCTTGAGATCCGCGATGCCCGTCTGGATCCGAAAATCAAAGCGATTGTATTCCGCGTCAACAGCCCGGGCGGTAGCGTGACCGCCTCTGAGATGATTCGTGAAGAGTTGGCCGCAGCAAAAGCCGCCGGTAAGCCGGTGGTCGTGTCTATGGGCGGCATGGCAGCTTCAGGCGGCTACTGGGTGTCGACGCCGGCGAACTACATTATCGCCAGCCCGAATACCCTGACCGGCTCTATCGGGATCTTCGGCGTGATCAACACCGTGGAAAACTCACTGGATGCGATTGGCGTACACACCGACGGTGTGGCCACCTCACCGCTGGCTGACGTTGCCAGTACCAAGGCGCTGCCGCCGGAAGTCCAGCAGATGATGCAGTTAACCATTGAAAATGGGTATAAAAACTTTATTGGCCTGGTGGCGAAGTCGCGTAATAAAACCCCGGAACAGATTGACCAGATCGCGCAGGGTCACGTCTGGACCGGCAGTGATGCCAAAGCCAATGGCCTGGTGGATGCGCTGGGTGATTTCGACGATGCCGTGGCGAAAGCCAAAGAGCTGGCGAAGCTGAATGACGTGCAGCTGGACTGGTATCAGACCGAGCCCGGCCTGTTGGAAGTGCTGTTCAGTCAGGTCGATGCTTCGGCACATGCGGCCCTGCCTGACGCACTGAAGGCCTACCTTCCTGCGCCGATGCTGGACGTGATGAACGCCATGAAAGCGCAGCCAGGACTGATGGGACAGCTGAATGACCCGCAGAACCGCTATGCCTTCTGCCTGACCTGCGGTAACGTCAAGTAGATGTGACCCGGTTCACTAATCAGCCCGACGCCATCTGGTCGGGCTGCTTTTCCCCCGCTTTCCCCTTATACTGCGCCTTTTTGGCAAGTCCCGAGTTTACTAATGCAAAAGAAATCCATTTATGTCGCCTATACGGGCGGAACGATCGGTATGCAGCGCTCCGAGCACGGTTTTATCCCGGTGTCCGGGCACCTGCAACGCCAGCTGGCAAATATGCCTGAGTTTCACCGGCCGGAAATGCCTGATTTCACTATCCATGAATACCAGCCGCTGATTGACTCCTCGGATATGACGCCGCAGGACTGGCAATCGATTGCTGATGACATTCGCCTGAATTACGACCATTACGACGGCTTTGTCATTTTACACGGCACCGATACCATGGCCTTCACCGCCTCGGCGCTGTCTTTTATGCTGGAAAACCTGGCCAAGCCGGTCATCGTGACCGGATCCCAGATCCCCCTTGAGCAGTTGCGCTCCGACGGTCAGCAAAATCTGCTTAACTCACTGTTCGTTGCGGCTAACTATCCGATCAATGAAGTGACGCTGTTCTTCAATAACACCCTTTACCGTGGCAACCGCACTACCAAGGCGCATGCTGACGGTTTTAATGCTTTTGCTTCCCCTAACCTGCCACCGCTGCTGGAAGCCGGTATCCACATTCGTCGTCTGAATACGCTGCCCGCACCGGCAGGCCAGGGGGGACTGATTGTCCACCCCATCACGCCGCAGCCCATTGGCGTGGTGACCATTTATCCGGGGATCTCTGCTGAAGTGGTGCGTAACTTCCTGCAACAGCCGGTTAAGGCCCTGATCCTGCGCTCCTACGGCGTCGGCAATGCCCCGCAGAATAAAGCGTTTCTGCAGGAGCTGAAAGCCGCGTCGGAGCGCGGCATTGTCGTGATCAATCTGACCCAGTGTATGTCGGGTAAGGTCAACATGGGCGGCTACGCCACCGGTAACGCACTGGCACATGCCGGGGTGGTGAGCGGGGCTGACCTGACCGTGGAGGCGACGCTGACCAAACTGCACTTCCTCCTCAGTCAGGATCTGTCCACGGACGACATTCGCCAGCTGATGACGCAGAACCTGCGCGGCGAACTGACCCAGGACTGATCATGTATGACCGCCAGGCGCTGTTATTAATCGATTTACAGAATGATTTCTGCCCCGGCGGCGCGCTGGCGGTAAGTGAGGGCGATCAGACTATCGCCCCCGCTAATGCGCTGGCCGCCGCGTTCCACCAGCGCGGGGAGCCGGTGATTGCCACCCTCGACTGGCACCCGGCAGATCACGGGAGTTTTGCCAGCAATGCGGGTACGCTGCCGGGTACGCTGGGCGAGCTGCACGGTCTGCCGCAGGTGTGGTGGCCGGATCACTGCGTTCAGCACAGCGCGGGAGCCGAACTGCATCCCGGGCTCGATCGGTCACGGCTGACGTTCCAGGTGCGTAAAGGCGAGGATCCGCACATCGACAGCTACAGCGCCTTTTACGATAACGGGCATCGCCAGCAAACGGTGCTGCACGAATGGCTACAGGCGCGGGGGATCACCGCACTGACCGTCATGGGGCTGGCCACCGACTACTGCGTGAAATACAGCGTGCTGGACGCTCTGATGCTGGGCTACCGGGTTAGGGTCGTCAGCGCTGGCTGTCGCGGGGTTAACTTGCAGAAAAATGACAGTGAACGGGCGCTGGCAGAAATGGCGCAGGCCGGGGCCAGCATCATTCAGGACGGATAAAAACGGGGCACAGTGTCGCTGGCCCCGACTGAGGCATGATGCAAATTATTCCTGCAGGAATAATTTATTGCAGCTTGATACGCGTTACGGCATCGTCGGGGATCCCGAAGGCTTCTTTCAGCTGTTTTTTACTCTTTGTCACGATCTCTCCGCCTTTCGCAATGCTCATATGTTGCGGATTGTCGTTATGACGGGCCTGCCACAGCATCACCAACTGCAGGCTGTTCTCTTTCTGCTCCGGGGTCAGAGCCACGCCATCCCCCCACTTGCCCGTTTCCACAGCCGTCACCAGACGCTGATAGACTTCCGGCGTCATGCTGGCAATCATCTCTTCCAGTTCCATCGTGCCTCCTACCCCTGGGTACTGTGGCCGTCGTCGTCGGTGAAGCTCAACGAGGCGGAGTTGACGCAGAAACGTTCACCGGTCGGCTGCGGGCCATCCGGGAAAACATGACCAAGGTGCGAATCGCAGCTCCCGCAACGAATTTCAATACGTTGCATACCGTGGGTGTCATCTTCCAGGTAGCGAATGGCCTCGTCACTGTAGGGCTGGTAAAAGCTTGGCCAGCCACAGCCAGAGTCATATTTCGTTTCAGAAAGGAACAGCGGCGCCTGACACACCAGGCAATGGTAGATGCCTTCGTTTTTGTTGTGCAGCAGTTTTCCTGAGTACGGCGGTTCGGTTCCCCGCTGCTGGGTCACGTAGCGCTGCATCTCAGTTAACTCATTTTCGGGTGAGGAAGGTGTATTATCTTTAGCCATGCTAGACTCTCTGGCAGTGTTATTCTGGAAATATCGGTTAGTATTCTAACAAATACTTAACAAGATCAGGTGAATTTTTCGCATCGTCAGCACAGGGTGATCCAGTCTGCACTCATTTTGTGACGCAGATCACCCTTTAGCGTGCTGCCCCCTTTATATTCGGGCAACATGCCCCAAGATCAATGCTGTTCGTGCGTCAAGAATAAGGTTTCGCGTTGAATAATTCCTGTTCGACAGTTTGATTTGTCGCAACAATTGACACGATTCCGCTTGACGCCTGGTATGGTTTTTGTAATTTTACAGCCAACCTTTTATTCACTATCAACAAGCTGGTGGAATATATGACTATCAAAGTAGGTATCAACGGTTTTGGCCGTATCGGTCGCATCGTTTTCCGTGCTGCTCAGGAACGTTCTGATGTAGAAATCGTTGCAATCAACGATCTGCTGGACGCAGAGTACATGGCTTACATGCTGAAATACGACTCAACTCACGGCCGTTTCAATGGCACCGTGGAAGTCAAAGACGGCCATCTGGTTGTTAACGGCAAAACCATCCGTGTTACCGCTGAGCGCGACCCGGCTAACCTGAAGTGGGATGCAGTAGGCGTGGATGTGGTTGCAGAAGCAACCGGCATCTTCCTGACCGACGAAACTGCACGTAAACACATCGAAGCGGGCGCGAAGAAAGTTGTTCTGACCGGTCCATCTAAAGATGACACCCCAATGTTCGTTATGGGTGTAAACCACAAGTCTTACGCTGGCCAGGATATCGTGTCTAACGCCTCCTGTACCACCAACTGCCTGGCACCGCTGGCAAAAGTAATCAACGACAACTTCGGTATCGTTGAAGCACTGATGACCACTGTGCATGCGACAACAGCGACTCAGAAAACCGTTGATGGCCCGTCTCACAAAGACTGGCGCGGCGGCCGCGGCGCATCTCAGAACATCATCCCTTCTTCTACCGGTGCAGCTAAAGCGGTAGGTAAAGTGATCCCTGAACTGAACGGCAAACTGACCGGTATGGCGTTCCGCGTTCCTACCCCTAACGTTTCTGTTGTTGACCTGACTGCACGTCTGGCTAAACCGGCTTCTTACAAAGAAATCTGTGCTGTCATTAAAGCGGCTGCTGAAGGCGAAATGAAAGGCGTTCTGGGCTACACCGAAGACGAAGTGGTTTCTACCGATTTCAACGGTGAAACACTGACTTCTATCTTCGATGCTAAAGCCGGTATCGCACTGAGCGACACCTTCGTTAAACTGGTTTCCTGGTACGATAACGAAACTGGCTACTCCAACAAGGTCCTGGACCTGGTTGCACACATCGCTAAATAAGCGACGTGGAACGATGATGATGAGGGCGACAATGTCGCCCTTTTTTTATGGTTAAATTTCAGAAGGCTGAATGATGAACGAGACACTTTTTTCACTGCCGGTGATTAACCAGATTACCCCTTACCTCTCCCAGCGCCAGGTGGGCGACCTGCCCGTGGTAGTGGTCGTGCATCCCAAAGTGCGTGCCGCGGTGACGCTGCAGGGTGCGCAGCTGATCGCCTGGCAGCCTGCCGGTGAAAAACCCGTTATCTGGTTAAGCGAAAAAACGGCGTGGACGCCGGGCAAGGCTATTCGCGGCGGTGTGCCGATCTGCTGGCCGTGGTTCGGGCCCGCCGGTGAGCCGGCACATGGCTTTGCCCGCACGCTGCCGTGGACCTTAACGGCGCATGATGAAAATGAGAGCAGCGTAATGCTGACCTTTGAATTAAAAAGCAGTGAACAGAGCCGGAAACTGTGGCCACACGATTTCACGCTTCTTGCCCGCTTCCGCCTGGGGGACCGCTGTGAGATCGAACTGGAAGCGCACGGAGACTTTGAAGCCACCGCCGCTCTGCACAGCTATTTTGCCGTGGCTGACATTGCAGGGGTGGAAGTCAGCGGCCTGGGGCAGAGCTACATCGACAAGGTGAATAACGGCATCACCGGCACCGCTGTGGACGGCAAACAGACCTACCCGCAGCGTATCGACCGCATCTATACGCAGCCGTCAGACTGCAGCGTCATTGAGGATAAGGCCGGACAGCGGGTCATTGAAGTCCATCACCATTACCAAAGTGACGTTGTCACCTGGAACCCGGGTGCAGAACTTTCCTGCAGCATGGGAGACATGGCGAATGAAGGCTTTAAAACGATGGTCTGCGTTGAAACCGCACACGTCAGTAAGCCGATGATCAGTGCAGGTGAACAACCCGCCCGCCTGGCGACCACTTTCCGCGTGCGTAACCGCCGCTGAGGATCCGGTCAGGAGCCCCCGCCGGGGGCTCCCTGCCGCTTCAGACCACGTCAAGTGGCAGCTTTGAAGCGGGAGGTGGAAAAGCCTGATTGATCAGCGCCAGCTCCTCATTGCTCAGTGACACGTCCAGCGCGGCGGCATTGTCTTCCACGTGTGCGATGCTGCCCGCCTTGGGGATCGCCATCACCCCTTCTTTACGGATTGCCCATGCCAGCAGCAGGCGGGCGACGCTGATGTCCTTCTGCCTCGCAATGCCGACCAGCGGCGGGTGATTCATCAGCTCAGTGCGCAGTCGCCCCGCCTGCGCCAGCGGACAGTAAGCCATTACCGGCATCGCCAGCCGCTGGCACTCGGGTAGTAAATCGTACTCAATCCCCCGGGAGGCCAAATGGTAAAGCACCTGATTGGTCGCACAACGCCCGCCGCCCTCCAGGGCGAGTAACTCCTGCAGATCGTCAGTATCAAAATTCGACACGCCCCAGCGGCGGATCTTACCCTGCCGCTGCAGAACTATCATGGCGCGTATTGTCTCTTCCAGCGGAATATTACCGCGCCAGTGCAGCAGGTACAGGTCGAGATAATCGGTGTTCAGGCGCTTCAGGCTCTGCTCACACGCCTCCACTGCATCGTCCACGCCGGCATTCCACGGGTAAACCTTAGACACCACAAACGCACGATCCCGACGCCCTTCGAGCGCTTTGCCGACCACGCGTTCTGCGCCCCCGTCCGCGTACATTTCAGCAGTATCAATCAGCGTCAGTCCCCGTTCCAGACCGGCCTGCAGTGCAGCGATTTCATGGCGTTGCTGACCCGGATCTTCTCCCATAAACCAGGTTCCCTGACCTATAGCAGGTAAAACGGTCCCATCGGCAAAGGTGATTTTGCGGCTCACTGGTTTCTCCTTGCACGGTTTTCGCGCAGTTCATCTGGCAAAAAGGGCGCGAAGCGCCCTTTTATGGTGCAGACTGGCTGGCATCAGAAGGTATAACTGACCCCGGTCCACAGCAGCATCTGAGAGCTGGTGTCGACCATCGGGCTGTCTTTGATCTCATCGCCCAGGCGACTGTAGCGGCCGGCCAGCGTGGCATTCCAGTGTTCGCTGATATTCCAGCCGGCGGTCAGTTCAACATACGGGCTCCAGCTGCTGTCTGCATCGTAGCGATCCAGTCCGCTGCGGCGCGATTCCGCAGACGAGATACCGTAGTAATAGTTATTCTGATTAGAACTGCTCCACAGCGCACCGATACCCGGCGTCAGGCTGAACTGGCTGAATTCGAAGCGATAGAGATAGGTCAGGTCCCAGATAATGCCGTTGCTGTTATCCAGCATATCCCCTACCAGCGTAGTGCGGACAATCCCCCAGTCGGCACTGTGACGGTAAGCGACACCGCCCATCAGGGTCATATGCCGTTTATTCAGTGACTTCATGTCACTGTCGTCCGCATCGTCTGGATCGTAGTTTTGCGGTGAGCCCAGCACGGTCAGAGACAGCTGGTCCTGCGGATCTTTCCACAGATAGTAACCCGCCTGCAGACTGCGGATATAGAAGCTGTCGCCTTCATAGTTAACGATGGGCACGGGATAGTAACGGTCCTGCCCGCTTTTATAAGGGCTCTGACTGTAAAGCAGAGACGCGCCCAGCGTCAGCGGGTTGGCCTGTGCGAGTGGCGCAGCAAAACAGGCAGGTAAAAGAACAGTAAGCGCTGTAAGTTTGAATTGGTTCACAATTTATTCATTCCATTAATATAACAATCAACTGATCAGTTTAAACAGTATGGGCGGACAGAGTCATAAATTTACATGATTAGTAGCACATATCATCAATTATCCGACACATTCCCAATTGTAATGGGCAGGGTTGTTTTACAAAAGTCTGTCAGCCCGCGTCAGACAAGGCCTTTGTTTTGCCGCTTTATGACTTTGTTATTGAAATTTCATTGAAAATGGCAGACCCGTCAGGAAATTTCCTGAATGCGATCTACGCTTAATTATAAGACGCTAAATTCCAACGAGTAGAGTGAGCGGCAATGTTATCCCGCCCGATAAAACCGTCAGGTTGGCATAAGGGTTGCTGTACTCACTTAAGTTCCTTCAGGGGCTGACTCTTCTTAGGCTCCTGGTACCTGTGCTAAAAAAGAAAGGACGGG
Organism: Erwinia sp. PME.40.26/001; assembly: GCF_055556675.1. Classification (NCBI taxonomy): domain Bacteria; kingdom Pseudomonadati; phylum Pseudomonadota; class Gammaproteobacteria; order Enterobacterales; family Erwiniaceae; genus Erwinia; species Erwinia sp. PME.40.26/001. The sequence goes on from NZ_JBVHNP010000001.1 coordinate 788,248, forward strand.
CATCCCATGAATATATTCGATCACTACCGTCAGCGCTATGAAGCTGCCAAGGACGAAGAGTTCACACTGCAGGAATTTCTGACCATTTGTCGTCAGGATCGCAGTGCTTACGCCAACGCGGCGGAACGACTGTTAATGGCTATTGGTGAGCCAGTGATGGTGGATACCGCCCTGGAGCCACGACTTTCCCGACTGTTTTCAAACCGAGTGGTCGCCCGTTATCCGGCTTTTGAAGAATTTTATGGTATGGAAGATGCGATTGAGCAGATTGTCTCCTACCTGAAACACGCAGCACAGGGACTGGAAGAGAAGAAACAGATCCTCTACCTTCTGGGACCGGTGGGCGGCGGGAAGTCTTCCCTCGCTGAACGTCTCAAATCCCTGATGCAACGCGTACCGATTTATGTGCTGACGGCGGACGGGGAGCGCAGCCCGGTCAACGACCATCCGCTGTGCCTGTTTAATCCGCAGGAAGATGCCCATATTCTGGAAAAAGAGTACGGCGTACCGCGCCGCTACCTGGGTACCATCATGTCGCCGTGGGCGGCAAAGCGCCTGCATGATTTTGGCGGCGATATCACCCGCTTTAAAGTCGTCAAAGTCTGGCCTTCCATTCTGGAACAGGTGGCCATAGCCAAAACTGAACCCGGTGATGAGAATAACCAGGATATCTCTGCGCTGGTGGGGAAAGTGGATATCCGTAAGCTGGAAAATCACGCTCAGAACGATCCGGATGCCTATGGCTATTCGGGGGCGCTGTGCCGGGCCAACCAGGGCATTATGGAGTTCGTAGAAATGTTTAAGGCACCGATTAAGGTGCTGCATCCCCTGCTGACCGCCACGCAGGAAGGGAACTACAACGGGACGGAGGGGATCTCTGCCCTGCCGTTCAACGGTATTATCCTTGCCCACTCTAACGAATCTGAATGGGTGACCTTCCGCAATAACAAAAACAATGAGGCCTTCCTTGACCGTGTTTACATTGTCAAAGTCCCTTACTGCCTGCGGGTCTCGGAAGAGATTAAGATTTACGACAAACTGCTGGTGAACAGCGAGTTGACGCACGCACCGTGTGCGCCAGGCACGCTGGAAACCCTGGCACGGTTCTCAATTCTTTCACGCCTGAAAGAGCCGGAAAACTCCAGCACCTATTCGAAGATGCGCGTCTATGACGGGGAGAGCCTGAAAGATACCGATCCTAAGTCGAAATCCTATCAGGAGTACCGTGACTATGCGGGCGTGGACGAAGGAATGAACGGTTTATCCACGCGCTTTGCCTTTAAAATACTTTCCCGCGTGTTTAACTTTGATCACGCGGAAGTGGCAGCCAACCCGGTACACCTGTTTTATGTACTGGAACAGCAGATCGACCGCGAACAGTTCCCTCAGGAACAGGCTGAGAAGTATCTTGAACATCTGAAAGGCTACCTGATCCCGAAATACGCTGAGTTTATCGGCAAGGAGATCCAGACGGCTTACCTGGAGTCTTATTCCGAGTATGGTCAGAATATTTTCGACCGCTACGTCACATACGCTGACTTCTGGATCCAGGATCAGGAATACCGCGACCCGGATACCGGCCAGCTGTTTGATCGTGAGTCCCTGAATGCGGAGCTGGAGAAAATTGAAAAACCGGCGGGGATCAGTAACCCGAAAGATTTCCGTAATGAGATTGTCAACTTCGTGCTACGCGCCCGGGCACATAATAACGGGCGGAATCCGAACTGGACCAGCTATGAAAAACTCCGCACCGTGATCGAGAAGAAAATGTTCTCGAATACCGAGGAGCTGCTGCCGGTTATCTCCTTTAACGCAAAAACATCCACGGATGAGCAGAAAAAACACGACGATTTTGTCGACCGCATGATGGAGAAAGGCTACACCCGCAAACAGGTTCGCCTGCTGTGTGAATGGTATTTGCGCGTTAGAAAATCATCCTGATTCGGAAGTCGCACCCATCCGGACCCGTGCAGCAAGGCTGGTCCGGACGGCAACACTGTTTGGGGGAGCTATGGCCTATTTTATCGATCGGCGTCTTAACGGTAAAAACAAAAGCGCGGTGAACCGTCAGCGCTTTTTGCGCCGCTATAAATCGCAAATCAAACAGTCGATTTCCGAGGCCATCAACAAGCGTTCGGTGACCGACGTTGAGAGCGGGGAATCCGTCTCTATTCCAGTAGAAGATATTAACGAGCCGGGATTTCACCAGGGCCGCGGCGGTGAACGCCATCGCGTACACCCGGGAAATGACCACTTTGTGCAAAATGACCGGGTGGAACGTCCTCAGGGAGGGGGTGGCGGCAGTGGAAGTGGTCAGGGAAATGCCGGCAAGGACGGTGAAGGCCAGGATGAATTTGTCTTTAACATTTCTAAAGATGAATACCTCGATCTGCTGTTTGAGGACCTTGCCCTGCCGAATCTGAAAAAAAACCAGCACCGGCAGCTGAATGAGTATAAAACCCACCGTGCAGGCTACACCGCTAACGGCGTACCGGCCAATATCAGCGTGGTGCGCTCCCTGCAGAACTCGCTGGCACGCCGCACCGCTATGACCGCAGGTAAGCGTCGTTTACTGGCCGAACTGGAAGAGACCCTGCTGCGGGTTGAAAACAGCGAACCGGCTCAACTGCTGGAAGAGGAGCGCCTCAGGCTGGAAATTGATGAACTGCGCGCCCGCATCAAGCGCGTGCCCTTCATTGATACATTTGACCTGCGCTATAAGAATTTCGAGAAGCGACCGGAGCCTTCCAGCCAGGCCGTTATGTTCTGCCTGATGGATGTATCCGGTTCGATGGACCAGGCCACTAAGGATATGGCCAAGCGCTTTTATATCCTGCTGTATCTGTTCCTCAGCCGGACTTATAAAAATGTCGATGTGGTTTACATTCGTCACCACACCCAGGCAAAGGAGGTCGACGAGCAGGAGTTTTTCTACTCGCAGGAAACTGGCGGGACAATTGTCTCCAGCGCGCTCAAACTGATGGATGAGGTAGTCAGGGAGCGCTACGACCCCACACAGTGGAACATCTATGCAGCACAGGCCTCGGATGGCGACAACTGGGCTGATGACTCCCCGCTGTGCCACGAAATTCTGGCGAAAAACATTCTGCCGGTGGTGCGTTACTACAGTTATATTGAAATCACCCGGCGCGCCCACCAGACCCTGTGGCGCGAATATGAACATTTGCAGTCCACGTTCGATAATTTTGCCATTCAGCACATACGTGAACCCGAAGACATTTATCCGGTGTTCCGCGCCCTGTTCCATAAACAGGTGGAAGAGAAATACTGACGCCGCCTCCTCAGCCGGCACCCTGTCGGCTGAGATATTTCTGCCCTGTCCTCGCATTGTTACCTTACCGACGGCTTTCACGTGGCATAATAGCCAGTAACAGGCTTTTATCGCGTTTTCATACCGTTTATTTGATGCCCAGTCGCCCATTGGCCAATTAAAGGCCATTTTCGGCGCACTGTGCGGCATTTACTTCTGCTTGTTTTGCGATATTTTATCCTGAGTTATAAATTTTTTCTGGATGCACATAGCTTGCGTTCAGATTTTGACCTTTTACTGCGGCCTGCCGCCCCGGTGAATCCGGTTTTTTTTACGTGACTGAGAGGTGCCCTTTGGAAGCCAGCGCGATTTATAGTTTGTTCATTATTGGTTCTGTGCTGGTTGCGTCGAGCATTCTCCTGAGTTCTTTTTCCTCCCGGCTGGGCATTCCGATTCTGGTGATCTTCCTCGTGCTGGGCATGCTGGCCGGCGTTGACGGCATCGGCGGGATTGCTTTTGACAACTATCCTGCCGCCTATCTGATCAGTAACCTCGCTCTGGCCGTGATCCTGCTGGATGGGGGAATGCGAACTCAGGCCAGCTCCTTTAAAGTGGCGTTAGGTCCGGCGCTGTCCCTGGCTACGGTCGGCGTGCTGATCACCGCAGGCCTGACCGGACTGGCCGCTGCCTGGCTGTTTGACCTCAATCTGATGAACGGTTTTCTGGTTGGGGCCATTATCGGCTCCACCGATGCCGCCGCCGTGTTTTCTCTGCTGGGCGGCAAGGGGCTGAACGAACGCGTCAGCGCCACACTGGAAATTGAGTCCGGCAGCAACGACCCGATGGCCGTTTTCCTGACTATCACCCTGATCGAAATGATCCAGAACGGCGAGAGTGGCTTAAGCTGGATGTTTGTCGTGCACCTGGTACAGCAGTTTGGCCTGGGCATCGTGCTCGGTCTGGGCGGCGGCTGGGCCTTATTGCAGCTGATTAACCGCGTTTCACTGGCCAGCGGCCTCTATCCACTGCTCGCGGTCAGCGGCGGCATTCTGGTGTTTGCCCTGACCACCGTCCTGGAAGGCAGCGGTATCCTGGCCGTTTATCTGTGTGGCTATGTGCTGGGCAACCGGCCGATCCGCAACCGGCATGGCATTCTGCAAACCTTCGACGGTATGGCCTGGCTGAGTCAGATTGGCATGTTCCTGGTTCTTGGTCTGCTGGTTAATCCGACGGACCTGTGGCATATCGCTATCCCTGCCACCCTGCTGTCGCTCTGCCTGATTCTGGTTGCCCGTCCGCTGTCGGTGATGATCGGACTGTTGCCGTTTCGCGGCTTCAACATTCGCGAACGGGTGTTTATCAGCTGGGTCGGACTTCGCGGCGCGGTGCCGATCATTCTCGCCGTCTTCCCGATGATGGCGGGGCTGCCCCATGCCTCGCTGTTCTTCAATATTGCCTTCTTTGTGGTGCTGGTATCGTTGATGGTTCAGGGAACATCACTGGGCTGGGCAGCGCGCAAGGCGCGCGTGGTGGTGCCGCCGATGGCTTCCCCCATCTCCCGCGTGGGTCTGGATATTCACCCGGAAAACCCGTGGGAGCAGTTTGTTTATCAGCTCAGCGCGGACAAGTGGTGTGTGGGTGCCGCGCTGCGCGACCTGGTGATGCCACGGGAAACACGCATTGCTGCCCTTTTCCGTGACAATCTGCTGCTGCACCCGACGGGTAGCACACGCCTGAGAGAGAATGACGTGCTGTGCGTCATCGGCCGCGAACGGGATCTTCCGGCACTGGGTAAGCTGTTCAGCCAGTCACCGCCGGTTTCGCTCGATCAGCGCTTCTTTGGTGACTTTATTTTGCAGGCCGATGCCCGCCTGCACGATGTCTCAGAGATTTACGGTATTGAGCTGGATGACGATGCCGACACGCATCAGACGCTGGGCCAACTGGTGCTGGGCCTGATTGGCGGAGCACCGGTGGTGGGTGATCAGGTGGAATGGAAAAACATGATCTGGACGGTAGCAGAAAAAGAAGCCAATGAAATTGTGAAGATTGGCGTCAAGGTTCAGGAAGAGAAAGAATAACCTCCTCCGCGCCTCTGCCCGCTGGCAGAGGCACTCTGCCTTCTGACAAAATTGGAATACAGAATTGTTATCTGTGAGGCGTTCAGATTCATCAAATCGCCTTTATTCATTTATCCCACTGTCATCATTTTTAATTATTACAGCCCGCTTCACTCTCCCCTTAAGATTAATCCGCTGTTTGATTTTTCACCTGATTTTAGGATTATCCCGTATTAACTAACACAATTAACTCCTGCATACTTCATTCTTCATTATGTGACGGAATTGTGTGGTCACCCTCTTTAAACCACCGCTCCGCTGCCCTGAACACCGTAACAATAATGGCCACACAACGTCAGTCTGATAAACCCAAAGGGGTTAATGTAGAGACGCCTGCACGCGGGCTGAATCCTCGTCAGGTCATTGATTTCTCATTAAAAGAGAGCAGGCATTATGGCAAGTACTCTGGTACTCAACGACAGTCGCCGTACGTTTAGCGGCACACGTAAGAATGTTATTGCGAAAGTTGCGTTAAGTTTTTCAGATTTACTCTCTATCAATCTGGCCCTGTTTTTATCCGCTGCCACATTGCAGGGTATTTGGGGTAACCTGGATATTTTTATCCCACCGCAGGAAGTTGAAGTCCGTTTTATTGCACAATCCGTAATGTCAGTATTATGTACCGCCTGGTTCTGGATGCGGCTGCGTCACTATACTTATCGCAAACCCTTCTGGTTTGAATTAAAAGAAATTATTAAAACGCTGGTGATTTTCTCACTGTTAGACCTGGCACTGATTGCGTTTTCCAAATGGGATTTTTCCCGCATGCTGTGGAGCTTCACCTGGCTGTATGCCTTAATTCTGGTGCCTCTCCTGCGCTCCTGCGTAAAGAATGCCATCCTGAAAGCCGGCCAGTGGCAGAAACACACGATTATCATCGGTTCCGGTAAAAATGCCCGTGAAGCCTATGCGGCGCTGCAAAGTGAAGAGCTGCTGGGTTACGACGTTAAAGCGTTTGTCGCCGCTTCCGGGGAGAAGGATGGCGCGGAGTCGTTCAACGGTATTCCGGTGATCACCCATAAGGATATCGTCTGGGACAGCGTCGACCTGGATAACACCCAGTTTATCGTTGCCATGGAGAACGACCAGCGCGCCAGTCGCGATAAATGGCTGAAGCTACTGTCGAAGAAGAAGTGTCGTTCTGTCTCCGTGGTGCCCACCCTGCGAGGGGTTCCCCTGTACGGCACTGACATGTCCTTTATCTTCAGTCATGAAGTAATGCTGCTACGCGTCAGCAATAACCTGGCGAAACGTTCATCCCGCTTCCTCAAGCGTACCTTTGATGTGGTCGTCGCGTCGCTGCTGCTGCTGTTTCTGGCCCCGGCCTTTGGCCTGATCTGCTGGCTGGTCAGCCGTGATGGCGGCAGCCCGATTTACGGCCATGAACGTGTCGGCCAGGACGGTAAAAAGTTTAAATGCCTTAAATTCCGCTCAATGGTGATGAACTCTAAAGAAGTGCTGGAAACACTGCTGGCCACCAGCGAAGAGGCGCGGACCGAATGGGATAAGGACTTCAAACTGAAGAACGATCCCCGGGTGACGAAGATTGGTTCATTTATGCGCAAGACCAGCCTGGACGAACTGCCACAGCTATGGAATGTGATCCGCGGAGAAATGAGTCTGGTGGGGCCGCGTCCGGTAATCGAAGCCGAGCTGGAACGTTACGCCGGTGATGTTGATTACTATCTGATGGCCAAACCGGGCATGACCGGCCTGTGGCAGGTCAGCGGCCGCAACGATATCGATTATGATACCCGCGTGTACTTCGATTCCTGGTACGTCAAAAACTGGGCGCTGTGGACGGATATTGCCATTCTGTTTAAAACCGCCGGGGTGGTACTGCGCCGCGACGGTGCGTATTAACCGGCCCGCTCTGTATCTCTGACTGTCATCGTCATTGCCACCGTGGCAATGACGATTGACACTCTCCCTCCCCGCGTTGATCACTTTCCCCTTTTCTTTTCTGTCGGTTATCTTTACCCTGTCCGGCTTGCTTTACTCTGGACGCCTCACCTGCCATGCAAAAATTTACGCTACTGTTACTGAGCCTGGTGCTGCTTGCGCCACTGGGCATCGATCTCTATCTGCCCACGCTGCCCGATATCGCTGTCGGTCTGAACACGCCGGTTTCTGCTATCCAGACCACCATCCCGCTGTTTTTACTGGTGATGGGCCTGGGTCAGATTATTGCCGGTCCGCTGGTTGATAATCTTGGCCGTAAACCTGTCGCGCTGACCGGCCTGTTACTGTATGTCGCGGGCAGCGTACTGGCGGCAACGGCCAGTGGCTGGCCTCAGTTCCTCAGCGCCCGCGTTATTCAGGGTTGTGCCGTATGCTGTACCGCCGTAGTGGCATTCAGCGGCGTGCGCGACCGCCTGAATGGCGACGAGGCGGCACGCGCCTACGGTTTTTTAAACGGTGCCCTGAATATCGTTCCGGCGCTCGCCCCTTTACTTGGTGGAGTGCTGGCCGGTGCGTTCGGCTGGCGGGCGAACTTCTGGTTCCTGACGGGCTATGCGCTGTTTATCACCCTGCTGGTGATCGTTTTCCTGCCGGAAACCCGTCCTGCCGATACGCAGAAGGTAAAAAGCCTGCCGGTACGGCAATACTGGCAGATCCTGCGTCAGCCGCGTTTCCTTGCCTTCGCCTTTGCTAACGCCGGGGCGCTGGGTATGGTACTGACCTATGTCTCGCTGGCCCCGCAGGTGCTGATGACCGAAGGAAAACTCAGCGCGCTCCAGTTCTCCATTGCCTTCGGGGCCAACGGATTCTGGATCATGCTGGTGAGTGTGCTGGTGAATAAGATGATCCGCAAGCTCGGCCGTCCTGTCTGTCTGGCCACAGGCGCACTGGCGATGACGCTGGGCGCGGTATCACTGATGGCAGGGGTAGTGCTGTTCCCTGTCGCCGCACAGACGCACTGGGCGCTGTATATGCTGCCGGTGGCCATCTCCGTTGCCGGGCTGGCTTTCACCGTGGGACCCGCGACCAGCTACGCGCTGGAACCTTATCAGCAGCAGGCGGGGGTGGCCTCGGCGCTGGCTGGTTTCATTCAGATGGCGGGCGGTTCGGCCGCCGGTCTGCTGGTGATGGCGCTGCCCATTGCAGAAAAATCTGCCCTGGCTCTGATGATGGTGGCCGGAGCCCTGCTGGCACTGACCGCGTGGCGGATGAGCAAAAAAGTGCGCGGTACGCTGACCGCGCTCTGAGTTCAGTCAACAATCACCGGCACTCTGGGGGCGAGCGCGCACATCAGCTCATATCCCACGGTGCCGGATGCCGCAGCCACTTCATCAATCTTCACGTTATTCCCCCACAGCTCCACCTGACTGCCGATGCCAGACTGCGGGCACGGGGTTAAATCGACGGTGATCATATCCATCGAAACGGCGCCCACTACCTGTGTGCGCACCCCATCCACCATCACCGGCGTACCGGTGGGAGCATGGCGCGGATAGCCGTCTGCATAGCCACAGGCCACCACACCGATACGCTGCTCGCCCGTTGCACGGTAGCGGCTGCCGTAGCCGACTCCGCTACCGGCCGTCAGCTGCTGAATGCCGATGATGTCGGAAGTCAGCGTCATCACCGGCTGCAGACCGCTGCTGGCAATGTCCTGCCACTGGCCGCTCGGAGAGGCACCATACAGAATAATCCCCGGACGCACCCAGTCATGGTGCGTTTGCGGATGCCACAGCGTGGCGGCCGAGTTCGCCAGCGAACGTGGGCAGTTCAGACCTTCGGCGGCCTCGTCAATGCGTCTGAGCGGTTCGGCAATGCCTTCCGCTGTTTCTGCTTCGGCAAAATGGGCCATCAGCGTTATCTCACCGACGTTACCGAGCGAACGCAGCTTCTGCCAGGCGTTATGTACCTGTCCGGGCTGAAAGCCCAGCCGGTTCATTCCGCTATTCATTTTCAGGTAGATATCCACCGGGGCAGAGAGGGACGCTTTCGCCAGGGCCTGGATCTGCCAGTTACTGTGTACGCTTGTGGTCAGCCGGTAGCGATCGACGATCGCCAGGTCCTCAGGATGGAAGAATCCCTCCAGCAGAAGGATCGGTTTTTTCCAGCCGCACTCGCGCAGCAGGATCGCCTCTTCAAGATTTAACAGGGCGAAACCGTCGGTATCCGCCAGGCTCTGCCAGACACGTTCAATCCCGTGTCCGTAAGCGTTGGCTTTGACCACTGACCACAGGCGTGAGCCGCCAGCAGCCTGGCGCGCTACTGCCAGATTTTGCCGCAACGCGGCGCGGTTAATCGTTGCGACAATCGGACGAGCCATACCCTCTCCTTGTAAAACAATACGATGCGTTAACGAACGTTGGCGCTGTGCAGCGTCGTGCGGGCCGGTGCCGGAATAAAACCGGGCAGGTAGCGCATAACGGACAGATCGTCAGCAGAAATCGCCGGTGTCACGCCGGAAATAAGATCCGCCAGGAGCTGTCCAGAACCACAGGCCATCGTCCAGCCAAGAGTACCATGACCGGTATTAAGGAACAGGTTTTTCAAAGGGGTACGACCTACAACAGGCGTTCCATCCGGTGTCATCGGGCGTAAACCGCTCCAGAACGTTGCCTGTTCAATATTGCCCCCCTGGGGGAAGAGATCGCCGACTACCATCTCCAGCGTGCGGCGGCGCGCAGGTAACAGACGGGTGTTAAACCCGACGATTTCGGCCATCCCCCCAACACGGATACGGTCATCAAATCGGGTAATGGCCACTTTGTAGGTTTCGTCCAGCACGGTAGAGATCGGGGCAGCCCCGGCATCCGTTATCGGTATTGTCAGGGAATACCCTTTTAGCGGGTAAACCGGCACGTTAACAATGCCGTCCAGCAGCGCCGTCGAAAATGAACCAAAGGCCACAACGTAGGCGTCGGCGGTGATCCGTTCACTGCCGCATCTGACGCCGGTGATACGATTCCCTTCCTGTTCCAGAGCATCCACTGCAGTGTTGTAACGGAAAGTTACCCCCGCCTCCGCAGCCATGGCTGCCAGGCGCTGGGTAAAGAGCTGACAGTCTCCCGTTTCGTCATTAGGCAAACGCAGCCCGCCGGTCAGCTTATGCTGAGTGGCCGCCAGCGCCGGTTCTGCCTGACGAAGCTGGGCAGCTTCCAGTAGTTCATAGGGCACACCCGCCTCTTTCAGTACGGCGATATCTTTTGCCGCGCTCTCATACTGCTGGGCCGTGCGGAACAGTTGCAGCGTGCCGCCCTGTCGCCCCTCATAGGCGATACCGGTTTCCTGGCGCAGTGCTTTCAGGCAGTCGCGACTGTACTCCGCAATGCGCACCATCCGGCTCTTATTCTGCTGGTAATGACGCATGTCGCAGTTGCGCAGCATCTGCCACATCCAGGCCAGCTGGAAACGGCTGCCGTCCAGGCGGATGGCAAGAGGTGCATGGCGCTGGAACATCCATTTAACGGCTTTCAGCGGCACGCCAGGGGCCGCCCACGGAGCGGCATAGCCCGGCGAGATTTGACCGGCATTGGCCGCGCTGGTTTCCAGCGCGGCGGCTGGCTGACGATCGATAACCGTCACCTCATGCCCGGCCTGGGCCAGATACCAGGCGCTGGCCACGCCGACGACGCCACTGCCCAAAATGACAACTCGCATACCTACCCCCACAGACAAAAATAATAGCATTATGCACTGGATTATCGCCCACATGACGGAGGAAAACACCAGTGATAACATTCACATTGCGCTGGCATATTTCACATCTTTTTTACCCTGCAGGTAAATAAAAACAACATTGAGCGCCAAATTCAGTAGCATAATCTGCCTTATTGCTTTTTAAAGCAGATAATAAACAGTAAATAGCATAAATGCGCTAATGCCAGAACATTCCCACCGTGCCATAACATAAGGTTATAAACAGAATTTTATTCCACAAAAGAGTGTTGAAAGTGGATTTACCATCACGTAAAAATCTTTTTTTAAACAAGGATGGATTTTGTATCGTAGATTTCAATTGTTTTAACGGGAGGGATAAGAGACAGTGAACTATCATTGAGATATTGGCTTTAATTCCAGGCTTCTCCGCGCCATCCGGGTGCGGACAGGTCGACATGAAAACGGAGATTCTGCCGCAGGATAATCCGGTTTTATAAAAAGGAGTGCGCTATGACCACGATCTTTGACGTTCCGGTTAAGGACAGCAAACGACTCGATGATGGACCAGACTGGACCTTCGATCTGCTTGATGTATACCTCAGGGAGATTGACCGCGTCGCGAAATCCTACCGGCTGGATACTTATCCCCATCAGATCGAGGTGATCACCTCGGAACAGATGATGGACGCATACTCCAGCGTGGGGATGCCCATCAACTATGCGCACTGGTCGTTCGGTAAGAAATTTATCGAAACCGAACAGCGTTACAAGCATGGTCAGCAGGGCCTGGCCTACGAAATCGTCATTAACTCCAACCCCTGTATCGCCTATCTGATGGAAGAGAACACCATGACGATGCAGGCGCTGGTCATGGCCCACGCCTGCTACGGGCACAACTCCTTTTTCAAGAATAACTATCTCTTTCGCAGCTGGACGGATGCCAGCTCAATCGTTGATTACCTGATCTTTGCGCGTAATTACATTACCGAGTGTGAAGAACGGTATGGCGTGGAAAACGTTGAGCGCCTGCTGGACTCCTGCCACGCTTTAATGAACTACGGCGTAGACCGCTATAAACGTCCGCAGAAAATTTCCCTGCAGGAGGAGAAAGCCCGGCAGAAGAGCCGCGAAGAGTACCTGCAAAGCCAGGTCAATATGTTGTGGCGCACTCTGCCGCGCCGTGAGCGTGAGGAAACCCCTTTTTCCAGCACTCGCTATCCTGCCGAACCACAGGAAAACCTGCTCTATTTTATGGAAAAGAATGCCCCGCTGCTGGAGCCGTGGCAGCGTGAATGCCTGCGCATTGTCAGAAAGGTTAGCCAGTATTTTTATCCGCAAAAACAAACCCAGGTAATGAATGAAGGCTGGGCGACCTTCTGGCACTACACCATCCTGAATCATCTGTATGACGAAGGAAAAGTGTCAGAGCGCTTTATGCTGGAGTTCCTGCACAGCCACACCAACGTGGTATTCCAGCCGCCCTACAACAGCCAGTGGTACAACGGTATCAACCCGTATGCGCTCGGCTTTGCGATGTTCCAGGATATTAAGCGTATCTGCGAAGCGCCGACGGAAGAAGACCGCCACTGGTTCCCGGATATTGCCGGTTCAGACTGGCTGGATACGCTGCACTTTGCCATGAAGGAGTTTAAGGATGAGAGCTTTATCAGTCAGTTCCTGTCGCCCAAGGTGATGCGGGACTTCCGCCTGTTTACCGTGCTGGATGATGACCGGAATAACTTCCTGGAGATTGCGGCGATCCATGATGAGGCGGGATACCGGGCGATTCGCCAGCAGCTTTCCGCCCAGTACAACCTGAGCAATCTGGAACCCAATATTCAGGTCTATGACGTCGATCTGCGCGGTGACCGCTCCCTGACCCTTCGTTACGTGCCGCATAACCGTGCGCCGCTGGACAAAAGCCGTCGTGAGGTGCTGAAACACGTGCACCGCCTGTGGGGCTTCGACATCAATCTGGAACAGCAGAATGATGATGGCACCGTCGAACTTCTTGATCGCTGCCCTCCCCGTCCCGGAGGCACGCTCTGACACCACCCGGCAGTGACCGGCCCGGCAGCCGGTCTGCCGCCTGACAAAAAAAGGGCTGACCGCAGTAGCGGTCAGCCCTTTTTACATTGCTGGCGTCGGTTAACGGCGCGGGGGGGGTAAATCGGTCGGCATGCTGGTTTGCATGGCGTGCCAGATTTCACCGCTGCGGCGACCGTAGTCACGCACACTATCCACGATTTGATCGTACTGCTGGGTCTGCAGAATGGTGAGGAGCTGCTGATAAAAAGCCTGGGCCAGACGCCGCGCCTCAGGGTTAGAGAAGTAGTGACGCCCCACGCGGGTATATAACCCTTTCAGGCCGTTGATGATCAGGCCATAAATCGGGTTGCCGGAGGCAAATGCCAGTCCGCGGAAAATGCTGTAATCCAGGTTGGTATAGGCCTCAGCCTGATCTTCAACGTGATTGGCAGTTTCCAGCACTTCACGCGCTTTATCCGGGTAGGTGCGTATAGCACGACGGATAAAGATTGAAGAAATATTGGTCCGTACGGAGAGCAGGTTGTCCACCAGCTGCGGCACGCTGTCGTGATCAAGACGGGCCAGAGTTTCAAGAATGCTCAGTCCGGACGTTTCCCAGAAGTTATTGACCCGGGTGGGTTTGCCGTGCTGGATTGTCAGCCAGCCGTCGCGTGCCAGTCGCTGCAGGACTTCACGTAATGTTGTACGGGTCACGCCGATCAGTTCAGACAGTTCACGTTCAGCGGGCAGTATTGACCCAGGGGGGAAGCGGCTGTTCCAGATACTTTCAATAATGTACTCTTCAGCGAAACCCGCCGGGCTCTGCGCCTTAATGACCATAGCGTTCTTTTTCCGTTGCGTTTATTTCTTCAATATTCAGCTCATCATACCAGACGCACCAGGCATCACCTAGCTCACCCGGGGAGGAAAAAGCGATCGTCTGCAAAAAACTGACTTTCTCTGTTGCCCGTCAGACGGGGTGTTCAGCCACGCTTTGTCAGGTATCTGACCCAGGCAGGAAAAAGGATATTTATTCCCGGCAGAATTAATTTAAGTCATTTTCCTGCTTAAATTTTTCTCCCGGCTGGCTGGATTGCAGCGGCTTTTCGTTTACACTGCCGTACAAATGTATTCCAGACGGACAGACGAATGTTGAGATACCTGAATAGCTGCTCTCGCGGTCGTGGTGCGTGGCTGCTGATGGCCCTGACTGCTTTTGCGCTTGAGATGACCGCACTCTACTTTCAGCATGTCATGATGCTGAAACCCTGTGTAATGTGTATTTATGAACGTTGTGCCCTGTTTGGCATTATGGGCGCAGGCCTTGTCGGTGCCATCGCCCCCAAAACACCGCTGCGCTGGGTGGCGATCCTGATATGGTTGTACAGTGCCTGGGAAGGCGTAAGGCTGGCGTGGGAACACACTATGATCCAGCTGCACCCTTCTCCGTTTGCCACCTGCGATTTTGCGGCCCGCTTCCCAACCTGGCTTCCGCTGGATAAGTGGCTGCCTTCGGTCTTCGTTGCCAGCGGTGACTGTGCTGAGAAGTCCTGGTCCTTCCTGACGCTAGGCATGCCGCAGTGGCTGGCAGGTATCTTTGCCGTGTATCTGGCTATCGCCGTACTGGTGCTGATCAGTCAGCCTTTCCGGCCGAAACGACGCGATCTGTTCTCGCGTTAATCCCGGCGGGCGGGCTACGGCCCGCCTGTACTGCTCTTTTCTCGCGGGCATAAAAAAAGCCCCGCCTCAGCGGAGCTTTCCCATCCTGTTCCCACCTGCGTGATTATTTACCGTACCAGCGCGGACGGTTAATAATGTGCTCTTCCCAGTCAACCACTTCGCTTTCATGCACGGCAATATGGCGTACCGAGATCCGCGCGGCATGCATGGCAGCACGCGAACCGCTGCGCAGAGGATGCCAGGGCGGCAGCGTTTTGCCTTCGGCCAGTACGCGATAGGCGCAGCTCGGCGGCAGCCACTGGAAGGTCGGCAGATTATCGCGGGTCAGCTTAATGCAATCCTCTTCCAGCTCGAAGCGGGTGTCGTAATTGCGGCACTGACAGGTTTTAATGTTCAGCTGGTTGCAGGCGACGTTGGTGAAATAGATTTCATCGGTGTCGGCGTCCTGCAGTTTATTCAGGCAGCACTGGCCACAGCCATCACATAAGGACTCCCATTCCTCGTCGCTCATTTGTTCCAGCGTTTTCCGCTGCCAGAAAGGGGTATCAGTCATGTTGGGTGTCCGGTAAAAGTAAAAAGCCCCGCCCTTATAGAGGGTTTGGGCTTCAGTTGCAAGTTTTCAGCCGACTTTACAGTACCCGGGTAGCCACACCGTGACCGCCCAGCGAGACTTCGAGACGATCGCCTGAGGCCATTGGCCCCACGCCCGCTGGCGTGCCGGTAAGGATCACATCACCCGCGCGCAGCGTGAAGAACTGACTCATATAGGCAATCAGCGGCAGGATTTTATGGATCATATCTGCCGTTGATCCCTGCTGACGAATTTCGCCATTGACCATCAGTTTCAGCTCTACATTCTGAGGGTCGTGGGTAAATTCACTGACCGGGATAAACCCTGACAGCGGACAGGAATTATCAAAGGCTTTGGCTTTTTCCCAGGGCTGTCCGGCTTTTTTACAGCCCGCCTGAATGTCGCGCAGGGTTAAGTCCAGCGCCACGCCATAGCCGGCAATCGCCTGCGCCACATGCTGCTCCGTGGCCTGCTTCAGCGTAGAGCCAATCAGAACGGCCAGTTCGATCTCGTGATGCACGGCACCCAAATGCTGGGGGATCGCTAGCGGCTGGCGGATATCACAGATAGCGCTTTCAGGCTTGATAAATAATACCGGCTCCGTCGGGGTGGCACTGCCCATTTCCTTAATGTGTTGGGCGTAGTTGCTGCCCACACACACCACTTTGCTTACCGGAAAATCTAACAGTGCGCCCTGCCAGTTATGATGCTGATACATGCTTTTACCTCTGATGAGTGAGCGTGGCTGCGTCGGCATCATGCCGTCTCAGCGCGGCTGGTTGTCATGTTACTGCGCGGCAATGGCATCGGCCATCATGCCAATACTGATAGCGAAATAGTACGAGCGATTCCAGTTCATCAGCGTACGGAAATTGTCATAAACCATGAACGAACGCCCGCCGCCATCCTGGGGGGTGATAATCCAGGCCCGCTGGCCCGGCGCGCTATTCTTTGCCGGATCGATCACCTGAACGCCAGCCTGCTGCCACTGGGCCGGTGTTTTCGCCTGGGCCGTTTTCAGTCCGGCCTGCTGCACATCGAACCCTGCGGGCAGCGTAACCTCCGTCCCCCAGCCCTGCCCGGCGCGCCAGCCTTCACGTTGCAGATAGTTAGCAATGGAGGCAAACACGTCATCCAGATTATTCCAGATATCAATTTTGCCGTCGCCGTCGCCATCTTTGCCGTAGTTCAGGAAGGAGCTGGGCATAAACTGGCTTTGCCCCATCGCACCGGCCCAGGATCCTTTCAGATCGGCTGCGGTCATCTGCTGGCGTTGAATAATACGCACGGCAGCCATCAGCTCTTTGGTGAAGAAGGCTTCACGTCGCCCTTCAAACGCCAGCGTGGCCAGCGCCGATACCACCTCTTCCTTACCCTGTATCTTGCCGAAATGGCTCTCCAGCGCCCACAGAGCAACAATATAGTCTGACTGTACCCCTGAGGCCGCCGCTATTGGCTGCAGTGCGTTCTGATACTGCTGGCGGTATTCCCGCCCCTGGGCAATTTTTTCCGGGGTTATTACCCGGGTCAGATAGTCATCCAGCGTCACCTTATTCTCTAGCTGACCCCGGTCAGATTTGATCACCCGGTCAACAAAGTGAACCCCGTTAAACGCCGTATCGATGGTCGCCTGATCGAAGCCCTGCTGGCGGGCCTGCTCTTTGAGCTGCAATACATAGGCAGGGAACTGCGCGGGATCGCGCCCCTGCGCTGCCAGCGTGCTGTCGGTGGAACCGGCACTGCTGGTGCTGGCGGGTGGGTTAAGGAAGCTGGCGTCACTGACGCTGCTGCCGGTCAGTACAAGAGAAACAACGAGGGCTTTAAGGGCTAACGGCTTCATGCGGGCATCCTTTTTATCGCTATCTCTACCGTAATGTTTAAATATCAGGACGCATCCTGTCCGGCAGAGATATATTTGCAGATGATTCCGAATTAATCTTTTTTTACATCGTTAAGATGCATCTTAAGCAGACTTTCCAGTGGGGGCGGAAGTTGTAAATAAAAACCGTCTTCGCGCAGTGCGGTTTTCACTTTCTCAATATCTGCCCCTACCAGCTTCTTGCTCCCGTCCAGTGGCAACACCATGGCAAGCTTAGGTTTACCAAAGCCCTTAAGCAACGCCTCCGGGACGCGAGAAAAATCGTCTTTTTTTTCAACGTAAAGATAAGTCTGGTCGCGCTGGGGACTTCTGTAGATCACACAAAACATATTTTTTACTCGAATTAACAGGGATGGTCACTTGCCTGAATATTACAGTAACTATAACATGCTTGCAGAACTTCGGAATATTGCCTGCCTTGATTAAGCACCTGAAAGTGGTGCTGATTTAGCCGGGACAGGAAATAACAGGACTGAGCGGGACAGATGTCACAATCGCCAATCGAGTTAAAGGGCAGCAGTTTCACGCTGTCGGTCGTTCATTTGCATCACACCGATCCTGAAATCGTGCGTAAAGCCATTGAGGAAAAGGTCAGTCAGGCCCCGGCGTTTCTGAAAAATGCCCCGGTGGTGATCAATGTTTCTTCGTTAACCAGCGATGTTAACTGGCGCCAGATGCAGCAGGCGATAGTCTCAGCGGGTTTGCACATTGTTGGCATCAGCGGCTGCAAAGATGAGCAGTTAAAGCGGATGATCTCGCGCTCCGGCCTGCCCGTATTAAGCGAAGGCAAAGAACAAAAGCGCAGCGCCGAGGCTAAGCCGGTGGCTATTCCGTTTGAACAGCCCGCCACCAAGACCCGGCTTATCGCTTCCCCGGTCCGTTCCGGACAGCAAATTTATGCAAAAAACTGCGATCTGATTGTCACAAGCAGCGTCAGCGCCGGTGCCGAACTGATTGCAGACGGTAATATCCACATTTATGGCATGATGCGCGGTCGCGCTCTGGCGGGTGCCTCTGGCGATAAAAACTGCCAGATATTTTGCACCAGTTTATCTGCAGAGCTGGTCTCTATTGCCGGGAACTACTGGCTGATGGATCAGATCCCTGCTGAATTTTTTGGAAAAGCGTCGCGTCTTTGCCTCAAAGACGGCGCATTGACTATACAAACACTGAACTGAGCCAGGCTCTCGAGCCCTTTCTTTTCTTAAGGAAATTATTATATGGCACGCATTATTGTTGTTACATCGGGTAAGGGAGGCGTTGGGAAAACCACGTCCAGCGCGGCCATCGCTACCGGCTTAGCGCAGAAAGGTAAAAAAACCGTCGTTATCGACTTCGATATCGGCCTGCGTAATCTTGACCTGATCATGGGCTGTGAGCGCCGCGTAGTGTATGACTTTGTGAACGTTATTCAGGGTGATGCCACGCTGAATCAGGCGTTGATTAAAGATAAGCGTACGGAAAATCTGTTTATTCTTCCCGCTTCCCAGACGCGTGATAAAGATGCGCTGACCCGTGACGGCGTTGAAAAAGTGCTGGATGACCTGGCGACCATGGATTTTGAGTTCATCGTCT
Organism: Erwinia sp. PME.40.26/001; assembly: GCF_055556675.1. NCBI lineage: Bacteria > Pseudomonadati > Pseudomonadota > Gammaproteobacteria > Enterobacterales > Erwiniaceae > Erwinia > Erwinia sp. PME.40.26/001. Next base: position 806,988 of record NZ_JBVHNP010000001.1, read on the forward strand.
GTGATTCCCCGGCCGGGATCGAAACCGGCGCGCTGATGGCTCTGTACTTTGCCGATGAAGCGATCATCACCACTAACCCGGAAGTCTCCTCCGTGCGTGACTCCGACCGTATCCTTGGCATTCTCTCTTCCAAGTCGCGCCGCGCGGAACGAGGCCAGGATGCGATTAAAGAACACCTGCTGCTGACCCGCTACAATCCAGGTCGCGTTAACCGTGGTGACATGTTAAGCATGGAGGACGTACTGGAAATTCTGCGTATCCCTCTGGCAGGCGTGATCCCGGAAGACCAGTCAGTATTACGTGCCTCGAACCAGGGTGAGCCTGTGATCCTGGATGCCGAATCTGACGCAGGTAAAGCCTATGCTGATACCGTTGATCGTCTGCTCGGTGAAGAACGCCCCTTCCGCTTCATTGAAGAAGAGAAGAAGGGTTTCCTGAAACGCCTGTTTGGGGGATAAACCATGGCCTTACTCGATTTCTTTTTATCCCGAAAAAAGAGCACAGCCAATATTGCCAAGGAACGGCTACAGATTATCGTGGCGGAACGCAGGAGGGGCGATAACGAGCCCCACTATCTGCCGCAGCTGAAAAGGGACATTCTGGAAGTGATCTGTAAGTACGTGAAAATTGATCCGGAGATGCTGAGCGTTAAGCTGGATCAAAAAGATGACGATATTTCTATTCTCGAACTGAACGTGACGTTACCGGAAACGGAAACGGAAGAAACACCGAAATGATCTTCTCCTGCTCATGATTTTCCCCTGCTAATGCAGGGGAAAATTGCAGGCTTATTCCGCCTCCAGGACGGCAGCGATGCCCTCTTCCAGCAGCGCCCCACGCCAGCCATCTATCAGCTCCGGTTTACCCGCCTGTGGTTTCAGCTTCCAGTGCCAGTTCAGCAACTGATTTATCTGACGACGTGAAGCCAGCAGTTCCTGGCTGACGCCGTGCTTTTCTGCGGTCTCCGCCACCAGCGCCTTCAGGCTTTTAAATACCTGTTTATAGTGTGGGTAGTCGATCAGATTCGGTACCGGCTCTGGTAGCCGACCCTCATCCAGCGCGCTGGCTTCAGCCACCATCGCTACCAGCGCTTTGCCATGAAAACGGATCTCCTGCCCCGGCAGGCCAAGATGGTCAAGTTCGCCCAGAGAGCCCGGCATGTAGCGCGCTACCTTCCACAGATTTTCCTCACGCACGACAAAGTTTACCGCCATGTCTTTTTCACGGGCCAGCGTCAGGCGCCAGGCCGCCAGCAGGCGCAGTGCAGCAAGCTGACGGGGGCGTAGCTGCCAGGCATTGGTGATATCGCGGTACGCCTCCTGCGGGTCTGTCACCGTGGTGCGACGCTGGCAGAGCAGCCGGCACTCATCAAGGGCAGCGGCCATCTGCCCCGCCGCTTCCGTTTCCGCCACCAGCTTTTCTGCCACTGGCAGCAAATAGAACACATCCGCGGCGGCGTAGTCACACTGTTTTTCTGTTAACGGACGCGCCAGCCAGTCAGTGCGTGACTCGCTCTTATCCAGCGCAATACCGGTGAAGGACTCGACGATAGTGGCAAAACCACAGGACAGCGGACGCCCACTGAATGCCGCCAGAATTTGCGTATCTATCATCGGCTGCGGCAGTACGCCAAACTCGTGCTGGAACACTTCCAGGTCTTCACTTCCTGCATGGAGATACTTGACGACCTGCTGATCCAGCAGAAGGTCGCGAAATGGCGTCCAGTCGGTGATTGGCAGCGGATCAATCAGGGAGATGGTTTCACCGTCAAACAGCTGGATGAGGCCCAGACGAGGGTAATAGGTGCGGGTACGAACAAATTCAGTGTCCAGCGCCAGAGCGGCAACCTGACGGGCACGCTGGCAAACTTCGGCCAGCGCTTCATTAGTGGTGATCATGATGTAATTCAAAATAGCGTTCTCTCGCCGCGGGCAGGCAGGCCAGCGGTCAGTGGTCGGTGCGCAATAAAAATGCCGGGTAGCCCGGCATAATTCGTTATCAGCAAAACAGCCGTTGTCAGACTGACGGTTGTTGCGTTTTCATCGCTTCCTCGCGCAGTTCGCGGCGCAGGATTTTACCCACGTTGGTCTTCGGCAGCTCATCCCGAAACTCAACAATTCGGGGGATTTTATACCCAGTCAGATGACGCTTACAGTGGGCGATCAGCTCGTCTTTGGTCAGTGAGTCGTCTTTCTTCACCACGCAAATCTTCACTGTTTCACCCGCCGCATCATTCGGCACGCCGATGGCGGCAGCTTCACGGACTTTCGGATGCAGCATCAGAACATCTTCAATCTCGTTGGGATAAACATTAAACCCGGAGACCAGAATCATATCCTTTTTGCGATCGATAATGCGCAGGAAACCTTCGTGGTCAACGGTAACAATATCACCGCTGCGAAGCCATCCATTTTTTAAAACTTCCTCCGTCGCCTCCGACCGCTGCCAGTAACCCGCCATCACCTGCGGCCCTTTAATACAAAGCTCACCGGGCTCTCCCACGGGCACCTCATTCCACTCATCATCCACCAGCATGATATCGGTTGAAGGCACCGGCAGCCCGATGCTGCCGTTATGGCACTGAATGTCATAAGGGTTTACCGAGACCAGTGGCGAACACTCGGTCAGGCCATACCCCTCCAGCAGATAATGACCGGTGAGTTTTTCCCAGCGCTCTGCCACCGCTTTTTGCACCGCCATTCCTCCCCCGGCTGACAGCGCCAGGGTAGAAAAATCCAGCTTGTTAAATCCGTCATCATTCAGCAGCGCGTTAAACAGCGTATTGACGCCCGTAATGGCGGTAAACGGATATTTGCTTAACTCTTTAACCAGGCCCGGAATATCACGCGGATTGGTAATGAGCAGATTCGCGCCGCCCAGTTCAATAAATAACAGGCCGTTCACGGTCAGGGCAAAAATATGGTATAGCGGCAGCGCAGTAACCACCGTCTCCTCCCCGGCTTTTAACAGGGAGCCATAGGTGGCCTTAGTCTGTTCAAGGTTCGCCTGCATATTGCGGTGGGTCAGCATCGCCCCTTTCGCCACGCCGGTCGTCCCGCCGGTATATTGCAGAAAAGCGATATCGTCGTTGAGGATTTCCGGCCGGGTGTAAGTCATCTGCGCACCATTTTGCAGCACCTGACGGAACGAAATGGCGCCGGGCAGATAATACTTCGGCACCATCTTCTTGATGTATTTCACAACGAAGTTTACCAACGTGCCTTTCGCCGGGGAGAGCTGGTCGCCAAGGCGGGTCAGGATAACGTGTTTTACTGCGGTTTTGGCCACCACTTTTTCCAGCGTATGGGCAAAGTTGGAGACAATCACAATCGCGCTGGCACCGCTGTCGTTCAGCTGATGCTCAAGTTCGCGTGGCGTATAGAGCGGATTGACGTTCACCACAATCATACCGGCGCGAAGCACACCAAACAGCGCGATGGGATACTGCAGCAGATTGGGCATCATCAGCGCCACACGGTCGCCTTTCTTCAGCCCGAGGCCCTGCTGCAGATAGGCGGCAAACGCCCGGCTGCGATCGTCCAGCTGACGGAAGGAAAGGGTCTGCCCCATATTGATAAAGGCGGTCTGCGCCGCATAGCGGAGTGCTGCATGCTCGAAAAGGTCAATTAAGGAACCGTAACGATCGGGATTAATCTCAGCCGGCACATCGGCGGGATAGCGGTTTAACCAAACCTTATGCAAGGAATCACCTCGAAAATTATTATTTGTTGTCATCGCAGCCTCGACCGGTCGGCACTTGTTAACATTATTTTAACTCAGCGTACCAGTTTGCTCAGGTCTCTGTTTTGAGGTTGCGAAGTCCATCACTAAATTTCTCTCGTCCGGAGAGGATCAAAAAAAAGGCCGGTCCGCTGAAATCCAGCGGACCCGCCGATTAATGTCTGGCTTTTAACTTACTGGGTAAGGATGGTCTGTACCTGTGCCGGACCGGTATTGTAGAAGCCCCACGGGGCCGGCCCCCAGTAGCCGCCACGATGACGTCCGTATCCAGGGCCATACCAGATCCACGGATCGATAGGCTGAGGTGGGGTCACGATCTGCTGTGTCATATGCCAGCGCTGATAACCCGTTACGCCGATCACCAGGAACTGATACTGGGCTTCACCGATTTTGCCCTTTTCCGTCCCTTTAATGGTGCCGACGACGGTGACCATCTGCTGGTTAAAGTCGACCGGATCGATAAAGCCATTCACATCGGCAAAGATGCGGCCCATCGACGGTGAACCGAGAACCGGTCTGGCTCCCTCGTCCAGCGGCATCGCCGCGATTTCCAGACGGGTCATCCCGTTGCGGTTATCCACCTTGATAACCTTACCGCCAAAGCGTGACTCCTGGCCGGTAAACACCTCCGGGGCGCTGAGTACCCGCACCAGATCCTGCTGTGGCGTCTCCGAATGCCCTTTAATGGAGTCGGGCACGGTGACACAGCCGCTTAACACCAGCGACGCTAAAAACAGAATGCTGCACTGCCAGACACTGGATTTACGCATAGACGCTCCCACGTTGTTATCCTACTTCGACTGTTGCCGGTTCAAATAGTTGCTCTGTACTACTCACGTCCGGGTAATTTTTTCCATGTCACTTCGTTACGAAGGTAGGTCGGCTCCGCGTGTTCCGGCGCAACCGTCATGCCAGCGGCCAGCGCCTGCTGCGCCAGCGGCAGCATATCTTCCGCACAGGGCAGCGTCACCGATGAGCGCGTCAGCACGAGGCCGCTGTTTTCTCCCAGCTGCGGCCAGGCCTGCCAGCCCGTCCCCACGCAGGTCCACTCTCCGCTCAGGGCCGCCATGCGCGCCGCTGCCGCGTCCGGTTTCAGCACCGCCTCACTCACCTCTCCCTGCCAGTTACCCTGCCCGTCCCGCTGGTATTCAGCCCAGTACACCTCGCCCATGCGTGCATCAATGGCGGCCAGCACCCGGGTCGCCCCGTGCAGCCGCCACGCGCTCTGCGCCATCGTCATCAGCGTCGAGATACCGATTAGCGGCAGTCCGGCCCCCAGAGAAAGCCCCTGCGCGATGCCGATGCCAATGCGGACGCCGGTAAAACTTCCCGGCCCCCGGCCAAAGGCCAGCGCATCCAGATCGTTCAGGGTGACGTCGCCTTCATGTAAAATCTGCTGCACCATCGGCAAAATACGTTGCGTATGTTCACGCGCACAGAGTTCAAAATGTGCCAGCTGGTGCTGGTCATTCAGGAGGGCAACCGAGCAGGCTTCCGTGGCCGTATCAATGGCTAAAATTCGCGTGGACATAACAACCTCAGGGGAGAAAAATTTTCGGCGCGCATCATAGCACATCACCGTCGGAATGCTTACTGCCGCCCATTTTTTGCAGAAAGTCTATCGCCTTTTGCAGGTCACGCGTGCGCGGCGTGGGCGGCAGGCTGTTCACAAACACCGCACCGTACGGACGCATTACCAGCCGGTTATCGCAGATCACCAGCACGCCACGATCGTCCACGTCGCGGATCAGACGTCCAACGCCCTGCTTCAGAGCGATAACCGCATCCGGCAGCTGCACGTCATCAAAAGGTTCTCCGCCGCGAATTTTGCAGTCTTCCATACGGGCTTTCAGCAGCGGGTCCTCAGGTGAGGTGAACGGCAGCTTGTCGATAATCACCAGCGACAGTGCATCACCGCGCACGTCCACCCCTTCCCAGAAACTGTTGGTGGCCACCAGCAGCGCATTGCCCGCCGCCACAAACTGTTTGAGGATCTGCCCCTTGCTGGTTTCCCCCTGCAGCAGCACGGGCAATGTCATGGTGGCCCGGAATTCAGCGGCCAGCTCGCGCATCACCTGATGGGAGGTACACAGGAAGAAGCAGCCGCCGTCATTGGCTTCGATCAGCGGGCGCATCATCCTGGCCAGCTGTCGGGCACCGCCGGGCTGATTGGGTGACGGCAGATTTCTTGGCACGCACAGCAGGGCCTGACGGGCAAAGTCAAAGGGGCTGTTGAGGATCAGCGTTTCAGCTTTACTCACCCCCAGCCGCTCCACAAAGTGGGTCATCTGCTCGTTGACCGCGAGAGTGGCGGAGGTAAAGATCCAGCTTGCCGGACGCTCATCCATCACCTCGCGAAAACGATCGGAAACGGACAGTGGCGTCAGTGCCAGCACAAAGTTGCGGGCGTTGCATTCATACCAGTAGCTGAAACCCGGCTGGGTGGTGTCCTTCAGCCGCTTAAGCCGTCCCCGATACAGGGCCGCCCGCTCAAAAGCCGCATCCAGCAGCGCAGAACGGCCCAGGGAGAGTTTCGCCACGTCGTAGCACAGCTCCAGGGCATCATCGAGCAGCAGCAGTGCGCGCTGGATCTGCGGGTTACTCAACAGCTCACGCAGATTACCGCGAAACCCGGGGTCCCCTAAGGCGAGGCGGAAATCCTGGGCACTTTGCGCCAGCCGGTCCGCTGATTTCTGCAGCTGCTGCATATCCCGCACCTCGGTGCGGTAGGCGATGGTGATATCTTTTGCCAGGTCAAGCAGCTGGCGGCTGGAGAGCTGCTGGCCAAAATACTGGCTGGCAATATCCGGAACCTGATGCGCCTCATCGAAGATCATCACGTCAGCCTCGGGGATCAGTTCAGCAAAGCCGCTCTCTTTGACGACCATATCAGCAAGAAAGAGATGATGGTTGACCACCACCACGTCGGCATCCATTGCTTTACGCCGCGCCTTCACCACAAAACAGTCTTTGTACTGCGGGCAGTCGCTGCCCAGGCAGTTATCATTGGTGCTGGTCACCAGTGGCCAGATCGGGCTGTCTTCGGCCACGCCACCGCAGGTGCTGATATCACCGTCGACGGTTTCGTTCGACCAGCCACGCAGGTGTACCAGATCGCTCATCGCCTGGACCGCCAGCTCACCACCGGCCATCGACTGCTGTTCAAGCCGCTCAAGGCAGAGATAGTTTGAACGCCCCTTAAGCAGGGCCATGCTGCCTTTAAATTTCAGCGCCCTGGCCACCGTCGGCAGATCGCGGCTGTAAAGCTGGTCCTGCAGAGCTTTAGACCCGGTTGATACAATGACTTTTTTACCGGAACGCAGCGCCGGGGCAAGGTAGGCATAGGTTTTCCCCGTGCCGGTTCCTGCTTCAACCACCAGCTCACTTTTATTATCAATGGCCTGCGCCACCGCCGCCGCCATTTCGCGCTGAGGTTCACGCGGCCGGAAGCCGGGGATCGCCTGCGCCAGTGCGCCTTCTGCTGCAAAATCGTCTACCACATACCCTCACCACCTGGTCAATACTACTGTAATTATGTCAGTATCCGCCTGTGCACTCCACCCTTTAGGTGACAGATAACGGTAATCTGTGCCAGTCTGTCGCGGTTTTAAGCGCATTGAAAAAAAGGAACTCATATGACCATCGAACGTATCGATCCTGAACACAGGATGTCCGAAGCCGTGATCCATAACGATACGGTGTATTACACCAGCGTGCCGGAAAATCTGGATGATGATGCAGAAGCGCAGACGGCCAATGCCCTGGCAGTGATCGATAACCTGCTGACCCGCGTCGGTTCGGATAAAAGTAAAATCCTGGATGCCACCATTTTCCTAGTGGATAAAGCCGATTTCGCGGCGATGAATCGCGCGTGGGATGCGTGGGTGTCGCCGGGTAACGCGCCGGTGCGCTGTACGGTGCAGGCTAACCTGATGAACCCGAAATACCGGGTAGAAATTAAAATCGTTGCCGCACGATAATACATTCCCCTGCCGGGCCGGCAGGGGTTAACCACTTATTCGTCGTACTCTTCTTCTTCTTCGTCGTGGTTATTGTCGCCCATATAATCTTCTTCATCCTCATCGAACATCACCGGGACGTGACCGCCGGTGTGGTTCTCACGGATTTCAGCGGCGACCAGCGTTATCGCCTCGCCGCTGCTCATTCCCTCTGACATCAGCTTCTGAATGCGTTCTACCGCGTCCTGCTGCTGCTCATGTGACAGCGCGGGTAATCCTGTAAACATAGTGACTCCTGAGGTGGTTTGCGGTGCGGATTATTCCACGGGCGACAAAGAGATGCCAGCGACATAAAAATATGTCACGCTTGGCGTATCAATGAATTTTGTCTGCTGAAGAGCTATGTCGCCTGTTTATCATTGTCTGAATTATACGCCAGATGCCATTGAGCATCATTTTGCCCGCCTCGCTCATCTCCCCTGGGCGATGCTGCTGCATTCCGGGTTTGCCGATCACGCTGATAACCGCTTCGATATTATGGTGGCCGACCCCCGCGTCACGCTGACCACCCGCGGCAGTCACACCACCATTGATGCCGGTGGTGCGCAACAGCGTTCAGGTGACGACCCGCTGACGCTGCTGCAACAGCAGTTAGCCACCTGTGGACTGCAGGCTGAGCAGCACCCGGATCTGCCTTTTCAGGGAGGCGCACTGGGTCTGTTTGGCTATGACCTCGGCCGCCGTTTTGAACAGCTGCAGACCACGGCAGAGGCACAGCTGACGACGCCGGATATGGCCGTCGGGATTTATGACTGGGCGCTGATTGCTGACCATCAGCAACAGAAGCTGACGCTGGTGGTGCAGGGAGACCTCAAGGCACGCCTTCAGTGGCTGGACGCACAGCAGGCCCCGCCGGTTTCGGACTTCCATCTGATTGGCCCCTGGCGGGCCAATATGTCGCGTGAAGAATACGGTGATAAATTTCGTCAGATCCAGCAATGGCTGCTGTCTGGCGACTGCTATCAGGTCAATCTGGCTCAGCGCTTTGCCGCCCGCTATCAGGGTGACGAATGGCAGGCATTTTTACGTCTGTGCCGACAAAATCGTGCCCCCTTCAGCGCCTTTATTTGCCTGCCGGACAGCGTGATCCTCAGCCTGTCGCCCGAGCGTTTTATTAAACTCACTGGACAGCAGATTGAAACCCGACCTATCAAAGGCACAATGCCACGGCTGGCCGATCCGCACGCCGACCGGTTGCAGGGAGAGAAGCTGGCGCAGTCGCCGAAAGACCGCAGTGAAAACCTGATGATTGTCGACCTGCTGCGCAACGATATTGGCCGCGTAGCCGTGCCGGGCAGCGTGAAGGTTCCGCAGTTGTTCGTCGTCGAACCCTTCCCGGCAGTTCACCACCTGGTCAGTACCATTACCGCGGAGCTGAAGCCCGCCCTGACCGCCTGCGACCTGCTCCGTGCCTGTTTCCCCGGCGGTTCCATCACCGGCGCGCCAAAAGTCCGGGCGATGGAGATCATTGAAACGCTGGAGCCCCAGCGGCGAAATGCGTGGTGCGGCAGCATAGGTTATCTCAGCGTCTGCGGGCGAATGGACAGCAGCATAACCATCCGCACGCTGATCGCCGAGCAGGGCACGCTTTACTGTGCGGCCGGGGGCGGCATCGTTGCCGACAGTGATGAAGCGGCGGAGTACCAGGAAACCCTGGATAAAGTGAACCGCATTCTGCCCTGTCTGGAGTCGTCGCCCGATGAGCCCTGATGACTCTGTTCTGTCGCAGTTTCTGACGCGCTTTCTGTTACAGCCTCCGGCAGAAGGCAAGCGTAACTTACCGCGCCGCCAGGCGGCGGTACTGGTGCCCATTATTGCCCACCCTGAACCGACCCTGCTGCTGACCCGCCGTGCCGCCACGCTGCGTAAGCATGCAGGCCAGGTGGCTTTCCCCGGGGGGATGAAGGACGACAGCGATGCCTCTCTGGTTGTCACGGCCCTGCGCGAAGCCTGGGAAGAGGTGGCAATCCCTCCTGCTGCGGTGAAGGTGATCGGTGTGCTGCCCCCGGTGACCAGCAGCACCGGTTTTCAGGTCACGCCGGTGGTTGGTGTGCTGCCCCCCGGTCTGCGCTGGCAGGCAAATGAGGGGGAAGTCGAGTCCGTCTTTGAGATGCCGTTGGAAGAAGCGCTGCGCCCAGGCCGTTACTCTGCGCTGGATATTCACCGTGCCGGTCAGACCCATCGCATCTGGCTGTCCTGGTTCGATGACTACTTTATCTGGGGTATGACAGGCGGGATTATCCGTCAGCTAAGCCTGCAAGTGGCAAAATCCTGAGAAATCGGCTAAAATGCAGCCATTAGTTGCTTCAAAAGCCGCCTTTACATTATTTTTCACCAGATTATTGCCAACGGGCGATCCAAATCACTGCAATACGGTGCTTTTTCATTTATATTTCTCGCAAAATGTGGGCACCCGTTCTTACCTCTCCCACAGCGTGATTTAAAATCCTTACAGGAGCGTACAACGTGATTAGCGTTTTCGACATGTTTAAGATCGGCATTGGTCCGTCGAGTTCTCATACGGTTGGCCCAATGAAAGCCGGCAAACAGTTCGTCGACGATCTGGTGAACAATCGCCAGCTCTCCTCGGTGACGCGTATTGCTGTCGATGTTTACGGTTCCCTTTCCCTGACCGGTAAAGGGCACCATACTGATATCGCCATTATTATGGGTCTGTCCGGTGCCTCACCGGAAAGTGTGGATATCGACGGTATTCCAGCCTTTATTCGCGACGTTGAACAACGTCAGCGGCTGCTGCTGGCCAACGGGGCGCATGAAGTGGACTTCCCGCGTGAAGGGGGCATGGTGTTCCGCAGCGATAATCTGTCTCTGCATGAAAACGGTATGACCATTCACGCCTTTGCCGGTGAGCTGCGTATTTACAGCAAAACGTATTATTCCGTGGGTGGCGGCTTTATTGTCGATGAAGAGAACTTCGGCAAATCGGTAGTGAATGAAGTCTCCGTCCCCTACCCGTTTAACTCCGCAAAAGAGATGCTGGCCCACTGTCAGATGACCGGCCTGTCACTGTCCGGCATGGTGATGAAGAATGAGCTGGCGGTACACAGTCGCGCCGATATTGAAAGCTACTTCACTGACATCTGGCGCACCATGCGTGAGTGTATCGATCGCGGTCTGAATACCGAAGGCGTTCTGCCCGGGCCGCTGCGGGTGCCGCGCCGTGCGTCTGCCCTGCGTCGCCTGCTGGTCTCATCCGATAAAATGTCCAGTGACCCGATGATCGTCATCGACTGGGTGAACATGTTTGCGCTGGCGGTGAACGAAGAGAATGCTGCCGGCGGCCGCGTTGTCACCGCGCCGACCAACGGTGCCTGCGGTATTGTTCCTGCCGTGCTGGCGTACTACGATCACTTTATTGAGCCGGTGACCCCGGAAATTTTTACCCGCTACTTTATGGCCTCAGGGGCGATCGGCATTCTGTATAAAATGAATGCGTCGATTTCCGGGGCGGAAGTAGGCTGTCAGGGGGAAGTGGGGGTCGCGTGTTCGATGGCAGCGGCCGGTCTGGCAGAACTGCTTGGCGCCAGCCCGGAACAGGTTGCCGTTGCCGCAGAGATTGGCATGGAGCATAACCTGGGTCTCACCTGTGACCCGGTCGCAGGTCAGGTGCAGGTGCCGTGCATTGAACGCAACGCCATTGCCTCGGTGAAAGCCATCAACTCGGCCCGTATGGCGATGCGCCGCACCAGTGAGGCCCGTGTTTCGCTGGATAAGGTTATCGAGACGATGTACGAAACCGGCAAAGATATGAACGCGAAATATCGCGAAACATCACGCGGTGGGCTGGCGATTAAAGTCCAGTGTGACTGATACCGACGCCACCCTCCCGGGTGGCGTTTTTTATTCCCCCTCACCAAAAATAATTCACCGCCCTGCTATCGCCAGCATCAGGAAATAGCTAAAGTGTTTTAGCGTGTTTGTGAGAGTAAGTTCCTGTTTTTGAGCCATTCAGCTTTTCTCTTCCGCACTACTAAACTTAATGCCTCAGTTGCCGATAATTGGTATTCGATCTCTGTGTACGCGTCTTGATCTTAAGGGTGGTTACTGATGCAAATGTCCCAGGAAGTATTCGGACAGTTTCGCCGTAAGCGATTACTTATCGCTGCGGTTGTTGCCGCGTTGGTGCTCATTCTCACATTAACCTTCCGTTTTCTGGAAGAGAAAAACCGGATAGAGCAGCAGTCGCGGACCTTTGCTGATAATGCTATCCAGCGCTTTGACCGCATGTTTTCGCCGCTGGACGTGGCGGCCAATAATACGATCGGACTGGTTGGCCTCACCTGTGGTGAAATCCGCTTTCCGCTGATTGAAAAACTGGCCTCCCTGCAGACGGTACGATCGATTCTGCTGGTGGATGAAGATCGCATTTACTGTTCCAGCATTTACGGCAGCGCTGACATTCCGTTTACCGACACGTATCCTGAGCTGGCGGTAAACAACCAGCGCATGCTGCTGGCGGTGGATGAGCATCTGATTAAAGGCTCACCGGTACTGCTGTTCTGGACGCCACGTTCGCTGGATAACCGCTCAGGCATCATCCAGGTCATTAACATTGAGCTGATGACCAATTATCTGCTGGAGCCCACGCTGCCCTGGGTGGAACGGGCGATTTTCAACGTCGCCGGTAAGAGTCTGGAATACGGTAATCCGATGATTGAGCCTGCGGTACCGTCGGATGACGAAGTGAGTTACGAAGAGTCGTCGCTGCGTTATCCCTTCTCTATCACGCTGTTCGGCCCTTCGCCGTCGCGCCTGGCGCTGATGACCGTCCCTTCCCAGCTCCCGCTGGCGCTGCTACTCAGTTTACTGATGGGCTATATCGTCTGGCTGGCCACGGCCAACCGCATGAGTCTCTCCTGGCAAATCAGCTATGGCATCACCGCCCGTGAGTTTATGGTCTACTGTCAGCCGCTGATCAACGCCCGTACCGGTGCCTGTGACGGCATTGAGCTGCTGCTGCGCTGGCATAACCCCCGCCAGGGCTGGATCCCGCCTGACGTCTTTATTCCGCTGGCAGAACGGCAAAACCTGATCGCCCCACTGACGCGTTTTGTGATCGGTGAAGTGGTCAGGCACCTGCCAGATTTGCCGGCCTCTTCCTCGTTTCATATCGCCATTAACGTTGCGGCCAGCCACTTCCACGAGCGGGCCATCATCGACGATCTCCAACGCCTGTGGTGGCCGGCCAACCCGAAACCGCAGCTGATCGTAGAACTGACCGAACGGGACTCCCTGCCGGTGGTGGATCAGCGCGTGGTGTCGCATCTGCATGATATTGGCGTGAAGCTGGCGATCGATGACTTTGGTACCGGGCACAGCTCGCTTTCGTATCTGAAAACGCTCAGTCCGGATGTGCTGAAGATCGATAAAGTGTTCACCGCGGCTATCGGTACGGACGCCATTAATGCCACCGTAACCGATATGGTGATTTCCCTGGCACAGCGGCTGAATATCAGCCTGGTGGCCGAAGGGGTGGAAACGGCAGAACAGGCAGCCTACCTGCGCGAGAAAGGCGTAGATGTCCTGCAGGGGTATTTCTATGCCCGGCCGATGCCGTTAGGCGACTTCCCGGACTGGCTGATGAGTCATGATGAGTCGCTGGGCATCTGAGTCCGCCATGCAGCATAAAAAAAGCCGGGGAAATCCCCGGCTTTTTATTGCCTGCGCGTCAGTAAGGATTACTGATCGTCTTCATCATGCTCATTGCGCTCTCGGGTTACGCGCACCAGATCGATGCGGTAGTCCGTCGCTTCGATAATCTGGAAGCGCAGCGGCGGCATCTCGATCACTTCTCCTGGCTTAGGCAACTGCCCTTTCTGCTCAATCAGCAGTCCGGCCAGAGAAGCGTGATCGTCTTCCGGGCGCACCAGGTCCTGGGTATCCAGCAGCTGCTGCAGCGAGTGGAGGTCGGTGCCGCCCTTCACCAGCCAGCCATCACCGTCGGCAATGATATCCGGGGTTTCATCCTCATCCGGGAATTCGCCGGCAATGGCTTCCAGCACGTCCAGCGGCGTAATCAGCCCCTGTACGACGCCAAACTCATTGGTCACCACAACGAAACTGCCTTTCGCCCGACGCAGAACCCCGAGCAGATTCAGCGGATCCAACGTTTCCGGCACGATAATCGCCGGTGTTGCCGCCGCGAATGTCGCCACGTCAATGCCGTGCTCCAGCGCCACTAACAGCTCCTTGGCACGCACCACGCCGATAATCTCATCCAGTTCACCCCGGCAGACCGGGAACAGGCTGTGCGGGGTATCCAGCAGCTGAATGCGGATTTCATCGATCGGACGCAGCGCATCTACCCAGGAGATTTCACCGCGCGGGGTCATGATGCTGCGCACCGAACGGGAGGCCAGCGTCAGAACGCCATTGATCATGTAGCGCTCTTCGTCTTTAAACGCCTGCTGCGGCATGATAGCGGCAACTTCACTGCTTTCACTGCTGTGGCTTTCGTTCTGGCGACGTCCGCCCATCAGTCGCTGAATAGCCTCTGCGGTACGTTCACGCATCGGACGCCGCTCCTGATGACGCATAAAGTTGTGGCGCGCAATCTGGTTGAACAGCTCAATAAGAATGGAGAAGCCAATCGCCGCGTACAGGTAGCCTTTGGGAATATGGAAACCAAAACCTTCCGCTACCAGGCTGAGACCAATCATCAGCAGGAAGCTCAGGCACAGCACCACCACGGTCGGATGCGCGTTAACAAAGTTCGTTAGCGGCTTAGACGCCAGCAGCATGACGCCCATCGCAATGATCACCGCAGTCATCATGATGGCCAGGTTATTCACCATCCCGACGGCGGTGATCACCGCATCCAGGGAGAACACGGCGTCAAGAATGACAATCTGCACCACCACGGCCCAGAAACTGGCATATCCTTTATTACCACCGGCGTTCATATCGCGGTTTTCCAGCCGTTCGTGCAGCTCCATCGTAGCTTTGAACAGCAGGAACAATCCGCCCACCAGCAGGATCAGATCACGGCCCGAGAAGCTGAAGTCGCCGACGCTGAAAAGAGGACGGGTTAACGTCACCATCCATGAGATCAGCGATAGCAGGCCCAGACGCATAATCAGGGCCAGGGACAGGCCAATCAGCCGGGCTTTGTCACGCTGTTTCGGCGGCAGCTTATCGGCAAGGATGGCAATAAATACCAGGTTATCGATACCCAGCACGATCTCAAGAACGATGAGCGTAAAGAGACCTGCCCAGATTGAGGGGTCTAAGAGAAATTCCATGACAGACTCCGGAAAAAGGAACGGGAACAGGCAGCAAACGTTCGGGTGAGCGTGCAGCAGGGATGACAACGAGTGGAATGTAAGGTGACGTCTGGCGACGTTGAAAACAAGACCGGGTAGCCCGGCGGCATGATTAAGCGACTTCGGTGACAGTCCATAGGGAGGGCTGAGGCCCGTTACTCCTGTATTGAAAAAGGATCATTACTTTAGCAGTTGAAACAGTAGCGTCAAAATAATTTCTTACACTCGGGCATGTTTTGCCACTTTCTGGATAATGTTTCATCAGGCTTCCTGAAATCCAGGTTAACGTCTAAATAACTGAGCACCGTCACAATATTTATTTTTTCGCATACTAAAATAAATCCCGTTTATGGCTGTGTGTTTAGAACTACTGACCCGTTTTGAGCACGTCGCAGTAAAAGTTGGACTTTAATCATACTGAATGCCTGTTGATTCAGATGACCCTTGCGCGGCTAGCTGGCTGTAGCCGTTGCCAACGTATAAAGGAGGTAGCAAGTGACTATTGCTATTATGATCGGCACACACGGCTGGGCGGCAGAACAACTACTGAAGACTGCCGAAATGCTGTTAGGGGAGCAGGAAAATGTCGGCTGGATCGACTTTGTCCCCGGGGAAAATGCCGAAACGCTGATGGAGAAATACCAGACGCGTCTGGCAGAGATGGACAGTGCACAGGGCGTGCTTTTCCTCGTCGATACCTGGGGAGGCAGCCCGTTCAATGCGGCCAGTCGCCTGGTCGTCGATAAAGAGAATTACGACGTGGTCGCCGGGGTCAATATCCCGATGCTGGTCGAAGTACTGATGGCGCGTGACGATAATCCCACCTTCGATGAGCTGGTTGCTCTGGCGGTTGAAACCGGACGTGAAGGCGTGAAGGCACTGAAAGCGAAGCTGCCCGAGGCAACGCCTGTCGCCGCCGTCAAAGCGCCCCCACCTCCCCAGGCCCCCATGCAGCCCGGCGATCATATGAAAATTGGGCTTGCGCGCATCGATGACCGTCTGATCCATGGTCAGGTGGCCACCCGCTGGACCAAAGAGACCAACGTCACGCGCATTATCGTCGTCAGCGATGAAGTCGCCGCTGATAACGTGCGTAAAACGCTGCTCACTCAGGTGGCCCCACCGGGTGTCACCGCACACGTTGTCGACGTCGCTAAAATGGTTCGCGTATGGAATAACCCCAAATACGGAAAAGACAAAGTGATGCTGTTATTTACCAACCCGACTGACGTCCTGCGTCTGGTCGAGGAAGGCGTCAACATCACCACAGTGAATATCGGCGGCATGGCATTCCGTCAGGGAAAAACGCAGGTGAATAACGCGGTATCGGTCGACGCTAAAGATATTGAGGCGTTTAAAAAGCTGAATGAGCGGGGTATCGAACTGGAAGTCCGTAAGGTCTCCAGCGACCAGCGCCTGAAAATGATGGATCTGATCGACAAAATGACGCAATAGACCGTGGCCTGACTGCTCAGGTTGAACTCCGTTCTGGCATGAAAGAGGAAAAGTGTAATGGAGATTACCACGCTACAAATTGTACTGATATTTATCGTGGCCTGTATCGCAGGCATGGGTTCCATCCTGGATGAATTTCAGTTTCACCGGCCCTTAGTGGCCTGTACGTTGATAGGCGCCGTACTGGGCGATATGAAAACCGGTATTATTATCGGCGGTACACTGGAAATGATCGCCCTGGGCTGGATGAATATCGGGGCCGCCGTCGCGCCCGATGCGGCCCTGGCCTCCATCATTTCCACCATTCTGGTTATTGCTGGCGGACAAAGCGTCGGTGCCGGTATTGCACTGGCTATCCCGCTTGCTGCCGCAGGCCAGGTGCTGACCATTATCGTGCGTACCATCACTGTGGCCTTCCAGCACGCGGCCGATAAAGCCGCTGAAAAAGGCAACCTGACCGCTATCTCGTGGATCCATGTCTCTGCGCTGGTGCTGCAGGCGATGCGTATTGCTATCCCCGCGCTGATTGTGGCTGTATCCGTTGGTACCCACGTGGTACAGGAGCTGCTCAACTCGATCCCGGACGTGGTCACCAACGGTCTGAATATTGCCGGTGGCATGATCGTGGTCGTCGGTTACGCCATGGTGATCAACATGATGCGTGCCGGTTACCTGATGCCGTTCTTCTACCTGGGTTTTGTTACTGCCGCATTTACCAGCTTCAACCTGGTCGCGCTGGGCGTGATTGGCGTGGTGATGGCTATCCTGTATATCCAGCTGGCACCAAAATATAACCGTGTTGCGGGTGCACAGGCGTCAGGGCCGGCACATAACGACCTTGATAACGAACTCGATTAAGGAAAGGTGAGAGAAATGGTTGATACAACAACTACCGCTACGCAAAAGAAACTGACGCCAGGCGATATTCGCGGTGTGTTCTTACGCTCTAACCTGTTTCAGGGTTCGTGGAACTTCGAACGTATGCAGGCCCTGGGATTCTGTTATTCCATGGTGCCGGTGATCCGCCGCCTGTACCCTGAGAACAATGACGACCGCAAACAGGCCATTAAACGCCATCTGGAGTTCTTTAATACCCACCCTTACGTTGCGGCCCCGGTGCTGGGCGTGACGATGGCGATGGAAGAGCAGCGCGCTAATGGCGCAGCCATTGATGACGCGGCAATTAACGGCATCAAGGTGGGCCTGATGGGACCGCTGGCGGGTGTCGGTGACCCTATCTTCTGGGGAACCGTGCGTCCGGTCTTTGCTGCACTGGGTGCCGGGATTGCTATGAGCGGCAGCCTGCTGGGTCCTTTGCTGTTCTTTGTGCTGTTTAACCTGGTACGTTTACTGGTGCGTTATTACGGTGTGGCTTACGGCTACCGTAAAGGGGTGGATATCGTCAGCGATATGGGTGGCGGCTTCCTGCAGAAACTGACTGAGGGGGCGTCCATTCTCGGCCTGTTTGTCATGGGAGCGCTGGTAAATAAATGGACGCATGTTAACGTTCCGCTGGTGGTGTCCAGGATCACTGACCAGACGGGTAAAACCACCGTCACCACCGTTCAGTCGATTCTTGACCAGCTGATGCCGGGTTTGATCCCTCTGCTGCTTACCTTCGGCTGTATGTGGCTGCTGCGCCGTAAAGTCAACGCGCTGTGGATTATCATGGGCTTCTTTGCGATTGGTATCTTCGGCTACTGGATTGGTCTGCTGGGTGTCTGAAGTCAGTTAGTTTTGCTTTCACTCCGGGGCCAGCACAGTCTGGCCCCTTTTTATGGGCTCTGTTATGTTTTTGACTGATTATTTTATCGTGCTGTTTATTGCGTTAATTTTGCTTTATGCCATCTACGATGAGTGGATTATGGACCGCCTTCACGGCCCGACGCGGCTGAAAGTCCTGCTGCAGCGCCGTAATAAGATCGACAGCCTTATTTTTATTGGTTTGCTGGTTATCCTGATCTACAAGAACGTCAGCGACAGCGGCCCGCAGCTTACCACTCTGCTGCTGATGGCGCTGAGTGCGCTGGCGGTATGGCTATTCTGGATACGGGCACCCAAGCTGCTGCTCAAACAGGCGGGGTTTTTCTACGCCAATGTATTTATACGCTGGGAACGCATCAGCGCCATCAACCTGTCGGAAGATGGCGTGCTGGTGATCGCGCTGGAAAACCGCCGGTTACTGATCCACGTTCGCCAGTTAGATGACCTGGAGAAGATCTACCAGGTTATGCTGGAAAGTCGTTAACCACCGGGGCTTGCTGGCTGTCACGCTGCCACAGGCGCAGTGTGAAGTCGGTTTCACAGGCAAACTGCTCTGTGGTCGCGAGAATGCCCCAGACCTCCGGGCGGGCACGCCAGGCAAAAGGCGTCATCTGCAGCAGAGCGCCGGACTCTTCGCTGTTCAACACCATGGGATAGTTGAGCTGCTGCTCTTCCACCAGCGTGAAGCCCGGCATCGTTTCCGGCGTGGTGTCATGCAGCTGCACTTCCTGATAGATCAGCGCTTTGAACTGCATCAGGTGGCGTGGGCCAGGGGTCACGGTCAGGACGTAGCCTGCGGGTTTTACCACCCGGGCCAGTTCTTCGGCCTTGCAGGGGGCGTAGATACGCAGCACGGCGTCAAAGCGATCGTCACTGAAGGGCAGGCGATGGCTGGAGGCGACGCAAAACGCCACGTTGTGATAACGCTTTGCCCCGGCGCGTATGGCAATTTTAGCCACGTCCAGCCCCCAGACTTTCGCCTCACCCTTCGCCGCCAGACGGCTGGCAACGTGGTGGGTGTAGTACCCTTCCCCGCAGCCAATATCCAGCACGTTCAGAGGCCCCTCCGGTAGCACCCGCGCCAGCAGCTCACTAACCAGCTCCTGTAGCGGCTGGTAGTGACCGGCATCAAGGAAGTTACGCCGCGCCTGCATCATATCGGCACTGTCACCCGGCTGCTTTGAGCGCTTATGCTGTACCGGCAGCAGATTCACATAGCCCTCTCTGGCCTGATCGAACTGATGTTGGTTTTCGCAGCGCCAGGTGCGCTGGTTTAACAACAGCGGCTGCTGGCAGAGGGGACACTGGTACGACATAAGAAACACTCCATAATTCACATGACGCGGCAGTGTACTGTAAACACCAGCTAAAATCCCGTAGTCACGCCGCTTTACCGACACAAAAAAGCCCCGTCATTGCTGACGAGGCTTTAGGATTCAGATTTCAGCCTGGATTACGCACAGGGCGTTATTGACAGGCTCAGATCGAAAATTAGATAGCGGTGACGTTCACAGCAGCAGGGCCTTTCTGGCCGTCCTGAATTTCGAACTCAACGTTCTGGCCTTCAGCCAGAGTTTTGAAGCCATTACCCTGGATTGCAGAGAAATGTACGAATACATCTTTGCTGCCGTCTGCTGGGGTGATGAAGCCAAAACCTTTAGACTCGTTGAACCACTTAACCTGACCTTTAATCTTTGCCATTTTGCAAATTCCTTAGAGTGTTTATTCGCCCGTGGGCTTTACGTACAGAAAAACCAGAGACATTACTGCATGAGGCACTAATTAAGGCTCGGCAAGGAAGCGGTATTCAACGTCAACGTCTTTACTCAGAACTTCTTTACTCAAGATGCCATACATAAACAGAACTGTACCTCGTTTTACCCGAATGTTTTATCACATATCCGTTAATTAATGGCAAGTCATTTTTAAACAGGGATAGAGATGTCGCACACATTTAAAACGATAGCGGGCACAGATTGCACATTAATGCCTGATGTTTCACCAGCTGGCACGGTTTGCCGTGCCAGCGCCTTTTCATTACGCCTTCCATCTTAAACTGCAGCAGACTAGAAGTCTGTTTCGCGACGGGATAAAGAAAATATTTAGCGTTGTTATTATTGCATAAATATGGCAAAGCTTTTTCAATACGGCCGCGCTCAACGCCACTTTATCTGTACAATGCGTTAAGGTTTTGTATAGGAACCGGCCATTAGCGCCATTTTTTAATTGCGTTGCACCAAAAGAAGGAAAGAGCCCGATCCCCTGCCCCATTTAAATGCATTGATCTGCATACGGGTATTATCAATATTATGTGCAATCTGTTTGATTAATTATATGCCATTCTCTCTATCAGGATGACGATATAACAACATATCGTTAGGATTAATCCTAATTTATATTATCCAGCCACATTTCAGCGCCGATCTTCCATGCGCTAAAGCGACTGTCGTCCAGGCCCGCCGCCTGCATCGCCGCCCGCAGCTCACGCGGCGGCTCATCCAGCGCTTCGTCAGCCAGTTCGAACACGCCCCAGTGGATGGGAACAGTATACGGTTGCCCGATAGCCCGATGCAGAGACACGGCCTGATCCGGGTCCATATGTTGACCGGCCATGAACCATTTTGGTGCATAGGCCCCTACCGGTAAGGCGGCAAGATTGAATGGCCCTAAACGGCGGGGGATCTCGAGCAGATTTTCTGAATATCCGCTGTCACCGCTAAACCAGAAATTCAGACCCGCATGCTGAATAACCCAACCGCACCACAGGGAACGGTTACGGTCCCACAGGGTACGCATACTCCAGTGACGGGCGGGCACGGCATGTACCGTCAGACCGGCCACCTGCGTCTGTTGCCACCAGTCCAGTGGCACCACCTGACGGGCACCCAGCCGCTGAAACCAGACCTGCAGCCCGAGCGGCACCACAAAAGTGACCTGCGGGAAACGACGCAGGATTTTCTTTATTGTCGTGCGGTCAAGGTGATCATAGTGGTTATGTGAAATCAGCACCACGTCCAGGGTGGGCAGGTCGTCCACGGCGAGCGCTGGCGGGGTTTTACGCGCAGGCCCGATGAAACTCAGCGGCGATGCTCTGCTGGAAAGTACCGGGTCGATCAGCGTATAGCGCCCTGCGGTGCGCAACAGCAGGCAGGCGTGACCGAGCCACCAGACGGCGTCGGCTTCCCCGCTCAGGCTGGCAGGCTGCCACCACTGGTGGATAAACTGCTTATACCCCCCGGCCGGTGGCAGCGGCAGCCCCTGCTGTTTACGTTCCCGCCGCCAGCGCTTCAGGTCGCCGTCCTGACGCATATCCGCTTCGGCGTTGCGGAATCCCTCACGCGTGTGGTGCGCAAGGGACGGATTATACCAGGGGTTCTGCCAGGCCATGACGGCTCCTTTATTGACTCAGCGCTCGGGGATCAGGCGGGTAAAGTCCTTGTTATCACCTGCATCGCTGGCTTTTTCAGCCTGCTCTTTTCCGGCCACCGCATTGGTCAGCCGCAGCAGCATCACATTCTGGCGTTTCTGCTCCTCCAGCAGCGACTCCAGCAGCTGTATCTGCTGATTCGCTCTCACGCTGGCGCGATTGACGAAAAACCAGACCAGCAGACCGGCCAGCACCAGTACCGCGCCCATCCCCATCGATACGACATCCATCGCACCCGTTGTCATTTCGTTCATACCTGCCTCAAAACTAAAAAATGGGCGACCGGAAAACGGCCGCGCCGCAGGCATGATTTTACCTGCCCGAAGGATAATTGATAGCGGGATCACACAAATCTTCTTGCGCGGGCAGGACGCGGATTCAGCATCCTCTTATCGATTTTAACGACAGTGCGCATCATGCTGTTATGATGAGCGCGGGCGGTGAGGACACCGGCCGAAAAATAATAAGGGGATACACATGAAGTTCTTGCTACGCATCGTTGCCCTGCTGGCCATCATCTGGCTGGCCATGCTGTTAACAGGCTATGGCGTCCTGACGGGCAGCACTAAAAATGTTGCGGGAATGGGTCTGCAGTGCCAGTACCTGACGGCTCGCGGGATGGTTATTGCGCAGTATCTGCATACCGACAGCGGGATTGTCGGCGTGACCGACTGCCCACTGCTGAGAAAAAGCACGGAAGTCGTCGATAACTAAGGGATTGTACGGGCCGGCACGCTGCCGGCCCGTTTCACTCAGAAGGGATAGTCGTGATAACCCATCTGCTCAGAGATGTTTTTTGCGGCATGATGCAGCATCGCCACATAATCTTTTTTGTGATCTTCAGAGAAGCGAATGGTCGGGAAAGAGATACTCAGACCGGCAATCACCACGCCAAAACGGTCAAACACCGGTACGGCAATACAGCGTAACCCCTCTTCCTGTTCTTCGTTATCTTCCCCGAACCCCTGCGCACGCACTCTGTCCAGTACCGGAAGTAACGCCGCGCTGCTGTCGAGCGTCTTCGACGTACTGCGGGTAAACTCCACGCCGCTCAGGATCGCCTCCACTTCTGCACGGTCACGCCACGCCAGCAGCACTTTACCAATCGCCGTACTGTGCAGTGGATTACGGCGGCCTATGCGCGAGTACATGCGCAGGTTATACAGCGAATCCACCTTGTGGATATAGACAATACTGTCTTCTTCCAGCGCCCCAAGATGGATTGTCTCTTTGGTCTGGCGGGAAATATCGCGCATCTGCACGTCAGCACTGCGGATCAGATCCACATTCTCCAGCGCTTTCGCCCCCAGCTCAAACAGCTTGAGCGTCAGGGCATATTTCTCGGACTCTCCCTCCTGTGACACATAGCCAAGGCTTTTCATGGTTTGCAGAAAACGATAGACGGTGCTCTTCGACATCATCACCCTTTGCGACAGTTCGGTGATGCCGTTTTCACGCTCCTCACCCAGTGCCTGCAAAATGCCGAACACTTTCATTACCGAAGAAACGGAATCAGGCTGCTTATCAGTATCGGCACTGGTCATGTTTATCCTTTGTTGTTTTATAAAAAATGGAACGCCATTTCCAGTATACGATTCAGGCCGCCCCGGTGCAATGCTGCCCGCACGCTAGCCGACACATCCACTGATGGTTTTCAGTCGTTTACAGACTGGATAATTTCGTAAAATCCATTAGCATGATGATATTCGCCCCCCTGATTATTTCACTACTATGCCTGCAGATCCTTCGACCGACGGTTTACCCTTGCCCCAGCGCTACGGTGCCATTATGGCGATTGCGCTGGGTATTACGGTCGCCGTGCTGGACGGTGCCATTGCCAATGTCGCGCTGCCTACTATCGCCCGTGAACTCAATGCCAGCCCGGCACAGTCGATCTGGATTGTGAATGCGTATCAGCTGGCGATCATTATGTCCCTGCTGTCGCTCTCCTTCCTCGGGGACATGATTGGCTATCGCCGTATCTATCAGGCCGGACTGGTGCTGTTTACCTGTACGTCGTTATTCTGTGCCCTGTCAGACTCGCTGACGATGCTGACCGTGGCGCGGGTTTTGCAGGGTTTCGGCGGAGCGGCGCTGATGAGCGTGAACACCGCGCTGATACGCATCATCTACCCCCGGCATCATCTCGGTCGGGGCATGGGGATTAACTCGCTGATTGTGGCGGTCTCCAGCGCCGCCGGGCCCACGGTGGCCGCCGCCATTCTTTCCGTCGCCTCCTGGCAGTGGCTGTTCCTGATCAATATCCCGGTGGGCATTATGGCGCTGTTCCTGGCGTTGCGCTTCCTGCCCGATAACCCGCAAAAGGCCCGGGAACAGCGTTTTGATGTCACCAGCGGGGTGATGAACGCGCTAACCTTCGGCCTGCTGATTTCACTCCTGAGTGGCTTTGCTCAGGGCGTCAGCGGCACGCTGCTACTGGTACAACTGCTGCTGCTGCCGATCGTCGGCACGCTGTTTATCCGCCGCCAGCTGCGAATGAGCATCCCGCTTCTGCCGGTCGACCTGTTTCGCATCCCGGTGTTTGCACTCTCTATCGGCACCTCAATCTGCTCTTTCTGCGCGCAGATGCTGGCGATGGTGTCACTCCCCTTCTTTCTGCAGGGCACACTGGGACGCAGCGAAGTCGCCACCGGCCTGCTGCTGACACCCTGGCCACTGGCAACGATGGTGATGGCCCCCCTTGCCGGCCGGCTGATTGAGCGTTACCACGCGGGACTGCTGGGTGCTGTCGGGCTGGCACTGTTCGCCAGTGGGCTGTTTGCCCTGGCGATGCTCCCTGCCACCCCCACCGACGCCGATATTATCTGGCGCATGGTGCTGTGTGGTGCCGGGTTCGGGCTGTTTCAGTCACCCAATAATCACACCATTATTTCGTCCGCGCCACGCCACCGCAGCGGCGGGGCCAGCGGCATGCTGGGCACCGCGCGTCTGTTCGGCCAGTCCAGCGGCGCTGCACTGGTGGCGCTGATGTTTAATCTGTTTTCCACGCAGGGTACCCCTCTCTCGCTGCTGCTGGCGGGCAGCTTTGCCAGCGTAGCCGCCGTGGTCAGCGCCCTGAGAATGACCCAGCCGCGAAACGGCTGACATAAAAAAACCCGCCAGCGGCGGGTTTTTAACACATCAGGGATTGGCCTATTTCAGGTACTCACCGCTGCGCAGCGCTTCAATACGTTTGTCCAGCGGCGGATGCGACATAAACAGCTCGCTCATCGACTTGGACTTGCCGTTGATGCAGAAGGCCATCATGCTGCTGGCTTCCTGCGGCTCGTAGCTGGTTTTCAGACGCTGCAGTGCGGCAATCATCTTTTCACGGCCGGCCAGGCGTGCAGCACCCGCATCCGCATGGAACTCACGGTGACGCGAGAACCACATGGTGATGATGCTGGCGACGATACCAAAGACCAGCTCCAGCACCATGGACACCGCGAAGTAGACCATCGGGTTGCCGTTGCTGCTCCCCTCTTCGTCCCGGTTTCCGGACATAAAGCCTGCGGCCAGCTGCGCCAGGATACGTGAGATAAAGATCACGAAGGTGTTCACGATCCCCTGAATCAGGGTCATGGTCACCATATCACCATTAGCAATGTGGCTGACTTCATGCGCCAGCACCGCTTCAGCCTCGTCACGGCTCATGTTCTGCAGCAGTCCGGTCGACACTGCCACCAGCGAGGCATCACGGCGGGCACCAGTGGCAAACGCGTTGATATCAGGCGCATGATAGATTGCCACCTGCGGCATGGCGATACCCGCCTGCTGTGCCTGACGGCCCACGGTTTCCATCAGCCAGCGCTCGGTTTCGTTGCGTGGCTGTTCAATCACTTCACCGCCAACGGAGCGTAACGCCATCCATTTCGACATCAGCAGTGAAACAAACGCACCGCCGAAGCCAAACAGACCCGCCATGATCATCAGGCCCATAACACTGCTTGACTGGATCCCTGTCAGGCTGAGGATCAGCCCGAAAACCACCATTACCCCAAGGTTGGTTAGCAGGAAAAGAGCAATACGCATCATAAAATTTATTCTTCCTCAGTTATTCCGCTTTTCGCGTAACACCATCGTAAGGTCAATACGGCGCTTTTCAAGCACTCTTAATCTTTAAGTGTTTAAAAAGACATAACTTTACACTTTGTCTTACTTTTTTGCGCCGCGCAGAGGGTGATAAAAAAAAGGCACAGCGATTGCTGTGCCTGTGGCGATTATTGGGCCGCTGCCGGTGTCGCCGGCGGCTGCTGTTTTTCCAGCTGCGCCAGGTCATTGGCAATCTTCACCGTTTCATCAAGATACGGGTCAGGCTCTTTATAATCTTTAGGGAGATCGTCCAGCTTCACCAGCGGTTTTTTCCCTTCCGCTTTCAGACGGGCATTGATGCGTTCCAGACGCAGGGCATCATCTTCACGATTCTCTTTCTCGCGCTCGGCAAGGTTGAGTGAAATGATATTGCGCTTGTCCTTGTTAGCATTAAAGCGGGCGATATCTTTAATGATGTACTGGAACTCAGCATCTTTCGCGATACGATCCTGATGATCTTTGATCAGCTGCGGTTCAAAGGGCTTGAGGTCACCGGTTTTCACGTAGCTTGCCGCATTCACGCTGTCCCACGGCAGGGCGTTGTCTTCAAACTTCTCGCCTGTTTCAACCGCTTCCACGCCGGTAGGCATCAGCAGATCCGGGGTGACCCCTTTACGCTGGGTACTGCCGCCGTTAATGCGGTAGAATTTCTGAATGGTGTATTGTACAGAGCCAAGGGCCGGCCACTCAGGGCGCAGCATCTGATCGTAAATACGATTCAGTGAACGGTACTGCTGCACGGTGCCTTTACCGAAGGTCGGTTCACCGACAATCAGTGC
Source organism: Erwinia sp. PME.40.26/001 (assembly GCF_055556675.1). Taxonomy (NCBI): domain Bacteria; kingdom Pseudomonadati; phylum Pseudomonadota; class Gammaproteobacteria; order Enterobacterales; family Erwiniaceae; genus Erwinia; species Erwinia sp. PME.40.26/001. Next base: position 833,548 of record NZ_JBVHNP010000001.1, read on the forward strand.
ACGACCATAGTCCTGCATAGCCGCCGCAAAGATCTCTGACGCCGAGGCACTGAAGCGATCCACCAGCACCACCAGAGGGCCTTTATAGTAGGTCACGCCATCGGTGTCGCTGTCCTGCCGGATTTTACCGTTGTTGTCACGAACCTGGACCACCGGGCCACTCGGAATAAACAGGCCGGAGAGCGATACCGCTTCCGTCAGCGCTCCGCCGCCGTTAGTGCGCAGATCGATAACAATACTGTCGATATTCTGCTTCTGCAGCTTCTGCAGCTGCACTTTGACATCATCGGTCAGACCCACATAGAAACCAGGAATGTCCAGCACGCCCACCTTCTGCTTGCCGACGTTGTGCACGGTCATTTTCACTGCCCGATCTTCAAGGCGGATTTTCTCGCGCGTCAGCGTCACAGTGCGGGTCTTTGTGCCTTTACCGGCCGGGAGGATCTCAAGGCGAACTTTACTGCCCTTCGGTCCTTTGATTTGCGCCACGACATCATCCAGACGCCAGCCAATCACATCGACAACCGGTTTACCCGGCTGGCCTACGCCAACGATACGGTCGCCAACGGTAATCGCTTTACTCTTCGCCGCCGGACCCCCTGCCACCATAGAATTGATCACCGTATAGTCATCATCCATCTGCAGCACCGCACCAATACCTTCCAGAGACAGGCTCATTTCAGTATTGAACTGTTCAGTATTACGCGGTGACAGATAGTTGGTGTGGGGATCAATCTCGTGGGCAAAGGCGGTCATTGCCAGCTGGAATACGTCCTCGCTGTTGCTCTGCGCCAGACGACGCTCGGCAAACTGGTAGCGTTTGGTCAGAACCTCTCGGATCTCTTTCTCATCTTTACCGGCCAGTTTGAGGCTCAGCTCATCATATTTGACCTTGGCGTCCCACAGCTCATTAAGCTCTGCGGTGCTTTTCGGCCACGGCGCCTTGCTGCGGTCGATGTCGATGGTGTCATTGCCGGTAAAATTCATCGGCTTATTCAGTACGGACAGCGCGTACTGATAACGTTCGAAACGGCGTTTTTGCGTCAGGTTATAGAGATCGTAAAACGCCGAAAGCTGGCCGCTTTTAAGTTCTTCGCCCAGCGTCGTTTTTTTGTCCGCATATTGCGCAATATCCGACGCCAGCAGCACATTGTGGCTGTAGTCGAGCAGGTTCAGGTATCGTTCAAAGATTTTTACTGAAAAATCCTTGTTGAGATCGAACTGGCGATAATGGGATCGGGTAAAACGGGATGTCACACGCTCACTCACGGTGGCATGCTGTGCTTCCTGATGCAGCTGCGGGATTTGGTCGGCACGCGTAAGATTATCGGCCGCAAATACATTGCCTGCAATCAGCAGGCCCGCAATGATCGTGCTTTTAAAAAGAGTGTTCATGCCCTGATTAGCCTCCGTATCAGAACTGCAAGTGTTCTGCGCGTACTATCATTGCCAGGCCGGAAGCTAACTGTACCCGGACGCCATCTTTGGAAATTTCCAGAATGGTGGCGTCCATTGCACTTTTACCTGCGGTGACTTTAATATTTTGGCCGACTTGCAACGCTGAGGTGTCGGTAACCGGCTTACGCGGTTCCGGCTGGGTCTCGGTACGAGGAGCGGAAGCAGACTGTTCTGCCTGAGGACGTGCTGGCTTGCTGCGCACTTTACGTGGCTGCTCACCTTCTGCCGCAGGTTTACGAACAGGTTTACGCGGACGACGCGGGGTGGTCTCTTCACCCGCTTCACGCTTTTTCGCCTGCTGCTGTTCGCGCTGTGCCTGCACGCGCGCTTTGGCTTCTTCAAGCTGTTTGCGCGCATGTTCTACATGCTGTTCGTCCAGTTGACCGCACGCGTTACCATCAAGGTCAACGCGCGTTGCGCCCGCTTTGATGCCATAAAGGTAGCGCCAACTGGAAGTGTAAAGACGCAGTGCTGAACGAAGCTGAGTTTTACTCAGGCCCATTTCGCCCTGCACGCGGTCGACTAAATCCTGAAAGATGCCAATTTTCAGCGGTCGTGCTTCGCCTTCGGCGCTAAAGCATTGTGGGAAACGCTCCGCCAGAAAGGCGATGACTTCTTTGGTGCTATTCAACTTAGGTTGATTTTCCATGAAATTTCCTGATTACAACGGGTTTGCCAATCAGCGCAGGCATGAACAGGCGACATTATAATGACCCCATCAGCAATTGCTACGTGATCCAGCGCTTTAGGTGCGTTTCATGTGAATAAATTTTTCCACATCCGATCCGGCAAGCACCTCGCAAAGCCCGTCCGTTAACGCTTTTAGCCCCGCTTCATCCTCACTATCAAAGCGGTTATATTCAACACTATCAATATCAAGGACACCGATCACACTGCCATTGACCACCAGCGGCAGCACAATTTCAGCGTTGCTTGCGGCATCACAGGCGATGTGTCCGGCGAAAGCGTGAACATCATCCACACGCTGCACGGTGTTTTCAGCCACCGCCGTCCCGCAGACGCCGCGCCCGACAGGAATGCGCACACAGGCGATTTTCCCCTGGAACGGCCCGAGGACCAGCGTATTCTCTTCCGTTAACAGATAAAAACCTGCCCAGTTAACCCCATCAAGACGTTCATATAAAAGCGCGCTACAATTGCCCATCACCGCCAGGAAACTGGTTTCACCGCTGAGAAGTGCGCGCATGTCACGATTGAGGTCGGTATAAAATTCTGCTTTTGTCATTATTTAACCATTGTAGAAACTGAAACGAAGCGCGTTAGCGCTTCGCCTGATAATATTAAGCATTAAAAAACCAGCGGCTAAGATGAATCATTCTGTTAGTTACTATAACCTTAGAATTATCCTAATACTGAAGCATGGCTATACTGAGTCTAGCTCTTATGGCGTTAATCAGCCTAACCCTGCCCTGTACCTGCGCTGTCTGGGCTAAAGCACGATCGGGAATATGAAAATACACGCCATCAGTCATGCTCTGCCACAGGCACGTTATCAGCGATGTCCACAATGCGATACCCTTTTTTCCTTACCAGATGTGAAATCCCGCCAGTCCGCGCACTGCCCGCGCTGTAACGCGCTTATCCTTAACGGGCGCGACTGGTCCATGACACGTCTGACCGCGATGGCCGTCACCATGCTGCTGCTGATGCCCTTTGCGTTTAATGAATCGCTGATGTCGATCCGCCTGCTCGGCACCAATATTTATGCCAGCCTGCTGGGCGGCATCGTGCAGATGACCCAGCAGGGCGATGTGATCACCGCCTCGATGGTCGCCTTCTGTACGATCGGGGCCCCGGTGACCCTGGTGGCGTCGATTGCCTACCTGTACTTCGGTCAAAAGCTGGGGATGAACCTGCGCCCGGTGCTGCTGATGCTAGACCGCCTGAAAGAGTGGGTGATGCTGGATATCTATCTGGTGGGGGTCGCGATTGCCTCCATTAAGGTCCAGGAGTATGCGGACATTACGCCCGGGATCGGTCTGGTGGCCTTTGTTCTGCTGACGGTGTTGAGCCTGGTAACGCTGATTCATCTTAATGTGGAGCAGCTGTGGCACCGTTTCTATCCGCAGCCGCATCCTCATGTCGCCCCCGACAAGCTGCGGGTCTGTCTGAGCTGCCATCATACGGGCCTGGCTGACGATCGGGGACGCTGCCCGCGTTGCCACACCCCCCTGCGCTTCCGCCGCCGCTTCAGCCTGCAGAAGTCCTGGTCATCGCTGATCGCCTCAATCATTTTACTGATCCCGGCGAACCTGCTGCCCATTTCTGTCATCTACCTGAACGGGGCCCGACAGGAGGATACGATCCTCTCCGGGATACTTTCGCTGGCCTCCGGTAATATTCCGGTGGCTATCGTGGTGTTTATTGCCAGTATATTAGTACCCTTTACGAAAGTGATTGTGCTGCTGACGCTGCTGGTCAGCATCCATTTCAAGTGTGAACAGGGTCTGAGAACCCGCATCCGCCTGCTGCGCGTGGTGAAGTGGGTGGGCCGCTGGTCCATGCTCGATCTGTTTGTCATTTCATTAACGATGTCACTGGTCAACCGCGACCAGTTACTGGCTTTTACTATGGGACCGGCTGCCTTCTATTTTGGGTCAGCAGTCATACTCACTATCCTCGCCGTTGAGTGGCTGGATAGCCGTTTACTTTGGGATGCACATGCAACAGGAAACGCCGACTACACCGACTAGCGCACGCATCAAAAACCGGCGCAAAATATCGCCTTTCTGGTTGCTGCCGTTTATTGCTCTGCTGATTGCCGGCTGGCTGATCTGGACGAACTATCAGGAGCGCGGCACAACGGTCACCATTGATTTCGCGACGGCGGACGGCATTGTGCCGGGCCGTACCCCGGTACGCTATCAGGGAGTGGAAGTGGGTCTGGTGCAGGGGATCAGCATGACCGATGACCTGCGCACCATTAAAATCAAGGCCAGCATCAAGAGCGACATGCGCGATGCCCTGCGCAAAGATACGCAGTTCTGGCTGGTGACGCCAAAAGCCTCACTGGCCGGTGTGTCGGGCCTGGATGCGCTGGTGGGCGGGAATTACATCGGCATGATGCCCGGCAAAGGGGAACCGAGTGAGAACTTTGTCGCCCTGGACACTCAGCCTAAATACCGGGTCAACACCGGCGAAATGATGATCCACCTACATGCCCCCGATCTCGGGGCGCTGAACAGCGGATCGCTGGTCTATTTCCGTAAAATACCGGTCGGCCGTGTCTATGACTACAGCCTGAACGCCGGTAATCAGGGCGTGACTATCGACGTGCTGATTGAGCGCCGCTTCACCAATCTGGTGAAAAAAGAGAGTCGCTTCTGGAATGTCTCCGGCGTGAAGGCCGATGTTGGCCTGAGCGGAGCAAAAGTCCAGCTGGAAAGCCTGGCGGCCCTGGTCAACGGGGCGATTGCCTTCGATTCGCCGGAAACATCGCCAGCGGCCAAATCGGACGACAGCTATTCGCTCTACCCCGATCTGGCCCAGAGCCAGCGCGGCGTGATGATCTCACTCGACCTGCCGGACGGCAAAAACCTCAAGGAGGACAGTACTCCGCTGATGTATCAGGGGCTTGAGGTGGGTACGCTGACCAAAATGACGCTGCTGGACAATGGCAAAGTCAGCGGCGAACTGACGCTTGACCCATCGGTGACCGGCCTGATGCGCACCGGCACGCGCATTGAAATGCGCAGTCCGAAAGTCAGCCTGAGCGATACCAGTCTGAGCAGCCTGCTGACCGGTAATACGCTGGAGCTGATCCCGGGCGAAGGCGCGCCACAGACCCATTTTGTGGTCCTGCCGGACAATGAGTCCCCGCTGCAACAGCCCGATGTGCTGGAACTGACGCTGACCGCCCCGGAGAGCTATGGCATTGATGCCGGCCAGCCGCTGATGCTGCACGGAATGCGCATTGGCCAGGTGGTTAAACGTACGCTGACCGAGAAAGGCGTGGACTTCAACGTGGCCGTGGCCGCCGAATATCGCGATCTGGTGCACGCAGACAGTAAATTTATTATTAACAGTCGTCTTGACGTCAAACTGGGCATTGACGGAATGGAGGTGCTGGGGGCCAGCGCGCGCGAGTGGGTCGACGGCGGCATCCGCCTCGATCCGGGCAAGAAAGGCGATGCCCGCGCCCGCTATCCGCTTTACGCCAACAGTGAAAAAGCGCAGGAAGGCATCATCGGTGACACCCTGCCCACCACGCTGACCCTGACCGCCAGCAGCCTGCCGGATATTCAGGCCGGTTCGGTGGTGCTGTTCCGTAAATACCAGGTTGGGGAGATTGTCAGCGTGACGCCGCTGTCCGATTCGTTTGATGTGAACGTTCATATTAAACCGGAGTATCGCCGCCTGCTGTCGCAGAGCAGCGTATTCTGGGCCGAGGGTGGTGCGAAAGTGCAGCTCAATGGCAGCGGGCTGACGGTACAGGCTTCCCCGCTGAACCGGGCCCTGAAAGGAGCCATCAGCTTTGACAATCTGACGGGCGCTGGCGTGGGCTTAACGCGTAAAGATAAACGCGTGCTCTACGACTCCGAAACCGCCGCGCGCGCCGTCGGCAGCCAGATCACCCTGCGCACCTATGATGCCAGCAAGCTGTCGGCGGGAATGCCAATCCGCTATCTGGGCATCACCATCGGGCAGCTGGAGTCGCTGGCGCTGGGGGAAGGGAATAAGCAGGTCATCGCGAAAGCGGTGCTCTACCCCGAATACGTTCAGGACTTCGCCCGACTTGGCACCCGCTTCTCGGTGGTTTCTCCACAGATTTCCGCCGCTGGCGTGAATCACCTGGAAACCCTGCTGCAGCCTTATATCAATGTCGATCCCGGCAAGGGACGCGGACAGCGCAGCTTCGAACTGCAGGAGTCGACCATTACCGACGCCCGCTATCTTGACGGGCTGAACGTGGTGGTGGATGCGCCGGAAGGCGGCTCGCTTTCGGTGGGCACCCCGGTTCTGTTCCGGGGTGTGGAAGTCGGCACGATCACCGGAACGTCGCTGGGCGCCATGGCCGACCGCGTGCAGATCACCCTGCGGATCAGCAAAAAGTACCAGCACCTGGTGCGCAACAACTCGGTGTTCTGGCTGGCTTCCGGCTATAACCTGAAGTTTGGCCTGATCGGCGGCGTGGTGAAGACCGGCACCTTCCAGCAGTTTATTCAGGGCGGCATCGCCTTTGCCACCCCGCCAACGGTACCGCTGGCACCGCAGGCGTCTTCCGGTAAACACTTCCTGCTGGAGGATGAAGAACCAAAAGAGTGGCGTAAATGGGGCACCGCCCTGCCGCAGTAATACGGCGCGTTACATTCCATGAGCCTTATGTCGCGACATAAGGCTCTTTTTTTATCTGCGGTATTTTGCCGGGATATACTGCTTTTTTTGGCCTGTTCTTTTTTCCCTTTCCCCCAGCCATGCTAAACTACTCGGACTTTTTCCTCCTGGATCCAGCCTGTGTCTCACTCTTCACGCGTCTATTTTCCGCCAGCCTTTCTCGATCACATGCAGCAGTTACTTCCTGACAGCGCCGACTTTGAGCGCTTTATTGCCATCAGCCAGACGCCGCTTCGCCGCAGCCTGCGCGTCAACACGCTGAAAATTAGCGTGGCGGACTTTCTTGCCCTGGTGGCCCCTTACCAGTGGGCGCTCACGCCGGTTCCCTGGTGTCAGGAAGGCTTCTGGATCAGCCGCGACGATGCCGACACGCTGCCGCTGGGCAGTACCGCCGAACATCTGGCCGGACTGTTCTATATTCAGGAGGCCAGCTCCATGCTGCCGGTCACCGCACTGTTCAGCGGTGATACCGCCCCGCAGCGCGTCATGGACATGGCCGCGGCCCCAGGGTCGAAAACCACCCAGATGGCGGCCTGCATGCAGAACCGGGGGACAATCCTCGCTAATGAGTTCTCTGCCAGCCGCGTCAAGGTGCTGCATGCTAACCTCAGCCGCTGCGGCGTCAGCAACACGGCAATGACCCACTTCGACGGACGCGTCTTCGGCCCGGCGCTGCCGGAGTGCTTCGATGCCGTTCTGCTGGATGCGCCCTGCTCGGGCGAAGGGGTAATACGCAAAGATGCGGACGCCCTGCGCAACTGGTCTGAGGCCAGCACCGCAGATATTGCTGCTACCCAACAGGATTTGATTAACAACGCATTTCACGCCCTGCGCCCGGGCGGTACGCTGATTTACTCCACCTGCACACTGAACCGCAGTGAAAATCAGGCGGTGATAGCCTGGCTGATAGCGCAGTATCCGGATGCGGTTGAAATTGAGCCGCTGGACGGCCTCTTCCCCGGGGCTGACCAGGCCGCCACACCGGAGGGTTTCCTCCATGTGTTCCCACAAATCTTCGACAGCGAAGGTTTTTTTGTCGCCAGACTGCGGAAAACGGCCAGCGTACCACCGCTGCCGCTGCCCGGTTATAAGGTGGGCAAGCCCCCCTTTACGCCGCTGAACCGCAAGGAGCAGCAGGAGGTGGTTGCCGCCGCCGCGCGCTCCGGCCTGCGCTGGGACGAAGAGGAACTGGCCCTGTGGCAGCGTGACAAAGAGCTCTGGCTTTTCCCGCGTGCGATGGAGTCACTGCTGGGCCGGGTCCGTTTTTCCCGGATCGGACTAAAACTGGCTGAAACGTTCCCGAAAGGTTACCGCTGGCAGCATGAGGCGGCGATTGCCCTTGCCGATGCGACGGCAGCCCATGCCGTGGAGCTGACCGCCAGTGAGGCGGAGGAGTGGTATCGCGGCCGGGATATTTATCCGGAACGCGACCTGCCGGGAAATGAACTGATTATCTGTTATCAGCAGCAGACGATTGGCCTGGCCAAAAAGGTAGGAAGCCGCATCAAAAATAACTATCCCCGCGAACTGGTTCGCGACGGGAAGCTTTTCAGTCTGTAAACAGCCGGCGGCGTTTAATCGCCGCCAGCCTGCACTTATCTGCATTTATTCCGCACGTATTGACGCCCGGTTTACCGGATGCAGATTAAACTGACTCTTTTCTGACCTTCACGGATTCGAAAGCCATGAACAATCGCACGCAGTTTTACCTGACGCTGGCGCTTATTACGGCAGGCAGTCTGTTGATTATCGAAGTGCTGGCAAGGCTGGTACATTTGATTATCGTGGGATAGGACAAGACGGGAAGTGCCAGGGCCACCACAGCCCCGGAAACCAGATTATTTCAACGCGCGCGGGTTCTTACGCAGCGAGGCACTCCAGTTAAAATCTTTCACTTCACTCTCTTTGGCCGCTGAAGGTTTACGCGGCTTTTTCGCCAGAACGACTTTGCTGCTTTCGCGCACTACGCGCTCTTTCATCACCAGGCGCTTGGCTTCTTTCAGGATCTCTTTCTCTTCTTTCTTACTGGCAACGTGACTCAGTTTATCGGTCAACGTCTTAACCCGCTGCTCCACCAATACTTTTTCTTCTTCCGTAAACTGGTCGATGGAAATTTCTTTCTCGCTTTTCATGCAACAGGCTCCTGGCCAGTTATCAGTGCCACGGGTATCCGAAACACTGGGCCACCTGCCATCGTAAAGTGCCGGACGCCGGTAAACAAGACACGATGCAAGAATTTGAGATATGTTTATGCTGATTAGCCCGCTGACGGACCGATTTATTGCCGGTTGCTGAAAATTCAGCCGAAATAAGGCATTTGCTGGTCTGGCGGTACTGTACGGTCATTGCTCTGCACGGCGGTAACATGCAAACATGGCCTCTGGATACATTAAAGGAACGCAGCGCAGGCTGAACGTCACGGAGTTATCACTATGTCCGATATCGATCTGTACACCTCTTCCCCGATCTTTCGTATTCGTGGCGACATTGTGGCCACAGTGAAAGATGACTACGGCGAGGTGATCGTCATCGACAATAAAACCTTCCGCATTTTAAGTTTTGACCGGATATTCGAACAGAGCAAAATGCAGAAGCATCACGCCGCCCTGCCGGTGCATTATTACATCCGGGCGATGCTGATGGCCGTGGCGCTGACACCGGCCAGGCAGGTTTTACTGCTCGGACTCGGCGGCGGCAGCCTGGTGCGCTCACTCTTTGCCCGCGACCCGGCGGTCGAAATAGACGTGGTTGAGCTGCGTCAGGCGGTGCTGACGGTGGCGCAGGACTATTTCCACCTGCCGGTCAGCAGCAGCATTCACTACCTGGTGGCGGATGCCGGTGAGGCTGTTGCGCATGACGATGGCCGCCGTTACTCGCTGATTTTCTCCGACCTCTACTCTGCCAACGCCATTGCGCCGCTGCAGACCTCTGCAGCCTTTCTTCGCCACTGCGCCGCTAAGCTGCAGGATGGGGGATGGCTGGTGCTGAATCACGCCCATAAGCCGGAGGCCGGCTCACCCTTCTCCTCTGCCCTGACCGCGCTTTTCGCGACCGTGCTCTATTGCACTACACCTACTGGTAACGTCGTGATTTATGCCAGCCCGTCGCAATTATCCCGTCCGCTTGCCCGATGGAAACAGCAGATGAAAGAAACGGGCGTCGACTTTGCCACCGATATGAGTCCGCTGGCGCAAAAGCTGGCTTTCTGGCCTGCCCCTTAGCGGCGGCCACCATTTTACTTTCTTACGGCTAAATAACGCATAACCATTGCTGCTAACCCAGACGTGGTCTATTTTTAGCGCGGGCAAGGAATAAGTTAATTACCGAGACAATAAAATGATTATTAAGGGCATTAGTAAGGGCTTCTTTATCTTTATACTGGCCGTCACCACGCTGGCTTTTTTTCACATTCTGGGACCGTATTTTTCCGCCATCCTCTGGGCTGCTATCCTGGCGATTATTTTCCATCCGCTGAAAACTAAAATCAGAAAACACCTCGGCGACAGGAACGGGCTCTCCTCCCTGCTGACGCTGCTGGTCATCTGCCTGATAGTGTTTATTCCGCTGGCCATCGTCGCCTCGTCGCTGGCGGTGGAGTTCAACGCGCTTTACAACCGGCTGCAGGGTAACCAGACCGAGTTGACCACTGTCGCGGCAAGCGTTGTTAACCATTTGCCGGACTGGCTGCGTCACTTCCTGGCCGAAAACAATATGAACGATGCCGGGGCCATTCAGGAAAAACTCTCCGGCGTGGCCATGAAAGGCGGCCAGTTCTTCGCCGGCAGCCTGATGATGATTGGTAAAAGCACCTTCAGCTTCACCATCGGTTTTGGCGTGATGCTTTATCTGCTGTTCTTCCTGCTGAAGGACGGTGCCTACCTGGTCGGCCTGACGCTGGACGCGATCCCGCTGTCGCAGTTTGTTAAACAGCATCTGTTTGTCAAATTCGCGGCGGTTTCCCGCGCCACGGTGAAGGGCACGGTGGTGGTCGCCGCCGTACAGGGTGCGCTTGGAGGGATTGCCTTCTGGTTCGCGGATATTCAGGGCAGCATTTTATGGGGTTCGCTGATGGCGTTCCTGTCCCTGATCCCGGCCGTTGGTTCGGCGATCATCTGGCTACCGGTGGTGCTGTACTTCTTCTTCTCCGGGGCGATGGTAAAAGCGCTGGCGCTGACCTTCTTCTTCGTCGTGGTGATTGGTCTGATCGACAACATCCTGCGCCCGCTGCTGGTGGGCAAAGACACCAAGATGCCGGATTACCTGATCCTGATCACCACCCTGGGCGGGATGGAGATCTACGGTCTGAACGGTTTTGTCATCGGGCCGCTGATTGCCGCCCTGTTTATCTCCTGCTGGAACCTACTGTCAGGTAAAGATCACAAGGGGAATACCGACGAGATTGACCCCGACTTTATCGAGGAAGGTCAGACGCATCAGGAAAACCAGGAGCGGGAACTGCTGGAGAAAGAAGCCCTGCAGAAAGAGGCGGCGCTGCAGAAAGAGAGCAAGTCATAATCCTCAGCGGGGCTCAGTGAGCCCCGTTTTTTTCCGCCAGGAACGCCTGCCGGTTCAGTTGCCGATGAGTCGTATCAGCGTACCATCACCATCCAGCAGCGCGCCGATCTTCATGCCAGAGGATTGGGCAACAGGAGGATGAAGACGAGGCAGACCGGCCCTCTTCTCCTCGATTCCTGCCGCCAGCAATGCGGCATAAAACGCATCGACATCATCAAGCCGCAGACAGCAGCTAAACCAGCTGGTGTCAGGGTCAAGCCCGGGATGTGGAAAAAACTCCAGCGTCAGGTCTCCCCGAACCAGTATTAACCAGTGATCGTCTTTAAAGGTGGGGGTAAATCCCGCCCGGGAATAAAAGGCTTCTGTTTCAGTGAAATTGCGCGAAGGCAGATTAGGGGTGGCGCGATCGGTCATCATGCCCTCTTTCTTCTCTGGTAACGGCCTGATGATACAGGCGGTTTCCGTACCACACAGCCGCCGCGCCCATCAGCATGGCTACGATAGCGTAAGGCATCTTATCTTCTTCTGTCCCCCCAATCCCCCCGGCGGATAAGAAGAACAGCCCGGCAATCAGTGACAGTGTCACTTTTTTAACGTCACCCATCGGCTTCATGCAAATACTGCGTACCGCCCACGCCCCGAGCATTAAGCCCAGCAGCCCTAACATGGTTCCCATCACAACACCTTTTTCAGTCGAGGCCCAGTCCATACCGGGCAACGGTGCCCGCAGCAGCTTACACCGGATGCAGTAAGCCGTTGAAGATAGTGCGATAAGGAACCGGTAAAAGCAAACGCTGGCCCCGGGTTTACACAAGTTTAATCTGAGCAGCATTTCAGCATGGCACCAGATAAAGCGATGAGGATAAAACGAGCCCGCAGGCCCGTTTATTGCCCGCGCTTACACTGTCAGCACAATTTTACCGGCATTCAGACCGGCCTCCATCCGCTGGTGGGCTGCGGCCGCCTGGGCCAGAGGAAAGACGCTGTCAATCACCGACTGCAGGCTGCCGTTGCTGAAACTGTCCAGCCACTGCTCGCGGAAGCGGCGCGTCATGGCGTGCTTAACGTCCTGCGACCGTGACTTCATCACCGTTCCCATGATGTGGATATGGCGGTAGAGCAGCCGGTCCAGCGGTATGCTGGCGTGTTCAGTTCCGCCCATAATACCGATCTGCACCAGGCGTCCGCCGAAGTTCAGCGCGTTAATATTGCGTTCAAAATAGGGTGCGCCAATAAAATCAAGTATCAAGTCTACGCCCTTCCCGTCGGTGAGGCGGCTCACCGCATCGGCAAAGTCTTCGTTTTCATAGTCGACCGAAAAATGTGCGCCAAGACGCGCGGCCAGATCGTGATGGTGCGCTTTTGCCGTGGTCATTACCGTGGCCCCGGAGGCGCTTGCCAGCTGGACAGCGGCCCCGCCAACGCCGCCAACGCCAGCGTGGATCAGCACGGTTTCTCCGGGCTGCAGCCTGCCAAGGTGGATCAGCGCCTCGTGGGCGGTAACGAACACCTCGGCGATGGCCGCCGCCTGAATAAAGTCCAGCCTTTCCGGGACAGGCATCGCCATGCGGTAATCGATGCGCGACCGTTCAGCATAGCCCCCCCCACCGACAATCCCCATTACCCGATCGCCCGGCCGGAAGCCCTCCACGGCGTCCCCCATCGCGATCACTTCTCCGGCAATTTCCAGCCCCATCAGGGAAGAGTCGCCGAAATCAGGCCGTCCATATCCTCCCCGACGATAGGTCAGGTCGGCCCGGTTCACCCCCGCCGCGCGGGTGCGTACCAGCAGATCGTGCGGCCGCAGAAGTGGTTCGTCTACCCCGGCCAGCGTCAGGACGTCGGGTGCTCCAAATTCATTAAAGGTAATCGCCTGCATCGTTTCACTCTCCCTTAATCGGTGTTGGTATCGGCAAACGTGGCATTCGCATACGCGGATGCGGTAATCGCCGCCGGGAATCCGGCGTAAAACGCAAGGTGGGTGATCGCCTCACTCAGTTCTGCCCGGGTCAGGCCATTTTCGATACCGCGCCGCAGGTGAGCAGGTAACTCGTTGGCGTGCCCCATCGCTATCAGGCAGGCGATGGTGATCAGGCTGCGGTCACGCGGGGCCAGGGCCGGATCGCTCCACACCTGTGAGTAGAGCGGCTCCTCGACAAAATCGGCCAGTTTGGGGGTAAACGGGCGCGCGGCGTCACGTGGAAGGGTAAAATCAATCGCTTTCATCGCTTTTTTCTCCGGAGGATATTCAGATCTGGCTGATAAATTTCGTGGTCAGGTAAGCAGCAATGCCCTCGCGTCCGCCTTCAGAGCCGTGGCCGCTCTCTTTCATCCCGCCAAAGGGCAGCTCGGTGGCGACAATGCGATACTGGTTAATGCCAATCATGCCGGCTTCCAGCCGCTGGCCGACGTCAAGTGCGGTGCGCGCATCGGTGGTAAAGGCATAGGCCGACAGCGCATAGGGCAGCCGGTTGGCTTCCTCCAGCCCGTCCTCAAGCTGGTCAAAGGGGCGCACGATGGCAATCGGGCCAAAGGGCTCTTCATGCATGATGCGCGCGCTCATCGGCACATTCGCCAGCACGGTGGGGGCGAAGAAGAAGCCTGGGCGGTCAATTCGCTGGCCGCCAGTCAGCACCACCGCCCCTTTAGCCACCGCGTCCGCGACCAGTGAGGCCATTTTTTCCAGCTGACGCGCACTGGCCAGCGGGCCCACCTGGGTCGCCGCCGCCGTACCGTCGCCGACAATCAGGCCCTCCGTCACCGCCACAAAGCGCCCGACAAAGCGGTCGTAGGCCGCACGCTGGATCAGAAAGCGGGTTGAGGAGATACAGATCTGCCCGGTCCCGCGAAAGCGGTTTGCCGCACCGTTTTCCGCAGCCGCGTCGATATCCGCGTCGGCAAACACCAGCACCGGGCCGTGGCCGCCCAGCTCCAGTGAAACAGGTTTGACCCCCGCTGCGGCCCGCTCAGACAGCAGACGGCCCACGGGTACCGAGCCGGTAAAAGCCACCTTACGGATCACCGGCGAGGCGATCAGCGTGGCAGAGACGGTATCCGGTACGCCAAACACGATCTGCAGTACGCCAGCAGGCAGTCCCGCATCATCCAGGCAGCGGGCCAGCGCCAGCGCCGTGGCCGGACTCTCCTCCCCCGGCTTCAGGATCACGCTACAGCCCGCCGCCAGCGCCGCAGACAGCTTGCGGGCCGGGGTGATGGCCGGGAAATTCCACGGCGTAAAGGCCGCCACGGGTCCGATAGCCTGCCGGGTGACCAGCTGCTGCACACCGGGGCGGTTGGCCGGAACGACGCGGCCGTCAATGCGGCGTGCCTCTTCAGCGAACCATTCAAAGTAATCGGCCGCACGCTCGACTTCATCCCGGCTTTCCGCCAGCGGTTTTCCCTCCTCCAGGGTCATCTGCATCGCAATGTGCTCTGCCCGGTCGCGCATCAGCGCAGCGGCTTTTTTCATGATACGGGCACGCTCTTCCGGGACGGTGTGACGCCAGACGGTAAAGCTCTGCTCTGCCACGGTCAGCGCCAGGCTGAGATCGTCGCGGGTCGCCATTGGCAGGTGACCCAGCGTCTGACCGCTGGCGGGATTAATCACTGCTGACGTATCGCGGGCCCCGGCGGTTAACCACTGGCCGTTAATGAAAAGATAAAGCGGATCGTAAGCGTGGGTCTGCATGTTATTGTTCCTCTCAGGCGTTTGCGGGAGTGTCTGGCTGATGAGGAGAAGCTTAAGGGGGAAGTGGATTACTGATAAGATAGCCCTCACCCACAACCGCTATGCAAAGAATGCACAGATGCAGTCAGAAAAATTTGCTGAGTTTTTAGGCGTATTTGTCGACGTGGCGCGTGAGAGCAGCTTTTCCGGCGCAGGACGCCGTCGCGGACGGACGCCCTCATCCATCGGGCGTCAGATTGACGCGCTGGAATCCTATCTTGAAACACCGCTGTTCCTGCGCTCTACCCGCCACCTGACGCTGACCGATGCCGGGGAAGCGCTGCTGATCCGTGCCCGGCAGATCCTCGATTCTCTGGAGGATGCCCGGCAGGAGCTGGCCTCCATGAAGGGCGAGGTCACCGGCATCCTGCGGGTGGCCTGCTACCCGACGTTCGGCAAGCGCTACGTGCTGCCGGTGATGGGCCAGCTTATGCGTCAGTACCCTGAGCTGAGCGTAGAGCTGGATCTGACCGAGCGCATTGCTGATCCGGTGGCCGAGCGGCTTGACGTGGTGATCCGCATTGGTGATATGCCCGACAGCACGCTGATTGCCACGCGCATCGCGCAGCAGACCCGGGTACTCTGTGCCAGCCCGGCCTACCTGACCCAGGCGGGGACACCCCGGGCGCTGTCTGAGATCGCCGCCCACCGCCTTATCGATAAGCTGCACGGGGCCGATCTTCTGGGGTGGGCAGACGTGCTGGGGCATCCGGCGCGCAGCCAGCCTACCCCGCCGGTCTTTGGCTGCGATGATTTTGAGGCCATGCGCCTGGCGGCAGTAGAAGGCATGGGCATTGCCTACCTGCCGGACTGGGTTGCCGGCGAAGATATCCGGGCGGGATTACTGACCCAGCTTTGTCCGGCGTGGTCACAGCAGCCGGCTGCGGTGACCGGCATCCACGCCCTGCGGGCGCTGAGAAACCCGCCGGCGCGGGTGAGCCTGTTTATGAATGCACTGCGGACCTTTATCGGCCAGCCCGCCATATGGTCAACCGGGGCCGACCGCTGAGTGCCAGGTGCGCGGTTCTGCAGGCCCGCCAATGAAAAAGGCCTCCGATGGGGCCTTTTAAGCGCGTAATGATCAGGCTCTGACTTTACGGTATTCAGGATGCGTATTGACGCCCCAGAAACCACTCAGCGTACTGACAATCGCGCCAATTAATAATCCGATGAAGGACCAGAGTGCAATTTTCGCGCCGGCCTTAGCGGCGGCATCGGCTTTCTCTTTGGCTTTTTCTTTAAACTCTGCGTATTTCACTTTCGCGTCGTTCACATTCTTTTCTAACTGCGACAGGCGCTGATTCACTTCCTGTACGGTTTTATCGCGGGTCTGAATAAAGTTTTCGACGGCTTTATCCGCTTCTTCAGGCGTCATGCTGGTATTCTGCACCAGCGCCTGCTTCACCTCATTTTTATCAATCGCCTGGCTAAGGGTTTCCGCACGGCCTTTAAGTTTATCCGTTAACCCCTTAATAACGGCATCGCTGTTATCAGGATTCACCGCCAGGTTTTTTACCGCGCTGGCGACATCTTTACCCGCTTCTTCCAGCTGGGTCTGCAGATATTCCGGCTGCAGCTCTTTAATACCGCTTTTTTTCAGAGCCTGAATAACCTGGTCGTCGGCATTATCCGGGCTGAGTTTGGTATCCAGGCCAAGATCACCATAAATATTCTGTCCGATGCTGGCAGCCCCCTGTGCGGCCTGACCCGCCACGCTGCCCAATCCGCTGGCCAGGCTGCCGGTGGCTGACGCCACGCTGCCCACAGCGCTTCCGGCCGTATTCAGGATCCCGCCTACGGCGGCAAAGCCCAGTACCGTGGCCACCAGCAGGGACGTAGCCCAGATAAGGAAGCCGTGAATGGCCCCGTCCGTGCCGGCCAGACGGCCGGTAATAAAGCCGGCGCACGCCAGACTGATCACCACGCCGATAACAGACCAGGCTAATACCGCCGTGTCGGCACCATTGACTATGTCATCCGACTTAGGCGACAGCATGGATAAACCCAGGCTGGTGCCCAGCATGGTTAAAAGAAGAGAGATCGCCATCGCCGTTACCACACCGGCAATAATACTTCCCCACGAAACACGTTTGGTGAGCGCCAGCTCTTTTCTCAGTTCCATTTTTATACTCCAGTCTGAAATTACAGGAATTATTACCGTTTGCGTTTTGAGTATAGGTGGCAGTTCAGACTAATGGCGGTATTAAAAAAATAAATAACCAAACTGATAGGCATCAGTCAGTTAGCAGAGAGATATTTGTAACACCTTTGCCCTTTTCATTTACAACAAAAAAATCACCCCTAAAAAGACGCGTGCATTATCTTTCGGGTAAGTTAAAGCCGTATTTTAAATACCGCTATTGCGTAGAGCAGAAACCCGCATTACGCAATATGAATAAAACTGAAGCATTGAGAAATGAATAAAGCTATTTAGGGTGGGGATGATATAAAAAAAGACCAAAGACGATTCCTGTCTTTGGTCCAGGGAAATGGCTCTTTTCAGAGCCGTGCGCTAAAAGTTGGCATTATTGCAGGCGATTCGCCTTGCACTTTAAAAGATAGACCAGACGCAGGGCTTTTCCAGCGGCAGGCGGCCCAACCGGGGGACGGATTATCAGCGTTGTGATCGCGGCGGCAGAAACGGACAGGCGGGGTTCAGCGTAGGGAATGCCAACGGGTCGCAGGCACCTCCTGTGGGAGATGCCTGCTCAGGGCGGTCAGCGACAGAGCTTTTCCGCACGGGCCACGATCGGGGCCAGGCTCTTTTTATGTCCCGGGTTGGCCGGATCATCCGCAAGGATTTTTTCAATCGGGAATCCCGCTTTAATCTGCCCGGATTTCACCTTCTCTTCTGCGGCGGCGTTAAGCGGATACTGCACCAGCGTGCCGTCATTAATCGCCAGCAGCACGTTCCCTTTTTCACAGCTCAGCATCATCTCTTCACGCACGAACGGCCAGTTATCTTTGCCCATATCAAAACGGCTAACGGTTTCAATACCGGCTGCGGCACTGCCGCTGATGCCGAGAGCGATGCATAAAAATGCCAACTTTTTCATTTTGTTAATACCTCAAACGATAAATCACTTACTGAACAGGAATAACGTGTCGGGCCATTGCCACACTCAGGCAGGCTCCAGCGTGGCAAACACCCCCACCACCAGCAGTACCGCCGCCGCCAGGCCAACCTCCACCAGCGTGCTGGTGATAAACCGCTGCTCCGCCCCACCCGCACTGCGCTGAAAGCGCGGCACCAGGCAGTAGCGGTTATAAAGGGCAATCGCGACCATCGCGCCGACCAGCAGGGTTTTCACCACCAGCAGCTGGCTGTAAAGCCGGAAGCTGGCAGGCGGCCAGCCTAACAGCAGCAGCGCGTTGATCGCGCCGCTGACCACCACCAGCGTGACGGCCAGGTGCCCGTAACGCGAAAAGCGCATCATGGTCACTACGGCATCGTAACGCTGCCCCGGGCTTTGTGCGTCGCGCATCAGGATAATCAGCGGCAGCAGCCCGCCTGCCCAGAAGGCGGCACTGAGCAGATGCACCACCTGATTCACGCGCTGAAACAGGCCGCTCCAGCCGTCCAGCATCGCCGCGTGACCGGTAAAAGCCAGCCCGGCAAGCTGAAACAGCGCGCAGATCAGCAGCGTACGCTGGCGTGGCTCCCCCTGTAACGTCAGGCTCAGGCAGCCAAGCAGCGCCAGGGCCAGCTGCCCCTGCCAGATGCGGCCAAACTGCGTCTGCAGGACGGCCAACCAGACGTCGGGATCCAGCGTATCCTGCCAGCCGTCGCCCATCTGACCGGTCTGTGCTGCCAGCAGCAGCACCGCACTCAGCAGCGCCAGCCAGCAGGCGACGATGGCTGACGGCATCAGCCGCTGCGCCAGGCGGGTCCGGTAACGCTCCGGGGCCAACCACGCGATGTATATCGCTGCTCCGGCCAGCGACATCAGTGCAGCAAAGTGCAGCCAGCGGCACAGAATATAGAAGCTGGTCAGCGCCATCTTATTTCACGCTAAAGGTGTAATTCCCTTTCGTTTTATGGCCGTCCACCGACAGCACATGCCACTTCACCGCATATTCCCCGCGGGAAAGCGGCTGCTTAAACTGCACGCGCAGGGTGTTGTGCTGTTGCGCGTCGCGCGCGGCTTTAAGCTGCTCAACGGGCTGTTTGTCCGTGCGGCTGACCTCTACCCCACTGAACGCCGGTTCAATATCTTCGCTGAACATGATGGTCAGCGATTCGGGCCATTCACTGCCGGCCGGATTGACCGCCGTATACTGGCTTTTCAGATGGGCGTGGGCAGAAGCCTGCTGGGCAAAAAGTGCGGCGATCAGTACGCCGGAAACCCTGAAGAAGTGTCGCATATGTCGCAATGTTCCTTAGCGGGACGCAGCCCCTGGCTGCTGAGGCCGAAAGGATACCCCGCTTAAAAACGGGTGTCGAGGTGAGAGCGACGATCAATGGCTCGCCGGGCTTGCTAATCCGTGCCTTCTGCATTATTTTTTGCCCCTTAACAGGGGGAGAAAACCATGAGCTACAATCTGGCCACGCTGCCGCAGGACGAAAAAGACAAGGTCAACGTCGATCTGGCCGCCGCGGGTGTCGCATTTAAAGAGCGCTACAATATGCCGGTTATCGCGGAAATGGTGCTGCGCGAGCAGCCCGAAGCGCTGCATGACTGGTTTCGTGAACGGTTAACCCACTATCGCCAGGCCTCGCTGTCCCTCTCACGTCTGCCGTATGAACCGAAGCCAAAATAGTGACTTGTGTTTTATTGCCGCTTCGGTTGAGATAAGGCATTAATCATCCCTTTAACGGTGAGCTTTTATGGCCCAGTGGACTATCGCAGCAGCACAGTCAGGTTCCCGGCCGGGTGACCTGTCCTGGAATATCCGGCATCATCTTGATTTCGTTGAGCAGGCTGCCACCCAGGGGGTTGACCTGTTGATGTTTCCCGAACTCTCCCTGACGGGCTACGAGCTTCCGCTGGTGGCCGACCTGGCCCTGTCGGTGGACGATGCGCTGCTGCACCCTTTTGCCGCTGCGGCGCAGGATCATCAGATGGGGATCAGCATCGGGCTGCCGTTAAAGGCAGGCGATAACGTACGTCTCTCCGCCCTGACCTTCCTGCCGGATGGTACCCGCATTGCCTACAGCAAACGCAACCTTTTTGGCCCGGAAAAAGAGATTTTCACCCCCGGTAATACGGTGCCGATTTTTGGCTATCAGCATCATCAGGTTGCCATGGCCATCTGTGCCGATATCAGCGTTGAAGAGTTTGCCCGGGATGCCTCGGTACGCGGTGCCGACCTCTATGCCACCAGCGTGCTGGTCTCGGAAAAGGGGTATGACACCGACTGCGGACATCTGGCCCGCTGGTCACGGGAGTATAAAATGGCGGTACTGATGGCAAACCACGCGTGGCCTACGGGTGGTTATCAGTGCGCCGGGAAAAGTGCCTTCTGGGACGCGCAGGGACGCCAGGTGATCCGGGGTGGCGAGGGAGAGCAGCTGATTATCGCCCGCCGTGACGGTAATCATTGGCAAGGGGAGGCGCATTCGTTACCCTGCCCGTCGGTTCTGTAAACGGGAGAAATTATGTTACGCGTGATAGACACGGAAACCTGCGGCCTGCAGGGGGGGATTGTCGAGGTGGCATCGGTGGATGTGATCGCCGGGCAGATCGTCAATCCGATGAGCGATCTGATCTCACCCGACCGGCCTATCAGTCATCAGGCGATGGCGGTACATAAGATTACGGAAGCGATGGTGCGGGGCAAACCGACGATTGAACAGGCCATCAGCCGTTATCACGGCAGCCCCTATTACGTCGCACATAATGCCAGCTTCGACCGGCGTATGCTGCCGGAAATGCACGGGGAATGGATCTGCACCATGGCCCTCTCCCGCCGCCTGTGGCCGGGTCTGAAATACAGTAACCAGGCCCTGCGCGAGGCACTCCAGCTGGAGGTTACCCCGCCTGCCGACCTGCACGCACACCGGGCCCTGTACGACTGTTATGTCACCGCCGCGCTGCTGATCCGTATTATGTCGTTTAGCGGCTGGGATGCGCCGGAAATGATCCGCCGGATAAACGTCAAGGGATCGTTCAATACGTTCCCGTTCGGGAAATATCGCGGGCAGAAAGTGGATGATGTGGCGAAGTCAGACCCGGGATACTTAAAGTGGATGTTAAAAAACATCCCGGATCTGAAACCCGACTTACGCAGCGCGATGCAGCGGGCGTTAAGCGCGGTAGATTAAGCGGTTGCCGGCAGCAGGCCGGTTGCCAGCGCGATCAGAAACGCATATTCCAGCGCCACTCCTTCATAGGCTTTGAAACGCCCTGATTTACCGCCGTGCCCGGCATCCATGTCGGTATGCAGCAGCAGCAGATGGTCATCGGTTTTCAGTTCCCGCAGTTTTGCCACCCATTTTGCTGGTTCCCAGTACTGTACCTGGGAGTCATGCAGGCCGGTGGTAACCAGCAGATGTGGATAGTCCTGCGCCGTGACGTTGTCATAGGGGCTGTACTGCTTGATGTAGTGATAATACTGCTCCTCCGCCGGGTTGCCCCACTCGTCATATTCGCCGGTGGTTAGCGGAATACTTTCATCCAGCATCGTGGTGACCACGTCAACAAACGGTACCTGAGCGACAACGCCGCGAAAACGCGCCGGGGCCATATTCAACACCGCGCCCATCAGCAGGCCACCCGCGCTTCCGCCCATCGCGTACAGTTTTTCCGGGTCACCGTACTGCCTTTCGATCAGTACATCGGTGATATCGATAAAGTCGTGGAAGGTGTTCATCTTGTTGAGCAGGCGGCCATCATCGTACCACTGCTGTCCCATCTCACCGCCGCCGCGAATATGGGTCAGTGCGAAAACAAAGCCACGATCCAGCAGGCTGAGGCGGCTGGCGCTGAAATCGGCATCCATACTGCTGCCGTAGGACCCATAGCCATAGACCAGTAGCGGGTTCGTCCCCGGCAGATAGCGATCCTTACGGTAAACCAGTGATACCGGTACGTCCACGCCGTCCCGCATGGTGATCCAGTGGCGTTCACTGCGATAGGCGCTGGCATCAAAGCCTTTAACCTCGGTCTGCTTCATCACCTCACGTTCACCGCTGTCCAGATCCAGTTCAAACAGCGTATCCGGGGTGGTCATGGAAGAATAGCCATAGCGCACCTTGCTGCTGTCGGGCGTCGGATTATGACCAATCCAGGTGACATAGGCAGGATCATCAAAGGCGATACTGCGGCTTTCTCCACTCGCCCAGCTAATCTGGCGCAGCCGGGTCAACCCCTGCTCACGCTCTTCCACCACCAGCCAGTCACGGAACAGCGTATAGCCTTCCAGCACCACGGTGTCGCGTGGCGCAATCACCGCCTGCCACTCATGCTCTTCCACCGTGTCGGTGCGGTACAGCCCGAAGTTCTTGCCCTCACGGTTGGAACGCACGTAAAAGTGATCCTGGTAGTGGTCAACGCTGTACTCATGATCTTTACGCCGCGCACAGAACAGACGGGGTTGTGCATCGGCCTGTGCCGCATCCAGCAGCAGGATCTCGCTGGTGGTGCTGCTGCCAAGGGCAATCGCCACGTACGCTTCTGACGTGGTTTTATAGACGCTGACGTAAAAGGTGTCATCCTGCTCTTCATAGACCAGCTGGTCCTGCTGCTGCGGCGTACCCAGCGTATGCCGCCAGACCTGGTAAGGCAGCAGCGTCTGTTTGTCCTTCAGCACATAGTAGAGGGTATGCGAATCACTGGCCCACGCCATTGCGGAGGCAACCCCTTCCAGCACCTCCGGATACCATTCCCCGCTTTGCAGATTACACAGCCGAATGCCGTATACCCGACGCGAGAGAAAATCTTCCGCCACTGCCATGATCTGATTATCCGGGCTGATGGCCACGCCGCCGAGGGTATAGAACTCGTGTCCCTCCGCCCGCAGATTACCATCAAGCAGCGTATCCCACTGCTCAGGCGTGGTCGTTTCGGCAGGCTGGCGGGCGTAAATAGTGTACTCATTGCCCTCTTCATAGCGGCTCTGATAGCGGTAGCCGCGCTTAACATAAGGCACCGAGTGGTCACGCGCCGGAATGCGATCGATAATCTCCTGCAGCAACTCAGCCTGCAGTGTCTTCTGCGGCTGCAGCTGCTGTTCACAGAAGGCGTTCTCTTCGCGCAGGTAGGCCAGCACCTCAGGATCTTCACGCTCGTCGTCGCGCAGCCAGTAGTAGTGGTCAGTTCGTGTATCGCCGTGCAATGACAGGGTATGGGGGATTTTTTTCGCTTGTGGAGGTGTCATGGTCTCTTCGCTGTTGCTGTGCCTGTCTGTAAGGTTGGCAGCAAGCGCGCTGATTGCCAAGCAGTTATCGAGACTGGCCACAATTTTTAGGGGGGCTACGCGGACGACGTTAACCGTCCGCGTACGGATCAGGCGGGAAGTTTTTGTTTCTCAGCACGGATATCCGTTTCAATCGACTGGCGCACGTCCTGAGGAATTTTTAACGCATCCCCCAACGCCTGCAGATAACTGCGCTCCATAAAGTGGTCGACGTCGATCACCAGATTGCTAAGGAAATAGACCTCCAGCGCCTCTTCTTCGTTTTTTACGTCCACGGCCAGCTTGTGTGGATCGAGCGGAGAATCGATGGCACGCTGCACCAGCTGCTCACCCTGCGCCCCCAGTCCGGACTGACGAATATGCTCATCAATGGCTTTACGCTCGTCGCTGTCGATGTGTCCGTCACTTTTGGCGGCAAACACCAGCGCCTCGATCAGCCGCTCTGCCCGGCGGTCCACCGGCGAGCTCTGCTGGCCGAAATCAGGCTGATCCTGATGCGTTTCGCTAACGCGCTGCTTGTATTTATTCCACAGCAGTGCGCCTGCGGCCGCGCCGCCACCGACGATGACAGCATTTTTGCCGTACTTCATCAGCAGATTGCGTGAGGACTTGCTGGCAATTAACAACCCTGCCAGCCCGCCGAGTGCGCCGGGAGCCAGCATTTTACTCAGCCCTTCTCCGCCGCCAGAAGATTTACCTGCTTTACCTAATACCGTCTGGATCTGTTGCAGCCAGTTGCTCATAGTCAGTCCTTGTTTGCCAGAAAGCACCACAATAGAACAGCCCACGTCAGGAAACGTCAAACGATGCAAAGGCTGTAAAATTTCCCGTTATCCCGCGCTGCATGAGCCGTTTTTGTCCGCATTCAGGCGGATGATTTGTTAAAACAGCCCAACGCACCTACCCTGAAACGGCATCAACCGCAGAGGAGAAACGGCAACCATGTCATTTTCAGCAAACCCGTTATTTATTAATACCGTCCTGCTCGGCGGCAGCAGCGAAGAGAAACTGCGGGCGGCGGCTCTGGCCGGCTTCGACCAGGTGGAGCTGTGGCAGCAGGATGAGGAAAATGCCCCCGGGGGGGCCCACGCGCTGGCCGGTTTGTGCCGGGCACTGCCGCTGGGGCTGACAGACTATCAGGTCCTGCTGGACTTTGACGGTGCCCCTGACGACCTGCGCGATGATAAGCGCCGGGAAGCCCTGACGATGATGAAGACGGCGCAGCATCTGGGTGCCACGACGCTGCTGGTCCCCGCCTCGACGCACCCGCACTGTTGCGCAGAACGCATTGACGAGGATCTGCGCTGGCTGACCCGGAAGGCGGCAGAGCATGACCTGCGTATTGCCTATGAAGCGATGGCCTGGAGTCGTCACGTCACTAATCCCGCCGAAGCATGGCAGCGCGTGCGGAAGATTGACGCGGCGAATCTGGGGCTGGTGGTGGATGCGTTTCACCTGTTTGTACGGCAGAGAACTCTGGCAGACCTGGCGGGAATACCGGCAGAAAAGATCTTTCTGGTACAGCTCTCAGACCTTGACTGGCAGCCGGATGCACATCAGCTGGTCGATACCGCCCGTCATCAGCGCCTGTTACCCGGTGAAGGACACTACCCCCTGAAGGCATTATTGCGGCATTTGCAGCAGATCGGCTATCAGGGACCGCTTGGGCTGGAGGTGTTTAACGATGCCCGTCAGGCGGCCTGTCCGGCACAGACGGCAGACGCGGCGATGGCATCGTTACGGCATTTATTGCAGGGAGGGTAACTGCACTTAAGCATCAGGTGGGCAGCGAAAAAACATCAGGAAGGCTGACCGAAAATAAAGGTCAGCCACTCCACAGGGATAGATTTGTCGCAATGGGTGGCGATCAGGCCGATTTGACCGCCCGCAGCTTGCCTTCGGCGCTATCTTCACTGTCGTCCGCAGCGCTGTTTTCTTCGGGCAGCTTTCCGCTGCGCAGGATCTGCTGCAGGGCATCTTTGTTTTCTGCCATAAACAGGCCGAGTGCCTCACCCTGCTGCTCTTCCATTTCCAGCTTGCTGGCGATCAGCCAGTCGGCGAAGACTTCTGCCAGGTCGAGCATCTTGTCGTAAGCATCCGCTTCTTTTTTGCTGGCAAATGTCATCTTTTCCTCACCTTTTCTGACGACAACGTACTTGATTTCAACAGCCATGATTTTCGTCCTGTTTAACTGTATTTTTATACAGTATACCAGCGCCGCTTTTCTGACTCAACCCTAAACTGCGGGATGCGGACGCAAACGTTTTCGTTTATACTGCGGCCGATTTTTTCAATCCCTTCAGGTATCGATTATGACAATTCTTGGAACAGCACTGCGTCCTGATGCCACCCGTGTAATGCTGTTAGGATCGGGTGAGCTGGGCAAAGAAGTGGCGCTGGAATGCCAGCGTCTGGGTGTGGAAGTGATTGCCGTGGATCGCTATGCCGACGCCCCGGCCATGCACGTTGCCCACCGTAGCCATGTGATCAATATGCTGGATGGTGCCGCCCTGGCCGAGCTCATCGCCCGGGAAAAACCCCACTTTGTGGTCCCGGAAATTGAAGCTATCGCCACCGATATGCTGGTGGAACTGGAGGAGCAGGGCCAGCACGTCGTGCCCACCGCCCGCGCGGCAAAGCTGACCATGAACCGTGAAGGCATCCGTCGTCTGGCGGCAGAAGAGCTGGCGCTCCCGACCTCCAGCTACCGCTTCGCCGACAGCCGCGAGGCTTTCCTGGCCGCAGCAGAGGAGATTGGGCTGCCGTGCATCGTTAAGCCGGTAATGAGTTCGTCTGGCAAAGGCCAGAGCTTTATCCGTGAGGCCTCTCAGCTGGACGCCGCCTGGGATTATGCCCAACAGGGGGGCCGGGCCGGTGCCGGACGCGTGATCGTCGAGGGCGTGGTGAAGTTTGATTTTGAAATTACCCTGCTGACTATCAGCGCGGTGGACGGCATCCACTTCTGTGCGCCCATCGGGCATCGTCAGGAAGACGGTGACTACCGGGAGTCGTGGCAGCCCCAGCAGATGAGCGATCTCGCCCTGCAGCGCGCACAGGATATCGCCCGCAACGTGGTAGAGGCCCTGGGTGGACGCGGCCTGTTTGGCGTTGAGCTGTTTGTCTGTGGCGATGAAGTGGTGTTCAGTGAAGTCTCCCCCCGCCCGCACGATACCGGCATGGTGACACTGATCTCGCAGGACGTGTCGGAATTTGCCCTGCACGTGCGCGCCTTCCTCGGTCTGCCGGTCGGCGCTATCCGTCAGTACGGTCCGGCGGCCTCTGCGGTGATCCTGCCCGAGCTGGAAAGCAATAACGTCCGCTTTGCTAATCTTTCGGCCGCGCTGGGGGCCGGGTTACAGCTGCGTCTGTTCGGTAAGCCAGACATTCAGGGGAAACGTCGTCTTGGCGTGGCGCTGGCCACCGGCAGCGATATTGATGATGCGGTTCAGCGCGCTATTGATGCCGCCGCCAGCGTCTCGGTCAGCGGGTAATCTGCAGGCTATTCAGGGGCGGGTGAGCCGCCCCTGCTCATTTAACGCGTGGCGCCTGCCACCGCTTCCTGCGCCAGGCGGGTAATACGATCGTAATCCCCCGCTTCCAGTGCGTCTGCCGGTACCAGCCACGATCCGCCAATGCACAGCACACTTTTCAGCGCCAGATAGTCACGGTAGTTGGCCGGCGAGATGCCGCCTGTGGGGCAGAAACGCACCTGCGGGAAAGGACCGCCAATCGCCTGAAGCGCTTTCACACCGCCGTTGGCTTCTGCCGGGAAGAATTTAAACTCGCGCAGGCCATAATCGAGCCCGGTCATCAATTCCGACACGGTACTGATACCCGGGATCAGCGGGACAGAACCGTCCACGGCCGCTCTGAGCAGCGGCTCGGTCAGGCCCGGGCTGATAATGAACTGCGCTCCGGCGTCGGTCACTTCTTTCAGCTGCTGCGCGTTAAGCACCGTTCCTGCCCCGACAATGGCTTCCGGCACTTCTCTGATCATCGCTTTCAGTGCATCCATCGCGCAGGGTGTGCGCAGAGTGACTTCCAGTACGCGCACCCCGCCTGCCACCAGCGCTTTCGCCATCGGCACCGCGTGTTCGAGTTTGTTGACCACGATAACCGGCACGACCGGGCCGGTTTTCAGAATCTGTTCAGCGCTTGTTTTCCAGTTACTCATCAACGACGTTCTCCTGTCTGGCCTGCCTTCCGTCCTGGCGGAGCGTAGCAGGCAAAAGTGACGCGCCTGGCGTCAGGAAGTGATTGCGTCCTCTACCATACAGGAGAACCCCCGCGAGCGTCCATGTCATCCTTGTCTTTTTTAAAATGCAGGTTCAATTTTTATAAATCGCTATTTTGCTCATAAAAAAAACCCGCCGTAGCGGGTTTCTTCTGTCAGAGCGGATTACTCGATTTCATTCCACGAGCGACCGTCCCTGGTGATCATGGCCACGGAGGCCACCGGCCCCCAGGTGCCCGCCTGATAAGGCTTCGGTGGCTCTTTATCCGATGCCCACGCATCCATGATGGAGTCGACCCACTTCCAGGCTTCTTCCACTTCATCACGACGCACGAACAGCGCCTGAATACCGCGCATCGTTTCCAGCAGCAGCCGCTCGTAGGCATCTGCCAGATGTGACTGATTGAAGGTTTCGGAGAAGCTCAGATCCAGCTTAGTGGTTTGCAGATTGTGTTTGTGATCCAGCCCTGGCACTTTGTTGAGGATCTGAATGTCCATGCCTTCATCCGGCTGCAGACGAATAGTCAGTTTGTTCTGTGGCAGTTCCTGCCAGGTTTCTTTAAACAGGTTCAGCGCCGGGTTTTTGAAATAAACCACGACTTCTGAGCACTTGGCCGGCAGGCGTTTGCCGGTACGCAGATAGAAAGGAACCCCTGCCCAGCGCCAGTCGTCGATATCCACGCGGATAGAGACGAAGCTTTCCGTGGTGCTGGATTTATTCGCGCCCTCTTCTTCCAGATAGCCCGGCACTTTTTTGCCCTGCACAAAACCGGAAGTGTACTGACCGCGCACCGTTTTTTCGCGCACGTTAGTGTGGTCAATGCGGCGCAGGGAGCGCAGCACTTTCACCTTCTCGTCACGAATACGATCTGCTGACAGGTCGGCCGGTGGCGACATGGCGACCATGGTCAGTACCTGCAACAGGTGGTTCTGGATCATGTCGCGCATCTGACCGGCCTGGTCAAAGTAACCCCAGCGGCCTTCGATACCCACTTCTTCCGCCACGGTGATCTGCACGTGGTCAATGGTGCGGTTATCCCAGTTGGAGGCGAACAGGGAGTTGGCAAAGCGCAGTGCCAGCAGGTTGAGCACCGTCTCTTTACCCAGGTAATGGTCAATACGGAACACCTGGTTTTCTTCGAAGTATTCACCCACCTGGTCGTTGATTTCCTGCGAGGTGGCCAGCGAGGTACCCAGTGGTTTTTCCATCACGACACGCGCCGGACTGGCGTTCAGCTTTGCCTGGCCCAGGCCTTTACAGATTGCACCAAAGGTGCTTGGCGGCATCGCAAAGTAGTTAATGGTGACGCGTTTCTTCTGGTCAAGCATCTTACCAAGGCGGGGGAAATGACCGCTGTCATTGACATCCAGGTTGCAGAAATCGAGGCGGTTGCTGAGTTTGTCCCACAGCGCTTCGTCGATTTTCTCCTTCATAAAGGTTTCCAGTGCCTCGCGTACCACTTTGGTATAGGCAGCCTTATCCCACTCGGCACGACCTACGCCGATAATGCGGGAATCTTCATGAATCTGACCGGCTTTTTCCAGTTGGTACAGTGAGGGCAACAGTTTCCGGCGCGCGAGATCGCCTTTGGCACCGAAAATCACCAGATCGCATGCCTGGGCTGTTTGTGTAACCGCCATTTCATTCTCCTCGTTGCAGGATTAGCCTGTCCCTGAAATTCCGTAGTCGGACAGACTCTTATTGTAATTTTGTTTCAATACAATGTACTGCTTTTGCCTGCTCCGCGTAAACCAGACGAAGCCGCTGCGGCACAATGTATTCAGTCAGTGCTTAATTTAGAGGCAACCTTCCCCGGTCGGCCAGCAGTTTATGCGTAATTTTTCGTCATTTTTGTTACTGTTCTTACCATTCTGAAAATCAGACACAGCTCAAACTCTGGCAATAAATGTCATTGAATGTCGTTATGCTACTGCCACCCGGGCTGTCGTGCATTGTATATTCTCTACAAAATGACATCGATTTCTCCTTTGATTGAAATCGTCAGAATGTATGAACAGGTAGCGCTATGAATATGCTGGAAAAAATCCACGCAGAGCTGGAAAATCTGAGCAAGTCAGAACGGAAAGTGGCCGAGGTTATCCTCGGTTCTCCTGCCACGGCGATGCATTCCAGTATTGCCCTGCTGGCCCGCACAGCGGCGGTCAGTGAACCGACGGTGAACCGTTTCTGTCACCGACTGAAAACGAAAGGCTTCCCGGACTTTAAACTGCAGCTGGCGCAGAGCCTCGCCAGCGGAACGCCCTATGTCAGCCGCCACGTCGAACAAAACGACACCGTGGAGTCATATTCCGGGAAAATTTTCGAATCGGCAATGGCCGGACTGGATCGGGTCAGGCAGGGCCTGGATACTGGTGCCGTCAATCGCGCCGTGGACCTGCTGACCCAGTCGAAAAAAATCGCTTTCTTTGGCCTCGGGGCCTCTGCCGCCGTGGCGCATGATGCAATGAATAAATTTTTTCGTTTCAATGTGCCGGTGATCTATTCCGATGATATTGTCATGCAGCGCATGAGCTGTATGAATAGCGGAGAAGGCGACGTAATGGTGCTTATTTCCCATACCGGCCGGACCAAAAGTATGGTTGAACTGGCGATGATGGCGCGGGAAAATGATGCCAGCGTGCTGGCCATCACCTCCCCTGACTCTCCTCTGGCCCGTGAGGCAACCTTAGCCCTAACGCTGGACGTTCCTGAAGATACCGATATTTATATGCCGATGGTTTCCCGCCTGGCGCAGCTCACGCTGATTGACGTGCTGGCCACCGGTTTTACTCTGCGTCGCGGTGAAAAATTTCGTGATAATCTCAAACGGGTGAAAGAGGCACTGCGGGAGTCCCGGTTTGATAAAGACAGCGCGCTCTCACGCCTTGCTGGTCCGTAGTATGACATCTTCTTATTGATGGCAGACCGGCGGGGCAAACTCTGTTGCCCCGCTTTGTTATCCAGAGTCTGCGACAGCTAAACGACATTGACTATCAGAACAGCGCTCGACTGCCACTGACCTGGCTGAACATTTTTCAGTTCAGAGGTGATTTTCAAATAGTTATCACCCGCCTGCACATCAATATAGTTCAGCAGGGGCTTATTGTTGATGCTAATGGTGGAGGTACCACCGCCAATATCCAGCGTGGTCTTTCTGTCCGCTAACGAAAACTGAACAGTCCCTTTTAGTGTACAGTTAACCCATAAATTACTTTCCGCTATGGACTCTGCCATTCTGTCCACCACAACCGTTTTGTGGTCGAGCACTATTTCGGAAGTCAGTATTTTACATTCAGAGGGGTATGCAGGTAGATACCGGCAGGTTCCGGGGGCATACGTATATTGAACCAGATCGTATGAATATACCGTTGCAGCAATACAGTAGTTAGTACCATCATTGGGCTGAGTTCCGAAGAAAACGTAATCGCCTGGGGAATCTGCATATACTTTATTGGCACCGTAAACTAACAGGTCCCCGACGGTCTTCATAGCAGGGTTATCTTTAGGTTGTGCAACAAATGTACCTCTGCCGCTTGAAACCTCCTTGCCGTTTATGTTTTTAAAAATCATCATTTGAAAAAAATCACGACTTCCCAGCGGTCTCTCTGTCCATGGCCCCACGTCAATAAACGTTGGCATCCCGTAGGCGACCCGGTGCAATCCTTCACTCTCAACAAGTCGATGATCCATATTATTATAGATAGGAACCATCCCGGCACCTGCACCTTTAATAAAAAATATCATCATAATTAAAATTAAAAAAAACCTTTTAAAATTCATACATCACCTAATGATAAAATCTTTTAAGTTAAAACACACGCCCCAGAATAAATATATTTCTTCGTTAATCATAAAGGCTGAATGCTTTTCTGAAAAGCGTTTAATCACTTAAAGTTTAGCCTGGCGCAGGATGAAATAATGGAGAAAATACAAATCAGAAAGAGACATATTAAATCAAAAAAATACCATATTGAAAGCTCTAATATAAAAGTGGGCATCAAAGAGATTAAAACCCTTCAGCACTTATTTTTTTTCATAACGTTAAGCACGTTATGCTGGTTTTTTTGACGCAATCCCGTCTGAAATTTACAGCTTTCACTTGATAAACCGATGTAGGCATCCACAAGTCGCCAGCATCCGGCCAGAGATGTTTGGCACATAAGTTAGAATTTTTATCATCGTTATGACGGTTGAAACGCTCTCTGTTTAACGAGCGGACAGATTGTGATATGAGGTGCGGCTATGGCATGATGGAATCTGACATGTGTCTTGCCGTGGTCAGCCCGCCTGTTTATCCTCTTATGTGCCCAAGAGAGCTGACAGACCTTGCGACACAGACGAGTATATTTAGTCATAGATTCGACATAACAATTCACAAAAGGTGTACCCTAAATGATTAACCAGTCGTCTCCAGCCGTAATCCCAAAGTCCACCTCCCGTCGTCTCAGAAGAACCAAGATTGTCACCACACTGGGCCCCGCCACCGATCGCGATAATAACCTTGAAAAAGTCATCGCTGCCGGCGCCAACGTCGTTCGTCTGAACTTCTCGCATGGCACCGCCGAAGATCACCAGATGCGTGCGGATAAAGTGCGTGAAATTGCCGCTAAACTCGGCCGCCACGTGGCTATTCTGGGGGACTTACAAGGCCCGAAGATCCGTGTATCAACCTTTAAAGAAGGCAAAGTTTTCCTGAATATTGGTGAGCGCTTCCTGCTGGATGCCAGCCTGGGTAAAGGCGAAGGCGACCGTGAGAAAGTCGGCATCGACTACAAAGGCCTGCCAGCTGACGTTGTTCCTGGTGATATTCTGCTGCTCGACGACGGCCGCGTTCAGCTGAAAGTGCTGGAAGTTCAGGGCATGAAAGTGTTTACCGAAGTGACCGTCGGTGGCCCACTGTCCAATAACAAAGGGATTAACAAGCTGGGCGGTGGCCTGTCGGCCGAAGCCCTGACGGAAAAAGACAAAGCGGATATTCTGACCGCCGCTAAAATTGGCGTCGACTATCTGGCGGTATCCTTCCCGCGCTGTGGTGAAGACCTGCACTATGCCCGCCGTCTGGCGCGCGAAGCTGGCTGTGAGGCCATGATTGTCTCCAAGGTAGAGCGCGCAGAGGCCGTAGCCAGCCAGGAAGCGATGGATGACATTATCCTGGCCTCGGATGTGGTGATGGTCGCCAGGGGGGATCTGGGCGTTGAAATTGGCGACCCTGAGCTGGTCGGGATCCAGAAAGCCCTTATTCGCCGCGCCCGCCAGTTGAACCGTTCCGTCATTACCGCCACCCAGATGATGGAGTCGATGATCACTAACCCGATGCCAACCCGTGCGGAAGTCATGGACGTGGCCAACGCCGTGCTCGATGGCACCGATGCGGTGATGCTGTCAGCGGAAACGGCAGCAGGTCAGTATCCCGCCGAAACCGTCTCTGCCATGGCGAAGGTTTGCCTGGGCGCGGAGAAGATCCCCAGCATCAACGTCTCCAAGCACCGCCTTGACGTGCAGTTTGATAATATCGAAGAAGCCATCGCGATGTCGGCCATGTATGCGGCGAACCATCTGCAGGGTGTCACCGCGATTATTACCATGACCGAATCCGGCCGTACCGCGCTGATGACTTCACGTATCACCTCCGGCCTGCCGATTTTTGCCATGTCGCGCCACGAGCGCACGCTGAACCTCACTGCACTGTATCGTGGCGTGACGCCGGTGTTTTTCGACAGCAACAGCGACGGCGTGGCGGCGGCACACGATGCGGTCAACCTGCTGCGTGAGAAAGGATTCCTGATGTCAGGCGATCTGGTTATCGTCACTCAGGGCGATGTGATGAGCACCACGGGTACAACCAACACCAGCCGCGTGCTGCGCGTTGAATAATACGCTGTGACCTGCCCGGGCACTGTCAGCCCGGGCAGGAAGTGTCCTCCTCTTTCCCCCTCGTTTTTCTGTCGCCCTGTCCGTGCGCTGTCATCACGCTTTTATTCACATTAGTGCAGTCTGCACAGGTGAAAATGCGGTATGTTAGCGAGCCTGTTCAGGCGACTGCCCGTAATGAATGTTTTGAACACACTGGAGGGAGCCAGAATGGCGTCATATGTCCCCGTGTCGACCCTTACCCGTCGGCACCTTATTTTTCCCCTGTCATTAGTTTTGTTCGAATTTGCGACCTATATTGCTCACGATATGATCCAGCCGGGAATGCTGCTGGTCACCCGTGAATTTGGTGTGGGGCCGGAGTGGGTTTCGGCCTCGCTGACGGCCTATCTGGTCGGCGGCATTGTTTTACAGTGGCTGCTGGGGCCGCTGTCGGACAAACTGGGACGCCGGCCGGTGATGCTGGCAGGCGTCACCTTCTTTATGCTCACCTGCATGGCCACCCACTGGGTACAGAGCATTGAGCAATTCATTCTGCTGCGCTTTCTGCAGGGGATCAGCCTGTGCTTTATCGGCGCTGTGGGCTATGCCGCCATTCAGGAGGCCTTCAATGAAGCCCTGAGTGTGCGAATGATGGCGTTGATGGCCAACGTCGCCTTGCTGGCTCCCCTGGCGGGCCCGCTGGCCGGTGCGGCCTTCCTGGAAATCGGCGACTGGCGCACGATGTTCTGGCTGTTCGCTATCGTCACCGCTGTCGCCCTGGTCGGACTGTGGCGAACCATGCCAGAAACCGCCGGGGATAAGCAGGTTTCGATCTCCCTGTCGTCCCTGGGTAAAGGCTATCTGGCGCTGTTTAAAGATCGTCAGGTAATGAGCGGCTCTCTGGCTATCGGCCTGGTGAGCATCCCCTGCCTCGCCTGGGTGGCGCTCTCACCGGTGATCCTGATCCATGATGAAGGGCTGTCCCGCCTTGATTATGCCCTGCTGCAACTGCCGGTGTTTGTGGCGATGATCGCCGGTAACCTGACGCTGGGTAAGCTGGCATCACGCTTGCCCATCGATCGCCCACTGCGCTTCGGGGCCTGGCCAATCCTGCTGGGTCTGGGCATCGCTGCGCTGGCCTCGGCGATCGATAATCACAGCTATCTCTGGCTCACGGCCGGACTGAGCCTGTACGGCTTTGGTACCGGGCTGGTCAACGCCGGGCTCTATCGCCTGACGCTGTTTTCCAGCGAGGCAGGAAAAGGCAGCGTGGCCGCCATGCTCGGCATGATCAGTATTCTGGTCTTTGCTCTGGGGATCGAACTGGCGAAATTTGCTTATTTCAGCGACGGGTCCCGCGCGTTCAGCCTGGTCAACCTGGCCTTTGGCGTCGTGTGGTTTATTCTGGTGAGGGGCTTTCTAAAGGAGTGGCAGCGCCGGTCGGTACTTAACTGAAAAACAGGGGGTAACGGGCAGAAGTGTTGCCCCCTGTTTTGCCTGTCACTTCTTTGGATAAAGCTCCTGGCGATCGTACGGCTCTTTCTCACCCGGCTTACGGGTTTTCAGCAGCTTCAGGATCCAGGTGTACTGTTCCGGATGAGGACGGACAAAGACTTCCACCTCTTCATTCAGTCGGCGGGCCTGAGAGACATCATCAGCATCTGGCAGGTCGTCCATCGGCGGTCGCAGGTAGATGTCCAGACAATGGTTTTTACTGTCATAGGACGGGAATAACGGCACAACTTTCGCGCGACAGACTTTCATCATTCTCCCTACCGCAGGCAGCGTAGCCTTATAGGTATCAAAGAATTCAACAAACTCACTCTGCTCCGCGCCGTGATCCTGGTCAGGAAGGTAATAGCCCCAGTATCCCTGGCGGATAGACATAATAAAGGGTTTGATCCCGTCGTTGCGCGCGTGCATGCGCCCGCCAAAACGGCGGCGCACTCGGTTCCAGACATAATCCATCACCGGGTTACTCTGGTTGTGGAACATGGCCGCCATCGGCTGCCCCTCAGACGCCAGTACCATCGCAGGCAGGTCAACAGCCCAGGCGTGAGGCACGAGGAAAATGACATTTTTCCCGTCACGCTGTAATTCTTCGATAATTTCTCTGCCGTGCCAGCGGATGCGCTTTTTAGCGTGTTCCGGGCGCAGGGCCAGTTCGGCCATCATCGCCATCGACTGCGGGGCGACGGCAAACATCTCATCGATGATCGCTTCGCGCTCGCTTTCGGATTTATCAGTCATGCAGTACAGCAGGTTGATCTGCGCACGACGACGTGCGCTGCGGGCGAATTTTCCCGCCAGCCGGCCAAGCGAGCCCAGCAGCGGATCGCGCACACGCGGTGTTAACAGGGCGAGACCAACAAACGCACCTACGCCCAACCAGCTTCCCCAGTAACGCGGTAATAAAAAACTTCTTTTAAAAGTGGGTATAAATTCAATCTGACTTTTTTTTGTGTTTTCCATGCACTCGCCTCGGACAATAACGGGCTTATGATAGTGCTGACGAGGCATTTTGCAAAGTTATTGGCAAGAATGCTCATTTTTCACTAAAAAAAAGCCGATGGCATCACCCATCGGCTTTTTTATGGTGCAGCAAGGTTACTTAAAGCGTAACTGTGGCACAACGTCACGGACTTTAGCGATGTAATCGCGGCGGTCTTTACCGGACAGACCTTCCATACGCGGCATTTTCGCCGTCAGTGGGTTAACGGCCTGATTATTGATCCAGATTTCAAAGTGCAGATGTGGCCCGGTAGACCGCCCGGTGTTACCGGAAAGAGCAATCCGGTCGCCACGTTTAACTTTCTGACCCGGTTTGACCAGCAGTTTTTTCAGGTGCATGTAGCGTGTCATATACTGGCGGCCATGACGGATAGCAACGTAGTTACCTGCCCCGCCGCTGCGTTTAGCCACAATCACTTCACCGTCACCCACGGCCAGCACCGGCGTTCCCACCGGAATGGCGAAGTCCACACCTTTATGCGGCGCAACGCGACCTGTTACCGGGTTTACACGACGCGGATTAAAGTTCGATGACACGCGATACTGTTTCACCGTCGGGAAACGCATAAAGCCCTGCGCCAGCCCGGAGCCATTACGATCGTAGAACTTGCCGTCCTCGGCACGGATAGCATAGTAATCCTTGCCGCCGCTGTTCAGTCGTACGCCGACCAGTTCGCTCTGCTCGTTCTTACCGTCCAACACTTCACGCGACATCAGAACGGAGAACTGATCGCCGTTACGCAGCTTACGAAAATCCATCTGCCACTGCAGTGACTTGATCACCGCACTGATTTCACTGCTGGTGAGACCCGCTTTTTTCGCGCTGCTGACAAAGCTGCCGTTAACAACGCCTTTCAGAACGTTGTTCTGCCATTCGCCTTTTTGCATCACCGATGAGGGTTTGAAGCCGTTACCCGAACGATCGTAAGTCCGGGTTTCACGGCGGGACACTTCCCAGGTCACGCGTTGAAGTTCACCGTTATCGTTCAGCGTCCATGAGAGCTGCTGACCAATTTGCAGATTACGCAGATCTTTATCGCTCTTCGCCAGTTGGCTGATATCAGACATATCAATGCCGTACTGGTTAAGTACGCTGCTCAGGGTATCACCGGTAGAAATGACGTAATCGTGCGTGCCGCTTTCGTCGGCAACATCTTCGTCAATTTCATCTTTGGGCAGGTCGTCAGCCGGAGAAGGGGTGTCCTGATCTATCGGTTCGCTGGCTTCCGGAAGAAGGGTTCGTAACTGGTTTTTTTCGAGTTCGACCGTTTTGACAATCGGGCTTTCATTACCCGGATGATAAACGTAAGGCCGCCACAGGGTGACGGCCAGCGTCACCACGGTCAAAGACCCCAACATAATGCGATGGGGCCGCGGAAGGTTATTAAACGCCAGGGCGACAGCGCGGGATATCTGCTGCACTTAAATGATCCTCTATTCTCCTTTCAGGCAGCTCGCATACTGGCTGGACAGCTGTGAGAGGAATGTCACATAGCTGTCTTTACCTGGGGTGATGTCCGTCCCGAGTGGATCCAGTGTGCCCGAACGCACGGTGGTCCCTCTGGCAACGGCTTCAATCACGGCCGGCCTGAATTGTGGCTCAGCAAAAACGCAGGTCGCTTTTTGCTCAACCAACTGTGTTCGTATTTGATGTAAACGTTGTGCGCCGGGCTGGATTTCAGGGTTGACGGTAAAATGACCTAATGGGGTCAGACCGAAGTGTTTTTCAAAGTAGGTGTAAGCATCATGAAAAACGAAATACCCTTTCCCTTTCACCGGGGCCAACTGATTACTGATTTTCGCATCGGCTGACGCCAGTTCTGCCTCAAAGTGCTGCAGGTTTGCGTCTAGTTTGTCCTTGCTTTGCGGCATAAGTTCCAATAATTTTGCATGGATTGCAATCGCAGTTTTCTTCGAAATTTCCGGGGACATCCACAGATGCATATTATATTCACCGTGGTGGTGGTGCTCGTGGCTGTCAGCTGCCCCATGTGAGTGCCCTGAATGCCCCTCATGTTCTTCTTCTTCTTCGTCTTCTCCACCTTTGAGCAACAGGGGTTTCACCCCGGGAAGACCGCTCATTTGTACGTTCCTGCCGGCAGGTAAAGCGGCGGCGGATTTGGTCATAAAGGCTTCCATTTCCGGGCCCACCCAGACGACTAAATCCGCGCTCTTCAAGCGTTTAATGTCAGAAGGACGTAAGGCGTAATCATGTTCGGAAGCGCCATCGGGTAGCAGAACCTGTACCGGGGTGACACCATCAGCGATGGCTGCTGCAATAAAGCCGACGGGCTTAACGGAGGCCACAACATCGGCCTGGGCAGGAAGGGCAAGCGAAGCGGCGATACTCAGGCCAGCCAGCGTTGAAAATACACGCGTTTTTTTATGTAACATAATGATTCAATCCATCGTGAAGTGTCGATGGATTGTGATATTATAACATCCGTAAATTTCTGCAACCCGTAATGAACATGTCATCTTTGATTGCTCTTGATAAAATTTCTGTGAGCTTCGGTCAGCGCCGCGTGTTGTCCGACGTTTCACTCTCGCTGCAGCCCGGGCGTATCCTGACTCTGTTGGGGCCGAACGGCGCGGGCAAATCGACGCTGGTGCGCGTGGTGCTGGGGCTGATTGCACCCACCACCGGCACTGTGCTGCGTCCGGCGCAGCTGCGCATCGGTTACGTGCCGCAAAAAATCCACCTTGATGTCACCCTGCCCCTGACCGTCGACCGTTTTATGCGCCTGCGCCCAGGGGTAAAGCGCGGGGATATTTTGCCGGCGCTGAAGCGAGTCCAGGCCGCACAGCTGCTGGAGTACCCGCTGCAGAAACTGTCAGGCGGGGAGATGCAGCGCGTCCTGCTGGCGCGGGCGCTGCTTAATCAGCCGCAGCTGCTGGTGCTGGATGAACCGACACAGGGCGTGGACGTGAATGGTCAGGTTGCGCTGTACGACCTGATTGACCAGCTGCGCCGCGAGCTGAACTGCGGCGTACTGATGGTGTCCCATGACCTGCACCTGGTGATGGCTAAAACCGACGAGGTACTGTGCCTCAATCATCATATCTGCTGTTCCGGCACCCCGGAGGCCGTTTCCCGACACCCTGAATTTATTTCGATGTTCGGCCCGCGAGGCGCGGAGCAGCTGGCCATTTATCGTCACCATCACAACCACCGTCACGATCTTCAGGGACGAATTATCCTGCGCAAAGGAACGGGCCGTCATGATTGAACTGTTATTACCGGGCTGGCTGGCGGGCGTCCTGCTGGCTCTGGCCGCCGGGCCGCTGGGTTCGTTTGTCGTCTGGCGGCGCATGTCCTATTTCGGCGATACGCTGGCGCATGCCTCACTGCTGGGGGTGGCCTTTGGTCTGCTGCTTAACGTCAGCCCTTTTTACGCGGTGATCGCCGTGACGCTGCTGCTGTCGCTGGTGCTGGTCTGGCTGGAGCGGCGTCCCCACCTGGCCATTGATACGCTGCTGGGGATCATGGCGCACAGTGCGCTGTCGCTGGGTATGGTGGTCGTCAGCCTGATGTCCGACGTGCGGGTAGACCTGATGGCCTATCTGTTTGGCGATTTGCTGGCGGTGACCCCCACTGACCTGTGGACAATTGTGGCAGGCGTGGTCGTGGTGCTGCTGCTGCTGACCTGGCAGTGGCGCGCGCTGCTGTCGCTCACCATCAGTCCTGACCTGGCACAGGTCGATGGCGTCAATATTCAGCGCACGAAAATGATCCTGATGCTGATCACCGCGCTGACCATCGGCGTTGCCATGAAGTTTGTCGGGGCACTGATTATTACTTCCCTGCTGATTATCCCGGCGGCGACCGCCCGGCGCTTCGCCCGTTCACCTGAGCAGATGGCGGCGCTGGCCGTAGTGTTCGGTATTCTGGCGGTGACGGCGGGTCTGACGTTCTCAGCGTTTTACGATACGCCAGCCGGCCCGTCCGTGGTACTGGGCGCGGCAGTGATGTTTATCATCAGTATGGTGAAGAAGCCGGCGGTGTGATCAGGATGGTGGCGGGCTGACCGAAAAAGGGCAGCCCCTCTCCCTCCCGGGAGGAGACCTTTTTCCGGTCGCCTCGTACCCGGGGTTTGCTACCTACTGCTCTTCGCGGGTGATGCCAAAGTGTTTATACGCATGCCCGGTCGCCATACGGCCACGCGGGGTGCGTTGAATAAACCCCTGCTGGATCAGATACGGCTCCAGCACGTCCTCAATGGTTTCGCGCTCTTCACCGATTGCTGCCGCCAGGTTATCCAGCCCCACTGGCCCCCCCATGAACTTATCGATGATCGCCAGCAGCAGCTTACGGTCCATATAGTCAAAGCCTTCGGTATCGACACTCAGCATATCCAGCGCCTTTGAGGTAACGTCACCGCTCATATTACCGGCGGCACGAACCTCGGCAAAGTCGCGCACCCGCCGCAGCAGTCGGTTAGCAATACGCGGCGTTCCCCGGGCACGGCGGGCGATTTCCAGCGCGCCGTCATCGCTCAGCGGCAACCCCAGGCAGGAAGCACTGCGGCCGACGATATGCTGCAGGTCTTCCACCCGGTAAAACTCCAGGCGCTGCACAATACCAAAGCGGTCACGCAGCGGCGAGGTCAGAGATCCGGCGCGGGTGGTGGCCCCAATCAGGGTGAACGGCGGCAGGTCGAGCTTGATTGACCGGGCGCCCGGCCCCTCGCCAATCATAATATCCAGCTGATAATCTTCCATAGCCGGATAGAGGACTTCTTCCACCACCGGTGACAGCCGGTGGATCTCATCGATAAACAGCACGTCGTGAGGTTCGAGGTTGGTCAGCATAGCCGCCAGATCGCCTGCTTTCTCCAGCACCGGCCCGGAGGTGGTCCGCAGATTCACGCCCATCTCGTTGGCGACAATGTTCGCCAGCGTGGTTTTCCCCAGGCCCGGCGGGCCGAAAATCAGCAGATGGTCGAGCGCATCACCGCGATTTTTAGCGGCTTCAATGAAGATCTCCATCTGTTCGCGCACCACCGGCTGGCCGACATACTCCGCCAGCATTTTCGGGCGAATGGCGCGATCAATGACTTCTTCTTCGGTAACAACCCCGGCGGAAACGAGGCGATCGGCTTCAATCATGCTCTACCTCAGTTAAATAGCAGCGCGCAGGGCTTCGCGGATCAGCGTTTCGCAGTCAGCGGTCGGTTTACCTACCTTACTGATCATGCGGCTGGCTTCCTGAGGCTTGTAGCCCAGGGCGACCAGCGCAGAGACGGCTTCGCTTTCAGCATCATTAGCGGCTTCGGCCGGCATTTCGCTGGTGAGCGCAAACGGCGCATCGGTGGCAAACAGATCGCCGTGCATCCCTTTGAAGCGGTCTTTCATCTCCACAACTAAGCGTTCGGCAGTTTTCTTACCCACGCCCGGCAGTTTGACCAGCGCGGCGATCTCTTCGCGTTCAACGGCGGTGACGAACTGCTGGGAAGACATGCCGGAGAGGATCGCCAGCGCCAGCTTCGGCCCGACGCCGTTGACCTTAATCAGCTCACGGAACAGCGCACGCGCCGGTTTACTGTTGAAGCCAAACAGCAGCTGCGCATCTTCACGAACCACAAAGTGCGTAAAAATAATCGCTTCTTGATTGAGGTCGGGAAGCTCATAAAAACAGGTCATTGGCATCTGCACCTCATAACCCACGCCGCCGGCTTCCAGCAACACTACAGGCGGCTGTTTTTCCAGGATAATGCCTCTCAGACGACCTATCACATTCGCTTCCTTCAGATAACTATTCAGAGTGGAGTTTATAGCATAAAAAAGGCTGGATGAATATCCAGCCTGATTTTGATTCGCGGTCTTCCGCTGCTAACTGAGGCGGCCGCGCGCAAGGTTCAGTTTTCCCTCACCAATGCGGTTAACATTCTGGCTCAGGTGGCAGTGCGTAATGGCAATCGCCAGCGCATCCGCCGCATCTGCCTGCGGATTGGCGGGCAGCTTAAGCAGCGTCCGCACCATGTGCTGCACCTGGCTTTTCTCGGCGCTGCCGATGCCCACCACGGTCTGCTTAACCTGGCGCGCGGCATACTCGAACACCGGCAAATCCTGGTTGACGGCGGCCACGATAGCCGCCCCCCGTGCCTGCCCCAGCTTGAGCGCAGAGTCCGCATTCTTCGCCATAAAGACCTGCTCTATCGCGAAGAACTCAGGCTGAAACTGGGTGATGATTTCGCTGACTCCGGCATAAATCAGCTTCAGCCGCGTCGGCAAATCAGTCACACTGGTACGAATACAACCGCTGCCCAGATAGGTTAACTGCCGCCCCACCTGCCGGATCACACCGTAACCGGTGATGCGCGAACCAGGGTCGATCCCCAAAATAATAGCCATTACGCGCTCACCAGATGTGATGGTCGGTGTATCACAGGGTTTCCGCTACCTCGTCAGAAATTTCACCATTATGGTAAACCTCCTGCACGTCGTCGCAGTCTTCCAGCATATCAATCAGACGCAGCAGTTTAGGTGCGGTTTCAGCATCCATATCCGCCTTGGTGGACGGGATCATAGTGACTTCGGCACTTTCTGCCTTCAGACCCGCCGCTTCCAGCGCCTCTTTGACCGCGCCCAGATTTTCCCAGGCGGTATACACATCGATCGTGCCATCATCCCAGGTCATCACGTCGTCCGCACCCGCTTCCAGCGCAGCGTCCATCACCGTATCTTCCTCCAGGCCCGGTGCGAACGTGATCACCCCTTTTTTGGTGAAGAGGTACGCCACGGAACCATCGGTGCCCAGATTGCCACCGGTTTTGGTGAAGGCATGACGCACTTCAGACACGGTACGGTTGCGGTTGTCACTCAGGCACTCAACCATGACAGCGGTGCCGCCCGGGCCGTAGCCTTCATAGATGATGGTTTCCATGTTGCTGTCATCGTCACCGCCCACGCCGCGCGCAATAGCACGGTTCATGGTGTCACGGGTCATGTTGTTCGACAGGGCTTTGTCCATTGCCGCGCGCAGGCGCGGGTTAGAGTTTGCATCACCGCCGCCCAGTTTGGCGGCCGTCACCAGCTCACGAATGATTTTGGTGAAGATTTTACCGCGTTTGGAATCCTGAGCAGCCTTGCGGTGCTTGGTGTTCGCCCATTTACTATGTCCTGCCATTTACTCTTGTCTCCAAATCAACGCTGAACAGGCTGTCTTGCTGGCTGCAATCTCGCTGCACCGACAGACGCCTGAACGTTTGGCTAAGTTCAAAAGATAAAAAACAAAAATTACACTACGAATTCTTCAATTGCCTGGCGGTTACTCCAGGACTTGGTGAGCGCGGCGGCGGCCGGGGCATCCAGCCACTGAAAGGCCAGATGCTCGCTCAATGTGATGTCGCATTCCACAGGCAGCGCCAGCGTAAACCAGTGTTCCCGGTTGTGGGTAGTCTCCGGCGCATAGCGGTGGCGAAAGTGCGCAAAGATTTCGAATTCTATATGACGCTGGCAGTCCTCGAATGTGAGCTGTCCGGCGTTAATATCAATTCCGATCTCTTCCTGTACTTCCCGCTGTGCGGTCTGTAGCAGACTTTCACCGGGCTCCTGGCTGCCGGTGACCGACTGCCAGAAGTCCACATCATCACGTCGCTGCAACATCAGCACCCGCCGGGTATCCAGGGCATAGATCACCACCAGAACCGAAACCGGATGCTTAAACGCCATTATTCGTTCTCTGACGGCTGATCTTTCACTTTCTTCACCACTTCAATGCCCAGCTCGGCCAGCGAGGCCGGGTTAGCAAAGTTTGGCGCTTCGGTCATCAGACAGGCCGCTGCGGTGGTTTTCGGGAAGGCGATGACGTCGCGAATATTATCGGTGCCGGTCAGCAGCATCACCAGACGGTCCAGACCAAAGGCCAGACCGGCGTGCGGTGGTGTACCGAACTTCAGCGCATCCAGCAGGAAGCCAAACTTCTCACGTTGCTCCTGCTCGGTGATACCGAGAATGCCAAACACGGTCTGCTGCATCTGACCGTTATGGATACGCACGGAACCACCGCCCACTTCATAACCATTGATCACCATGTCGTAAGCGTTGGCGATAGCGGTTTCCGGGGCATTTTTCAGTTCGTCCGGCGTCATCTCTTTTGGCGCGGTGAACGGGTGATGCATGGCCGTCAGGCCACCTTCACCGTCTTCTTCAAACATCGGGAAGTCAACCACCCACAGCGGAGCCCAGGCAGCTTCGTTGGTGATTTTCAAATCGCGACCCAGCTTCAGGCGCAGGGCACCCAGCGCATCAGCCACCACTTTCGCACTGCCCGCGCCGAAGAAGATGATGTCCCCGTCAGCAGCGCCGTTACGCGCCAGAATCTCTTCAACAATCCCGGCATTGAGGAACTTGGCAACCGGGCTGGCGACACCGTCCAGACCTTTAGCCCGCTCGTTGACCTTCATCCACGCCAGGCCTTTGGCCCCGTAGATTTCGATAAACTTGGTGTAGTCGTCAATCTGCTTGCGGCTCAGCTGTGCGCCACCCGGTACACGCAGGGTCGCCACCCGGCCTTTGGCATCATTGGCCGGGCCGGAGAAGACGCTAAACTCGACGTCTTTCACCAGATCGGCTACGTCCACCAGCTCCATCGGGTTACGCAGGTCAGGCTTATCGGAACCATAACGGCGCATCGCCTCTGCGAAGGTCATGGTCGGGAAATCACCCAGCTCCACTGACTTCACGTCGACCCACAGGTTGCGTACCAGACGCTCCATGATTTCACGCACCTGCGGTGCGGTCATAAAGGAGGTTTCCACATCGATCTGGGTAAATTCAGGCTGACGATCCGCACGTAAATCTTCGTCACGGAAGCATTTTACGATCTGATAGTAACGGTCAAAGCCGGACATCATCAGCAGCTGTTTGAACAGCTGAGGTGATTGTGGCAGCGCAT
Source organism: Erwinia sp. PME.40.26/001 (assembly GCF_055556675.1). Classification (NCBI taxonomy): domain Bacteria; kingdom Pseudomonadati; phylum Pseudomonadota; class Gammaproteobacteria; order Enterobacterales; family Erwiniaceae; genus Erwinia; species Erwinia sp. PME.40.26/001. Next base: position 878,459 of record NZ_JBVHNP010000001.1, read on the forward strand.
AAAACTTGCCTTTGTGTACGCGGCTTGGCACCAGATAGTCACGGGCACCTTCCGGCGTCGCCTTAGTCAGCATCGGGGTTTCGATATCCAGGAAACCGTGCTCGTCCAAAAAGCGGCGCACAAAGCTGGTGATTTTCGCACGGGCTTTCAGGCGGTTCGCCATGTCCGGACGACGAAGGTCAAGATAGCGATACTTCAGACGCGCTTCTTCGCTGTTGGCCATATTGGAGTCTAATGGCAGCGGTTCAGAGCGGTTGATGATGGTCAGATCGGTGGCGAACACTTCGATCTCGCCGGTCGCCATATCGCTGTTTTTGTTCTTCTCATCGCGCGCACGGACGGTGCCGGTTAACTGGATGCAGAACTCGTTACGCAGTTCAGAGGCCAGTTTGAAGGCCTCCTGACGATCCGGGTCAAAGAACACCTGCACGATGCCTTCACGGTCACGCATATCAATAAAGATCAGGCTGCCGAGATCGCGGCGACGGTTAACCCAACCGCACAGTGTCACTTGCTGGCCTACATGAGACAGATTGATCTGCCCACAATACTCAGTACGCATAATGATATCCTTTTAACTTCAGCGCTGCTGGCACAGCTTTATGGTCAATATCCTGCTCTGAGGAGCGCTGCTGCCGCGAAAAATGGCTGCCATTATAATGGAAAATGGCTCACAGGATAAGTGCTGTCGGCGCGGGAAAGGGGCAGAAAAAACTCGATATGCTCTCTCACAGGAGCAGATGGTTAACAAAACATCATCACCACGACATAACCGCTAACAAAACACTGCGCTTTACCGACATCATTTTCATCGCCGCCTGAGGCCTTTTATTTGTACTCTTGACGGTTTCCCACTCTCTCGCGGAGATTCTGATAGTGAAACTTAACCCCAACACCACCGCTCTGGTTCTGATCGATCTGCAGGAAGGCATTCTGCCCTTTGGCCATGCTCCGCATTCCGCCGATGACGTCGTCCGCCGATCGGCCACGCTGGCCGCGCATTTTCGCGCCGTTAATGCTCCTGTAGTGCTGGTTCGCGTTGGCTGGTCTGCCGATTTTGCGGAGGCGCTGACACAGCCGGTGGATGCCGCCCATGCCGGCGGTGCGCTGCCGGACAACTGGTGGGACTACCCTGAGGCACTGAATGCCCAGGCCAGCGATCTGTACGTTATCAAACGCCAGTGGGGTGCATTTTACGGCACGGACCTGGAACTACAGCTGCGCCGACGCGGCATTGACACCCTTGTGCTGGGCGGCATTGCCACCAATATCGGCGTGGAGTCAACCGCCCGCAATGCCTGGGAAATGGGCTTCAATCTGGTGATTGCCGAGGACATCTGCAGCACCGCGACGGCGGAACAGCATCACGCCAGCGTCGAATGGATCTTCCCGCGCATTGCCCGCGTTCGCCAGAGTGAGGAGATTATAGCCGCGCTAAAATAGGGCAGTCCCGACCGGAGGGAACCGGTCACCCTCCTCCGCAATCTGTGTTGCGCTCCTCCCTCTTCGCACGTTACAGTCGCCCGCAGTTCACCTAAACAGGAAATGCGATGACGCCGTTGTATCTCGGCCTGCCGCAGTGGCAGCACCCACAATGGAAAAAGCTGGGGATGACCACCCTGGAAGATTATGCCCGCTACTTTAACTGTGTCGAAGGCAACACCACGCTGTATGCGCTACCGCGCCCGGAGGTGGTTCAGCGCTGGCGGGCCATGACCCATGATGACTTCCGCTTCTGTTTTAAATTTCCGGCCACCATCAGCCATCAGGCGGCGCTGCGACAGTGTGACGATCTGACCGCCGAATTTTTTGATCTGCTCGCCCCGCTGGCCGATCGCATGGGGCAGTTCTGGCTGCAGATGCCGTCAGCGTTTTCACCCGCTGACCTGCCCGCACTCTGGCAGTTTCTGGACGGACTGCCGGCGGCGTTCCGCTACGGTGTTGAGGTACGCCACCCTGAATTTTTCGCCAAGGGTGAGGCAGAGCAGACGCTGAATCGCGGACTGCATCAGCGCGGTGTAAACCGGGTGATCCTCGATACGCGTGGGGTTCACAGCGCCATTCCCTCCTCTCCGGCAATTATCGAAGCGCAGCGTAAAAAACCGAAGTTGCCCGTTCACGCCGTGATGACGGCGGATGCGCCGATGATCCGCTTTATCGGAGGTGATAACCTCACCGCCAATGCGGGCTGGTTTGAGGCGTGGGTACAGCGTCTGCCGCAGTGGTGTGCAGCGGGCCAGCCCTGGCTGTTTATTCATACACCGGATGTGGGTTTCGCTCCCGATCTGGTGCGCGCGCTCTGGCCTGCCCTGCGGCAGGCAGTGCCCGGCATCGGTGATGTCCCCGACTGGCCACAGCAGGAGATGCTGTTTTGATCGACGGGCAGGCGACAGCCTGAAGTTTCTTCGCTACCCTGTTCGGCAAGATAATTCTTACATCATGGAGTGAGAGATGGTCAGTGCACTTTACGTGGTACTTGGTTCGCTGTTTATCCTGAAGTTTTTACTCGACGTCGTGCGTTTGCGTCGACAGTACCGGGTATCTATAGGTGATGGCGGCGTCTCCGATCTGCAGCTGGCCATTCGCATCCACGGCAATGCGGTAGAAAATATTCCCATCGCCATGTTTTTGCTGGTGATGATGGAGATGAACGGTGCCGATATCTGGATGCTGCACCTGCTGGGCCTGTTTTTCTTCTTTGGCCGCATGATGCATGCGTGGGGCCTGCGCAGCCGCACCGTACTGTGGCGACGTAATGGGATGATCCTGACGCTCCTGTCGCTGGCAGGAATGGTGCTGGTCAATCTGCTGTTCCTGCCCTGGGACCTGGTGTTTGGCCTTTCCTGACGGTCAGGCTGGCAGAAAAGGTGCAGCGCGCATCGCTTTCTGCCAGAATATGCCCTTTCCGTTAGCTTCCCCGGACTTACCACTATGTCTAACCGCGATACGCTGTTCTCCGCGCCAATTGCCAAACTGGGCGACTGGACGTTTGATGAGCGCGTTGCTGAAGTGTTTCCCGACATGATTCAGCGCTCCGTGCCCGGCTATTCCAACATTATTTCAATGATTGGGATGTTAGCCGGGCGCTTTGTTCAGCCCGACTCCCGGGTTTATGACCTGGGCTGTTCGCTGGGCGCGGCCACCCTGTCGGTGCGTCGCCACATTCAGGCCCCTGGCTGTCAGATCATCGCCGTGGATAACTCTCCGGCGATGATAGAACGCTGCCGACGCCATATTGATGCGTTCCGTGCCGACACCCCGGTGGAGGTGATCGAGGCTGACATTCGCCAGATCCCGATTGAAAATGCGTCCCTGGTTGTACTGAATTTCACCTTACAGTTTCTTGCTCCTGAAGAGCGTCAGCAGCTGCTGAACACGATTTACCAGGGGCTGCGCCCCGGTGGTGCGCTGGTCCTGTCAGAAAAATTCAGCTTTGCTGACCCTGATATGGGCGAGCTGCTGTTTAATATGCACCACGATTTTAAACGGGCTAACGGTTACAGCGAACTGGAGATCAGCCAGAAGCGCAGCATGCTGGAAAATGTGATGCTGACTGACAGCGTGGAAACCCACAAACAGCGCCTGCATACGGCCGGCTTCCCGCACGCCGAACTGTGGTTCCAGTGTTTCAACTTTGGCTCTCTGGTGGCCTTAAAAGCAGGTCACGCCTGATGGATTTTGGAAATTTTTATCAACTGATCGCCAAAAGTCCGCTGTCGCACTGGCTGGAAACGCTGCCCGCACAAATCGCCGCCTGGCAGCGCGAAGCCCTGCACGGGCACTTTAAAAACTGGGACCGGTCGGTTGAACACCTGCCAGCGCTGACGCCGGAAACGCTGGATCTGCTGCACAGCGTCACTGCGGACAGCAGCCAGCTGTCGGCCCGCCAGCGCGAAGGGATTGAAAAGCTGCTGCGCAACCTGATGCCGTGGCGTAAAGGGCCGTTTTCACTCTATGGGGTGAACATTGATACCGAATGGCGATCCGACTGGAAATGGGAGCGTGTTTTGCCGCATATCTCCCCGCTGGCCGGACGTACAGTGCTGGATGTCGGCTGCGGCAGTGGTTATCACATGTGGCGGATGCTGGGTGCCGGCGCGAACCTGGTGGTGGGTATCGATCCCATGCAGCTGTTCCTCTGCCAGTTTGAGGCAGTGCGTAAGCTGCTGGGCAACGACCAGCGTGCGCACCTGCTGCCGCTGGGCATTGAGCAGTTACCGGAGCTTAAAGCGTTCGATACCGTGTTCTCCATGGGCGTGCTGTACCATCGTCGCTCTCCGCTCGATCATCTGTTCCAGCTGAAAAATCAGCTGGTCAGCGGCGGTGAGCTGGTGCTGGAGACGCTGGTGGTGGAAGGGGATGACCAGCAGGTGCTGGTGCCGGGTGAACGATACGCTCAGATGCGCAACGTTTACTTTATCCCGTCCACCGGGGCGCTGAAAAACTGGCTGGAGAAATGCGGCTTCACTAACGTGCGTATTGCCGACTACTCGGTGACCAGCACTGACGAACAGCGTCGCACCAGCTGGATGACCAGCGAGTCGCTGGCCGAATTTCTCGACCCGAATGACCCGACGAAAACCGTTGAGGGCTACCCTGCCCCGCTGCGCGCGGTACTGGTCGCGACCAAACCCTGACCATGCCAGGGCCGATCGTCACACGACGGCCCTGTATTTCCCTTCCCCCCTCGTCACTGCGCCGTCCCATTTCTGATCCCCGTCAATCAACCTGTCCTTTTTTATTAAATACCTCATTTTGGGTAAAAATCTTAATACTAAGGGATTAGTCTAAAGTCAGTTATGCGTTCATTTCACCTGAAAGGAGTAACTGGTATGAGTAAATTTGTTTTTTCATCACCACGGAAATACATTCAGGGTGCCGGGCAGCTCGATCACCTGGGCGAATACCTTGCCGAACTGGGCAGCAGCGCCTTCGTGGTGGCTGACGATATCGTCTGGGGGCTGACCGGCGAAACGGTCAAAGCGTCACTGGCGGCCAGCAATATCGACTTTCACTACGCGGCGTTTAACGGCGAAGCCTCAGGCAGCGAAATTACCCGGCTGGCTAATCTGGCAAAAGAGAAAGGCACCGGCATCGTGGTCGGCCTGGGCGGTGGCAAAACCCTTGACACGGTGAAAGCGGTCGCCGACGAACTGAAGCAGCCGGTTGCCGTCGTGCCGACCATTGCCTCCACTGATGCCCCCTGCAGCGCGCTGTCGGTGATCTATTCCGACAGCGGTGTATTTGAAAGCTACCGTTTCTATAACAAAAATCCGGATCTGGTGCTGGTGGATACTCAGGTCTGCGTTCGTGCTCCGGTGCGTCTGTTTGCCTCCGGCATCGCTGACGGGCTGGCCACCTACGTTGAAGCCCGGGCGGTCAAGCGGTCGCACAGCAAATCCATGGTCAACGGTGATCCGACGATTGCCGGGATGGCCATTGCTGAAGCCTGTGAGAAAACCCTGCTCACCTGGGGCCTGAGTGCCTGTCAGGCGGTGGAAAAACAGCTGGTGACGCCGGCAGTGGAAGCGGTGGTGGAGGCCAATACGCTCCTTTCTGGCCTGGGCTTTGAAAATGCCGGTCTGGCGGGTGCTCACGCTATCCATAACGGCTTTACGGCGATTGAAGGGGATATCCATCATCTGACGCACGGTGAAAAAGTCGCCTACGGCACGCTGACGCAGATGATCCTCGAACAGCGCCCGGACGAAGAGATTGCCCGCTACGTCCGTTTTTACCGCGCGATAAACATGCCGACCACGCTGAAAGAGATGCACCTGGAAAATGAGAGCTGGGAAAACCTGGTGAAAATTGGCGCACTGGCCGGTAACGACGGGGATACCCTGAAAAATCTTAACCCCGGCCTGAGCGCCGTCGACGTGGCCCATGCCATTCTGGCCGTCGATGCCTTTAGCCAGTCGGTGAAGTAAGCTCTGCCGTGACAGGCTGGCCACGCTGGCCGGCCTTTTTAGCCGAGACCGGCCTACTTCCAGTACTCATAGCGGTAAGCCGCCGTGATATTTCGCCGGACAATTCCCCCGGGGAACACTTCCATCTCGCGAGCATAACTGAGCGTACAGTTGCCCTGATCGTCCCAGAGCTGACATTCGTCCTCCGTTGTCATACTGCTCATCGGGCTGTCAGAGCGGGTATTCAGCCGCAGCTCACGCTCCCGACTGTCATAGTCCCAGGTCATTTTCTGCCGCTCAGAGTCTGAAGCCACCAGCTGATTCTTTTTATTCCAGCGGTAAGTGAGTACGCCGTTGCTGTTGGTGTCCGTGCCCCGGGATGTGCTGCGGATCAGACGCGACTGGCGGTCAAAAAAGTGCGTAGTTTCCGTGAACCCACTTTCCCCCTTCAGCGTAAAGGCATCGGCCGAACTGACGATCATACCGCGCTTATCGGTGCGGTAGTGCGTGGTGCCACGTTTGTCATTGATCACCACGGGTTCACCGCCGCGCAGCTCAGACACCGTCATCTCATAGTGGGAGAGCCAGCCATCACTGACGCGTTCAAAATTTTGCACCAGCCCAATCTGCAGGCGGCCTTCCAGTTTGTCGTAGCGGAGATCGGCCCGCTGCATAACGCCGCAGCGATCAAACTCCCCGATCATGCGCTTCTGCTGGTTTACATCCTTGCCAAATTCACCCAACACAAACTGCTTTATCGGCCCTTTCGCCGTTCCGCCCAGCATGACGATGCTGTTATTACTGTTGACCTGCTGATACCCGGGCTGACAGGCAGGTGCCGCCTGCAGCGCCGGAGTGACCAGCAGCGTCAGCGTAGCGATCAGCGAATACCTTAAAAAATGAATCTTCATCACGACTTCCATGACAGAGTAAAGAGATGCAGGCAGTGTAGAGTTTTTTTGTGTATTAACGCACCTGTAACCGGCGTCTGAAGCAAAAAAAACCCCAACAAAGGTAGCTGGGGTCTGGTACTTGCAAACATCACGTCAGGGTTCGGCGTGCTGCGCGGCAAAATCGGGGGGCATCATCATGGAAAGCGGGCGACGCATACCATGAGGATTATCATTCGCGCGCTCAGGCGACTTTGACCGGGGCACCGAAAGACATGGCGCTTTTCATCGCGGCCACCACGTCACCGTCAACACAGGTGCGGGTGAATTCGTCATTTTCGACGTCTGAACACATCGACACACCGGCCTTACGATAGCGCATGGACGACCCCAAACGCTGGCTGGCGGAACTGTGGAGTTCAATAACGCCGGCATCAATAAACTTTTGCACATTGCTGAGGCGGACGCCTGCGCCAGCCATGACTTTCAGACCACGGGCTTTATGGGTAAGTTCCCTTAACAGTGGAAGTCCACTCTCTGCGCTCTGCTGCTGCCCGGAGGTCAGAATACGCGCCACACCCAGTTCGGTGAGCTGGGTCATCGCCAGCAGCGGGCTGTGGCAAAGGTCGAAGGCGCGATGAAACGTCACTTCCATACCCTGGCACTGCCTCATTACCTGCTGCATCCTCGGCAGGTCAATATGGCCGTCAACGTCCAGCAGGCCGATCACCAGACCGGGAAAACCCTGTTCGCGGATGAAGTCGATATCTGACTTCATCTGTTCGAATTCAATTTCGCTGTAGCAGAAGTCGCCGCCGCGCGGCCGGACAATAGGGTGAACCGGAATGGACACACGCTGCCGTGCAGACATCAGTGCCCCCGCCGACGGTGTCAGCCCCCCTTCTGCCGGTGCCGCACACAGCTCTACCCGGTCAGCCCCTGCCCGTTCTGCCGTAACGGCACAGTCCACTCCGTAGCAGCATATTTCCAGTTTTCGCATCCCATCCTCCGGTTTATCACTGCTGGCTGGTTGTTTATTTCGATGCCGATGATTAGTCTGATCGGTATTGCAGGTATTTATTTTAACGGGAATCAGCATCATGGCATTCAATTTTGACCAACGGATAGACCGCCGTCACAGCGATAGCCTGAAATGGCGAAAATATGGTGATCGGGATATCCTTCCGCTGTGGGTCGCCGACACCGATTATCGCGTAGCAGACTGTATTACCGAAGCATTACAGACACGTATCTCACACGGGATCTTTGGTTATGGGGTGCCCCCCGAAGAGCTGATTCACCTTGTCATCGAGCGCATGAGTGCGCGCTACGGCTGGCATATACAGCCGGAGTGGCTGGTATTTTTACCCGGCGTGGTCACCGGTCTCAACCTGAGCGTGCGCGCCTTTACCGAACCGCACCAGGGCACTGTCGCACCGACCCCGATTTATCCTCCGTTCATGCAGGCGGCAAAACTCGCCGGACGCACCCAGATCCGCGCACCGATGCAGTTGCAGGACCAGCGCTGGGTGATGGATCTGGACAGGCTGGATGAACAGATGACCGGTAACGAAAAACTGTTATTACTGTGTAACCCGCACAATCCCGGCGGTACGGTGTATCGTCGCGCAGAGCTGGAGGCACAGCTCCGTTTTGCCCAGCGCCATGACCTGGTCGTCTGCTCCGATGAAATCCACTGCGACCTGCTGCTGGAACCGGGCGTGAAGCATATCCCGTTTGCCAGCCTCAGCGAAGATGCCGCCCGCCGCTCCGTTACCCTGCTGTCGCCGTCAAAAAGCTTTAATATTGCTGGTCTGGGGGCTTCACTGGCGATCATTCCCGATCGGGATCTGCGTGAGCGCTTTAACCGGCAGCGCAAAGGCCTGGTGCCGGATGTCGACGTGCTGTCCTTTGTCGCAGCGACCGCTGCCTGGCGGGACGGCCAGCCCTGGCTGGATGCACAGCTGGACTACCTGCGTGGCAACCGAGATTGCCTGACCCGGCATGTCAATACACTGCCGGGCCTGAGCATGGTCGCCCCGGAAGGCAGCTATCTGGCCTGGATTGATGCCAGCAAGCTGAAAGTCGCCAGCCCGGCGCTGTTCTTCGAAAAACACGGGCTGGGCTTCTCACCGGGCCGGGACTTTGGCGACGATAAATTTATTCGTTTCAACTTCGGCTGCCAGCGTGCGATGTTGGACGAAGCATTACGCCGCATGACGCTGGCGCTGGCCATCGGGCGTTAATTTCAGCCGGCGGTTTCACTCTCTACGATCTCTTTCAGGCTCCACGGATGGAACTTGATGGTCACCTGGCCGTCGGTCACCGCCAGGGTCGGGTTCGGCAGACGTTCACCCGCGCCTTTGGGCGCACTGGTTTTAATCGTAATACCCTGCCGGGTCAGACCTGCATCCCCCATCAGCGCCAGCGCACGGGCACCCAGCGTCTGCACATCACCGCGCAGCACCACTTCTACATGCTCCCAGCCTTCATGACGGTAAAGCCGCTGCCCCGGCCACGGCAGCTCCACCAGGCTAATCTGCCAGGGCCCCACCTCAAGCGGGGTGGTTAATTCAAACAAAGCCACTGGCCGCCCACCAATCTCCTTTTCAGAGAAGAGAGCACCGCAGCGCAGCAAGCCCCTTTTCCACCGTTCAGCCGTCGTGTTCTGATGGCACCTGACCGCAATATGATCCACCTCTAACCCGTCAAGGCCGAGCTCCAGGCGGTCGGCAAGATGGTAAAGGGAGTGTAAAAAGCGCGGCAAATCATTAGCCAGATCGCTGAGTTCCTCGACATTTTTGATGTTCATCCTGCTGAAATCCTTCGTTTACAGTAATTTTTCTTATTAATACCCTTCGCCGGGAAGGAATTTAAAGACCAGGTAATTGAATAGAAAACTCCCCTCTTATCGGAATTATTCATATTAATTGCCCCTTTAGCCCCTGCAGCATCCAGTACCGGGTGGTTCAGTACCAGTTTTATTTTTAGAAAATGGCCTTTAAGTTTATGTTTTAGTTTAGTTAAATTTATACAATGCGACAATTCCTAAATCGGAAAGGGTCCATTGTAGGCTATTCTGCTTTCTTATAGATTTGTCCCGACCATCAACACAAGGAAAAGCTCAATGCTTATGATACTGCTTGTCGCCGTGCTGATCGCGATGATGGCATTGGCGATTGTACGCCACTGGCGGGTACGAAACGGAAAAACGACTGTAGCGAGTCCGCACCGGCCGCAACGCCGCCGTTAATTCCGTCTGCCAGAACACCGCCCCACCGCACGGTTTTCCCACGCTTATCCTGCAAGTTATCCAGGCGTGCAGGTTCCTGGATAACTTGTTCCTAAATGCAGTATACTTTTCCCCTTCTTTTTTAAGCGCTGACGCCACGGGCCACTTCTATCCTGTTAACGGCGGCGCGGTGACAACGGCCTGCGCTGCGGCGCAAGGGCTTTCAAAAAAATTAAGGTAACTCGGTGAATATTCAGGCTCTTCTCTCAGAAAAAGTCAGTCAGGCGATGATCGCAGTGGGTGCGCCCCAGGATTGTGAACCTCAGGTACGCCAGTCGGCTAAAGCACAGTTTGGTGACTACCAGGCTAACGGCATGATGGCCGTCGCCAAAACCCTGGGGATGCCACCACGACAGCTGGCCGAAAAAGTGCTGGAGCAGCTCGACCTCACCGGCATTGCCAAAAAAGTGGAAATTGCCGGCCCCGGGTTTATCAATATTTTCCTCGCTCCCGAGTGGCTGTCCACCCAGATCGACAGCGTGCTGGCCGCGCCGAAGCTGGGTGTCGCCCCCGTTGAGCCTCAGACTGTGGTGATTGACTACTCTGCGCCTAACGTGGCTAAAGAGATGCACGTTGGCCACGTTCGTTCCACCATTATTGGTGACGCCGCCGTCCGGACCCTGGAGTTTCTCGGCCATAACGTGATCCGCGCCAACCATGTCGGCGACTGGGGTACGCAATTCGGTATGCTGATTGCCTTCCTTGAGAAGCAGCAAAACGAACAGCATGAAGAGATCGCCCTGGCGGATCTGGAAGTGTTCTACCGTGAAGCCAAGCGTACCTACGACGAAGACCCGGCATTTGCCGAACGCGCACGGGGTTATGTGGTGAAACTGCAGGGCGGGGACGAATACTGCCGTAAGATGTGGAAACGCCTGGTGGATATCACGATGGCGCAAAACCAGCTGATCTATAACCGTATGAATGTCACCCTGACCCGCAACGATGTGATGGGCGAGAGCCTGTACAACGATATGCTGCCGGGTATCGTTGCCGACCTGAAAGCCAAAGGCCTGGCCGTAGAGAGCGAAGGCGCGACGGTCGTATTCCTTGATGAATACAAAAACAAGGAAGGCGAGCCGATGGGGGTGATCATCCAGAAAAAGGATGGCGGCTATCTTTACACCACCACGGATATTGCCTGCGCTAAATACCGCTATGAAACCCTGAAAGCAGATCGCGTGCTGTACTACATCGATTCACGTCAGCACCAGCATCTGATGCAGGCCTGGACTATCGTACGGAAAGCCGGTTACGTTCCGGCCTCCATCCCGCTGGAGCACCATATGTTCGGCATGATGCTGGGCAAAGATGGTAAGCCGTTTAAAACCCGCGCCGGGGGCACAATCAAGCTCTCCGATCTGCTGGATGAGGCCATTGAGCGTGCGACGAAGCTGGTTTCCGAAAAGAACCCGGACATGCCTGCGGACGAACTGAAGGCGCTGGCGAATATCGTCGGCATCGGGGCCGTGAAATATGCTGACCTGTCGAAAAGCCGCACTACCGACTATATCTTCGACTGGGACAACATGCTGGCGTTTGAAGGTAACACGGCACCCTACATGCAGTACGCCTATACGCGCGTGCTGTCGGTGTTCCGTAAGGCCGGCATTGATGAGCACGGCATTACTGGCGCGACCGCCATTGCGGAAGATCGTGAAGCAGCGCTGGCCGTCCGGCTGTTGCAGTTCGAAGAGACCATTACTCAGGTTGCCCGCGACGGGATGCCGCATGTGATGTGTAGCTATCTTTACGATCTCGCCGGGCTGTTCTCCGGCTTCTACGAGCACTGCCCGATCCTGACGGCTGAAGATGAGGCGACAAAGCAGAGCCGCCTGCGTCTGGCGCTGCTGACGGCGAAAACCCTGAAGCAGGGTCTGGATACGCTGGGTATTGAAACCGTAGAACGGATGTAAGCGCTCAGGGGCGGCCGGAACAAGGGTCGCCCCGGAACTCTGCCCTCAACTTTCCCTCGTTAAATGTTCAGCGGTCAGTCTGAGGCCAGCAGACTCACGGCCAGGGATGCGCTCGTGCCGGTGCAGAAAGCAGCCCTTCCCCCCGGAACCAGACGCGGTTCCCACCGCGAAAGTACCCGGCAGAAACAGAGATCAGACCCGGTGATCAGTGCGGATAAACCGCAGGAAGCGCCGACGCCTGGCGGTAATTCACCATCACCTCATTGCTGACCACCCGCAACACCGGAAACACCCGCCCTTTTCCCTCTACCTGATAGATAAAGCGTAACGTCTCTCCGGCGGCCACGTTGGTCAGCCCGCGCGTTGAACCGCTGGCCCCTTCAATCGGCACACAACGGCTCTCTGAGCATAAGCGAACCTGCAAACCGGCAGGGGCAGGCGCACTGAGCGTATAGCGCCACACCACATCAGTCATCATACCGGGCACCACTTCAGGCGGGCTGAGAGGGCGCGATGACGCCTGTACGCCCCGGTTTGAGAGTGCCGGGCCCGTTGCGCTCGCCTGCCAGCCACCGTCAGCCGCCAGGCTCAGGCAAGGCAGCAGCAGCAACAGTCCTGCCAGCGTCTTCATCAGTGCCCCCCAATAGTGGACGTCATTCGGATATTGCGGTTGTCGGTCAGTTCCATATTTGAAATAACCATCAGCTGCGGCAGCGAGCGGCGCAGGAAGCGGGCCAGCAGCGCACGCAGCGGATGGTTCACCAGCAGCACCGGCGGCGCGCCCAGCCCTTCCTGATGCTGCAGCGCAGTTTGCGCCTGCGCCAGCAGGCGATCCGCCAGACCCGGCTCCAGACCGCCACCGCCCTGTAGCGCCTGCAGCAGCAAACGCTCAAGGGTGGTATCCAGGCCAATGACCTGCACTTCCCCGTTGCCCGGGAACCACTGCTGAGTGATCGCCCGGCCAAGAGCCACACGTACCACCGAAGTCAGCTCCTGCGGATCGGTCTGCACCGCCGCGTGCTCCGCCAGGGTCTCAATAATAGTGCGCATATCGCGGATAGAAACACGCTCCGCCAGCAGATTCTGCAGCACCTTGTGCAGCGTGGTCAGCGTGATCACGCCAGGGATCAGATCTTCCGTCAGCTTCGGCATCTCCTGGGTCACGCGATCCAGTAGCTGCTGCGCTTCCTGACGGCCGAACAGCTCACTGGCGTACTGGCCGATCAGGTGGTTAAGATGCGTGGCCACTACGGTACTGGCTTCCACCACCGTGAAGCCCTGAATCTGTGCCTGCTCTTTCAGCGCGCTGTCAATCCAGATCGCCTCCAGACCAAAGGCCGGGTCAACGGTCACTTCTCCCGGAAGTGTCCCTGCCGCCGTGCCGGGGTTAATCGCCATCCAGCGCCCCGGATAGGCGTCACCGCTGCCGATCTCCACCCCTTTCATCAGAATACGGTAACGGGCCGGCGTCAGATCCATGTTGTCGCGGATATGCACCACCGGCGGCAGAAAGCCCATCTCCTGCGCAAATTTCTTACGGATGCTGCGGATACGTCCCAGCAGCTCGCCGTCCTGGGCGCTGTCCACCATCGGGATCAGCCGGTAGCCAACTTCCATCCCGAGGGAATCTTCCAGCTGGACATCGCCCCAGGTGGCTTCAACGCTGGCGGCGCTTTCCGGCTGGCGGACCATTGACATGGCCGGCACTTCGCTGCCTTGAGGCTTCATCTCTTTACCGCGTATCCACCAGGCCAGGCCCAGTAAGGCGGCGGTAAACAGCAGGAAGACCAGGTTCGGCATTCCCGGTACCAGGCCGAGCAGGCCGAGGACGCCCGCACTGAGCATCATCACGCGCGGGTTATTAAACAGCTGGCCCACCATCTGCTCACCGACGTCCTGATCGGTGCCGACGCGGGTGACAATAACCCCGGCAGCGGTCGAGATCACCAGCGCCGGGATCTGCGCGACCAGACCATCACCAATGGTCAGCAGCGTATAGGTTTCGGCCGCATGTCCGGCGTCCATCCCGTGCTGTACCACGCCCACCAGCAGGCCGCCGATGACGTTGATAATCATGATCATGATACCGGCGACGGCATCACCGCGAACAAACTTACTGGCCCCGTCCATCGAACCGTAGAAGTCGGCTTCCTGGGTCACGTCAGAACGACGTTTTTTCGCCTCCTCTTCGCCAATCAGTCCGGCATTGAGGTCGGCATCGATCGCCATCTGCTTACCCGGCATGCCGTCGAGGACGAAACGTGCCCCCACCTCGGCAATACGCCCGGCCCCTTTGGTGATGACCATAAAGTTGATGATCACCAGGATAACAAACACCACAATACCGATGGCGAAATTCCCGCCCACCAGGAAGTGGCCAAAGGCTTCCACCACCTGCCCGGCGGCAGCAGCCCCGGTATGGCCTTCCATCAGGATGATACGCGTTGAGGCCACGTTCAGCGCCAGGCGTAATAAGGTGGAGAACAGCAGAATGGTCGGGAAGGCGGCGAAATCCAGCGTACGCTGGGTGAACATCGCCACCAGCAGCACCATGATCGACAGGGCAATGTTGAAGGTAAACAACAGATCGAGGATAAACGGCGGCAGCGGCAGCACCATCATCGACAGGATCAGCAGGATCAGGATCGGCCCGGCCAGCACCTTCCACTGCGTGTCTTTCATGTTAGCGGGTAAGCGAAGTAAAGCGGCCAGATTAGCCATCAGATTTTTGTTCTCCAGCGAAGTCCAGCGCATCCGGCACCGGCAATTTAACAGGTCTCTTCGGGATCAGCCCCCCTTCCACTTTCCAGCGGCGGAGTTGCCACACCCAGGCAAGGACTTCAGCCACCGCGGCATAAAGCGTCCCGGGAATATGCTGACCAATTTCACTATGGCGATACAGCGCACGTGCCAGCGGCGGTGCTTCAAGGATCGGGATACGGTGCTCCTTACCCAGTTCACGAATGCGCAGAGCAATTTCCCCTGCGCCCTTCGCCAGCACTTTAGGTGCGCTCATTTTCTTTTCGTCGTACTGCAACGCGACCGAATAGTGGGTCGGGTTGGTAACAATCACGTCCGCCTTCGGCACGTCCTGCATCATGCGCCGCCTGGCGGCCGCCCGCATCTGCTGACGGATACGCCCTTTAACGTGCGGGTCGCCTTCCTGCTGCTTGTGCTCGTCCATAATATCCTGACGAGACATGCGTAAATTTTTGAAGTAACTGTACAGCTGGAAGAAGACGTCAAACCCCACCATCGGGGAGAGCCCCAGCACCACCAGAATGCTGCACATGGCGATCATATTCAGCGCGCTGGCCAGGGCCGTCACCGGCGATTCACTGATCAGGCGCAGCATTTCTGCCCAGTGATGCCAGATATACAGCCAGGTCACCACGCCCACCAGGGTCGCTTTCAGCACCGCTTTTAACAGCTCGGCCGCTGACTGTGCGGACACCAGTTTCGCCAGGCCTTTTATCGGGTTCATTTTGCCAAAATCGAATTTAATCGACTTACCGCTGATCACCAGCCCGCCCAGCAGCATTGGTGCAGCAATCGCCATCACCACCAGGCCGAACATCATCGGCAGAATGGCCAGTACGGCCTGCATCAGCAGATTGGCTATCTGATGAAGCATCTGACTGGTATCGCTGACTACGGAGTGATTAAAGACCAGACCATCGGCCACCAGCGCACCCAGTTTCCGCCCCATCCACTCGCCGCCGACCCACAGAATGCTCAGGCCGGTCACCAGCATCAAAATGGATGTCAGCTCACGCGATCGCGGGATTTGCCCTTCTTCTCGTGCTTTTTCAAGTCGATGGGCCGTGGGGGACTCTGTTTTTTCCTGATCGCTATCCTGAGACACGGTAGCAAAACCTTCAGTGCGGAATGACTGAGAGTAGAATGCCAAATTCGCGCAGGGGTAATGCCACGAGTAAACGGGTAAATAGGGGGTTATTTAGGGAATGGGCTAAAGTCAGTGCCCGCGCAGTTGAGCGGGCACTGGCATCAGCAGAGGCGGAATGGCTCCGCCTCTGTTATCAGAAGCCGAGGCTGTCCAGCAGATCGTCAACCTGATCCTGGCTTGCCACCACGTTCGGAGCCGCAGCATTGATCTGCGGGCCGTTCAGCAGGCTGTCGGTATCTTTCTTCACGCGGGCGCTCTGGTCAGGGATGTTTTCCATGAGGACCGTCAACAGTTGACGCTCAATTTCCTGGATCACATCCATCATACGTTTGATCACCTGCCCGGTCAGATCCTGGAAATCCTGAGCCATCATGATTTCCATCAGCTGGGCATTGGTGAAGCCTGTATGCCCCGGTACTTCGTCCAGATAACCACGAGTATCCGAAACCAGAGAGCGGGCATCTGACAGCTCGATAGGGTTTTCGAACCATTCATCCCAGCGAACTTTCAGTGCTTTCGCCCCATTCTCCATCACTGTCTGACGGGGCTGCGCGGCCTCGACGCAGTTTAGTGCACGCTCGGCCGCCTGGCCGGTCATTTGAATCACATAATCAAGACGATCGCGGGCATCCGGGATCGCCTCTGCGGCTTCTGCGATAGCCTGATCAAGGCCTAACTCACGCAGACTGTCGCGCAGCATACGCGTCAGTGAACCAATTTTAGAGATTATGTCCTGCGCCGAAGCTGCATCAACATTTGGTTTCGGAATAGTGTTCATCTCAGCTCCTTACATACCCAGTTTTTCGAAGATCTTACCTAACTTCTCTTCCAGGGTAGCCGCTGTGAATGGTTTAACAACGTAGCCGCTGGCACCCGCCTGTGCAGCCGCAATGATATTCTCTTTCTTGGCTTCTGCCGTGACCATCAGCACCGGCAGCTTACTCAGCGCGGCGTCGGCACGGATGGTTTGCAGCAGCTGCAGTCCATCCATATTTGGCATGTTCCAGTCAGATACCACGAAGTCAAAGCCCCCAGCACGCAGCTTGTTCAGCGCATCCACACCGTCTTCAGCTTCTTCAACGTTGCTGAAGCCCAGCTCTTTTAACAGGTTACGGACGATACGACGCATCGTGTTGAAATCGTCGACCACCAGAAACCGCATATTTTTATCAACCATACCTACTCCCGTAATATGTAGCCCGCGAGGACCGCGTTAGATACGCAACGCCTGTCCGGCGCTAATTTTTGCCAGCATGTGCTGGCTGATTTGGTGAAGATCCACCACCTCACTGGCCCCCCCGAGGGCAATTGCCTCCCGGGGCATGCCAAATACCACACAGCTCGCTTCGTTCTGGGCAATGGTCCAGGCACCGGCTTTGTTCATCGCCAGTAGCCCTGCGGCACCATCGTTCCCCATTCCGGTCAGGATCACGCCAACGGCGTTACGACCGGCAAACTGCGCCACTGAGTTAAACAACACATCGACCGACGGTTTATGACGATTCACCGGCGGTCCGTCATTCAATTTGACCTGATAGTTCGCGCCACTGCGCGTCAGTTCCATATGCATCGCACCCGGCGCGATATACGCATGTCCCGGCAGGATACGTTCGCCGTCTTCCGCTTCTTTCACCGTAATCTGGCACAGCTTGTTCAGACGTTCCGCAAACGATTTGGTGAAGCCCGGAGGCATATGCTGGGTGATCAACAGCGCCGGGCTGGTAGCCGGTAACGGCTGCAGCACATGACGAATCGCTTCAGTGCCGCCGGTAGACGCGCCGATGGCAATCAGTTTTTCGCTACTCAGCAACGGCCCGGCTTTCAGCATCACTGGCGCAGGCTGTGGCCCACGGGTGTGCAGACGGGCGCGTGAAGCGGCACGCACTTTATCGGCAATCATCTGACTGTAAGCCAGCATCCCTTCGCGAATACCCAGCGACGGTTTCGTGACAAAGTCGACGGCTCCCAGTTCCAGCGCACGCAGCGTAATTTCAGACCCCTTGCCGGTCAGTGACGAAACCATCACCACCGGCATCGGGCGCAGGCGCATCAGCTTTTCCAGAAAATCGAGGCCGTCCATGCGCGGCATTTCCACGTCCAGGGTCAGTACATCCGGGTTAAACTGCTTGATCAAATCCCGTGCCACCAACGGGTCCGGTGCAGACGCCACCATCTCCATATCGGAATGACTGTTGATAATTTCGGTCATCAACTGGCGCATCAGCGCCGAATCATCTACGCACAACACTCTGATTTTACTCATTATCTTTCCTTAGTCAGTCCATAGACCGTCTGGCCACGCAGATAAAATTCTTTGCTAATCTGGCTGAAGTTTTCTGAGTGACCGGCAAACAGCAAACCGCCAGGTTTCAGTAACGGAACAAAACGCCGTAAAATCTTTTCCTGAGTTTCTTTGTCGAAATAGATCATGACATTACGGCAGAAAATCACATCGAACTGTCCGGGCAGCGCCCAGTCATTGGCCAGCAGATTGAGCTGGGCAAAGGTCACCATATTGGCCAGCTCAGGGCGGGCACGCACCATGCCTTCATGCGGCCCGGTGCCCCGCAGGAAAAAACGTTGCAGCTGCTGCGGGGAGAGCGTACGCAGCTCCTCCTGGCGATAGACGCCCGCCAGCGCTTTTTCCAGCACCTGGGTATCAATATCGCTGGCGTGGATCTGAAACTTACCCGGCCCGGTCCCCAGGGTTTCAGCCAGGGTCATCGCAATGGAGTAAGGCTCTTCACCGGTGGAGGCCGCCGCACACCATACGCTGTAGTTCCCCTGGCGACGTTTCGCATGTTCCGCCAGGATCGGGAAATGATGCGCTTCGCGGAAAAAGGCTGTCAGGTTGGTCGTCAGGGCATTCACAAAGGCCTGCCACTCGGCGCTGTTAGGGTCATTTTCCAGCAGGGCCATATAGCGACCAAAATCGTCGATATTCAGCATCCGCAGCCGGCGAACCAGGCGGTTATAGACCATTTCTCGCTTGTGATCGGCGAGAACGATGCCAGCTCGCTGATAAATCAACTGACTGATACGCTTAAAATGCGTATCGGATAACGGCAGGCGCTGTACCATCTGCGACAGCAGCGTTGCGTTTTCCGGTGGAGCTAACAACGTCGATTTCTTCATGTAGCCATCCTGCAAAGCGCGGATAAAGGTATTATTAGGGTGTCTCGTGCCCGGCGGCCGTCGGGCCGCGGGAACGCTCTTTACTCTGCACGCTCATCCAGTGCGAAGCGGCTGACCGCCGCTGTCAGATATTCTGCCTGTGCTTCCAGTGCTCCCGTTGCAGCCGCGCCCTCTTCTACCAGGGCGGCATTCTGCTGGGTCACCTGATCCATCTGGCCTACCGCCAGTGCAACCTGTTCAATCCCGCGTCGCTGCTCGTCGCTGGCGGCGGCAATTTCGCCCATAATGTCGTTCACCCGGTTGACCGACTGGAGGATCTCATCCATCGTTTCCCCGGCTGAAGCGACCTGCTTAGCCCCCTGATCGACCCGGCTGACCGACTCTTCAATCAGGGTTTTAATCTCTTTCGCCGCCTGCGCGCTGCGCTGAGCGAGGTTACGCACTTCACCCGCAACGACCGCAAAACCGCGTCCCTGCTCTCCGGCGCGGGCCGCTTCGACCGCCGCATTCAGTGCCAGAATATTGGTCTGGAAGGCAATACCGTCAATGACACTGGTAATGTCGGCAATCCGCTTTGAACTGCCGGCGATGGCGTTCATGGTGGTCACCACATTGCCGGTCAGAGCGCCCCCTTTGTGCGCCGTTCCCGAAGCTTCACGCGCCAGGTCTGAAGCCTGACGGGCGTTATCGGCGTTCGCAGATACCGTCGCCGTCAACTGCTCCATGCTGGCCGCTGTCTGCGCCAGTGAGGCCGCCTGCTGTTCGGTGCGGGCGGAGAGATCGTTGTTACCGGCGGCGATCTCGCCAATACCGGTCTGCATGGCGCGGCTGCCGTCACGCACGTCACGCACGGTCGAGGCCAGCGCCTGCTGCATATGCTGCAGGCTGGTGAACAGCTGGCCCAGTTCATTGCGGCTTCCGGCTTCCACTTCGCCGTTCAGATTACCGGAGGCAATGCGCTCAAAATGGCTGCGCATCCGCGCCAGTGGCGCAATCAGTGCCTGCTTCACCCACCACAGCGCCGCCAGGGTGACCAGAAGTGACAGTGTCACTGAAACCGCGAAAATCACCTTCGACTGGAAGTAGAAGCCTTTGCTGGCGGCCCCGGCGTGGTCACGCAGTTCATCGATGTGTTTCATCCAGCGCTGGTACTGCACCTGGAACTTGTCCTGCTTGCCCTGCGTGGGAGAATCAAGAAACGCCTGCAGCTGATTGTTCTGCAGCCAGGCGATCAGCTGTGACAGCTCGCTGTAATAGACGTCATAGGCCGCCACGATATCTTTTTCTAATGCCAGCCCTTCCGGGGTGACCACAGGGATCGCTTTAAATTCTTTAAATGCTTTGTCGGCCCGATCAAGGTCACTCTGCGCTTTGGTCATCAGGCTGACCACCTGCTCACGCGGCACATTCAGTGCTGCACGGGTGCCGGCACGGCTCAGTGTCACACGGGTGCTGAGCAGCGCTGCCCAGCTTTCACCCAGCGCGTCACGCTGGTCTCCGCTGATTTCAACCTGGTGAATATTGTCAGCATCCAGGCGGAAAGAGTTAAAGGACAGTCCGCTGGAGGCGATCTGCATCAGACAAAACACGCCAAGCAGGGCGATGATGGTGCCAGATATACGTAAACGACCTAACATTGCGCACTCCCCGGAAAGTCACCTGATACAGGCAACAAAAATGATTCTTTTTCATCGGACCGCCCGTTAACCGGGCTGGCCCTTTGTGACGTGATGCCCGCTTCAGGAATTAAAACGTTTCCCAGTTATCATCTGATTTGCTGGCCGGCAGCGCTTTACGCGATGCTGACGGAGGTGACAGCAACGGAGAAACCTGCGCCCTGTTGTTATTAACGGCCGCGGTGACATTTTCTTTACGAATTCGGAAAACTGCCACGGCCTGAGTCAGCCGGCTGGCCTGATCTTCCAGCGATGCCGCTGCGGAAGCCGACTCTTCCACCAGGGACGCATTCTGCTGAGTGACGCGGTCCATCTCATTAACGGCCGTACCAACCTGGTCGATGCCCCGGCTCTGTTCGTCACTGGCGGAGGCGATCTCACCCATGATGTCGGTGACGCGGGTCACCGCGCTGACGATGTCATTCATGGTTTCTCCCGCGCTTTCCACCAGCACCGAGCCGGTATCCACGCGTGACACGGAATCCTCAATCAGGCCTTTAATTTCTTTTGCCGCCTGGGCACTGCGCTGGGCCAGGTTACGCACTTCCCCGGCCACCACCGCAAAACCACGGCCCTGCTCACCGGCGCGGGCCGCTTCCACCGCCGCATTCAGCGCCAGGATATTGGTCTGGAAGGCGATACCGTCGATCACGCTGATAATATCGGCGATTTTCTTCGAACTGCCGGCGATGTCATTCATGGTTTTCACCACGCCATCCACCACTTTGCCGCCCTTCTGCGCGGTCTCAGAGGCGCTGAGGGCCAGCTGCGACGCCTGACGGGCGTTTTCGGCGTTCTGTTTCACCGTGGAGGTCAGCTGCTCCATGCTGGCAGCGGTCTGCTGCAGCGCGGACGCCTGCTCTTCGGTACGGGAGGAGAGATCGTTATTTCCGGCTGCAATTTCGCTGGCACCGGTATAGATGGCGTCAGATCCGTCGCGCACCACGCTCACCGTCTTCACCAGCTCCTGCTGCATATGCTGCAGGCTGACCGCCAGCTGAGCCATTTCATTGCGCCCTTCTGTATCGATCTGCTGCGTCAGATCGCCGCTGGCGATATGACGGATATGGTCAATGCTGGATTTCAGCGGGCGCAGCAGGATCTGATGGATCCCCGTCCAGACCGTGGCAATGATGATCACCGACACCAGCAGGATGGTCAGCAGTACCCAGATGGCACGCTGATAGGCGCTCTCATTCTGCGCCGCACCGGCTGCCAGCATGGCATCGGTATTTTTCAGCCAGACGGTATACGCCTGCTCAAACCCGTTCTGGAAGCCCGTCGTTGGCTGGTCCACGAAACCTTTAAAATCTCCGCTGGTCAGCATCTGAATCAGCTCGGTTAAGGCGGCGTGCAAAATTTTGTAGTTGTCATTCACACCCTGCACGTGCGGCAGGTTAACCACATCCGCCGGCTGTTCTTTGGTGTATTCGGCAAATTCCTGCTCTGCGGTCGCCAGCTGCGATTTCGCCAGCGCAACCAGATCAGGTACCGTTGAGCCGGTTCCCTGCCCTTTTTCATCCAGCAGATAACGCGTGGCGGCGCGGTTCAGTGTGTTACGGGTTTGTACCAGTGCTATCCATGCGGAGGTAAGATTGGCCTGCTCCCGGCGAATCTGTTGTGTCAGACTGAAGTTTTCCTTATCCCCTTTCAGAGACTGGAAAAACAGCCCACCAGAAATTAACTGCAAAGAGCCAAATATTACCAGGACCAGCACCAGGCTGGTCACCACTTTCATACGCTTGAACATACCTTTCCCCAGTTGGATAGCTACTGTGATTTATCGGCAGTGATAGCGGGATCTTTACCAGGTTATGAATAAAGCCCGCAGAATAGCGGGCCAGGGGGGGCGTTCGTCTTTTTTTTAAGCATATCGGGGCTGAGAACAGCCCCATCTGTATTGCTAGAAGGTTTCCCAGTGATCCCCGGTGGCAGCAGGTGCCGCCAGCTTCGGCGCAGCAGAGGCGCTCAGTGCGGGCCGTTTCAGCACAGCCGCCGGTATGGTTTTCTGTTGACTGAGGCGGAACACGGCCACGGCCTGGGTCAGCCGACTGGCCTGATCTTCCAGCGACGCGGCAGCGGAAGCTGACTCCTCCACCAGGGCGGCATTCTGCTGGGTGACGCGGTCCATCTCGTTAACGGCCGTGCCAACCTGGTCGATACCGCGGCTCTGCTCGTCGCTGGCGGAGGCGATTTCGCCCATGATGTCGGTGACGCGGGTCACCGCGCTGACGATATCATTCATGGTCTCTCCGGCGCTTTCCACCAGCACCGAACCGGTATTCACCCGCGAGACAGAATCCTCAATCAGGCCCTTAATTTCTTTTGCCGCCTGGGCACTGCGACCAGCGAGGTTGCGCACTTCCCCGGCCACCACCGCAAAACCACGGCCCTGCTCACCGGCGCGGGCGGCTTCCACCGCCGCGTTCAGTGCCAGGATATTGGTCTGGAAGGCAATACCGTCGATTACGCTGATAATATCGGCGATTTTCTTCGAACTGCCGGCGATGTCACTCATGGTTTTCACCACACCATCCACCACTTTCCCGCCCTTCTGCGCGGTCTCCGAGGCGCTGAGGGCCAGCTGAGAGGCCTGGCGGGCATTTTCGGCGTTCTGTTTCACCGTGGCGGTCAGCTGCTCCATGCTGGCGGCAGTTTCCTGCAGCGCCGAGGCCTGCTGTTCGGTACGGGAGGAGAGGTCGTTATTCCCGGCGGAGATTTCGCTGGCCCCGGTATAGATGGCGTCAGAACCGTCGCGCACCACGCTGACCGTTCGGATCAGCTCCTCCTGCATATGCTGCAGGCTGGCCGCAAGCTGGGCCATTTCATTACGCCCTTCCACAGCAATGGGACGCGTCAGATCGCCGCTGGCGATGCGGCGGATATGCTCAATACTGGTTTGCAGCGGACGCAGCAGGATATGGCGAATGCCGCTCCATACACCGGTAATCACTAATAGCGACACCACCAGAGCAAGGCCGAGGATCCAGATCGCCTGCCCGTAAGCGCGCAGGTTTTCTTCTGCCCCCGCAGCGGCCTGTGCGTCATTATTCGTCAGCCAGGCATCATAGGCATGAGCAAAACCATCCTGATAGCCCTGGGTCGGTTGATCAAAAAACTCATTAATTTTCCCGGCGTTCATCAGCTGGATCAGTTCGCTCAGCGCCGAGTGGAGGATGTCATAATTTTTCTGGATAGCCAGTACGTTGTCGGCCGTTTTGCCCTGTTCTGACAGGCGGGAATGCCACAGTGCATAATTTTTTTCTGCCAGGGTCAACTGCCCCTGAGCCTCGCTCAGCAGCTGCTTCACCGCCTCGCTGATCCCTTCACGGTTAGCATCCAGGGTATAGCGGATCCCCGATCGATTGAGCGTGTTACGCGCCTGAATCAGCGCGATCCATGACTGGTTGAGTGCGGACTGTTGCAGACGAAGCTGCTGGGAGACGGCGAAGTTGTCTTTATCGCCTTTCAGGGCCTGGAAGAACAAGCCCCCTGTGATGAGCTGTAATGAACCGAAAAACACCAGCACCAGAATCAAACTGGTGACGACCTTCATACGCTTAAACATAATGTTCCTTATTAAACAGTTGACGCTGCTGTTATCGGCAGGCGGCTGCGGATCTTTATGTGGTCGCGTTGCGGTTAAGGTAGTCAGTTATCTGGCAGAGAGGGCCATGAAACCCTCCGTTATCCTTTCTCTCCCCGCATATTGCCAGGGTAATCCACCGTGCGGGGCGGCCACCGAACGGGCCGCCCTCTGCGGTTCAACGGGTGGTCAGAAGGTTTCCCAGTGACTGTCAGACGCGGCGGCCTGCGGCTTACCGACGGTGACAGGTTTCAGTACTGGCCGCTTCAGCGGGGCCGGAGCCACGCTTCCCTGGCGGGCAATGCGGAAGACGGCGACGGCCTGAGTCAGTCGGCTGGCCTGATCTTCCAGGGAAGCGGCTGCCGAGGCAGACTCTTCAACCAGTGAGGCATTCTGCTGGGTGACGCGGTCCATTTCAGTCACTGCCGTGCCGACCTGGTCAATACCGCGGCTCTGTTCATCGCTGGCGGACGCAATCTCGCCCATGATGTCGGTCACGCGGCTGACCGCGTTGACGATATCCGTCATGGTTTCACCGGCGGTACCCACCAGCACTGACCCGCTGTCCACGCGTGCCACAGAATCTTCAATCAGGCTCTTGATCTCTTTCGCTGCCTGGGCGCTGCGCTGGGCAAGATTGCGGACTTCACCCGCGACCACTGCAAATCCACGGCCCTGCTCACCGGCGCGGGCAGCTTCTACCGCCGCGTTCAGCGCCAGAATATTGGTCTGGAAAGCAATTCCGTCAATCACGCTGGTAATATCAGCAATCTTCTTCGAACTGCCCGCGATGTCATTCATGGTTTTCACCACGCCATCGACCACCTGGCCACCCTTACGGGCCGTCACCGACGCGTTCAACGCCAGCTGCGAGGCCTGACGGGCATTTTCCGCATTCTGTTTTACCGTCGCGGTCAGCTGTTCCATGCTGGCAGCGGTCTGCTCCAGCGAGGCCGCCTGCTCTTCGGTACGCGCGGAGAGATCATTGTTACCGGCGGCAATTTCACTGGCCCCGGTATAAATCGCATCGGAGCCGTCGCGCACGACGCTGACCGTTTTCACCAGCGCCTGCTGCATATCATGCAGGCTGGACGCCAGCTGGGTCATTTCATTGCGCCCGCTGATTTCAATGTGCTTCGTCAGGTCGCCTTCAGCAATGTTACGGATGTGGCCAATGGTGGCTTGCAGCGGACGGATCAGGATGTTACGCAGGCCAAACCAGCACAGCACAATCAGGGCCATCACCAGCACCATCACGGCACCGATGGTCCACAGCATATGCACGTAAGCCTGCTGGTTCTGCACGGCTCCTTTGGCACTCAGTTCATTTTGCAGATTACGCCATTCGGTATAGACGCCCTGCATGGCGATCTGCTTCTTCTCGATGTTCTGTTTGAACATCGCATCCAGCTGCTTGTTCTCCATCTGCCCGGTCATCACTTCCAGCGCCTGAACGTAATCAGCATAGCGCTGCTGGAGGCGTTCGGTCAGCTGTGGATCGATGCCCGGCGTCGGCGGGGTTGCCTGGAACGCATCATACGATTTCTGCGCGGCAATCAGCTGCTGTTTGGCCTGTGCGCTCAGCGTGGCGAGGGACGCGCTGCTGCCGCTGTTGGCGGCTTCGCTCTGGATCCGCAACATGCCGCGGTTCAGCGTGATACGCGTCTGGTTGAGCGTCACCCAGGCATCGGTAAACAGGGAGACATTATCATTGGCCGTTTTGGACACGGCAAAGCTGTTTTTATCGTGGGTGAGCGCGTTGATAAACAGGCCGCCGGCGGCCAGCTGGAGAATGCCGAAGATCAACAGCACCAGAATCAGACTGGTAACGACTTTAATACGCGAAAACATAGGTAACCTTTGGTGTAATTTATGGAATAACACTGGGGGTATCGGTCGGGAGACGGCGATCTTTATGTTGTGAAGGGTTAAATAACTAAAAGAGGCAGAGACGCGAATTTTCCTCCTTTTTTGGGACTGACTCCGCCTATACACCCTGTATTTACAGGGACAAAAAGGTGCATTTAACAGCATCGCAGAGCATATTTTCACCCTGTCACGAAACCTCAGATCACATTCAGATATCAACGGAATAAAACAGGAGAAGACAAATACAGCAAGGAGGGGGTCAGGGAGAGGTCTGTTCTTTCGGTGTTAAGGTCAGTGACAAAAGGGATGAGGATAATAAAAGGGCGGATCGTCGATCCGCCCTTCTCGCTACTACGCGCTGCGCAGTGTATCCATCAGCGCCATCTCTTCGCTACTTAACAGCTTCTCGATATCGACAAGGATCAGCATACGCTCACCGAGCGCACCCAGACCGGTCAGATATTCGGTCGACATGGTGACGGCGAACTCCGGGGAAGGCCGGATCTGATCCTGCGTCAGGGACAGTACGTCAGACACGCCATCCACGACGATGCCCACCACGCGCTGTTCCAGATTCAGCACAATGACCACGGTGTTGTCGTTATAGACCACACCCGGCTGTGCGAACTTGATGCGCAGGTCAATAATCGGCACGATCACACCGCGCAGGTTAGTCACACCCTTAATAAACGCCGGGGTGTTAGCAATACGCGTCACCTGATCGTACCCGCGGATCTCCTGAACTTTCAGGATATCAATACCGTATTCTTCGTCACCCAGCGTAAACACCAGGAACTCCTGACCCACGGTTTCGCCGGCGAGTTTAGTGACAGTGGCCATTCCAGTCATAATTCTACCCTTAATCAGTTATTGTCAGGCTGCGGCTCCCGCCACACGCTTTTCACGGTTCAGAGACTGCAGTGCAGAGACATCCACAATCAGCGCTACGCTGCCATCACCCAGGATGGTAGCGGCGGAGATGCCCGGCACTTTGCGATAGTTGCTTTCCAGGTTTTTCACTACCACCTGGTGCTGACCAATCAGCTGATCGACCAGCAGCGCATAGCGTTTCCCGGCGCTCTGCAGGATGACAACAATCCCCTGCGTGGCTTCGGTTTTGGCCCCCTGGACCTCAAAGACGTTCCACAGCTCAACCAGCGGCAGATATTCACCGCGGACTTCCAGCACGCGTTCACCGCCTGCCAGTGCTTTCAGGTCATCTGCCAGTGGCTGCAGGGATTCCATCACGGCATTCAGCGGCAGGATAAATACTTCGTTTGCCACGCGCACGGACATCCCGTCAAGGATTGCCAGCGTCAGCGGCAGCAGGATGCGGATCGTCGTGCCTTTACCCTGTCGGGACGCGATTTCAACGTGCCCACCCATCTCCTGGATATTACGTTTCACCACGTCCATGCCAACGCCACGGCCGGAGACGTCCGTAACCTGCTCGGCGGTCGAAAAGCCCGGCGCGAAGATCAGCATGCCGACTTCTTCATCGCTCATGGATTCGCTAACCGGCAGCCCGGAAGAAAGCGCTTTCGCCAGAATACGTTCGCGGTTCAGGCCGGCCCCGTCATCGGTAACTTCGATGCAGATATTGCCGCCCTGATGTTCCGCAGACAGCGTCAGATTCCCGACCGCATGTTTCCCTGCCGCCTGACGTTTTTCCGGCGTTTCAATACCGTGGTCAAGGCTGTTACGCACCAGGTGCGTTAACGGGTCGATAATGCGCTCGATCAGGCTCTTGTCCAGTTCGGTCGAGCTGCCCATCAGGGTCAGTTCCACTTCTTTACCCAGCTTGCTGGCCAGGTCACGCACCAGACGCGGGAAACGGCTGAAGACGTATTCCATCGGCATCATACGAATCGACATGACCGATTCTTGCAGATCGCGGGCGTTACGCTCCAGCTGTCCCATGCTGTTCAGCAGCTCGCCGTGGTTAACCGGATCAAGTTCACCCGAACGCTGCGCCAGCATCGACTGGGTGATCACCAGTTCGCCGACCAGGTTAATCAGCTGATCGACCTTCTCTACCGCGACGCGGATACTGGTCGACTCACTGACTTTGGGATTAGCCGCTTTCTTCGCAGGTTCACGCTTAAGCTGAACCACATCGCTGACGGCAGCCAGCTCAGGTTCCGCGGCGACCTCCATCTCGGCTTCAGCCTCAACAGCGGGTGCGTCGGCCATTGCGGTGGCGATATCCACCACATCGGCCTGCGGGAAGTGGATCTGTGATTCATCAATCACAAAGCACAGCACCGCAACGATATCGTCTTTACCGACGGAGGAGTCCAGCGTGGCTTCCAGGAAGTCTGCGCCTTTTACCGCATCAGAAACCGTGCCCAGATTACCCAGCTCTTCCAGCATCAGGTCGGCTTCGTTCGCCTTCAGCGCTGTCAGCTTAATACGCAGACCGTTGGAAGCAACGGAAGCCGTTCCTCCCGCAGGCACCGCAGAAATTTCAGACACCGGGGCTTCACCTTTCGCTTCCAGCGCCAGCTGGCGCAGAGCCTGACAAATGTAGGCGAACGTAGCGGCATCGGGCTCTGAGGCGGTTTTATACGCATCCAGCTGTTCCTGCATAATATCTTTGGTTTCCAAAAACAGGTTGATGATATCGGTACTGAGCTGCATTTCGCCGCGGCGCGCACCGTCAAGAATGTTTTCCAGAATATGCGTGGTTTCCTGTAACACAGTAAAACCAAAGGTACCCGCCCCGCCTTTAATCGAGTGGGCCGCACGGAAGATAGCGTTAAGCTGTTCCGAATCTGGTTCCTGCGGGTCAAGACCCAACAGGTGTTGTTCCATGTCCGCCAACAATTCATCGGCTTCATCAAAGAACGTCTGGTAAAAATCGCTGATATCCATGCTCACGGTATCACCTCGGCTGTGAGTCGCGATCGGTCTGGGTCGTTGGTGCCGGTGCGGCCGGTAACGAGGTTACCGGTGCAGCAGTACTGACAGACTCAGCCTGTGATTGTTGAGGGTCTTGGTTATTTGTGGCTGTGGAAGGAACTTCCGGCGCCGCTATCTGTTTAAGGCTACTTGCATCATTAATCTGTACCGCATCACTTTCGGCATTTTCCCGCTCAATCTGAGCTTCAGTGTCGTGGTTCAACACCAGCAGACTGATGCGTCGATTTACCGAGTCGTTTCCGCCGCGATTTTTCAGTTTCATGGTGTCAGACATGCCCACCACGCGCAGCATCTTGCCACCGTCCAGCCCTCCCAGGACCAACTCGCGCCGCGACGCATTGGCGCGGTCAGCAGAGAGTTCCCAGTTACTGTAGCCACGGTCGCCCCCGGCATACTGAAAATCATCGGTATGGCCCGCCAGGCTGATCCGGTTCGGAATATCATTCAGAATCGGGGCAATGGCGCGCAAAATATCGCGCATATAGGGTTCAACCTCTGCGCTACCGGTTTTAAACATCGGTCGGTTCTGGCTGTCGATAATCTGAATACGCAGCCCCTCTTCAACCATATTAATAATCAGGTGTGGACGCAGCGCCCGCAGACGGGGATCGGCTTCAATCAGCTGATCCAGCTTTTCACGCAGGCGGTTCAGACGAATCTCCTCCAGCTTGCGTTTCTGCGCATCCATATCGACAACTTTATGCACTTCACCACTCTTTTCCGTCGGGTCCTGGCCACCGCCAGGGATCGGGCTTGAGCTGTCACTGCTGCGCTGCCCGCCGGTTAACGCCACTTTCAGTGGCGTCTTAAAGTAATCGGCAATCTGAATCAATTGTTGAGGACTAGAGATAGAAATCAGCCACATCACCATAAAAAAAGCCATCATGGCCGTCATAAAGTCGGCGTAGGCGATTTTCCATGAACCGTGCGAGCCGGCATGTTTATTCGACTTTTTCCGCTTTACCAGCACAATGGGGTGATTGTTATGCTTCATGCGTCTTGGTCCGAAGTCTGCTTAGTGGATTTCGCATTACGGACATGCTCCTCCAGCTCGGTAAACGACGGTCGGTCGGTCGAATACAACGTCTTACGACCAAACTCCACCGCAATCTGCGGGGCATAACCGTTGAGGCTGGAAAGCAGCGTGACCTTAATGCACTGCATCATCTTGGTGTTCTCTGCACACTTCTGGCGTAATACCCCCGCCAGCGGAGAGATAAAACCGTACGCCAGCAAAATCCCGAGGAAGGTTCCCACCATGGCGTTCGCAATCAACGCACCCAGCTCTGCCGCGGGTCGGTCTGCAGACGCCAGGGTATGGATGACCCCCATTACCGCAGCAACAATCCCGAAGGCCGGAAGGGAATCCCCCATGGTGGCCAGTGCCGTTGCCGGCACATCACACTCGTGTTCGTAGGTTTCGATCTCTTCATCCATCAACGCTTCAATCTCAAAGGCATTCATATTGCCGCTGACCATCAGGCGTAAATAGTCGGTAATAAAGTCCACTAATCTTTTATCGGCAAGAATGCGCGGGTAATTAGCGAAAATCTCACTTTCCTGTGGATTTTCGATATCCCGCTCCAGCGACAGCATGCCCTGCTGACGTGATTTCGCCATCAGGCGATACAGCAGAGCCATCAGATCCATATACACGGCTTTGTTATATTTCGAGCCGCGCATCAGCAGGGGTAACGCTTTTACCGTCGCTTTAATCGCCTTGCCGTTATTACCGACGATAAATGCGCCAATGCCCGATCCGACAATGATCAGCACTTCTGAGGGTTGGTATAACGCGCCGAGGTGGCCGCCGACCATTGCGAAGCCGCCTAACACCGACCCGAGGACAAGGATGTAACCCAATATAATCAGCACGAAAAATCCTTACGCTGTAAACGTGTGGGTGGGTGAAAGCCAGATTATTCAGGTAGGGACACCAGGCGTGGGCAAAAAAAAAGCAGCGGTCAAAGACCGCTGCTGGATTCACTCCACGTGGCGAACACTATTAAACGGCTTGTTTAACCTGTTCATCCAGCAGTTGTGAATTGTTATCGGCAGTTTCTGCGATAAGTTTACGTCTTTTTACCGCCCGGGATGGGGGCTGGCAAAGGCTGCAGGTAAAGCTGCCGACGGGCTGATGGGCGTGATTAATAAAGCTTCCGCCACAGCACTTACAGCCAGTTAATTCCAGCATTCCACTTTCAACAAACCGGACCAGGGTCCAGGCGCGTGTCAGCGCTAATAGTGGGCCCTCGTCCTGTTGTGGGCACTGCTCCAGGTAGAGGCGGTACGCTTTAATCACGGCCTCAACCCCGGTGCATAACCCGGTTTTCACCAGGAACTGCCAGGCATTACAGAACATAGAAGCATGGATATTCTGCTCCCACGTCATAAACCAGTCGGTAGAGAACGGCAGCATTCCTTTTGGAGGTGGGCTACCGCGTAACTCTTTATACAGTTTGATTAAGCGGCCGCGGCTTAACTGCGTTTCGCTTTCGAGCATCTGCAGGCGGGCACCCAATGTAATGAGTTCCATCGCCAACTGAATGTCGCGTGCTTCCTGAACGATACTTTTCTCACTCATCAGCTTGCCGCCCTCTTTTTCGGTTCTGCATCTTTCGATACATCACGTAATAAACGGCTGGAGAGCAGAATTCCCGTATGGATCTGCTGCAGGTCGTCCACGCGTGATTCCTGAGTTAAACGGCTAATTGATTTGTGATCGTTGAAACGGAACTGACACACCAGTTGATTGGTTTCTGCCAGCTTGACCATTTCAGGCAACGTCAGACCTGCAAGAGCATCGGCCATTGGCTCATCGATACCCAGGCGGAACATTGCAGAGGCTTTTTCCTGATTAATTAAACGTTGTGCGAGTAATAAATAAGACAAATTGATGTCGTAAATATGTTTGAGTAATTCTGATGTACCCATTTTTTTTTCCATCCTGACTGACACTACTTTTAACGTGTGCGGCTTAAGCCGCTACCATGGTTGCTGGTTGGTAAATCTAAAGATGGCAAAAAATTAGTGGCAAACGCCAAACGTATAAATAAGCTGTCTTGTTTTCGGTGAACCAAGCCAGGAAATAATCATGAATTCATTTTGCCAGTGGCCATTCCTGAGCCATCTCATCCCTGACTTCTTCCGTGACTTCTTGTTACATTCTTTTAGGACTATTCCTAAAACAACGCAACTCTATCCCCTCTGATCGCGACATACAACGAGAGCCAAGCCAAATTTTAGATAAAGTGTGACGCAGGTCACACTTTTAAGGCAAATAATTCCCAAAAACCCATCAGTAACGCTGTTGATTAGCTCACTAACTAATCATTATGCTCATTTTTTGTAAATTTCACCCCGTGAGCAACCATTAGCCAGGCAAAACAACCTCAGATGGAACATTAAAGCGAAGCCAAGCGGTCGCCTGACGAGTTGATAGAGAATAATAATAACTTAAGCGTATTTTTGCAGAGTTTTATGCTAATTAATGGCACGGGGAAGGCAGTAAGGATTAGTTACTCACGGTGAATATTTGACCACTACATGAAGGCAGAAATGTGACACAGCTCAGGTTTTTTAAAGGAAGTGATAACGGTTTGTAAGCAGTTCACCCCTTATGTTTAGGGTCTGCCAGAAGATGTAAACAGCCGTTACATAAGAGATATGAATGAATAGGTGGAAACACTAGGAATAACCTTATGATTATCGACAACCCGCGTAGAATCTTTAGCGAAAAGTAGATTTATTTGATTTTCTGTGGTCCTGGTGTCTGTTTTTTCGACAATTAACCGCATAAATTACGTAGAGACGATGAAGGATGGTTAAGCGGGGCGGGAAAAAAACAGGGGGCGACGCCCCCTTTCAGTTGCCTTTCTTATTTATACTGGACCGCCTGATCAGGCGAGTTTCGGGAAAGCGGCCACATTATTCTCCTTTTCAATGGCCCTCCCCTGAATCGGCAGCGCCTGCAGGTCCTGCAGGTAGCTTTCCCGCCAGTGGGCGATGTCGTTCTGGCGCAGCACGTTCATCATGTCGTTATAGCGGGAGATACGTTCCGTGCGTGACATGGTCAGCGCCTGATTCAGTGCAGCGGCTACCTCATCGCGATCGTAAGGGTTAACAATCAGCGCCGACGTCAGTTCGTTAGCCGCCCCGGCGAAGCGTGACAGCACCAGCACGCCAGGATCGTCCGGGTCCTGTGCAGCGACATACTCTTTTGCCACCAGATTCATGCCATCACGCAGCGGGGTCACCAGGCCGATATCCGTCAGCCGGAAAATCTTCATCAGCAGACGGCGATCAAAATGCTGATTCAGATAGTACAGCGGCGTCCAGCCCAGCGTGCCGTACTTGCCGTTGATCCGCCCGGCTTCCGTTTCCAACTGATGACGAATATCCTGATAGGCCTGCACGTCACCGCGCGACGTCGGGGCAATCTGTGAATAACGGATTTTGCCGCGATGCTCCGGGTAGTTCTCCAGCAACGCTTCATAGGCAAGAAAGCGCTCCGGCAATCCCTTCGAGTAGTCCAGACGCTCACAGGCGATGATATTTTTTGCATCACCGAGATCTTTTTTCATCGCCACCATCTTCGGCGGCAGCGGCCCTTCTGCCATCTCTTTGATGCTGTCGGGCTCGATCCCTATCGGATAGACCTCCGTAGTGAAGCGATTGCCGAATGCCCGGTGCTGTTTACCCTCACTGTTCAGCGTGGTCTGCAGTGCCACACACTCAAGGAACGCCATACGATCGCTTTCCGTCTGGAAGCCCAGCAGATCGTAATCACACATCATTTCCAGCAGATCGGCATGAGGCGGCAGTGCGTTGAAAATCTCTGGCGTCGGGAAGGGAATATGCAGGAAGAATCCAATACGGTTATTCACCCCCAGCTTGCGCAGTTCAGCGGCAAACGGCAGCAGATGATAATCATGGATCCACAGCACATCGTCTTCCTGCAGCAGCGGTACCAGACGCTGGGCCAGCTGCGTATTCACGCGCTGATAGCCATCCCAGGCCTCACGCTGGAAATTGACCAGGTCAAGACGATAGTGGAAAGCAGGCCACAGCACGGCATTGGAGAACTGCAGGTAATAGAGGTCATAATCGTTCTGGTTCAGACCGAAAGAGGCATAGGTGATGCCGTCCTGCTCCAGCATACTGAGCTCTTCTTCATCTTCACCAATTTCAGTGATATCTCCATTCCAGCCGTACCACACGCCCCCGGTAGTCTTCAACGCGTCGACGATCCCGACGGTGAGCCCTCCTGCACTGGCCTTACTGCCATCCGGGATAGCAATACGGTTAGATACGACAACTAAGCGACTCATAACCTTAACTCCTTACTGACGTTATCACGTCTTCATCTAGTTTTATTCGTGCCTGTTCCAGCCAGTGATACACGGCGGCAACATCGCTGAGATGGCCCTGCGCTGCGCTGGTTCCGGCACCGACTTTAATTGATATGCCCTCCATGGCATTGACCACGTTAAACCCTGCCTCGTCGGTCAAATCATCTCCCAGAAAGACCGGAACGCGTCCGGCAAAAGGAGGGTGCTGCATAAATTCTTCAATGGCCGCGCCTTTGTTCACGCCGCGCGGCTTCAGTTCGACCACGCATTTACCCGGCTGTTGCACCAGTTCAGGAAAGCGCGCCACCAGCGAGTCGGCCAGCTGCTCCACGGCCTGCTGGTGCTGGGGGGCCTGTCGGTAGTGCAGGGCAAACGCCATGCCTTTACTTTCCAACTGGGTGCCCGGCAGTACCGCCATGGCCGTGTTCAGCGCCTGACTTAGCGCGGTCACGGTGGCAGGTTGCAGGCGGAGACGTGTGATCTGCCCTTCGCTGTCGCGTCGCTCCGCACCGTGAACACCGGCCATCGGCAGTACCAGCGGGGACGCCAGCGCATCCAGTTGTTCAATCGGACGACCGGAGATCAGTGCCACGGCCCCCTCGCAGCGCTGTGCCAGCCGGTTGAGGTTATCCAGCACCTGAGCCGGAATAGAGACCTCATCAGGGCGTGGCTTAATCGCTGCCAGGGTGCCGTCCACGTCGAAGAAAAAGGCATAGCGGGTGGCCGCCTGCAGGGGGGGAACGAAATCTGTTTGGGTTGTCACACATTCCTCCTGAGTTAACGATCGGGAGATGCTGCTGACAATGAGGGGGACAGCGGTCGTCTGACGAGCGGCGGTGGTGTTAAGCCTGTCGTCAGACGTAGTCGAGGGCAGCAGTACGGCAGCGTCAGCCCTCAGTGCAGACAACATCAGCCTAAAGTATAGCGGGGTTTCCAGAACCTGCCAGAAATCATGCGCTAACTGGCTGCTGCCACAGAGAATTCACATCAATATCCGGCCAGTGGTTGGCCTCTTCCGGGCCGATAATATGATCTTCACAGTAGAGACTGGCGAGATCGATAATATGTGGCGTCAGCCGCTTCCCGCTGTTCAGTGAAAAGAAAACGCAGATTTTAGGCTGCAGTAACGAGTGCTCCCCGGGTTCCGTCACCACCCCGAGCCGCCCGGAGGAGAGGCGGACCAGCGATCCGACCGGATAGATACCGACGGCTTTCACAAACGCGTAGAGCAGTTTACGGTCAAAATGCCCGGGCCAGCTGGCCATCTGGTGCATGGCGCTGGCCGGATTCCACCCTGCCTTGTAGGGCCGGTCGGAGGTTACGGCATCGTAGACGTCGCAGATCGCGGCCATCCGCGACAGCAGGGTAATTGCCCCGGCGCGCAATCCATGGGGATATCCGCTGCCGTTCACCTTTTCATGATGATGCATCGCAACATCCTGCAGGTCATCTTCGGCTCCGCTGCGCCGTAAAATCTCTGCACCGGCCACCGGGTGATACTTCATCAGATCGAACTCCTCCTCCGTCAGCCTGCCGGGTTTATTCAGGATGGCCAGCGGAATCGCCGCTTTACCGACGTCATGAAGCAGACCTGCCATTCCCGCCCTTTTCTTCTGCGCTTCGTCCAGTTCCAGCTGATCGGCCAGCGACAGCATCAGCGCACACACCGCTACCGAGTGAAGATAGGTGTAATCGTCATGGGACTTCAGGCGCACCACGCTGAGTAGCGCCGCCGGATGACGATTAAGCGAACCGGCAATATCGTTCACCAGCGGAACGGTGCTTCGCGCATCAATCGTCTTCCCGAGCCGGGCATCGCCAAACATGGTCATCACCGGGCCCCTGGCCGCCAGGCAGATTTTTTGCGCCTGGGCCATTTCACTGTGCATGGTCACTGCACTGTCTGCGTCTGCAGACGGCGAAACGTACGCGACCGTGGGGTCAGGATCTGACGGTGGTGTCCCCTCCTCCGCCATGATGCACAGCTCAGGGGCCCGTCCGCGAGACAGGTCAATCCATACCTCGCGCACGCCGCTTTCCTGAATGGCCCGCACCTGGCGCGTCTCGGTCAGCAGCATCTCATTGTGTACCAGCGGATGCTTAAGCCAGAACACGTCCAGCTTGTGCAAAAACATCCCTGTCTGCAGTTCATTCACTGCAATACTGATGATCATCCGGTTCTCCCCCTGACAGTATGAATTCCATTCCCTGATCACTATCGGCAGATGATCAAAAAACCTGCGGGATGCTGACGTGAAACGGCGGATTATCGGCCTGCATTGACGCCAGATGTGCCCACGGTCACGTCTTCAGAACTGATGTGTGGCCCGGATCAGGCGGTGGAATACCGCGCCAGCGTGCCGGTTCGGCTGACAGAAACTGAATAAAGCAGACGAAACTTCACCGTCACGTTCGGAGCCGTCTGGAATCAGGGAAAAATCGCTGATGGAAGCCACAGGCTGCGCGCTGATGCGCTACATTGCCTGAACACCAGGGCGGCGGTCTGACGGACGCGCCGTCATTTTTCTCAGGGGGCCTGATACCAATGTTAGACATGATGATAAAAAGAAAACGCCAGCGCCGGCATACGGAAGATCGCTACCTGGCGCTGGTGCTGGCCACCAGCGCCGGACTGCTGAATGCGATGGCGCTGGGGGCCTTTGGCATTTTTCCGTCCCATATGTCAGGGAATACGTCGCAGCTCTCCTCGGAGGTGTCCAGCGTGGATATCCGGGATATGACGTTTCTGCTGTCCATGATCGTTGCGTTTGTCAGCGGCTGCGTCAGCGCACGCCTGCTGGTGATTGTCGGTATCCGGCAAAATATACGCACCATCTTCAGTCTTATCCTGCTGGTGGAGGGGATTCTGCTGATAGCGATGTCAGCCTTTGAACTGCTGTACTACTCTTCAGCTAATAACCGTGAAGTGATCGTCTTCCTCGGGTTTTTAATGGGGATCCATAACGCCACTTCTACTCAGCTCTCCAATGGGCGCGTGCGTTCCACCCATATTACCGGCACGCTGACGGATGCGGGCATTGCGCTCGGCTCTTTACTGGCCGTGCTCTTCCGCCACGACCCGTCAAAACAGGTCAGCGCGCAGCGCAAACAGTTTATCACCCACCTGATCACCATCTTTTCCTTCCTGACCGGCGGCATCGCGGGCCTGATGCTGTTTAATCAGTTTGGTTTCGGTTCCATGATTGCCGTCGGCGCATTTCTGGTGATCATTGCCCTTGGCGCGGTGGCGCTTACCGTTAAGCTGGCGCGCGGCTGATCCCTGTTATGACGCGGCTCTTTTCGGAGCTGCGTCATAAAATAACAATTTGATCTGACCCAATGTGACATTTTCGTTGCGTAAGTAAACCCGCTCAATAACTATAGGTAGAACGTTCTACTAAAACGTTCTACTTGCACCACACCTGCCCTTTTACTCTTAAAACTCTGTCCCAGCGGGAGACACTATGCGTTTTTTTACCGGGTTCTTTAAATCGCTTTCCAGATTATCAATGATTGGCCGTGCGCTGATGTTGCCGATCTCACTGCTGCCAGCGGCGGGCCTGCTGCTGGCGTTCGGGGATAAGTTTCATCTGCCACTGATGATGAATGCCGGCGGTGTGATCTTTGATAACCTGCCGCTGCTTTTTGCCGTCGGCTCTGCCGTCGGCCTGGCGTCTGAATCCGGCATTGCCGCTCTGGCCGCCACCGTGTCCGTCCTGATCACCAATATGACCATCGGCACCGTGATGCAAATCACCCCGGAAATGGCGGCCAGCGGTGGGAAATACGCGATGGTTATCGGCATACCCACCTTACAGATGGGGGTGTTCGGCGGGCTGATTTGTGGCGTGCTGGCGGCCTGGTGCTATAACCGTTTTCATACACTGCAGCTGCCTGAGTTTCTCGGCTTCTTCTCTGGTAAACGCTTTGTCGCCATTGCCACCGCCTTCCTCTCTTTCCTGCTCGGGCTGGTACTGCCACACATCTGGCAGCATATTCAGGCCGGCATTGATGCGCTGTCGGTGGTGGTGAACGGCGATAATCAGGCGCTGTCGACCTTTATCTTCGGTCTGGTCGAGCGTGCGCTGATCCCTCTTGGGCTGCACCACATCTGGTACCCCTCTTTCTGGTACTCCTTCGGTGACTACACCACCCAGGCCGGACAGGTTATTCACGGCGATCAGACCATCTGGTTCAAAATGCTGGAAGAAGGCACCAAATCCTTTAGCAGCAATACCTACCAGAACGCCGGTAAGTTTATGCAGGGTGAGTTCCCGCTGATGCTCTTCGCCCTGCCAGCCGCCTGTCTGGCGATGTACCATGAAGCCAACACCAAAAACAAAAAAATCGCTTCAGGTATCCTGTTTTCGGCGGCGCTGACCTGCTTCCTGACCGGGATCACAGAGCCGGTAGAGTTCACCTTTATCTTTGTGGCACCGATCCTGTATGTCTTTAACGCCATCATGGCGGGCCTCTCCTATATGTGCATGTACCTGCTGGATGCGCATATTGCCAAGTCATTTTCTGCCGGGTTGATCGACTATATCTCGTTTGGCATCCTGCCTTCCTTTAACGGCTTCCAGACTCACTATCTCAGCGCGGTGATCGTGGGCGTGCCGATGGCGGCCATCTACTACGTCGTGTTCCGCTTTGTGATCCGCCGCTTTGACGTTAAAACACCGGGGCGCACAGATATCACGGCGAATGCCGGTGACAAAAGCGATGCAGAGCTGGCCAGCGAGATCACCGGTCTGCTGGGTGGCAGTCATAATATCAGCAGCGTGGGTGCCTGCATCACGCGCCTGCGGCTGGAAGTTGAAAACAGTGAACTGGTGGACAAAGACGGGCTTTACCACCTCGGCGCACGCGGGGTGGTGTTTGTCGGGGATAATGGCATCCAGATAATCTTCGGGGCCAGAGCACAGTTTATTGCGCAACAGATGGCCCCAGTGACCGGGCGCTAGCTGGCACAAATTATCGTCTCCTGTATGCTACGGGAGACGATTTTTTTACAAGGAATACAATGAAGAAGGTCAGCATTGTTGATGTGGCAAAACAGGCCGGTGTTTCCGTTTCCACGGTGTCGCTGGTGCTGCGCCAAAAAGGGAAGATCTCAACGCAGACCATTGAAAAGGTCCAGGCCGCTATCGCTGAACTGGGCTACGTACACAACGTGGCCGCAGCTAACCTGCGTGCCAGCACCTCAAATCTGATTGGCCTGATTGTCCGCGACTTCAGCGACACCTTTAATCTGAGAGTGATCACCAGCATTGTCCAGGCGCTGGAGCAGCAGGGTTATATGGTTTTTCTGGCACATCCGCAGGATGATGAGGCCCGGCTGGAACAGTGTCTGCTCTCGTTCACCCGTCAGGGGGTTGCCGGGGTGATCTACCTGACCAGCAGCGTTACCCGGCAAACCCTGCCCGGGGCGGTTCGCCACTGTGCGCTGCCGCTGGTGACCGTTTCTCAGGCGATGATCGAGGGGCAGTACGATCTGGTAATGCGCGACAACCGCCAGGCCGCTGCGCAGGCGACCCGCTATCTGATCGAGCGCGGCCACCGTAATATCGCCTATATCGGCGGTGAGGAAAACGACCTGATCCGCGACCAGCGGCTGGCGGGCTACCGTATGGCCCTGCAGCATTATGGTCTGGTCTATAAGGAAGAGTTCACACCCGCCTGCCGGGAGGAGACAGATGCAGCACGCCTGGCAACCCGGCGGCTGCTGGAGAGCAATAATAAGATCACCGCCCTGCTGTGCCACTCTTCTCATGCGATCATTGGCTGCCTGAACGGTATTCATCAGGTGGGTCGTACCGTCGGCAAAGACGTGTTTCTGACTCAGCAGGTCTCGCTGCTCGGGTTCGAAGATATGTTGCAGATCAACCTCAGCTCCCCTTCCTTTACCTATGTGTCGTCGGCCAGCGATGAAACCGGCCGCCAGGCCGCCGCGCTGATCCTGCGTAAAATCGGGCAGAACGCGCTCCCACCCCAGCGCATAGTGGTGTCGGGTGAGCTGGTGCTGAGAGAGTCCGGCTAGACGCTTACAGCCGTCCGGTATTCACCCGTTTGCCAATGTCCTTCAGCTGGGAGTACTTCTCCAGCAGCTGCGGACCATCGTCCAGGCTCATGGCAAACATCCACATATAGGTCATTACCGAATAGATATGTCCGGCGTCGTTCCCTCCGCTGCGGGCCATGTGCATCAGGGTCAGGCCAAACAGCAGCGCTACCATCACGCCAATCGACAAATAGCCCAGCGCTTCGCGATCGGACAGGCGGATGCGCAGCCCTGCCAGCACGCGGTAGTGTCGGATCAGCGAAGGGGTGTTGGCATGGCTGACAAAACGCACTTCCCGCTCCAGGCGGTTATTCAGTCGTCCAAACAGGCGCTCATTTTTATTCGTATAGCTGCGCAGGAAAAATGAGAAAAACAGCAGAATGACCAGGCAGGCCACCCCCGTCCAGAATTCGATAACCAGCAGCATCACCGCCGCCCCACTGATTGACGCCACGCTGGTGATCAGTACCGGCAGGTGTTTTTCAAAGAAGTCGACGAATTCACGCGACAGCGCCACGCGCGCCGCA
This sequence comes from Erwinia sp. PME.40.26/001, assembly GCF_055556675.1. Taxonomy (NCBI): domain Bacteria; kingdom Pseudomonadati; phylum Pseudomonadota; class Gammaproteobacteria; order Enterobacterales; family Erwiniaceae; genus Erwinia; species Erwinia sp. PME.40.26/001. Next base: position 919,500 of record NZ_JBVHNP010000001.1, read on the forward strand.
ATAGTGGAGTGGGTATGCCGATCCTCCCGCTGCTGCAGGATCACCGGCACCGCCAGTTCGGCATAAATACGCGCAAAGGTGCGGGTATCCACGCTGCGCCTGGCCGCGCCGATCGCCCACATTACCATCACCATCAGGGCATACAGCAGGGCGTGCAGCGGCTGGGCATTCAGCGTGGCATTAATGGCAAAACCCGCCAGCAGCGGATAAAGCAGATAGGTTACATTTTCGGCCACCACCAGCAGTAAGGTGATGACCAGTTTACGACTGTGGCGGCGACCCAGCCTTTTCAGGGTGGCGACGGCACTGCCGGCAACCGCGACGGTTCCCGGTAATTTACAGGTTTGCATGAGGCTCAATTCTGGTAGGATTGCGTTTGAGCGGTTGCTCAAAACTGAAATCCAGTCTATTTGAGCGCTTGCTCAAAGTCAACGCAGGGCAAATGATGAAAGAAACCCGGGAAGCGCTGAAAGCCAGAATTCTGCAGGGCGCGATCGCGCTGTTTATGGAAAAAGGCATTGAAAAAGTGACCACGCGCGAGCTGACCGAGCACCTTGGCATCTCACGCAGCCACATCTACCATTATTTCCGCGACTGGGAAATGCTGAGTAAAGAGGCGATGGCCCTCTACTTACAGCAGGATCGGGAAGCGTTTGCCGCCAGCATCACAGGCCTGACGGCAGAACAGCGGCTGACCGCGTTTGTTGCTGGTTATCTGCCTGCCGCAGCCGATGCCGCCTGGCAGCTTTACAGTTCGCTGTGGCAGCTGGCCATTCACGATGGTGAGTGGGCCGCGATCGCCCAGTCGATGATGGAACAGTGGCACCGCCTGCTGGGCAGCATTATCCACCAGGGTATTGAGGATCGGGCTTTTTTCAGCCCGGCACCGGAGCGGGTGACGCGCCAGCTGAGCGCCATGCTCAACGGCTATGCCGACCAGCTGATTGTCTCCCCCAACCCAGAGGCTCATCAGGCAGTGATGCAGGATATTGAGGCCTTTATCGCTCTGGCCCTGAGAACCTCACCCGCCCGCTAGCGCTCGTTGCGCTAACCCGCCCCGGCTGCCGTTCGCTATACTCGCCTTTTTAACCACTCCCCATCAGAGGAAGACCCGTGATCAAATTCAGCGTACTTTACCCGCGCCAGCCAGGCGCTCATTTCGACCATGACTATTATCGCGACGTCCATCTGCCGCTGATCCAGTCACGCATGGGCGCTGCCTGTCAGCAGTATGAAATTGATACGCCGCTCGACAGCAATATGCCGTATATCGCGGCCTGCCATATTTACTGCCCGGACAGGGCGACATTCGACAAAGTGATAGCAGAACATGGTGCAGAGTTTGCAGCGGATGTGGCTAATTTTACTAATGTGGAGTCGCAGAAGCTGGTGTCTGAAGTGTTACGCGTTAATTAAAGCGCAGCGGGCAGCCGGGTGTTCACCTCCGCTGCCCACCGTGGCGTGTGCCGGGCTGGACCGGTGTCCCGGCCAGCCCCCCCCCTCAGGAAAGGATATTCTTTTCGGCCAGATCCAGAGCGAAATAGCTGAAAATAATATCGGCTCCGGCCCGTTTAATCGACCCCAGGCTTTCCAGCGCGACGTCAATCTCACTGATGGCTCCCGCCTGCGCACCAAATTTAATCATCGCATACTCCCCGCTCACCTGATACGCCGCCAGCGGAAGCTGAGTGCGCTCACGCACGTCGCGCAGAATATCCAGGTATGCGCCTGCCGGTTTCACCATCAGCGCATCCGCCCCTTCCGCTTCGTCGATCAGTGACTCGCGAATGGCTTCGCGGCGGTTCATCGGGTTCATCTGGTAAGTTTTCCGATCGCCCTTCAGCGAGGTGCCAGCGGCTTCACGGAACGGGCCATAGAAGGAGGAAGCAAACTTGGTGGAGTAGGACATGATTGCCGTGTCGGTAAAGCCTGCGGCATCCAGCGCGTGGCGGATCGCCGCGACCTGACCATCCATTGCCGCTGACGGGGCAATAAAGTCGGCACCCGCTGCAGCGGCAACCACTGCCTGACGGCCAAGGTTAATCAGCGTGGCATCATTATCCACCCCGTGGTCGTGCAGCACGCCGCAGTGGCCGTGGCTGGTATATTCACAGAAACAGGTGTCGGACATCACGATCATTTCCGGCACGGTTTCCTTGCAGATGCGCGACATGCGCGCCACCAGCCCGTTCTCATTCCAGGTGTCACTGCCGTCTGCATCGGTATGGTGAGAGATGCCAAAGGTCATCACCGACCGCACACCCGCTCTGGCAATGCGCTCAATTTCATATGCCAGACGTTTTTCAGGGATGCGCATCACCCCCGGCATGGCGGCGATAGGCTTATAGTCATCAAGTCCTTCCTCAACAAAGATCGGCAGAGCCAGATCGTTCAGGCTGAGGGAACTTTCCTGAAACAGGGAGCGGAGAGATGCAGACTGACGCAGGCGTCGTGGGCGCTGGACTGGAGAATAGCTGGACAAAACAACCTCTGTTTAGCGGGTCATACACCGGTCAACGGCACCGGCGATGATAAATATGAATAGTGCGCTAACAGTATACCTCCGGGCGCAGGATGACAATGCCTGCGCGATACCGGCAGCCCTCCCCGGCACAGAATGATTCATTTTTCGCGGTTGCACGCACAGGACTCACTTGAAAGCGCGCCGTAGATAGCGCTTTATAAGGGGGACTTTTTCTTTTTATCCATAAGGAAACCCCATGTCTGAACACGCGACGTTAACCTTCGTCACCCTGCTGGGCAGCCTGCGCAAGGCCTCCCTGAATGCCGTTGTCGCCAGTAACCTGCCCGCGCTGGCACCCGAAGGCGTTGAGATCCACGCCCTGGGGTCGGTTGCCGACTTCCCCCATTACGACGCCGATATTCAGGCCGAAGGCTTCCCGCCTGCCGTGCTGGCAATGGGTAAAGCGATTGCGGCTGCGGACGGAGTGATTATTGTCACGCCGGAATATAACTACTCCGTACCCGGCGCGCTAAAAAACGCCATCGACTGGCTGTCACGTCTGCCGGACAACCCGTTTGCCGATAAACCCGTGGCGATCCAGAGTGCCTCACCGGGGATGATTGGCGGTGCGCGCGCCCAGTATCACCTGCGGCAGAGCCTGGTTTTCCTGAATGCACGGGTGCTGAACAAGCCGGAGATTATGATCGGTCAGGCCACCAGCCGGATTGATGCAGACAGTGCCAACGTCACCGATGAAAGTACCCGTCAGCACCTGACGGCGCAGCTGGCCGCCCTGGCTCAGGAAGCCCGCCGCTAATTTCCCCTCCGGCAGGCAGGCAACAGCCTGCCGGAGCGAATACCCGCCCCCGCCTTATTTTTCTGTACGCCGCTGCACTCGCGCACATATCTCCCCATTATCAGTAATAAGTTATCTATCCTGTACAGGAGAAAATTAAACACGGCCTAATCATAACGGGAGAAAAAATGGGATTTCTTGGCTGGACGGCGGCCACCGGCGGGCTGCTGTTACTGATGTCGCTGGCCTCAGGCTGGATAAGTCGTGGCCCGGTCACTTCGTTCGCACTTTATCTGATTGCCGGGATCCTCTGCGGCCCCTGGGTACTGGACCTGCTGCGGATTGATATCGCCGCCCACGCGCATCTGGCAAAAAATCTGACGGAAATTGCCATGGCCGCCTCACTGTTTATCACCGGACTCAAGCTGCGCCTGCCCCTGAACAGCCCGGGCTGGCGAATGGGGGTGCGGCTGGCGTTTCCCGCCATGCTGCTGACGGTGGCAGGCGTGACGCTGGCCACGCATTTTCTGGTCGGTTTCTCCTGGCCGCTGTCGCTGGCGTTTGGCGCCATCGTTGCGCCGACCGACCCGGTGCTGGCCAGCCTGATCTCGGTTAACGACGCCCGCGACGACGATAACCTGCGCGTCTCACTTTCCAGCGAGGCCGGGCTGAACGACGGCACCGCCCTGCCGCTGCTGATGCTGGCGGTGGCCCTGCTCGCCGGCGGTGCAGAGATGTCCTGGTCGTTTATCAGCCACTGGGCGCTGAAGGATGTCCTGTGGGCGGTGGCAGGCGGCAGCGCCATCGGTTTTGGGCTGGGCAGGCTGATTGGTCAGTACGCCTCACATCTGAGACACACGCATCAGGATGTCGCCCCCAATGACTTCCTGGCGCTGGCGCTGATCGCCCTCAGCTACGCCATTGCGCAGTCGCTGGATGCCTCCGGTTTTCTGTCGGCCTTTGCGGCAGGTGTCGGCCTGCGTCGCGCCGAGATGCGCGTGGTGCGGCATTTCCCGACAGAAGAGTTCCAGGAGAGTGACTACCATCCCCCTGCGGAGGAGCTGGTAAACCCTAATGCGCGCCATCAGACCGACCAGACCCATCCGGCGCGCTCGGCGGGGCTGGTGGTCAGCGATGCGCTCTCTTTTGGCGACACCATTGAACGCCTGTTTGCGGCGGCGATCATTATTGTTCTGGGGGTAACGCTGGCACAGCACTGGAACACCACCGGGCTGTGGATGGCCGCGCTGCTGTTTTTTGCCATTCGCCCTCTGTCGGTGTGGCTGTCTACCGTCGGCACGCCGGCTCCTGCCCTGCAGCGGGCCACTATCGGCTGGCTGGGGATCCGCGGTATCGGCAGCATAAACTATATTGCCTGGGCCTATACGCACGGTCTGGCGGGTGCCGACGCCGCGCGCATGGCCGATATGGCCTTTACACTGATCGTGGCCAGCGTGGTGGTGCACGGCATCTCCGTCACGCCGTTAATGAACTGGCGTCAGTCCCGCCTGCAGCGGAAGTGACGCCGTCGGTCACGCCTGTTCGTTGCCCGGACGCTGATAAGCCGCAGGCCGGGTCAGGTAGGTTTTCAGAATGTTGTGTTTCACCAGCAGGTAAATAATGCCGATAAACACCAGCACCTCTGAGAACACCAGCGCACAGGCCGCGCCGATTGCACCAAACTTCCACGCCATCAGGCAGCAGAACGGAATGTTCGCGGCACCGACGATAAACATCAGATACATACGCTGCTTTGCCAGGCCATGCGGGATAAGGATCTGCAGGCCTGCCGGGTAGCTGATGTTACCGAAGATAAAGCCGCACACGGCAATACGCAGCACATCCGCTGACTCATGAAACGCCGGGCCAAGCAGCAGCCGTACGACAAAGTCCGCGAAGAAGAAGGTGAAGACCACGATAAATACGCTCAGACCGAACGACAGGCTGATGCTTTTACGCGTGGCCGCGACCGCAGCGGCGCGATCCTTATGAAAAAGATGGCTGACTCGCGGGAAGAAAGCATTACCGATCTGTTCCGGCACCGAGTTCGCGGCCTTCTTCAGACGATCGGACCCGTTGTAGAGCCCCACCATATAGGTGTTGGTCATGCTGGCCAGGATCAGCACGTTGATGTTGTTGAAGAGGTTGGCCCCCAGAATAGACATAAAGACGTGCAGGCTGTCTTTCGTGCGCTGCAGGATCTCCCCGGGTTCGAAGCGATACGCCCCGATCACGCGCATTTTGACCACAAAAGTCAGCGTAATGATCGCCGTGACAAACGCCACCACACCGGGCACCAGCGCCGCCAGCCACGTATCCTCGGGTGATTTGACCAGCAAAAAGGTCAGCGGGATTGACGTCAGCTGCCCGACGGTGGAAATCACTGCGGTTTTACCGAGCTTTTCAAAGCCCTGCATCAGCCAGCCAAAAGAGAGCAGCTGCCCGTACAGCACCGTAGAGTTAGCAAGGGCAATAAAGAACAGCGCGTGCCAGGCGGGATTAAGCCAGGTGACGACCAGCAGCACCGCCAGCGATGCGGTCCCCAGCAGCAGTTTGGCATTGAATGTCGACCAGAATAGCTGGGTAACGCGTTGCTTATCGTCCCGATGCTGGGCAATATCCTTGGTGGTATAAATGTTAAATCCCCAGTCAGAGATCGTGCTGCAGTACATCACGCAGGCTAACCCCAGCGCCAGCAGCCCCATATGTTCAACGCCGAGAACGCGAGCCAGATAAGGCAGCGTTGCCAGTGGAATGATAAATGAGGCACCGCGATACGCCAGCAGCGACAGTACATTAATTAACAGCGTTTTATCGATTACTTTAGCCATCAGCCCCTGACCTTTAAAAAAAATCCCTTCATGCTTTGCGTAGACTCCGCTTTATCCTGAGCAGATTAGAGTACAATTCCGGCCGTCTTAACAGCAGCCAGTTGGCTGCCCCCCCTGGTTTCAGATTTTTCCCGAAATAATCAATGGCGTGATGCACATATTGCGGCACGGACCTTCCGCTGGAAAGCGACAGGTGGATCATCAGCTTAAAGGAGTGAATAAGATATAAGCGTCGTAACTCGCTGCGGTCGTCGAGATCAGCCGTCAGTTTAATCATTTTTTCATAGGACTGTATAAAAGCATCATAACGATGACGGAAATACCCTTCCGTTTTAACCCCCTGGGTTAACGACCCGCGACGCAGCCGCTGCCGGTAATAGACATTTTCACTGACAAACGCGACTCGGGTCCGCAGAAAAGCGTCGAGCGTGTAACAATGGTCCTCATGAACCCGCTCTATATATTTCAAATTAAATCTGTCTATGATTTCTTTTTTCAGAACATAATTCCAGCTGGCCGAGGTGTAGGCCCCCTTGCGCAGCAGATGGCGAAATACGGTTTGCGAAGAGGACAGTCCCGACAGCGTATGCTGTACTTTCGGCCAGCTGTCGTCCGGGTTGCCATCGGTGAAAATCTCCGAGTTAAAACAGAACAACTCCAGTGCAGGATACTGCACCACCCGTGCGGAAAACTCCGTATAAAAGCCTTCACAAACAACATCATCCGGATCACAACTGAAAACATACTCTCCGCTGGCGAGGTGAATGCCGTGGTCACGTGCCCGTCCCGCTCCGCCATTTTCCACGCTGACGATCCTGACCCGTGGGTCATTACCAAAGCGTGCCTGAATGAGGGCCAGCGTATTATCGGTCGAACCGTCATTAACAATAATTAATTCATTTGGCGCTGGTATTTGTGCCAGCAGTGAATCGACACATTCAACAATATAATTCTCTACGTTATACGCAGGGATAATTACTGACAGCAGTTTTCGCGTCATCACATTCGTCTCGCCATTTCAGATTTGGTTTTAATTAACACCAGAAAATAATAAAAAACAACGACGGGTGACGCCCGGCATAGCGTTTAGGATAAAACTTACCTCTTGGGGAAAATTTCATAAGAGAAATTTAAACAAGATATAAAATGACACAAATAAATATTCAGAAAAAATAAAATTAAACGAACAGTAAACACCACTTTATTTAACACCAATTATTTACAGGCTCTTAATTTAATCTTAATGTTCCTTGTTTTTGCCTGTTGATTTAATTCTGACAGCGCACGAAGATGAACAATGAATCAACGGCCGGTGAGATCGAGAGAAATCGCTGAAAAATAAATGTCATTCTGTAACCCCTCCCCAGGGATTTTCTTAATGAACAGCACCTGTATTTAACCGGCAGCGCGGGGAATAGTGATGAAAAACGTGATGTTAGCGATATACCCGGCATTCAGCAAAGAACGGCGGGGTGAACAACGCTGAAATAGCTGTTTACGTTTGCTTTTTCAGCCTGCCGCGTTGTGCCCCTGCTGGCCGGCACGCGGCAGGCTGAAAAAGCAGACCACTCTGATTGAAAAAATGGTTAACCCTCTGAAAAAGTCACCTTCCGACCCCGCCAGCGGCCACGCTACTGACTCCCGCCCTCTTTATCGGCGGAACGGGTCAATCGCTTACTTTTTCATCCTTTCGGTGAATATTCCGCCAGGCGCGTTGGTATTTATTACTGTTCGTAACATTCTGTGGTCGTTTCCGGCGTGAGTGATAAAAGCTCCTGATAAGTTAACCCCTGCTAACCAAAAAAAGTCAGAAATCAGAACTGCATCAAAGCCCGATCGTCCACCAGGCCCTGCTGTCAGGCATTTGTGCTAGCCTTTTACAGAATTCAGGCGACAGAAACGATCCATCCGGGCGATTAAAATATGAAGATTTCTGACAGTTTCCGTCATCATTTCATTAAAGACGTGTTGATACCCCTGACCTTTGTTTTACTGCTGACGTCCGCTGCAGGTATTTCCACGCTGCTGTGGGCCACATCACGGGCTAACCAGGATGAAACCCGTCAGCAGCAGCAGATCGTTGACAGTGCCTTGTCGCACAGTGTTGCCGGGATGCAGAAGCAGCAGCGCAGCCTCACCCACTGGCCGCCGCTGGCAGAGCGCCTGGCACAGACGCCGCACGATCTGGGCTGGCTGAATGAAAACGTCGGGGCCTGGCTGTCCGGTATGTTTGACCATCAGCTGATCTACCTGCTGGATGCCAGCGGACACCCCGTCTATCTGTGGGAGGATGGACGTAACGTTCCGCCTGATCGCTTTGCCCACGTCGCCTATGCGGTACGTCCCTTCCAGCAGAGCCTGACACATCGCCACAGCCCCGGGACTGCCCGCAGCGACCGGACAGGTTTTGTCCTGATTGATGACGCCCCTGCCATCGTGACGCTGGGTGAAATCAGCGCTGACGCAGCCGACAGAGGCACGTATTCCATGCTCAGTATCCGCCGGTTGGACAGCGACTGGCTGCAATCCCTCGCCCGGCGCGGTCTGCTCCACGATCTGCGTTTTACACCCCGGGTCGTCCCGGCAGGCACCCCTGGCTATTTTACTTTGAAGACGCCGCAGGGAGTCCCCATCGGCAGTCTGGCATGGACGGCAGACCGCCCCGGAACCCGCATGCTTGAGGTTCTTGCACCGGCCATGGCGCTGGTCCTGTTGGTGATTGTGCTGATCTCTGTGGTGATGATCCGGCGGCTGTGGCTCTCCTCCATGCGGCTTTCCGACTCCCTGCTGCAGCTGGGTGCCAGCGAAGCCCAGGCACAGCACCTCGCTTTTCACGATGTCCTCACCGGGCTGCCAAACCGGGCGCTGGTGGATGAGCGGCTTAACCAGGCGCTGGTGCATCTGCCCCGCCAGCAGGAGAAACTGGCCCTGCTGCTGCTGGATCTTGACCGCTTTAAAACGATTAATGATACCTATGGTCATCAGGCCGGGGATGAGCTGATCGTCGAAGTGGCGCACCGTCTGAACGGGCTGGTACGCCATCGCGATACAGTAGGCCGCCTGGGCGGCGATGAGTTTGTCATTATTCAGCAAGACATCACCACCTCACGGGAAACGCATCTGCTCTGCCAGCGCATTATTGACGCACTGAACCGCCCCTTTACGCTGCTGGGCAATGAGACCTGGATCGGCGTCAGCATTGGCGTGGTGCTGGCCCCCGACGACGCCACCGAGCGCATGGAGATGCTGCGTAAAGCTGACATTGCGCTGTATGAGGCAAAAAATCAGGGACGCGGACAGTACCGGATATTTGAACACGTCATGGATGAATCACTGAAAACGCGCCAGCAAATTGGCGCTGACCTGCGGCTGGCGTTGCAAACCCGACGCGATCTCAGCGTGCATTACCAGCCGCTGGTAGAGATCAGCGGACAGCGGATCGTCGGCTTTGAGGCACTGGTGCGCTGGCAGCATCCGGTGCAGGGCATGATTTCCCCTACCGAGTTTATCCCCATTGCCGAAGAGATGGGGATTATCGCCCCGCTGGGAGAATGGGTACTGCGCGAAGCCTGCCAGACAGCGCGCCAGTGGCCCGACCTGACCCTCGCCGTTAACGTCTCTCCGCTGCAGTTCCGCGCGCCCGGCTTCGTTGAGCGTATCAGGGCTATCGTCAGTAAAGAGCAGGTTTCCCCTTCACGTATCGAACTGGAAATCACCGAGGGCGTGCTAATTGACGATGAAAAGAGGGCAAAAGGCATCATCGACGGCCTGCGGGCGGCAGGCTTTCGTATTGCGCTGGATGACTTCGGTACCGGCTACTCCAGCCTGAATTATCTCAGCCATTTTTCCGTGGATAAGATCAAAATTGATCGCTCCTTTACCCAGTCGCTGGGTATGAGCGGTAACGCCGCCGCAGTTATCGAATCCGTCGTCAGACTGGGGCATGCGATGGGCCTGACGGTTACAGCTGAAGGAGTGGAAAATCGCGGGCAGATGAAAGCCCTCGCCCGGGCCGGGTGTAACCATCTCCAGGGCTATCTGTTCTCTGAGGCGGTTCCCCGGGAGCAGATAGCCGGGCTGGTTAACCCGCGAGAAGCCAGCTGAATCAGGTCGGGAATGAAACGGGCCGGCGTTCCGGCCCGCGATATCAGAAGAAGCCGAGCGGTTCGATGCTGTAGCTGATCAGCAGGTTTTTAGTCTGTTGATAGTGATCGAGCATCATTTTATGCGTTTCGCGGCCAATCCCTGATTTCTTGTAGCCCCCGAAGGCGGCATGCGCCGGATAGAGGTGATAGCAGTTGGTCCACACGCGCCCTGCCTTAATGGCGCGCCCTACGCGATAGGCACGGTTAATATCGCGCGTCCACACCCCCGCTCCCAGGCCGTAGATGGAGTCGTTGGCCATGGCGATGGCTTCTGCTTCATCGTTGAAAGTGGTAATCCCCACTACCGGCCCGAAGATCTCCTCCTGAAACACGCGCATGCTGTTATTTCCCTTCAGCAGGGTCGGCTGGATGTAATATCCACCAGCCAGATCACCTTCCAGTTTTTCTACGCCGCCGCCGGTGAGGATTTCCGCCCCCTCGTTCTGCGCAATCTCAAGATAAGAGAGGATTTTGTCAAACTGCTGCTGCGAAGCCTGTGCGCCCACCATGGTATCGGTATCCATCGGGTCGCCGCGCCTGATGGTTTTGACCCGTTTCATCACCGCAGCCATAAAGGGTTCATAAATCGACGCCTGTACCAGCGCGCGTGATGGACAGGTACAGACTTCCCCCTGATTGAGAAAGCCCAGCACCACGCCTTCTGCCGCTTTTTCAATAAATGACGGCTCCGCCTGCATAATATCTTCAAAGAAAATGTTCGGTGACTTCCCGCCCAGCTCAACGGTAGACGGGATCAGATTTTTTGCCGCCAGCTCAAGGATATGCCCGCCGGTTGCGGTTGAGCCGGTAAAGGCCACTTTGGCAATGCGCGGGTGAGAGGCCAGCGCCTCCCCGGCTTCGCGCCCGAAGCCGTGGATGACATTCAGTACGCCTGCAGGCAGCAGGTCGCCGATCAGCCCGACGAACAGCGTGATCGACAGCGGGGTCTGCTCGGCCGGTTTCAGTACCACGCAGTTGCCTGCGGCCAGCGCCGGTGCCAGCTTCCACGCGGCCATCAGCAGCGGGAAGTTCCAGGGAATAATCTGTGCCACCACGCCCAGCGGTTCATGAAAATGATAAGCCGCAGTAAACTCATCAATCTCCGCTGCCGTCCCCTCCTGGGCACGCAGGCAGCCAGCAAAATAGCGGAAGTGATCCACGGCCAGCGGCAGATCGGCCGCCAGCGTTTCGCGCACCGGTTTGCCGTTATCCCAGGTCTCATTGACCGCCAGCATCTCCAGATTCTGCTCCAGACGGTCAGCAATTTTCAGCAGCGTGAGAGATCGGGACTGGACCGACGTTTTTCCCCACGCGTCAGCGGCGGCGTGCGCAGCATCCAGCGCCTTTTCCACGTCATCTTTATCGGAGCGCGGAAAGTCGCCAATTACCGACCCATTGACCGGTGAGGTGTTGGTAAACCAGGTGCCGTTAACCGGCGGCGTAAACTCGCCGTTGATGTAGTTACCATACTGTGACTGCAGGGTAATCAGAGACTCTTTACTGCCCGGATATACATAGCGCATCATCGCTCTCCTGTTAAAGAAATCGCCGTGGCGAACTAAATGTTAACAATAAAATAACTCATTATTAACATTATCAATAACGGTGAGCATGTCAGATTGCCGGGCCGTAAACTGTGACGGCATCGAAAGGAAAACGGCATTTTAGCCCAGCGCTGTGAGGCAGCGCACAGGGCCACTGCCGCAGGCGCACGGCAGGGCCGCAGCATCACGCCCGCTGAGCGACGGGCTGCACCTGCTGCCAGAAATCACCTAATAACCGGGCCGGCCACTGCGGTACCGGCTGCGCCGTCATCAGGCGGGCAACCTCAACCTCACTCAGGCTGTTCTGCAGGCAGGCGGTCATAATCTCAGGGGTGAATTCGGGATGAAACTGCACCGACAGCGCCTGGGCGCTATAGCGGATAATCTGACAGCCGTCCTGCGGCGAACGGGCCAGCACCTGCGCGCCCACCGGCGGCGTCAGTACCGACTGGCGGTGTGACAGCCAGGCGGTGAACCGATCGGGAAGTGCCGACAGCAGCGGGTCCTGCCGCATCCCCGCATCCCCTGTCACCCTTACTGCCCCCCGTTCCCAACCCGCCGGGTTATCCCCGACGTTGCCCCCCAGGGCATAAGACATCAGCTGATGTCCGTAACAGACGCCCAGCAGCGGCAGCTGCTCTGCTACGGCATGCCGCACCCAGGCCGCCGTTCGCTCACTCCAGTCGGCGCGATCGGTCACCATCGCCCAGGAGCCGCTGAGGATGGCGGCAGAAATCGCGTGCACATCGGGCAGAGCCTCCCCCCGATCCGGACGGACGACAATATAGTCACTGGCTGACAGCTCCAGTGCCGCCACAAACCACTGCGCCTGCTCGCCGACGCGCGCGCTGACCGCCCCGGGCGGTGATTCAAGCTGAATAATGGCTAAAGGAAGTCTCGCTGTCATCGTAATCTGTCCTCAGATCGCTGCGGGGCCGCTTACCCCGGCGACGATCATGGCAGCTTACCGCCGCGCTGTCTCATAACATTTTCTTGTATTGTCTTGATAACCCACCGGCTTCCCGCCCGCCTCTGCGCCACCGGCGGCGAAAAAACTGTGCAGTTCCGCGCCTCATCCGGCGGTTTTCATGCCATGATTATCAGGACTACTTCGTTTGCTAAGGACTTTGCGGTGGCTTTGCGTCATTTTTTACTGATTTTGCTGGTGGTGTCTATCTGGGCCTTTAATAACATCGCCATTAAATGGGGGCTGCTCGACCTGCCGCCCCTGCTGATGATTACCCTGCGCTTTGTGGTGGTGGCCCTGATTCTGGTGCCCTTCACTCGCATCACCCGTCAGCAGCTCTGGTATCTGATGCCGCTGGGTTTCACCTTCGGTTTTATGCACTTTTCCCTGCTGTTTGTCAGCCTGAAGTATACCGATGCCGGCACCGCGGCGGTGATCGTCCAGCTGGGAACCCCAATCGCTATGCTGCTGGCCATGGTGATCCTGAAAGAGAAGCTCCGCCTGATCCAGCTGGCAGGCATCGCCCTGTCCCTAAGCGGCGTGGTGGTGCTGGCAGGCAGCCCGACCATCCCTAACATCTGGATATTCCTGATGCTGATCCTTAGCGCCTTTGGCTGGGCAATCAGTAATCTGATTGTTAAAAAATCACCGCCCATCAGCCCGTTAACCCTTACCGGCTGGCTGTCGTTTTTTGCCATTCCGCTGGTGGCTCTTGCCTCGTGGATGACCGAATCAGATCAGCTTCATCTGCTGCTACACTCTTCATGGCGGGGCTGGTTTGGCATTCTGTTCAGCGCCATTGGCTCGTCCATCGTGGCGTACTCCCTGTGGTACAGCCTGCTGAAACACTACAACGTCAACCTGATTATGCCTTACTCACTGCTCACCCCGGTGCTGGCCGTTATCATGGGCGTGGTGGTGCTGGGGGACAGTATGAACGGCTACAAGGCTATCGGCGCGCTGCTGGTGATTGCCGGGACGGCCATTGCGGTGATTAACCTGCGCAATCTGAAGATGCACGCCCGTCTGTCACGCTTTCGCTTTGACCGTCAGCGGAAAACAGGCCCCCGTTCCTGACCAACGACCAAGGAGAGCCGAATGGATCATCGCCTGACCACTGCCCTGTGGCAACAGCTGTGGCACGGGCTGCGTAACAGCAGCACGCCCCTGCCTGAACTCCGCTTCACCGGCGAGCGGGCACTGGTCTCCGCTTACCCGGTCAGCGAACTGGCTGCCACCAGCGTCGGCCTCGCCGCGCAGGCTACCGCCAGCCTGATCGGGGCGGCAGCTACCGTGACGGTCGACGGCACGCTGGCCTCGCGCTGGTTTCAGCAGGCTCTGCGCCCGGTTAACCGCCCGTCCCCGCCCCTGTGGGATCCTTTTGCCGGGGACTACGCCACGGCGGACGGCTGGCTGCGCCTGCACACTAACGCCCCGCATCACCGGGCGGCGATGGAGCAGGTATTGGGCCGACACGCCAGCCGTCCGCGGCTGGCTGCCGCCGTAGCCACATGGAATAAAAGCGATCTGGAACAGGCAGTGGTGGATGCAGGCGGCTGCGCCGCCGCCCTGCGTAGTTACAGCGAATGGCAGCAGCATCCACAGGGGCAGAGCGTCAGCCGGGAATCGCTGATCGCACAAACGCTGCAGGCCTGCGGCCCGGCCCCGGCGTGGCGTCTGCCGGCGGCACGCCCGCTGCTCGGCGTGCGCGTGCTTGACCTGACGCGGATTATTGCCGGTCCGGTGGCCACCCGATTTCTGGCCGGGCTGGGGGCAGAGGTGCTGCGCATTGACCCACCCGGCTGGCAGGAACCTTCCCTGGAGGAAGAGATCACCCCCGGAAAACGCTGTGCCCGCCTCGATCTGAAAACCGCCGACGGCCGCCGCCAGTTTGAGCAGTTACTCAGCCAGAGCGATGTGCTGGTTCACGGCTACCGCGCTGATGCACTGAGCCAGCTGGGTTATGACAGCGAGGCGCTGCAGCAGCGGAAGCCGGGGCTGGTAGAGGTCAGCCTGAACGCCTGGGGCTGGACCGGCCCCTGGCGCGACCGGCGCGGATTTGACAGCCTGGTGCAGATGGCCTGCGGCATCGCCGGGCGCGGCCGCCTGTGGCAGGGCAGTGATGCCCCCGTGCCGCTGCCGGTGCAGGCGCTGGATCACGCAACCGGCTATATGATGGCCGCCGCCGTGCTGGAGGGATTACGTCAGCGTCTGCTGCACGGCACCGGTTTTACCGCCCGCCTGTCGCTGGCGCGTACCGCCTGCCTGCTGACCGATGCGCCTTATCCGCAGGACGCACGGCCTGCCGGTCTCGGGCCGCGCCTGCCGCAGGACGACGACCCGGAGGCGCTGATTTCTCCATGGGGTATCAGCTACCGGCTGCGCTCGCCGTTCTGGCTGCCCGGCACCCCGCTGGCCTGGTCCCGCGCCCCTTCCCCGTTCGGCTCCGCCCCGCCCGCCTGGCGCTGATGTCCGACCGGCTGACGGATAAAAAAAGGCCGCCCCGGTGAGGAGCGGCCTGTTTAATGCGCACAACAGCCGTTATTCCGGCGTGCCCTGTGCCTCATCTTCCAGCTCGTCACGCATCGCCTGGATGGCCTCACGGCTGATGGCGGCAAGCGTGCGGTAAAACGCCGTTTCTGCATGCGCCTCAACCTTGCCGAGGAAGGCACCTACCCACGGCATCAGGAAATGATCAAACAGCTGGATCTGCGCCTGACTCTCATCCTCTTCTGACTGATCTTCCAGCCAGGACGCGGCCAGCAGCAGCGCGCCAATATGGTCGGCAGGCGCGTCGGTCAGTGGCATTCCACGCTGGCCGAGGAAGGCGCGGACATCAGCCTCCTGCGGGCCATTCTCCCACTGCGACGCATACGGCGACACCTTGCATTCAGGCCCGACAAACAGCGCATTGTAATCAGCGGCCAGCAGAGCGGGATCGCTGTGCTGCTGCAGGCGGGTTAACAGCTCATCCTGCTCCAGCGGCCAGTGCTGCTGTAACTTTCCTTCACGCAGAAGGGTGAACAGCGGCACCAGCAGCGGGTCCTGAGGCTGGCGATTATACAGCGAGCCCAGAATGCGGCAGATGATGGAAAACTCATTCATGTCTTTCAGTTCCGTTAGGGGTTATGTGTGACAGTGTCACATATCAGCAAATTCGGGAATCTTTCTGCCGGTGCGCAGGGTTAAAAAGTCCAGCAGGCGGCGCGGCGTGACATTTAACACGCGATCCTCGGGAAAATCCACCTCGCGCATAATGCGCAGGCAGTGATCGAAGTTACCGAGGGTGAATGCGGTGTGCGAATCCGAGCCCAGGGCCAGGCGTCCCCCGGCGTCGCGCACCGCAGCGGCCACCGCGCGGCAGTTCGGTTCACTCCCGAGGCGGGAGGTGGTAAAGGAGGAGTTATTCAGCTCCAGCGCCACGTCGTACTTCGCGGCGGCTTCGGCCACCGCCTGAATGTCGATCGGGTATTTCGGGTTGCCCGGGTGGCTGATGATATGCACCAGACCGTTCGCCATCGTAGCGATCATCGCTGCGGTATTGGTCGCCTTATCCTGCGGGGCCAGCACCGGTTCGTGGAAGCCGGCAACGATAATATCAATCGAGTCCAGCATCGGCCCGCTGCAGTCTATCTCGCCCTGAACATTTTTAATATTCGCCTCAATGCCGCGCAGGATGCCAACGCCGTCGACCACGCGCGGCCAGACTTTCATATTAACGAAGTGCCAGTAGTGCGGGGCATCGGCCATATCCGGGCCGTGGTCGGTGATCGCCAGCAGCTTTACGCCACAGGTCTGTGCCTGTAAAACGTAGTCACGTAGCGTACTGTAGGCATGGGTACTGGCGACGGTGTGCATATGCAGGTCAACGGGGTACATGAGTTCTCTCCTTTTATTTAATAGCCACGGCTGATATCCACGCGCCCCGGTGGCATTTCGCCACGCTCGCATCGCAGTACCGCCTGCGCAATGTAGTCCATAGCTTCGTCGGGTAAGGTTACAGCCGCATTATGCGGCGTGATGGCGATATCCGGATGCGACCAGAACGCATGTTCCGCCGGGAGCGGCTCATGGTTAAAGACGTCCAGCGCGGCGGCGCTGACCTCTCCGGCCTCCATCGCTGCCAGCAGATCGGCCTCCACCAGATGCGCCCCGCGCGCCAGGTTCAGCAGGAATGCGCCGGGTTGCAGCTGGCTGAGAAGCGCCCGGTTCAGAATACCTGCCGTCTGGGGCGTATTTGGCAGCAGGTTAATCAGGACCCGGGTGGAAGAAAGAAACGCGCCCAGCCCCGCCTCCCCGTGGAAGCTGGTGACGCCATCGATCTGCTTGGGTGAGCGACTCCAGCAGCTAACCGGAAAGTCCCACGCCAGCAGGCTCTGCGCCACGCTACGGCCCAGCACCCCGGCCCCCAGAATGCCGATGGAGAAATCACTGCGGCTGCGGTTAGGCAGAGGGTGCCAGAGCGTTTCATTTTTCTGTTTCTGATATTCAGGAAAGCGGCGGAACCAGCCGAGCACGTGATACACGGCGTACTCCTGCATCTGACGGCCCATGCCGGTATCCTCCAGGCGGAACAGCGGCACGCCCGGCGACAGCATATCGGGATTTTCCCGCAGCTGACCAAGGATATCGTCCACCCCTGCCCCTAGCGCAAATACGGCTTTCAGCTTGCGCCCCGCCAGCATCTCCACCGGCGGCTGGCGCACCAGCGCGTAATCAGCCGGGGCGTTGTCACCGGGCTGCCACGGGCGGATCCGGGCATGGGGTAACCGCTGCTGCAATCCGTTGATCCAGGTTTCTGCCTTAAAGAACGGATGATAAAAAATGATATCCACGTTTTTTCTCCTGTTTTTCTGTTTATGGTAGAAAACCGCGCAGCTGGCAAGTGAAATCTGGGGCAGCGGTCTGCCCCGGTCTGGTTAGCGGTGTTCAACCTGTTGGATCAGACGACGTAAGAAAGGGATCAGGCACACCAGCAGCAACCCAGTCGCGGCGCTGCCCCAGCCCAGCAGGCTGAAGATATGGCTGTAGCCCGGGTTGGTGAGCAGCGGCGTGCTGCCGCTGTTTTCCGGCATCAGCGCGGAGACGTGGCCCGACAGCACTGACGCCACGCCGGTGACCATCATCCAGCAGCCCATCATCATCCCCTGATAGCGTGGCGGAGCCAGCCTGCCGATCATCGCGTAACCGATGGGTGAGATCAGCAGCTCACCGATGCTCTGCAGGACGTAGCTGATGACGATCCATTTGAACGCCACAATGCCATCGCCCCCCGCCAGCGCAATACCCAGCGGCAGAACCAGCATACCAAGACCAATGAAGAATAAAGAAGCAGAGAACTGTAGCGGAATATCAATGCGCCATGCGCGTTCACGCAGGTTACGGAACAGCAGCGCCAGCAGCGGCCCGCCGATAACAATCACCAGCGTATTGATATTCTGTACCCACTGCGGAGCCACACGAATGCCCCAGACTTTGAGGTTGATATTGTGTTCGGTGAACAGCATCAGCCCCATCGGCGCCAGCTGATACAGCGTCCAGAACACCAGTGAACCGAGCGCCAGGATCAGGTATGCGCCCATCCGGCGCTGCTCGTCGCGAGGCCGGTGGCGCAGCGTGGTCAGGCACAGCAGCAGAAATATCGCCGCCCCCAGCACGAGGACAAAGGTTCCGGTAAAGCCCGCGTGGTTGAGCATCAGCCGGATTGTCGGCACCAGCAGGAGCAGCACCGCCAGCCCGCCGAGCATCCGCCAGCGGAACTGACGCGGACTGGCCTGGAGCAGCGGGGTATTGATATCAGCAAGGATTTTCCAGCACAGCAGCGAGATCACAATGGCAACAGCATTACCGACGGTGGCAAACAGGAACAACGCCTCATAGTGTTCACTCAGCTGGAAATAGCCCGCGCCGGTAAACCCGAGGAAGAACCCGAGGTTCATCCCGGCGTAGTTCCACAGGAAGGCGCTCTCACGGCGGTTATCTTCCGGTCTGAAACGCTGGGTCAGCATCATGTTGATGCAGGTGACATTCAGGCCGCTGCCGGTGAGGAACATCGCCAGCCCCCAGTACAGCCCTTCGGCGCTCTGCCCGGAGAGTGTCCAGCAGCCTGCCACCTGAAGCACCATGCCCAGCACGAACAGATTGCGGTTGCTGAGAAAACGCCCTCCCAGATAGCCACCAAACAGATGTAACCCGTAGTTAAAGGCGCCAAATACGCCCATCATGGTATTGGCCTGCCCTTCACTGAACCCTAATCGCTTAGTGGCGTACAGCACCAGGCTGGAATACAGCACGGCAAAGCCCATGGTGGCGAAGATTTGAATAAAGAACAGCGCACCGGTTCCGCCCGGCACGCGCTGTTGGGGTATAGGGTTGGACTGCTCCACAACTAACCTCAGTATTTCCTGCCAAATGAAGCGGATCATTATGCACCTTTTCACCGTCCGGGGCGGCACGGATAGGGGGTAAAGTGGGGATTGATCGGTGCTACTGCCGTTTAAATCAGCAAAGTGGTGTAAAACTGACTAAACGCACACATTTTTCTGGAATGACGGTTGACCGCACCGGGCCTTATCCCCTACATTAGCGCCGGTCAGCAGCCCCGGCTGCGGCAACAATATGGTGAGGTGTCCGAGTGGCTGAAGGAGCACGCCTGGAAAGTGTGTATACGGCAACGTATCGAGGGTTCGAACCCCTCTCTCACCACCATATTTCAAGAGAATGCCTGAGCGAAAGTTCAGGCATTTTTTTTGCCTGTGGCACGGCCAGAGAGGGAGTGAAGAACCCTCGCAAGGGGTCGACAAAACGGCAGGACAGCCGTTTTGCACGGCCGCAGGCTGCCCGCAGGGCGAGCGCCAGGGATGGCGCGCGTGAGCCCCCTCTCTCACCACCCTATTTCAAGAGAATGCCTGAGCGAAAGTTCAGGCATTTTTTTTGCCTGTGGCACGGCCAGAGAGCGCGTGAAGAACCCTCGCAAGGGGTCGACAAAACGGCAGGACAGCCGTTTTCAGGTTAGTTTTATCATTCCGGTTAACCCCAATAAAAGGTATATTGGAACGCTAAAAGAAGTCGTAAAATATAAATGAGCGTTTATGAATCAAACGGTGTATCTCGTTGATGATGACGAATCCATCATCACCGCCCTGCGAAACCTTCTGAGCTCAGAGGGCTATTCAGTATCCGCTTTTATGTCCCCTGACGAATTTTTATCCCAGCCTCAGTACCACACCCCATCCTGCCTGATTGTTGACCTGAATATGCCCGGTCCTGACGGCTTTGACGTCTCCCACAGCCTCACCGCACGGGGTTACACCATCCCCACTATTTTCCTTACCGGGTTCGGCACCATTCCGATCACCGTCAGGGCAATGAAAGCCGGTGCATTCGAATTCCTCACCAAACCGGTCATGCCTGACGAGCTGCTGAACGTGGTGCGTGACGCCCTGCAGCTGGCTGAGAAAAGCATGACCGCTTCACAGGAAAAAGTGGGACTCACCGTGCGCTTTCACTCACTGACGCCCAGGGAGAAAGAGCTGATGCAGTGGGTTACGCGTGGATTACTCAACAAGCAGATCGCCGCAGAAATGGGCATCAGTGAGATCACGGCGAAAGTGCATAAGCGCAGAGTCATGGATAAAATGCAGGTGCGTTCGGTGTCAGAACTGGTTCGGGCGGCCGAAAAGCTGAACCTGTTTCAGGACGAATAACCTGCCCCCAGGCCATGATAAAGCCGCCCGTCCCGGCGGCCTGTCGCTCAGAGTCATTGCGCCCTGTTCAGCGGCAGCGTAAACCAGAACAGACTGCCGCCACCGGGCCGGTTTTCCGCACTCAGGACGCCACCGTGGCGTTTGATGATCTCATGACTGATGGTCAGCCCCACGCCCATCCCTTCCGCTTTAGTGGTGTAGAAAGAATCAAATATTCTGCCGATCACCTCGTCTGACATCCCGGTGCCGTTGTCAGCCACCTCAATGCGGATCACCTCCCCGCCGGGGTTAGACGAAGCCAGCCGCAGGGTGCGCGGCCCCGGATTATCCGACATAGCCTCAATCGCGTTAATCACCAGATTCAGCAGCACCTGCTGGAGCTGAACGCTTTCGCCGATGACCTCGTCGGTTTCGGCGTTGAATTCCAGCTCCAGTGACACGCTGCGCCGCTCAAGCTCCAGCCGTGACAGGCTCAAGATATCCCGGGCCAGCAGGTGCAGCCTGGTTGGGGAAAAGGCTGACTGACTGTTCCGGGTCAGCGCCTGCAGTCCACGAATGATCTCCCCGGCGCGGCGGCCTTCTTTGATGATTTCTTCCAGGCTCTGGCTGGCGTTTTCAAGGTGCAGCGGGTCGCGTTTCAGCCAGCGCAGGCTGGCACCCGCATTAGCGACAATCGACATCAGCGGCTGATTAATTTCATGGGCAATCGAGGAGGTCAGCTGCCCCACCGTAGTGGCGCGGGCGACGCGGGCCAGCTCAGCCTGGGCGATTCTGACGGCGTTTTCAGCGTGACGCTGTGCGGTGATGTCCGTCAGCGTGCCAAAGAACTCCGCCACCTCGGGCCAGTTTTCGACAGGTTCACCAATGCCTTTGATATAACGGCATTCACCATCATCGCGGATAATGCGGAATTCTGCCCGCATGCTGACGCCCTGCCGCACGCTGGTTTCAATCAGCTCTTTCAGACAGTCAATATCATCCGGGTGGACGCGGCGCTGGAATTCGGCCATTGAGGTGCGGGTCTGGTCGGCCGGCAGTCCCATAATCCGTTTATATTCATCGGAAATATACTGAATATCCGGCGCAAGATGCCAGTGCCAGGTGCCGGTATGGCTGATCTTTTCACCGAGCATTAACGAGGTCTGGCTGGCACGAAGCTGTTTCTCGACTTTGCCGCGCTGTATATTTTCATCAACCAGGTCGGCATACAGCAGGGCATTTTCCAGCGAAACAGCGGCCTGCGCACCCAGCATGGCAACAATCCGCGAATGCTCGGCGGTAAACACATCCGGCATCAGGCGGTTTTCCAGATACAGCACGCCTACCATCTTCCCCTGACGGAACATCGGTACGCACATCACCGCCGCGCCGGATGCGACCAGGTAATTATCCTGACTAAAGGGGCTGAACACGTCCGGTTTACCGGTGCGAATTTCCTGTCCGGTACGGATCACGGCAGATAACACGGACAGCGGCAAATCCGTCGCCACCGGCAGCTCCTTCACCCTTCGGACCCGCACCCCGTCGACGGTGCTCGACGCCCTGGCCTGAATCTCCGGTATATTGCCCCCGGTCAGGCGGATCAGCAGGCAGTGCTGTGCCCCGGCCCGTTCAACCAGCATCACCATCAGGGTGTGGATCAGGCGATCGAGATTAATTTCTTCCGTCAGTGCCCGCATGGCCGTGACCATGCTCTGCATATCGCTCATCGCCGCGCTTTGTTCAAAGGTGACCGTATTGAGCGCGGTGTGGGCCGGCTGCCGGGCGAGATCAGGGTAGCGCGTTTCCAGCTGGCAGACTTTCGCCCCCGCCCCCCAGCGCTCCCACGCGGACAGAGCCCCTCTCAGATAGGCCCCGGCGGCAAAGGTCATGCCACGGGCCTGTGCCTGCCGCGCCGCTAGCTCAAACGCCAGGCCGTTGATATGGTGGAACTGCTCCTTGCGCGACAGCTCAATGGCTTTTTCATACTGCTCCATCGCCTGCTGAGGCTGCTGCTCCAGCCTGGACAATTCCGCACGCAGTAACGCTTCTTTGTCAGCAAAGGTTTTCTCGTTCTCACAGGACCAGAGAGCGATTTTATCCAGATGACGCATCAGTCCCTGACGGTCGTCTTCACTGAAATCTGCAGGCTCCAGTGGAATGGTGCGCGACAGCGCACTGTAAAGATGAAAGTCGAGCATATGGACATGCCCGGGGATCAGCCCGGTAAAGGGCTCCGCCTCGGTAAAGCAGCGGCAGGCAGCCTTATATTCCCCGGCAAAAAAGTGTGCCATCCCTTTGTACAGGTGCGTCCAGAACTGCATCAGAAACACCGGTTCAATGGCATTTTTCCGCTGCACGCCGCTGAGAACGGGCACGGTAAACGCCTCGCCTGAGAATGGCTCTCCTGACGGTTTACGCAGGAACATCACATAGTCCAGCTGCATACCCAGAATCACTTCCACATCGCGATAGTGCGCTTTGTGGGCATACACCATGCTGCGGGTAATGGAGGTATGTACGCCATCCAGATGATCGCCGCGCGCCAGGTAATTCATGGTGATGTGGCGCAGTGCCAGGCATGCAGAGGTACGGTCCCCGGTTTCAACAGCAACATCAAATGTCGCTCTGGCGCACTCAATGGCATAGGTCAGCGGCATGGTCCAGATGCTGACCTGATCCAGCGGCAGCAGCGTGCGGGCTTTATAACGGACAAAGTCATGTTTATCTACCAGTTCCCTGGCCAGCAGTGCGCTGGCAAATCCCCGGCTGTACTCGTCGTAGCGGTCGCCGCATACCACGCCATACCAGGCCAGCGCCAGAGTAGACGCGCCGCTGATCCCGCGGGCCAGAGTCATATGCAGCAGCCGGCACAGGATCATAAATTGCAGACGCGGGCAGGTAAAGGCGGCGAAGGTACTGGCGCTGGCCAGCAGATCCATTATCGCTTCGGTCTTCTGACAGGTCAGGCGCGGGAGGGAACGAAAGCGGGTGTAGGGGTTTTTCCCCACATCCTCTTTCAGTCTGAGCCTGGCGTCATCACAGTCGGCTTTGTCGGGGTGGCGAGGCATCTCAATACCAAACACGGCTAACCAGGCCAGCGCCGTTTCCAGCGCCCGCTGGCTGTCAGACTGCCGCATATGGATTTCGGCGATCAGACTGGCCGCATCGGCTTTATCGATAACGTCACCGGGTGAGGCGAGAATTTTTGCGCTGACCCCCAGCGCCGCAGACAGATTACCGTTCAGAAACTCACACTCCGCTTCTTCCAGCAGAAACACCCCACGCTCTTCTGCCCCCGCCTGGCCGTACAGCCCGTGTGAGGCTCGGATAAAACGCAAGGCTGAAACGGCGTCACCGCCGATCCTCGCCTGCCTGCTGGCGCTGAGGAGTAACTGCGCGAAACGTCCTGTATCTGGGGATAGCCGCGCCCTGTTCTTGAGGGTAATAACGTGATGCGCAGCCCTGAAAAGCGTGGTGTGGTGCTTATCCTGGCAGTAAGCGTGCAGGTAATACCGGGCCGCAGCACGGTGAAAGTGCTCCTTGTCCTCAGCGGAGAGTAACCCGCGCGCGGCGTCACAGACGCTGGCGTGCATAAAGGCGTAGTGGCTTCCGGTAAGGGAAAGCAGCCTGGCGTTCACTGCCGGCAGCAGGGTTGACGTGATGCCCCATAGCGGAAGACCAAGGATACTGACGGTGACGTCAAGCGTCCCACTACTGCCGCTGCAGGCTAACTGGCCCAGCAGGCGGCGTGCCGCGTCGGGGAGTGCTGCAAGGTGCGGTAAGACATCTGCCGCAACGTTAGCGGCATAGTGGGCCTGTCTGAGTGCATTAAAATCGTAGGTCCATTTAAACGGCGCACGCCAGACAATATGATTGTCCTGCAGGGCCTGCTGATAAAACGCCCGCGTCGCCAGAGGGTTACCTGCCGTTTTTTCATAAATTATTTGCGCCAGCTCCACCGTCTCCTGGCTGCGCGAATGGAACAGTCTGGCCAGCCAGCGCGCAATACATCCGGCGGAAAGCGGCTGCGGGGTAATGTCGCTGATGCGGCTGGCGGCCGTGCGGATACGTTCAAGACTGGCATCGACGGCCGGACAGGGTAAGGACAGATTATCCCGGTGCGCAATCACCAGCAACAGGGGGATATCGTCACTCGACTGCAGCAGATCCTGCAGGAGCTGAAAGGTGGCCTGATCCGCCCAGTGAACATCATCAATGACGATCACCAGCGGCCGCAGGGGAGCCGTAAAGGCCTTGACGAGGCTGCATGCTGCCAGATTTAAGCGTTTCCGGGCGTCCGGGGAGTGCGGATCGTCGTCGACGACCGCCGCCTGGTTCAGCAGGATGCCAAGTTCGGGCACCAGGCCGATCGCCTGTCCGGCGTAGTCGCCCAGCAGGCGGGTAATATGCGACTTCCAGTGCGCCATCGCCTCTGACGGCAGGCCCAGCAGGTGCAGGACGAGGTTTCTGCAGGCAGAGATGAAAATAGCATAAGGTAACACGGGAGAATGCTGGTCTGCCCTCACCGCCGTCAGTAAGGCTTTTTTCTGCAGCAGGCCTTTGACTGCCGACGCCATCAGGGCCGTTTTTCCTGCGCCTTCCGACCCGCAGATGGCCACCAGCTGGTGTTTACCGCTGCTACTGACGCGGTCAAACGCCGCCAGAATCTCACCGGCCTGGGGGTGATCGGTAAACAGCGTATCGGCTGACAGTGTGGAGGGTTGCGCATCCTGCAAGCCCAGCGGGAAGGGTTCAAGGCTGCCGTCAGGCTTGAGGTTGGACTCGCAGCGCCGGAGATCGGCCAGCAGTCCTTCAACCGTCCGGTAACGCTGTTCAGGCGACTTAGCCAGCAGCCGCATCACTATCGACGACAGGACGTCTGGCACCTCCTGGCGCAGCCGGTGGGGCGGCAGTGCCTCGGAGGCAATATGATGGTGAACCCACTCTGCCAGCCCTCCCCCGGCGCTGCCGTAGGGTAACTTGCCGGTCAGTAGCTCATAAAGCACGATACCGAGGCTGTAAAGATCGCTGCCCCGGGAGACGCGATGTGCCGTGCGCGAGGTATGCTCAGGTGACATGTAAGCCAGCGTACCGCCGCTGACCGGCATCCGGGTCTGCTGCAGAAGATCGGCTTCCAGGGAGGCCAGCCCGAAGCCCCCGAGACGGACGCTGTTGTCTTCGTCTAAAAAAAAGTGACAGGGTTTAATATCGCCGTGTACCAGACCCTGCTGATGCAGCATGCTGAGTGCCTGACACAGCATCCCCGCCCTGCGGAAAAACGCCTGCAGGCTGCCGGGCGTGCGGCTGACGCTGTCTGCCAGCGTGCGGTAGGGAAAGGCGGTATACATCAGGGCGTAGCGTCCCTGATATAAGGTGTGCCGGAACGGCTTCAGCGACCACGCCGGGGATAATTTGCTGCGCAGCGAAAATTCATTTTTCAGCAACGGGGTCACCGGCAACACCGCCTCTTCCCGGGCCGCCGTGGCCAGCACGAAAACCTCCTCTGTCAGAGGGTGACGGGCATGTAACCATTCGACGTTCCCTTCCTGCGCCAGCGGGGTGAAGATCATCTCTTCGCTGAGCGTGAAGCCCGCATCATCGGCGCTGTTCAAAGAGAGCAGAAGCGAACTCACAGACGCGCTGTCCGGGTGGAAAATGCCTGACGGACCTGTTCGAATAACGCATCAATATCAATGGGTTTTTGCATAAAAGTCATTGCTCCCAGCGCAATTGCCTCGCGGTGCATTTCGTCATTACCGTTGCCAGAGATAATAATCCCCGCGGGATTTTGCAGTTGCCTGTTCAGCTCACGGAATAAACCGAGCCCTGACATACCGCTGAGCTCAACGTCAATAATAAATAATGCCGCATCTTCAAGCGCCCCCCGATCGCACAGCAGGGCTTCAGCCGAAGCAAATGACCGGGTCAGGTACCCCTCAGACTGCAGTAAATTGGTCAAGCCACTGCGAACAGAACCTTCATCATCGATAACGACAATGCGCTGCGACAGCTTCATGCTGTTTTCCTTAATGATTTACCACTCCCTGAGGCGCATCCTTAGGAGGTTTTGTCATCCGACGGCGGGGGGGTGCCGCTGATTTTAGGTACGCACTCCTGGCGGAACCAGGCCAGGGTCACCGGCTGGCGGTGGATCAGTCGCCGGCACAGTGGAATAACCTGTTCGCCGACCAGCATACCAAACAACCCCAGCAACGCAATCACCGGCGGCGCAGGCGAATTCACGTCGATCACCGCATAAACAATACCGGCGAGGATGCCCGCGGAAAACGAAACAATATAGGTTTTAAGCATCATCAGCCTGCCTGCTTCACGTCAGGTTGCGGGGAGAGCGCCTGTTGCTCCGCCACGACCGGCAGACGGGTGGCCGCCGGAACAGCCGCCGTGGCATCATGGTAAAGCAGTTTAGTGCCCAGGGTGCTGCCGACGATCATGCCGAGTAAGCCCACCAGGGCAACCGCAGGCGGTGCCGGAGAGCGGACCCTGAGCAGCGCATACAGCAAGCCAATCAGTACGCCCGCCCCAAGAGAGAGGAATAAAGGACTCACAGAGCCTCCTTAGTTAAACGGGCGGCTTCATCACTGAGCCGCCCGCGGGACAGATTAGCGAACCGGCGCAGGGACCGGGGCCAGCGTACGGTGCTCGCTCTTCTGGCGGGAAGGCGCTTTATGTACCATGGTGTAGGCATAATCCACGCCAATACCGTAGGCGCCGGAATGCTCTTTCGCGATATCCATCACCGCGTTGTAGGTCTCTTTGTGCGCCCAGTCACGCTGCCACTCCAGCATCACCTGCTGCCAGGTGACCGGGATCACCCCCGCCTGGATCATGCGCTGCATGGCATAGTCGTGGGCTTCTTTTGTGGTGCCGCCTGAGGCATCTGCCACCATATAGATTTCGTAATCCCCTTCCAGCATCGCGCACAGGGCGAAGGTGTTATTACACACTTCCGTCCACAGGCCGGACACCACGATTTTCTTTTTGCCATTCGCTGCCAGGGCGTCACGCACTTTCTGGTCGTCCCAGGAGTTCATTGACGTACGCTCAAGGATATCCTGGCCCGGGAACACATCCAGCAGCTCAGGGAAGGTGTTACCCGAGAAGCTTTCTGTCTCA
The DNA here is from genome assembly GCF_055556675.1 of Erwinia sp. PME.40.26/001. Lineage (NCBI taxonomy): Bacteria > Pseudomonadati > Pseudomonadota > Gammaproteobacteria > Enterobacterales > Erwiniaceae > Erwinia > Erwinia sp. PME.40.26/001. Next base: position 947,069 of record NZ_JBVHNP010000001.1, read on the forward strand.
ACGGTGGTCAACACGGTGGGAATATTGAAAACTTTGGCCGCTTTCGCCAGGGCCACCACGTTATTTTTCAATACCTGGCGGTCAATTGACTGCACGCCAAAGGCCATCTGTGGCTGCTGATCGATAAAGATAATCTGGCAGTTTTGCGGCGTCAGGACTTCAAGTTTGCTCTTGGTCATGTTGGTTCCCATTGAGGTTGATAGAGGTAGGTCACGAGACCGGTGTTCCGGCCTTAAGAAACGGAGTGGCTCCCCGATCGACTGCCCGGCAGTGAGCGGTCGTCGGGGCCACTGTCTGAACGCAGTGTAGGAAGCATCGACTTTTCAAACTATTATCTCTAGGTATAACTATACGAAGGTATACCTATCCTTTTGTATAACTGGACGTTTCCCTGACCTGCCGATCATAATCCCGTCACTTACTTATCCCTGCGCTTGCAGCAGGACATCTCTCTGTCTGCGGCCCTGCCGCCGCGCCGGACAGCTCCTCAGGAGGTACTATGGTTACTCTCGATAAAGCCGACATCATTCTGACCAATGGCCGTTTTCACACCGTCGATCGCCAGAATCCGCTGGCTGATGCCGTGGCGATCCGTAACGGGAAATTTCTGCAGGTCGGCACCCAGGCGGAGGTGATGCAGCATCACGGTGAAGGCACTCGCGTCATCGACCTGAAAGGCCATACCGCCATTCCCGGACTGAACGACTCTCACCTGCACCTGATCCGTGGGGGGCTGAACTACAACCTGGAGCTGCGCTGGGAAGGCGTGCCTTCCGTCGCCGATGCGCTGCGTATGCTGAAAGAGCAGGCGTTCCGTACGCCAACCCCACAGTGGGTGCGGGTGGTCGGCGGCTGGACGGAGTTTCAGTTCGCCGAGCGCCGTATGCCCACGCTGGATGAGATTAATGAAGCTGCGCCGGATACGCCGGTCTTTGTCCTGCACCTGTACGATCGTGCCCTGCTCAACCGCGCCGCACTGAGGGTTGTCGGCTACACCAAAGACACGCCCAACCCGCCGGGCGGGGAGATCCAGCGCGACAGCAACGGCAATCCAACCGGTATGCTGATTGCCCGCCCCAATGCCATGATCCTGTATTCCACCCTGGCAAAAGGCCCGACCCTGCCGCTGGAACAGCAGGTAAACTCCACCCGTCAGTTTATGCGTGAACTGAATCGCCTGGGGCTGACCAGTGCCATCGACGCCGGCGGCGGCTTCCAGAATTATCCCGAGGACTATCAGGTGATCGCCGAACTGCACGAGAAGCAGCAGATGACGATCCGCATCGCCTATAACCTGTTTACCCAGCGTCCCGGGCATGAGCTGGAAGACTTCGAAAAGTGGACCGATATGCTGACGCCAGGCCAGGGCAGCGACTACTTCCGCCACAACGGCGCCGGCGAAATGCTGGTCTTCTCGGCCGCTGACTTTGAAGACTTCCTCGAACCCCGTCCTGATCTGGCACCAGGAATGGAAGATGAACTGGAGCACGTGGTGCGTCACCTGGTTGAGCACCGCTGGCCGTTCCGCCTGCATGCCACCTACGACGAGTCCATCAGCCGCATGCTGGACGTGTTTGAGAAGGTCAATCGCGATATCCCGTTTAACGGCCTGCACTGGTTCTTCGACCATGCCGAAACGGTGACGCAGCGTAATATTGACCGTATCAAGGAGCTGGGCGGTGGCATTGCCGTGCAGCACCGTATGGCATTCCAGGGCGAATACTTTGCCGAGCGCTATGGCATTGAAGCCACCCGCCATACCCCACCGGTAGCACGGATGCTGGAAACCGGGGTCCCTGTCGGCCTGGGAACCGATGCTACCCGCGTCGCCAGCTATAATCCGTGGACCGCCCTCTACTGGCTGGTGTCTGGCCGCACCGTAGGCGGAATGCAGATGTATGATGTCAACGCCCGCCTCGATCGCGAAACGGCGCTGATGCTGTGGACCCAGGGCAGCGCGTGGTTCTCCAGCGAACAGGGCAAAAAAGGCCAGATCAAAGTTGGCCAGCTGGCGGATATGGCGGTACTGAGCAAAGACTACTTCGGCGTGCCGGAAGAGGAGATCAAGGGCATTGAGTCCGTCCTGACCGTTGTCGACGGCAATATTGTGTATGCCGCCGGTTCATTCAGCGCTGAAGCCCCACCGCCGATCCCTGTGCTGCCGGAGTGGTCGCCGGTGGTTAACGTGCCGGGTCACTATCGCAGTGCGCCACCCGCCGCCAGAGTGGGCATGCAGCAGCAGCCCCACCAGTGCAGCGGTCCCTGCGGTGTCCACAGTCACTCACACGATGTCGCCCGGGGTGCTCGTCTGCCAGTTTCTGAGGAAAATGCCTTCTGGGGGGCGCTCGGCTGCAGCTGCTTCGCCTTCTGATGCCAGCGTAAACCGCCCTGCCTGCCACCGTCCCGCCTGTTCGCGGGGCGGTTTTTTTTATCTGCGCCTCCCGGCGTATTCAGACCGCCTCCGCCCCGGCAAATCGCTGCAGCGCCGCACCGTCAAGCCGGTAGCGCACCCATTCATTCAGGGGCAACGCATCAATACTTTGGTAAAAATCTTTGGCCGACTGATCCCAGTTCAGGGTACTCCATTCAATCCGGCCATACTGCCGCTGTACCGCCTGCCGGGCGATAAACTGCAGCAACGCCTTTCCGGCCCCCAGACCGCGATAGTCGGGAGAGAAATAGAGATCCTCCAGGTTAAACCCACTGCGTCCCAGCCAGGCGGAATAGCTGACTGAGACCACAGCAAAGCCCGCCATCACACCGTCCATTTCGCAGATAAAAGCTTCGGTATTGCCCGCCGGATCAAACAGCGTCCTGCCAAGCGCCTCTGCACTGGTCAGCGGCGGCGGCAGTCCATGCCCGTACACCGATAATCCGGCAATCATACCGTAGACAGACTCTGCATCTTCGGGGGTGGCCTTGCGAACCGAAATAGCCATAGCGCGATCACTTACTTATTGGGATTGATGAGCATCAGCATAATCGGTAATCTTCGATGAATTAAGTGCAATATAATCAATAGCGGATGAATTTCATGCACCCTATTTTGCGGCGGCTGGATTTAAATCTCCTGCCCGTTTTTGACGCGGTATACCGGCATCGCTCCGTGAGACTGGCTGCGGTTGAGCTGTCGATGAGCACCTCTGCCCTGAGTCATGCCCTTTCCAGACTGCGGGAGTTTCTGCAGGACCCGCTGTTTTTTCGCGACGGACACAAAATGAGTCCCAGCGTTTACGCGTGCCAGCTGGCCCCTCACATTGCTCAGAATCTGGCGGCGCTTAACCACTATCTCTGCCCGGCAGAAGCCTTTGACCCGGCGACCAGCGAGGTCACGTTCAACATCGCCGTGACGGACTATACGGCTTTCTGCGTGTTTCCCCGCCTGATGCAGATGCTACAACATGAGGCTCCAGGCCTGAGTTTCGAACTCTGCCATTTGCCGCATAACCCAGCGCTCAACGAACTGCTTGCCGGGGAAATGGATATGGCTCTGAGCTTCAGCGAGCCGGGTGAAAGGGGGCACCCCGATCTGGAAGAAACGGATTTATTCAGCGACGAGTTTGTGGTGGTGAGCGATGCGCGGCGTGACAGCCTCACGCTGGAAGCGTATCTGGCCGCCGGACATCTGGTGGTGACGCCGTGGAATGAAAAACAGGGGCTGCTGGACACGCACCTGACCCGGCTGGGCCTGAAGCGCAAAATTGCCATCAGGACCCCCTCAATGATGGGGGCCCCGTTTATCATCGCCGACAGCCCGCTGCTGATGGCGATCCCCTCATATGTTGCGTCCATCTTCGCCCCGGCCGCAGGACTGAAAATATTCAAACTCCCCTTTGCCGCCCCGCCCTTTACCGTAAAGATCTTCTCGCACAGGCGCAGCGCCAAAAGAGAACCCACCGAGTGGATTAAAGCAAAGATCGTCAGCGCCTTTGACGGGGGGCTCGCCTGAACCGGGCGGTAACCCGCCCGGAAAGCGTTTTATTTAAGAGCCAGTGCCGCTTTAATGGTATAGAACAGATCGGTCTGATCGGTCAGTCCCACCACGTTGGCCGCATGCGGGCCGTAAGCCGCAATGCGCAGCTGCGTGCCGGTGTGCCCCTGAGAGTCTTCCTCTGAGTTACCGTAGCTGAGGGTCATTGGGCTGCCATCTTTGGTGATCAGCGTCTGCGTCAGGCCGGGTGCTTTGCTGTCGTTGGCAATAATCTGGCTGGAGTGCGCATGGTCAGCAGTCACAATCACCAGCGTATTGCCATCTTTGCGTGCAAACGCCAGTGCTTTCTGCACCGCTTCATCCAGATCGACGGTTTCCCCTATCTGACCACACGGGTTGGCAGCATGGTCCTGCTTATCGATAGACGCCCCTTCCACCTGCAGGAAGAAGCCCTTCTCCTGGCGGTCCAGCAGCGAAATCGCTTTCTCCGTCATCTGCGCCAGTGTCGGGGTTGAGGCCGGACGTTCTGCATTTACTTCACAGGTAATGGGTTTACCGTCGAGGTTGCCGTGATAAGTGGCTTTCGGCCCTTTCCAGCGTACCGGCATATTGCCGTCGGCAAACAGGCCCAGGACCGGCTTAGCGTCACTGGCTTCGGTCAGCGCGTTCATGCCGTCCAGATCGTTCACCCACTGATAGCCACGCAGTTTTGCCTGCTCCTCCAGCGTTTTACCCTGCCACTCCCCTGCTTTTGCGGTTTCGGCGAAGGTTTTGCCACCGCCGCCCAACGTCACATCGGCGCGGGCGTTCAGCAGCTGCTCGGCAATGGAGCCCTTCCCGCCTTTTTCCAGCGCGTTGCTGGCACAGAGTTCACTGGTTTTTACCGGGCCATAACACTTACGCGAGGTGACATGGGCAATCTGCGCAGCCGGGGTGGCATCTTCCAGTTCGGCGGTAGAAACATTGCCCGTGGCTTTACCGGCCGCTTTGGCCAGCTCCAGCAGCGAGGGATAATCCTTTCCGTTCACATCCACGCCAATCGCACCATTATAGGATTTTACGCCGGTGGCCCAGGCGGTCGCTGACGCAGCAGAGTCAGTCACGTAGTCCGGTTTATGGGTTTTCTTATCCAGCGAGTAGTGGGTGTACTGCCCGGTCAATGGCAAGGCATCAATCCCTTTAAAGAAGCCGCCTGCGCCCTCTGCATAGTTACGCGCTGCGGTAATTTCCGAATCGCCCATGCCATCACCAATCAGCAGAATGACATTTTTCGCTGTGCTGTTGCTCAGTGACGCTTTAAGCGCTTCGGTCTGATCTTCGGTAAGGCGTCTTGCCCCGCCAGGCTGAGTAATATCCCCCTGGGCGGCACGATGATAGGTGGCAATATCCGCCACGGCGGAAGAGCAGATCAGGGATGTCAGCAGGGAAAGAGCAAAAGCTTTATGTTTCATTTAGGGCGATCTCCATGAATAAATTTAACTTAATGTTTCCAGGCGTCAGTCTGCGATACAACTATTTCATTTTCGTGTCAGCAGGATGACCATCAGGTTTCACGGGCGATCGTCATAACGGGCTGTTTTCTCTGATTGCTCATGGGTTAAGCGAATAGAACCACAGGGAAAAATACTGCTTGACCCATTAACCGCGACTGCCTATAGTAGCGCCCCGTTGCCCCCTGCGGGTGACAGCAGTAAAAATATGGTGAGGTGTCCGAGTGGCTGAAGGAGCACGCCTGGAAAGTGTGTATACGGCAACGTATCGAGGGTTCGAACCCCTCTCTCACCACCATATTTCAAGAGAATGCCTGAGCGAAAGTTCAGGCATTTTTTTTGCCTGTGGCACGGCCAGAGAGGGCGTGAAGAACCCTCGCAAGGGGTCGACAAAACGGCAGGACAGCCGTTTTGCACAGCCGCAGGCTGCCCGCAGGGCGAGCGCCAGGGATGGCGCGCGTGAGCCCCCTCTCTCACCACCCTATTTCAAGAGAATGCCTGAGCGAAAGTTCAGGCATTTTTTTTGCCTGTGGCACGGCCAGAGAGGGCGTGAAGAACTCTCGCAAGGGGTCGACAAAACGGCAGGACAGCCGTTTTGCACAGCCGCAGGCTGCCCGCAGGGCGAGCGCCAGGGATGGCGCGCGTGAGCCCCCTCTCTCACCACCCTATTTCAAGAGAATGCCTGAGCGAAAGTTCAGGCATTTTTTTTGCCTGTGGCACGGCCAGAGAGGGCGTGAAGAACCCCCGCAAGGGGTCGACAAAACGGCAGGACAGCCGTTTTGCACAGCCGCAGGCTGCCCGCAGACCTGCGATGCCGTGTCGTGCCGTACAAAATGTGATCGGCCGCACAAACGGGTTACTGGATTGTCCCCACCTTCACTATTCTTAGCACCTTGCGCCACTCTTAATCCCAACCAGGTTACCCCATGAATGAAGTCACTCAACTGCTGAAAAGCCATCGCAGCGATCGCAGCTACCTTGATAAACCTATTGATGATGCCGTGCTGGAAGACATCATCGAAACGGCCTGGCGTGCGCCCACATCCGTTAACTCGCAGCAGGTCTCTCTGGTGGTGGTTCGTGACGCCACCACGCGCGCCCGCATTGCCGAAATTGCCGGCGGCCAGCCGTGGATCGCCCAGGCTCCAGTGTTCATCACCTTCGTACTGGATATGTATAAAAGCCAGCTGGGTATTGAAGCAGAAGGAAAATCGCAGATTGCTCATGAAAGCCTGGAGAGCCTGATTTCCGGGGCCACCGATATCGGTATTGCCCTGGGTGCGGTGATGACCGCTGCCCGCTCTCACGGCCTTGGCGTGGTGCCTATCGGCGGTATCCGTCGTCAACCGCAGGCCATGGTCGAACTGCTTAACCTGCCCGACCTGACGTTCCCGGTCGCCGGCGTGGTACTGGGTTATATTGACCAGCCGGCCGTACAGAAGCCGCGCATGTCGCTGGCGGGTTTCCGCCATCACGAGCGTTACGACGCGGCGATCCTGCCAGACGTCATCAAGGCCTATAACCAGGTGCTGGTCGCTCACTGGCAGAGCACCGGGCGCGAGGATGGCGATAACTGGGGTAACAATACCGCCAGCTATTACCAGAATATTTATTTCCCGGACGTTCAGCCCGCTATCCTGCAGCAGGGCTTTGGCATCGATAAATAAGCATAAAAAAAGCCCGGCATGCGCCGGGCTTTTGTCTGCATAAATGGGTATTAGCTGTAAGCCTGCAGCGCGCGCTGGCAAAGTTCGGAACGCACGCAATCCTCTTTATCAAAACGCACGACGCCAATCATCTCATCCTCCTCAAAGCGCGCCATCGCGTCGCTGAGGCCGGACTTCACATGCGCCGGTAAGTCACACTGGGTAATATCCCCGTTGACGATCACCGTGACGTTTTCCCCAAGTCGGGTTAAGAACATTTTCATTTGGGCAGCGGTGACGTTTTGCGCCTCATCCAGAATCACCACGGCGTTCTCGAAGGTGCGGCCGCGCATGTAAGCAAAGGGAGCGATCTCCACTTTGCCAATCTCAGGCCGCAGGCAGTACTGCATAAAGGACGAACCCAGACGTTTAACCAGAACGTCATAGACCGGCCGGAAGTATGGCGCAAATTTCTCAGAGATATCCCCGGGAAGGAATCCCAGATCCTCATCCGCCTGCAATACCGGACGCGTAACAATAATCCTGTCGACATCCTTATGTATCAGGGCCTCAGCGGCTTTTGCCGCGCTGATCCAGGTTTTACCGCAGCCTGCTTCGCCGGTGGCGAAAATCAGTTTTTTATTTTCTATGGCATGGAGATAGTGCGCCTGAGCTTCATTTCTGGCTTCAATGGCCGAGTGGTCGCGCGTATCGCGTGCCATGCCAATCGAATCCAGCCCACCCATATGCACCAGCGAGGTGACCGACTCTTCTTCACGCTGACGGTGACTGCGTGAATCGCTACGAAGCACACGTTTTGCTTCACGACGCGCTTTGATCACTGCTTTCTGTCTTCCCATAGTGGCACCTTACAGTTGGTTTCATTTCCCGCATCCGTTATGTCGATGCGATTACGTGAACGCTTTAGAGGTCGTGGCTTCCTTTTAAGCCTTGTCTGGCCGTTGAAACGAATGCACTCCAGAACACATGTCTGTTGAACACCGGAAAGGGTTAAAGGAATGGAAACGCCGTTGAGTTGTAAAAGAAGAGAAAGCTGAAGAGGAAATGTATTCCCCGCAAAGTTTTGCGAAATGAGACTTTTGATAAAACGATCCGGTAAAGGATTTCTGCATTCGCTATCTCCAGAGTGGAAAACTATATGCGAAAATCAACAGCAAATTCATATTCTTCATATTAGCTAAAAATTGCAACACTTTTTTTAACGTTATTATTACACTTGTATGAAAGCGTTTTAGATCATCATATTAGCTACAGGAATTTATTTTTATGGCGGCGGTTTTTTGACGTGATTGAGTGCTTTTTAACCAGAGAGGTTTTATTGATGTCAACGCACAGGGGATGAGGTCAGGGTAAAGAGAGCGGATTAAGATTAATCCGCTAAATACAATCAGGCTTCGAGCAATCCCTGGGCCAGGAAGTGCTGTGCATCCGGCACGCCGGGTAGCACAAAGAAATATCCCCCGCCAATCGGTTTTATATATTCTTCCAGCGCTTCGCCATTGAGACGTTTCTGCACGGTAAGAAAACCTTTTTCTAAATCGTGCTGATAACAGACAAACAGCAGACCCATTTCCAGTTGTCCGGCGTTAGACACCCCCAGGGAATAACTGTACCCCCGGCGCAGCATCAGGCTGCTTTGTGTTTCCAGTGTGCGCGGGTTAGCCAGACGAATATGGGCATCCATCGGGATGACATCGCCGTCGGGATCGCGGGTATAGTCCGGGACATCGTGCTCATGATACATACCCAGCGGCGCACCGCTGTGTTTCTCCCGGCCAAATATTGTCTGCTGTTCACGCAGCGGCGTGCGGTCCCAGAACTCGACGTGAAACTGAATGATGCGCGTCGCCTGATAGCTGCCGCCCACTGCCCACGCCGGTTCGCCCTGCCCTTTGCTAACCCACAGGATGTTGTCCATCAGGCGATCATCGCTGCTGTCCGGGTTAGCCGTGCCATCCTTAAACCCCAGCAGGTTGATCGGCGTCTCTTTGCCCCGGCTGCGTGCAGCATGGTCAGAGATGAAGCCCTCCCGCCGCCAGCGCACGCTGAGCAGATCCGGTGAATGCTTGATAATATCGCGCAGCGCGTGGATCACGGTGTCATTGGTGTTGGCGCAGATCTGCAACAGCAGATCGCCGTGGCACAGACTGGCGTCCAGCGAGTCATTCGGGAAGCGCGTCATCCGCTGCAGTTTCAGCGGCTTGAGTGCAGCCAGACCAAAACGTTCGTCAAACAGTGAGCTTCCCACCGACACGGTAATCGTCAGATTATCCGGGTAAATATCATCGCCCAGAATGCCTGAGTCCATCGGCGGCAGCTGCGGGTTGGTCACCAGCGGCGCTTTACCGCCGGTGGTGAGAAACGCAATGCGGTCGGTTAACAGCCTGAAAAGACGCACCAGATCGGCTTTGTCACTGGCCAGCACATCAAAGGCGACCAGCATCATTGCCGCCTGCTGCGGGGTGGTGATCCCCGCCTGGTGCGCACCATAAAACGGCTGGCGTTCCTGGCGGGCACCCGGAGACAGCGTGCCCGGGGAGGACGTTTTCTCGTCGACCTCGGCATGAGCCGGGCATCCGCCCGCCAGTGCCAGGGCACCGCTGAGGATGCCCATCCCTTTCAACAAGCGCCGGCGTGACGCCAGCGCTACATCATCAACAGGTTTTGCCATGTGTGCTTAATCCAGACCCAGCGTACCGCGCAGCATCGCCAGGTCTTCGGCCAGTGCCGTAATCGGACCTTTCAGCGCCGTGCGGTCAGCATCGGTTAATTTATCGTAAGACTCATAGCCATCTTTGGTCCGGTACTTCGCCAGAATGGTATCCACCTTCCTGAAGTTACCGTCCACTTTCGCCAGCAGCTGCGGATTCGCTTTCTGCACCAGCGGACGCAGCAGGTTAACAATTTTCTGTGCGCCATCAACGTTGGCCTGGAAATCCCACAGGTCAGTGCGGCTGTAGCGATCTTCCTCACCTGAGATCTTGCTGGAAGCCACTTCCTCAATCAGACCGGCGGCACCGCCCACCACTTTACCCGGCGGGAACGCCAGCTCACTGATGCGGGTCTGCAGCTCCAGCACATTTTTGTACAGCTGGTCAGCATACTTATCCAGCCCTTGAGTGGTGTGGTCGGCGAACAGGACTTTTTCTAAACGGTGGAAGCCGGTGAAGTTCGGGTCTTCTGCTTTCTTCTCAAAGTCGTCCTCACGGGCATCAATCGCCCCGTCCAGGTCAGAGAACAGCTCGGCAATCGGCTCGATACGCTCATAGTGCTGGCGGGTCGGGGCGAACAGGGCTTTGGCTTTTTCCACATCGCCCGCTTTTACCGCATCGGTAAAGGCTTTCGTTCCGGCGACCAGCTGTTCCACTTCTTTGGTGACATACAGCTTATAGTCGGCAATCGGGCCTACCAGCTGCAGCACATCCGGCTTGCCGTCATTGACTTTGCTGCCGCTGGCTTTGACGATCAGCTTACCTTTCGGGTTGCTCAGCAGGCCACAGGTCATATCGTATTCACCCGCTTCCAGGTTCGCCGTCATCTTCTGCGTAAAGCCCGGCGCGATATTTTCACGCTCTTCGACCACCATCACCCCTTTCAGGATCTCCCACTCCAGCCCTTTCTGGCTGTTGTTTTTGATGATGAACTGCGTTTTACCCGCATCAACCGTCAGGGACATCGGTTCACACTGCTTGTCGTTTACGCTGACGTTGACCTGCGGAATATCCGCAGCCAGCGCAGCGCCGGAGGTGGTCAGCGCCGCCAGCAGGGCAGCATTCAGTGCCTGACGGCGAAAATGAGTGGTCATAGGGTCATCCCAGTCTAAGTGTTATAAGCGGCAGGTCGGTGACCTGCGCGGCCAGATTCAGCGCGTGGTGCGCGCAGAGGGTGCAACGGTTCGCGCAGGCATCATAAACAGCAGCAGCGCGGGAACGAGATAGATAAACCAGACGGCCACTTCGCTCACGCTTGGGGCTTCCTGATAGCCCAGCAGCCCTTCCAGCAGGGTGCCGAAGACGCTGTGCGTGGTCAGGGTGTGGCTGAAGTCAAACGCCACCGACTGGAAATGGTTCCACAGACCGGCCTCGTGGAAGGCCCGTATTGCCCCCGCGGCCAGCCCGGCGGCGACAAAAATGATAAACAGGCTGGTCCATTTAAAGAAGCTGGCCAGGTTCAGGCGTACGCCCCCCCAATAGATCAGCATGCCCAGTACCACGGCCGTGGCGAGGCCCAGCATCGCCCCCAGCGGCGGCGCATAACCGACATCCTGCTGGAAAGCGGCCAGCAGGAAGAATACGGATTCCAGGCCTTCACGCGCCACGGCGAGAAACACCATCATGACCAGCGCCCAGCCGCTGCTGTTGCCCTTTTGTAATGCGCTGTCGACGGCATCTTCGAGCTGGGCTTTCACATTGCGCGACACCTTACGCATCCAGAACACCATCCAGGTGAGGATCACCACGGCGACCACGGCCACCAGCCCTTCAAACAGCTCCTGCTGTTTCTGCGGGAATTCTCCGGTGGTTTCATTGATAAACCAGCCGAGAGCAAGGCACAGGGCCGCCGCCACAAAAACGCCCGTCCACATGGCCGGAAACCACTGGCTGCGCTGCGTCCGCTTCAGATAGCTGGCGATCAGGCTGACAATCAGCGCCGCCTCCAGCCCTTCACGTAACATAATCAGAAACGGGACAAACATGCCTGACACCTCAAATGTGAAACCCGGTCAATTTCAGTAAAGATAAGTAAAATAAGAACGATATCGATTATCATTATCGGCTAAGGAAATACAAGATGGCGCGGGCTTATTTTCGCGTTTTGCGGGGGGTAAAATTTAAGCAAATGTAACCCAGTGGGGCCAACAACCTGTTGGCCCGGTAAATTAATCTTCGATTCAGAAGGTCAGGGCCTCTTTGACCTGAAACGCCTCGTTCTTATAGGTCAGCGTCAGAATACACGCCGCCTCACAGGGCGGAGGCAGATAGCCTGGCATGCGCTTGCTAAGAAAAGCGTCCAGTATCAGCGGATGGGTAAAGACCGCGACCCGTCCCTGACTGTGTTCGTACTGATAGCCGATCTGTGACAACACCTCATCTAACCGCGCTGCGGCCACCTCACCGCGTTCTCCCTGCTCTGCAGGGACAGCATTGATCCTTTTACCCGGGGAAAACAGCGGCTCTGCCGCGCTGAGGGTGCGCAGTGTGGCTATCTTTTCTGCTTCCCACGGCCCGAGGAACAGTTCATTTAGTCGTTTATCCTGAACTACCTGCTGGTGGTGCGATAACATGACTGCCTGCGATGTTTTCACCGCCCTGCCCAGTTCACTGCTCCAGGCCCCGATAAACGCCATCTTTTGCAGATGTTCAGCCAGACGCTGGTTGGCCCGATCGCCGGCCGCTGAAAAATCAGAATCAGAGGTTCCCTCCATGACACCCGACTGCTTCAGCCGGGTGAGGGAATTGACCACGACCGTCATTTCCAGCGGTGCCAGTGCGGCTGCCTTCAGGTAACCGGATTGCAGCAAGGCCGTATTATTAAAATCGACCAGCCTGAACGCCCCCTTTCGCCACTCCAGCACCGATACACTGGTGTTTGCCAGACCCGATAACGGCTGGTCTGGCCGGTACTTTTGCAGATAAAATGCCATCGAAGAGTGCGCGGCAACCAGAATATTGCCACTTTCTCCCCTGTGCTGCCGGGCAATAGCACGCAAAGCGCTCTCGAAGCGATGAGAGAAAACCGCCATATTTTCCGCCTGCACCGGAGAGACAAAATCAACATCATCTGGGCGGCCAAAGTAGAAGGCAAAATCATTACCGGAATGACCAAACTGTGCGGTCAGATCATCAATGCGCCCCCCTTCCGCCGCCCCCCAGGAGATGTCCTTCAGTCCATCAATCTGCGTCACTGCTATATTACGGTCGCGCAGGATCAGGGTTGCCGTCTGGAATGCCCTGCCAAGGGTACTGCTGTAAGCAGCAATAAAGGGAATGTCAGCCAGTCCCAGTCCGAGGCTGCTGGCATCATAACGTCCTTTCGCCGTGAGTTCGGCATTGCCGCCTCCGCCAATTGTCATCGCTTTACTATTGGACAGGGTCTGCCCGTGGCGCACCAGATAGAAACGCAGCACGCCATCGTCCTCAGTATTCTTCGGTGCTGCACAGGTCAGTAAGGGCAGAATAAGGAGCACTGCTGACAGCAGGCTGCGGTTCAACGCGTTAAATCCATTTCTCATGAGAGAACTCCGTGTAGTGATTGAGACGTTCACTGCGGAGTGTAGGAATAAAAGCGCCCTGTCAGCCTTGAGCGGTTTGCCACTTATTCGTTAATGCTGGCAGAATCTGATGGGTCGACACGGGCTGAGGCGGAAAAAGGGAAAAACGGGGATCAGAGGAAAAGATCCGCTGGCACCGGGCGGTACCAGCGGACAGGAACGGCCTTAGTCGGCCTGGTATTCCGCTTCAGCGGCATCAAATCGCTGCTGTGCAGCGGCAGATGGCGCTTTGCCGAACAGGCTGAATACCACAATGGCAATGCTGGCGAACAGGAAGCCCGGGATGATCTCGTAGAGATCCAGCCAGCCCCACTGCTTCCAGACCAGCACCGTCACGGCACCGACGATCATACCGGCCAGTGCGCCGTTGCGCGTCATGCGCTTCCACACCAGTGACAGCAGCACCACCGGTCCAAATGCCGCACCGAAACCGGCCCAGGCGTAGCTCACCAGACCCAGCACGCGGTTGTCCGGATTTGACGCCAGAGCAATAGCAATGGCCGCCACCAGCAGTACCATCATACGCCCTACCCACACCAGCTCGCGCTGGCTGGCACCTTTACGCAGGAAGTTCTTATACAGATCTTCCGTCAGGGCGCTGGAGCACACCAGCAGCTGGCAGCTCAGGGTCGACATCACCGCTGCCAGAATGGCCGACAGCAGCACACCGGCAATCCACGGGTTGAACAGAATGCGGGTCAGTTCAATAAAGATACGCTCGCTGTTCTGCGACACCTCACCTGCCTGCTCCACATGGTTCTGGAAGTAGGCGATACCAAAGAAGCCCACGGCCACGGCACCGGCCAGGCACAGGATCATCCAGGTCATCCCGATACGGCGGGCGGTTCGAATTGAGCGGTGAGAGTCTGCCGCCATAAAGCGCGCCAGGATATGCGGCTGACCGAAGTAACCCAGGCCCCAGCCCAGCAGGGAAATAATGGCCACAATGTTGAGGTTTTTCAGCATATCGACGTTCTCGATGCTCTTCGCCCTGATGACGGTCATCGCATCATCCAGGCCACCGACGGCCAGAATAACCATCACCGGCGTCAGGATCAGTGCGAAAATCATCAGCGTCGCCTGCACCGTATCGGTCCAGCTGACCGCGAGGAAACCGCCAACAAAGGTGTAGACAATAGTCGCCGCCGCACCGGCCCACAGGGCGGTTTCATAGCTCATGCCGAAGGTGCTTTCGAACAGGCGTGCGCCAGCCACCACGCCGGAGGCGCAGTAGATAGTGAAGAACACCAGGATCACCAGCGCGGAGATCACCCGCAGCAGCTTGCTGGTGTCTTCAAAGCGGCTGGAGAAGTAGTCCGGCAGGGTCAGGGCATTGTCGTGATGTTCGGTCTGCACGCGCAGCCGCCCGGCGACAATTTTCCAGTTAAGGTAGGCCCCGAGAGTCAGGCCGATGGCAATCCAGCTTTCGGAGATACCGGACAGGAAGATCGCCCCCGGCAGGCCCATCAGCAGCCAGCCGCTCATGTCTGATGCGCCCGCAGAGAGCGCGGTGACAAAGCTGCCCAGACTGCGGCCACCCAGAATATAGTCGTCAAAGTTTTTCGTTGAACGGTAAGCGATGAAACCAATCAACACCATGCCGAGAATATAAATACAAAATGTCACCATCATTGGCGTACTTACAGTCATTCAGGTTCTCCACTTATTATTAGTTTCCACAGCGGGAGGCTGCATAGGCGGCACTTGCCGGAACGTAGCAAAGGCGCGCACTGGGTCTGGCATCCAGCCGGGGGCGGTATCCTGCCGTAAACGGCTGTGTGGCACAAACGATTTAACACAGCTTGCACATTCATTTCACCAGGTTGTTACGACTAATTGCTGGCAGGTTGCACTGCATCACATTTCATCGGGTTGCACCCGCACAACAACCTTATTAAAACCAGGGCTTGCAGGGTTAATTCACACCTGGCGGGATTCTTGCAGCAATATCCATGCCGCTTTTTTGGCGTTAACAAAAAGGCAGTTTTAAAGAATGAGGATAGGGTCACATTTAACGAGGTTGCACAAAGTTGCAACATCAGTGATATTGCATTCTGTCATTTGTTATCCACTGATTCAGGAGCTGTAAGGCATGGGCACAACTACCATGGGCGTGAAACTGGACGACGCAACGCGCGACCGGATTAAACAGGCCGCGCTACAGATCGATCGTACGCCGCACTGGCTGATTAAGCAGGCGATCTTCAACTATCTGCAACAGATTGAGCAGGGAGCCGCGCTGGCTGAAATCCCGGCCGGTGCCGCCACGGTAGAAAGCGACGAACGCCCGCAGGACGAGGCGCACCAGCCATTCCTCGACTTTGCCGAGCAGATCCTGCCGCAGTCGGTGGCCCGCGCTGCCATCACCTCGGCCTGGCGTCGCCCGGAACCCGAAGCGGTGCCGATGCTGCTGGAGCAGGCCCGTTTACCGCAGGCGCTGGCCGAGCCGACGCACCGCCTTGCCTGGCAGCTGGCCGATAAGCTACGGCACCAGAAAGGGGCAGGCGGCCGCGCCGGCATGGTGCAAAGCTTGCTGCAGGAGTTCTCACTCTCCTCTCAGGAAGGGGTGGCACTGATGTGCCTGGCGGAAGCCCTGCTGCGTATTCCCGACAAGCCGACGCGGGATGCACTGATCCGCGATAAGATCAGCAACGGTAACTGGCACTCCCACCTGGGCCGCAGCCCATCGATGTTTGTCAACGCGGCCACCTGGGGCCTGCTGTTTACCGGTCGTCTGGTGGCCACGCATAACGAAGCCAACCTGTCGCGCTCGCTTAACCGCATTATCGGTAAAAGCGGCGAACCGCTGATCCGCAAAGGGGTGGATATGGCGATGCGGCTAATGGGTGAGCAGTTTGTCACCGGGGAAACCATTGCCGAAGCGCTGGCCAATGCCCGCAAGCTGGAAGAGACCGGTTTCCGCTACTCCTACGATATGCTTGGTGAAGCCGCGCTGACCGCGCAGGATGCCAAAGCCTACCTGGTCTCCTACCAGCAGGCGATCCATGCCATAGGTAAAGCCTCCAACGGACGCGGTATTTATGAAGGCCCGGGCATCTCTATTAAACTGTCCGCCCTGCACCCCCGCTACAGCCGCGCGCAGTACGAACGCGTAATGGAAGAGCTGTATCCGATCCTGAAATCCCTCACGCTGCTGGCGCGCAGCTATGACATCGGTATTAATATTGATGCCGAAGAAGCCGACCGCCTGGAGCTGTCGCTCGACCTGCTGGAAAAACTCTGCTTCGAGCCGGAACTGGAAGGCTGGAACGGCATCGGCTTCGTCATCCAGGCCTATATGAAACGCTGCCCGATGGTCATCGACTATCTGACCGATCTTGCCCAGCGCAGCCGCCGCCGCCTGATGATCCGCCTGGTAAAAGGCGCGTACTGGGACAGCGAAATCAAACGCGCCCAGACTGAAGGGCTGGAAGGCTATCCGGTTTACACCCGTAAGGTGTATACCGATATCTCCTATCTCGCCTGCGCCCGCAAGCTGCTGGCGGTACCAAACCTGATTTATCCGCAGTTCGCCACCCATAACGCCCATACTCTCGCGGCGATTTATCAGCTGGCGGGCAACAACTACTATCCGGGACAGTATGAGTTCCAGTGCCTGCACGGGATGGGTGAGCCGCTGTACGAACAGGTGGTGGGGAAAGTCGCCGACGGCAAGCTGAATCGCCCGTGCCGTATCTATGCCCCGGTGGGCACGCATGAAACACTGCTGGCCTATCTGGTTCGCCGCCTGCTGGAAAACGGTGCGAACACCTCGTTTGTCAACCGCATTGCCGATGCCACCCTGCCGCTGGACGAGCTGGTCGCCGATCCGGTCGCCGCCGTGGAAGCGCTGGCGCGCAGCGAAGGCGCGGTCGGCCTGCCGCACCCGAAAATTCCGTTACCGCGCGCGCTGTACGGTGAGCATCGGCAGAACTCCGCCGGGCTGGACCTGGCGAATGAACATCGCCTGGCCTCGCTGTCCAGCGCCCTGCTTAACAGCGCCAGCCAGAGCTGGCAGGTGCAGCCGGTCATCGATGCCCCGCTGGCTTCGGGTGAAAGCAGCCCGGTGATCAATCCGGCGGAGCCGGGCGACGTGGTCGGCTACGTCCGCAGCGCCACCGCAGACGAGGTGTCGGCTGCCCTGGATGCGGCGGTCAGCGTCGGCCCGATCTGGTTCGCCACCCCACCGCAGGAGCGCGCCGCTATTTTGGAGCGCGCGGCGGTAATGATGGAAGGCCAGATGCAGAGCCTGATTGGCATTCTGGTGCGTGAAGCCGGTAAGACCTTCAGTAACGCCATTGCGGAGGTGCGCGAGGCGGTGGACTTCCTGCACTATTACGCGGGCCAGGTGCGCGATGATTTTGACAATGAAACCCACCGCCCGTTAGGCCCGGTGGTGTGCATCAGCCCGTGGAACTTCCCGCTGGCCATCTTTAGCGGCCAGATCGCGGCCGCCCTGGCCGCCGGTAACAGCGTACTGGCCAAACCGGCGGAACAGACCCCGCTGATTGCCGCCCAGGCCGTGGCTATCCTGCATGAAGCAGGCGTCCCCGTAGGCGCACTGCAGCTACTGCCAGGCACGGGTGAAACCGTGGGGGCGCAGCTGGTTCAGGACGAGCGCGTACGCGGCGTGATGTTTACCGGATCCACTGCCGTCGCCACGCTACTGCAGCGCAACCTGGCCGGACGTCTTGACCCGCAGGGCCGCCCGACGCCACTGGTGGCGGAAACCGGCGGCATGAATGCGATGATTGTTGACTCCTCTGCACTGACCGAACAGGTAGTGACGGATATCGTGGCCTCTGCCTTCGACAGCGCCGGACAGCGCTGCTCTGCCCTGCGCCTGCTGTGCGTACAGGACGACGTGGCCGAACATACGCTGAAAATGCTGCGCGGCGCGATGGCCGAGTGCCGTATGGGTAACCCGGAGCGCTTCTCTACCGATATTGGCCCGGTGATCGATGCCGAGGCCAGAGAAGGCATTGAGCAGCATATTGAGTCGATGCGCAGTAAGGGCTTCACCGTATTCCAGGCGGCACAGCCGCAGGCCCCGGGCCGTCGTGAATGGCAGACCGGCACCTTTGTGATGCCAACGCTGATTGAGCTGAATAAAGTGGAAGATCTCGACAAAGAGATCTTCGGTCCGGTGCTGCACGTGGTGCGCTACGCCCGCAACACGCTGCCGCAGGTCATCGATCAGATCAACGCTTCCGGCTACGGCCTGACGCTGGGCGTGCATACCCGCATTGATGAAACTATCCATCAGGTGGTACAGAAGGCCCACGTTGGTAACCTCTACGTGAACCGGAACATGGTCGGGGCCGTGGTGGGCGTGCAGCCGTTCGGTGGCGAAGGCCTGTCGGGTACCGGGCCGAAAGCCGGAGGACCGCTCTACCTGTATCGTCTGCTGTCACACCGCCCGGACAATGCGCTGAGTGTCACCCTTAACCGCCAGGATAAAGAGCGCCCGGTGGATGCGGCTCTGCGACCGGCCCTGCTGGCAGCGCATCAGGCGCTGAGTGAGTGGGCCGCCGACCGCCCGGACCTGGCGGCCTGCTGCGCGCGCTTTGCCGAACTGGGCCAGGGGGGCACCGTGCGCCTGCTGCCTGGTCCAACGGGCGAACGCAACACCTTCGCCCTGCTGCCGCGTGAGCGGGTGCTGTGCCTGGCAGATAACGAGCAGGATGCGCTGGTCCAGCTGGCTGCAGTCACCGCAGTGGGCAGTCATGCGCTATGGTCTGACGATGAGTTGCACCGCAGCCTGTGGCAACAGCTGCCGGCACAGGTTCAGCAGCGGATTGCCTTTGCCGCACAGCCGCTGGAAAACCGTACCGTTGACGCGGTGATTTACCACGGCGATGCTGACCAGCTGCGCGACCTCTGTCAGGCCGTGGCCGCCCGCGACGGCGCGATTATTTCCGTACAGGGCTTTGCCCGTGGGGAGACCAATCTGCTGCTGGAACGCCTGCTGCTGGAACGTTCACTGAGCGTCAATACGGCCGCTGCAGGCGGAAATGCCAGTCTGATGACCATCGGCTGATACAGCAAAACGGCCCGTCAGGGCCGTCCTCTGGCGGAAGGTATCCGCGCCAACCGGGCTGCCCTCATTATTGCGGGCAGCCTTTTTTATTGCCCTCAGGCATGTGCCCGCTGGCGATCGACCTCTGTCCCCGGCATGCTGTCGCGATCACCATACAGGGTGAAGTCGAAATCAATCGAGAAGAATGGCCGGGTCAGTTTTTTCACGGCCAGCGCCCCGGCCGCTGTGATTTTATGTACCTTCGGTACCAGCCCTTCCCGGCTGGCAAAGGCAAAATCATCCCACAGATACTCATCGCCATCGATATTGATTTGGGTGGTGAGCATCCGGCAGCCCTGAGCCCGGATAAAAAAGTGAATATGGGCCGGCCGGCGGCCATGACGCCCCAGTCTGTTCAGCAGCTGCTGGGTGGGGCCTTCCGGTGGACAGCCGTACCCCGCAGACATGATGGTACGCAGCTGGTAACGGCCGTTATCGTCGGTCATGATAGTCCGCCGCAGGTTGAATGCGGGCTGGCTCTTATCAAAATAGGAGTAGTTACCGAGGGTATTGGCGTGCCAGACCTCGACGCTGGCACGCGGCAGCGGCTTGCCCTCTTCATCACGTACGGTGCCCTGCATAAACAGCACCTCGCCTTTCTCCTCCTCCGTGCCGTCGTCCAGCCGCGCAAAGCCGTGGTACACCGGCGCGCCGGAGACATACAGCGGCCCTTCGATGGTGCGCGGCGTCCCGCCCTGTAACCCGGCACGAACTTCTGCCTCATCCGAGCGGATATCAATAAACCGTTCCAGCCCCAGCCCGGCGGCCAGCAGGCCCATCTCATGAGCCATACCGCAGTCGGCCAGATACTCCAGCCCTTTCCACACTTCACCGGGCTGCAGGTCCAGATCCTCGATGGCGTTAAACAGGTCAGTGAGCAGGCGGACCGTCACCTGCTGCACACGGGGATTGACCTCTCCTCTGGCCGTTTTAACAATAAAACGCTGAACCAGTATGCCGATTTCTTGCTTGTCCATAGTGCAACTCCCTTTCAGGTTGTTATACCCCCTGTTGCCGGTGAAGCAGGGCGCGGCTCTGCGGCCGCAGACAGGGGGCAGTAGGGTACAGTTAGCGGGTGCGCTAGCGATCGTCCTCGCGGACCGAAGACGGATGCCGGCACAGCGGGATCACCTGAATCTGCATCCAGGGAAAAAGCGGCAGCGTGGAAAGTAACTGATGCAGCTCCTCCACGGACGCCACGTCAAACAGGCTGATGTTGGAATACTGCCCGGCGATGCGCCACAGATGACGCCACTGGCCGCTGGCCTGCAAAGCCTGTGCCCGCGCCTTCTCTTCGGCTTTTAAGGACGCCACCTCTCGCTGCGGCAGGGCGTGGGGCAGGCAGACGTCCATTCTGACGTGAAACAACATAAGTCACTCCTTCTCTCATCGGCGACGCAGTGCCGCCACTTTGTCGGTGTCAATATCAATGCCCAGCCCCGGGCCGGCAGGAACCTGCAGCATAAAGTCGCGCCAGACCATCGGCGTGGTCAGAATGTCCTCCGTCAGCAGCAGCGGCCCGAACAGTTCGGTGCCAAACGTCATTTCGCTGAAGGTGGAAAACAGATGTGCCGATGCGGCCGTACCCGGTGCCCCCTCCAGCATGGTGCCGCCGTACAGGGCGATACCGTGCAGGCGGGCAATATCAGCGACCTGGCGGGCGGCCGTCAGCCCTCCTGACTGGCTGATCTTGACGGAAAATACGTCTGCTGCCGCCCGGCTGGCCAGCGTCAGGGCATCCTGCGGGCCGTTCAGGGCCTCGTCAGCGATGATCGGTAGGCTGAAGCGGCGCGCAAGCCGCGCCAGTCCGGCGTGATTTTCCGCCCGGATCGGCTGCTCAACGGCGGCAATGCCGGCGGATTCCAGTGCGGCCATTCCCTGCTCCGCCTCCCGCTCGTCCCAGGCCTGATTGACATCCACCCGCAGGCAGGCCTGCTCCCCCAGCGCCCGCCGGACAGCCAGCACGTGGGCAATATCGGCACTGACATCGCGCAGGCCGATTTTGAGTTTGAAAATACGATGCCGCCGCAGATCCAGCATTTTCTGCGCCTCGGCAATATCTTTGCCGGTATCGCCGCTGGCCAGCGTCCAGGCCACCGGCAGCGCTTCGTGCATGCGCCCTCCCAGCAGCTCGCTGAGCGGGATATTCAGCCGCCGGGCCTGCGCATCCATCAGCGCCGTTTCCAGCGCACATTTGGCAAAGCGGTTGCCCTTCACCGCGCGTTCCAGACGGGCCATCGCCGGGGCGACCCGTTGCGCATCCTGACCAATCAGCAGCGGTGCCAGCCAGCCGTCAATATTAGCCTTGATGCTTTCCGGGCTCTCTTCGCCATAGCTCAGACCGCCGATGGTGGTCGCCTCGCCCCAGCCGGTGATCCCGTCGTCGCAGACCATGCGCACCAGTACCAGGGTCTGCACCTTCATGGTGGTCATTGACAGGCGATGCGGGCGGATGGCGGGCACGTCTAATAACAGGGTTTCCACGGAGTCAATGATCATATTTTTTGTCCAACAGCCGGGTCAGTTTGCCATGAAGATGACCCTATACCGTCCTGTAAAAAGGCGTCCAACACCCATTTCAACTGATCTTCATACCCGGAAGGTATCGCCATGGAACTGCGCCACTTACGCTATTTTGTAGCCGTTGCAGAAGAGAAAAACTTCAGCCGGGCGGCCCTGCGCCTGCATATCAGCCAGCCGCCGTTAAGCCGCCAGATACGCCAGCTGGAAGACGATCTCGGGGCGGAGCTGTTTGTCCGGGCATCGCGTCCGCTGGCGCTGACCGGGGCAGGACGGTTTTTCTATTATCACGCCGTGCAGTTACTTGCCGGGGCGCGGGAGCTGAAGGCGATGACCCGGCGCATCGGCCAGCCCGGACGCACGCTCACCCTCGGGGTGGCCGCCTCAACGCTGTACGGCATGCTGCCGCCGATCCTGCAGCGCTTTCGTGCCGATCTGCCGCAGGTGGCCCTTCATCTGCAGGAAACGGCAGCCGCTGAACAGGGGCTGGCGCTGAAAGACGGGGTTATCGACGTCGGGTTTGGTCGCCACTGTGACGGTGATACAGGGCTGCGGCAGATCACTCTGCGCCAGGAACCGCTGATGGTGGCGATGACGCATCACCACCCGCTGGCCGGCGCAGCGGCGTTAACCTTGCACGATTTGCGGAGGGACACCCTGCTGGTCTGCCCGCAGGCACCGCAGCCGGGTCCGGCTGACCCGCTGCTGCAGGCCTGCCGTGCTAACGCGTTTGCACCAGGCCGTATTGTCGAAGTTGCCGGATTTCAGCTTGCCCTCGCGCTGGCTGCCGCCGGCGAGGGCGCCGCGCTGGTCCCGGCGTGCCTTCAGAACCTGCAGCGCGATGCGGTGGTTTACCGGCCGCTGGCGGAGCCTGAACTGTTTTCACCGGTGGTGATGAGCACCCGCCAGCAGGACCGGTCAGAGGATATTTCCCGGCTTCTGCGCCTGATTTACCAGCTGTATGAGGAGCGCAATATCCCCTATATCAGACCTGCGGGGGGGTAACGCCCCCAGGCCTGTGATGCCCTGCGCGACACTTCGCTCTTTTCGCCCTTGCTGACAATTTTTTCATCTCATAAGTTGGCCCCTGTCAACATTGTCTGCCTGCTCAGGAATAAACATGATCGACAAAAGCTGCTCTTCTGCTGACGCTGCCGTCGCAGATATCCAGGATAACGCCACCGTGATGATCGGCGGTTTTGGCCCCGCCGGCCAGCCCTGCTCGCTGCTGGATGCCCTTGTCCGCCGCCGCCCCCGCGGGCTGACGCTGATCAGCAATAACGCGGGTAACGGCGACCACGGGCTGGCCGCCCTGCTCAACGCGGGCTGTGTGCGAAAAATGGTCTGCTCTTTCCCGCGCCAGCCGGACTCGTGGGTGTTTGACCGCCTTTACCGCCGGGGCGACATCGACCTGGAACTGGTACCGCAGGGTAACCTGGTGGCCCGTATCCAGGCAGGGGGGGCCGGCCTGGGCGGGATATTCACCCCCACCGGCGTGGGCACCGCACTGGCGACAGGCAAGGAAGTGCGCGACATTGCCGGACGTCAGTACGTCTTTGAACTGCCGCTGCGGGCCGACTATGCGCTGATACGCGCGGAGTGCGCCGACCGCTGGGGGAACCTGACGTTCAATAAAGCCGCCCGTAATTTTAATCCGATTATGGCCATGGCGGCCGACTGCACCATCGCGGAAACCCACCATCAGGTGCCGCTGGGGTCGCTGGATCCGGAGGCGGTCGTCACCCCCGGCATTTTTGTACAACGCGTGGTGGTCGCCTCCCGGTCGCTGCCCGCTGCCACAGAAGGACACCCCTGAAATGGAGATTGCCAGACTCAGTCATGACGGGCTGGCCGCCCGCATCGCCCGGGATATACCGGAAGGTTCGTACGTCAACCTGGGCATCGGCCTGCCAACCCGCATCGCGGATTTCCTTCCGCCCGATAAAGACATTTTTCTGCACAGCGAAAATGGCATCCTCGGTATGGGCCCGGCCCCGGCCGCCGGTCACGAGGATCCCGAACTGATCAACGCCGGTAAACAGACGGTTACCCTGCTGCCCGGGGGCTGTTTTTTCCACCACGCGGACTCGTTCGCCATGATCCGCGGCGGTCACCTGGATATCTGCGTGCTCGGGGCCTACCAGGTTTCCGCCGGGGGTGACCTGGCTAACTGGAGCACCGGCAAAGCGGAGGCGATCCCGGCGGTGGGCGGGGCGATGGACCTGGCTATCGGTGCGCGCCAGGTGATAGTGATGACCGAACATCTGACCAAAAGTGGCGTCTGTAAAATCGTCAGGCAGTGCAGTTATCCGCTGACCGGCGTCGCCTGTATCCGCCGGATTTACAGCGATATGGCAGTGATGGACATTACTCCGGCGGGCCTGGTGGTGCGCGAACTTCACTGCGGTATCACCCCTGAGCAGCTCCAGGCAGTGACGCCCGCTGAACTGACGTTTGACCTGACGCCGGGGACAGCGCAATGAACGCCGCCTGGCTCTGTGATGCTGTCCGCACCCCGTTCGGCAAGCTGAACGGCTGTCTGGCCACGGTGCGTACCGATAACCTGGCCGCCCTGCCGATCTCCCGCCTGATGCAGCGCTACCCGGCGCTGGACTGGAGCCTGCTGGACGATGTGCTGCTGGGCTGCACCAATCAGGCCGGCGAGGACAACCGCAACGTGGCCCGCATGGCACTGCTGCTGGCCGGGTTGCCGACTTCCGTCCCCGGCTGCACGCTGAACCGCCTGTGTGGCTCCAGCCTGGACGCGGTGGCCACGGCGGCCAGAGCCCTGCGCGCCGGCGACGCTGACCTGATGATTGCGGGGGGCGTGGAGAGCATGTCGCGCGCGCCCTACGTGATGGCCAAGGCCGCACACCCCTTCAGCCGGCAGATGCAGCTGGAAGATACCACCATGGGCTGGCGGCTGATTAACCCGCAAATGAAGGCCCTGTACGGCGTTGAGACGATGCCGCAGACGGCAGAAAACGTTGCCCTGCGCTTCAGCATCAGCCGGGAAGACCAGGACGCCTTCGCCCTGCGCAGTCAGCGTCTTACCGCTGCCGCACGCGACAGGGGGTTTTACGCCAGCCAGGTAATGAAGGTCTGCGTCTCATCGCCAAAAGGAGAAGCGCACTGGGTCACCCGGGATGAACACCCCCGGGCCACCTCGCTGCAGGCGCTGGCCACGCTGCCGCCGGTGGTTAACCCACAGGGCAGCGTGACGGCGGGCAACGCCTCCGGCCTGAACGACGGCGCCTGTGCGCTGCTGCTGGCCAGCGATCGCGGCCTGAAGCAGTCCGGGCTGAGGCCGCTGGCCCGCATCATCACCAGCGCGGTCACCGGTATTGAACCCACGATCATGGGCTTTGCCCCGGTGCAGGCAGTGCGCAAGGTGCTGGCGCGTGCAGGGCTCAGCCTCGGGCAGGTTGACGTGTTCGAACTGAATGAGGCCTTTGCTGCCCAGTCGCTGGCCGTGACCCGTGCGCTGGGGCTGCCGGATGATGACGGGCGGGTGAACCCGAACGGGGGGGCCATTGCGCTGGGTCACCCGCTGGGTGCATCGGGGGCCAGGCTGGTGATGAATGCCGCCTGGGCCCTGCAGGAAGGCGGGGGCCGCTACGCGCTCTGCGCCATGTGTATCGGCGTCGGTCAGGGCATCGCCCTGATGTTGGAGAGGGCATAACATGAACATCGATCACCGGCTGGATGGCCCGGTGGAAGCACCGCTGCTGGTGTTATCCAATCCGTTAGGTACCACCCTTGACCTGTGGCAGCCGCTGATGGCAGAGCTGACCCGCCACTTCCGTGTGCTGCGCTATAACGCGCGCGGGCACGGTGCCACCCCCCTGCCCGCGTCTGCGCTGACCCTCGAACGTCTCGGTCTGGATGTGATCGATCTGCTGGATAAGCTGCAGGTGGAGCAGGCGCTGTTTTGTGGTGTTTCGCTCGGCGGGCTGACTGGCCTGTGGTTAAGCCGGTTTTATCCGCAGCGTTTTCAGCGCATGGTGGTAGCTAACACCGCCGCACGCATCGGCACGCAGCAAAACTGGTTAAACCGCGCGGCGCAGATACGCCGGGACGGTCTCAGTACAGTCGCCGCCACCTGTTCATCACGCTGGTTCACGCCGGCGTTTGTGCGTGCGGCCCATCCTCAGGTTACCCGGCTGGTCATGCAGCTGGCGAACGCCGACCCGGCAGGCTATGCCGCATGCTGCGACGTGCTGGCCGCGGCCGACCTGCGCGCGGAAGTACGGCGGATGACGGTGCCGCTGCTGGTCATCGCCGGAGACGAGGACCCGGTTACCACCGTCGAAGATGCCCGCTGGCTGACCAGCCATATTGCCGCCGCCTCGCTGGCCAGGTTACCGGCCTCGCACCTCTCCTGCATCGCCTGTCCCCAGGCGTTCAGCGAGGCCGTCAGTGAATTTCTGCTGCGCCGGGCCCGCGGCTAGCGGGCGTCAAACTTCATACGCAGCAGCTTAGGGTAGATAAACAGGGACTGACCCCAGCCGCGGTTGAGCAGGGTCCACACCGCCACGGAGCAGCCGACGCACAGCGCCGTCATCATCGGCGGGAAACCCACCGCCCACAGCAGAGAAAACGCCGGGATGGCGAAGAGCTGATGGCCGACGGCATACAGGATCGCCGACAGACCAAAAAACTCGATAAAAATACGGTGCAGCACGTAAATCTGCAGCGTATTTTTACCCACCCAGTTTAGCCAGCGCAGGGAAAACTGTTGGTTCAGCCCGCGGCAGGCGGCAATACAGCCGAGGATCGCCACCACGCAGAGGAACAGACTCTGTTCCAGCCCCAGCAGGCTGTGCCCGGCCGTCAGCAGCAGCAACAGCGCCCACGGCAGCAGATTCTCACGCCGCCATTCACTCCAGCGGATCAGGATCTCACTGTAAAACGATCCCAGCAGGAAGAAGATAAAGTACTGCGACAGGCTCTCCGGCCCCCAGCCCGGGATGATATTCGCCACCGCGGCGTAATTCATGGCCACGGCGACCAGCAGAAGTGGCCGCTTCCGATCGCGGAACAGCCGGGCAAAGAGGAAAAACAGACCCAGAGCGTAGAGATACCAGGAGGCGCTCATCGCCAGCAACATCAGCTTGATGAACTGCCACGGCGAGTCCGCCCAGGCGGCATTGAGATTACCGGAGAGGCGCTGCCCCATCATCCCCTGCGACACGCCGTTAATCATCAGCCACTGGATCGCCCCCCAGAGAAAATAGAGGTAAAACAGGTTGGTGACGCGGCTGGTGAATACCTGCTTCCAGGGCCGGTTGCGGATCGCATTCGCCGCCAGCAGGCCAGAGACAAAGAAGAATGCCGGCATGCGCAGCGGTGAGAGATGATGATTAAAGGCCAGCCAGAGCCGGGCCGGAAACTGCCCGGCGGTCAGATGGGGAATGATATCCGCGTAACCGGGAAGGACGACGTGATAAAGGACAACAAGTAAAATACATCCGCCTTTCAGGGTATTTACCCAGGCGATATCTTTTTTCTGAGTCGATGACATAACGGGACTCCTGCTGTGGTGGTGTGGTGGTGAAAAAAGAGAAAGTCTGCCTCCGTTATGCACGGTTTATTATATTTATTGGTTTTCTTAATATACCAACCCGCCGTATTCCGTTACCGGGCCTGGCGGGCATAAAAAAGGCCGATAAAGATTACCGGCCATCAGAGTCTGCATCAGCCGTTGCTGACGGCTTTTTCCGCAGGCGGCCGCTTACGCAGCAGTCGCGGATAAACAAACAGCGCTTTACCGGGACCGCGGTTTAACAGATTCCAGGCGACCAGGGATATACAGGTGGTCACCGCCACCGCCGCTACCGGCAGCAGCAGCGCCCAGGTCAGCGAGAAGGCTTGACTGTCGAACAGGCTGTATTTCACCGCCAGCGTCAGCATGGTCAGGCCCAGCAGTTCAATAAAGATGCGGTGCAGCACGTATATCTGCAGGGTGTTACGACCAATCCAGTTCAGCCAGGCCATATTGAAACGATTATTCAGCGCCCGGCAGAATACAATACCGGCCACAATTGCCACGATGCAGTAGAACGGGTTTTTCATCATGCCTGCAGCGTGGTGCGCTACCCCGATCAGTACCATCGCGGCCAGCAGCGTCAGATGGCGACGCGACAGCTGGCTGATCTCCACCAGCGTATGGCTGAAGAAGGCCCCCAGCACGAAATAAACAAAGTTCTGTACCACCCCGTTTGGCCCCCAGCCTGGCACCAGATGAAACTGGGTGGCGTAGTTGAGGAGGACCGCCCCCACCAGCAGTAACGTCTTCTGACGGTGGAACAGTTTCGCGGCGATAAAATAGCCTGCCAGCGCGTACAGGTACCACAGGCTGGTCATTGACAGCGTCAGCAGCTTAACAAACTCCAGTGGCGTACTGGCATAAGCCGCATTCACCGAGGTCGAGAGTTTTTGTCCAATAAGATTGGCAGAAATATTATAAATACTGGCCCACTGGATCACGCCCCAGAGGATATACAGATAGAGAATATTGGTGAATTTTTTAGTAAATACCTCACTCCAGCTCTTTTTACTGATGGCACTGGCCGCCAGTAAACCGGAGACGAAAAAGAAGGCCGGCATCCGCAGCGGTGAAAGGTATTTATTAAAGATCACCCACATTTCAGACGGTATCATTCCGGCCGTCAGATAAGGCAGGGAGGGAATAAACGTGGTGATAATGGTGTGGTGCAGGACCACCAGTAATATACAGCCCCCCTTGAGGGTATTAATCCAGAGGACTTCTTGCTTGCCAGTGACAGACATAAAAATGCAAACCTGATTTCATCATATTATCCCGGGAGTATCGCCTTTACCCCGGCGGATCACTATGAGGATCGTCTGAAAGATTTCTTAATATTTCCCTTTGTATAAAACCTCTTCAGTAATCCCGTCTGATTACAATCAGGTAGTGTATTTATTTAAGATTATCCTTATTAAAAAAAGCGCCCTGTTATCCGGGCGCGTTCTGTCAGCAGTAAGCAAACAATGCGGGCGCGCCGCCGGTGTGAATAAAGACAATCGGCCCTTCACGGCGAAAACGCTGCTGGCTGATGCCAT
Source organism: Erwinia sp. PME.40.26/001 (assembly GCF_055556675.1). Classification (NCBI taxonomy): domain Bacteria; kingdom Pseudomonadati; phylum Pseudomonadota; class Gammaproteobacteria; order Enterobacterales; family Erwiniaceae; genus Erwinia; species Erwinia sp. PME.40.26/001. The sequence continues at coordinate 976,113 of NZ_JBVHNP010000001.1, forward strand.
CAATCAGTCCCGCCATCGCTTTGCCGGTATAGACCGGATCGAGGAAAATCCCTTCCAGCCGTGCCAGCAGCTTCACCGCCTCCATCCCCTCTTCATTGGGCTCGCCATAGCGCGGGGCGAAGTAGTCATCCCACAGGGTGATCGGGGCGCGGCTGGTCATCTCCAGCGACTGTGCCACGGCCTGACGGATGCTCTCGACTTTTGGCAACTGGTCAGCCGCCCTGCGCGAGACGGTGACGCCCACCAGCTCGGTATCCGGTAGCAGATGCTCCAGCCCTACCGCCAGCCCGGCGTGTGTGCCTGCACTGCCAGAGGCCACCACCACGGCGGCAAAATCGACCACGCCCTCAGACTGGTGGGCAATCTCCTGCGCGCAGTCAACGTAGCCCAGCGCGCCCAGCGCATTCGAGCCCCCCACCGGCAGGATGTAAGGACGGAAGCCCTGGGCTTCCAGCAGCGTGGCCTGCTGTTCCAGCTGTTCATCCGGCGCATGCAGCGCATCGACCATGACGACTTCCGTATTCATCAGCTCCAGCAGCAGCCGGTTACCGTTGGTGAGATAGTTTTGCGCCTGACTGCCGAGAGGATTTTCCAGCAGCGCCACGCACTTGAGGCCCAACTTCGCCGCCACCGCCGCCGTCTGCCGAACGTGGTTTGACTGAATGGCCCCCGCCGTCAGCAGCACATCGGCTCCGGCACGCAGTGCGTCGGCCGCAAGAAACTCCAGCTTTCTGAGTTTATTGCCGCCCATGGCGACGGGCGTGACATCGTCACGTTTAATAAAGATATCGCGGCCGAGATAATCGGACAGACGCGGGAGGTGTTCTAAGGGGGTGGGCGAACCCAGCAGTTCAACGCGGGGAAAATTAGCAATATTGTATAAGGACAACGCGGCCTCCAGAGCAGGCATTCAGGTTATCCTTACAGTGTTACAGAAGATGACCCGGTGGTCACCTTCCCATTCACGCTTTAAAACAGCCTGACGATGAGGGCCGCAGCCATTACAGCTGCCGCGTTCAGTCCCAACGCCAGTTAATTGCGCTGCCAGCCGAGAAATTGATCGTACTTGCGCAGCGCTATGCGGTAGTTATTATTTCCCGCATCAGGCAGATCGTTTTCAAGGCACTCATGCCAGCTCGGTCCGCTCAGGCGCTCTGCCGGAAAGCCCCTGGCTGACAGCATATCGTCAAGTCGACGCAGGCGAACAACATATTCGCGAATCGTGCTGTGGCTCATTTCGGTCTGCTCAAACAGGTACTGTTTGAACGCCATGATGTCAAAGTAAGTCGGATGGGTGTTGCAATAAATGTCGCTACAAAAACGGCACAGTGCCGTCAGCTCATTCTGTAATTTTAACCAGACCTGATCGTCGATCAGCTGATCCATCCGGGCGATGGCCTCTTTGTTAATGATCTGACCACGAAAAACCAGTGCCATGCGATCCAGTACTTTTCCGCAGTGGGAGCAATTGCTCTGGCTGTGTTTGTAGTCTTTCAAATAACGGCTCAACGGCCTCATTTTCGTTTTGGATCCCATTCGAGATTCCCCGGTTGGTGTTGAGAGTGCAAAACTGACCTGGTCAGCGCGCTCCCGTTAACCGGGCGCGCAGGCGTTTAATCGCCTGACTGTGCAGCTGGCTGACACGGGACTCGCCCACCTCCAGCACTGCGCCAATCTCTTTTAAGTTCAGTTCTTCCTGGTAATAGAGCGTCAGCACCATTTTTTCGCGATCGGGCAAGGCCTCAATGGCTTCAATGACTCGCTCACGCAGACTCCCTTCCATAAGCTGATGCAGGGGATTGGCTTCTTCATGGCCGTCCGTCACCAGCTCTGCGCTGTCACCGTGCTCTTCACGATATTCATCGTAAGAGAACAGCTGGCTGTTATTGGTATCCAGCAGGATCTGCCGGTACTCTTCCAGCGATACATCTAACTGCGAAGCCACTTCCTGCTCGGTGGCAGAGCGACCCAGCGCCTGTTCCACCTGATGCATGGCCCCCGCCACCTCGCGCGCATTGCGGCGCACGCTGCGTGGTGCCCAGTCACGGCTTCGAAGTTCATCAAGCATGGCACCACGAATGCGCTGTACGGCGTAGGTCGTGAATGCTGTGCCCTGCAGTGCGTCGTAACGCTCTACGGCATTCAGCAGCCCGATTCCCCCTGCCTGTAACAGATCGTCCAGTTCGACACTGGCGGGCAGGCGTACCTGCAAACGCAGTGCTTCATGGCGAACCAGCGGTATGTATCGCTGCCACAGCGAATGTTTGTCCATCACGCCATCGGCGGTATATAGATCGTTCACTCTGACCTACCCTGCAGTAATTAAGTTATCGGCACGATTATCTGTTTCTGTAGGGCAAGTTGATTGGGGGAATAGCGGTCATAAAGGCGGGTTATTTCATTTTTGTGGGGTTGAACGATCCCCGGCAGCCGATTTTCAGGCGTGGGGATCGTTCAGCGTTAACGCGTTCAGTTTTTACGCAACAGCCGCTGTCGGGTGTTTTCCGGCACCTGCTGCCACAGGGCACAGACTTTGCCTTCCAGATCCTGATAAAACGGTATCAGCGTCTGATCTTCCAGCAGCGTGCGGCGAAAATGCACCGTGCCGTGCAGCGGGTCGATAGTCATACGACGGCTGGTAAACAGACGCTGCAGGTCACTGCGCAGAAACAGACCGTTATCCGCACTGTTGTCCAGCAGGAAGCCCTGTTCATTCTCCCGCACATCGATGTGGCAGGCCTCGACCCACGGCGACGCATGCTCGTCGGTCAGCAGCGTGCCGGTGATCACACAGGCACCATAGCGCTCACGGACCGAATGGCTGAACTCATTATGACTGGCGCGGTGCCACAGCCGGGCCTTGACCCGACGCCCCACCTGGGTCCCGGGGATCACCCCGGCCGGTGGTGGCAGCAGCGGTGAGGTCAGCACCACGATAAACTGCAGCTGGCGTGAGTACTCAAAGCACGGCTGCGACTGCCGGTCATACAGCTGCCAGTATTCATCATCCTCGTCGTTGCGCAGCATTGTGAGGGTGAATCCACGCTGTTGCAGCAGGCTCTGCGCCATGATCGAGGCCGGATCGAGCATGGCAAGCACCTTGCTATCGCCCATCACCTTCCAGGTATTCCAGGGCGTGGGCTCCAGCGGACGACGAAAATAGAGAAAACTCTCCTGACGCTGCAAATAGTGCTCGAAGCGCTGCAGGTAATTTTTCCGTTCGTTGTCGTTAGTAATAAACAGCAGGTCTTCCAGCGGAATATGGCTGTCCTTGCTGGCAAAGATAGCGCGTATCGTCCAGTTTTTGCTGGACGTCGACGGACTCAACAAGCCCCGGGTCGTCAGCGATTTATCGTCGGGATACTTTCTGCTGTAGCGGTCATTGATCTCCTCAAACGGCAGCAGTTCCCCAGGTAACAAGTCATAATTGAAGCGCATAGCACCCTACCCCAGCAGACCGATAAGTACCCCGTACAGTGTCTGCACGCAGGCGAAAAGTTAAAAATCGCAATAACGTGTTATCGGCAGAATGTTAAGGATCTGTAAGGTTGTTTCCTTTTTCGGCACATTTTTCTGCCGCTATAGGTTTGAATACCCCTCTTTATTCCCGTTATTTCAGCCATTGATCCGCTGCCATCCTTTTACAATTTCAGTAAGTGATGGGCGAATGCCCTCCTGCCCACATTCTGATAAAAAAGAAGACACTCTATGAAAGGTATTGTTCTTGCAGGAGGCACAGGTTCCCGCCTTCATCCTGTGACCTGCGGCGTCTCTAAACAACTGCTGCCGGTCTACGACAAACCCATGGTTTACTATCCCTTGTCAGTGCTGATGCTGGCAGGGATCCGCGATATTCTCCTGATAACCACTCCGGAAGATCTGCAGGCCTTTCAGCGCCTGCTGAAAGATGGCCGCCATCTGGGCATTACACTGACCTATGCCGTTCAGCCCACACCCGATGGCCTGGCGCAGGCCTTCACGATTGGTGAAAGTTTTCTCGCGGGAGAAGGCTGTGCGCTGGTGCTGGGCGACAATATCTTCTTCGGACAAAGTTTTGCGAAAAAGCTGGAGGACGTGGCTGCCCGTTCGCAGGGAGCGACGGTTTTCGGTTATCAAGTGATGGATCCGGAACGTTTTGGCGTCGTGGAGTTCGATAAAGAATTCAAAGCACTGTCGATAGAAGAAAAACCGCTAAAACCCAGGTCGAACTATGCCGTCACCGGACTCTACTTCTATGACCATAATGTCGTAGAGATGGCAAAACGGGTTCAGCCTTCTTCACGTGGAGAGCTGGAAATAACCTCGCTGAATCAGATGTACCTTAATGATGGTCTGCTGAATGTTGAAGTGCTGGGGCGTGGCTTTGCCTGGCTGGATACCGGAACGCACGATAGTTTACTGGAAGCCTCAACCTTTATTCATACCATCGAAAAACGTCAGGGTTTCAAAGTGGCGTGTCTTGAAGAGATAGCCTGGCGTAAAGGCTGGATAAGCACAGACCAGATGCTGGAACGGGCAACATGGCTGGGTAAAACTCAGTACGGCAGCTATCTTCGTCAACTGGCTGAGGAGATATAAATGGAGGTATTAAATACCCGGATTCATGATGTGAAGATCATCAAACCTCGTATATTTGGCGACGCCCGGGGGTTTTTCCTTGAAACATTCGAAAAGCATCGCTACAGCGAAATGCTGGATATCCAGCTGGATTTTGTCCAGGACAACTACTCGCGATCCGGCAGGCATGTTCTGCGTGGACTGCATTATCAGCGAACACGCCCGCAGGGCAAACTGGTCCGCGTCGTTCGCGGTGAAGTGTTTGACGTTGCGGTTGATATCCGCCCTGCGTCACCGACATTTGGTCAGTGGGATGCCTTAATTCTCTCTGAAGAGAATAAGCAGCAGCTCTGGATCCCACCGGGCCTGGCACATGGTTTTGTTGTTCTGTCAGACGTGGCTGACTTTGAGTATAAATGCACCGATTATTATCAACCTGATGACGAAGCCTGCCTGCTGTGGAAGGACGAGACGATCGCCATCGACTGGCCCGTCAGCACTCCGCTGCTGTCTGCTAAAGATCAGCAGGGCTTACGCCTGGGAGAACTTCAACTATGCGGGTTCTGATGACCGGCGCAGACGGGCAACTCGGGCGCTGCCTGAGTGACCGTTTGCCGGCCTGGTGGGTGGTTCGCGCCTGCAACTCACAACAGCTTGATATCACCCGCGCCAGCATGGTCAGTGCCATGGTCACTGAATTTCAACCGACAGTGATCATCAACTGCGCGGCATGGACCGCAGTTGATAAGGCTGAAACCGATCCCCAACAGGCGATGGCCGTCAACGCCACCGGTGCCGCCAACCTGGCTGCAGCTGCCTCTGAGTCCGGTGCACGACTGCTCCACATTTCGACAGATTACGTTTTTGATGGCAATCGCACCACCCCCTGGCGGGAGGACGATATTCCCGCCCCGTTAAACGTCTATGGGATGACGAAATGGCAAGGGGAAAAAAACATTCAGGCGCTGTTGCCGCAGGCGATTATCGTCCGTACCTCATGGGTCTTTAGCGAGTATGGTCAAAACTTTGTTAAAACCATGATGCGTCTGGCACAAAGCCATGACTGCCTGAGCGTCATTGCAGATCAGGTAGGTTGCCCGACCTATGCAGGCGATCTGGCCGGATGCCTGATCGCACTGGCGCAGCATCCGGACGCTCACGGCATCTATCACTACTGCGGAGACAGCGCGGTTAGCTGGTTTGAGTTTTCAGAAGCCATATTTGCACTGATGAAAAGCCACCGTCCCGAGGCGACAACCCCGCAGGTCAACGCCATCAGCGCGGCAGAGTATTCTTCAGCGGTGCAGCGCCCGGCGATGTCAGTGCTGGACTGCCAGCGTATTGAGAATCTGGGAATTGTTCGCTCTGACTGGCAGCGTGCCCTGCGCCAGGTTGTCGATCCCCCCCACTTCTGACAGAGTGAATTCCAGCAATATTATCCGCTGGAAGTGTGTCGGGCGTCATCGCTGTACACATGGGCTGATTCGCTCTGCGATTTTTAGCCCGACCTTCCACTGAGCATGCAGGTGACTTATGAATCCTTTTGACGTGGGTTATTACTCAGAAAATGAACTGAGAGAATGTGGTTTTAAACGGTTAGGTAAAAACGTATCTATTGCAAAAAATTGCACCATTGTCGGGCTGGAAAACATCGCTATTGGTGACAATGTCAGAATAGACGGCTACACCACTATCGTCGCAAGCGGTGAGGGATTTCTAACCCTGGGTTCGTTTATACATATCGGTGGTTACTCTCTGCTCTCGGCCGGTGCCGGTATCACCCTGCACGACTTTAGCGGGCTTTCGCAGGGGGTTAAAATTTACAGTAAAACCGATGATTACTCAGGAAATTACTTAACCAACCCTACTGTTGATGCAGACTATACCGGGGTCAGTTCAGGCGAAGTGACATTAGGACGTCATGTCATCATTGGCTCAGGCACAGTGATCCTGCCGAAGGTCACCATAGGTGAAGGTGCCAGCGTTGGGGCACTCTCGCTGGTGACCAAAAGCCTTCCTGAATGGGGTATGTATTTTGGTGCGCCGGCAAAAAAAATCAAAGACAGGAAAAAAAAGCTCCTTGAAGTGGAACAGAGGTTCCTGGCACATCGTGGCGCGATAAAGTAAAAAGTAAAGCTATCTGCGGACTCTCACCCGGTCCAGGCTGGCGTGATCGGGAGCACCGTTATAGCGGTCTCCCGTCTGATATCAGGCAGCATTGACAGCACTTGCCCGCATAATAATATCGATAATCTTCGTCTGTTCGATAGCAGAAAGAGAGGGGTGTATGGGCAGACAAAGTACGCTCTGTGCCATCCTGCTGGCGACAGGCAGATTCTCCGCAGCCGAAGAGGCATAGCCTTTATACATCGGGAATTCGGAAATGAGCGGATAGAAATAGCGGCGGACAAATACCCCCTGATCTTTGAGTTCCTGGTACAGCCGATCGCGGCTCATCGGGAACAGCGCATCATGAATAAACACCGGACAGTAGGCATAGTTCCACTGGGTATTTTCCTCTGCTTCAAGAAACGTCAGGCCATGCACATGTGCCAGCGCCTGGCGGTAGGTATCATAAATAGTCTTACGCACCGCCAGCGCGGCATCAATGTGCTTTAGCTGCAACATGCCAAACGCGGCCTGAAACTCATTCATTTTGCCATTAATACCCGGCGCCACCACGGTGGTTTCATCCGCAAAACCAAAGTTTTTCAGGTAATCAATGCGGCGTTTAATTTTAGCATCAGGACAGATAATCGCCCCGCCCTCAAAGGTGTTAAACACTTTTGTGGCGTGGAAACTGAGTATGGACAGGTCGCCGTGATTGAGGATGCTGACGCCTTCCTGCTTCACCGCAAAACAGTGCGCAGCGTCATAGATCACCTTAAGACCGTAGTTATCAGCAATATGCTGAATGCTATCGACGTCGCACGGGATACCATAACAGTGCACCGGCATTATCGCGCTAGTCTGCGGGGTGATCGCCGCCTCAATTTTCGCGGGATCCAGGTTACAACTCACCGGGTCAATATCAACAAACACGGGTTTAATACCGTTCCATAACAGCGAGTGCGATGTGGCAACAAAGGAGTATGGCGTGGTAATCACCTCACCGGTGACGCGCAGCGCCTGCAGTGCCGTCACCAGCGCCAGCGTACCGTTAGCAAACAGGCAAATATGCTCAACGCCAAGGTATTCCGCCAGCGCCTGCTCCAGGGCCTGGTGAAATGGACCGCCGTTGGTCAGTTGCTTGTTATCCCAGATTTGCTCCAGATAGGGGATAAACTCCTCTAAGGGAGGCATCAACGGACTGGTTACAAAAATATTATCTTTCATTGTCTTAACCCTTATTTAGCTCACACTGTTTACGGCAGCCAGGCATGCAGGTGTTGGTTGATAATTTCGCCAGTCAGCCAGTCCGAATCCTGGAGAGCGTGCCGGGCATTGTGTGCAAAATTCGCTAAGTCTGAGCGTTCACTGGCCGCAAGGCGGATAGCCGCCAGCCAGTCAACCTTACGGTTACGCACGCGAATAGCAGGAATATGACTCTGCAAGCTGCCAACATCACTGACCAGCGCAGGAATAGCGCAGGCAGCCGTTTCCAGCAGGCAAAAGTTATCTTTAAGGCGATTGAATTTAGTATCAGCACGCGGGACGATGGCCAGATCGGTATCAATGCTGGCTAAAAAAGGCAGATAATATTCGTGCCCCGGATAACGGTAGTGTTCTTCTATCCAGGGTTCCCAGCCGGCAGGCAACGGCCCCAGCACCTGCCAGGTCACTTCACTGGCGAGTTCACGCACCAGATTATGAATCAGTTCGATATCAGCATCGTTGAGCTCGCAGGTATTACACAGCACACGCAGTTTTTCTCCTTCACGACGGGTCACTTTATGCAAAGGGGTAAAGGGGATCAGGGCGCGTGACAGGATAGCAACAGGCCGGTCGGAGTGGCGTAAAGCTTCAGCCTGGGCATGGTTTTGCACAATCAGGCGATCAATACCCTTGAACTCAGGCAGATGTCGGCCCTGTGCAATAATCCAGGAAGGTGAAATGATCTGAGAAATGACGCAGCTATGGCGCTTCCTCAGTTGGCTAATCACGCTGTATGTTTCGGCGCTTAACGTATCTTCAATGACGATCGCATCGGCATCGATACGATGGATAAGCGAATAATCTTGTGCATTTTCAGTCACCAGGCCGTTGATGTATTGTCTGCGCGTCAGGCTGTCTGTGATGGCGGTCAGTGTCGCTGGTTGACCGGCGTGACAGGGTAATGCGATCCCCAGCACAACAGGCCGCTGACGATCGGCAAAGGGATGACGAATGAAGGCAGGACGACACTCTGGTTTAAACAAACGCCGCAACGAGGAAAAATTATCGTTATAAGAGGGGTCGCGAAGCAGTTGAGAAAGCCAGTTGGCATAGAGCCTGGATCTCCCCTGCTCCTCCTCAAGGGTCATCCGTTTGGTTTGCGGATAGAGATGATAAACATCACAGGCGATCACTGAGTGAGGGGTCCATACTGACATATATCCGGCATGGCGCAATTTCAGACACAAATCAATATTCTGTTGTTGCAGGGAAGGCAAACTGTCGTCCATCCCGGCAACATTATCCCAGGCTTCTTTTTTTATCATCAGGCTGGAATAATTGAGCACCGTATAATTTTGATCGCTTTGCAGCCGCCCCATATAACCGCCTTCATTAGCGGCGGCACCATAACCGACAGGCGCACAAAGATCCTCACCGCCCAGCATCTCTCCCGCAGATAAAACCAGGTGCCGGTTAAGCGAAATAATCTTGCTACCAACGCTGCCAATTTCAGGCCGCTGTGCATGATTAAGGAGGTGCGTCAGCCAGTCTTTCTCAATGACAATAACGTAGGGGTTGACCAGCAGAATATAATCACCACGCGCCGCTGCTGCTCCGGCGTTATAGCGCGCAGCATCATTGGCTGTTTCAGCAACAGTAATAATTTGAATCTTGTTTATTTTTGCCTCATCAATAGTATCGAGCCATTGATTAACGGCGGAATTCATCGCACGATCTCTTACGATAATAATTTCATAGTGTTCATGAGACGTGTTCGACAACATCTGGTTAATGCCAACCTGCATGTTCTTCAAATCCTGACTGGCAGGCATGATGACGGAGACAAAACAGGATGGTGTTTCACCATAGCAGAGATGCCAGGAATGATTGCCGTTAACACGGACCTCGGCTGCCGGATATCCGCGTTGCTGGAGGTGTCGCTGAATGATGGCGATATCAATGGGCTCGGGATGCAATAACGTCCTGGGAACCACCAGTTGGGGTTCACTGATATGGCCGATACCAGAAATGCCCTCCTGTTCAATTAAACGCGTAATGGCCTCCAATTCCCAACCCGGGGAATGCACAGGCAACTCCACAGGAATTGTGTTCAAGACATCAACACGGAAAAGCCAGCGACGGGCATAGAGCCACGGCATACTTAATATCAGGTCGAGATTAAAGTCCGGTCTCAGCGCGCTGGTGTACTCCCCCTTTTCTTCTTGTATCAGCTCATCCGTGTAAATGGCAAAACAGTCAGAGCCCTGATTGAGACTCAATCCCACTGTGCTGAAGCTGTCGCTGAGGTAAAGCGTACCGGCAGCGACCACCTGCATCCACTGCTCCTGAGCATGGCTTAACAGGCTGGTGCTGGTGCTGACACTTACCCAGTCTGGCAGGACATTGATACTGCCAGCGTTATGGGTCAATACCACGCGAAAATAGGGGTAAGTTTCCCGGCAGGTGGCGAGGCTGTTCAGCGTCAGTTCAACAGCATGGCTGTCGTGACTGTCGTTACGCACCACAATCAACAGAGATTGCGGCTCCTGCAAACCGGCGACGTGTTGCGCCATCTGACGTTGCTGATCTGGCGTCATCCCGCGCAGTTTTAACCAGTTCTGCGTGGAGTAACCCGGCAAATGTTGCCGTTTTTCTGCCGCACGCTGTTGCGTCACCGAAATGAAGGTCTGAAGCTGACGATCGACGTCTTCGCGACGCTTATAAAGCCATTGTCGCACCTCTGGCAGTGTCAGCCGAACACGCTCAATTTCGTCAGGACTATCGTGCCAGGCAATACCACCGGCATTGTCGGTCAACGTACTGTCGGTGATAGCAAACTTTTCATAACCCGGAAGCGTGCGGGCCACAACCGGGCATCCACAGAGGTTGGCGAGGAAGCAGGTGCCTGAGGATTCATAGGAATACATGACCCGGCCCCGCTTCAGTACGGCAGCCAGCTCTGCCAGCGTCAGCGGATTTTGCATAGAGAGCACGCGAATACCGGCAGGCAACGTACTGAAATCTATCTTTGCTGCCGGAACACGGTTCAAATAGAGCAGATCAAGGTCTTTGACGGGGGCATCATCACAGAATAAAGCGGTGTCATAGGCTTCCAGGGTCAGTAAATCAGGCTGGAATGCCTTACCTGCAAATTCACTTCGGTACCAGAAGTAGAGATCTTCCGCTCTGGCCTCCATGCTATTTTTCTCAATCACCCCTTCGCGGTTAAGCATATAACGCACGACAACGGGGGCATTCAGAGGATTTCCTTCAACCACTTCAGGATAAATGGCGATAAAGGGTTCACCGCCCTCTGAATAGGCCAGGTGGTCTTCAAACGAGATAACGGGCGTATTCCATGCCGGGTTAACCTCGCACTCAATCAGTCGTGCATCTTGGCCAGCTTCATTCAGCAAATGACACAGCCGGTGCACCACCTGGATCCCCAGCGAAGACTCTTTGTAGCCTGGTGCCAGCAGGATATATGGCGTCGGAGAAGTGATGCTTTTTTTATCCATGGTTTAGTTTGCGCTCCATGCATTAGCCCACTCGACTACGTTATCTCCGGTTAGCATCCAGTCGCGCCGCACCGCCGTTTGCAACTCTGCGCCCATTCGCGCGCTGGCATCCGGGTCAGCCAGATGCATACGAATCGCATCACGCCATTCAATAAAACGGTTACTGACGCGAGTCACCGGCAGGTCATCATCGGTATAGCAGGCCACATTACTGCAAATCACCGGGATGCCGCAGACACCATATTCCAGCAGACGCAGGTTACTCTTACAGGCATTAAAGATATTGTCTTCAACCGGCGCCAGGGCGAGGTCAAGATTCAGAGAAGCCAGTTTTTCAGGATAGAGAACGATATCAACGCCCTGATGATACTCATGGATATACGGTCTGAGCTTGTCCGGGCACATCCCCAGAAATACCCACTCCACATCGTTAGCAAATTCTTTAATAATATCGACGATCATTTCAAGATCACCGCGATGGCTGGAACCACCAGCCCAGCCGACGCGTGGCTTACGCCCCTGATTGCGCAGGCTGTACAACGGTGCCCATATGTCTGCCGGAAGCCGGTTTTTAACCACCAGAATATTCGGATGCATATTGCTCATCGCATCGGCCAGTGGTGCTGTTGAAACCACAAAACGGTCAAAGAAAGTCAGACTTTTACGAAGTTGTCCGGTAATTTCCTGCTTAAAATGCTGGCGATTGTTGTGTTTCATCGGCACGTTGAGCAGGTAATCATCCAGTTCAAACACTTTAAACACGTTGTGCAGTTTTCCGGTCCGTTCAATCCAGTTATGGAAAGCCGGTGAGTAGCGGCGCTGTATAATCAGGCTATCGGGCTTAAACCGGCCAATTTCACTGATATTCAGCAGCGTCATGCCGGCTTTACCCTCTGCCAGTCCGTCGTTCTGCATGGCTTCAAAGGGTTTCATCATGCGGTAATGACCGCAGCCCGTCATGTCCGCATTATGGACAAGGAAAACAGGTAAATTTTCGCGGGGTGCGGGACGCCAGCTCAACAGGCTGTCACCTTCAATATCGAAGTGGCGACTTCTTAGCGACAGATTGGCATTAAATGCCGGATCGTTGGCGATCACCGGCATCCAGCGGGCAAAGAGCTTGTCCTCTTCCAGCTGCTTAAGCTTGCTGGAAGTATGCACCGTTTCCCCAGGAAAAGGATTGCTGCGGGCCGCCGGGCGAAGTATGCGTGCGTAAGGCGTCCATACGGTCATATACCCCGCGTTGCGGGCGCGCAGGCAAAGGTCGACGTCATCGTAAAGCTGGCTGTCACTGTCAAATCCGCCCAGCTCGAAAAATACCGCCGTTCGAACCAGCATAAAGTCGCCCGATACCGCACTGTAATTCTGATCGAGATGGAGACGCCCCTGCTGGCTGGGATGGCTGTCATCCATCCCCCGGAAAGCATCACCTGCCGCACCGTTCATCCCGAGGATATAACCGGCATGACGTACCCTGTTGTCTGAAGTTAACTGCTTACCACCGACGATAGCGACCTCGGGACGCTGTCCGTGATTCAACAGGTTGTCCAGCCACTCGCCATCAATAACAGCCAGTTCACAGTGCATCAGCATCAGGTATTCTCCTGTGGCTTTCTCTGCGGCCAGGTTGACCATGCTGGCATGATGATAACTGCCGCTGTGATGCATGACGCGTATACGTTGGGGGTCGACACCCGCTATGGTCGCCAGCCAGCTGTCACGTTCCGTCGTTCCCTGACTATCAGCAACGATTAACAGCTCATAATTCAGGTAACGTGTTTTCTCCAGCAACGTGGTCACACAGCTGATCAGCGACGGTAAATGCCAGTTCGCCAGAATGATGATGGAGACTTTGGGCTGTCCAGGATGCTCATAACGCAGCCGGTAATTATAGTGATTGTCTAACGCAATCTGCGCCTGAGGATAGCCTCTGTTATTAAGATGGCGTTCTATAACGGCCGCATCCTCCACTATCGCCCGATTGATTAGCGGTGCCGTCAGCAGGGGTTCGGCAAGATGACCGGCCACATTCAGCCCCTGTGACTCAATCAACTTAACGATCAAATCAAATTCTGCCGCCCGGGGATAGTTCGGGTCAAAACCTTCTGCTGCGATCAGAAGTTCACGGCGGAACAGCCAGTGCTGCGCCATCATTTTGGGAGAGCTCAGGAACAGATCAAGATTGAAATCCGGCCTGAAAAACATACCAGAGGGTTCGTCACCCAGATAGAAATACTCATCGGCATAAATCGCAAATAATCCATCGGCCTGCGGGAGGGTTGTAGACAGAGCGATCAGACCTGATGGCTGGAAACAGGTGCCGGCCTCTACAAAGATAAACCAGCCAGCATCATGCTGTTCAATGATTTTGTTAAAGGTGGCGATGCGATCTTCCGCTACTGACGGATAGCAGGGTAACCCATTGAAAGCGCTATCCACCTCACCGACTAACAGTGGATGGAGTTTCAACGTCGAAATACCCTGATGCGTCAGTGAATCCAGTGTTAAGGACAGTTTTTCACGGTTTTCGGCGGTGACAGAGATCACCACGGCGACATTCACGGAGGATGGAAACTCGGCGGCCATCTGCTGTAATCTTTTTTGCTGGAAGGGCTGCAGGCTGCGCACACCGTTCCACGCTTTCAGCGCCGTCTGCACGACATATTGATGTTGTGTACTCAGGATGTCTTTTGCTTCGAAACAGTCTGGACGATCGAGTTCGGCAAGCCGCACGTTATTGCGGGCAGCGCCATCTGAATACCAGGGCTGCGCCTTAATCGATTCAATAACTTTAATAACTTCTTCATCGTTTTCATTCTGATGCGGCTGTTTGTACATCATCGAGAAACGTATGCCGAGCAAGGGCTGCACAAACCACAGCAGGTTAGTCTGGGGCAGCAACTTACTGTAAACCACCAACCCAGCTAAATCCGGCAGTGATTGATCATTAATCGCAAAGAGAGGGTGCTGACTGGCAGTCAGGGCGAGAAGATCATCGCGATAAAACATTGATGCAGAAAGTTCACCCGCCAGACTGTGATGAGCGTGTGTCTGGCAACGAAGAAAATCACGGCCGTCAATGATGCAGTCCGCGTTATGCAACGGGGCAGTGTTAAGCACATCGGGCAATATTTTGCCGTGCGGATCGAGCCGCTGACGTTTCGATGCAGCAATACGACACTCGGGCCTGGCCTGTAAACCTGCGACTAACTGACTGATACAATTTGGTTCTAATCGTTCCGCATGGCTGAGGAATTTAATATATTCCCCCTCCACGAGCCGGACAGACGCGTCGCAAATATCCTGCTGATGTCGGTCAAAAATAGTATGTGTGACAGGGAAGCGGTCTCTCCCCGTCCGGGCTGTCAGCATGTTTCCGATAAACTTATCGCCACTGCAGTCAGCGATCAGAATGTCACAGTGGGGATAATCCTGGGCTAGTGCACTACTAAGCGCATCGTTAAACCAGATGGGATACTGAGCAAGAATAATAATGCTAACACGTGCTGTCTGGGTCATGAATAATGGCTCTCCCGGCCCCCGCTGTCCATTAAACGTCGACGCAGGGAAAATGATTCTGGCTATGATAGCCAGCACCGCAAGAATCAATCGCCAAAAAAGAAAGTGAATACAGGGCTAATCTGAGCGTTAATGCTTTTCCCCCCTCAAAAACGAAAAAACCCCGCCGAAGCGGGGTTTGAGAGCAAGATTATCGCGGGGGTAATTAGCCCTGCAGCAGAGACAGAACCTGCTGTGGAACCTGGTTAGCTTTCGCCAACACTGAGTTACCCGCCTGCTGAATGATCTGTGCTTTAGACAGGTTAGAAACTTCAACCGCGTAGTCAGCATCCTGAATACGGGACTGTGCTTCAGACAGGTTAGTGGTGGTGTTGTTCAGGTTAGTTACCGCTGAACCCAGACGGTTCTGAATCGCACCCAGTGATGAACGGAATTCATCAACAGAAGCAATGGCTTTGTCCAGTTTATCCAGTGGACCAGAGGTAGAACCCTGGGTCAGGTTAGACAGGCTCAGTGCTTTGGTGTCAATTTTGAACGCTGCGGTTCCGGCAGTGGTCGTATCAGCAGACTGTGGATCAACAGCCACATAGAACTCTTCGCTTGCGCCGCTGGCGATGTCGAAGCCGTTCGCTTTCAGGTTGTTAGTTTCAGCAGCTGAAGTTGATTTAATGGTCACTTTAGCGTACAGGTTGCCGCTTTCGTCTTTATAAACGTTAGTGCCATCTACTTCTGCGCCGCCAGATGCCAGACCCAGACGAGTAGACAGGTCGTCTGCTGCGCCAGATTCTGCTACAGTCGCACCAGAAACGCTGGTGGTAGCACCATAGTAACCGCTGAAAGCAGCAGTACCTGAAGCCGCAGTCAGAGTCCCTTTAGGACCGTTAACGTTGAAGCTGTCCAGACCCAGAGTTTTAGAGTCGATTTTTTTCAGGTCGATATCGATGGTTTCGCCATCGTTAGCGCCAACCTGGATAGACATTTTACCGTCTTTAGCCAGAACGTTCACGCCGTTGAACTGAGTCTGGCCAGATACGCGGTCGATTTCAGACAGACGAGATTTGATTTCGTCCTGGATTGAAGACAGGTCAGAATCTGAGTTAGTACCGGTTGAAGCCTGTACAGTCAGTTCACGAACGCGCTGTAAGTTGTTGTTGATTTCTGACAGTGCGCCTTCAGTGGTCTGTGCAACAGAGATACCGTCGTTAGCGTTACGGGCAGCCTGAGTCAGACCCTTGATGTTAGAAGTGAAGCGGTTGGCAATTGCCTGGCCCGCTGCATCGTCTTTAGCGCTGTTGATACGCAGGCCAGAAGACAGGCGTTCAATAGAAGTAGACAGAGCAGACTGGTTTTTGTTGATGTTGTTCTGAGTGATCAGCGAGAGGCTGTTGGTATTGATTACTTGTGCCATGATTAAGATTCCTGTTAAATCATTTCGGGTTAAGTGGTTGGGCTTGTTTGCCCCCCGGCTTCATCGCCGTCAAAGTTGTTATCGTCTGCCCCTCAGTAACCTTTAGAATTTTTTTAGCCTCACCGCGTTTTTTTTTCGTTTTACCCTACCCGATGAAATACGCCTCCTTATTGCCGCTATTCGCTTTATTGCCGCTGAAGAAATAATCGTAAACTTTATGCATCAATAGCCGATAACCTCGGTATTCATACTCCGTCCTGATTAAATAAAGGAAACATCATGGCTAGTATCTCTACCTTAGGTATCGGCTCCGGCCTCGAATTAAGCACTATCCTTGCGCAGACTGAAAGCGCAGAGAAAGCAGCACTGACGCCTATCTCTAAGCAGCAGACGGCTTATACCGCCAAACTCAGCGCCTACAGCACCATGAAAAGTGCCTTAACGACGTTTCAGGCAGCCAATACCAAGCTGAACAGTGCCAACCTTTTCAGTTCAACCAAGACCAGCAGCACCAGCACCGCATTCAGTGCCACGACAACAGCAGGTGCCGTCGCGGGTAAATATACGATTGCCGTTTCCCAGTTGGCCTCGTCTCAGACCCTGACCTCCGGCGTTCAGACCAGCAACTCTACTGCGCTGGCCACGTCTGACAGTACCATTTCGATTAAACTGGCGGGCAGCGATAAGGCCGTTGACGTTAAAGTGACGGCGGCAAACTCTTCGATGACCGGCATCCGTGATGCGATCAACGCCGCTGATACCGGTATGACCGCCAGCATTATCAAAACCGGTGACGGCAGCTATCGTCTGTCGCTGACCTCAGATAAAACCGGTACGGATAACTCAGCGACCATTAGCGTGACGGGCGACAGCACGCTGCAAGGTATGCTGAATTACGATGGCACTAACAGCAGCAATATGACCCAGAGCGTTGCCGCGCAAAACGCGATGCTGAAAGTCAACAACGTGGATATCGAAAGTAGCAGCAATACCATCAGTGATGCGCTGGAAGGGATTACGCTTAATCTGACGGCGGAAACCACCGGCACACAATCGCTGACCATCACTAAAGATACCAGCAGTGCATCTAATATTATTGCAGCCTGGGCGACTGCCTATAACACGCTGCAGGACAGCTTAAGCGCGCTGACCAAATATACCGCCGTTGATGCGGGTACCACTGCACAGGATACCAGCAACGGCGCCCTGCTCGGTGACAGCACCCTGCGTACGATTCAATCGCAGATGAAAGACATGCTGACCAATACCGCCAGCACGTCCACTTATAAAACCCTTTCGCAGATTGGTATCACTACTGATCCTACCAACGGCAAGCTGATCACCGATCAGACTAAGCTGGATGCCGCACTGGCAAAAGATTCGGAAGGGATCAAAGCGATGTTTATGGGTGACGGTAAAACCACCGGGATTACCACCAAGCTGGACTCGAACCTGACCAGTTGGTTATCCACCAAAGGGGTTATTCAGGCGGCGACAGATGGCGTCAGCAAAACACTGAACAACCTGACAGCGCAGTACAACAAGATTAGCGATCGCATCGATGACACCATCGCACGACTGAAAACCCAGTTTACCGCGCTCGACGTGATGATCAGCAAACTGAACAATACCAGCAGCTATCTGACACAGCAGTTTGCGACAACTAACAGCACCAACAAGTAAGGAACCATCATGTATAGCGCAAGCGGTACCAAGGCCTATGCAAAAGTCGGCGTCGAAAGTGCTGTAATGAGTGCCAGCAATGACCAGCTGATCACTCTGCTGTTCGATGGGGCACTCAGTGCCCTGGTTCGCGCCCGTCTTTTTTTGCAGGACGGTAATACGATCATGAAAGGGGCATCTCTCTCTAAAGCGATTAATATTATCGATAACGGGTTGAAGCTGGGTCTGGATGAGGCCAGTGAAGACGAGTTAACGCAGAATCTGCTGGGATTGTACCGCTATATGGTCAATCGCCTGCTGCGGGCTAACATCGATAATGATGTACACGCCATTGAAGAAGTCGAAGCGCTGTTGCGCAATATCGCCGATGCCTGGAAAGAGGTATCTGGCACAACCGCTCTGGTTTAGGACTCTGTAGACATGAACATTGCCCCACATCTGCTCGCGATTTATCAGGAAATTTTGACTCACAGTCAGTCCATG
The DNA here is from genome assembly GCF_055556675.1 of Erwinia sp. PME.40.26/001. Classification (NCBI taxonomy): domain Bacteria; kingdom Pseudomonadati; phylum Pseudomonadota; class Gammaproteobacteria; order Enterobacterales; family Erwiniaceae; genus Erwinia; species Erwinia sp. PME.40.26/001. Next base: position 994,596 of record NZ_JBVHNP010000001.1, read on the forward strand.
CTGCGTCTGGCTGGAGAAGGACAGTGGGACGAACTGATTGATATGGAAGTGAACTACCTCAGCGCCGTGGAAAAACTGGCGAAAACAACCCAGCACCAGCCGGTGCCTGCACACACGCAGGAACAGCTGCGTCCCGTGCTGCGTCATATTCTTGATAACGAGTCAGAACTGAAAAAGCTGCTCAAGCTGCGTCAGGATGAAATCTCGGGTCTGATCCAGCAGGCAGGACGTCAGAAGTCGGTCAATAATGCCTACACCAGAAGTGCCGGCGTGGTGCTGTTTCCCACCGGGGCCAACGGATAAACCTGATTTTTAACCCGCCCGCCCCTGCTTGTTTTTTCCAGTGGGCCAGCGTGAAATAAATATTTCCACGCTGGCCCGCCCTTTTCTCCCCGTCTCGCTCATACTTCATTTTCCCGTCTGGCGAAAATGGATCACCTACATGCGCAATCCCACCCTGCTACAGTTTTTTCACTGGTATTACCCTACAGGCGGCAAACTCTGGCCGGAAGCGGCAGAACGTGCCCCCTGGCTGGCTGAGATTGGTATTACCGACGTCTGGCTGCCCCCAGTGTATAAAGGGGAATCCGGCGGTTATTCGGTGGGCTATGACAGCTACGACCTGTTTGACCTGGGGGAGTTCGGGCAGAAAGGCTCCCGCGCCACCAAGTACGGCGATAAAGAGCAGCTGCTGACCGCCGTCGATACGCTGAAATCTCACGGGCTCGGCGTGATCCTTGACGTGGTTCTTAACCACAAGATGGGGGCCGATGAGAAAGAGCAGGTGCAGATTAACCGCGTTAATCCGGATAACCGGGATGAGATAGACCCGGAAGTGATCCAGGCCGAAGCCTGGACGCGCTTTACCTTCCCGGTTCGTGCCGGACAGTATTCAAAATTCGTCTGGGATTATAAGTGCTTCAGCGGCGTCGACCACATCGAAAACCCCAATGAGAACGGCGTGTTCAAAATCGTTAACGACTATACCGGCGAAGGCTGGAACGATCAGGTCGATAACGAGCTGGGCAATTTTGACTACCTGATGGGAGCCAATATCGACTTCCGCAACCGTGCGGTCACCGAAGAGCTGAAGTACTGGGCGCGCTGGGTCATGGACGAAGTGCACTGCAGCGGCTTCCGCCTGGATGCGGTGAAGCATATCCCCGCCTGGTTTTACAAAGAGTGGATTGAACACGTTCAGGAGGTGGCGGAGCAGCCGCTGTTTATCGTGGCAGAGTACTGGTCACACGAGGTGGACAAGCTGCAGCAGTATATTCATCAGGTGGAGGGCAAAACCATGCTGTTTGATGCCCCGCTGCAGATGAATTTTCATACCGCCTCTAAGCAGGGTGCCGACTATGACCTGAGTCAGATCTTCAACGATACGCTGGTCGCCACTGACCCGTGGCATGCGGTGACCATCGTCGCCAATCACGATACACAGCCGCTGCAGGCGCTGGAAGCCCCCGTTGAGTCCTGGTTTAAACCGCTGGCCTATGCGCTGATCCTGCTGCGTGAGAACGGCGTGCCCGCGCTGTTCTACCCTGACCTGTTTGGTGCCCGCTATGAGGATGAAGGCGGCGACGGACAGCAGCATCAGATTGAGATGCCGGTTATTCCCGGGCTGGAAACCCTGATACGCGCACGCCAGCAGTACGCCCACGGTGAACAGCGCGAATGGTTTGACCATCCCAACTGCATTGCCTTCGCCCGCAGTGGCACCCAGGAACTGCCGGGCTGCGTAGTGATCATGTCAAACGGCGAGGCGGGAGAAAAAACGCTGGATCTCGGGGAAAATTACGCCGGAAAACGCTGGCACGATCTGCTGGAGCAGGTGGGTGAGCCAGTCGACAGTGACGATCAGGGCAATGCCGTGTTCCGCTGTGCGGCTGGCAGCGTCAGCGTCTGGGTCGTGAGCTGACCTCCCTGTCGTGGCCAGGACGGCCACGACAGGCCCGATCAGGGTTGGGCTGGCGGCGTGGTGCCGTTTGCCACAGGCTGCGCGGTGGCGGCCCCTGCCGTCGGCTGCGGGGCAGGCGTCTGCGCTTTCGCCCGGTTAGCCAGCGCTTTCTGGCATTCAGCGGTAGGCTGCGCGACTTTCTGCATCACCAGCTTGTCGTAGTGCAGCTCCGTCCCTTCCAGCGCCAGCGGCATGACCCGCAGCTGCTGGTTGACGTTCACCCACTCCCCGTTAAAAAAGGTCACTTTGCCCGGTTTGGCAATCACCCGCTGCCACTGACGGCAGTCGAGAGTATCGCCCTCCGCGGTAATAATCAGGCTGGCTTGCGCCTGATCGCTCACCAGGCCGCTCTGCGGGCCAAAGGTTTGCCAGTTACCCACCAGCGTCGCCGGTGGCGGGGTTTTCACCGCGCTGGCGTAATCGGCTAACTGCGCACAGCCACTGAGGGTCAGCGCTGCGGCGGCTGCAAACATCCACTTTTTCATTTTTCTCATCCTGATTTTATCATTCACGCGCTACGTTATAATTTTTACCTGCCCCGCCGCAAGCCCGACGCATGCTGTTGCGCTGACTTTCCCCACTCTGCCCCGCCGTGTACACTATCGCCTGCATATTTCCACGCACTTACCCGGGCACATTGCTATGAAAACCGTTGAAGAATATTACGCCATTGCCAAAGATCTGTTTCTTGAGGCACACCCGACGCTGAAAGCCGGTATAGAAAACCTGACCGCAGAACAGGCGGCCACGATGGGTATGAGCGTTGAACAGCTACAGTCCATGCAGAAAGACCGGGCCTATGCGGCCTACGTGCGTGAGAAAAAACTCGATGGGATGCTGTTTGCCATTCAGCTGGCCGAGCCGGATAAAGCGGTGATGGTGGAAGCGATTGAAACCTACCTGCGTTCGCAGGCAGAGGCACTGGGCATGACGTGGGAAGCGTTCTGTATTAAAAACGAATTGTAATCACACGCAGGGCAGCGCCTGATTTCGCTCTGCCCTGCCGAAAAAGACAGACCGGATTACCCGGCCAGACGGGTAGCGGATGACAGTGAAAACAGCTCCTCTTCCCGGAACGCCTCCCGCCGCACGCTAAAACCATCATACCAGCGACACTCCACCATGCCACTGGCCACCCCGGTCACAATCATAGCGGGGCCACCTTCCTTATGTTGCACTTCATCACTGATCATAAAGTTCATATAAAGCACCTCCCTTTTCGGTTATCAATCGTCAATCAGTTATAGCATCTGAATATAATCCGTGCTGTTAACGACAGGTAAAATATATGTTAAATCAAAATAAGCAGTTAAAAACGCTGAATATAAAAAAAGCGTGTAGTTTTACTACACGCTTTTTATGTGAAACCTGTCGCAATTTGCGCTTAGATTTTGCAACCTTCACAGTCGGCTTCATCACCTAAATCCGCCGGCACTTCGGCCGCTTTCTTTTGCGCGTTGGCTTCTGCCTGCTCAAGCTGCGCATCAATATCGAATTCAAACATATCGTCGTTCATCTTTCACTCCTGCCTGTTTACTCGGTTAAGCCCGTCTTTATACTGATTTCTGGCGCATTCTGGCAATCAAATTTACCGAACACAGCACAATCGACCCCACAATTAAGCCAATGATCAGGTTGGCCAGGTTGCTGACCAGCATCGCCAGCAGACCGTGCATGCCTGCGCTGAAGGCTTCAATATGATGGTGCAGCCACGGCAGGCCGTGCACGATAATGCCGCCACCGACCAGGAACATCGCCAGCGTACCGACCACCGTCAGGATCTTCATCAACCAGGGGGCGGCGACCAGCAGTACGCCACCGATGGCTTTCGCGGCCGCCGATGTTTTCTTCTGCAGCCACATCCCCAGGTCGTCAATTTTGACAATCCCCGCCACAATGCCGTACACGCCGACGGTGACCAGAATCGCCACGCCGGCGAGGATGATCACCTGGTTGAGCAATGGCGCTTCTGACACAATACCAAGTGTAATCGCCACGATCTCAGCAGAGAGAATAAAGTCAGTGCGGACCGCACCTTTGACCTTCTTCTTTTCAAATTCTGCCGGGTCCTGCTGCGCGGCTTTCAGCAGGCGCTGCTCACGGGCTTCCGGCGTCTCCTGACTTTTGTCTTTATGCAGACTGTGCAGCACCTTCTCCACGCCTTCGTAGCACAGATAAGCACCGCCCACCATCAGTAAAGGGGTGATCGCCCAGGGGGCAAAGGCGCTGATCAGCAGCGCCAGCGGCACCAGGATCAGCTTATTAAGAAATGACCCTTTTGCCACGCTCCACACCACCGGCAGCTCACGGTTCGCTTTCACTCCGCTGACCTGCTGGGCATTCAGCGAGAGATCGTCCCCCAGTACCCCGGCGGTTTTCTTTGCCGCCACTTTGCCCATCACTGCAACGTCGTCCAGCAGGGTGGCAATATCGTCCAGTAAGGTCAGTAAACTGCTTCCGGCCAAAATCAGATTCCTTATTCATTTTCATCATGTTGACAACAGGGGCACCGCTCAATTTCAGCCACCGCCATATCAGCGATGCCATCGCAGTCCCACTCAACGCGCACTCTCTGCCCCTGCGTTTGGGTATGGTGCAGATATTTGCTCACCGGGCTTTCCGTCATCCCGCTAATTTCTTCTGTCGCTATCAGGCAGTCGCCCACATAAATACGCGCCGTCGCCTGGGTATTGACCATGCGTTCGCCGCTGAGTTTGTACAAACGTCTTACCGTCAGTTTGACACTGGCCATGGCTTACCCCTGGCTGGCTGTATTGATAGAGGGCACTGATCTAAGCAATTATGGCCAGGGAGTGCAAATTTTGTAAAAAAAATCCTTCCGGCCGTAATAATTAGTGGCAGAATTAGCCCCCTATAACAGTTTTATAACTTGCTATAACAAGGACAATCCTGACATGACGTTACGCCGTGCCCCCGCCCTGCTGCCCCTCCTGGCTGCCCTGTTTACGCTTTATTTCATCTGGGGTTCCACCTATCTGGTGATCCGCATTGGTGTCGAAAGCTGGCCACCGATGATGCTGGCCGGACTGCGCTTTCTGCTGGCAGGTGTCGTGCTGCTGACTTATCTGCTGCTTAAAGGACATAAGCTGCCTTCGTGGCGTGAAGCCGGTAATGCCGCCATTATCGGCGTGTTGCTGCTGGCCATGGGCAATGGCGCGGTCACCGTAGCCGAGCATCAGCACGTGCCTTCCGGGCTGGCAGCAGTGATGGTCGCCACCGTACCGCTGTTTGCCATGTGCTTCAGCCGCCTGTTCGGCATCGCCACCCGCTGGATCGAATGGGTGGGGATCGCCGTCGGCCTGGTGGGGATTATTCTGCTCAACAGCGGCGGACACCTGGCGGGTAATCCGTGGGGCGCACTGATGATTCTGGGCGGTTCACTGACCTGGGCATTCGGCTCCGTGTGGGGTTCCCGCATTGCCCTGCCGCACGGCATGATGGCCGGGGCCATTGAGATGCTGGCTGCCGCCGGGGTGCTGCTGATCGCCAGTCAGTTAAGTGGCGAGCACCTGGTGCAGAAGCCGTCGCTGGCGGGTTTCTTTTCCCTCGGTTACCTCAGCCTGTTTGGTTCAGTGATTGCCATTAACGCCTATATGTTCCTGATCCGTAACGTCACACCGGCTATTGCGACCAGCTATGCCTACGTCAATCCGGTGGTCGCCGTGCTGCTGGGTATCGCCTTTGCGGGGGAAAGCCTGTCCGGTCGCGAATGGCTGGCGCTGGGGATTATCATCCTGGCCGTGGTGCTGGTGACGCTGGGCAAATATCTGTTCCCGGCCAAACCGGTTATCAGGCCCAGCGCGGAAAAATAGCCGTCAGCCCGGGGCGGGACATCCGCCCCTAAGGCAGGGAACGAATTCCCCGGGCGTCGATCTCGCCGTTGCCCGTCGCGGCGCAGAGCCACTCCTCGAGCCGCGTGCGCAGGGCTTCCTCTTCCAGACGCGTCTTACCCCGCAGCGCGCACTCCCACACCAGCATGACCCGCCAGCCGCTGGCGGTCAGCTCGTCGATATAGCGCTTGTCGCGCGCCACGTTGCTGTCTATTTTCCCCTGCCAGAATGCCGTGCGTGTGGCGGGCATCTTAAACAGATGGCAGTGATGCCGGTGCCAGAAACAGCCGTGCACAAAGATGATCGCCTGATAGTCACTGAGCACGAAGTCAGGGCGGCCGGGCAGGGACTTATCCTGCACCCGGTAACGCAGGTCGAGTTCTGCCAGCAGTTCTGCCAGCCGCTTTTCGATTGCCGTATCGCGGGTGCGAATGGCTCGCATGTTCTTGCTACGCACGTCTGAAGAGTGAACGTCGGCCATCTTGATATCCCTTTAAAGAAGACCTTAAGTGTAGCTAAAAGCGGCCCTGCCGTCGTAGCAGCGGGCCACATTTCACCGACGCTGCTGAACCGCCTGCTCGATCCACGGCAGCAGCAGTCGGGCCACCGCAGCGAAGGCCGGTACCACGACCGAGTTACCGAACTGACGATAGGCCTGGGTGTCTGAGACCGGAATGTGGAAGTGCTGCTCCCCCGGCTGCTCGAATCCCATCAGTCGGGCACATTCGCGCGGCGTCAGACGGCGCGGCCGGCGCTGCTGATTATCAGCATGATCAAAATCTTCTTCTCCCAGGGCTTTATCCCAGCCGCGATCGATAAGGATCTCCGAACCGTCTTTGTAATAGCGGGCCGACAGCGTGCGAACCACGCCCTGCTCCACCGCCGGGTCAACCAGCCCGTAGCCAAATCCGTTGCCGCGGGCCTGGTGTTTTTTCGCATACTGATAAAGATACTTCCACAGGGTTGGCGTCAGGATGTATTTCTCGTCCACCACCGGGTCCAGCAGCGCTTTCAGCGGCGTGCGCTGCTGCGGATAGAGGGAAGGTAAGGCACTGAGCGTAAAGGCCGGTAGCGCCAGATCGCGACGGAAGCCGACCAGCACAATGCGTTCGCGGTGCTGGGGCAGGAAGTGTTTGCCGTCGACAATTTTCGGATCCGGTGAACCGGTCACGGCCGCATCGGCTACCTCGTAGCCCAGTTCATCCAGGGTCGACATAATGATGCGGAAGGTATTGCCCTTGTCGTGGCTCTTGAGGTTTTTGACGTTTTCCAGCACGAAGATCGCCGGCTTTCTGGCAGTGATAATACGCGCCACATCAAAGAACAGCGTTCCCTGGGCTTCATCTTCGAAGCCATGCTTACGCCCCAGCGCATTTTTCTTCGAGACGCCAGCCAGCGAAAACGGCTGGCAGGGAAAGCCCGCCAGCAGCACGTCGTGCTGGGGTATCTGCTCACGAATGTGCTGATAGGCCTGCTCTTCATCCACCTGCGGATCGCCGCTCAGAGTGACATCGCGGATGTCCTGGTTAAAGCGGTGCTGCTGCTGGTCGCAGTACCAGTTAGCTTTATAGGTGCGCACCGCGTGTTTGTTCCACTCGCTGGTAAACACGCACTGCCCGCCAATAGCGTCAAACCCGCTGCGGATCCCGCCAATGCCGGCAAACAGGTCAATAAAGCGAAAAGCGTAGTCGGGATGGTGTGCCGGTGGCGCAGGCAGCATATTGCGCAGCAGGCTGACCTCGGCCTCATTCAGGGTTTTACGGCTGTTCCCTTTTACCCAGCGGTTAACTGACTCCCGGGTCCATTCCTGCTGGCTGACCTTACGCAGAGTGGCTGCCACGGTTTTCTGGTCATAAATCTCCAGCACGCGCAGCAACAGCTGGCGATCCTGCTCTTCTTTATGCTGTGCCTGCACTCGTGCCTGCTCTGCCAGCCCGGCAGCCACGCGGTCAAAATCGCTCATAATCACTCAATAAAAGGGATAAACGGGTGTCAGTTTATCACTTCATTGACCCAGCGCCAGGCGGAAATTAGCCACGCCGTCGGCGGAGACGGGTGACAGTGCGAAAAGAGGCGACTACACTTGCGCGGTTAACGGCGTTAAACATGGAGACATTACCGATGAGCGCACCCCAACGCGACCTGCTGACCCTGCCCGACGGCGCTAAAAAACTGCTGCTGCACTCGTGCTGTGCCCCCTGCTCCGGCGAGGTGATGGAAGCGCTTCAGGCATCGGGAATTGACTACACCATCTTCTTTTACAACCCTAATATTCATCCGCAGAAAGAGTATCTGCTGCGAAAAGAAGAGAATATCCGCTTTGCTGAACAGCATGGCATCCCCTTTGTTGACGCCGACTACGACACCGATAACTGGTTTGAACGGGCAAAAGGCATGGAGTGGGAGCCTGAGCGCGGGGTTCGCTGCACGATGTGTTTTGATATGCGCTTCGAGCGCACCGCCCTCTACGCGTTTGAACACGGATTTCCGGTCATTTCCAGTTCGCTGGGGATCTCGCGCTGGAAAAATATGCAGCAAATCAATGACTGCGGCGTTCGGGCCGCCGAACCCTACCCCGGCATTCGCTACTGGGACTATAACTGGCGTAAAAAAGGGGGATCGTCGCGGATGATCGAAATCAGCAAGCGGGAGCGTTTTTATCAGCAGGAGTACTGCGGCTGTGTCTATTCGCTGCGCGACAGTAATCTGCACCGCAAAAGTCAGGGGCGGCCATTAATCAAGCTGGGGGTGCTCTATTACGGTGATGACGACGCGTGATAAACGCGTCTCTCCGGCGGAGAGACGCGCAGAGGCAAGGATTACTTTTTCTTTTTCGATTTTTTCAGCAGCGCGCGAACCTGTTTCAGCTCGTTCTGACTGAGCTGCTCTGAGGTCTCTTCTTCTGTATGAGTGCTGTCTACCGCATCCGGTGCCTGAGCGGAAAAGCTCTTCACCAGATGCTGGGTCACCAGATCGCTTAAAGAAAGCTGACTGTCCAGAGCGAGCGTTTTAATCGTTTCTTTTAAAGCGGGATCGATCTTGATGGTTAAGCTTACTTTGTCGGTCATTGCCTGATTCTCCTGATAATTGTCCCAACAACGTAACCCGGAACGTGCGGTTTAACCATACTGTCACAAAAATTTAATATTTCATCCCGTCCGGCGTAAATTCCGTCAGAACATCCTGATCCAGCGCACAAAAATCGCCTTTCAGCTCGGCGCAGAGTTTCGCCATATAGGTCACCAGGAAACTGGCGTTGTATTCAGCCAGCCTTTTGCCCTCGTCCGTTTGCATCGTCTCAGGTAATTTGAGCAGCTTTTTCTGGAAGTGATCCAGCGCCCACTCGGCATCATCCAGCGGCCGCTCGCGTCCCAGCGGGTCACGGCTGTCAAACAGAGATCGCCCTAACGCTCCTGACACATAAAACACCCGCGCCAGCCCGATAGCACCCAGCGACTCCAGGCGGTCAGCATCCTGCACGATTTTTGCTTCGATCGTCTCGGCGGCCACCCCGGCACTGAAGCTGTGAGCGTGGACGGCATGCGCCACCGCCTCTATTTTCTCCGGCGGGAAGTCGGTAAACACCTGCCGCAAGACGCGCCGGGTCTCATCGGCGGCCTGGGCGGAGGCCAGATGACGCTCGGGGTGGTTTTTCGGCAGGTTAACAATATCGTGGAAATAACAGCCCGCCAGTACCACCAGCGCATCGGCATCGCTTCCGGCCATAATGCGCTGTGCCGACTGCCAGACGCGCGTCAGGTGCGCCACATCATGGGCTTTATCTTCTTTCTGCCAGGTCTCGTGCAGCCAGTGTTCAAAGCGTGATTGCCAGTGAGTCAGCGTCATCGACGTCTCCTTAATTGTTTGAACTTGTTGAGAGGTCAGAGGGATCAGTCCGGCGTGAGCCGATCCCCGTTTTGGCATAAAAATGCGATCTACATCAAACTTATAGCCGCACTATTGCGGTTGTTACAGCATTTTTTCCATTTTCAGTCTTTTCCACTTCTTTTTTAATGACTAGTTTGTGACCATATTGATAAATAAAGGTTATGAGAAGTGGAGGCAACCCATGTGAAAGACCGACAAAACGCATCGTAAAAGCACCCCCGACTTATGGCCTGCCGTGCCAGCCGTCAGGGCGGTGACCGGTGCGGGGAGGCGATTGCTGCCCGTCGCACTAACGCATTGTAATATGGTAAAATGTCATTATGGTGACGCTGAAGGCAGCCCGTAGCGAGCCACAGCAACAGACCACAATGACGTCACCATCATTACACCCACTGCCACACGGTCCTGGTGTTTTTTAATAAGAGACTCTGATGATTACTTAAAAAAATAATCCAATTCTTTTTTTTGAGCTAATGTTAGGAGTTATCTGTATTGTGTTTTTACTTTGCTTATGAACCAGGAACTGGTTAAGAAAGTCTTATTAGAGGTTAAACCATGAAAGAACGCCCGATTCTATTTAGCGATCAACGGGTGCGCGCCCTGCTGTCAGGCCAGCAAAAGCAGACAAGGCGCATCATGAAGTCCCAACTTTTTGGGCCTGGCCAGGACAATCATGAAGGTTGTTATGGCATTGATGTTTTAAGCAATAATCTACAGGGTAACCGGGTGCTGGGCATGGAAAATCTCAGCTACCATTGCCCCTATGGCCAGCCTGGTGACCGCCTCTGGGTGCGGGAAACCTGGCGTGGCCCGGTGGTGCCCCCCGGTGAAATGGCGTTGTACCAGCAGTCACCCGCGCAGTTTAAAAATATTGATTACTGCCAGTACCGCGCCGACTCCAGTGTCTACAGCACTGAGGAAACCGATGAAAACTTTGGCTGGCAGGCAGGCATTCATATGCCGCGCTGGGCCAGCCGCATTGACCTGACCATCACCGCCATTCGCGTTGAGCGCATTCAGGATATCAGTGACGACGATGTGATGGCGGAGGGGGTGCAGGTCGACTCCCACTTCCTCAATAACTTCTTCACCATGCACAGTGAAGCGGTATCAGCAAAAGATGCCTACCGCAAACAGTGGGCCCTGCAGTACGGTGGCACCAGCTGGGAAGTGAACCCCTGGGTCTGGGTCATCGAGTTTGCCCGCCTCTGACCCACTGCAGCGCTGATTTTTTTCAGCGCTGCTTGCGTTTTGTCACAGACAGCCCTCAATATAACTGATTGAATATTCCCCTTATTCACCTGCGTAATTGTCACGCTGTTCTCCCGCCTCATACCAGCCCGGGAAAGCAGCCGACAGCGTCAGTGATCCAGGAATGCTCAGGGACCGGTTTCTTATCAGGCGGGAGGAATAGCAGCATGATCAAATGGCCGTGGAAAGGCGGCGATGACGCCGTGGAAAGCGGGCTGCCCTGGCAGCAGGCGCTGGATATTCCCCTGCTGGCGAGCCTGAATAGCGGTGAACGCCAGGCACTCTGCCAGCTTGCGACGCGTTTCTTACGTCAGAAGCGCCTGGTTCCGCTGCAGGGGTTTGAGCTGGATGAGCTGAAAAGCTGTCGCCTGGCACTGCTGTTCTGCCTGCCGGTCCTCAGTCTGGGCTACGACTGGCTGGATGGTTTTCATGAAGTGCTAATCTACCCCTCCCCGTTTATGGTCGATGACGAATGGCAGGATGAATTTGGTCTGGTACACCGGGAACAGGTCGTCCACGCCGGACAAAGCTGGCAGCAGGGCCCGATCGTGCTGAACTGGCTGGACGTGCAGGATTCGTTCGACCTGTCCGGTTATAACCTTGTTATTCATGAAATGGCGCATAAGCTCGACGCGCGCGGCAGCGGTGAAGCCAACGGCGTTCCGGCCATGGCACTGCGTGACGTGGTCGGCTGGGAACGCGATCTGCGCGCGGCAATGAACGATATCCAGGATGAGATCGACCTGGTCGGCGAAAATGCCGCCAGCATTGACGCCTATGCCGCCAGCGAACCGGCGGAATGCTTTGCCGTCCTGTCTGAATATTTTTTCAGCGCGCCGGAGCTGTTGCTCACCCGCTTTCCCGCACTCTACCAGCGTTTTCGCCAGTTTTATCGCCAGGATCCGCATCAGCGGCTGGATCAGCAGCAGTTACACCATAATGCGGGCGGAATTGTTCACTAATCAGCCGGGTTGATTCAAACGCAGCCAGTTGAAAGCTAAACTGTTTTTTGCTATTGACAGGCAGGAGGCGTATCGCTACTATTCGCCTCGTTCCACAATTCCTCTGTAGTTCAGTCGGTAGAACGGCGGACTGTTAATCCGTATGTCACTGGTTCGAGTCCAGTCAGAGGAGCCAAATTTAGAGAAGCCCGCTCAGGGAAACCTGAGCGGGCTTTTTGCTGTTGCGATTAATATACTCATACCGCATCTGCCGGGAAAACGACGCCGGTGGGGCATGCGGGTAGTTTGTTGATCTCAGCAATAATCTGCATGGTTGCGTCTTCGAGCGTTCCTTCATTACGGCACAGTACCCAGCCGTGATTTGCCATTTCCCGCTCAAATGCCCTGGTACAGGCAGCATGCTCTTCCAGCGTAGACATCACCGTACTGCTCAGCCCACGCGGCCGGGACGTGGCCCTGGCCCATGATATATCAGGCGCAGTCACAACCCCGACGAGCAGGTCAGGTGCTCGCACCTGTCGTTCCGTGTTCAGCTGTAAAATTTCTGCAAAGGGAACCATCCGGCGAAACGCGGCATCTGACGGGTACCAGCGATCCATCAGAATAATGCTGTCCGCAGGCTGTTTCGTCAGCACGTGTCGGGAAATCCAGGCACGGCTGTCAGCCAGACGCTGACAAATCTCCCGTTCTAACTCCAGATCGGGATCCCTGGCGAGCCGGTTAACAAGGGCCATGGTTTCCGCCCTGTAGGGATCGCTTTTTCTCTCGCAAAGCCGGATCACCTTTTTATTGTCAGCTCTCAGCACTTTTGTCATGGCCTCCAGCAGGGTAGTTTTACCGGCTCCCTTAGGGCCATCCAGAGAAACAAACAGTGGACGACTCATTCTTCAGATGCCAATGGACAGAGGGTTTGTGTCAGGCAGGTATCGGGCAAACGCATTTTACTTCCTCAGAATGAATAGCGGATCCCCCATCGGTGGTGACCTGCGCAGCGTAGTTTAAGGCATCCCCTGTGTAAACGGAAAGCCTCTCAGATTGCACCTGCTTTTAAGCGGATGCCGCTGGCAGGCCGCGTTGAACGGTAAACGGGCTGACCTTCGAACGGCTGACTCAACGGCTTTACCTTTATGAGTTTATAACCAGAGCCGCGATATACAGTCCTGACCCATACGCCAGATGGGTGATCACACTCAGCAGTCGGGCCCGCCATGGGCGGGGCGTGCGGGAAGCCGCAATGCCAAAACCCAGGGCGGGCTGCAGGATCAGGAAAGGCGCAATGAGTGTTAACAGGCCTGCCAGCATAGCCGTGGTAACAGAAGGTTCACGGAACCAGTCCGGCCCGTCCAGTAAAAGCGGTATGAAAGCAAACAGGATCCCGGTCAGATAATGAACACCCCACCCGACTAAAAGTTCGTTATGCACAGATGCGGTGGAAGCGATGGTGTTATGGCGCATTTTTCCTCTGGGCAGCCATAAAACCCAGCGTCCGACCAGGGCATAATTCAACGGCGGAACGCCGAAGACAGGCTTCTGGATCAGTGACCAACAATCCATCGCCAGAGTGGCGAAAATACCTGTTATAACCGCCTGAATGAGCGTCACACTGTCCATTTTTTCGTCCTTATTTAATGAGAATGGTAAGCTGGTCGCCAGTGTGCAACTTAAAGTCAGGTTGAAGTCAATGATGGAAGAACTGGATATCAGGGAAGTGGCTCATCTTTCCGGCGTGCTGCCCTCCGCGTTACGGTTTTACGAAACGAAAGGACTCATTCATCCCATTGGCCGTAATGGCCTGAGAAGGCAGTATCACAAAAATGTGCTGAATAAACTGCAGCTGATCGCCCTGGGGCAGGCTGCCGGATTTACCCTGGATGAAATGGCCGCCATGTTCAATAAGCAAGGTGGGACCGTCATCGACCGGGAGCGTCTTGCTGATCGAGCCCAGGAAATTGACGCCACTGTCCGCAGATTGCAACGATTAAGCCGGGGGTTGAAGCATGCTGCCCGCTGTAGCGCAGAGGATCATGCCCATTGTGAAGGGTTCAGCAATCTGGTGGCCAAAGGACTGCGGCTCATCAGGTAATACGCCTTTTTCACGCTTAATCCGCTTCTGTCGCAGGGCGGTCTGTCAGCGCCCGGATGATCATTCCGGCACCCTGACAGCATAGCGTTGTTTTTTTAGCGGTGTTATCAGGAAATGACGGAGCACTGGCGCAGAATAAAAAACCCGCTCAGATTTCCCTGAGCGGGTTTTTTATTTCACTGCCGGCACTGCGTCAGCCGTCAGATTTTGAGCATTTTTACCGTGCTGTCCACGTCAATTTCATCTTCCGAGAAAATTAATGTCGTCCCCTGGAAGGTGGTGATCGCCAGCTTTTTCAGCGTGCGCATCTCACCCGGCGCGGTGGCCGTTTTCGGCCGGATGCTACTCATCAGAATGCCCACGGAGAGCACCGTATTTTCTTTATCAATACGGGTATCGGCAGGGACCTCTTCGCTGTACACCAGGTAAGACTTGATCGACGTCAGCTTAAGGCGCTCACCGGCGATATAAATATAGTTACTTTCCGGCAGCACTTTCACCTCGAAGGCCGATAAGCCCCGAGAGTTGGTCGTGGGCTCAAACGTCACTGCCGCGTCTTTTTTAATCAAATCCGGGTTGGCGACCTTAATCACATGAAAATAACGGTTATCGCCGTTTTCGTCTTTGATAAAACCAAAACCTTTATCTTTAAACCAGGTTGTGATTGTTCCGTTCATCGCCATTTCCGCCTGTTCTGTCATTAATCTACTGAGTTTTTGCAGCGCGCAGTGTAAAGCACAATGCGGGCGCAGACTATGCCTTTGGTTTAAGTCTGGACGATAAATTTACCGCCTGCGTAGGAATAATCGCCATCTGGCGCGGGACAGTCATCCGCCGGGATAACATTTGTCCCCCTCATCGCAAGCAATCCCTGCGGTTTTATTTCTCAGACGGTCAATTGTCAATCTGCGTAATCCCACACAAAAAACATTCACATGGCGATATAGCCTGTGCTATACCTTATAGCAACTGCTAATTACGTTCTATTTTTAAGCGCTTTCTGGGAGATTTCTATGCGTTTACTGTTCCAGTTAAAAGGATGGATCTGTGCTGCTCTGCTTGCCGCGCTGCCGCTGGCACCGGCAGTAGCACAGGAAAAATTCAAAGTGATCACCACGTTCACCGTGATTGCGGATATGGCGAAAAACGTGGCGGGTGATGCTGCCGACGTCGCGTCGATCACCAAAGCCGGAGCAGAAATCCATGAATATCAGCCCACACCGGGTGATATCAAACGCGCCCGGGGTGCCCAGCTTATCCTCGCCAACGGTCTGAACCTGGAACTGTGGTTCCAGCGCTTTTATCAACATCTTCCCGGGGTGCCGGAAGTGGTGGTGTCTGACGGCATTGTCCCGATGGGGATCAGCGACGGCCCCTACAGCGGTAAACCGAATCCCCATGCCTGGATGTCGCCGGAAAATGCGCTGATCTACGTGGATAATATCCGCGATGCGCTGGTGAAGTATGACCCGGCCAATGCCGACACTTACCGCAAAAATGCGGCCGCCTATAAAGAGAAAATCAGCGCCACCGTGGCTCCGGTGCAGCAGGCGCTGGCGCAGATCCCGGCGGACAAGCGCTGGCTGGTTACCAGCGAGGGCGCGTTCTCCTACCTGACGCGCGACTTCGGGCTGAAAGAGCTCTACCTGTGGCCGATCAACGCCGATCAGCAGGGTACCCCGCAGCAGGTACGTAAAGTGATCGATAAAGTGAAGCAGGAGAAGATCCCGGCCGTGTTCAGCGAAAGCACGGTTTCCGATAAGGCCGCCCGCCAGGTGGCGCGCGAAACCGGCAGCCACTACGGCGGCGTACTGTACGTTGACTCCCTCAGCGCTGCCGATGGGCCGGTACCGACCTATCTCGACTTACTGCGCGTCACCAGCGACACCATCGTTAAAGGCATTCAGCAGGGGCTGGCAAAATGAATAACACACAGACGGTACCCGACGGCATTCGGGTTAACGACCTGACGGTCACCTACCGCAACGGGCACACCGCCCTGCGCGATGCCACCTTACAGGTGCCCGGTGCCAGCATCGCCGCGCTGGTGGGGATCAACGGCTCCGGTAAATCGACGCTGTTTAAAGCCATTATGGGGTTTGTCCCCCTCTCGAAGGGCTCGATTACCCTGCTGGAACAGCCCGCACACCGCGCGCTGAAACAGAATATGGTGTCGTACGTGCCGCAGTCGGAGGACGTTGACTGGTCTTTTCCGGTGCTGGTGGAAGATGTGGTGATGATGGGCCGCTACGGCCATATGGGCATGCTGCGCATCGCCCGCGCAGAGGATAAGCGCCTGGTCACCGAGGCGCTGGAGCGCGTCGGTATGGCAGAGTTTCGCCTGCGGCAGATTGGCGAACTCTCCGGCGGCCAGAAAAAACGCGTGTTCCTTGCGCGCGCCATCGCCCAGCGCGGCCAGGTGATCCTGCTGGATGAACCCTTTACCGGCGTGGACGTCAACACCGAACGTCAGATTATCAGCCTGCTGCACGAACTGCGCGATGAGGGCCGCACCCTGCTGGTTTCCACCCACAATCTGGCCTCCGTCAGCGAATACTGTGACCACACGGTGATCGTGAAAGGCACGGTGCTGGCCTGCGGGCCGACCGCCACCACCTTCACCCGGGAAAACCTGGAAAATGCCTTTAGCGGTGCGCTGCGCGATGTGGTGTTTGGCGATGGTCACACGCAGCCGGCGCTGTCGGTGGTGAGGGGGAACGGCTGATGGCGTGGCTGGCTGAACCTTTTCACTATCAGTACATGCTTAACGCCATGTGGGTGTCGGCGCTGGTGGGCGGCGTGTGCGCGTTTCTCTCCTGCTATCTGATGCTGAAGGGCTGGTCGCTGATTGGCGATGCCCTCTCCCACTCGATAGTCCCCGGCGTGGCCGGAGCCTATATGCTCGGCCTGCCCTTTGCTCTCGGCGCGTTTCTTTCCGGCGGGCTGGCCGCAGGCAGTATGCTGTTCCTCAACCAGCGTACCCGGCTGAAGGAGGACGCGATTATCGGGCTGATCTTCTCCTCCTTCTTTGGCCTTGGCCTGTTTATGGTGTCGCTTAACCCCACCTCGGTGAATATTCAGACCATCGTGCTGGGCAATATCCTGGCGATAGCGCCGGAGGATATAATCCAGCTGGCGGTCATCGGCTTTGTCTCGCTGCTGATCCTGCTGGTGAAATGGAAAGACCTGATGGTGACCTTCTTTGACGAGAATCATGCGCGCTCTGTCGGCCTGAACCCGACGCGCCTCAAGCTGCTGTTCTTCACCCTGCTGGCGGCCTGCACCATTGCTGCCCTGCAGACCGTCGGCGCGTTTCTGGTGATCTGCCTGGTGGTCACCCCGGGAGCCACGGCCTATCTGCTGACCGACCGCTTCCAGCGGCTGCTGGTGATTGCCGTACTGATTGGCAGCATCACCAGCTTCTTCGGCGCGTGGGTCAGTTACTACCTGGACGGAGCCACTGGCGGCATCATCGTCGTGGCGCAGACGCTGGTCTTCCTCATCGCCTTTGTTTTTGCGCCTAAACACGGGCTGCTGGCCCGACGCCGGCGCGCGGCCAGCCCGCAGCAGGAGGCGATATGACTATGATCGAACTGCTGTTAAGCCCGTTTGAGTTTGATTTTATGCACACTGCACTGGCTATTTCGGTGATTGTGGCAGTCCCCTGCGCCCTGCTCTCCAGCTTTATGGTGATCAAGGGCTGGTCGCTGATGGGCGATGCAATGAGCCATGCGGTCTTTCCCGGCGTGGTGATCGCCTGGATTATTGGCATCCCCCTCGCGGTCGGGGCGTTCTGCGCCGGACTGTTCTGCGCGCTGGCCACCGGCTACCTGAAAGAGAACAGCCGCATCAAGCAGGATACGGTGATGGGCATCGTCTTCTCCGGGATGTTTGCCGCCGGGCTGATCCTCTATATCTCGGTCAAATCAGAGGTTCACCTCGACCACATCCTGTTTGGCGATATGCTGGGCATTTCCACCAGCGACCTGCTGCAAAGCGGCGGTATTGCCTGCCTGATTGCGCTGATTATCGGCGTCAAGTGGCGCGACCTGGTGCTGCATGCGTTCGATCCGCACCAGGCGAAAGCCAGCGGGCTGAACACCACGCTGCTGCATTACGGCCTGCTGAGTATGATTGCCCTGACCATCGTTGCCACCCTGAAGGCGGTGGGCATTGTGCTGTCGATTGCGCTGCTGATTGCACCGGGGGCGATCGCCGTGCTGCTGATGCGCCGCTTCTCCAGCGTGATGATTTTCGCCGTCGCGCTGTCGGTGGTGGTGTGCTTTAGCGGGACTTACCTGTCGTTCTTCCTGGACAGTGCGCCCGGCCCGACGATCGTGGTGCTGTTCGCCCTGCTGTTTATCGCCGCCTTTATCTGGTCGGTGCGGCGCGATCGGCGCATGGTGCTGTCGTAACGACAAAAAAAACGGCGTCCGCAATGGACGCCGTTTCTGTCTGTGTTAGCTGATGTCCTGGCCGTTGCTGGCGATCACCTTCTGATACCAGTGGTAGGATTTCTTCTTGTAGCGGTTACCGGTGCCGCTGATGCTGTCATCCAGATCGACGTAGATAAAGCCGTAACGTTTACTCATCTCCCCGGTCGACATGCTGACCAGATCGATGCAGCCCCACGGGGTGTATCCCATCAGCTCCACGCCGTCGTCTATCGCTTCTGCCATCGCATCAATGTGCTTACGCAGATAGTTAATGCGGTAGTCATCGGCAATGTTAAAATCGGCATCCGGCTTGTCCACCGCGCCCAGACCGTTTTCCACAATAAACAGCGGTTTTTCATAGCGGTCATACAGCTGGTTCAACGCGATACGCAGCCCCACCGGGTCGATCTCCCAGCCCCAGTCGCTGGCTTCAAGGAACGGGTTACGCGCCCCGCCCAGCAGGTTGCCGCTGGCCGCCGCCGCATCCGGGTCGGTGGCACAGGTGGTGGAAGACATGTAGTAGCTGAAACCGATGTAGTCGACGGTGTGCGCTTTGATCAGCTCAAGGTCGCCCGGCTGAATATCCAGCGTGACGCCGAGCGACTGCCACAGCTTGCGGGCGTAATACGGATATTTACCGCCCGCCTGCACGTCAGCACAGTAGTAGTTGAATGACTGGTTTTCCTGCATTGCTGCCAGCTGGTTCAGCGGATTGCAGTCATAGGCATAGTTGGTGGCAAACAGGATCATGCAGCCCATCTGGATCTGCGCGTCAGTGTCATGGGCGATTTTTACCGCCAGAGCGCTGGCGACAAACTGGTTATGCCAGCCCTGGAATTTCGCCTGCGCTTCCAGCGCACCGGTTTTCACCGTCAGACCCTGGCTCATCATCGGGAAATGCGCCGCACTGTTGATCTCGTTAAAGGTCATCCAGTACTTCACCTTGTGGCCAAACCGTTCCAGCACCGTGCGGGCAAAGCGCTCGAAGTGACCAATCAGCTCACGGTTCTTCCAGCCGCCGAACGCGGTCGCCAGATGCAGCGGCATTTCATAGTGGGAAAGGGTGATCACCGGTTCAATGCCGTGGGCGATACAGGTATCAATGACTTCAGCATAGTGACTGAGGCCCGCTTCGTTCGGCTGCTGTTCGATACCGTTCGGATAGATGCGCGTCCAGGCAATGGAAAAGCGATAACATTTGAAACCCATCCCGGCAAACAGGGCAATATCTTCGCGGAAGCGGTGATAGTGATCGATGCCTTTGTGGTTGGGATAGGTGTAGCGGGCTTCATCCAGCGTGAAGTCAAACTCCGGTGCGGCAACAATGCTCAGGCGCTGCTTGCCGCCCGGAATGGCATCGACAATCGACAGACCCTTGCCATCCACATCATAAGCCCCTTCAACCTGATTGGCCGCCGTTGCGCCGCCCCACATAAAGCCCTGCGGAAACCTTTCTTTCATGCCACTTTTCCTTAAATGATACCGATAGTTAGCGGAGCCGCAGCCCGGCCGCCATGCGATGACCCGACTTCAGCGCCGCCCGAACGGCAGAAATAGTAGAGCAAAAATGACGGGGATAACAGCACTATGAAACCGATTGCAGAAAAGGGACTGGCTGCGCAAGTACAGCGTCGCCTGGGCGGGTTATGCCACCCTCCCGGTGTTTTCCACACAGTACCGGCCGGGGTTAACCCGCGTAAAAAGGGAAAAATGTTGAGGAAATCAGCATATTGGTGCAAACATCGACAGTTGGCTGCCTGCGATGATATTTCGCGTTGACACCCCCTGCCGCGATGATTACTATGCGCCTCGTTCAAACGATTCCTCTGTAGTTCAGTCGGTAGAACGGCGGACTGTTAATCCGTATGTCACTGGTTCGAGTCCAGTCAGAGGAGCCAATTTAAGGGAAGCAGACGTTCACTGACGTCTGCTTTCTGCATTTCTATCAGTTGGTTATCCCCTTCTTCAAGTTCACCTTCGTTCACTAAAAACCACTCTAAGCCATACACATTTGCTGGTAAAAATGTTGGTAATGGTAGTTCGATTGCGTTTTTACCAATAAACGTGGGATGCCGTTATGCCACTTACTGATACCAAAGTAAAAAATGCCAAACACCTTGATAAGGAATACAAGCTTACCGATGGCTTTGGTATGTTCCTTCGCGTTACCTCTAAAGGTTCCAAATACTGGCAAATGGCTTACCGCTTCGACGGGAAGCAAAAAATCTTCTCTATAGGTGTTTACCCTGCTGTTTCTCTTTCTGATGTAAGACAACGCCGTGATGAGGCCAGAAGGTTTCTTGCTGAGGGCATTGACCCTAATGCAAAGAAACAGGCAGAAGTTAAAGAGCTAAAAGCTAAGCGTGATAAGACCCGTTCTTTCAGAGCTGTTGCCAAAGCGTGGTTTGCTACCAAAAAGAAATGGTCTGAAGATTATCGTCATACCGTATTGACCCGCCTTGAAACCTATATCTTCCCGGATATTGGCAACAGAGACGTTACCGAACTTGCCACTGGCGATCTGTTAGCCCCCATAAAAAAAGTTGAAGCCCTTGGCTATCTCGAAGTTGCTACACGAGTTAAGCAATACGTCACCTCTATCCTGCGTTATGCCATCCAGCAACAACTTATCCGCTATAACCCAGCCTATGATATGGAAGGTGCTGTTCAGAAACCACATACTGAACATCGCCCCGCGCTGGAACTGGAAAAAATCCCTCAACTGCAAAAAAATTGCCGAATACAAAAGCCGTAGGCTAACCATACTGGCAATCCAGTTCAATCAGATGATTTTCATTCGTTCCAGTGAACTTCGTTTCGCCCGTTGGTCTGAAATTGATTTCAAAAGTAAGTTGTGGGTGATCCCTGAACAGCGAGAAGCGATTGAAAACGTCAAACATTCGACTCCTGGTGCCGAAATGAAGCGTAAGCACTTCGTCCCCCTTTGTAAGCAAGCTATGAGGATACTGAAAGAGATCCGACAACTGACTTATGAAGAAGGCCATGATGATGGATTAACCTTTACAGGCTGTTATGACTCGTTTAAGCCTATGAGCGAAAACACCATCAACTAAGCCCTGCGCAATATGGGCTATGACACGAAGCAAGACATCTGTGGACACGGTTTTCGCACACTGGCCTGTAGTGCCTTAATTGAGTCAGGTTTGTGGTCAGAAGACGCTGTATTGCTTCAAATGAGCCATAGGGAAAGCAACAGTGTCCGTGCTGCTTATACCCACAAGGCAAAACACCTCGAACAGCGCCGCCTGATGCTCCAATGGTGGGCTGATTTCATTGATGCAAACAGCAACGATATGGTCAGGCCGTTTGAGTTTGATAAATAACTAACCAGAATATATTAATAGCCAGCACTCAATTTCAAAAGTACTGGCTTTCAAAATATTAATTGTCATTCACCTTGAATAACACTAGATCTTAGCGAAGCACCGATCACTCCCTCTATTATTTTTTCTTTTACCTTATCGATTTTGTCTTGTTTCATAATATAAACATTAATTTTTTTTGCAAAAAACTCTAATTCCTTACGAGTTTTAAATTTATTCGATAGAATTTCATAACCAATCTCTCTATTTTTACACCCTTTCAATTCATTTAATAGCTCATTAGCTATCTTCTCTGACAATATTTTGTCATTATTCTGTACGGTTGTGTTTTTTACAACCCTTATAGCAATAGTAAAATCTCCACTTTCTATTTTCTTTATATCAACATCAGATAGAGATTCAATTTCCTTTTGTATTTCAAGAAAAATAGAGGATACAATCTTTCTTGTATTCATATTATATTCCCGCCTTTTGGATAAACTCACTCACAAATGAATTGATTTCATCAACTATATCAGAATATGTTCCATTGCTATATCCATGCAAAGCTACAGGAATTCCATCTTGTGGTGCTGATGCAAAAATAGATTTATTCTCTCTGAAATAACATTGAAATGTTGGCATATTTAATCGTTTTGTCTGTTCTATATACTGCATTTGTGAGGCAATAGGCACGCCAGAATATATTTGTATCATAGTGAAAACAACACCCAGCATTTCAGGTTTAGAAGGTAAAATGTTGCTATCCATAGAAGCAAACTCATTAAACTCCCGAATTAACTGTTGCACACTTCTTATTAAGTAATCAATTCCTAGCGTTGATAAATAGTCCGGTTTAGCCGGAATCAATATCTGATCAGAAGCTATAAGCGCATTTTTTGTAACTATATTAAAGTTTGGGGGGCAGTCAACTAAAACAACATCATAGTTATGAGATGCAAAATCCCTAATGGAATCACGCAACCTTCCATGTATTTTCAAGTAATTTAATTTCGCCTGATTAAGATTAGCACCACCCAGCAATGTTGCCAATTCAAGATCTACATTAATAAGTCCCAAATGGGAACTAATGAGATCTACACATCCTGTTGAACCTACCTGTGAAAGCCAGTTGTTAACATTAAAAGGTTTACAAACCAATTGGGATAAACTTATAGGTTGATGCCCCTGACTTATATTGTCAAAATAATTTTTTATTGTGTGCGTATTTTTTATTGATGCATCCCAATAATCAGGCGATATGAAAGAAAATGTTAGGCTAGCCTGCGCATCCATATCTAATACCAATACTCGCGCCCCCCTTTTTGCTAACTCCGCAGCAAGGTTTGCTGTAACAGTCGTTTTCCCTACACCGCCTTTATAGTTTATAACCGAAATTATTTTCATAAGAGCAATATCCTTTTGATTTTAGTAAGATAATGAATAACCCATTTATTATAGTTAATATAAGATATAAAACCATATCTTCATGTCACATTTTAACCAAGTATTCAATGTGTTGATTTCTGTTATTGTAGGTAATACTTTCGCTCAAAAAATGTGCCAATCACTTTGTCGTGCATTTCTGTGGATTTTGAATATCCCAGAGCATTCCGGTTGAGTCGTTTCAGTCTGTTCCTGAGGTTCAAGTTTTAACGTTCGATGAGCTGTGTGTAAAGCTAGCAAGTAATCTGTTTTGCCTTCGGCAGCAACTCATAAGCGCGGAAGATATCCGTACACCTGAAAGCAACTTTAGTAACTTACGCAGTATCTACTTATTGCAGACAAATGACCACATTTCATCAACTCCACAGATCAGTTGGATTTGTCGATTATCCAGCGGTAAAAATTGTTACACATCGTGGTGAGAGGCGCACAACGGCATTAATGCTGATATGCCGCACAGTGTAGTGGATATCAGCATTGTTCATCTCAAAGTCAACAATTTGCTCTTTCATGCCATGCATGTCTGGGCCAAGAAGAAGCCAGATCCTGTTTCAGTCGATGCGGAACACGATAAGCGTATTGCTGAAAACTATGTGTTTGATGAGGTTCAGGGTATCTATGTTTCACGCGCCGAGCATGATAGACGTGCCAGATTTAACAGTGACAGTTATAGTCCAACCAAAGAGGAGGTGAGACGTTTTCCAAGTCGTCCGGTTAAGCCAACACTACCCGATATTGGTCATGATTGCTTGCCTTCCATTTCAAATTTATCAAAAAGAAAAAGGAATTATCCAACATTTAAGTCATAATTAATCTCAGTATAAAAAGATTGATTTTAAAAGGGCATAATATATAGGTTTTTTTCTTGCCACACAAAACCATCACCATAAAAGCGTTAGCTTTAAACTCCATAACCTCATTAACTTATAAGGCTCATCAATATTAATTTGTAAAGATCCGATAACAAGATCACCTTTTTCATCAAGACCTAACATTTCTTTATTGACTGGAACTAAAACACTAGAGAAGTGACGTTCATCAATTTCTTTTTCTATTTTCTTATGAATACTACAATCAATTACTGTTGTTTCAATATTCTTAAAGTTATGCTTGAAATCTGTAGCCACAATTTGTGGGAATGATATATTTAGAGGTTCTTTATTGTATGCTTTTACAGCACCTCGATAGAAAAAATCATCATTGGGAATAAAAATCTGAAAAGCTGTACTTCCAAAAAAAATAGAGAAAATAGCTAAACCATCTATGTTTTCATCATTAATAATTTTAACTTCAATACCATTAAAAGGCATGACGGATAAAAAATATGCTTTATGGATAGCCATGTAACTATTAAAACTGATTGTTACGGGTATCTCCTCAACAGCATTATTGTTTAATCCTTTTTTTTCACAGAGGTAATAACCAAGTGGATAGGGTAAATCAGTATCTTGTAAAACAAACCGAGTCAAAATGCTATAATTACCAATTAATTCTATTGGCATGATAGATAAAGCATATTTTGTTAAACATTTAAAAATATTAGTATTGTAGTAGCTATTTCTAATGTTCTTAATTTTAACATCACCACTCTCAGGATCTATACTCAGAGATCCTTCTTCAGGCCTTGCATTATTAAGGACCGGAATTTTATATTTCTTATCAAACTTTATTCTTGATGAATTTTTTACTTTGGATAGGTTTGTTTGGACAACCCCATTCTTACCATACATTGATAATATAGATTTATCCATTTCGATTAAGTTTGAAAAGTCTCTTTCAATATTTTTGAATTTCTCGTTACAATCGTTACATTCATTATGGTGGAATATTGTTCTGTTATAAAGAAACTCAGAAATTGCATGAGCCTCAGTATTAAACAATTTTTCTGAATAATCTTTATTGCAAAAAATACATCTCTGCCCAAGAATTCCTAAGTCAATCCTTGAAGTTTTCTGGTCGAATCGAAGAACATATTTTGATAGTATATTTTCCATTATTCTATCCTAAACGAAATCCCCCTCAGTTAAGAGGGGGAGTACGTCATTCTAAAAAAACAAGAATGAACTCTAAGAAAATAACTATGAGTTTTAACACGGTTATCATTTTTTTAACTCTCTAAAGTCACCACGCAATTTGTGGCGAGTTTATCCTGTCAAAAAACTCAGAGCTTTACTTCTTATAACAGTCCAAGCATTAAAAGTCAACAGTGACCCTGACCCGAAATCCTGCTCCATTCAGAAACAGAATTCCGGCATGATAAACACTCCCCTGAACGGAGGTGGTGCCGATGAAAAAGTCACGATTCACCGAAGAGCAGATTGTCTTTGCCCTGAAACAGGCTGAACTGGGCACGCCCGTGCCGGAAGTCTGCCGCAAACTGGGCATCTCCGACGCCACGTTTTATACCTGGCGCAAGAAGTATGGCGGGATTTCCCCTTCTGAACTCAAACATATGCGGCAGCTGGAAGAGGAAAATCTGCGGCTGAAGAGGCTGGTTGCCGATCTAAGCCTCGACAACAGGACGTGCTGGCAAAAAAGAGCTGACGCTGGCACGCCTGCGCGAATGGGTCAGGGATTTGCAGGCCCGCTACGGTGGCAGTGAGAGA
Source organism: Erwinia sp. PME.40.26/001 (assembly GCF_055556675.1). Taxonomy (NCBI): domain Bacteria; kingdom Pseudomonadati; phylum Pseudomonadota; class Gammaproteobacteria; order Enterobacterales; family Erwiniaceae; genus Erwinia; species Erwinia sp. PME.40.26/001. The sequence goes on from NZ_JBVHNP010000001.1 coordinate 1,020,402, forward strand.
CAGGTCTGTTTTGCGCTGCGGGTCAGCCGCAGCTCGTTTCGCTATCGTTCTGTGGCTGCCGACGACAGCGCACTGCGGCTGCGCATCCGTGAGATCACCGAAACCCGGGTGCATTACGGATACCGCCGGGTACACGTGATGCTCAGGCGGGAAGGCTGGCGCGATAACCACAAACGGATCTACCGGCTTTACAGCGAACAGGGGGTGTCGCTGCGCCTCAAACGGCCACGGCGCAATAAATCCGCACAGCGGCGCCAGCCGCAGCCTCAGGATCTGTATCCGAATCACGTCTGGGGCATGGATTTTGTCTCTGATGCGTTGTTTGACGGACGACGGCTACGCCTGCTGAGGGTTATCGATCTGTACACCCGCGAATGCCTGGAGATCTGCGTGGGGCAGAATCTGCGTTCAACAGAAGTGACAGAAATGCTGAACAGCATAGCGCTAAGGCGTCCGTTACCGCAGTTGCTGAAAACCGATAACGGCTCTGAATTTGCAGGATCTGCCGGTTGCCAGAATATGCAGCCAGAATGAAGCCGGTTATTCCTGATTATGGCAGGATCACATACGGGAAGCGGGTCAACTCTACGCGGCCCAGTTCACATGCGCGTAATTTCATCCCTGTCAAACCAGCCTGATGCAATCACGGTCCGTTCAACTAAATCGGGCGCTTTCGTATATGCAACTACAGCGAGGCTCTTTTGTGCCCTGCTGCAAATAACATAAAAAAGACGCCGCGATCTTTTAGGCGAAGAGTCAGCACCCATTCTGTCGTTTTCTTGATCAGTTTTAGAGTGCGGTGTGGCGCCCAACAGCTTATCGTAACTGAACATGAATCCACGGGCCTCTTCATCATCCAAAATAGCCATTACACGGGGAAACTGAAGCCCCTTCACTCCCTGATGGGTATCGTAAGACGATGTGGATGAAATATAGCTGATGTAGTTTTCCAGTTCGCGGGTGGATGCGCTCAGAGATCGGCTCCAGGCGTCATGCTCTTTATTGACGTCCTCTTCCTCGGTGGATTCATCATCCTTATGCAGCGCCAGTGCCAAATGAAGCAGGAATGCCTCAGGTAAGATCAGCAATTCCCCTTCATGAATCAGTTTGCACACATCTAAGATGGAATGAGCCGAACTCTCGTCAAGGAGGGTCTTTATCTTGTCTATCTGGTGTTGTGCTTCCAGAAAGAGCTGTAGCGGATCGTCTACAGATTCAAGCCGCGAGCCCGAAAAAATAGGCGAATACTTGCGCATGATGGTAGCAATTTTAAAGTCATCACCACTGCGAATCGCGTCAATAAGTGGCCAGAGTTGTGAGGATAAGAACGTTATCTCTTGGCTTTCTCCATTGATTGCCGCATCGCCTAGTCTGTCAACCTCCAGAAGGGGCAGAAAGAAATTTTCGAACTCACCGCGTCTAGCAGCCATATGGTGCTCAAGCGTAAGCACCATGACTGACTTTATGTTATTCCACGCCTTATCATCCGCGTATGCAGCCATCTTCTCAGCTACCTGACGCTCAATATCAGCTCTTTCCTTGTGCGTGTTCATGTCGACCACAAACAAGCGTGCGGTTCCAGATTGGGCGTATGGTGCCGGATCCTGTGTATGTTTGTCATTGTATTGCCTGATGGCATTAATCAGGGTGACAATTCTCACTGGTGAACGGTGGTTAATTTTTATCTCAGGTGATTCCCATCCAGCGGGTAAAGGAGTAGCCAGATCAGATTTTCCCCCGCTGAATATCTGCTGCATCATATCGCCAAACAGCCCAATACAGAATTTTGTGGGGTTTTCCTGCTGCGTCGTGATAAGCGACTCAATGAGATATTTATTCGTGTCCTGGCTTTCATCAATCAAAAGCACAGGGAATCTGCTGAATAAAATTTCTCTGAGCAGGACTTCATTCTGCAGGAGGCAGGCGGTGGCTTTTATCACTTCACTGTGATTCAGCGATCCTTTTTCAGGCCTGCTGCTTGTAGGGGAATAACTGAATTTTTTTATTTTATCAAGGTATTGCAACCGTTTCATTTTGCTGGCTAAACTCCGCCTGTTTTTTTTCGCCGTAACGCCTTCAGGTTTTCTGCTTTTTCCAATGTCGCGGGTGAGTTGATCAATACTCTCCGTGAGTTCCTTTTCAAGCCACAGCTTTATGTCTGCTGTAAATGGGTTGATCAAATCCCAGCAAAAGCTGTGTATGGTTGAAACCATAAAGTTGGCATCAAAGAATAACCGTCTTTGTATTTCCTCACAGGCTGCGTTGGTAAACGTAATAATACCTATCCTTTTTCCGGATTTAGACAGCTCCGCAGAATACCGTTGTTTCATTTTTGCCAGCACGCTGACCAGCGTTCGGGTTTTCCCAGACCCCGCACCAGCAAAAAGCAGAAAGCTTCTGGGGTTGTCCAGATCCAGATAGCTGAATAACTGCTCGACAATAGGTTCGTTCGCGGATGGTGTATCCATGATTATTCGCCCTCCCGCACGTCTATGACTTTGGGCACTTCCGGTGTAAGGTCCCTACTCGCTACTTCCAGCTCTATTTTAAGCCAATCCAGTCCCTCCTGGATATATGTTGGCGCAGTGAGTTCGGCGGGGTCGGCACAATACAGTAAATCGAGTGCCATCTCGGCTTTGTCATCTTTGAGGGCTAAATAGAGTTTTTCACAGCACTGCTCAAGCGTATCGAGGTTAAGTGCATCCTGCATTTTCCTCATCATTCCGGTGGGCTTTTCTACTTTTTTGAAGAGCTCGGAATTCGTTAATGCAATAGCGTCTTCAAAGGTGTAAGGGAAAGCTTCTGCCTCCTCATCTTTTCCTACTTTAATAGGGATGCCGTATTGAAATGCAATCATGACCTTACCGCGAATTTTCTCATGCTTCGGCATTTTGAGGACTGTATCTAGCTTGCCCTCAATGCCGAGCCAGATTTTGATGGTATGGCTGCCAGTAATGTATCCCTTGCCAAGTTCCGGTCTTATGGCTTTGGGTTTAGCACCTGAGCTACTTTTTTGATCATCTCCCGGTAATTTAAGGGGTGGATTCTGGGCGTCGGTATCCGTAATGATAAGTGTGGGAAGCCCGAGTATGTCAATCAATGCCCGCAGTCTGTGAGCATGAGCTCCTCCCACTTCAAGAATCGAAATGTAGCTGTTATCTAGGCTAGTATTGGCATTGGGATTATTTCTAATGAAATGTGGCATAAGAATACGTTCTGCCGCCCCTTCGACAAGAATTATCCCGTTTGCAAAAAAAAGATCGCAGTGTGTTGTTTTGAGATATCTGGCGACGAACTGAGCCGTTTGTGAGACATCATCCGGAAGGCTCTTACCGCTACCAAAGGTGCAGGACAGATCAATTACGTCTGCCGTGGGCACTTCATGCGGCCCTGCCGCGGGCTTACGTTTGAAATACCTTAGTTTTTCGAAGCCCACTTCATGTGCGAGGTAGCTCGAATGCGTGCTGACTACCAGTTGGCTCGAGAACTGCACAGATGTGCGCAAATCATCATGATTACGCAGCACAGAATAGGCTTTTTTGATAAACACCTGCTGAACCTGCGCATGCAGGTGAGCTTCCGGCTCTTCAATCAGAATAAGGTGCAGTGGCTCGACAAAGACATCCTCCTCCGGCTTTCTTAGTCCGGCCTTGCCTACACGCATCCACTGATCCCTGAAGCTCATCATAGTAAAGACCATGGATATCAGATTTTTGTAACCAAGTCCGTTGTATTTCTCTGACAGACTCATCAGGGGAATCCCTGTGTCGTGGCTGGCTTTCTGGATTTCAAAGAGAATGGCGGCTTCATGGTCTAAATTATCGATCGGGTTAACCCTGCTCGATAATTTGATGTGGGGATCGGAGAACCCCGGATATCCCAGCTTCTCAATTTCTTGTAGCGGCTTGGTAAACACCTCATTGAGTCTTTCATCAAAGGAGTGTTGTGCATAGGCAATGGATTTGAGGGCATCCAAATCTTCATTGCAGGGCAGATCTGTAGGGTTTAAATGACGGTTATAGTAATGGTTCATCTGCCCGGCTAGATTAGAGCTTCCATGCTGAGAACTGGTGGCCACATAGGGGTCTGAAAACCCGCGAGTTGCGTCAATGATATCGACCTTGAAAAGTCCGTTGAAAGGATAAAAGTCCAGTGGCAATTGCTCCTCTGCCAGCAGTTGGGGCCTGAATTCACTCTCCGGGTCCGTGGAAAGCTTTGCAGGATCCAGTATGTAAGACTTTATCTCAAAAGCCCTAGACATCTCTCTTTCTAGGTATTCATGCAGCGATCCCGGCCAGACTGAAAATTTGAAATCGCTGGGCTCAGATGCTGAACCTTCTGGTTTTTTTTCGGCGTTTTCTGCCGTGATTTTAAGCTGCTCAGCGGCCCTGAAGTTGGCAATGAAGTCGGCTTTTAGAGCATCAAGATTTTTAGGCTGGTAAATAATTCTGATGCCTAACAACCCGCCATCCCATTTTAATGTCGGAATCAGATGGCGTACTAAGTGGATCTCACTTTTCTCAACTTTTAACCAGACATCCAGCGTTGGGCATAAAGGCTGCCAGTCGCTGATTTTTTCACCATCTTCTTCGGCGTTCGCCCATGCTTGGCCAAATTGATTCAGCTTATGCCAGTTTGACAGGGTGAAATCAGCCGCGCCTAATTTCCGTGATGACTGAGATTTACCCGATGAAATGTTCGCAGCCGTTCTCCCCCGTTGATCCAGAAAGAAAATAAGTGCATCCATGGCAGACGTCTTGCCACTATTATTTGCCCCGACGAGCAGGGTTTCTTCTTCAGTCAGGCGAATTCTGCAGGTTTTCAGCTTTCTGTAATTCTGGATATCTATATATTGAATTTTCATCGGGCTTCCTTTCCTCAGTAATGGCGAGAAGCATCCTAAATAACAGGATCGGCAGGGTTAATAGGGTAATAATTCAGGGCTGCGAAGGCTGACGCAGGAAACTGCAGCCGTAGTTACCTTAATGTTGTATTGATTTTGAACGTTGCTGTCTAGCATTATCCGTTCTCTCCTGCATCGTTTTACCCAGACGCAAACGTCTAGATCTGCAGCTGGATTATCGACAGGGCGTTAACCACGCCTGCCCGCAGCCGAATGGTTGATTGGCTACTATATATCCGCCGGTGTGGCTCAGCGCTTCTTGGGAGAGGAACACCATAGTAACGGTCGCCATATGAAATGAGGGATCTCACATCAGCTTTTATGACATTTGCCCATTAGTGGTCATTCTGGTGGTCTTGACAGAAAGAGAATTCAGGTTTAGCCTATTTATTAGCTAGTTACTGGCAAAGGCGATCCCAGTCAGAGGAGCCAAATTTAAAGAAGCCCGCTCAGGGAAACCTGAGCGGGCTTTTTGTTTTCATCAGGCTACTGCTTCAGATTCACCGTGCTGGCTTCACCCTTCATTCCCGTCCCTTGTCAGTGTTTCCTGGCACACTAAAGCTGGCTACCTGACAGGCGTTACATCGGCCCGTTGAACCTGCAGCGGCAACCGGACGGTAATCATACGGGTACGGTTCTGGTTACAGGATAACTTACCGTTCAAGTGCAGCAAGAATGACGGCTTCCATTTTCTCTGGCGTGGTGAAGGGTGCAAACCGCTTGAGGGGTTTGCCGTCACGCCCGATCAGGAACTTAGTGAAGTTCCACTTGATCCGTCCACCCAGAACGCCCGGCAATTCGTTTTTAAGATAACGAAACACCGGGTGCGCCGCAGCACCGTTGACCTCTACTTTCTCAAACATCGGAAAGCTCACTCCGTAGTTAATATGACAGGTCTGGGCGATTTCGTCGGCGTCGCCGGGTTCCTGCTTACCAAACTGGTTACAGGGAAAACCAAGCACCACCAGCCCCTGCGCGGCGTACTTCTTGTAGAGCGCTTCAAGGCCCGCATACTGTGGCGTGAAGCCGCAATGGCTGGCGGTATTCACCACCAGAACCAGCTTGCCAGCATAGTCAGCCAGAGAGCTGAGCTGCCCCCCCAGGCGGGTAGCGGTAAGTTGATGAAAGGTGATCATGTCGGCCCCCTCAGAGCAGATTTACTAAGTTGAACGAATAGCCTGAAACCCATTTTCAGGCTTCCATTAGTCTGGAAGACAAGAATTCAATAAAACGCTGAGTCCTGGCAGGCGTCAGTCGCGTTTCGGTGACGGCATAAATGCTGACGGCTGACCCTTTCCACTCAGGAAGCACACGCATCAGCTGGCCGGAGGCCAGATCGTCCGCGACAATCTTCTCGGGAAGCAGTGCAATACCCTGATGTTTCAAGGCGAGAGTACGGATCATCCCAACGCTGTTGAGCGTAAACCTGCCATGAACGCCCACCTCAACCTCTGCCTTACTCCTACTCTGCTGCAAGTGCCAGGTCGGAACCTTCGTCATGCAGAGGCATTCGTGCGCCGGCAGATCCGCCGGTGTGGCAGGCGCGCCAGACGCCCCGATATAGTCGGGAGACGCATAGAGATAGCGCGAGTGCCGCCCGATCAGGCGAGCGATCAGACCCGAGTCTTCCAGTTTACCCATGCGGATCGCAACATCGAACGGTTCAGTCACCAGATCGACACGGCGTGGAGTCAGGTCGAATTCAAACCGGATGCCGGGATACTGTGCGGCGAAATCGGCGATGAGCGGTGTGAGATAAAGCGTGGCGAAATCGACAGGCAGCGAAACCCGCAGGGTCCCGCCCGGCTGCTCAAGCATCTCGCCAAGCTGCTCATGCACAAGCCGGGCCTCCTCGACGATAGGTTTGCTGCGCGCATAGTAAAGCTGCCCCGCCTCGGTCAGCTCAATCTTACGCGTTGTGCGATGCAGGAGCCTCAAACCAATCGCCTTTTCCAACGCACTGATACGGCGTGACAGGGTGGAGTTAGGCATGCCCACGGCTTCTGCTGCCTTGCGAAAGCTCCTGGCCCTCGCGACCTCCACAAACAGTGCCATATCATTCAACAGCTCCATTTGATTGCTCCATATATGGAATTCTGTTTTCAAATATAGTGTATTTATCCCGAAATCGGAATGGTAGAGAGTAGATGGTGCTTTCAACCCAGGGAACCCCCCATATGAATCCTGTATTCACACTGGAGCATGGGGGAAGCCACACACTGACCGGCCGACAAAGGATATTAAATAATGGCTCAATCACCTCAACGTGCGACCGCTGCGGATATCAACGCGCCGGAGAGAAAGAAAATTCTGGTCGTCGGCGCAACAGGCTTCCTCGGTGCCAAGATTCTGTACCACCTCGCGGCTGATAAAAGCGCGGCCGTCGTTGCCATGTCGCGAAAAGGCCCCCCCGCAGCTAGGGATGCCTGCATCGAATGGGTTCGCGGCGATATGATGGACCCGACGTCGCTGGACCGCGCCTTGCAGGGCGTTGACGTTGTGGTCAGCTCAGCGAACAGTTATATGAAGGGCAGCCTCGATACCGACTTTCAGGGCAACAAAAACCTCATCGAGGCCGCTGCGCGGGCAAAAGTGAGCAGACTGGTTTTTCTCAGCATTGTGAGCTGTGAAAGTGCGTCTGCAGTCCCTCATTTCCACGCCAAGAAAGTGGCTGAGGACCTGATCAAACTGTCAGGCGTGCCGTACGTCTTTGTGCGAGCGCCCTCGTTTCTCGACCAGAGTACGGATTTTATTGCCAGGGCCGTGAAAGCGGGGAAATTCCAGGGTGCAGGGGATAAGAGCACTCGCTGGTCCTACGTGCTGACGGATGACCTTGCCTCCTGTCTGGCGAAGGCGGCGATCTATCCAGGCAGCGACATTATCAACCAGACGATCGATGTCGGCTGGCGTGACGGTCCGAAGAGCCAGCAGGAGCTGGCCGCTATCATCGCTGAGGTCATCAACAAGCCTCTGAAGATGCAGATCATTCCCTGGTGGTTGCTTCGGGTGGCCGCACGGCCGGTCAGGCTGTTTTCCGCACTCGGGTATGATCTGATCCAGATGTTCCTGTTCTTCAGAACGGGGCGTTATGTCTCGGACATCTCCAGGCAGGAGGCGTTCTTCGGACCCGCTCCGTCAGCGCGCGAGGCGATCACGCGGTGGGCACGCAATCAGCAGCTTATTCCCTGAGTCGCAGAGGCAGGCAATGCCGTGATGAGGCGACGTGGTCACAGGCTTTCACGGTCAACAGGCTCGGGGCCGCGAAATGCCCGCCGCCACTCGCTGGGGCTGACGCTAAACTTCGCTTTAAAACTCTGGCGAAACGAAATGGGAGACTGAAAACCCGACAGCGCCGAGACGCTTTCAATGCTCCTGTCCGTGGTTTCCAGCAGTTCCTGGCTTCGTTGCAGGCGCTCCGCATTCAGCCATTCTCCCGGCGTTGTGCCGGTTGCCCGGGAAAAATGACGCGTCAGCGTGCGTCTGCTCATACTGACAAATCCGGCCAGTGAGTCGAGATCGTGCGGCTTATCCAGATTGCGGCGCAGGTACTCAATCAGTTCGTTGATTTTGCTGTCCCGCGTCGACACCGGCACCGGGCGCTCAATAAACTGCGCCTGTCCGCCTTCACGGTAAGGGGGAACGACCATCCTTCTTGCCACCCGGTTAGCCACCGCCGAGCCGTAATGATCGCGAATGATATTCAGGCAGCAGTCAATACCGGCGGCGGTCCCGGCGGAGGTGATCAGGCGTTCATCGCTGGTATACAGCGAATTACTGTCCAGATGAACGGCAGGAAATCGTTCAGTAAAGTCCTTTTCGAACTCCCAGTGCGTGGCCGCACGATGGCCATCAAGCAGACCGGCGTAGGCCAGAACATAGGTCCCTAAACACAGGCCGACCACCTCCGCGCCGCGTTGCCAGGCCTTCCTCAACGCCTCCAGCAATGCCTGCGAGGGCCTTTCGTCCGGGTTATTCCAGTAGGGAATAATAATAATGTCCGCCTGGTCAAACAACGCCAGACCCTGTTCAACATGGATGGACAGCCCGATATCAGACAGGACCACACCCGGCTTTTCAGCGCAGATCGCCACGCGAAACAGATCCGGCTGCGGCATGGACTGACCAAAAATAATACAGGGTACGGAAAAGTGAAACGGACTGAATCCGGCCGTGGCCATCACGGCGACCGTCAGTGCAGACATAACGTTAACCTCACTGTAAATCATCACCACCGAAAGGCCGCTGACACACGCCGGCCCCGGGATAACGGAGGGGCAACCGGACTGATAGGGTCCCCCGCCGTCAAGGGACCCAGCTTATCAGAAAACCAGCGTCTCACCGTCAGCGGGGATCAGAACCTTATCCCCGATGCCGTGCTCCAGGGTGTACTCCCGCAGCTCGGCGCGGGTCAAAAGGCAGTGGTTAACCGATTCCATATGTGAAGCAACGAGCGTGGCCGTTGGCAGCATTTTCAGCGTGCGCAGCGTGTCCTCTTTCCCCATGATAATCGGGCCGTAAAGGTCGTTAACAGCATAGCCGATGTTTAACACCACAATCTCCGGCTGGAAACGCTGCAGGTTTTTTGCATAAGGTTTCACCCAGACGGTATCCCCGGCGATATAGAGCGTTTTTTCATGGTGGTGGGTGAACACCAGCCCACAGGCATCCCCCAGTAACGCCCCCATCTGCGCATCGGCGTAGAGTTCGTTACTACCGTGCTGACCGTCCGTTTTGTAGAGGGTCAGCCCGTCAGCGAACGCATTTTCATCCTGCAGAACGCGGATGTTCTCAAAACCTTGAGAACGGACCAGCGCCGCGTCGTGCTCGTCCTGGGTGTAGATCAGCATATCTTTGGGAACCGCCTGCTGTGCCGCTTCATCCCAGTGATCGGCATGCGTATGCGTCAGGATAACGGCATCCACCGCCAGTAATTCTTCGACGGGTACCGGCAGCGCTACCATCGGATTACGCAGGTGCGGGCGGGCATTACCGGCAAACCCCTCCCAGGCTTCTTTTTCTGCCAGCATCGGGTCAATAAGAAATTTTTTACCAGCATAGTCCAGCACCAGCGTGGCATTACGGATTTGTGTGAGTTTCATAACCTGTTCCCTTCATTCATCAGATTTTCGGCCCATCAGCCCTGTCGGTAGTGTCTGAACAGGGTAGCGGCCAGTGGTCCTACTATAGGATGAGATAGAAAAACGCCGTGACAGACTCACAGGTCATTAGTCGATGAAATCGGGTCAATCACCCTGCAGAAGATTGCGGTGGCCACGCACAGGGATGAAGAAAAGTGGCAGAGGGAGGACAGCCAGTAAAAAGGACGGTGTTACCGGGTAACACCGTCCTCCTGTACAGATGGGGCGATTGCTGCGGATTACTGAAGGCGGCAGCGAACAGCCAGTCCGGACAGGGCAAGGTCGCTTAACGCTTTCGAGGGGGCCGCACAGCCTGCAGTGATAATATGGACGTTCATCCCCTGCCCCTGCGGTGACAGCGCGGTATGCGTGACACAGTGCTGCGTCATCATACCGGTAAGATAAAGATCCGTGATGCCGCTGTCGCGTAACAGCGACTCAAGGCGGGTCTGGTAAAAGCTGTCTGCCTCTTTCTTCACCACCACCGGCGCATCACCCAGTGCCGCCGCAACCGACGGATGGATGTTCGCCCCTTCACTGTCTGGTTTGAAGAACGGCGCATCCGCAGTGGCGATATGCTGGATAGCCACGATCAGCCAGCCCTCGTTACGGGCTTTTTCAATCGCGCTCACCGCAGCCTGACAGGCTGTGTCAGCGCCCTCAAGCGGAAAAGCGCCGCCGGGGAAATAATCATTCTGAATATCAATAACGATCAGGGCATTTTTCATTTTCGGTTCCTGGTTTCGGGAGGAGTCACAGCACAGGGTTTACATTACCCGTTCACTGACGCCGCAGAAAGGTGCCCTTAAGCCAATAATCAATGGAAACGGGTCATTCTGCGTTAACGGCAGACATCCCCGCCGGGCATTTACACCGTCTGACTTAACAGCTCTGCCAGCCTGGCTTTCGTCTCCTCCGGGGGAAGCAGGGCAATATGCCTTCCCTGTGCATCCAGCGTGAAGAAGCCTTTGCATAACGCCGGCAGCGCCTGATACTGCGCATCCAGTTGCTCAGAGGCCCGGACAAAGCAGGGGTAGCCATATCTTTCAACCAGATAAGGCAGCCCAAAGGGCGACCGTAACAGTTCATATTCCTGATAGGGATAACGTGCCTGCTCCGGAAGTTTCCTGATGGCCTCTGTCAGCTTATCCATCAGCGGCGACACCTCCTCCTCGGTGGCATAATGGGCGAAGCCGCGCAGGGCGGCGAGGCGCATATCAACCATGCGCTCCTTTTTGAAAGCGGCCAGCAAAAATGCCTTCAGGTTCCTATCCGGCGGGGTTAAAGCGAAAGCGCACAAAATCTGGTTGCGACTGAAAGCGTCTTTCGATGCCTGATAAAGCGCCTCCAGATACTGCACATCCTCATCCGTTAAGGCATCCAACCGCATGTTGATCATCGCCTGACGATAAACAGGATTATCCCGGTAACCTCTTTTGCCCGCCCGTTCTCTGATGGTTGCGATATTGGTCATGCCCTTCCCCGAAAGTTAATCTCTGTGTGCCTGTGTTCACCCTACCATTTCTTGTTAACGGACTTAAGCCGCCGGTGTATCAGCGCTGAAGGAAGAGCAGGATCTCCGTCAATACCGTCTCCGGGCTTTCAAGCACGGCCAGGTGCGTTCTGGCCTGTTTCAGTCGTTTCACCTGAAAAAAATCATGCGTCTTCGCAAACCGCTGCTGCAAAGCCAGGTATTCGTCATTTCTGTCGAGAGAATAGAGATGCAGCGTCTGAGGTGGGTGAGGAAGCCTATCCAGGGACTGCAGCGGCGAGCCGTACTGACGATAGACACCGGTGATGGCCTGCCCTGCCAGTCGCCAGAGCTGATAACTGGATTGGGCCATCTCGGTTTTCAGATGATGGATCATGGTCGGAGAGTCGCTGTTAGCCAGCCAGCATTCACACAGCTCATCGCGGGCGGCCTGCCAGCGATTTTCATGTTGCATCGCATCGATCGAGGTAAAAAACATCGGCTCTGGCGAATTCATAATCCAGTCCAGAAAGACCACCGCAGGGATACGTTCTGGCAAACGCTCTGCCAGATCAACGGCAACCCAGCTGGCATGGGCAACAGATACCGGTATCAGCTGCGTAAGTCCCAGATATTCAATCAGTGTCAGGGCGTCTGATACTAATGCAGCACCATCAAAATCCTCACCGTCTGTCGATGATTTTCCGTGGCCCCGCCAGTCGAGCGTGACCACTCGATAGTAAGCAGCCGCCTGTTCGGCAAAAGCGTCGAAGACGGTTTTCGGCTGGCACCAGCCCGGCATAAGGAACAGCGTGACCTCGCCCGCCCCCCTGTCCTGATAATCAATATCGCCCTGTGCCGTGTGTAAAAGAGGCATGTCATCGTCCTGTTGATCAGAGAACCTCTAAGCTATCCGATCGCACGGCAATAAAACAAGGCTTTACTTGTAATATTATAAAGGCCCGGGCGCAGGCCTTTAGCGACAACATTTTGCCTGTTATACACTGATTACCGCGTTTTATAGCGCGCTGCTGCTTCATCCTGTTTGATATCAGAGAGCAGGGCCTGTCTTGCCCCATCCAGTGCATCCCAGCGGGCAGCATTGTGCAGCGGTGGGATGGTCACGCGCTCACGGCGGTCAAAGCCCACCAGTGCGGCATCCACCATTTCCCCGACCTCCATCATTTCAGGCGCGTTAGTGATATCGATACCGGCGCGCGCCCAGATCTCGGTATAGGTTCCGGCGGGCAGTACGGCCTGCACATAGATTCCCTTCGGTGCCAGCTCCAGGCTCATCCCCTGGGACAGGAACAGGACAAAGGCTTTGGTGGCACCATACACCGACATCAAAAATTCCGGGGCCAGACCGACCACAGAACTGATATTGACGATAGCACCCTCACCTGCCTGCAGAAAGCGCGGGGTCACTGCGGCGGACAGTCGCGTCAGCGCGCTGATATTCAGTGCAATAAGCGAGTCAACAGAGGCCGCCGACTGTTCGCTGAACGCGCCCGACTGGGCAATGCCAGCGTTATTGATCAGCGTCCCGATCCGCGCGTCGTCACGCAGGCGGGCTTCAACGCTGGCCAGGTCATCCGCCCGGGTCAGATCCGCCGGCAGCACGTCTACCGATACGCCGGTTTCCTGGCGCAGGCGCGCGGCAAGCTGTTCCAGCTTTGCCTGGTCGCGGGCCACCAGCACAAGGTCGTGGCCACGGCGGGCAAAGCGTTCTGCGTAAACTGCACCGATACCCGTGGATGCGCCGGTAATAAGAACTGAGGACTGTGTCATGGTTTTATTCTCTGGTTAAAAGAGGAAACAAGGCCGCTCCCGGTCAGGGGGAACGGCGAAACAGGATCGGGGCTTAACGGCCACCGTCGTTCAGGGCGGGATAGTCGGTATAGCCTTCTGCCCCACCGCCGTACAGGGTTGCCGGGTTAAGCGCTGCCAGCGGCGCGCCGGACTTCAGCCTGGCCACCAGATCCGGGTTAGCAATAAACGGACGTCCGAAGGCGAACAGGTCGGCCTTGCCTTCTGCCAGATGAGCAGCGGCCAGCGTCAGGTCATAGCCGTTGTTACCAATATAGGTCCGGGTAAAACGCTGGCGAAGTGCGGCGTAATCAAAGGGAGCGTTATCGCGCGGCCCACCCGTCGCGCCCTCCACCACGTGCAGGTAAACGATGCCAAGTGCATCGAGCTTTTCGGCCAGATAGTTGTACTGCGGCTGCGGATCGCTGCAGGAAATCGCATTCGCCGGAGACACGGGCGAAATCCTCACGCCGGTGCGGCCGGCACCGATCTCCTGACTCACGGCAGCGGCGACCTCTAACAGCAGGCGGGCCCGGTTCTCCACCGAACCGCCATACTCATCCGTACGCTGATTGGCCCCGTCTTTAAGGAACTGCTCCAGCAGGTAGCCATTGGCCCCGTGGATCTCCACACCATCAAACCCGGCGGCCATGGCGCTGGCAGATGCGGTGCGGAAATCTTCCACGATCTGCTGAATCTCGTCCTGTTCCAGTGCGCGGGGTTCAGACACGTCATAGAAACCGTTGTTAACAAAGGTTTTTGTCTCCGCGCGCAGAGCTGAAGGTGCAACGGGTGCCGCGCCCCCCGGCTGTAAGTCAACGTGCGAGATGCGCCCCACGTGCCAGAGCTGCACGAAGATGTGCCCGCCCGCGGCATGAACCGCATCAGTGACCTTACGCCACCCGGCAATCTGCGCTGGCGTGTAGATACCGGGGGTATCCTGATAACCCTGTGCCTGGGCTGAAATCTGCGTGGCTTCGGTGATCAGCAGCCCTGCCGAGGCCCGCTGGGCGTAATACGTCGCAGCCAGCTCAGAGGGGACCAGGCCCTTACCGGCGCGGTTACGGGTTAAAGGTGCCATCACAATATGGTTCGTCAGCGTGACAGGCCCAAGAGGATAAGGCTGAAAGATCGGTTGGTGGCTCATGATGCTCTCCGGGACAGTGGGTGAGTGAAAGTCTGAACGTAATGATGATGGTCATAATCTAAAATGTCAAACTTTTTGATTACGACCATCATCAATGTATAATGGCAGGGTGCTTTCTTTAGAAAGGAGATAAAACGATGAAGGTGTCGAAAGAGCAGGTTCGCGAAAACCGGCGGCGCATTGTTGAAACTGCCTCTGAACTGTTTCGGGAGCGGGGCTTCGATGGCGTGGGGGTGGCTGAGCTGATGTCGGCAGCAGGACTGACCCACGGTGGTTTTTACAAACATTTCGGGTCAAAAGCCGATCTGATGGCGGAAGCCATGCGCTGCGGCTTTTCACGTTCCGCGGAAAGCGTGGCGGGATCGGACCGGGAGACTTTCGTTAAATACTACCTGTCACGGCAGCATCGCGACGGGATGGGGAAAGGCTGTGTCATGTCGGCCCTCAGCAGCGATACGGCCCGCCAGTCCACCCCCATCAAAGCCAGCTTTGCCGCCGGACTTGAACATCAGCTGGCGCAGTTAACCGGTGAAAATGGGGCGGAAAGCACCGCGCGTGCCGGAACAATCGCCACTCTTGCCCAACTGGTCGGGGCCATGGTGCTGTCCCGCGCCTGCCCGGATGATTCCCCCCTGGCCGATGAGATCCTGGCAGTGTGCCAGGCCCGTCTTCTGGCTCAGGAACCAAAGTGACCGGGGGCGCTCAGTAAAAGGTCACTTCTGCCGTCCCCTCACCCAGCCCCGCTTCCAGCCCGTCGGGTGCCACGATCTTCCCCAGCGGCGTATAGCGGTAGTCTGAGGCGAAGGTCTGGTAAAAGACGACGAGGGTCTGCGTACCGTAGAGCATTATATCCCCGGCGTGGATCGTCCCGGCCCGCGCCTCGCGGGTTGGCAGTGCCTGTGCCAGTTCGGCGAATTTTTCGTTCCTGTTCAGATCGTCCATTTTCAGCGTCACCGGCAGCGTCTGCGCAAAGGCCCGTGCCGCCGGTGTGTCGCTCAGTTCAATGTGGTAAACCTGTTGATTAACCTTCATATTCACTCTCATGGTGGTTCCTTTTTCCGCGTGAGGGGTATTGCTGGCCAGCACGCCAGTCGCACTGGCTGCCAGCAGACAACCGATTAACAGTCCCCAATATTTCATGTCGCCCCCGGTGAGACAGACCGCATCCGGGAGGATGCGGCCGACCCGATTATTTTAGGTGATCGTTAAAGAACGTGGTCAGTTTAGCGAAGGGGATCAGGTCAGTACGGTCGTACAAATCCACATGACCTGCCCCCGGAACGATATACAGCTCTTTCGGCTGACCGGCGCGCTGCCAGGCATCTTCGCTGAACTCTTTCGAATGGGCGCGATCGCCGGTGATAAACAGCATCGGGCGGGGAGAGATCGTCTCAATGTCATTAAACGGATAGAAGTTCATAAACTTGCCGACGCTGCTTAACATCGGTTTTGTTGTCAGCGCTTCCTGCTGTCCTTCCGGGGTGAACCCCCCACGTGCCGTGCGGTAGAAATCGAAGAACTCGCGCTGGATTGCAGGCGTTGTCTCATCGAGCCTATTCACCGTGCCGGGAATATAGACCGTCTCTCCGCCTGTAAACTCGGCGAAGCGCTGTTCTGTGGCCGAGGCAATCACGGCCTGACGCTGTGCTGCAGTTTGAGCATGCTTCAGACCCTGACGGAACACCGAACCCATATCGTACATGCTGACCGTAGCGATCGCCTTCATGCGCGGATCAATTTTCGCCGCGCTGATGACAAAGCTGCCGCTGCCGCAAATCCCCAGCACGCCTATTTTATCCGGATCAACAAACGTCCGGGTGCTCAGATAGTCCACGGCAGCGCTGAAATCATCGGAATAGATTTCCGGTGAAATAAGGTGGCCCGGTTTACCGTCGCTCTCGCCCCAGAATGAGAGGTCAATAGCCAGGGTGACAAACCCCTGCTCCGCCAGCTTTTGCGCGTACAAATTGGAACTTTGCTCTTTCACCGCCCCCATCGGATGCCCCACCACAATCGCCGGACGTCTGTCATTCTGCCGCTGTCCCCTGGGGACAAACAGGTTACCGACCACATTCATCTGATACTGATTTTTAAACGTCACTTTCTGCCGGGTAACCTTATCACTGGTGTAAAAGTTATCCGCGCCGTGAGACAGATCGGCGGCCGTCGCCACTGCCGAGCTGAGGATCATGCCCAGTGCCAAAAAGAATCGCTTCATCGTGTTTTCCTTCAGGTGATCGATGTTGTGCCTGCCCTTCCCCCTGCCAGACGATGACAGGCCAGCCGGGTCCGGACGCTATTCCGCGGAATAACATCAGTAAAACAGGCGTTAATGGTGAGAAGAGAACGTTATCCTTCGCGCGAGGTTATCTCTTGCTGAAAATTTTACACGACGGGTGTAGGGTAACTAGCTAATGAATACTTAATGGGCTTATAACCCCTGCTTATTAATCAAGGGCTCCGGTGGATGAAACGTAACCTCAATGACCTCCTTTACTTTACCGCCGTGGCGCGTGAAGGCAGCTTCACCCGGGCGGCAGCAAAGCTGGGCGTCACCCAGCCGGCACTCAGCCAGGCGATCTCCGCACTGGAAGCGCGGATGCAAATCCGTCTGCTGACGCGCACCACCCGCAGCGTCTCACCCACTGCCGCCGGTGAGCGCCTGCTGCAGGCCGTCGGACACCGTATTGATGAAATTGAGTCAGAGCTGGAGATGCTGACTGAATTACGCGATAAACCGGCGGGTACGGTGCGCATTACCTGCGGGCCGGATGTGTTGCGCACGACCCTGCTCCCCAGGCTGACGCCGCTGCTGCACCAGTACCCGGACATTCATATTGAATTTGACGCCAACCACGGCTTTCGCGATATCGTCGCCGACCGGTTTGATGCCGGCGTTCGCCTTGGTAATACCATTGACAAAGATATGATCGCCCTGCCGATTGGCCCGGAACTACGTATGGCGGCCGTGGCCTCACCGGATTATTTTACCCGCTACCCGATACCGCAAACCCCGCATGAACTCACGCAGCACCAGTGCATTAACCAGCGCATGGTCAGATCGGGGGGGCTTTATGTCTGGGATTTCGATCAGGACGGGGGCGATCTGAACGTGCGCGTGCGCGGTCAGCTCACCTTCAACACCTCTGAGCATATTATTGATGCGGCGCTGGCGGGTTTGGGCATTGCGTTCTTACCGGAGGAAGAGTTTGGTGCGCATATTGCTGAGGGTCGCCTGATACGTATTTTACAGCCCTGGTGTCAGCCTTTTCCCGGGTATTACCTCTATTATCCCAGCCGTAAGCAGCCTTCTCCGGCCTTTTCGCTGGTGCTTGATGCCTTAAGGGGACATCGTTAACGCCTGCCTGCCGTATCGAAAGACAAAAGCGCAAAGGTTAAAGCCTGAAACCGCTTATCGCACGATGGCCTGGTGGCGTAGCCAAACGATACGCTGACATCTTCTCTCGCCCGGGTCAGCGCATCCTGTCAGACGCATGACCCCGGTTATCCTCTGATCGCGTCATCATGCGGTAATACGTATCAACCGGTAACAGTGTCATTCACTCTCAGACTCCTTTTTCACTGGCTAAGGTATTATTACTTAACGTCATATTTCCGTTTTAATGCGATTTTCTCATCGTGTTTTTTTACGGAAAAATAAAATATTACTGCCCATCACAGTCACTTACATTAAGCCATTTTGATATTTCACTGCGCTTCTCTTAAATGGAATCAACGGTTTTACAGTTAACCACCAGGCTTATCATTATCTCTATAACCCTGTCAGAGGACGGAAAATGCCACATCAAAAACTCACACTGGCGTTGAGCACCCTTTTGTTGTCCTGTGTTATGACAGCGACACCTGCTTCAGCACGGCCACCCTTTTCTGTGACCTCTCAGCAATCGGGCTGCGACAGCCTTCAGGGGCAGAATGGGGGAAATGGGCAGAACGGGCAGAACGGCAAAGATGGGCAGAATGGCAAAGATGGCTCAGCCATCAACGGCTGTTTACAAGGAGGTAACGGCGGGAATGGGGGTAACGGTGGGAACGGGGGTAATGGTGGGAACGGGGGTAATGGTGGGAACGGGGGTAATGGCGGGAACGGGGGTAATGGCGGGAACGGGGGTAATGGAGGGAATGGAGGGAATGGCGGCGCATCTGATAACGCTGCGGGCGGGGCCGGTGGAGAAGGTGGAAATGCCGGTTCTGCCGGAGGGCGGCAGGGATTGCCAGGGTCCAGCGGAGCATCCGGTAGACTATGATGTTCATCATAACACTGCGGGGGGACGCTCCCTGAACCGGCATTCAGCCCTCACGACATGCAGAGGTGGCTATCCCCGGCAGTCGCCAGTGCCCTACTCACTGTCTGTGGGCATTAAACGTTTACGCGCCCGGGTGGACGGCATGCAGACAGCTCTGGCAATCGCTTCGCCGATTTCAGCACTGGCGGTGATGCCCTGCACAAAGGGGCGATCGTGCATCAGCCAGGGCAGCGCAGCAAAGGCAATACGGCCACGGGCACTCTCGGGCGAGAGCAGCGTGTAATCGTCACCCACATCGGGGATCTCATCACCGCAGGACTCAAGCTGGACGCGCAGCCTGGGAAACGGCAGGTCTTTTGTCTTCATGGATTTTTGCCCCCGGGCATCAATAAACACGTCGAACGTGACTGTTTTTCCTGCGGTCAGAATCGCTGTTTTTTCCCCGGTTACACTGAGCTGATAGTCTTCCCCCAGCGCGCGGATGCTGATGATCCCGGCCTCACGCAGTGCCAGCAGCCGGCGAACAGACTCGGAAGGGATCGCGGCATAGTTATCGATAAACACGCGGGCCAGTCCCCGGCTGAATCTCTCCCCGTCCTGCTGGTCAAGATGCGGCACAATCTCCTCCACCGCTTCATGCAGACGTAAGAGGGCATAGCGCCAGGCGACAGTGCGTCTGTCGCGCTTGTTGCGCTCAACCTCCTCCAGATTGGCCTGCGCCCACCGGAAAGGATGATGCTGATGCCGCCCGGCAAACCAGGCGTCAGCAAAGCTGTCCGCGTCCAGTGACCGCAGGGCGATCGCCTGGCTCCAGTCCGGATCGGCGGCTTCAATCTCTGCCACCATCAGCCCGAAAATGCGATCGAGCAGCCCTGTCGATCCGGCCGCCACCGCCTGTTTAATCGCATCGGGCGTGACAACCGTCAGAGGTTCATACGGAATGGGGCAGTAAAAGTCGGCTTCCGGCAGGATGCCCGACCGGGACATCAGCACCATTTTTAGCGCCTCACTCCCCTTATTCAACGTGAAGGTGGTCTTCCCCCCCTCCGGTTCAGCAAAGTCTCCGTGCTGAACCGCCACCGCCATCGCCGCATCAATACCGCTTAACGACGCACCCATGATGCCGATGTGGCAGGCGGGAATGGCCGCATCCATCAGACCTGACCACGGGCTGGGGAAGAAGGTGCGCGTCGCCTCACTGTCATCCGGCCAGACGTGGCCGGTGGCCACCACGGCCAGGTCAAACTGTTGCGGGCTGGCTTGCTCCCCGACCCAGATCTGCACGCCTTCAGGCATCGCCTGCAGATCGGTTACCGGACAGCGTTCCAGCACCTTCACCTCAAAGCCCTGCTCTCTGGCAGCGGCCACAATGGCCAGAAATTGCGCACGGAAGTACTCACCGAGCAAAATACGCGGCAAAAACTGTCTGACGTGCAGCGTATCGGGATTAACACCGTAGCGGGTCAGCGCGCTGTCGCTCTGCGTGCGTAACCAGTCAAGGTAAGTCATAAACAGGGGGGGGATTTCTATGCTGGCGATATTGGCCAGCATCATTCGCGAGTTCTCTTCATCGCTGTAAGGCATCCCCACCCCGGCCTCGTCCGCCTGCTCGTACACCGTAACAGACAGGGGAACAGCCTGTTTCAACAGCGAATATAACGTATAAATCCCCGTGGGCCCGGCGCCGATTATTGCGACCTTTTTCATTAATACCGCTACCTCGTCAGGGTTGTCTTATCCATTTCATCAACGTGATGACACATTGTCCTCGCCCTGCCGCTGTGCGGTAAGGCTGGCGGGGCGGAAACGTCCGCCCATGCTCTCGATCAAGTTTACTCAAGGATGGCCGTTTCGCCCGTCCGCTGCGCTTAAATGAAGAAAACGTCTGACAACAGGCCCCCGCTAGCGGGGTGCCCACTCCACCCGGTTGCGCCCCTGCCGTTTGGCCTGGTATAGAGCGATGTCGACGCGCTTAAGCAGTTTTTCCAGTCGCTCATTCTCTCTTTTTTGCGCCACGCCAATGCTGACCGTGATGCGGATATCATCGTCAATGATCAATGCCTGGGTACGCTTGAGAATATCACGGGCCAGCGCTTCAGCCTGTTCCGGCGAAGCCGTTTGCAGAATAACCGCAAACTCTTCCCCGCCGATTCGGGCCGCGATAACGTTATCATCGTATAACGACGCCAGCATTGCACCGAACTGCCTGAGTACCTCGTCCCCCTGGTCATGTCCGTAGCGGTCATTCACTGATTTGAAATGATCAATATCGACTAAAAACAGGGAGTAATTCACCCCGCGCAAATCCAGCAGCACGTTGGAAAAATAGCGGCGGTTGGGTAGCTGCGTCAGCTCGTCACGAAACGAATCAATGCTGACGTCGGCGTAGCGGTCATTAATATAGTGAACAATGTGATAAACACCGACAGAGACGCACAGCATTCCACTCAGTTGGGTAATATCCTCAATGTAATAGCCCACCCAGGCGGGCTGAATAATCACTTCATCCATCAAATCAAAGGCTGCTGAAATAATCCAGACGATCAAGCCAGTGTTCATCCAGCGGCGTAAACGCGGCTGTACCGATAGCCGGTTAAAGCTGTAAAGAATAAAATTGAGAATGCCGAACTGCATTCCGTCAAATAACCATCCGGGTTGCTGTATCCAGTGTGTTTCGCCTGATTTAGGCAGAAACAGGGCCAGATTGAACACCATTACCAGTACACTCAGTGCGGCGGAAAACAGCAGCGGCACCAGCAAATTTTTCCGTGATTCGCTTTTGGTAAAAAGTCCGTCTTCATATTTCGCGAATGGCATGTTCACCCCTGAAAATAGCTAAAATAACTATCATTACCCTCTGAAATTGAATACCGACACTATGATTAAATTACACATTAGTCATGCCGGGTGCGAGCCTCATTTTTTCTGCCTCCTCGTGCGGCAGGGCCAGCCGGCTCCCGGGTCAATGACATTAATAAGTAGATATCCGTCACACTTTTAAAAAAGAGCGCCGCCCTTCCTTTTTACTCTGTCAAGTTCGCGGCGGGCCTGCCGTTAAAACGATCAGGCTCTTTTTATGAGTTTATGCCGCCAGCCCGAATGTGATCCCCATGAACCCTGTTTGGCTACTGTAATCAGGTCTGCTGACTGAATCCATTCAGCTTAACAAATTTATGTTCATTACTGCTCATATCAAGG
Source organism: Erwinia sp. PME.40.26/001 (assembly GCF_055556675.1). Taxonomy (NCBI): domain Bacteria; kingdom Pseudomonadati; phylum Pseudomonadota; class Gammaproteobacteria; order Enterobacterales; family Erwiniaceae; genus Erwinia; species Erwinia sp. PME.40.26/001. The sequence continues at coordinate 1,042,333 of NZ_JBVHNP010000001.1, forward strand.
CCGAACGCTTAACTTTTCGTCGATTTTTCAGGGGTGTCAATTTATGCAATTCAAAAATACAACCGTCCGGACCCAGCTGACCCTGGGCTTCGGCGTGTTAGTGGTGATTGTGCTTGCCGTCGTCATTCTCTCGATGAACTCGCTCAGTAACGCCAATGACCGCTTTAAAACCCATGTACAACAGGTCGCAGCGCGTGAGTCCTCCGTCAACCTGATCCTTAGCGGCGTGAAAGACAGCTCGCTAAGTCTTTATGGCCTGGTGCTGGTCAGCGAAGCCGCAGATATTGAGGCCGGTAAAAAACAGGTCGCGGCAGCAGAAGACAAAACGGCCACGGCACTGAAACAGCTGCAGGCGGCGGTGACAAGGCATACTGACGTTACCGATCAGGACCGGCAGTTTGTGGCCGCCATTGCCCGTGCCGAAGAGGCATATCGCCCTGTTGCTCATAACATCGTTGAGCTGGCGCTGGCAGAAAAGAAGGCAGAAGCCATTGACCGCATGAACCGGGAACTGCGCCCGCAGTTAACCCAGTTACTCACCTCAGCCAACCAGTATCTGCAATACAGCACCGAACGCGCGGACGAAAGTCTGAACACCGCTGAGGCGGCTTACCAGCAGACCCGGATCATCTTTATCGCTATCAGCCTGCTGGCGCTGACGCTGGCGGTGATCCTCGGGGCGATGATCATCCGTTCGCTGTTCCGTGCGCTGGGCGAAGAGCCCGCAGTGTTAGGCCAGGTGGTGCAGCGCATTGCGCAGGGCGACCTCAGCCAGGTGAACGGGGCCAGTACGGCACCGTCCGGCAGCGTGCTGGCGGCTATCGGTGAAATGCAGGAGAAACTGCATCAGCTTATCAGCCAGGTCGCCAACTCTGCCGAAAGCATTGTTTCTGCCTCCAGTGAAATTACCCTGGGCAATGAGGACTTAAGCCGCCGCACGGAGGCCCAGGCCTCGTCGCTGGAGCAGACCTCCGCCAGTATGGAGCAGCTGACCGCCACGGTTAAACACAACGCCGATAATGCCCATCAGGGGAATCTGATGGCAACCAACGCCTCCGACGTCGCGCAGCGCGGCGGTAACGTGGTCGAGCGCGTGGTCACCACCATGCACGACATCGCCAGCAGCTCCGGCAAAGTCACGCAGATTATCACCGTGATTGAGAGCATTGCCTTCCAGACCAACATTCTGGCACTGAACGCCGCGGTGGAAGCCGCACGCGCCGGGGAACAGGGTCGCGGGTTTGCCGTGGTCGCGGGCGAAGTCCGCATCCTCGCCCAGCGCAGCGCCACGGCCGCCCGGGAAATTAAAAATCTGATCGACGAATCGGTTGATCGTATCAATACCGGTTCTAAGCTGGTTGACGAAGCTGGCAGCACCATGCAGGAAGTGGTGAACGCGGTGAAAGGCGTTAACAGCCTGATGGCTGAAATCACCCTGGCGTCCAGCGAGCAGCATACCGGTATCGACCAGGTGAACAAAGCCGTGGTCAATATGGATGAGGCCACGCAGCAGAACGCCGCACTGGTTGAAGAGAGTGCCGCCGCTGCCGCCAGCCTGAAACAGCAGGCGTATTTACTGCTGGAGGGGATCTCTGCGTTCGATATCTCCCGTGCCGGTCGTCTCAGCGACACAACAGCGACCCTGCGCTAAGGAATTGCGATGAAACTCTCCTGGGCTTTAACGCTGGCTGCCGTGGTCACCTCCACGGCAGTGGCCAGCAGTGACACGATTACCATCGGGCTGATCACGAAAACAGACACCAATCCGTTCTTTCTGAAAATGAAGGAAGGGGCGATGCTGGGGGCGACGGTGCATGGCGTCAAACTTCTGACGGCAGCGGGCAAAGAAGATGGCGATTATCCGGCACAAATCCTGGCGATCGAGGAAATGGTGGCCGCCGGGGCCACCACCCTGCTGATCACACCGAGTGATGCAAAGGCGATTGTGCCGGCGCTGGACGAAGTGCGTGCCAGAGGGGTTCAGGTGATCGCCCTGGACTCCCCGACTGACCCGATATCGGCGGTAGATGCCCTGTTCGCCACGGATAACTACAAAGCAGGCGAGCTTATCGGCCAGTATGCCAAAGCCGCCATGCCGCTGAAATATCCCGGTCAGCCGCTGAAAATCGCCATGCTGGACCTCTCTCCCGGTCACTTAGTCGGGGCAAGACGCCATAACGGGTTTATGACCGGGCTGGGCTTACCGGCGGTAGGAGCAGATTCCAGCGAGCTGTCGGTGACGCCTGAAACGGTGTGTGCCGGGTTCTCGCAGGGGGCAGAACAGCAGGGTTATGAAGTGATGGCCAGCTGTCTGAAAAGCCATCCTGACATCAACCTGGTGTATACCATCAATGAACCTGCGGCGGCCGGGGCCTATAAGGCGCTGCTGGAGGCGGGCAAAGAGAAGAGCGCGATGATTGTCTCCGTGGACGGCGGCTGTGCCGGGGTGAACAACGTGCGGGCCGGTAAAATTGCCGCCACGGCGCAGCAGTACCCGCTGACCATGGCGGCGATGGGCGTTGACGCGGCGGTGGCCTGGGCCCGTCACGGTAAAAAAGCCTCTGGCTATGTGGATACCGGCGTGACGCTGATCGCCGATAAACCCATGCCGGGTCTGGCCAGTAAAGACACCCAGGCCGGGCTGAACGCCTGTTTTGGGGCGAAATAACCCTTATCAGCCCCCCACAGCTTCACTGGCAGGGCCCGGCATTCCGTCAGGATTTTCGGGCCCGACCTCCCGTTGTATTGAAGGGCCAACCTTCTGTTCCGGTCGGCCCGAGGGTCGCCGCCGACCCACGGAGACCCAACGCCCCTTTCCTCACGCTGCCGCTACCCCAGGCGGCTGGCAATCAGCCGCAGCTGTTCAGCAATCTGCTTCAGATCCTGCTGCTGCTGCCCGGCCGCTGTCGTCGAGTTACGCACCACCAGACGGGCAGGCAGGATCGAGGAGGAACGACTGTGGTCGTCATCGCTGGCCTGCAGGATACGCTGCACCGCCTCTTTTCCCTGTAAGTCCAGGTCCAGCGACACCGTGGTCAGCGCCGGGTGGAAAAACGCGCTCTCGTAGGTATCATCGTACCCCACCACCGACACCTGCCCCGGCACCGCAATGCCCTGCTGATGCAGCGCGCTAAGTACGCCGAGCGCCATCTGATCGTTGCCCACCAGCAGTGCGCTGAAGTGCGGATTTTCCCGCATCAGCTGTAAAATGCCGCTGTAACCACTCTGTGCGTCCCAGTTGCCGTGGATCACGCTGACGGGTTCCAGCCGGTAGCTTTCCAGCGTGTCCAGCCAGCTCTTCAGCCGCAGCCGGGCAGAGACAGACTGTTCCGGCCCCGCCAGCAGTGCAAACGCGCGGTGCCCCTGTTCATAGAGATACTTCACGCTGGCGCGGGTGCCGTCCGCCGGATTAAACGAAACGTTAAACACTGAGCAGTACGGGTCAACATCCAGGAACAGACAGAGGATGTCCTGGTTCTCCTCAACGATGCGCTCTGCGCAGGCGGTGTCCAGCGGGACGTTGATAATCACTTTATCCACCAGCTGCGACTTCAGTTCATTGATCGACTCCTGCAAACTTTGATTGACGTTCTCATCAATCATGGCGATCAGCACCTGATACCCCGACACGTTGGCGTAACGCTTGATCGCGGCCGCCACCTGAGAGGGGGCATGCAGGGCCAGGGAGGTGGTCACCAGGCCCAGCGTCGTGCTCTGCTTCCCGACCAGCTGCTGTGCCAGCCGGTTGGGCACATAACGCAGCGCCTCTATCGCCTTTGTTACCTTGCTGCGCGTCCCTTCCGAGACATTCGCCGACTTATTCAGCACTCTGGAAACCGTTTGATATGACACCCCTGCATGGCGGGCGACATCCTCCAGAGTGGCGCTCTTTGATTTCATGTTTCTCTTCCCTGTTAACCGATGGACAAATTGTATCACAAGGCCAGTAACGCTCAGGTTAACCCGGTCACACTGTCAGAAAATGACAAATAAGTATGACGTTCACATTTGATATTTGGTGATCAATCTCACCAATCGTTACAATTTACGCCTAAATACTTGCAGTAAATCACACAATTTCGACACTCCGTTTGCGCACCTCTCGTCAGCGGGCGTTTACTGTCGCCATCGTGTGAACGTATGACAAATATAAACAGAGGGTGACATGAACACAAGACTAACGGCGACCGCGGTGGCACTGGCAGCCACACTGACTTCTCCTGCTTTCGCAGCCATCGACAATATCGATTTCCACGGCTATCTGCGCGGTGGCGTGGGCGTTTCGCGCGACGGCGGCATGGAGGAGTGGCAGAAAAATAAAATTGGTCGTCTGGGTAACGAAGCTGACACCTACGGTGAGATTGAGCTGGGCAGTGAAGTGTACAAAAAGGACGACGTCAGTTTTTATGTCGACTCGATGGTCAGCATGTTTTCCGACGGCTCCAACGACAATGAAACCACCTTAGGTGACGATGCGCAGTTCGGCCTGCGTCAGCTCAACCTGCAGATCAAAGGGCTGATCCCCGGCGATAAAAACGCGGTGATCTGGGGCGGTAAACGCTATTACCAGCGCCATGACCTGCATATTATCGATACCAAATACTGGAACATCTCCGGCTCCGGTGCCGGTATTGAAAACTACACTTTAGGTCCGGGGGCGATTTCCGTCGCTTGGATCCGCGGTGATGCCAACGACGTTGACTACCGTGCCGACGGGGATAACGACGTCAATATCAACTACCTGGACGTGCGCTACGCCGGTCTGAAGCCGTGGAGCGGGGCGTGGACGGAGTTTGGCATCGATTACGCCATGCCGAACCCGACCAACAAGCAGAAAGAGTACGGTGAGCTGTACGACGCGGAAAATGGCGTGATGCTGACCGGTGAGATCAGCCAGGACATGTGGGGCGGCTATCAGAAGCTGGTGCTGCAGTATGCCAACAAAGGACTGGCACAGAACATGATCTCCCAGGGCGGCGGCTGGTATGACATGTATAACGACACGCGTGATGCCACGGGCTACCGCGTGATCAATACCGGCCTGCTGCCGATCACTGACCGCCTGTCGCTGAATCAGGTCATCACCTGGGGCGCGGCTGACCACGTCACCGCGTTCACGGATAAGAGCACCCTGCTCTCTCTCGTCGGTCGCGCGCAGTATCAGTTCACCGACTATGTGCGCGGTATCGGTGAAGCCGGTACGTTTATGCAGAAAGACCAGAATAAAGACGGCAGCGACTACAAACAGGCCGGACAGAAATATACCCTCGCTCTCGGTCTTGCCGCCGGTCCGGAATTTATGTCACGCCCGGAGCTGCGTATTTTCACCTCATACCTGAACGACTCCGAGCAGGGGAACAGCTTCCAGGACGGTACCGCCAGCAACACCTGGAACTTCGGTGTGCAGGTTGAAGCCTGGTGGTAATGCACGACTAAACGCCTTCATCATCATTGGATAAACACTGGATCGCTTATTGGGATAACCGTCACCGGTTATCCCTTTTTTTCATTCAGGGCTGGCGAAAGAAGCGGGCCTCCATCAGCTCGCGCAGGCGGTCTGACTGCGTGCCAAAGATCGCATGGACCTCATGGCCCAGAATCACCACGCCCAGCGCACCGGCCTGCTGCAGCCCGGCATTATCCACCGCAGCCAGGGATTTCACTGTCACCCGCAGTCGGGTCAGGCAGGCCTCTACCTGGACAATATTGTCCCGCCCGCCAAAGCAGCTCATCAGCCGGTCCAGCAGCACGCTGTCTTCCGGAGTGGCCTCCGTCGTGGCCGGTTCCCGGCTGAAGTAGCGCTTAAATAATTTCAGACTGACCATAACTCTCTCCTTACTGCTTCAGGCAAAAAAAAAGCGGGCCAGAGGCCCGCCAGTGAGACAACGATTACAGCGGGGCGCGCAGCACGCGACAGCCCCAGGGAGGAATACTCTGCGTGCCGGAGAGCGGCGCACCGTCGATCAGGTCGCTGATCCCTGCGGGCAGCACAACGGTATGCGTCTGCGCCGTGAAGTTCTGCAGGAAGACAAAGCTGTGTTCGTCATCGGTACGGCGGTGCGCGGTGACGCCGGGCGGGAAGTCTACGGCCAGCGCACGCGGCAGGGCCAGCCGGGTAATCAGTGCGCCGTAGAAATCACGGTGGAACGCGCGGTCGTTACGCGAAGCGATATACCACGCCTGCCCTTCGCCCACCCGGTTGACGGTCACCGCCGGTTTACCGGCATAGAAATCGCTTTCGTAAACCGCCAGCGCCGTCGCCCCTTCCAGGTGAATATGTTCACAAAGTTCACGTGCCTGATACGACCCCTGTAAACCCAGCTCATTACCGGCAAGGGCACGTACGCCATTGCTCTCGTCATCCGTCAGGCTGTCAATTTCCTCAGACCAGACCCCCAGTAGCGGCCGCAGCGGACCCGGGAAACCGCCGAGATAACAGAGGTCGCTTTCATTGACCACCCCCGTCCAGTAGCTGGCAACAAACTGCCCGCCCTGGCGCAGATGCTGTTCCACCCGTGCGGCAAAGCCGTCGCGGACCATATACAGCATCGGCGCGATCACCAGCGCGTAGCCACTCAGGTCCGCATCGGCGTTGATCACATCCACGGCTACGCCCTGTTCCCAGAAGGTACGGTAGTGTTCTGTCACCGTGCGCTCATAGTGCAGGCCAATATTGCGCGGTCCCTGGGCATTGTCCATGGCCCAGCGGCTTTCCCAGTCGAAAATAATCGCCACTTTCGCCTCAACGCGGGTGCCCTGCACTGGCGTCATTGCCGCCAGCATCCGGCCCAGTTCTGTCACCTCCCGGCCAATGCGGGTGTCCAGATGACCGACGTGATCGACCACTGCGCCGTGGAATTTTTCCACCGACCCGCGGCTTTTACGCCACTGGAAGTACTGCACCGCATCCGCCCCGTGGGCCACCGCCTGTAATGACGAGAGGATATGCATCCCCGGCTTTTTCAGCTTGCTGGTTGGCTGCCAGTTGGTGGCACCCGGCGTTGACTCCATCAACACAAACGGTCTGCCCTGCTTCAGGGTACGCATCAGATCGTGATACATGGCGGTGTAGCAGGCCAGCGTGGTTTCATCCTTCTCGTTATGCCACGTCGGGTAACTGTCCCAGGAGATAAAATCCAACGGCTGCGACAGCTTCCAGTAATCGTAGTCGTAGAAATACTCCATAAAGTTAGTGGTCGCTGGCAGTGCCGGGTTGGCCGCTTTCAGCGGTTTGATCTCTTCCGCACAGAAGTCGGTCACCTGGTCGGTCATAAAGCGCCGCCAGTCAAGGTTCAGACCGTGGATCGATGACTCCCCCTGCGGCGAGGGCGAGGCAATCTGCGACCAGTCGGTATAGGTGTGGCTCCAGAAGTCACTCCACCAGGCGTGATTGAGCTGCTCCAGAGTGCCATAGCGCCGCTGCAGCCAGCCGCGAAAAGCCTGCTGACAGCGATCGCAGTGGCACTCGCCGCCGTACTCATTGGAAATATGCCAGCCAATCACCGCCGGATGATGCGCATAGCGCGTGGCCAGCTGTACGTTCATCGCCTGCACTTTTTGCCGGTACACCGGCGAGGTCATACAGTGATTGTGACGCCCCCCGTGTAGCGCGGGCACGCGGTCGCGACCGGTACGCAGCACTTCAGGGTATTTTTGCGACATCCACGCCGGGCGTGCGCCGCTCGGGGTGGCCAGAAACACCCGGATTGACTTCTGGTGCAGCTTTTCCAGCACGTTATCCAGCCAGCCAAAGTCATAGCGGCCCTCTTCCGGCTCAAGTTTGGCCCAGCTGAAGATCCCGACCGACATCACATTACAGTGCGCCTGCTGCATCATCGCAACATCGTCATCAATGATGCCCGGCGAGTTTTCCCACTGTTCGGGGTTGTAATCCGCACCGTGCAGCAGCGCGTTAACGCCGGCAGAAAGCGGGGGGAATTTAGACATAACGGTTCCTCAGAGGTGTCAGCGACACCGGCCCTCAGGCCTGTAAATTAATGGAAAGCCTGAATTGACGGCAGCACTTTGCCCTGGCAGTCAAACAGCGCCTGGTTCTCACGGGCGTTGCCCTGTTTCCACTCGTCGTGGATGTACTTCATCCCTTCCGGCGTGGCCCAGGTATTGCCCGATGCGGCTATCCACATCGGCTCCCAGTAAACCACGCCCTTGCCACGGTGATCCGGCACCGCCAGTACCGCCTGCATCAGGTCGTGCAGATAGGCGGCCTGGCCCGCAACGGTAGCCGGATAGCCCCCGTCTTTTTCTTCTTTCGACTGGAAGCTGTTCTCCGCGCTGTCGCAATTTTTCAGCGTGTAGCCGTAGGCGGCCTCCACCACCATCACGTCTTTCTGATAGCGCTGGCTGATATCATCCATATTGGCTTTCAGGGCGCTGATCGGGCCGTTCCAGTAGGTGTACATCGACAGACCAATGACATCGAACGGCACCTGGCGGCGGGTAATTTCGTCGAACCACCAGCGGAACATGTCATTTTTCGTTCCTTCCGCCAGGTGCAGCATGATTTTGACCTGTGACGGGTCGCTGAGGTTTTCCCGCAGGCCGCTAATTGCCGCTTTCAGCAGCCCGGCCAGACGGTCAAACTCACCGCCGTTCTGCCCCCAGCTTTTGCCCTCCGGCCACAGCATGCCGCCGTTCAGCTCGTTGCCGATCTGCACGATATCCGGCAGCACCCCTTCGGCTTTAAAGCGCGCAATGGTGTCGCGGGTGTAGTCATGAATGCGCGTTTCCAGCTGCGGGAAGGTGAGTTTTTCCCAGGCCTTCGGCTTGAACTGCTTGCCCGGATCGGTCCAGAAATCGCTGTAGTGGAAGTCCAGCAGGATCTGCATACCTGCCGCTTTTGCGCGCTTCGCCAGCGCCAGGGTGGTAGGCAGATCGTTGGTCCCGCCGCCGTACGCTTTACCGCTGGCATCATAGGGGTCCACCCACAGTCGCAGGCGAAGCGTATTGATACCGTTCGCCTTCAAAATGGCAATCGGGTCCTGTAACTGATTGTCAGCGTTGTAAAATTTAACGCCCAGCTTCTCCAGTTCGGGCAGTGTGGAGATATCCGCGCCCTTAACAAAGTCTGCTGGCACCGGCCCGAGGGCAGGGATTGCCGGCGTATTCGCGGCGAAGAGAGGCACAGCCCAGACCATGGCCAGGGCGAGAAACAGCGTTTTTGGTGTCATGATTTATCCCTTTGTACTTCCTGAAGTCAGGCCTGAAACGAAGTATTTCTGCAGCGCCAGGTAGAGGATGGCGACCGGAACGGCAATCAGCACGGCCCCCGCCGCGTAGGTGGTGTAGCTGGCCCCCATTTTTTGCGAAACCAGATTGTACAAACCGATAGGCAGCGTGAACTGGTCCGGGCTGCGCAGAATGGTGCTGGAGAGGATGAAATCCCCCAGCGGCCCGGTAAAGGAGAACAGCGCCACCACCGCGAGGATGGGCTTTGACAGCGGCATGATAATTTCAATAAAGACGCGGAAATTCCCGGCCCCGTCCATGCGTGCGGACTCATCCAGATCCTTCGGAATGGCGTCGAGGTAGCCCTTCATCAGGTAGGTATTCATCGGGATCATGCCGCCAACGTAGATCAGTACCAGCGCCAGGTGGCTGTTGATTAACCCCAGCAGCTGCGACAGCACAAAGATGGCAATCAGCGCTGAAAACTGCGGGATCATCTGCAACAGCAGAAACAGCATCAGACCGTTCTGCCGCCCTTTAAAGCGAAAGCGCGAGAAGGCGTAGGCCGTGCAGCTGACGCTGATTAAGGTCAGCACCATGGTGAAGAAGCTGATTTTCATCGAGTTCCAGTACCACGTCAGGTACGGCACCGTGCCGTTGAACAGGTCGCGATAGTGCTGCAGCGAGGCGTTCTCGGGAATGATAGAGCTGCTCAGCAGGCTGTTACCGGCATTCAGCGATGCCCCTACCGTCCACACCAGCGGGTAGATAATGATGGTCGACACCATCAGCACCACCAGCCAGGTAAGCGACAGGCGCAGCCATTTTTCGCGTTTGATACTCACTGACTTAGCCATGATGCTCCCTTATGCCATCTCATCTTGTTTAAACGATTTGGTGGCGCGGAACTGCCACAGCGCCAGACCGACCACAAAGATCGACAGCAAAATCGTAATGGTGGCGGCAATCGCGTACTGCGATGACGACATGGTGAGTTTGTAGATCCACGACACCAGAATATCGGTGCCGCCCGCGTTCGATCCCGCTACCGCCGGCCCGCCGTTGTTAAACAGGTAGATAATATTGAAGTTGTTAAAGTTGAAGGTGTACTGGGTGATGATGATCGGCGCAATGGCGTACATCACCAGCGGCAGCGTAATGGTGCGCAGGCGCGTCCAGGGCCCGGCACCGTCCATCATTGCCGCTTCATACAGGTCATCCGGGATGGCCTGCAACACGCCGGTCGTCATGGCAAAGACAAACGGAAAGCCCAGCCAGGTCTGCATCATGATCAGCGCGGTTTTGGTCCAGAACGGATCGGTCATCCAGGCCTTTGGCGCAATCCCAAAGAAGTCGAGGATGGCGTTATTAATCACGCCAAAGCTGTCGTTAAACATGCCGGCAAACACCAGGATGGTGACAAAGCCGGGCACCGCCCAGGGCAGAATAAAAATAGTGCGGATCAGCGGTTTAAAACGCAGGTCTTTCTGGTTGACCAGAATCGCCAGCATCACTCCCACCGAACACTGGAGCGTTGTAGCCAGCAGCGTCCAGACGACGGTCCACTGCAGCACGTCGAAGAAGGTCGAGCGCCAGATAGACAGGGTGAAAATATTGACGAAGTTTTTCAGCCCCACCCAGTCCACCAGCTTAGCTGGCGGCGTGTGATACAGGTTGTAGTTGGTAAAGGCGATGGCAAAGCCAAACAGGATCGGGAATACCACCACAAACACCAGCAGGATAAACCCCGGGGTGATCATCAGGTAAGGGAAGCCCTCGCGCAGCAGGAGCTGATACTGTTTGCGCACGCCGTGCAGCGGTTTTCCCTCATCGCGACGACAGCCGTTCAGCCACGCGTCGCGCACCGACAGCCCCCATATCGTGATGCCGAAGGCGATGATCAGTACGCTGATAATCCCCTCTGCCAGCAGAAAGATGGAGTTATCGCGGGGGACTTCTTCCCCCAGCGTCGCCAGCCCCCACAGCCCCTGCTGCAGGAAGTTATGAAACACACCGTAAAAGCTGGTCAGCAGGATCAGAAAACAGATCCCCTTCGCCCACTGGCGGTGGTAAAACTGGCCGAAACCCGGTAACAGCGCCAGCAGTGCGCCAGTCAGCGCGTGCTGCCGGGTGCGCTTGTTGAGCATCAGTTTTTCACTGGGGGAAATCATCACAGCATTATCCTTCTTCATTCGTGCCGTTGGGTGAGCCCGGCTTACTGGTTGCTGGCCTGCATGGCTTCAATCTGCATGGTGATCTGCTTCACCGCGTTATCCAGCGCCACTTTTGGCTCCTGCTTACCGGTCACGCTCAGTTCCAGCGCAGTATTCGCCGGGCCCCAGACTTCCTGCATCTCAGGCACCCCCGGCATGGCAACGGCGCGTTCCGCCTGCACGGCCACGGCATTGGCTTTTTCATCGTTTTTAATCAGCGGATCGTTCATCAGGGCCACCACCGGCGGGATCTCCTGGGTCTTCTGGAAGCGTTCTTTGACGTACTGCGGCTGGTTAATAAACTGGATAAACTGCTGCGCCAGCGCTTTGTCCTGACTCCAGGTGGAAACCACATAGCCTTTCACGCCGAGGAAAGAACTCATCGGTTTACCGTTAGGCAGCAAAGGCAGCGGTGCCACGCCATAATTAATGCCCGCTGACTGGTAAGGCTGGAACGCCCACGGGCCGTTGATCACCGCGGCGGCTTTTTTCTCTGTAAACAGCGAGTCGATAGCATTCAGGCCGTTGTCACCGAGAATGCCGGACGGCAGCAGGCCCTGAGTGAAGAAACTCTTGAGGTAGGTGACGGCCTCGACGCTGCCTGCGGTGTTCAGCCCGATATCCTGGGTGTTCAGCCCGCCCTTCCCGTCCTTACCGAAGATGTAGCCGCCCATCGGCGCGATGGCACCCCAGCTGTAGTAAATCTGGTCAAATTTAGCCAACAGGCCGTACTGCTTCGCTTCGCGCTGCTTCTTAGAAAACTCACGATATTCATCCAGGGTTTTCAGCGGGGCTGGCAACAGGTCTTTGTTGTAGATCAGCACCAGGGTTTCCACCGCCTTCGGCACCCCGTAGACGACATTATTCTGGATGAAGGCCGCCATCGCTGACGGGGTATACGCCGCCTGATGCGCCGCATCGACGCTGATCGGTGACAGCAGGCCCTGCACCACCGCGCTGCCCAGCTGGTCGTTCGGGATCACCAGCACATCAGGGCCGATGCCGGCCGGGCCGTCCAGACGCAGCTTTTCAATCTGCTGGGCAAACGGCATCTCCTGCACCTTGACCTCGACGTTGTGCTGCTTTTGAAAATCAGCGATGGCCGTTTTAATACCGTCCGACTTCTTAATATCTTCCCAGACGGTCAGTTGCTGTGCGGCGTGGGCAGCCTGCCCCAGAACCAGGGCTGACAGTAGCAGAGTGATGCGGGTTTTAACTTTCATGGCTGACCTCATGTGAAGGTATAACATTTATCCGTTTTTTATATCGCTGATGTTCTCACCGCTACTGCGCAAAGCCCGGTTAATATGCCTTGCAGAAGGAAAAGTGTTACAGCGTGTTGATGTCATACGCTACGCGGAACGGCGCGTGTCCTCCACCCTGTTCTCACTAATATGTGATCGGTATTACAGAAATCAAAATCCCCCCTAGGGTGCTCTGCAGCTGGGGTTTATAGTCAAGCCAGACGCCACAAGGGTTCGCGTGTCACAAAAGTGATTTGTAATACGTAATACATTTTTTCTTAAACACCCCTTTCGAAGAGGTTCCGCATGTCCAGCATCAGACTGAGAAACGTGTGTAAGCGTTTTGGCAAAACAGAAACGCTCAATAATATTCAACTGGATATTGAAGACGGTGAATTTACCGTGTTTGTCGGTCCTTCTGGCTGCGGCAAATCCACCCTGCTGCGGCTGATTGCCGGGCTGGAAGAAGTCAGTGACGGTGAGATCCTGATCGGTGATGAGTTAATGAACGACGTGGCTCCTGCCCACCGGGGCGTGGCGATGGTGTTCCAGTCCTACGCGCTTTATCCGCATATGACGGTGGCCGAAAATATGGGCTACGGCCTGAAGGTCAACGGCGTACCGAAAGAGAAAATTCGCCATCAGGTGGAGATGGTGTCCAAAACGCTGCAACTCTCTCACCTGCTGGAGCGCAAGCCGAAAGAGCTTTCCGGCGGCCAGCGCCAGCGCGTGGCGATCGGCCGGGCGATCGTGCGTAACCCGCGGGTATTTATGTTTGATGAGCCTTTATCGAATCTGGATGCGGAACTGCGCGTGGATATGCGACTGCATATTGCCAAACTGCACCAGGAGCTGAAAACCACCATGGTGTATGTCACGCATGACCAGATAGAGGCAATGACGCTGGCCGATAAAATCGTGGTGATGAACTACGGTAAGGTGGAACAGGTCGGCTCACCGATGGAACTCTACTACAACCCGGTAAACCGCTTTGTGGCCGGGTTTATCGGTTCGCCAAAGATGAATTTCCTGCCCGCGCACGTCGAGCACTGTAGCGCGCAGGCGCTGACCGTCACCGTTAATGAAGGGGCCAACAGGCTGGTGCTGCCCGCCCCGGCACGCCAGCTGCAACCCGGGGAGGAGCTGACGCTGGGCATCCGTCCGGAACATCTGCGGGTCAACAGCGATGCCACGCTGCATCTCGACTTCCACTGTGAAGTGGTGGAAAGGCTGGGGAATAACACCTACCTGTTTGGTCAGGTATATGGTCACGACGGCTTTAAAATGTTACTGCCGGGCGATGTTCACTTCCGGCCCTATCAAATGCTGCGTCCCGCCTTCTCTGCACACCAGTGCATGGTGTTCGATCGGGACGGGCTGCGGATCAGCGCGGATATTCCCCTGCCGCAGGACCAGGCGGCCTGAGCAGATCTGGATCGGCAACCCCGACATCCCAGCGCCCCTCAACATGCGCCATCCGTGGCGCGTCACATCTGGCTGACCGCAGGCTGAGGCAATGCCCGCTGTCCATTGTGTTCGCGCCAGGTTGAGAAGCGCCACGGTATCACGACCAGCTCAAAACCGGCCTGGTTTTACACCCTGATCAGAACCAGGCTTCCCACATCGCGCCAACGTTGAACGAATCCAGCTGGGTATCGTCATCGCTGCCGTTGATGCGCGCGGTGCGCTTGTTATCCACCTCGCCGCCGGTGACGTAGAAGCGCAGCATCGGACGGAACTCCGGCCCCATGGCGATTGATACGTTCTGCGACAGCGTCATCTTCCAGCCGTGGTTATCGCCGCCCTGGTCGTAGTCAACCCGCTGATAACCTGCTTCCAGCCACGTCGAATGCACGTCGTTCCACCAGTACATCGGCCGGACAATCGCGCCGTAGTTGCGGCGATCGTCGGTGTTATCCGCTTTATTGGAATAATCGTGGAAGGCCAGCAGATACTCCACCTGCGCCTGTTGGGTGAACTTATAGTTGCCTTCAAAGCTGGCGTAGACGGTGGTCAGCTCATCGGTTTTGTTGAACACGCTGTTGTCGGCGTTATTCGAGTAACGGGTGATCACTTTATTCACCCCGTTTTCCCCGGTGTGACTCAACACCGCACCGCCCTGCCAGGCCTTCAGACGCTCTTCGCTCTCGACAGCCTTAGAGTCAAAGCCGTAATTGGCATACAGCTCCAGATCCAGCGGGCCGACCTTCATGCCGTGTATTTTCGAGGTCAGCGCATAATTGCCTTTATCACCGGTCCCCGATCCGCCGGTACAGCTGATGCGCGACGGGTTGCCCTCTTCATCCATGATTTCCGGGTTACAGGCCTCAACAGCGGCCACCGTCGCCACGTCAAACTTCACGCCGCCCAGTTCGAAGTTTTTCACCCCGGCCCCCTGGCCGTCGTGGTTCATCCAGAAGTAGTCGTTAATCCCCTGCTGTGGACGCTGATGGAAGTCGCGCCCGGCCCACAGGTAGGCGTTAGGATTCGAGTCAAACAGGTTAGTGACGCCCGCGTAGGCCTTCTTGAGGTTCACCTCATCGCCCCAGTGGTCGATCATCACGTTAACGTCCCAGATGGCACCATTATCCCCCTTAAACGCTTTGGAAAGCTGGAACTCGCCGCCGTTGCCTTCGTTGCCCAGGCGACCGATGGCCGAGGAGCCGTTATAGGAGCCATCCACGCCGACAAATTTCTGGTCGCCGCCCTGGAACTGTGCTCCGTAGCGGGCATACCCGGTAAACTGGACGCCAAACGGGATCGCCATATCCGGTGACTGCGCGGGGGTTTGCGGCTCGGTGATCACATCGGCCTTTTTCGCCTCGGCCTTATCGATTTTCGCCTGGCGATCGGCGAGGGCTTTATCCACGGCTCCGTCTATTTTAGCCTGGCGTTCGGCCAGAGCTTTATCGACCGCCTTTGCCACGATGGCGTCTATCTGTTCCTGCGTAAATTCTTGTGCAACGACGTTTCCAGAGCAAAGGGCGGCCATCACCGCCAGGGTAACCGGCAATTGATTAACTAGTTTCATAATATTCTCATTATGACTCTGCCTTTTATCAGCCGGCACGAGGCCGCGCTGATAAAGCAGCGTGAGTGCTGTTATTTTGAAAGTAAGGTATCAGGCTATCATCAGAGTGAATTATTTTTTGCTATTTACGGTTTCTCCTGTGCGTAAGGGTTCACTATTAACGCTGATATAAATGAATAATTTCTTCAGATAATTCACGCGCCAGCAGCGAGGTCATTAAATGGTCCTGTGCATGAACCATAATTAACGTCATCGGCTGACGCCCTTCTCCGGCATCCTGTTCAATCAGCTTTGTCTGCATCTGATGGGCCTGCCGTGAGAAGCCGTCGGCTTCAGTCAGCAGCGCTTTCGCGTGCGCTATATCGCCACCGCGTGCCGCGTGCAGGGCTTCAAAGCACAGGCTGCGCGACTGCCCGGCATTGACGATGATCTCCATCACCGCTTCTTCTAAATCAATCATTGTTACCTTCCTCACCAAAGCCGTTATCTGCGGCAGTGCGGGCAAACCACTCTCCGCTTTTCTTCACCGTGCGCTGCTGTGTGGCTAAATCTAACTGCACGAAGCCGTAGCGGTTTTTATAACCGTTACACCATGACCAGTTATCAATAAACGTCCACATGTGATAGCCCAGGCAGTGGCTGCCTTCAGCGATCCCTTTATGCAGCCATTTAAGATGTCCGGTGACAAATTCAATGCGATAATCGTCCTGAATCTGGCCGTTCTCTGTGAAGCGCTGCTCATTTTCCACGCCCATCCCATTCTCAGAAATAAAGCAGCGCGGGTTATCATAATTAAGCCGTAAATTAGTCAGGATGTCATAAATCCCCGGCTCATATATTTCCCAACCCCGGTAGGGATTCATTTTTCTGCCGGGCATCTCGTAATGATCGAATAACCATTCCGGCATAAACGGTGAGTGTAAATTCACTGCACTGTCACGGCACTTCACGCGACGCGGCTGGTAATAGTTAATCCCCAGCAAATCGATTTTTCCCTCAGCAATTAATGCCCGGTCCCCCGGCTGGCAGGCCGGCAACTGCTCGTAACGTTGCAGCAGCGTCATCAGGTCCGCCGGATATTCGCCGCGCAGCACCGGATCGAGGAAGCTGCGGTTGAACAGCAGGTCGGCATGGCGTGCCGCTGTCACATCCGCCGGATGCTGAGAGCGCGGATAGGACGGCGTGAGATTGAGCACGATGCCAATTTCCCCGGGGAACGATCCTGCCCGGAACGCACGTACCGCCTGAGCATGAGCCAGCACGGTGTGGTAGGCCACCGTTGCCGCCCGTTTGAAATCGACCACGTTGGGATAGTGGAAGTCATACAGATACCCCCCTTCCACCGGGACAATCGGCTCATTAAAGGTAAACCAGTGCAGCACGCGGTCACCAAACAGCTCATAGCAGATTTTGGCATAGCGACTGAACGCGGCCACCACGTCACGACTCTCCCAGCCGCCCTGCTGCTGCATGGCTACCGGCATATCAAAGTGGAACAGGGTAATAAACGGCTGGATCCCCTGTGCCAGCAGCTCATCAATCACGTTGTTATAGAACGCCACGGCCTGCGGGTTCACCGCCCCCGTACCGTCCGGGATCAGCCGCGACCAGCTCAGTGAGGTGCGGTAACTGTTATGATTAAGCTGTTTCAGCAACGCAATATCGTCACGCCAGTGCTGATAAAAACCCGACGTATCCTGTGGCCCCACCTGCTGGTGGAAGCGCTCCGGCTGGCTGGCATACCAGGCGTCCCAGGTGGTTTCACCGCGGGCTCCCGGCTGGCTTTCGCCTTCGGTTTGCAGCGCGGAGCTGGCACTGCCCCACCAGAAATTATCCGGAAATCGGTATTTCATTGTTTCACTCTCCATGATCATCAGTTAGTGCGGACGGTTTCGCCTGAGGGTGCGGCGGCACTTTGTACTTTCTGCTCTTCAGCTTTCAGTAACGAGCGCTCGTAGGCGCGCAGGAACGGCAGGTACATCAGGGCCGACATCACCATACAGACCAGACACATTATTACCGGGCTTAGGGCCCAGTTCGCCGCCCAGGACGCGCCTATCGGTGCAGGTGTGGTCCACGGCGTAAGGGATACCACCTGCGCCAGCCACCCCAGTTTGGTTGCCCCATAGGCCAGGCAGGCGTTGACCATCGGTACGCAGATAAACGGCAGAAACAGCATCGGGTTCATGATGATCGGCGCGCCAAACAGGATCGGCTCATTGATATTAAAGAAGCTCGGCACCACGCCCATTTTGCCGATGGTCCGCAGATGGGTGACGCGGCTGCGCAACAGCAGGAAGGCCAGCGGCAGCGTGGAGCCCACCCCGCCGATCAGCAGGTAGTGATCCCAGAAGCCCTGTAAATAGATGTGCGGTAACGCGGAACCCGCCGCCAGCGCCGCCTGGTTTGCCGACAGGTTGGCCATCCAGAACGGGTTCATAATCCCGGTCACAATCAGCGCACCGTGGATGCCGGCAAACCAGAAGATCTGGCACAGCAGTACGGACAGCAGAATAGCGGGCAGGGAATCCGACGCCGATACCAGCGGCTCCAGCAGGTGCATGATCGCCTGCGGCATAATCATGCCGGTCTGCGCTTCAATAAACAGATTCAGCGGGTGCAGCGTGCCCATCACCACCACCACCGGGATCAGGATTTCAAAGG
Organism: Erwinia sp. PME.40.26/001; assembly: GCF_055556675.1. Lineage (NCBI taxonomy): Bacteria > Pseudomonadati > Pseudomonadota > Gammaproteobacteria > Enterobacterales > Erwiniaceae > Erwinia > Erwinia sp. PME.40.26/001. Next base: position 1,060,671 of record NZ_JBVHNP010000001.1, read on the forward strand.
AACGCGCCACTCCGGTCGGCACCTCTTTCGGCAGGCGGATGGTGATATTGTTCTGTTTCAGCCAGGCGTAAACCCGCGTGGAGTAGATGGCGGTGATCAGCGCGGTGAATATCCCCTGCCCGGAGAGATACTGCGTCGAAATATGCCCGTCAGAATAGGGGGCGGCGACCAGAAGAAATGCCATAAACGCCAGCAGGCCGGCCATCACCGGATCCAGATTAAACTGTCGCCCGAGGCTGGCACCGATCCCCACGGAGATAAAGAAGGTCATGACCCCCATGCTGAGATTAAACGGCAGCATCAGCTGTTCACGGTAAGTCAGGGAGAAGTCCAGCCAGCCGCGGGCAAAACTGTTGGTGGTCTCCGCCGAGAACGGCGGAAAGATAAACACCAGCATAAACGAGCCGATGATCATAAACGGCAGTGCGGCGGTAAAGCCGTCGCGGATGGCAATGACATACTTCTGCTGGCCGAGACGCCCCGCCAGCGGGGTAATCGATTGCTCGATAACGGCAATCATGGACTGATATAACGAACTCATATGAACACCTTTTAGTGAACCGCGTTAATCAAAGACAGCGCGAAGTCCAGCACCTTGTCGCCGCGCTGCATGCCATAGTCCATCGGATCGATGGGCTGAACGGGAATGCCCTGTGCGGCCGCCTTTTCTGACAGGGTTTTCAACATATATTTGACCTGAGGCCCCAGCAGTACGACCTGATAGTGAGGGAACTGGTTATCGAACTCGGCAACGCCGTAGGCTTCAATATCCACGTCCAGCGCCCTTTCCTTCGCCGCCTCGACCATTTTCCTTACCAGCATACTGGTCGACATCCCGGCAGAGCAGCACAGCATAATCCTGACCATAAATCCTTCACCTCAAAATGTAATGGAACGTAAATGTGGAAACGATTGGACACCATACGGAAACCGTTTTCCATAAAGCGGAAACAGAACTGTGAACCTCATCATAAACCCCTACTGAAAAGGGATTTTTCCGCGATTCACATCACAGAATTACCGCCGATATGGACACTTTTGAGATGATATGGAAAATCGGTTTCCATGATTTGAGGAAGACGCTATACTGGCGGTGGCGAATTTTGCGCCATTATTGCGGCCAGTCTGGCCGGTTTGATATTGCGGCGTTCAGGGGAGATAAATGTCAACAATCAACGATGTATCGCGTCTGGCTGGGGTGTCCAAAGCCACCGTATCACGGGTGTTGAGCGGGTCGCGCGGGGTGAAAGAAGCCAGCCGCCTGGCGGTATTACAGGCTGCTGAAGAGCTCAATTACCGGCCAAATGTCATTGCCCAGTCTTTACTCTCCCAGTCCACCGGCTGCATTGGCGTGATTTGCGCCCAGGAAAATATTAATCAGACCACCGGCTACCTCTACGCGCTGGAAAAACAGCTCAGTCAGCACCAGAAACATCTGCTGCTGCGCTTTGCCAACAGCAAAGCCGGGGTGATGAATGCGCTGGATGAACTGTCCTGCGGCCTGTGTGACGACGTCTTGATTATCGGTGCCCGCTTCCCGCTGGATATTGCCGATGACCACGTGATCCTGATCGACTGTGTCGATGCCGACACGCCGAACAGCATCCAGTTTGATCACGCCTTCGCGGCGGAAACCGCCTGCAATTATCTGATCAGCCAGGGACGACGCCAGATTGCCCTGATCCATCCGGATACCCGGGGCCACGCCGACCAGGTTTTGCTTGGCTATAAGCTGGCGCTGGAGAACAATTTTTTGCCATTTAACCGTAATCTGGTGTTTATGGATTCCACCACCTCCTCCGTGGCGGTGCAGGTACTGCTGAACAATGCCACTACCGTCAACTTCAATGCCCTGCTGGTGGCAGACGAGCAGGAGGCACAGCGGGTCATCAGCCAGCTCCAGGCGTTTAATAAGGCGGTACCCGGCGATATTATGATCTTCAGCCTGGCGGGTTCGCTGGATTTGCCCGGCATCCCGACCATTCCCTCCATTGAATATTCAATGGACGCCATGGCGGCGCGCATCGTCAGCTGGCTGACGGAAAAAACCCAGGATATGCTGGGTGCCTGCGTACTGAGGGGTGATTTGATTATCCCGGATAGCCGTAAACGCTAGGGGTTGGCCGCACTGAACTGAGCGAAAACGCCCGGGCGCAGGCTCCGCTGTCTGCGCCCAAAACATCCCGCGACCTTCCAGGCCCGTGCCGACGAATAACTGCCCCCCTGGCTGTTTATCCTTTCCGCGCATCCCCGCCTGCCGTTTCGCTTTATCCCCTGCCAGGCTGTCAATCCATCACAATAAAAATCATTGTTTTAAATTCAGCGGGATAAAAACATTTAGCGCTAAATTGTAAATAAACATTAATGATCGCTTTCATCAGGCCGATAGGTTCTTCGAAGCAATGTCTTAAAAAATACGCCTGGGGAAGAGACACCTCCAAGACCATTAATTATGTTTATAAGGGATTTAATATGATTACGCGCGCATTTGATTTCAATAATTACTCAATAGGAAAAAAACTGTTTTCAGGTTTTATTCTGTTGATCGCCATCATTATTGGCATATCCGGATACAGTATTTCTTCTTTAAAATCCATTGAGCGTAACTCGATAAAAACCCAGATCACCAATGACATTGGTAATCTGCTGGATACCGCCAGAAGAAACCGCCTGCTCTATATGCAGACCGGTGACGAACAGAAAATGAAAGAAAACGGTGAAGCCATCCAATCCATGCAGGCACTGCACAGCGAGGCTGGCAGGTATAACTGGCGCGGGGACACTAAGGCCCACTTCGATCAGCTCGGTGGCCTGATCCGCAACTACAGCCAGCTGCGTACCACCTTCCATGAGAAAAGCGTTCAGAGCAATCAGCTGTCACAGAAAGTCCACCAGTACAGTGACAAACGCACCATCGCTGACCTGCAAAGCCAGATTAAGAATACCGCGCCCGAGGCTGACGTCAGTGCCAGACTGTATGATCTGCTGTTTGCCTTAACCCTGCTCAGTGAAGCGGCAGATAACCTGGTGGTCCAGCACACCCCGGACGCTTTATCCCGCTTCGAACAGGCCTTCACCCACGCGGAGTCACTGTACAGTGATGCCCAGACCAGCGCCTCCGACAGCACCCGCGCTGTGCTGACCCCGGCATGGGAACGTTATCAGGCGCTGAAAAGCGCCGTTGACACCTTCCTGCCCGCCATCGCCGCCACGCAGAAAGCTGCCGACGCCATGGGCACCGGCGCAGAGTCGCTGAACCGGTCGACCCAGGAGCTGATCGCAGCCCAGGCAGACTTCAATAATCAGCTGATTGTTAACACCATTATGATTATCTCGGCGCTGTCGCTGGCGGGCGTGGTTGCCGGACTGCTGACGGCCTGGGTCATCACCCGTAAGATCACCCGTCCCGTTGGTGAAAACCTGGCGCTGGCCCAGCGTATTTCCGCAGGCGACCTGACGGCAGAGATCGCGGCGTCCTCAACGGATGAGCTTGGCAGACTGACGCAAACCATGGGGGCCATGAACACGCGGTTGCGCGACATGATCTCGGGCATCCGTGAAAGCGTCAGCCATCTTGCCAGCGCCTCGTCACAGATTGCCGCCGGAAATACGGACTTAGCCTCCCGCACCGAACAGCAGTCAGCGGCCGTGGTACAAACCGCCTCCAGCATGGAGGAGCTGACGTCGACGGTAAGGTTAAACGCCGATAATGCCCAGCAGGCCAGCAAACTGGCCGCCAGCGCCAGCGCCGATGCACGCAAAGGTGGCCAGATTGTGGGTGAAGTGGTCAGTACGATGAACGGTATTGCGACCAGTTCGAAGAAGATCACCGAGATTATCAGCGTGATCAACGGCATTGCTTTCCAGACCAATATTCTGGCGCTGAACGCGGCGGTAGAAGCCGCCAGAGCGGGTGAACAGGGACGCGGGTTTGCCGTGGTCGCGGGGGAAGTCAGAACGCTGGCGCAGCGAAGCGCGGATGCCGCGAAAGAAATTGAATCGCTGATCAATGATTCCGTGGCGCGCATTGGCACCGGGACGGAGCTGGTCAACCGCGCCGGAGCCAGCATGGAGGATATCGTCAGTTCGGTGACCCACGTCAGCCAGATTATTGACGAAATTTCCAGCTCTTCCAGTGAACAGCGTCAGGGGATTGAGCAAATCGGTAAAGCCGTCACCGAGATGGACTCCACCACCCAGCAAAACGCCACGCTGGTTCAGGAGTCTTCGGCTGCCGCCATTTCGCTGGAACAGCAGGCGAAAAAACTCAGTGAGATGGTCGCTATCTTTAAAATCTCTGCCAGCCAGGTACACGAAGGTGAGTGGGTAAGCGGCGCGGCGCAGACGCCAGCGCTTGCCGTGCCGTCCCGACCGGCTAAAGCGGCAGAAGAGGAGTGGACCTCGTTTTAACGCCAGTACCTGCCCGCTGAACGTCTGGCGGGCAGGCGCAGGCCATCGCCATCAGGCTGGCCTGCGGGCAATCGACGCTCTCTCCAGCCACGGGCTGGGAACGCGGACCGTGTTCTGATGCGTCTGACCGTTGATGATATGCAGCGCACTGAGGCGGCCAATATCATAGTGCGGAAGCTGCACCGTCGACAGCGGCGGCAGGAACAGATCGCCAATACCCACCATATTGTCATACCCCAGCACGGCCACCTCTTCGGGAATACGGACGCCTTGCGCCAGCAGGGTCTGATAAACCATAAACGCCACCCGGTCATTGCCGCAGATCACCGAATCAAAAACGGGTTTCCCCCGGGAAAACTGCGACAGAACGCTGGCCGGGATATCGCGATAATGCTCATCGCCATAGGTCATATAGCGGTGGGTCAGGCTCTCCGTGTCAATGCCGGCTTCATGGCAGGCGCGATCCAGCCCCTGACGCCGCCGGCGCGTGGCCAGATGCTGCGACGGCAGATGCAGGCATAGCGGACGGCGATACCCGGCGGCGAACAGCCCTTTTGCCCCGGCGTACTGCCCCTGCTCATCGTCCGGGATATAGCTGGCTACCGGCTGGTGCAGACTTTCACAGTTGGCCAGCACGCAGGGAAGCGTCAGCAGCTTTTCCGGGACCGGCACCTGCCGCAGGCCCATCGTCGTGTAAATAATGCCGCCCGGCCGGTGGGAAAGCAGCAGATCGACCATGGTTTCCGGGCTGTCGTCCGAAAACATATTCACCACAAAACTGTTCCAGCCGTGCGCGCGCGCCGTCTCCTCAATCGACAGGGTGATCTCCACGGAAAAGGGCGTGGTCACGGTATCCAGCGCCAGCACGCCGATGGTTCTTGGCGTTGCACGTGCGCCACGGATCTTTTTGGCTGACAGATCGGGCACATAGTTCAGCTCCCGGATTGCCGCCTGCACCCGGATCAGCGTTTCAGGCTTTAACCGCTCAGGGGCATTGAGTGCCCGTGAAACGGTCATCAGGGAAACTTCTGCACGCTGTGCCACATCTTTTAATGACGCCATAACCTTCTGTCCTGATTTAAGCCATCGCCGTCCACGACTGTGCGTAAGGCTATACAACTCCCTTTATGAAGTAAAAAGGAGCCTGCGATATTTTGACCCCCGCCGCCGAAACCAGCCTCACACCGTCAAAAAAGTTGATCGCCGTCTCAGTTTGATAATGTTAACGTTAACCTCTGTGATTAACATCATATATCGCCGCCAATACGCTGCTCAACCACAGAATGTTAACGTTATCATGCGCCATCTTCCTTACTGAGACCATAATGATGAAAAAACATCATTCTCGTAGTTATCCGCTGTTGAGCGCCCTGCTGTTCTTCTTCTTTGTGAGCTGGTCCTCCTCCAGCTCGCTGTTTTCCATCTGGCTGCATCAGGAAGTGGGGATGCGGGCCTCGGACACCGGGATTATTTTCTCTGTGCTGTCGGTGTCGGCGCTGTGCGCGCAGGTCTGCTACGGCTTTATTCAGGATCGGCTGGGCTTACGGAAAAACCTGTTGTGGTACATGACCGCCCTGTTGATCCTCTCCGGCCCGGCTTTCTTACTGTTCGGCTACCTGCTGAAAATCAATATTTTAGCCGGCAGCATCTTTGGCGGACTGTTCGTGGGCATGACCTTTAACGGCGGCATCGGCGTGCTGGAATCTTATACCGAGCGCGTGGCACGGCAGAGCACCTTTGAGTTTGGTAAAGCCCGCATGTGGGGTTCGCTGGGCTGGGCGGTGGCGACCTTCTTCGCCGGGCTGCTGTTTAATCTCAACCCGAAACTCAACTTCCTGGTGGCCTCCTGCTCTGGCGTGGTGTTCTTTATTCTGCTGGCGCGGCTTAACGTCAGCACCCCCGCCAGCCTGGAAAAGCTGGAGACCGGCATCAGTAAAGTGACCCTGGAAGATGCCCTGCGCTTACTGACCCTGCCCCGCTTCTGGGCGCTGGTGTTCTTCGTGGTCGGCACCTGTATTTACGGGGTGTACGATCAGCAGTTCCCGGTCTACTTCGCCTCCCAGTTCCCCACCCTGCGCGAAGGCAATGCCATGTTCGGCTACCTGAACTCCTTCCAGGTCTTTCTGGAAGCCGCCGGCATGTTCTGCGCCCCGTGGCTGGTAAACCGTATCGGCGCTAAAAACGGGCTGATCTTTGCCGGGATGGTGATGGCGCTGCGCATGGTGGCGTCAGGTATGGTGGAAGGCCCGCTGCTGATTTCCATCACCAAACTGCTGCACGCGCTGGAACTGCCGGTGCTGCTGGTGTCCATTTTTAAATACAACAGCCTGCATTTTGACAAACGCCTCTCCTCAACCCTGTACCTGGTGGGCTTTGCCTGCACCAGCTCGGTGATTGCAACGGTATTGTCCCCGCTGGCGGGCTACAGCTACGAGAAATATGGCTTTGCTCAGTCCTACCTGATCATGGGGCTGATGGTGTTCTGCACCACCTTTTTCTCCGTCTTCCTGCTGCGTAATCAGAAATCCTTATCAGAAGGCGCGCCTCCGGCCCCTTCTTCCCCCTCACTACTCAAGAGTGAACAATCATGACATGTCGACTTGAAGATGCTGAACAGGCGCTGATCCGCCAGCGCGACCAGATTACCCTCCGCTGGTATCCCCGTTATCATCTTGCTCCCCAGGCGGGATGGATGAACGACCCGAACGGGCTGGTATGGTTTGACGGCTGGTATCACGCCTTTTATCAGCATCATCCCTACTCCACGCAGTGGGGGCCGATGCACTGGGGCCACGCGCGCAGCCTTGACCTGGTCAACTGGGAGCATTTGCCCGTCGCCCTGGCACCGGAAGGGCCGGAAGATAAAGACGGCTGCTTTTCCGGTTCAGCGGTGGTCAACGGGGATGAGCTGGCGCTGATTTACACCGGCCATAAATTTCACGGCGACCCCTCCAGTGACGATAACCTTTACCAGGTGCAGTGCCTGGCCACCAGCCGGGATGGCATCCACTTCAGCCGTCAGGGTCAGGTGCTGGATACCCCTGCCGGGCTGCATCACTTCCGCGATCCTAAAGTGTGGCGGGAAGGGCGGCACTGGTACATGGTGGTCGGTGCCCGTGAAGCGCATACCGGGCAGGTCAGGCTTTACCGTTCTGACGATCTGCACCGCTGGGAAGATGCCGGAATACTGGCTGAGGCCCCGCCGCACCTCGGCTTTATGTGGGAGTGCCCGGACTTCTTCACCCTGGCAGGCAAACAGATCCTGCTGATGTCCCCCCAGGGCATCCAGGCCCGGGGCTATGACCACCGCAACCTGTTCCAGAGTGGTTATATTGTCGGCCACTGGCAGCCGGGAGCCGACTTTACCCAAGAGGGCGACTTCACCGAACTGGATCGCGGCCATGATTTTTATGCCCCGCAGACCTTCGTCACACCGGATGGCCGCCGGATAGTGATGGCGTGGATGAACACCTGGGAATCAGCGATGCCAGAGCAGCAGGACGGCTGGTGCGGCATGCTTACCCTGCCCCGGGAGCTCACCCTGACGGCCGATCATCGTCTGCAGATGACCCCGGCGCGAGAGGTGGAATGCCTGCGCCAGAGCTGGCACCCGTGGCCTGCCGGGAAGCTAAAAAACCAGCAGCAGTGCGTCATGGAAAATTGTGAAATCAGTGAGGTACTCATCAGCTGGAACCGGGCCACCAGCGATGCGGAACAGTATGGCATCAGCCTGTCAGACGGTCTGCGCCTGTATGTCGACAGCCAGTCCCAGCGCCTGTTGCTGGCACGTCACTATCCGCTATGCGGTCTGAGTGGCGAACGTAGCGTCGCGCTCCCTGCCGGGGATACGCTCTCCCTGCGCATCTTCTTTGACCGCTCCTCGGTGGAAGTGTTTGTCAACGATGGCGAAGCCTGCCTGACCAGCCGTATTTTCCCCGGGCAGCGTCAGCTGTCGCTGTTTGCCTGGTCCGGCAGCGCGGACGTCACCGCGTGTGGAGCCTGGGACTTAGCCTGACGCACTGCCCTGCTGCTCACCCGTGACCACGGGTGAGCCTTTTGCCTCCCTACAAAATCATGTGCAAGGAATTCATCGATGAAAATAGCCGTCGGGATGATGCTGTGCGCCGGGATCTTTCCGGTCACCCTGTTTGCTGAAAGTACCTTAACCGTTGAACAGCGTTTTTTATTACTCGAAGCGCGTTTGAAAAAGGCAGAAAACCGCGCCGACCGGGCAGAAGCGGAAATGGTGAAATTAAAACAGAACACCCGGGGGGATAACGCCGCCACCGCCCACGCGGGCACCGCTCGCCCCCTCGACGTGAGCCTGAACACCCCGGCGGAACTGCGTTTTTATGGCGATGTGGAATTTAATGGCGACGCGGCCAGCCGCACGGGCAGCCTGACATCGTTAAAAACCAGCAGCAATAAAAGCTGGGCTCCCGGCAATAAAGAACGCTGGGATATTAACGGCCGCATACTGTTAGGCGTGGAGGGGATCCGCCAGGGTACTGAGGGGAAATATGCCGGATTCAACGTTCAGCCGCTGGCCGATATTCGCGGAAAAATGAATCTGGACGATGCGGCTTTCTTTTTCGGTCAGAAAGACCACTGGCAGGTGAAGACCGGGCGGTTTGAAGCCTGGGATATGTTTCCCCTCAATCAGGACACCTTTATCGAATACTCGGGCAATACCGCTAACGATCTGTACAGCGACGGCTACGGCTATATCTACATGATGAAGGAGGCGCGTGGCCGCAGTAACAGCGGCGGTAACCTGCTGCTGAGCCAAACCTGGGATAAGTGGTACGTTGAAGTGAACACCCTGATTGAGGATGGCAGCGCGCTGTATGTGGATCAGCGTTATCACGGCCGCACGATGGAAAACCAGAAAAATGTGATGTACGTGCGCCCGGTCGTGGCATGGCGATCCGATATCTGGTCCGTCGCCGCCGCCATGGAAAGCAATATCGTGAATAACGCCTATGGCTATACCGACCGTGACGGCCGCTGGCGCGATCAGTCGGAGCGCACCGGCTACGGGCTGACCATGACGTGGAATACGTTAAAGAACAACCCGCAGAATGGCACCGTGGTGAACGTGAATACGGCCTATATGGATGCCCGGGAGGAAACCGACTTTAGCGCCGGGATTAATGCTCTCTGGCATCGTGTCGAACTGGGCTATATCTACGCCCATAATAATATCACGGAATTCTCAGCGTCCGGTGTCAGTGAGGAGTGTACCGCTGACTGCGCTATCTTCCAGCCGGGGCGCTACGACATTCATACCCTGCATACCTCCTGGCAGCTTCCCGATATCCTCGATATGCCCAACTTCACGGTCTATCTTGGCGGTTACGCGTCATGGCTGAATGCCGCCGATGACGATCGGGGAAATCATCAGCCACGTTACGGCGCACGCGTGCGGGCGAAATACCTCTTTTAACGCTGACGTCACCGCCAGGCACGCCTGGCGGTTCCCCAGCCCCCGCTTAGTTACGCCATCCCAGCCCTGGCGCCACATGCTTAAGGATCGCTTCAATGGTGTGTGCGCAGTAATCCACCCCCAGCTGATTCGGCACGGTGAGCAGCAGCGTATCGGCTTCGGCAATCGCTTCGTCCTGCGCCAGCTGTTCAATCAGCCGGTCAGGTTCTGCGGCGTAGCTGCGGCCAAAAATCGCCCGGGTTTTCTCATCAAGATACCCCACCTTATCCCCTTCTTTACCGCTGTTGCCGAAGTACGCCCGATCCTTCTCGTTCACCAGCGCAAAAATACTGCGGCTGACCGAGACGCGCGGCGTACGCAGGTGTCCCGCGGCTTTCCACGCTTCACGATAGGCGCGGATTTGTGCCGCCTGCTGAATGTGGAAAGGTTCGCCGGTTTCATCATCCTTCAGCGTCGAGCTTTGCAGATTCATCCCCAGCCTGGCCGCCCACACCGCCGTGGCATTGGAGCCCGCCCCCCACCAGATGCGGTCGCGCAGCCCTTCAGAGAACGGCTCCACGCGCAGCATGCCCGGCGGGTTAGGAAACATCGGCTGCGGGTTCGGTTTGGCAAAGCCTTCGCCGCGCAGCACATCCAGCAGCACTTCGGTGTGATGACGCGCCATATCCGACTCGTTTTCCCCTTCCGCAGGCTGATAGCCAAAATAGCGCCAGCCGTCGATCACCTGTTCAGGGGAACCCCGGCTGATGCCCAGCTGCAGACGCCCCCCTGAAATCAGGTCAGCGGAACCGGCATCTTCCGCCATATACATCGGGTTCTCGTAACGCATATCGATCACCCCGGTGCCAATCTCAATGCGCCGGGTTTTCGCCCCGACGGCGGCCATCAGCGGGAAGGGTGAACTTAACTGACGGGCGAAGTGGTGGACGCGAAAATACGCGCCGTCTGCGCCGAGCTCTTCCGCCGCCACGGCCAGGTCGATAGACTGTAGCAGGGCGTCAGCGGCTGAACGGGTGCCGGACTGCGGGGACGGTGTCCAGTGACCGAATGACAGGAATCCAATACTTTTCATAGGGTTTCTCAACAGGATAAAACGAATCAATTCAGTATAAGTACGCGCTATCTCGCCAGCTGGCAAGGATTGCTATCCAAAATGAATTATCGTATAACAATTCACTCCGAGGGGTGTCCTGTATGGGCTGAGATGGCGTAATAAGCCGAACCCTTTGAACCTGATCTGGGTCATGCCAGCGAAGGGACGGGTAGGCATTATTCTCGCCTGATCACACCTCCGCGCACCTGGATCGCCACTTAAATGAGGGGATTCTGTGTCGAACACCATTGAGCCTGTCGATTTCAGCCACGGCCTGTACGGACGTTTACGCCAGCAGGCGGGCAACGACTGGCAGGACTATGTGGCGCATCCGTTTATTCAGCAGCTCTCAACGGGCACGCTGCCCGAAACCGCCTTTCGCCGCTATCTGACCCAGGATTACCTGTTTCTGATCCACTTTGCCCGTGCCTGGGCGCTGCTGGTCAGCAAGCTGCGCACGCTGCCGGAGATGCGTGCCGCTACCGCCTCGCTCAATGCCATTGTCAGCGAACTGCCGCTGCACGTCCGCTACTGCGAGAGCTGGGGGCTGAACGAGGCACAGATGGCCGCTGAACCGGAGGCGGCAGAAACCATGAACTACACCCGCTACGTGCTGGATATCGGTCACTCAGGGGATGCGCTGGATCTGCTGGCCGCCCTGCTCCCCTGTGTGGCAGGGTATGCCGAAATCGGCCTGGGCCTGCTGGCCTCCCCCCGCACGGTGCTGGCAGGCAGCCCTTACGCTTCCTGGATCCGCAACTATGCGGACCCGGACTACCTGACCGGGGTACGTGCCGCCCTTGCACTGCTGGAAACGGTCGGCCAGCAGCGGGGAGCCGGCAGCCGCTTCCCTGCCCTGTCCGAGATTTTTACCACCGCTACCCGCCTGGAGTCGGCTTTCTGGCAGATGGGACTCAACGCGGTACCGACCCCGTGACCGCCCATTCCGCTTCGCCACCGCCGGGCATCGCGGTTCGCCATCTGACGCTGCGCTTCGGCCCGCGCCCGCTCTTCAGCGATCTCAGCGTGGATATTCCCGCCGGGCGTTTTGTTGCGCTGCTGGGGGCCAGCGGCTGCGGCAAAACCAGCCTGCTGAAGATCATTGCCGGGCTGCTCCCGCCCGATGCCGGTTCGGTCTGCGGCAGCGACGGCCTGCCGCTGGCCGGGCGCATCGCCTGGATGGGTCAGAAAGATCTGCTTTATCCGTGGCTGTCGATCCGCGACAACGTCACCCTCGGCGCGCGGCTGCGCAGGGAGCCCGTTGACAGTGCCCGGGCTGACCACCTGCTGGCGCGCGTCGGGCTGCACGACTATGCCGGCCTTCATCCCGCCGCCCTCTCCGGCGGCATGCGCCAGCGTGCGGCCATCGCCCGCACCCTGTATGAGAACCGCCCCGTTGTGCTGATGGACGAACCCTTCTCTGCGCTCGACACGCTGACGCGGGCGAAGATCCAGACGCTGGCCGCTGAGGTGCTGGCGGACCGCACCGTACTGCTGATCACCCACGACCCGATGGAAGCCTGCCGTCTGAGCCACCATCTGCTGGTGCTCTCCGGGCACCCTGCGGGCATCGACGACAGTCACACCATTGGCGGCCTGCCGCCGCGTGCGCCGGATGATGCCGACCTGCTGAAAAGCCAGGGGCAGCTGTTGCAACAGCTGCTGAGGGCGGCAGGATGAGGGCCAGCCTGGCAGGTCACGCTCGCGGGCTGATAATTTTTAGCGGACTGATCCTGCTGTGGTGGCTGGCCACCCTGAGCACGATCCCGGCCTTTTTGCTGCCCTCACCGGTCGCGGTGGCCAGTGCGCTGTGGGAGTGGCGCGCCTTTCTCGCTTATCACAGCCTGATCACCGCATCGGAAGTGCTGGCCGGGCTGGTGCTGGGCGTGTTGCTGGGGTCGCTGCTGGCCATCCTGATGATCGTCTCCCCCCCGTCTGCAGCGCTGGCTGATGCCGCTGGTGCTGACCAGCCAGGCCATTCCGGTATTTGCACTGGCCCCGCTGCTGGTTCTGTGGTTTGGCTTTGGCCTCAGTGCCAAAGTGGCGATGGCGGTGCTGGTGATTTTTTTCCCGGTAACGTCGGCCCTGTTTGACGGGCTCAGGCGGGTCAATCAGGACTACCTGGATCTGGCGCGCACCATGGGGGCCTCTGGCTGGGCCCAGCTGCGCCACGTCCGTCTGATGGCGGCGTTACCGGCTTTCGGTTCCGGCCTGCGGATGGCCGCCGCCGTGGCACCGATTGGCGCGATTATCGGGGAATGGGTCGGGTCCGCCGGAGGGCTGGGCTTCGTTATGCTGAACGCCAACGCACGCATGCAGACGGATCAGTGTTTTGCCGCATTGTTTATTCTGGTGCTGATGACCGTCTTACTCTGGATGGCCGTCGACACCCTGCTCCACCGCCTGATTAACTGGGCACCTGAATCATGATGATAACCTCTGGAAGGAAGATAAAATGATCAAGAACATCTGCGCCGGACTGCTGTTAAGCGGAGCCTGCAGCAGTGGGGCGATGGCTGGCGAGAAACTGACGCTGGTACTTGACTGGTACATTAATCCGGATCATGCGCCGATTATGGTGGCAGAGCAGATCGGTGCCTTTAAGGCCGAGGGACTGGACGTGACGATTATCCCGCCTTCCGACCCGTCGCTGCCGCCGCGTCTGGTGGCGGCCAGACAGGCGGACCTTGCCATCACCTATCAGCCCCAGCTGCATTTTTTCGCCGATGATGGCCTGCCGCTGGTCCGCGTGGGAACGCTGATTAACACACCGCTGAATACCGTCATCACCCTGGATAAGCGTATTACCTCCCCGTCAGGGCTGAAAGGCAAGACCGTCGGTTATTCGGTCAGCGGCATTGAACAGGTGACGCTGAGCACCATGATGAAGCATCAGAAACTCAGCCTGAAAGAGATAAAGATGATTAACGTTAACTTCCAGCTGACCAGCGCCCTGCTGGCCGGGCAGGTGGATGCGGTGATCGGCGGTTACCGCAATATTGAAGCGGAGGAGCTAAGGTTGCAGGGTAAAGATCCGGTGGTGCTCAACGTCGAGGATTACGGCGTACCGGCTTATGACGAGCTGGTGATTGTCGCCAACCGCGACAGCGTGAACGAACCGAAGGTGAAGAAATTCCTCGCAGCGCTGAAAAAAGGCAACGACTATCTGCAGAAACACCCGCAGGAGAGCTGGCTGGCCTTTGCTAAAGCGCACCCGGAACTGAACACGGAGCTGAACCGCGTCGCCTGGCAGAAAACCCTGCCGCTGTTTGCCCGCGATCCGGCATGGCTCGACGTGAAACGCTACACCGACTACGAGCAGTTCCTGTTTAACAATAAGCTGCTGAAAAAGATCACCCCGGTTGCAGACTACGCGGTGGAACTGCACTAACCCCCTGCGGGCGACCGGAAAAAAGGCGTTCATCACATCCCGTGTGCATCATCGGCACAGTCGCAGCAGCACTCTTCGATTGCCGGGTCGGGCTTCTTTTTCGCACGACCCGACCTTACCCGGCGATAAAAATTCGCCAGAGATAATGATAACTATTATCATAAATCTCACACCCACCTCCCCGGAGTCACTATGTCCCCCTTCCCCCCTGAACGCCTTACCACCGACTGCTGCATCGCAGGCGGCGGCCCGGCCGGACTGATGCTCGGCTACCTGCTGGCCCGCGCCGGTGTGCAGGTGGTGGTAATTGAAAAACACGACGACTTTCTGCGCGACTTCCGTGGCGACACCATCCATCCCTCCACGCTGCAAATCATGCACCACCTTGGCCTGCTCGACGAACTGCTGCAGCTACCGCACCAGCGTGCGCCGCGCCTGGAGGCAGAGATCGGCGGTGAAGAGGTGACGCTGGCGGATTTTTCCCGCCTGCCGGTCAAATGCCGCTTTATGGCGTTTATGCCGCAGTGGGATTTCCTCAACTTTCTGAAAGAAAAAGCCGCCGCCCTGCCGACGTTTTCGTTCTATCCCGCCACGGCCTTCAGCGAACTGCTGCATGACGCTGACCGCGTCGCCGGCGTGCGTGCCACCCATGCCAGCGGCAGCAGCGAGATCCGCGCAGCGCTGGTGGTGGGCTGCGACGGGCGGCACTCCAGGGTCCGACAGCAGGCCGGACTGACCGGGCGTTCGTTCGGTTCGCCACGGGATGTGCTGTGGTTCCCGCTCAACAAGCGTGACGATGACCCGGAATGGAACACCGGTCATAAAGGGCCGAAGCAGAACTTTATCATGCTCGATCGCGGCAGCTACTGGCAGTGTGGTTACTCCATCACCAAAGGGGATTACGAACCGATAAAGGAGAACGGGATTGAGGCGTTTAAACAGCAGGTTGCTGCCGTCGCCCCGTTCCCGGTTGAACGCATGACGGAGCTGACGGACTGGCAGCCGGTCAAACTGCTGGATATTCGTATCGACCGGCTGGATGCGTGGATGAAGCCCGGGGTGCTCTGCATCGGGGATGCGGCTCACGCCATGTCACCTATCGGCGGTGTCGGGGTGAACCTCGCCATCCAGGATGCGGTGGCCGCGGCCAATATTCTCACGCCCGCCCTGCGCAGCGGCAGCGTTCCCCTGCGTCTGCTAAAAAAAGTGCAGCAGCGGCGTCAGTTCCCTACCCGCGCCACGCAGTTTATCCAGATAAAGATGAGTGGCAAAAAGCGTAAAGAGGGGGAAAGCAGCCCGCTGCCGCGCATCATTAAACGTTTCCCGTTTCTGCCGTATGTCTTTGGCTGGATTATCGGTCTGGGCTTTCGCCGCGAGAAGCCGCGTCGTTTCAGGGCGCGGTCCTGAAACAGTCTCTTGCAACAACAGCATTTATCGTTCAGAGGTTGTTTAGCTTTCGTTTAACAACTGATGAATAAAAATGATAATAATTATCATCTCTTTTCTGGCAGGAATACCGATACCATGAGCCCGTTGAAAACCTTACCCGCGCTGCTGCTCGCCGCGATGCCATGCCTGGCGTTTGCCACCACCTATCCTGTGACCGTCACCGATATGGACGGACAGAAGCTGGTGATACAGCACCCACCGCAGCGGGTGATCCTGCAGGATGGCCGCGACATTCTGAACCTGGCATTGCTCGACCGTGAAGACCCGTTTAAGCGGGTGGTTGCCTGGAATAACCTGCTGAAAAAACAGGATACCGGCAGCTGGGAGATGCTGAAAAAACGCTGGCCCGAGGCAGACAAGATCCTCGACATGGGCTTTTCTGACCAGGGGGAAGTGAACCTTGAAACCGTCATCGCCAGAAAGCCTGACCTGATGATTGCCCAGCTGCGCGCCAAACCCGCCCTGCAACAGACCGGCGTCCTGGACCAGCTCAGTGCGCTGAAGATCCCGGTGCTGTTTGTCGATGATGAACTGCACCCGGTTAAGAATACCGCGGCCAGCGTCACTCTGCTGGGCACGGTGCTGGATCAGGAAGCGCGCGCGAAGGCCTACACGGATTATTACACGCAGAAGCTCAATGCCGTTCAGGCTGCGGTCAAAGACGTGTCGCCAAAACCGCGGGTGTTTGTTGAGCCGATTGCCGGCATCGGCGGCGGCGGGGCCTGCTGCTTCACCCACGGCCATAACGGCTGGGGCGCGTTAATTGAAGCGACGGGGGCAAAAAATATAGGTTCTGACCTGCTGCCGGGCACCAGCGGCACCATCGCAGTGGAGAAAGTGATCAGCCTGAACCCGGACTACTATGTGATGAGCGGCTCGAAGCGCGGCGGTAAAGCCAGCCCGGTGATCCCTCTGGGTTACAATACTGATATCAGCGAGATCAAAGCCAGCTTCGACCATCTGCGCGATCGTACCGGTGTGAAAGATATCCCGGCGGTGAAAGCGGGCAGAGTCGCCGCGGTTTACCACCACTTCTATAACCACCCGTATAACATTATTGGCATTGAAATGCTGGCGAAGGACTTCTACCCGCAGCAGTTCAGCCAGACCAACCCGACCGCGGACTATCATCACATTATCCGCACGTTCACCCAACTGCCGGATGAACCGATTAATATCGAATATCACCCGCAATAATCTTTTCCCGATCGCTGACCAATCGCGCTGAATATCAGCGCGATCGGTCTTTCCCTGCTGCCTAACCAAGTGAGCCGCATGCCTCCTCTGCGGGGCGGCTTACCGTCTGCGCTACAACATCGTTATGCAGAATGGCGACGATCTGATGGCGTTATTTCGCCGTCAGTTCCCGGCGCACGATCTCTGCGCCGGCGCTTAACGCCTGCAACTTACCTCTGGCAACCTGACGGGATAACGGGGTCATCCCGCAGTTGGTCGAAGGATAAAGCTTGTCGGCATCAACAAACTGCAGGGCCTTACGCAGCGTCTCCGCGACTTCCTCTGGGGTCTCAATGGTATTGGTTGCCACATCAATCGCCCCGACCATCACTTTTTTACCGCGGATCAGTTCAATCAGATCCATCGGCACGCGAGAGTTCTGACACTCCAGAGAAACGATATCGATGTTAGACGTCTGCAGCTTAGGGAAAATTTCTTCATACTGCCGCCATTCTGACCCCAGCGTTTTTTTCCAGTCGGTATTGGCTTTGATGCCATAGCCGTAGCAGATATGCACCGCCGTTTCACACTTAAGCCCTTCAATGGCCCGTTCCAGGGCAGCAATACCCCAGTCATTCACCTCGTCAAAGAACACATTAAACGCAGGCTCATCAAACTGAATAATATCGACACCAGCCGCCTCTAATTCTCTGGCTTCCTGATTGAGAATTTTAGCGAATTCCCAGGCCAGTTTTTCACGGCTTTTATAGTGGCTGTCGTACAGCGTGTCGATCATGGTCATCGGGCCTGGCAGTGCCCATTTGATTGGTTTGCTGGTTTGCTGGCGTAAAAATTTCGCGTCTTCCACGAACACCGGCTTCTGGCGGCTGACAGCACCGACCACGGTCGGCACGCTCGCATCATAGCGATTGCGAATTTTGACGATTTCACGTTTCGCAAAATCTACGCCGCTGAGGTGCTCAATAAAGGTGGTCACAAAATGCTGGCGCGTCTGTTCGCCGTCACTGACGATATCGATACCCGCCTGACGCTGATCTTCCAGGCACAGGCGCAGTGCGTCGTGTTTACCGTCGATCAGCTCGTCCCCTTCCAGTTTCCAGGGTGACCAGAGTGTCTCAGGCTGTGCAAGCCAGGACGGTTTCGGCAGACTGCCTGACGTCGATGTCGGTAACAAAATTTTCATAACAGGTGACCTTAATTTTTTAGTTAATCAAAGAACGTAATGGGCAGACCATTGCTCAAGAAGCGCACGGTAGGGTTTGATAAAATGTTCTTCAGTATATTTACCCTGCTCAATAGCCAGCTGGCTGCGTTCTTCGCGATCGTATACAATTTTCGTTAATACATAATCCTGCTGATTCAGGTCAGGCTGATATTCCTGCCCCGCCACCGCATTCGCATTATAAATTTCCGGGCGGTAGATCTTCTGGAACGTTTCCATGGTGCTGATGGTGCCGATCAGCTCCAGATCCGTGTAGTCGCCGGTCAAATCCCCGGTAAAATAAAAGGCTAGCGGCGCAACGCTACCTGACGGCATAAAATAACGCGCCTGCAGACCCATTTTATTGAAGTAATGGTCAGTCATTGACAGGGCATTTTGCTGATATTCCACACCCAGTACCGGATGGCGATAGTCAGTCCGGTGATAGGTATTTTTACTCGACACACTCAGACAGATCACCGGTGCTTTAGAAAAATGGCTTTTATAGGTATCCGAATTGACGAAACTTTTAAATAAGTTACCGTGCAGGTCACCGAAATTGTCGGGCGTACTGAATTCAGTGCTGTTCCTGTTGTGCTCTAACAGAACGACGCTAAAGTCATAATCACGCACGTAAGAGGAGAAATTATTGCCGGTGATACCCTCAATACGCTCGCCCGTTTTATGGTCCACAATATGGTTTTTCAGTATTTCGATCACCGGAAAGGGAATACCTTTCCCTTCAACATCCATGGCTACAGAAATAATTTCCAGCTCAACGGAATAACGATCGCCCTGTGGATTATCCTGACAGGCGAGCGTGTTAAAACGGTCGTCGATCATTTTCAGCGCATTGCGCAGATTGTCCTGACGCTTGTCCCCTCTGGCCAAATTAGCGAAGTTGGTCGTAATGCGCGTATTTTCAGAGGGATTATAATTTTCGTCAAAAGTAAGGCTTTTAATCGTAAATTTTAATTGATTATTCATCGTTAGCTTGTCCTGATTTCTGATATAAAAACCTGAAGGTATTTCTTGCTTTTTCAGTGTTTTTTACTTTAATTTTTCTGGTTTTCTTATTCAGTCATCTTCATACTGGCCAGAGCTTATTGCATGGCTTATTTATGACAGAGTCGCTGAATGAGTAAAAGTGATTTAATTTCACCGCTGCATGAGTCATCTTCATGATCGGTGGGCAGGAGCGGTTCTGGCATCATGGCTGAAGCGCTGACTGAGCGGGGCCTCTGCTGGACGCGGAAGAGACAAGGGCCGGTGACGTCATCACGATGACGCGTTATCAGGAACAGGCAAACATGAAAACTGACTGGCACAGCGCCGCGCTGACCCCTGAAACCCTGGTGGATGCAGGCTATAAAAATACGCAAAACGTCCGCCGCTTTATGATCGCACAGTGCGGTGAACGCTTTCGCTTCGACCGCGACTTTATGGCCTGGATACGAAATGACACGCGCAAAACTCTGGCGGAGGTTGTCGCCGAGTGGAAGCGCAGACATCCGGCATGAAAGTCATTATGAGTGCAGATATAGCCAGGTACGTTTTTACGTGTGTATCAGCGGATGTTCCGGTACCTGTCATTTTGAGAATTCTGCCAACGTTTATTAGGTGCCGCTGGCGGTGAAGCGAGAGAGACGGTAGCTCTCCGGGATCTTATCGTTCTTACCGCCGCGTAATTCTTCAGAAACCCGCCTGCCGATTGTAGCGGCGCATGTAACAGCTGGGTGCATAACTGCGACATAGACGCTCTCGCTCTCATCAGTAAAGCCAGGAACGGGATACCCATCCTGCAGAACAGGATTCACCTGTTGAGTATTGGGTGACAGAAGCCACTTCTGCGCCTCTGAGCCTGCTTCTCAGGCCCCCACCATGACCATCCTTTTTTCATACTCACCTCTGTAACCTTCTTCTGTGGGGTAAACATCGCCATGCCTGATGCAGAGGTTATTTATCAGGGTCAACCAGGCAGAATGGCAAAGCACATGACCAAAACGCTTCAGGACAGCAGCTTAATTTGCCTTGTTTAGAAGTCCGCTATTCGCTCACTGCGGACCTTTACAAAATATCGGTAAGCTCAAATTCCTCAAAGACAAGTTCCATTTCCTCAGAATAAGTGCCTTCACGTTCAAAATAACGTTTGTGCCCTTCCTTCCAATACTCCAGACTTAAATCACCTTCACCTTCTTTGCTGGCCAGCTCGCTCGTCATTTCACAGAAGCGAATGACCTGCATCCTGATAGTCTGGATCACGCAAACAGGCTGTCCGGTTCCGTCCAGAATGATATTGTAACTTCCAACGCTGGGAGCTTCGCCTCGTTCATATTCACGCTGAAAAGAAGCTGCCGAACAGCATGTTGCTGTTTTAATCCCACTCAAAACCAGTTGAACGAGTTCGTCAGCAAGTTCAGGGCTGTCGCCAAAATGCCATGCAAGTGCACCAGGATAAATGCTTTTTAATTCATCGAGCTTTGTCATTGTCAGCCTTGGTTAATTTCATTTTTTTGTAGGAAGTAACCTCTTTCCGATTACTATGAACTATTTAAGCCAAATCTATATCTGTCTGGTGCCACTGCGAACTTCCGCTCCCCGCTCATAGCGTACACCCTGGGTTTACCGCCGCTGCGCAATTATCCAGTCCCTTTCCTGGTTGACTTCAAACACCGCTGCTCACCCGATATACTCTTTTACCTGTCGTTCACGCTTTGTAAAAACAAGAGGCTAACGTTGAATATTGTCTTAGAAAAATTCAGTCAACAGGACTTTGCTGACTATTTTAAGCTGGTCAGCAATGCACAGGTGATGGCGATGATCACCGAGCGTGCTGTCCCCCATGATGAAGCCCGCCGCGATTATGACCAGCTGTTAAAAGACAATGCGGAATCCGCAGAGCTGGGGCATTTCAGGATTTCAGATGCGCAGGATGGCCACTTCATCGGACTGGGTAAACTGTTGCCGCTTGCTGACCCGCCCGGGACCGCGGAGCTGGGGTATATGCTGCTACCGGATTACTGGGGCAAAGGCATTGCCAGCCAGGTTGCCGCGTGGCTGATGGATCGGGCGCACCACGCTACAGCGTTAACCCACCTGATAGCCATCATCGATCCTGCGAATCTGGCCTCAAGAAAAATTCTCATCAATCACCATTTCACGTCGCAGGAGTTCAGGGAGTTCGACGGTCTGCCTGGCGAGATTCTGGGCCGGGCGCTGTAAAACTCTGTCCCGGCCTGAAAGAACCGGCCCGTCGCGTTTGCCACGGCCCGGTTCCACCGACAGCCTATTTCTTCTTATTCAGCAGCGACTGTAAGTCAGCAAAGGGATTGTAGGTTGCCGCTGCTACGTCGTTCTGCGCGTCCTCTCCCGCCACCACGCGGGTGCCGTACTGGTCAGCTTCGGTGTACTTCGAGTGTTCGTGATCGTGGCAGTACAGGCACAGCAGCTCCCAGTTGCTGCCGTCTTCCGGGTTATTGGTATGGTCGTGATCGATATGGTGAACCGTTAATTCACGCAGGTTGGAATAAACAAATTCGCGGGCGCAGCGTCCGCAGACCCACGGATAAATTTTCAGGGCTTTTTCACGGTAGCCGCTTTCCAGCCGCGCGTAGTTTTTGGGGATCAGAGCCATTGCCGGTGTTACCTGTCACAGAGGGATTATTGTCGATTGGCTGCCAATATAGCCCACAATGAACGGAAGGAAAAATGAAAGAGAACCCGGTTTTATCTTCGGGGTGACAGACACCCCCGCACCCGAGGTGGGGGGTGTCTGCCTGAGATTATACGATCGCGGCCTCCTGACTCAGCATGGAAGGGGCATGCTCCTCACCAAAGCGAATACGCCGGTGGCTGATGTGGTCAATCAGCGCCTCATCATGGCTGACCACCAGCAGCGCACAGTTTTGCCCCGCAGCCACTTCCACCAGCAGCTCAATGGTCTGCTGCTGGGTCAGCAGATCGAGCCGTGACGTCGGCTCATCGGCAAACAGAAACACCGGATCCAGCAACAGCACGCGCAGCAGGGCAAAACGCTGCAGCTCACCGCCGGAGATCTCGCCGGGGTGGCGATCGAGCAGCAGCGGGCGCAGCTTCAGACGCGCCATCAGCGGCGCAATGCGGTCGCCGTTCAGCCGGTGCCGTTTCACCACGTCGCCCAGCGCCTGACGCAGCGTCACGCGCGGGGCAAAGGCAGAAGGCGGATCCTGGAATATTTTCTGATAGCGCACTGCCGCTATCTGGCGGTCGCGCACCACCGTCCCGCTGTCGGCGGAAAGCAGGCCGAGCAGGATATCGCCGAAGCTGCTCTTGCCGCAGCCGCTGGGGCCGGTAATACCGATAACCTCACCCGCATGGATACGCAGTGACTGGTTGCTGAACAGCTGACGTCCGCCGCGATGCAGGCTGAGGTTATGGGCTTCCAGCACCACCTCCCGCGTGGGCACCGCCCGCCGGTGGGCGGGCCAGCGGGACGGATCGGCCGCCAGCAGTGCCCGGGTGTAAGGGTGCTGCGGCTGCGTCAGTACCTGCTCTGCACGCCCCCGCTCGACAATCTCGCCGCGCAGCATCACCGCCACCTCGCCGCCAATCTGCCGCGCCAGTTCAATATCATGGGTAATGGTCAGCAGCCCGCCGCCCGCCTGCACTTCCTGTAACAGCAGCGCGATCACCTCATCGCGCCGCGCCACGTCCAGCCCTTTGGTTGGCTCATCGGCGACGATAATGTTCGCTCCCCCCGCACGTGCAGCGGCAAAGGCCACGCGCTGGGCCATCCCGCCGGACAGCGCCTGTGGCAGGCGATCTGCCGCTCCGGCCACGCCCAGCGCCGCCAGATCGTCCCGCGCCGCTTCCCGCGCCGGTCCCTTCTTCATGCCGCGCAGAAAACGGTAGCTCTCTGCCACCTGTTCCCCCGCCCGCATGGTCGGGTCAAGCGCCAGCCAGGGTTCCTGCGGCAGGATCCCCAGGGTATGGCCCCAGAGTGCGCGTGCCGGGCGGCTGGCCAGCGGGTGCGCCCTGCCAGCAAAGTGCAGGGTGCCCCCGGCTTCCAGCCCCGGCGGCAGCGTGCCGATCACCGCCTGAGCCAGCAGGCTTTTACCGGACCCGGTCTCTCCCAGCAGCGTAAATGGCTGTCCGGCCCGCAGGGTGAAGGAGATCGGCTGCACCGGCAGGTCGCCGCCGGTCACCGTCGCCTGGTCAATATCCATCAGGATCATGATTTCTCCCTCCCTGCCAGCAGCAGCAGACTTAACACCAGTAAAAAGACCACGGCCACCGGCTGCAACAACGCATAAGGTGCCTCTTCGTAGTACGGCAGCAGTTCGGTCATCATCAGCCCCAGCTCCGGGGTGGGTGGACGTACGCCAACGCTGACAAAGCCGAGCGCGGCGATCGCCATTACGGCACTGGCCGCACCAAACGCCGCGACGGTCAGCACCACCGGGGCCATCTCCGGCCACAGATGGCGGCGAAAGATCAGCCACGGACTGAGTCCCAGCAGCCGCGAAGCCTGAACAGCGGGTGAACTCAGCACCGGCCGGGCAATGGCGCGGCTGATGCGGAAGTACTCAACCCACAGCAGCAGCGAAATACCGACATACAGCATCACGGCGGAGTCCGGCACCAGCGCGGTGAGCAGCAGCACCAGCAGCAGCCCCGGCAGCGCGAGAAAAGCATCGGCCAGCAGCGACACGCCCCGGTCGACCACGCCCCCCCGCCAGGCGGCGAGTACTCCAAGCAGGATGCCGGGGATCATCGCACTCAGCACGCTAACCAGCGCCAGCCCCAGCGACAGGCGGATGGCCGCCGTCAGGCGGGCAAACAGCGAACGTCCCAGGTGGTCATAGCCAAACGGCGCGCTGAGGTTGGGCCACTGCAGCGCCAGCATCAGCTTCTGGCGCACCGGATCCTGCGGCCACAGCAGCGGCAGTACAAAAGCAAAGATCACCAGCAGCAGCAGCAGCGCCGCACCGGTGCGTTGCGCCAGCGAACTGCGGCGCACTATCGTCATCATCATGCGTTCTTCCTTCGCGGATCCAGCCAGTAACACAGCCCGTCACTCAGGGCATTGAGCAGGACAAACATCAGCCCCATCACCAGGGCTGTTCCCTGGATCATCGGCACGTCACGGGCAAAAATGGCGTGTACCAGCGCATGGCCAATGCCCGGCCAGGCAAACAGGGTTTCCACCACGATCACCCCTTCGATCAGGTAAATAAACTGCACGCTGAGGTAGGTCACCAGCGGCACGCTGACGTTGCGCAGTCCGTGACGCCAGAACAGCGTGCGTTCTTTCAGCCCTTTGGTGCGGCCAAACGTATACCAGGCCGCCTCCGTGACCTGGCGCATGGCGTTGCGCGCCACCCGGCTGGACACCGCCGCCAGCCCGAGCGCCAGCGTCAGCGCCGGCAGCAGCACGTGCTGCACGTCGCCATACCCGGCCGCAGGCAGCCAGCGCAGGCCGAGGGCGAAAATCAGTACCAGAATCAGCCCGAGCACAAAGTGCGGCAGCGCGCGCAGTGTGGTGGACAGGGCCAGCAGCATCCGGTCAAGCCGGCCGCCGGGGGACAGTCCGGCGAGGATCCCCAGCGGCGGACCGAGCAGCAGCGACAGCAGCAGCGCTACCGCCGCCAGCAGCAGGGTCTGCCCCAGCTGATGGCCCACCTCTTCCATCACCGGCGCACCGGAAATCAGCGAGTTGCCGGGGTTGAAGTGCAGCAGCTGCACAAACCAGTCGGCCAGTGCCTGCCAGGCCGGACGGTCCAGCCCCAGCTCCTGCTGAACCGCACTGGCGGCGGCGGCATCCACCCGGTCGTAGCCGTAGCGCCCGGCGGCGATGCGGTAAGCCATATCCCCCGGCAGCGAGCGCATCAGGACAAACGTCAGGCCGCCGACCAGCAGTGCCACCAGTCCGGCCTGCAGCAGGCGGTAGCCCAGTATCCGTATCATTCAGCCCACTCCATCTTTTCCAGCCCAAAGGTACGTTCGAACGGATCGAGAGTAGCCCCGCTCAGGCGTGGGGATACCGCGGCGGTCTGCTGATACCAGGCCACCGGAATAACCGGCAGGTCGGTTTGCAGAATATGCGTCAGCTGCTGGCGTTCGGCCTGGCTTTTTGCCGGGTCGCGGCCCTGTACCAGATCGGCCAGCGTCTGGTTAAAAGTGGCGTTGTGCCAGTTCATCGCCCCCCAGTCCCCACCCTGTGGGGCATAGTCCTGCAGCAACGTCCCCAGCGGATCCGGGGTCAACGCGAAGTTACGGGCCACCAGGGCCAGTTCCAGCGTGCCGTCATGGTGTTTAGCCGCAATTTCCCCGGAGTTAGTGGTATTGATCGCAACCTGTATGCCCACTTCACGCAGCTGCTGCTGGATGGCTGCGGCAATCAGCGGCAGCTCCGGGCGATCGGGATAGGTGGTCAGCGTCAGGGAAAACGGCTTGCCGTTACGCTGCAGCGTGCCACCGGCTCCCGGCGTCCAGCCCAGTTCTGCCAGCAGCGCCTTCGCCTGCTGTGGCTGACTCGTCAGCGGGGTCAGGCTGGCGTTATGCCACTGCGCCACCGACGGGGGAAACAGCTGGCTGGCCGCCGCCGGGTAACGCAGGATCGCCCGGGCGATACCTTCACGATCCAGCGCCATACTCAGCGCCTGACGAACGCGTACGTCCTTCAGCAGCGGGTGGCCCGCATTGACCTTCAGCAGCACGCTGCGCGGAATGGAGACCGCCAGCAGCTGCACATTGCGGTTATTTTTCAGGCGGCTGCGGCTGGCAGGATCGAGGTTCAGCACCATATCGGCATTGCCGCTTTCCGCCAGCAGCGCCCGGGTTTCCGCACGTCCTACGGCCATATAGCTGGCCTGTTCTATGGCAGGCGCTTTGCCCCAGTAGTCGTGAAAACGGGTGACCGTCAGTTTCTGCGGTGCCTGCAGTGAGGTCAGGCGATACGGGCCGCTGCCGACAATCTGTACCACTTTATTTTTCGCATCGTAAGCAGCCGGGGCGAGGATCTGGGCGCGGTTTTCCGCCAGCATACTCAGCAATGGGGTAAACGGCTGGCTGAGGGCAATAACCACTTTTCCCTCTTCGGCACGAATGGCGGTAATCGGGGCTTTATCCAGCAGGCCAGGCTTGCTGCGCGAAACGTCCAGCGCATGGACGACGCTCTCTGCCGTCAGCGCGCTGCCATCATGGAACTTTACGTCAGGACGTAGCGTAAAGCGCCACAGCAGGCCGTCGTCAGACACTGTCCAGCTTGTCGCCAGACCCGGCAGCGGTTGCCCGGCGGTATCAGCACTGACGAGGGTTTCAACAATCGACATTTTCAGAAAGATATCGCCGGAGAGCGTCGGGTCAGTCCCTTTGATTTCGAAGGGGGCCACCAGCGCGGCAACCCGCTCAGGGGCTGCGCTGGCCGGGGCGGCTATGGCTGCCAGCATCAGGGCCAGCAGCGGCGAGCGTAAAAAAGTGTGCATCAGATTATCAATCCTTTATCCAGAGAAACGGAACAGCGCAGGCTGAAGCCCGCGCTGCGGATGATAACTGTTACTTTATAACATTACAATTGGCAATCGATGGTTACAGTTCCCCGTATTTAACGGGGATTCTGTGTGCATTGGGATACCGCCTGGGTGTGTCAGTCTTTTTTGTCGCTGACAGTCTGGCTTCAGGTCTGAGGCCAGTTTAAGCACGCCGGATCGGCAAATCCGCCTCCCTGCGGGCCTCGTCACGCGACGTCCTGTCGCGTGACGTCCGGCTTACCTCAAACACGTCCACTACGGTTTGAGGTGACCCGGATTCAACGTCTCAGAGGCATATCTGCCCTCAGCGTCACTCTCCAGCGGCCTGACCTGCGCCGTCATCACCCCCTCACCTTCGCCATATTTATGCTGTAAGGCCCGCTGCATCTCATGCAGGATTTCGCCATCCAGCTTGTAGTGGCGCAGATAGATCCACAGCGTCAGGACAAAGAACAGCAGCGGTACGCCGATCATGATCCCCTGCATTCCCACGATAGTGCTGGCCGACTGCTGCACGCCCGGCACATAGCCCACCACCCCCAGCATGACGCCGATCAGCAGCCCGGCAAAGGCCGCACCGGCTTTGACCACCATCGTCTGCACCGAGAAGGCGATACTTTCGATGCGCACCCCCAGCGCATAATCCCCGTAGTCGACGGTGTCCGCGACCATAATGACCAGCATTACCCAGAAGAATGCGCCGCCAATATTCACCAGGATCCCGGACAGGGAGATCAGCGTGGCGCTTTGCGGTGCGTACATCCCCACCGCCAGCAGCAGCAGGCAGCTCATTACCGGCAGCACCGATGCGCTGATCCAGATCGCCCGGCGGGAGAAACGTGCGACCAGTTTCGGGAAGCAGAGAATGGCAATCAGGTTGGCAATCCCGGCGTACATCATGTACCAGGGGAACAGCTCCGCCCGGCCCACCACATAGGTGAAGTAATAGATGGCAAACGCCGTAATGACGTTGTGCGCAAGGTTCCACGCCAGGGCCATCAACAGCAGGGCAAACAGCGGACGGTTGCGGAAAATCATACTGACCACCGCTTTAATCGTGGTGTGCTCTGGCGCATTCGGCACGGCAGATGAGGAATATTTCTCTTCAATATTGCGCAGGGTAATGAGGGCCGACAGGATGAAGAACACCACGAGGATCAGCGAAAACAGCATAAATCCCTGCCCTTTATTGCCGTCCCCCAGGTAGTTAACCAGCGGCAGACCGATGACGCCGGTGGTATAACCGGCCAGGCTGGCAAAGAAACGCGGCCACGGGATCAGTGCTTCACGTTCGCGCTTGTCGAGGGTGATGCAGGGCACCAGCGACCAGAACGGCACATCCATCAGGGTATAGGTAAAGCCCCACAGCAGATAAGTGGCCCAGATCCAGGCAATCAGCGCGCCGCCCTCAAAGTGATGGGCACAGAATACCGACACCAGCACCACCGAGTTCGTCAGCGTACCGATCAGGATCCAGGGCTTAAACTTGCCCCAGCGCGTCCGGGTACGCTCGACAATCCAGCCCATGACCGGGTCAAAAAAAGCATCCAGAATACGGGCGACCAGGAACAGCGAAGCCACCATGCTCACCGATACACCCACCACGTCGGTGTAGTAGTACATCAGATACATATAGATAATGCCGATGGCAAAATCCTTACCGAAAGCCCCCAGCCCGTAGCTGATTTTTGTTTTTACTGAAACTGTCATCGTTGTCTGTCCCTGCCAGTGTCATCATGCAGGGCCCCGCAAAGGAGCCCTGCGCCAGAGAGCGTTAGCGGTAAGCCGGAAGCCAGTCGCCGTGGGCGGCAATCAGCTCATCACAGAGTTTCACCGTGTCATCAATCGACAGTTCAGCGGAGGTATGCGGGTCGAGCAGTGCGGCGTGATAGATATGATCCTTCCTGCCGGTGATGGCCGCCTCAATAGTCAGCAGCTGAGTATTGATATTGGTGCGGTTCAGCGCGGCCAGCTGCGGCGGCAGGTCGCCCACGAAGCACGGTGTCACGCCCTGCCCGTCCACCAGGCACGGCACTTCCACACAGGCTTCGGTCGGCAGGTTGGTGATCAACCCGTGATTCAGCACGTTACCGCCAATTTTGTAGGGAACGTCGGTCTCCATCGCTTCAATCATCCACGAGGCATATTCATGGCTGCGGGTGTGGGTCAGATTCTCGTTCTGCGTCAGCTTGTCACGCTGCTGGTGCCAGCGATCAATCTGTTCGATACAGCGGCGCGGATACTCATCCAGCGGAATATTGAATCGCTCGATCAGCTCAGGGTAGTTGCGCTTGATCCAGTACGGCATATATTCCGCATTGTGCTCTGAGGACTCGGTGACGTAATAGCCAAACACGCGCATGATTTCATGCCGTACCATATCGTCATGCTTATCGGTCAGCGCCAGCGCGCGACGTTTGATCTCCGGGTAAATATCTTCCCCATTGCGGGTGATATTCAGCAGCCACGCCATATGGTTAATCCCGGCAATCTGCCATTTCACCCCGTCCGTCGGCATATCCACAGACTTCAACAGCGTTTCGGCACACACCTGCACGCTGTGACACAGGCCGACGGTTTTTATGCCGGTGTGTTGCAGCATGGCGCCGGTCAGTGAGGCCATCGGGTTGGTGTAGTTCAGCAGCCACGCGTCCGGGCAGACCGCTTCCATATCACGGGCAAAGTCCATCATCACCGGGATGGTGCGCAGCGCGCGGAAGATGCCCCCAATACCGAGGGTGTCGGCGATGGTCTGGCGCAGGCCATATTTTTTAGCGATCTCAAAATCGGTGATGGTGCAGGGATCGTAACCGCCGACCTGAACGGCGTTAATCACATAGCTGGCCCCCGCCAGCGCACGGCGACGCTGCTCAACGCCGGCAAATTTTTCAATTTTCGCTTTGCCCTGGCACAGATTCGCATTGAGGTTATTCAGCATCAGCCACGAGTCATTTAGCCGTTCGGCATCGATGTCATACAGGGCGATATCAACCTGCTGTAATGCCGGCGTGGCCAGAATATCCCCCAGCACGTTTTTCGCAAAAACCGTACTGCCCGCCCCAAGAAAGGTAATTTTCATTGTTGTGCCCTTTTAACCAGTGAAGTGAAGTTGCCCTCACTCTAGGCAGCGGGGGGCCAGCTGCCTATGTCATTTTTTGACATTGATATGGTGAAAAATGACGCCGGAATCGAACTGTGATCTGGCTCGCTAAATACTGCCGCTGGCCGTCATGATTGCCGTTTGATATCACAAAATGACGTTACCGCGCTGAGCATGAAAGAAAATAAATGCTGTAATAAGCTGATAAAAAACAGGAAAAAGTGATGCAGAAAGATATTCACCCCCACGACATCGCCCAGTTTGGACTGAACATTTATCAGTATGGTCATGAGGTCTGTGCCAGTCAGCACAGCTACGGCCCGGCGGTCCGCCAGCATTATCTTATTCATTATGTGATAAGCGGGGGCGGAACACTGTTCGCCGGTGACCGACGCTGGCCGGTGCGCCAGGGGGAAGCCTTCCTTATCCATCCGCATGAGATCACCACCTATAAAGCCGATAAGCAGCGGCCCTGGGAATATATGTGGCTGGAACTGGACGGGCTGATTGCCATAAGAAGCCTGGAAAAATGTGGTTTACGTCGTGATATGCCGATCTGGCGGCCAAAAGATACGCTTTCTGCGAACGACGCCGCGCAGTGCCTGCAACAGCTGGTGGCACAGGACCCGGTGCATTCGCTGAGAATTGCCGGGCTGACCTGCCTGTTCCTCGATGCCTTAATCGCCAACGTCCATCACGAGCAGAAGGAAGAAGCAGGCAGCGGTAACAAACATCTGGATAATGCCGTTCAGTTTATGGAACGCCACTACCACCGCAGCGTGAGCATTGGCGAGGTCGCGCAATACTGCAACATTGACCGCAGCTATCTCAGCCGGCTGTTCCAGCAGCAGTTTGGCTACGGGCCAAAACAGTATCTGCTCCTGCTGCGTATGGACGTGGCAACATCCCTACTGTCCGATCACAGCCTTCCGGTAAAAATTATCGCTTACTCACTGGGTTACACCAGCCAGATGCAGTTTGCCAAAGTCTTTCAACAGCATTTTCACTGCTCCCCCACCCAGTGGCGGCGAGAGAAGGCCAGAATGGCCTGATGAGTGGCTGAGATTCTGCCATACTCTCTGGCACTGCCTGGCTCAGCCCCGGCCCTCTTTACCGTGAGGCGCACGATGAATACTGAACTCAGCCCATCCCCTGCCTACGGCCAGCTGCATGCCGCCCTGCTTGAACAGCGTTCCCGCGCAGCGTCAGCCGAAGCGATACATACCGTTAATCGGGCGTTACTGGCCGGAGAACGCGTGAGTGCGGCGTTTTATGACCTCAGCCTGCTTAAGCTCCTGCAGCAGCGCAAAATTATGCCGGTGCTCCCTGCTGAAACCGCCAGAGAAGTCGAGCAGTTCATCGCGGAACTCACGCCGGTGATCCCTGACCACCTGTCCGGTGAAGCCCAGTTCTGTGCGCTTCAGCAGCGCGTCAACCAGCTCAGTGAGCATTTCCACTGGCAGCACGCCAGCCTGGCGCTGGTGCAGAACGCCCTGTTCGTCCGCACCTGGCACCACTGGCAGCAGACGTTAGAAACGCTGTTCAGCGCCGGTGATAACGCGACGGTCTTTCAGCGCCTGGAGCAGGTTTTGCATGATTCGAGTGGGAAAATCCCGGTGCTGGGCGAGGCGCGTGAACTTTACCGGGCGCTGGAGGGATTACTGGTCCGCTGCCGCCAGAAAGCGGACGAGCACGGAGGCGAACAGGTGGGGCTGGCAGGCTACGTGGCAGCCGCTGACATCGCGACACGCGGCATTATCACCTTTGGTGCCACTGCCGAAGCGGTGCTGCGCGGCCGCCCGCTGCCGACAGAAGCCCAGCTGGCGGCGCGCATTAAGCACCATCACGCCAGCGTCACCGACCGCACCCACCCCTGGTTTTCGACCCTGTGATCCCTTAAGCCTTCCGAGCTCCCGGATTCAGCGCAACAGGTGTTCTGTGCCGTGATGTTTGAAAATCCGCGCTTCAGGCGCTACTCTGGCCGCGGTTTTCACTCAGCATTACGGGTATTCAGTCATTATGCCAGCCCCCGCCAGACGCAAAAACGATCCGGAAGGATTAAAAAAACGCATCCTCGCCAGCGCCCTGACCACCTTTGCCGCGTTCGGCCTGCAGGGTGCGCGCATGGAACAGATCGCTGAAGAGGCACAGACCACTAAACGTATGGTGGTCTACCACTTCAGTAATAAAGAGCAGCTGTATATTGAGGTTCTGCACCTGGTGTATCGCGAGATCCGCCAGCACGAGAGCGGACTGAACCTGGCCGATATGTCGCCGACCCAGGCCATCGCGCGGCTGGCCGAGGCCAGCTTCGACTATCACGTGGCTCATCCTGACTTTATGCGGCTGATCTGTAGTGAAAACCTGATGCGCGGGCGCTATATCAGCCAGTCAGAGACAATTAAGGCGCTTAACCAGAGTGCGCTGGACGTGCTGGATGCCGTGCTGATCAGGGGGAAGCAGAGCGGGGAGTTTGATGCCGCCGTCACCACTGTCGACGTCCATCGCCTGATCAGCAGTATCAGCTTTCATAATGTCGCCAATCACTACACCTTTAATGCGCTGTTCGGTGGCAGTGAAACCGGGCAGCAGAGCCTGACGCGTAACCGGAAGCTGGTGGTTGATGCCACCCTACGCTATCTGCGCGCCCCCGGTTAACGTACTGCGCTGACGGGCCCGCCCTGGCCTGCGGGGGGCTTACGGCGGATTCGTTTGCTGGCCAAACAGCGGCACCGGCTGCCCGCTGATGTAGCGCTTACGCAGCTTCGCGGAAATATAATCCATCATCATCACAATCACCACCATGATCAGGGTGATGAACATCACCACATCCCAGTTCCACAGCCGCATATTTTCGGCATAGACCAGCCCGATGCCGCCCGCCCCGACAAAGCCCAGAACCGCAGCGGAACGCGTATTCGATTCAATCTGATACAGGCTGAGGGCGAGGAAGCTGGGGAAAGACTGGGTGAAAATGCCGTAGCGGTGTTTCTGCAGGCTGTTCGCCCCCACCGCATTCAGCCCGCGACCCGGTGAACGCTCCACCGCCTCGTGACCTTCGGCATAGAGTTTACCCAGCAGCCCGATGTCCTGCATGATAATCGCCAGCACCCCGGCCAGCGGCCCCATGCCGACGGCACGGACGAAAATCAGCCCCCAGATCGCCATATCAATGCCGCGCAGGATATCCAGCAGACGGCGCACCACCAGCGCGACAGGCCGCAGCAGCGGTGATGACATCACGTTACGCGCCGCCAGGAACGAGAGCGGCAGTGCCAGCAGCGTCGCGGTGAGTGTCCCGGCGAAGACAATCGCAATGGTGATAAAAATCTGGCTGAAATAGTACGCAAACGGCCAGTTCGCCACGTCATGCCAGACAAACATGCGCATAAAATAGTGTGCCAGCTGGCCCAGGCCAATCGTCAGCTGCTGCCAGCTGATACCGAACTGCGTAAAGAAAAACACGTAATAAAGCACAATCGCCCCGGCAATCAGCCCGGTGCGGCGCAGGTAAGCCCGCTGGATGGCAAACAGCGCCTGATGCTGCTGTTTCATTCCTGCCAGTTTTTCACTGCCGATCAATCCCATCATAGCCGGTTCCCTTCCACCACACGTCGACGCACCCGGCCGGAGACCATATCCAGCAGGGAGACCACCAGAATAATCAGGATCAGCGTCATGCTGACCTGGTCATAGCGGTCGAGTTTAATGTTGGTCATCAGCTCCTGGCCGATGCCCCCTGCCCCCACCAGCCCGAGAATGGTCGACTGACGGAAATTCACCTCGAAGCGCATAAAACCATAGGAGAGAAAGACCGGCTTCACCTGCGGCCACAGGGCAAAGCGCATACGCTGGAGCGACGACGCCCCGCACGATGCCAGCCCGCGCACCGGCCTGTCGGAGGCGCTTTCAATAGCTTCATAAAACAGCTTGGTCAGGCTGCCTACGGTGTGCAGCGCCAGCGCCAGGAAACCGGGGATCACCCCAATGCCAAACGCCATCACGAACATTACCGCCCACGCCAGTTCGGGCATGGTGCGCAGAAAAGCCACGGCGGTGCGGATAGCGAAACTGACGCCGCGCGGTGTCTGCGTGTTGCTGGCGGCAAAAAAGGCCAGCACGCCGGCAATCATCACCGACACCAGCGTGGCGGCCAGCGCCAGCTGCAGCGTTTCCCAGATCAGCGGCAGCTGGATATGCAGGCGATAGCCCCAGTAGGCAAACGAACCTTCCGTATGGCTGTCGGCAAACAGCTGAGAAACGTGCAGGACCGGCACGGTTTCGGCCAGATAATCAAAGAAGTTCGGCAGCGACACCCAGATGGTGTGCAGATTAAATTCAGCCAGATGGCCGGAGGCGAGATACAGCACCAGCAGCGTCAGTGACCACAGCAGCGTATCGCGCTTTTGCCTGCCGCGAACCTGCTGGTAATAGCGTTCAAAATCGGGATGTGTCATGCGGATACCGGCGTCAAGGGCCGTCAGACGACGGCCCTGATCAGTGGAGAAATAAGCAGAGGATTAACGGGCTTTGGTCAGCGCACGTTTCATATCAATAATCGCCTGATAGTCGGCGACGGTGGCCGGGCCGATATGCTGCGCACCGCCAACGGCTTTAACAAAGCAGCTGTGGTGTTCGGTATCCAGCTTTTTGATGGCGGTGATCAGCTTCGCCTTGAAATCAGCCGGCAGTTTGTTGCTGACCAGTATCGGCCCGTTCGGGATCAGCGGTGACTGCCAGATAATACGAATTTTCTTCATCAGGTCCGGGTTACCGGCGCGGATCATGCGGGTGAACGCGCCGCTGGTGTAACCGGTGTTGTAATCCCCGATCATCGAAGCCCAGGTCACGGCCCCGTCAAACTGGCCGTTCAGCACGCCCAACACATCCTGCTCGTGGCCACCAGAGAAGGTGACGCTGGAGAAGTGGCCGTTATATTTATCGTCCACCGTGCCGCCGAACTCTTTCTTAAAGCTTTCATTGGGGATCAGGAAGCCGGAAGTGGAATCCGGATCCGCCATACCGAAGGATTTGCCTTTCAGGTCAGCCAGCGTTTTGTACGGGCTGTCGGCTTTGACCACCACCACCGAGTGGTAGCCGCGTGATTTATCCGCGTCATCCACGACGATGCCGACCACGTCGACCGCCTTAGGATCGTTAATGTACACCGAGGCATAAGACGAGGGTGACATACTCAGCACCATGTCGACCTTGCCGCCAATCAACCCCTGGATCACGCCTGAGTAGTCAGACGAGTTACGCAGTTTGGTATCCACGTTCAGCTCTTTGTCGAAGAAGTCTTTCACGCACTGGTTATCACCAATCTGCTGCGTGGCATTCTGACCGCCGAGGATACCTAAGTTCAGTTCTTTTGGTGCATCGGCGGCGTTAACGCTGGCTACCATGACGCTACTGATTACCGCTGCGAGAATGATTTTTTTCATTGCTGAGTTCCGTATCCCATAAAAGTAGTATTGCCCGGTCAGGCCTGGAGGTCTTCGTTACGTTGAGAAATGTCGTCGCCGTAAAGCACGTGCAGCAGATCGTCCGTCAGCTCCGAGGGGTGCCCGTCGAACACAATACGCCCCTTAGCGATGCCGATGGCGCGCGTGCAGTACTCTTTCACCAGCTCCACCGAGTGCAGGTTGACCATCACGCTGATCCCGTTGTGGCTCACCTGGCGCAGCACATCCATAATGCGTCGGGTGTTTTTCGGGTCGAGGGAGGCCACCGGCTCATCGGCCAGTAAAATTTTCGGGTTCTGCATCAGCGCACGGCAGATAGCCACCCGCTGCATCTGCCCGCCGGAGAGATTTTCCGCACGCTGTAACGCCTGGGGCAGCATATTCAGCCACTCCAGCAGGCCAATGGCGCGGGCGCGGTCTGCGTCGGGGAAGATTTTAAAGAAAGATTTCAGGGTCGATGTCTGGCTCAGGCGGCCCAGCAGAACATTGGTCAGCACATCCAGCCGCGGTACCAGGCAGAAGTCCTGGAAGATCATGCCGCATTCGCTGCGCCACTGGCGCATCTGCCGGGTATTCAGCTCAACGATGTTCTGCTGCTGCCCATTTTCATGGAAGTTGAGGATCTCGCCTTCGCTGGCCGGGATGGTGCCATTGAGCACGTGCAAAAGGGTCGATTTGCCTGCGCCGCTGCGGCCAATGACCGCCACCAGTTCCCCGCCATGCAGGTCAAAATTAATATCCTGCAGGACGCGCGTCTGCGTGCCGTAAGATTTGCCTAAGCCCTTAACCGCCAGCACTTTCGCGCGCAGAGCAGCCTGTGGCACCGTCTGCTGCTCGGAAGCAATCTTTAATAATGCCTGTGCCATATGTCTACCGTCGTCAGGTTGCGCGTGATTCGCTGTGGCCCTATTAAGTACGCCAGCGATGAAACTTTAATGACAGGGGGGTGATGGAAAAATGACAGGAGCCTTTTGGCTCCCGGGAGCAGGGGAAAATCGGGGGTGGGAATATCATCCGTACTGAGAATGGTTGCAGATGCCATGAGGGCTGGCGGGTGAAACGACTGTCACCGGGAACATTTTTTGCCTTACACGCCCTACCGATCAGGCTGCGCCAGCAGCGCCGAAAAGCGCTGTAATGTCTCGCCCAGCGGCCCGTCATTATTCAGCGTGATGCACCCTGCCGGGCCCGGCTCCGCTGCGCGTTTCAGCCGCTGGCTGATGGCCGCCTCATCCTCGCGCCCGCGCTGGCGCAGGCGGCTGGCCAGCACCTCAGGCGATACCTGCAAACAGACAGCCAGCAGCTGTTCACCGTAGCGCTGGCGGGCCGCGGGCAGATGCAGCCGCGAACCGTTGACCACGACGTCCAGCCCGGCCGCCAGCCAGCGGTCGATTTCAATGCCGAGCGCATAGGAGTACTGATGCGCCTGCCAGTCGAGAGCAAACAGGCCATGCGCACGCCGCCGTCGGAACTCCTGCTCGCTGAGGGCAACGTGATTCTCGCCCCCGGCGCTGGCGCTGCGGGTA
The DNA here is from genome assembly GCF_055556675.1 of Erwinia sp. PME.40.26/001. Taxonomy (NCBI): domain Bacteria; kingdom Pseudomonadati; phylum Pseudomonadota; class Gammaproteobacteria; order Enterobacterales; family Erwiniaceae; genus Erwinia; species Erwinia sp. PME.40.26/001. The sequence continues at coordinate 1,097,459 of NZ_JBVHNP010000001.1, forward strand.
ATATAGCGATGCGCGACAATGACCCGCTCCGGTGCGCACTCGCGCAGGGCCAGCAGCAGGCTGTCTTTACCGGAGCCCGAAGGCCCCATCAGCCAGATCAACCGCCCCATCAGAACACCGGCCTGCCCTGCGCCCAGACGCGGGCAACATGCACCTGTTCCCGGTGCTGGCGCACCAGCACCAGATCGGCACGTTTGCCCTCACCGATCGTGCCGCGATCGTCAAGGCCGATGGCGCGGGCGGGATTACGCGTGACCAGCGCCACGGCCTGAGGGAGGGTCATGTTGTTGCTTTCATCACGGGCCAGACGGAATGCCGCATCCAGCAGGCTGGCCGGATAGTAGTCAGAGGAGAGGATATCCAGCAGATCGATCTGCGCCAGCGCGCTGGCCGCCACGTTGCCGGAGTGCGAGCCGCCGCGCACAATATTCGGCGCACCCATCAGCACCTGCAGGCCCAGCTCGCGCGAAGCGCGTGCGGCCTCTTCGGTGGTCGGGAACTCTGCGATCACACTACCGACCCCTTTCGACTCCACGACGTGCTCATACGTCGCATCATCGTGGCTGGCCAGTGGGATATGATACTGACGGCACCAGGCGGATATGGCCTCGCGGTTCGGGGCTGACCAGCGTGCGGCCAGCCGCAGCTGATCGGCCTCATAGGCATCGAGCTGAACGTCGCTGAGCTGATACTTGCCGCCAAAATAGGTGCGCCATGCCGCCAGCGACACGTACTGACGCTGGCCCGGAGAGTGATCCATCAGCGACACCAGCGACAGCGCCGGATTGCACATCAGCTGTTCAAACAGCGGCAGCGTGGAATCATTTGGCAGCTCACAGCGCAGGTGAAGGCGATGTTCCGCGCGGTTCAGGCCGTGCTTCTGGCTGTGGCGGATCGCATCGATCATCTTGTTCAGATTCTCCATGCGGTGGCCGCCGTCGCGCACGTCGCCGACGCCGATGGCGTCCAGCACCGTGGTAATGCCGCTGGCAACAATCAGCGCATCATGGCTGCTCATGGCAGAGTGCGCAGGCCAGTCCACCTTCGGGCGCGGGGTGAAGAATTTATCCAGATTGTCAGTATGCAGCTCGACCATGCCGGGCATCAGCCAGCCGCCCTCGCCGTCCATCGCTGCCGGAAGCTGGCTTTGTGTGTCAGAGAAGGCGCGGATCACGCCGTTTTCACAGGCCAGTGACCCCGCCACCACTTCATTTTCCAGGATCAGTTTGACGTTATTGATGATCATTCGGCGTGCTCCAGGGCAACAGGTTGCATCACATGCAGACGGTCAGCGATGCGATCGCGCACCGCGTTATCATGAAAAATGCCGACAATGGCCGCGCCGCGCTGCCGCGCCTCTTCAATCAGCGCCACCACCGCAGCGCTGTTGGCAGTATCGAGTGAGGCCGTTGGCTCATCCAGCAACAGGATCGGTGAGTCGGCAATAAACCCCCGGGCGATATTAACGCGCTGCTGCTCACCGCCGGAGAAGGTTGAGGGTGCCAGCGCCCACAGTCGCGGCGGCACGTTAAGACGCGAAAGCAGGGATTTTGCCCGCGCTTCGCTCTCGTCACGGGCCACGCCGCGCTCCAGCAGCGGCTGCATCACCACCTCAAGGGTGGAAATCCGTGGGATCACCCGCAGGAACTGGCTGACCCAGCCGATCGTCTCGCGGCGGATAGCGAGGATCTGCCGCGCCGGGGCACTCACCAGATCGACCCACTCCTGCTGATGCGCCACCCAGATATGCCCGCTGTCCGGCAGATAGTTGGCATACAGCGACCGCAGCAGCGTGGACTTACCGCTGCCCGAATGACCGTGCAGCACCACACACTCTCCCGCCGCCACCTGCAACGAGGCGTTACGCAGTACCGGCAGCTCTGCGCCGTGCTGATTGTGCATCACAAAGGTTTTTGACAGATTTTCGACGCGCAGTTTCAGATTCATTTTCATTCCCTGCAAAAAGGTTAATCCCCCAACGGGACGACCACAAAAAGGTCACCTCGTCTCCGTCGTGGCCGACCCGCTTTTCCGGTCGGCCAGCAACGCCGGATTCAGACAATCGATGACACCAGCAGCTGGGTGTACGGATGGTGCGGGTCGTCCAGCACCCGGTCGGTGAGTCCGCTCTCGACCACCCTGCCCTCTTTCATTACCAGCAGCCGGTGGGCCAGCAGGCGGGCGACGCCGAGATCGTGGGTGACAATCACCACCGCCAGATTCAGGTCGCGCACCAGGCTGCGCAGCAGGTCCAGCAGGCGTGCCTGTACCGACACGTCCAGCCCGCCGGTGGGCTCATCCATAAACACCAGCGTGGGGTGGGTCACCAGATTGCGAGCAATTTGCAGCCGCTGCTGCATACCGCCCGAAAAAGTGCCCGGCAGGTCGTCAATGCGCGACAGCGGGATCTCCACGTCCTGCAGCCACTGGCCAGCGGTTTCGCGGATCTGCCCGTAATGCCGCTGGCCGACCGCCATCAGCCGCTCACCGATGTTGCCCCCGGCAGACACCTGCGCCCGCAGGCCGTCCATTGGATACTGATGCACCACACCCCACTCGGTGCGCAGCAGGCGGCGGCGGTCGCTTTCGCTGAGGGCATAAAGGTCCTGCCCCTGATAGATAATCTCGCCGTGCTGCGGGGCCAGGCGGGCAGAGATCGACTTCAGCAGCGTGGTTTTACCGGAGCCGGACTCGCCGACAATGCCCAGCACCTCGCCGGGATACAGCTCGAAAGAGACATCGCTGAACCCTTTGCCCGGGGCATAAAGATGGGTTAGCTGACTGACCGCCAGCAGGGGGGACTCGCGCTTCATGATAGGGTCTCTTGTTGCTGATGGCAGTAGTCGGTGTCGGAACAGACAAACAGGCGGGAGCCGGCGTCATCAAGTACCACTTCATCCAGGTAGCTGTCGCGTGACCCGCACAGCGCACAGGGCTCATCCCACTGCTGTACCGTGAAGGGATGGTCATCAAAGTCGAGACTTTCCACTTTGGTATAGGGCGGCAGCGCGTAAATACGCTTTTCACGTCCGGCACCGAACAGCTGCAACGCGGGCATCATGTCCATCTTCGGGTTATCAAATTTTGGGATCGGCGACGGGTCCATCACGTAACGGTCGTTGACCTTTACCGGGTAAGCATAGGTAGTGGCGATATGGCCGTAGCGGGCAATATCTTCATACAGTTTGACCTGCATGATGCCGTACTCCTCCAGCGCGTGCATGGTGCGGGTTTCGGTTTCCCGCGGCTCAATAAAGCGCAGGGGTTCCGGGATCGGCACCTGGTAAATCAGGATCTGGTCTTCACTCAGCGGCGTTTCAGGAATGCGGTGCCGGGTCTGGATCAGCGTGGCATCCACCGTCCGCTCGGTGGTGGCCGCCCCGCTGACGCGCTGGAAAAAGCGGCGGATAGAGACCGCATTGGTGGTGTCATCCGCCCCCTGGTCGATCACCTTCAGCACATCATGTTCGCCGATCACGCTGGCCGTCAGCTGAATACCGCCGGTGCCCCAGCCGTAGGGCATCGGCATCTCGCGGCCACCAAAGGGTACCTGATAGCCGGGAATGGCGACGGCTTTCAGGATGGCGCGGCGGATGGTGCGTTTACTCTGTTCATCAAGATAGCCGGGGTTATAACCGCTCAGTTCAGTCACGGTGCGCCTCCTGGTATTCCGCCCGCAGGCGTTTCAGCAGCTCCAGTTCAGCCTGGAAATCCACGTAATGGGGCAGCTTCAGGTGTGAGACAAATCCCGCCGCTTCAACGTTATCCGCATGCGAGAGAACAAATTCTTCGTCCTGCGCCGGGCTGGTTATCCGTTCACCGTGCTCCTCCGTCTGCAGGGCCCGATCCACCAGCGCCATCGCCATCGCTTTCCGTTCCGCACGACCAAACACCAGCCCGTAACCGCGGGTAAAGTGCGGCGCATCCTCTTCCGGCGTGGTAAAACCGTTGACCATTTCGCACTCGGTCAGCATCACTTCACCAATGTCCAGCGGAAAGCCCAGCTCTTCCGGGATAATGTCGACCCTGACCCATCCGGTGCGGATCTCCCCGGCAAAGGGATGGGTGCGCCCGTATCCGCGCTGCGTGGAGTACCCCAGCGCCAGCAGAAAGCCTTCATCGCCGCGCACCAGCTGCTGCAGACGCGCCGATCGCGGCATCGGGTAGGCGGGCGCATCGCGGGTGATATCCAGCGGCTCACTGCCGTCATCTTCTTCACGCCGGGCCAGCCCTTCCCGTGTCATCAGATCAAACATATGCGGGCACTCTGCCGCCAGCGGCTGCTCTGCACGCGGCGTCACCGGGGTCTTGCCTTCGGCCAGCAGGGTGAAATCCAGCAGGCGATGCGTGTAGTCAAAGGTCGGCCCGAGCAGCTGTCCGCCGGGCAGATCTTTATACACCGCCGAGATACGGCGCTCGACGCGCATCGCCCCGCTGTCCAGCGGCAGGCTGTCAGCCAGACGCGGCAGCGTGGTGCGGTAGGCGCGCAGGAGAAAAATCGCTTCGACCAGGTCACCGGCGGCCTGTTTGATCGCCAGCGCCGCCAGTTCGCGGTCGTGAATGCCGCCTTCGGTCATCACGCGATCCACCGCCAGTCCCAGCTGTTGTTCAATCTGCGTACAGGACAGCTCCGGCTGGTCACTGTCCCCCCGGCGCAGGCTCTCCTGCAGTTGATGGGCGGCGGCAATGGCCTTCTCGCCCCCTTTCACGGCGACGTACATCAGCAGACCTCCACATCGGTGCTGCGCGGCAGCGCCATCATGTTTTCACCACAGGTAAAGATCAGATCAATACCCTGCGGGAAACGGTGGTGCCGTTCACGCAGGTAGTGAAGCACGCTGTCGGGAAGCTGGGGGGCGATGGCACGACGCTCCTGCAGGCCGGGGCCGCGCAGGCGCAGCGTCAGGCCGCCGCTGAGGGCAGGAACGTCAATGATCAGCGTACTGCTTTTTTCCGGTGACACATTGTCACCGGGGGAAAAACGGTCAAGGCTGATGCCGGATCGGGCATGCAGCAGGGCAAACGGCGCTTCCGGGCTGTCGGTCACCGGCGCGCCGGTATGGAAACGCAGGTTGCTCAACAGCGCGTCGTCGCGCAGGGCATCGTCAATCCACAGCGGGGTTTCACGATCCACCAGGGTCATCATCACCGCGGTGGCCGCACAGGAAGCGTTACCCCAGGCGGGCAGCGCAGGCAGGGACACCATCACACCTGGCTCACTCATTGCTTTCAGAATACGGCGGAAGGCACGCTGCGCATCCGCCACGGGATGGCTAAAACTGGCCAGTAATGTCATGCGTTGTCTCCCCGGACAAGGGTAAAGAAATCGACCCGGCTGCTGGCAACTTCCCGTGAGCGCAGCGCACGCTGCTCGTCACGCAGGGCCGCCAGCGGCACGATAATCTGCTGATGGAGGTAATGTGTGCTGTCATCCTGCAACAGGGCGTCGAGCAGCGCACAGCGTTCGGCGTGGGCTTTATCCCGCCCGAGAAGGTAGCTGTAACCGCACACGCCGTTTTCAAGGCGAACCACGGCGCGCGTCACGGTGGTATCCCCGAGGATAAAGCGGCGACCGGTGCCGCCCATGCGCGCCTGCAGGCGGGTGAGGCCCGTTTCCGGCGCGCGCAGCAGCTGGTACGCTGGCTGTAAATCCGCAGGCCAGTGCGCCAGCAGCTGCTGCGGCTGACTGTGGGCCAGCACCGATAGCCAGTGCTGACGTGCCTTATGTGCTTCCATTTAATGCTCCAGCGTCAGTTCAATCATGTCGGCACGCGTCAGGCTGACGGAGTATTCCGCCATGCTGCCGCTGTCGGTACAGGTGTTCAGAGTGCGCACCGAGAGCAGCGGCGCGTGCAGGGAAACCTGCAACAGGCTGCTCTCTTTTGCCTGCGCCCGGCGCGCGGTGATCCGCGTCTGCTTACGCGTCAGCCCGGCGGTGAGATGCAGGCGGATAAAGTCATGCAGCGAGCCGTGACTGAACTGCTGCAGCTGCGGCCACCAGCTCAGGTCCGGCAGATAGTGGTTAATCACGCAGACCGGCACGCCGTTCACCCGGCGCAGGGTGCGCAGATGGATCACCGTATCGCCCTCGTGAATGCCCAGCGCCGTCGCCACTTCAGCATTACAGGGGCGCAGCACCGCCAGCAGGCGTTCACTGGTCGGGTGGCTCCCCTGCTCCATCAGGTTCTGGCTGAAGCGTGCCTGCGCGTGCAGGGGATAGTTATAGGGCCGCATCAGCACCAGGATGCCCACCCCCTGGCGGCGCTGCACCAGCCCCTTGTCCACCAGCTCATCCACCGCCCGGCGCAGGGTGTGGCGGTTAACGGCATAGTTCGCCGCCAGCTGTTTTTCAGACGGCAGGTACTCACCGCTGCGGTAGCGGCTGCGCAGCTCGTCTTCCAGCTGGGCCGCTATCGCCTGATATAAAGTGGTCGGATGTCTGGATAAGTTGAGCATAAAAAAAATCTCCACGGGACAAGGCCGGATAGCAGGGAAATTTGCGTTAAGTTCCCGGTGACTGATGGCAGTAACATTGAAGGGATTGTGTGACAGTGGGGTTAACACCAGATGAAGGTTTTTAAAACGCGCTGATAATGTGCGAGGATGGACGGCCTTATCCCTGTCTGCCGGAGAGTCAGCGTGGAGCACGCCAGCGAACGTACCATCATTGCACAGACAGAAGCCGTACTCCGTCAGCGCCTGGCCCCGCTGGGAGACGTTGATTTTCTTTATCTGCGTCAGAACCGGCATGCCCCCGGTGACGCACTGGTCGTATCGAGCCACGCGGCAGACTGGGTGAATGACTACAGCGAACGTCGCCGTTATCTGAAAGACCCTGTGGTGCTGGCGGCACAGCAGCGCATTTCTCCATTTAACTGGCAGGACTGCGCACGGCCCAACGCCGGGCTGTGTGAGGCGGGTAACCGGTGCCAGCGGGTCAAAGGCTACACCTTCACCGTGCACGACCCGCAGCAGCAGATGTCACTGCTCAGCGTCATCCGCCGCCGCGATAATCTGACGTTTTCCCATGAGGTGATTTCCCGGCTGGCTGACCTGCAGATGCTGTTAGTGGCCCTGCATGAAAAAACAGCCCTCTGCTCCAGCCATCATCCGGCGCTTTCGGGGCGTGAACAGGAAGTGTTGCTGTGGAGCAGCCGGGGGAAAACCTACGGCGAGATTGCTGTCATCCTTGGTATTCAGCCCAGTACGGTGAAATTTCATATGGCTAACGCCACGCGCAAACTGGGCGTCAGCAACGGTAAACATGCCATCCGGCGCGCGCTGGAGCTCAACTCTCTGCCGCCCCCCCTCTACTAAAGGCTAGCTGGACGCAGCGGCCTCAGCCTCTACACTTGTTCTTCACTTATCGATTATCAGGAAACGTTATGTCGTCGTCTTCCATCCGCCTCCCCGCAGCCGTGTATACGCTGGGGTTTGGTGTTTTTGCGCTGGTGACCAGCGAATTCCAGGTTGCCGCACTGATGAATATCATGAGCGCCGATCTGCATATCAGCCTGCCGATGACCGGTTATCTGATTACCCTGTACGCGCTGGCAATGGCGACAGGCGGGCCGCTGCTCGCGCTGGTGTTACTGAAGCATCCGCCGCGCCGCAGTCTGCTGATCCTGCTGGCGCTGTTTGTTGCCAGCCAGGCGCTGGGAGCGCTAGCGGGCAGCTATCTGCCGCTGGTGATTGCCCGCATCCTGACCGGGGCGGTGGCGGGTGCCTTTATCGGCTGCGCGGTGAGCACCGGCGTCAGGCTGGTCCCGCAACAGCAGATCTCCGGTGCCATCACCGTCGTGCTGGGAGGGCTGATGATCGGCACCGTGCTTGGCCTGCCGCTGGCCAGCTTTATCGGCAATCTGGCAGGCTGGCGCGTCAGCTTCTGGTCAGTGGTGGTCATTGCCCTGCTCGCCCTGTGGCTGACCGCCAGAACCGTGCCTGCCACGCTGAAACCGGACGACATCAATCTGGCCGATGAACTGCGGGCGTTAAAAAACCCGACGCTGTGGCGCGCCTACAGCACCAGCCTGCTGATTATTGGCGCGACCTTCGCCGGTTTCAGCTACTTTACCCCGATCCTCAGCTCGCAGACCGGTTTCAGCCACGGCGAAGTGACCGTGCTGCTGCTGGTATACGGCATGGCCACCGTACTGGGTAATGCCGTGGTGGGTCGCCTTGCCGGGCGTTATGCGCTGCCGGCGATCGCCACGGGTCTGCTGGCGCTGGCCTGCTGTTTTGCGCTGTTTGCCCGCTTTATTCATCTGCCACCGGTCGCCATTGCCTCGGTTGTCGGTGTCGGGCTGTTTGGCGTGACGATGAATCCGGCGATGGTGACGCGCGTGATGGCCGCTGCCGGTAACCGACAGCTGGTGAACACGCTGCACACCTCGATGATCACCTTCGGGCTGATGCTCGGGTCGCTTCTCGGCGGCCTGGGTATTGAGTACGGTTTCGGGCTGAGCGCGCCGCTGTGGATCGGAGCAGGTATGGCGCTGTGCGGGCTGTTAACGCTGATCCCGGATCTGAAAACCACCCGGTCACAGGCCTGTACAGAGTAAACCCAGTGCTGATACCGGTTCTTTAACCCGCAGGGCTGACCTTCTTTTCGGCTCAGCCTGCTCCCCCTTAGCAAGGAGAAATCATGAATCAACAACGCTGGACAGAGGTCGATAACTATCTGACAGAACAGCTGGTGCCACAGGATGAGGCACTGCTGGCCGCGCTGGAAAACAATCAGGCCGCGGGCTTACCGGCCATTGATGTGGCCCCGAACCAGGGCAAATTGCTCAACCTGCTGGCAAAAATGACCGGGGCGAAACGCATACTGGAAATCGGCACGCTTGGCGGTTACAGCACGCTGTGGATGGCGCGTGCGCTGCCCGAAGGGGGCAAAGTGATCACTCTGGAATATGAACCCCGCCACGCGGAGATCGCCGCACAGAATATCCGCCGCGCCGGGCTGGAACACAGGGTCACCCTGCGCGTCGGCGCCGCGCTGGATACCCTGCCGACGCTGGCTGACGCCGCGCCGTTTGATATGATCTTTATTGATGCTGATAAACGTAATAACCCGGCCTACCTGGAGTGGGCGATCCGCTATTCGCGCCCGGGTACGCTGATTATTGGCGATAACGTTGTGCGCAATGGTCACGTCGCTGACGGCGATACCAGCGACTGGAATATTCAGGGGATACGTGACTTTCTGACCATGATGGGCAGCGATCCCCGCCTTGACGCGACCGCGATTCAAACCGTGGGGGCAAAAGGCTGGGACGGCTTCTCGCTGGCGCTGGTGAAATAATTTCACCCTGGCTCGTGAGGGCCGGGGGCGATATTGGCCAGTGAAACCATAATGCCACACAGTGAAGTACAAATAAGGGGGAAAATAAACGCCTCAGAGTGGCGCAAGGGATTATTCAGGTCCAGCGCAATAACCAAAAAAAACAAACTCGATGCAAAGGTCGCGCCAGAAAACACCTGATGTAATTTATATTGCAGCTTGTGTAATGAAAATGGCGGCGTATGCGTTGACCGCCAGTCCCAGATAAGGTGAATCATCAGATAGAGGGTACAAACAGAAAAATAGAAATAGACCAGCTGCTGACTACCCTGTGGCAAGAACGAACAGAAGCGCATCAACTTGCGCGCCAGACGGCGAACAGGTACAAAGCACTGAGCAGGGTTCCTCCTGTCACCACACCGCAGTTGATCACATAAGGCGTGAGTGTAATGGCCGGAAATAACAGGGGGACAAATCCCGAAAGTGCCAACCCCCAGCCCCCCCCACCTATTACTGCATGTATTAACGTTTTAAGACTGAAATCCATTTTCCACCTCCATAACTTACTCCATTAATAAAGTAAAACCTCCTGAGCACACCAAAAATATTACCGAAAATAAAAACTAAGATCATCACAAAATAATAAAGCAGCCGCCCTTAAATCCCGTTTTTCGGGATGGATCGCAGAATTCAAGGGGGCAGGACTTATCTCCCGCTCAGTGCCGGAAAACGCTGTTGCAACCCGCTAAACAGAGCGGACATCTGCGCTTCCAGCGGCAGGTCCGCCCCCTCGCCCGCGTTTACCGCCGCAAACACCTGGTGCTTGAGAAAATGACGCCAGACTACCGGCTGCCGGGCGAGAAACACCGTTAACAGCTGATAGCGTTCCGGTGTCCACAGGGCTTCAAAGGTGCGCCGGGCGTCCCCCACGTCGAAGTGCTCGCCAGTCCCCGCCGGCATTGCCGCACGCAGGCGCGCCGTCCCGACGTCGTCAATCTCTCCGCACTGCAGCGCCACGCCGTACTGCTCACGAGCCGCCTGCTCCGTCAGGAAGCCGCACTGTACATCCTGCAGTACCGCCTGCGCGCGGCGGTTTTTCGCCAGCCCGTAGCCGCCGGCACCCGGGCCTTTGATTGCCACCACGTCACCCGGCCCGCAGTGGATCACATCGGTGTTCCCGTGCTCCGTCACGCGGCCATCGGCATGCTCGGTGCGAAACCATGAGGTGCTACCCGCCCGTCCGCCCGCCGCCCCGGCGGAGGAGAAGACCGAACGATTGCGGTTGCGGGCCGTAATAGTGGTATTAGGGGCAAACACCTCAAACGCCATTTCGGTCGCCAGCCCGCCGCGATACTCCCCGGCACCTGCGCTATCGGTCGCCAGACCATAGCGCAGGAACCGCACCGGGACTTCCGCTTCGTTGATCTCTATTGGCGTATTCTTCAGAAACGCCGACAGGCCGCCGGAACCGTCCGGGCCATCGTGTTTCGGTGTACCGCCCGCCCCGCCGCCTACCGGGCCGAGGGAGGCCACCACGCTGCGGTTCTGGCCGTCAACGGTGCGGATATTAATGATGGAGTTCCCCCCCGGGGAGTTGGCCGGCAGCCGATCCGGCATCGCCAGGGAAAACGCGCCCACGGTAGCAATCTGCGACATGGCACAGGTCAGGGAGCGCATGCCTACGGCCGCTGGCGCTTCACAGTTCATAATGGTGCCCGGCGGTAAAATCGCCCGCGTCGGGCGCAGCGTTCCGGCGTTCAGCAGCAGGGAACGATCCAGCGTCGACAGCACGTATGTCACCCCCACCAGCGCCAGCGGGTGACGTTCCCGCCCCCCGGTAGGCATATTGAGGGAGGACATCAGTTGCGGATCGCTGCCGGTATAGTCCAGCACCAGGCTGTCGCCTTTCACCCGCAGCGTGACGGCAATACGGCAGGGATAACCGCCCTCGCCATCTTCGTCCGCGTAATCGGCGTAGAAGTACTCCCCGTCAGGAATGGTGCTGATAATGCCGCGCGCCTGCTGCTCGGCGTAATCGAGGATCCCCTCAACCCCGGTGAGGAAGTCCTCAATGCCAAAGCGGGCGATAATCTCCTGCACTTTGCGTTCGCCAATATTTACCGACGCAATCTGGGCGTTAAAGTCTCCCCAGTTCTGATCGGGCGCACGGACGTTCAGCCGCATAATGCGCGCCACCTCTTCGTTCAGCACACCCCCGCTGATGATCTTCAGCGGCGGGATACGGATGCCTTCCTGCACGATCTCCGTCAGCGAGCGCGACAGCGAGGCCGGTACCGCTCCCCCCACGTCGGTGTTATGGATGTGGCCCACCACAAAACAGGTGATTTCGCCGTCGTGGAACACCGGTTTCCAGATATGAATGTCCGGTGAATGGGTAGCCACGTTACCCGCATACGAATCGTTGGTGATGCAGATATCACCTTCCTGATAGCCGTCAATCAGCGCCAGCACCGGGCCATAATCAATGCCGCTGTACCAGGGCGCACCAAAGCTGCGCGGTGACGCAAAGGCCATCCCGTCACGGCTGACAATCTGACAGGAAAAATCTTCCGTCTCTTTGACAAAGGTGGAGTGCGCGGTTCGCATCAGCGTAAATGCCATGGCATCGGCGGCGGCCGCGCAGTAGTTGGCGAGAATTTGCAGGTTACGTCCATCAATGGCCATGATGTGCTCCGGTTAGCGGGGTAATAATCAGGTTGCCGTACTGGTCAACATCGACCTGCATCTGCGGCGGAACGCAGGTGGTGCAGTCATCCTGGGCAATAATCACCGGCCCGGTCAGCTGGTGTCCGGCGCGCAGCGCACTGCGGGCAACAACATCCAGCTGCCACCAGCGCCCGTCAATCCAGGCCTCAACCTGTTGCTGTACCGGAACCGGTCCGTCTGCCTCAGGCAGCGTGGTCAGGCGTGGTTTTGGCGTCGGGGAGGAGAGCACCAGCCGCAGGTTGATGAGTTGTACCGGTGCCTGCGCATCGTGATGGCCAAACAGACGGGTGTGATGAGCATCGAAGGCGCTGCGGATTGCCTGCAGGTCCCCTTCGAGCAGCCAGCATCGCTGCAGGACGACATCGATTTCAAACGACTGTCCGCGATAGCGCATATCTGCCGAGAAACTGAGTTCGTACGGCAGATCGGCACCATATTCCCGTGCCAGCCAGCCTTCCGCTTCGTCACTGAGCTGCTGCGCACTCTGCTGCAGGCGGTCACTGACCGCCGGGGTCAGGTCGCAGTACAGCGTGCGGATAAAGTCATTTTTGATATCGGCCACCAGGCCACCCAGCGCCGAAAGCACGCCTGGCGTGGGGGGCACCACCACGCCTTTCAGCTTCAGCTCACGCGCCAGGAAGCAGCCCATCATGGGCCCGGCACCGCCGAACGCCAGGAAGTAAAATTCGCGCGGATCCAGACCAAAGCGCGAGATCAGCCCGCTGGTGTCGCTGTACATGCTGGAGATCGCCAGCGCGATAATATTTTCGGCAGTTTCCTCAATGCTGATCCCCAGCGGGCCGGCCAGTTTCCCGACCGCCGCACGCGCGCCGGCGACGTCCACCTGCACCGCGTTGTAACCGAGGTCGCCATGCCCCATCAGGCCGCAGGCCGCAAAGGCATCCGTGGCGGTCGCCTCGGTGCCGCCACGGCGGAAGCAGACCGGCCCCGGCAGCGATCCGGCGCTGTCCGGGCCGACCTGCAACACCCCCAGACTGTCGATCCAGGCAATCGATCCCCCGCCCTGTCCCACCGAGGTGACAGAGACGGACGGAATATAGATCGGGAAATCACCGATAATTTCGCCGTTGCCGTATTCCGGACGGCCGTCGATGATCACCGCCACATCCGCGCTGGTGCCGCCGATATCCAGACTGAGCAGGCGGTCAAAACCGCAGCTTTCAGCGATATAGCTCGCGCCCATCACCCCGGACGCCGTGCCAGACAGCACCATCTGCACGCACTCGGCTTTTGCCTGCGCCAGGCCCATCACCCCGCCGTTAGATTTGGTGATACGCGGCGGTACCGGTACCCCCATCGCTTTCAGCGCCCGCTCGAAGGCATCCAGATACTGGATTACCTTCGGCTGCACGTAGGCATTGATCACCGCGGTGATGGTGCGTTCATATTCGCGGATGATCGGCCAGATCTCTGCCGAACAGGAGGTCAGCAGGTCAGGGGCGATTTCAGCCACGATCTCGCGCACCTGCGCTTCATTGCTGCCGTTGCGATAGCTGTGCAGAAGTGAGACGACAATACCCTCGCAGCCCGCCGCGCGCGCCGCCTCCACCGCATCGATGACGCTCTGGCGGTCCACCGTCTGCAGCACGTTGCCGTCGCGGTCGCTGCGCTCTCTGATGGCGAAAACGCGGTCGCGGGCGATCAGCGGGGCCGGACGGCGTGAAAACAGATCGTGAATATGTGGAATTTTGAGCCGCGCCAGCTCCAGCACATCACAGAACCCTTCCGTGGCAAACAGCGCCAGCTTCACCCCCTTGCGCTGGATCACCGCATTAACGCCGACCGTCGTGCCGTGGGTAAAGTAATGGATGTCGGCAGGATCAATCCCATCGCGCTGCGCAAACTGCGCCAGCCCGGTGGTGATCTCGCTGCCGGGGCTGTCCGGGCGTGACAGGACTTTCAGGGTACGGATGCTGTTATCACGCTCGTCCAGCAGCGCAAAATCCGTGAACGATCCGCCAATATCGACGCCAACGCGGTAGCTCATGGGGTGTTGTCCTCTGGTGGGTTGGGAATAAATTCCATCAGTCGCTGTGGCTGTGCCACGGGCTGCCAGCCCGCCCGACGATAAACGTCGTGAGCATCGTCGGTGGCCAGCATCCAGCGTTTTATTGTTTGCAGTTCGGGATGGGTGAGCACGGTGGCGGCAAACCAGCGGCCGAGCCCTTTGCCGCGATGGGCATCATCAATCATCACGTCGCTGAGGTAAGCAAAGCGGCTGTAATCGGTGATCAGACGACCAAATCCGACCTGCTGCTGGCGGTAATAAAGACCAAAGGGCATGGATGCGGCGAGAGATCGCTCGGTGGTTGCCAGCGACTGCCCGGCGGCCCAGTAGCTTTTTTCAGCCAGCTGGGCATGCACCCACGCGATATCCAGTTTGCGGGTATCGCTGCTTAACAGATATTCATCGCGCTGCCATTCGGCAACCACGGGGACAACCGGCTTGAGCATAGGGACTCCTGGCTCTTTTTTAGCGGATAAAAAGAGTGTAAGCCCTTTAGCAGGCGCAGTTTTTTGGTTGTGCGGGGTCAGTACGGCGTTTTGTAGGGAATTGCGGGCGGGCGGGGAAATATTCTGCCGGATGAGGGAAGCCCGCGTGCCAGGCATGGTGCTGTCGCGGGCGCGCGGCGCGCCTCTGACGTTGACCTGGACAATGGCGCACATCCTCACCTCGGGTTGACCTGAAAAAAGGGTCAGCCCGGGCGTGAAATGGGACTAAAACTCGACCTGGGTGTGGCGGGTAATCAGCGACCGCAGCGGCACACTGCTTTTCATGATGGGGGACTTGATCACGATATAACTGAAGTACTTATCAATGCCCACCTTGGCATCGAGCAGCCCTTCAATCACTTCCTGATAGTGCTCAATACTGCGGGTGATAAAGCGCAGCAGGTAGTCATACCCCCCGGTGATCAGATGGCACTCCATCAGCTCATCCACTTCGCGGATCGCATTCTCAAACTTCAGGAAATCCTCGCGGCGATGCCCGGACAGAGTCACTTCGGTGAACACCGTGACGGAATCGGTGATTTTCGTCAGATTGATATGCGCCTCATAACCGGTGATAAAACCCGCGGTTTCCAGGCGCTTGACGCGTTGCAGACAGGGGCTGGGCGAAAGCCCAACGGCATCGGCCAGGTTCACATTGCTGATACGGCCATCTTTCTGGAGCTGAACCAGAATGTTAATGTCGATACGGTCCAGTTTCATTAAGCCGTTCATAAGACCCCTCATTGGTTCACGTCACCCAACTGGTATAGCACGCTTAATCACTGAGACGCCAGTATTTTAACATCGCGTGCTATCCGGGCGTAATTATCAATAAATGTAATAATATCAATGAGGAAGAATTATCAGCCTAAACGCCCCGTGGCGCGTGCCAGGGCGATATCAAAGATATGCAGAGCCTCTTCCAGCTGCGAATCACTTGTCACCAGCGGTGCCAGGAAGCGCACGGTATTGCGGTGCAGACCACATTTGATCAGCAACAGTCCTTCCTGACAGGCGCTGTCGAGGATCTTCTGCGTCAGCGCGGCATCGGGCTTTTTGGTTTCAAAATCAATTATCTCCACCGCCTGCATAAAGCCAATGCCCCGCACTTCACCAATGCAGGCATATTTTTCTGCCAACTGATGCAGACGCGCATTCATCTGCTGGCCGAGCTGATTCGACCGCGCCAGCAGATCGCCCTGCTCAAACAGATCGAGTACCGCCAGCGCCGCCGCACAGCCCAGTGCGTTACCGCCATAGGTGCCCCCCAGCCCGCCCGGCGCTGGCGCATCCATGATGGCCGCTTTGCCGACCACGCCAGAAATCGGCAGGCCGCCGCCGAGGCTTTTTGCCACGGTAACCAGGTCCGGCACGATGCCGCTGTGCTGGAAGCCAAACATCTTACCGGTACGGCCAAAGCCGGTCTGCACTTCGTCGCAGATCAGCAGAATACCGTGACGCTGGGTGATCTCGCGCAGCGCCTGCATAAAGGCCGGTGACGCCGCCAGGAAGCCACCGTCACCCTGTACCGGCTCGATGATGATCGCCGCGACACGCTCCGGCAGGATCTGCACGGCGAACAGCGTATCCAGTGCGTTGAGACAGTCCTGTTCGGACACATGATGGAAGGCGTTAGGGAACGGGACGCGGTAAATATCCCCCGGGAACGGCCCAAAGTTCTGCTTATAGGGCTGGCTCATTCCGGTTAAGGTCACGCCTAATAAGGTCCGCCCGTGAAACGCACCGTCAAAAGCGATGATGCCAGGACGGCCGGTGTGTGCGCGGGCAATTTTCACCGCATTTTCTACCGCTTCGGCCCCGCTGGTGAAAAACACACTTTTAAATTCTTCACCGGCACCAATCAGCGCATTCAGACGCCGGGCCAGCTCGATATAACCCGGATAAGCGGCTACCTGGAAACAGGCATGGGATACCCGTTGCAGCTGCGCGGTGACGGCATTCACCACGGCAGGATGGTTATGGCCTACGTTTAATACGCCAATGCCGCCGACAAAATCTAAATAACGATTCCCTTCCACATCCCAGACTTCAGAACCTTTGCCTTTGGCAATCACAATCGGGTGCGCGGTGACTACGCCACGGGGAACATTTTCTGCACGCGCGTCCAGAAACAGGGCGTTATCAGAGAATGTCTGCTGTTCAGCCAGTAAATTGTGCATTGATTTGCCTCATTGACGTCAAGATGAATAGTTGCCCTGAGCGGGCATGGGTCAAGTATCGCAATAAGCCGTCAGGGAAAGCTGCCGTTCGACGGGCGGCAGCAGCATTAACTTTCGTAATTTGTCCCAAACGTTGAATTAAATTTTTACCGGCAGGGATTCCTGCACCACCGCGCAGAACCAGCGGATGCCGTACGGGATCAGCGCATCGTTAAAGTCATATTCAGAGTGATGCAGCGGGCGACTTTCCGCCGACCCCAGCCAGACATAGGCCCCGGGTGTGGCCTGCAACATAAAGGAGAAGTCTTCCGAGGTCATTGCCGGTTTAAGTGCGGGGCCGTGCTCCAGCCCGGCGCGGCGCGCGGCGTTCAGCGCCACCCGGGCTTCATGCTGACCGTTGATGGTCGCCGGATAGTAGCGATCGTAGGTCACCCGCGCCGTCAGCCCGTGTGCCGCCGTGACATGCTGCGCCAGTTCGCGCATGCGCTGTTCAATCCGATCCTGCACGCCAGCATCAAATGTGCGTACCGTCCCGCTCAGGGTCGCCTGCGCCGGGATCATATTATGGGAGAAACCGCCGTTAATGCGCGTCACCGTCAGCACGGCGGGATCGCACGGGTCCAGATCGCGGCTGACAATCGTATGCAGCGCCACCACCAGTTCACTGGTGGCCAGCAGCGTATCGCCGGTCAGCTGCGGCTGGGCAGCATGGCCGCCGCCGCCCTCCACGGTGATACTGAAGGCATCGCCAGCGGCCATAATCGGCCCTGGCCGGGTCTGTACCGTGCCCAGCGGCAGCTGCGGCCAGTTATGAATGGCATAGACCGCGTCACAGGGAAAGCGGGTAAACAGGCCGTCGTCGATCATCGCCTGCGCCCCGGCCAGCCCCTCCTCCGCCGGCTGGAAGATAAAACAGACCGTACCGTCAAAACTGCTCTCCGCCGCCAGCGCCTGAGCGGCCCCCAGCAGCATAACGGTGTGGCCGTCATGCCCGCAGGCGTGGCAGACATCGGGCTGACGGCTCTTCCACGGCTGACTGCCGTTATCGGCCATCGGCAACGCATCCATATCGGCGCGCAGGCCAACCGTACGCGTGCTGCTGCCGCGCTTCAGGACGCCGACCACGCCGGTTTTACCGATGCCCTGATGAACCTCCAGCCCCAGGCGGGTGAGGAACTCAACCACCAGCGCGCTGGTGCGGTGCTCCTGATAACCCAGTTCGGGGTGCTGATGAATATCGCGCCGGAGCGCCACTAATGCGGCAAGATCCATATCAGTATCCTTTTTCACGATCGACCACGCCGATCATCGGTTCACCACGCTCAAAGCGACGAATATTGTCCAGCAGCGCCTCCACCGCACTCTCGGGCTGCGTCTGGCTGGCGATATGAGGTGTCAGCCAGACGGCAGGATGCTGCCAGAAGGCATGACCGGGCGGCAGCGGTTCCGGTGCCGTGACATCCACCACCGCTGCCCGCAGCTGCTGGCTGTCGAGGGCGCGGATTAAATCGTCATGATCCAGCTGCGCGCCGCGCCCGACCTGTACCAGCGCCGCCCCACGGGGTAACTGGCTGAACAGATCCGCATTGAGCATCCCTTCGGTGCTGGCGGTGAGCGGCAGCAGGCAGATCAGAATGTCGGTGCGCGCAAGGAACTCGCCCAGGCGGTCACTGCCCGCATAGCACTGTACGCCCGGCAGGTCGCGCGGCGACCGGCTCCAGCCCGCGCAGTCAAAGCCCAGGGCCACCAGCGGCTGCAGCACCGCTTCGCCCAGCGTGCCCAGCCCCATCACGCCTATGCGGCGGCTGGCAGCGGTGTGTACGCTGTGCGCCTGCCAGAGGCCCTCCCGCTGCTGTTGCAGATAGCGCGGCATATCACGGTGCAGGCCCAGCACGGCAAAGGTGACATATTCCACCATCCCGCGGGTCAGGCCCGGTTCGATCATCCGCACCACCGGCAGCGTCGGTGGCAGGCTGGCATAGTCAAACTGATCGGCCCCTGCTCCCACCGAAAACAGCACTTTCAGGTTGGGAAACTGCTGCATAATGTCATCTGGCGGTATCCACGCCACCAGGTACCCGACCTCTTCCGGATTGCCGGTGTCCGGCCACAGATGAAAGCGGGTAGCGGGTGCCCGTTCCGCCACCAGCGCGGCCCATTTTTTTCCACGTTCGGGCTCAGACTTATAGACAATGTTCATCAGGCCAGCGCCTGGCTCATCAGGGCGAATGCCTGCATCCCGCCCGTTTCAGGCTGCCACGGCACCCCTTTGTACATGGTGACCGGGGTATCCACTTCCACCAGACCCAGTCCGGTGAGCCACGGCCCCATCCCCGCCGATCGGTCGGTATCGATGCGCACAAACTGACCGCTGACCCCGCTTAACAGCTGGCTGACCAGCAGCTTCGCATTCCCCGGGCTGCGTGCGATGACCGGGCCAATCGCATAGCCGTGACCGAAGCGGCGCAGGCAGGCAAACCCGGCGGCCGTTCCGTTCTCTTCCAGCACCAGAAAACGCTCTGCGCTGTCGAGCAGGTTGGCGATCAGCAGCGGGCGGTGCTGCCCCAGCGCCTGACGATCCAGCGCGGTCAGCAGCGCGGCATCCTGCACGCTGGCGCTGCGCAGCTGTTGCTGTGGCCCACAGGCAATGGCGGAGACCGCCGCCAGCTCCCGGCACTGATGCTGTTCAACGTGGCCGGTGGCGACAAAGCCCAGCTTTTCATACAGCGGTTTACCCGCCTCCGTCGCGTGCAGCCGCACGTGGCTCCCCTCCAGCTTCGCCAGCGTCTGCTGCATCAAATCTCTGCCAATGCCGCGCCCCTGCTGGTCCCCGCTGACAATCACCAGCCCGAGGGTGGCGTAATCACGCCCCCAGCGCCAGCGCAGCGCGGTGCCAATCACCTCGCCCTTCTCCACGGCCACCAGGCCTTCACCCAGCCGCAGCGCCTGCTGCCAGTCGGCACGGCGGTGCGGCCATTTCACCTGCTGCGTCAGGGCAAAGGCGGCATCCAGATGGGTTTCGTTCATCGCAACAAATTCAATCGTCATTTCGGCTCCTTACATCATTCCCGGCGCATCAAGGCCGGAACCGTCGATCAGCCGTTCGTAGCGGAACGGCGTCGGATCAACAATCGGGGTATCTTTCGTGGCAAGGTCAGCGGCCAGCCGCCCGGCTCCGGGGCCAATGCCAAAACCGTGGGCGCTGTAACCGGCGGACAGCACCAGGCCAGGCAGTTTAGCAACCGGGGAGATCACCGGCACGGCATCGGCGGTGCTGTCGATCATCCCGCCCCAGGCCTGCTCCAGGCGCACCTTCTCCATCGACGGGAACTCTTTACGCATGGCGCTCAGCCCCTCCTGCACCATCGCCATATCCGGGGACGGGTCGAGAATGCGCACTTTTTCAAACGGTGAGATGCCGTCCATACGCCAGTGGGCGTACGCTTCCGGCCCGGTGATAAACGGGCTAATGCCGAGGTTGATCTTCAGGTTTTTGCGCCGCGCCTTAAAGGTTGGCCAGAACTGACGGGCATAGCGCAGACCCTGCAGGCCGGGCTCCAGGCGTCCGCGCCCGGAGACAGACACGGTGTAACTGCCGTCCAGCTGCGGGCGGCAGGCGAAGCCCGGCGTATACAGCGGCAGGGCAATTTTTTGTTCGATGGGCGCGGTGCGGAACGCCGTGCCAATGACGTTGCCGAGAGGCAGATCGATACCGTGACGGCGGCAGAACATCGAGGTCCAGGTGCCGCCTGCGCAGATCACGCTGCTGGTTTTGATTAGCCCCCGTTCGGTGAGCACGCCGCTGACGCGGCCGGCGGAAATATCCAGCCCGCGCACCGCACACTGCTGAAACACCATCGCGCCCAGCCGCTGGGCGGCAATCGCCAGGCCCGGTGCCGCCAGAGACGGCTCGGCGTGTCCGTCAGTGGGCGAGGACACGCCTCCCAGCCATGCGCTGGTGCTGCCCGGCGTCATCGCCCTGGCGCGCTCCGCCGTGAGGATCTCACTGTGGAAGTCATAGCCTCTGGCCATCTTATTCCAGGCTTCCCAGGCGTTGATGTCGTCCTGGTTCTGGGTGGCGTACACCAGCCCACTGCGGCGGAAGCCCAGTTCTTCCCCGGTTTCCGCCCCCAGCTCACCCCAGCGTTGCAGCGCATATTTGATTAACGGCAGCTCGCGCTCGTCGCGATTCTGCTGGCGGCACCAGCCCCAGTTGCGGCTTGACTGTTCGCCGCTGACCAGGCCCTTTTCAATCAGCACCACGCTGACGCCTTTTTTCGCCAGTTCATAGGCAGCAGCGGCCCCGGCAATGCCGGCACCAATCACCACCACATCGGCCGCAGGCGGAAAATGCGGGCTGTCCTGTACGTATCGAATGGGTGCGGGCATGTTGTTCCTTACCTGAAAATAGTGTGACGGGCGGACCGGAAAAAAGATCCCCCCCTTCATCAATCAGCGACTGCGGCATTGCCGGTCGCCCCGTCTTACAAGGCGATGTCGCTCTCTTCGTGTTCGTCCAGCCAGCCCTGACGCAGCTCCGGCACGGCGCGTTTCAGCCGCTCATAGTACAACTCGGTGGAGGGCTTGTCGTAGTCGGCGCGCGCGACCTGGGTGACCATCCGGCCATTTTTCACCACAATAATCTCGTCACACACCGAACGCACCGCATGCAGGTCATGGCTGATAAACAGCACCGACAGGCCCAGCTCGCGGCGCAGCTCGGTGATCAGATCCAGCACGGCCGCTGCCACCACGGTATCCAGCGCCGAAGTCACCTCATCACACAGGATCAGGTCCGGCTCGGCCGCCAGCGCACGGGCCAGGTTGACGCGCTGCTTCTGCCCCCCGGACAGCGACCAGGGCTTACGCCACAGCACGCTGCGCGGCAGGCGCACCAGATCGAGCAGTTGCAACATGCGCCGCTCCAGCGCCTGACCGCGCAGGCCGTGGAACAGCTTGAGCGGGCGCTTTAGAATGGTTTCAATACTGTGCGCCGGGTTCAGGGCGGTATCCGCCATCTGGAACACATACTGGATGCGGCGCAGTTCGTTTTCCGGGCGTTGGCGCATATCCCCGGCAATGTAGTGACCGTTAAACAGAATATGGCCGCTGCACGGCTTGTTCATCCCGGCGATGGCGTGGGCCAGCGTGGTTTTGCCCGAGCCGGACTCCCCGATAATGCCAATGGCCTGGCCGCGATACAGGCTGAAGTTAATCTCCTGCAGGATTTTAATTTTCGGCTGGCCGTCACTGTCCAGCGGGCCGTAACCGGCGGACAGGTCGCGCACCTGCAGCAGCGGCTGCACGCTGTCATCCTGAGCCTGCCACGGACTCGGTCGCGGTTTCTGCCTGGCCGCTTCCAGCAGCAGATGGCTGTACTCCGCTTTCGGTGCGCGCAGCAGCTGTTCGGTGGTGCCGTATTCGGCAATGGCCCCTTTCAGCAGCACGAGAATTTTATCCGCCATCTGCGCCACCACCGCCAGATCATGGCTGACGTAGATGGCGGTGGTGCCGCGCTGGCGTACCACGCGGCGAAAGGCTTTCAGCACTTCGACTTGGGTGGTGACATCCAGGGCAGTGGTCGGTTCATCGAGGATCACCACCTCCGGGTCGCTGATCAGCGCCATGGCGGTCATCAGACGCTGGAGCTGGCCGCCGGACACCTGGTGCGGATAGCGGTCACCGATGGTTTCCGGGTTGGGCAGCGCCAGCTCGCGGAACAGCTCAATGGCCTTGGTTTCCGCATCGGCGCGGTTCATCACGCCGTGGATCACCACCGGCTCCACCACCTGGTCCATGATCTTCATCGCCGGGTTGAAAGAGGCCGCAGCACTCTGGGCGATATAGGCCACTTTATTGCCGCGGAACTGACACAGCTGTGACGGCGTAAGCGAGGTGACGTCCGTTCCGGCAAGGTGGACGGTGCCCCCGGCAATCTGACAGCCGTGGCGGGCATAGCCCATTAGCGCCAGGGCAATGGTGGTTTTGCCGGAACCGGACTCGCCAATCAGGGCCAGCACTTCCCCCTTCTGCACGGTGAAGTGAATGTCGGAGACCAGCGCAATTTCGCGCCCGTCATCGGCCTGCGCAGTGACCCGCAGGCCATCAACGGAGACCACCGGCGTAGACGCATGTGGCGTAATATTCATGCAACCCCCTTAGCAACGACGGTTAAGGAACGCATCGACTGCAGGCTGTCAATAAACAGGTTGGCCCCGATGGTCAGGCTGGCAATCGCCACTGCCGGCATCAGCACCGCCGGGGAGCCATCAAATAATCCCTGTAAGTTTTCGCGCACCAGGGTGCCCCAGTCGGCATAAGGCGGCTGCACGCCCAGCCCGAGGAAGCTCAGACCACTGAGCAGCAGCACGATATAGACAAAGCGCAGGCCGAAGTCGGTCAGCATCGGGTGCAGCATATTCGGCAGAATATCGTGGATTGCCACGTACAGACGGCTCTCTCCGCGCAGGCGGGAGGCCTGGACATAATCCATCGAACGCAGGCTGGAGGCCATGGCGTAGGCAATGCGGTACGCCCCCGGCCAGTAGGTAAACACGGCGGTAATAATCAGCATCGGCAGCGACGAGCCAAACACCGCGACGATCATCAGCGCAAGGATTTTGCCCGGCAGCACCAGCATGGCGTCGTTGATGCGCCCCAGCACCTCTTCCAGCCAGCGCCCGGCGACGGCCGCCAGCAGCGCCAGCAGCGTACCGACCAGGCTGGCCAGCACGGCTGCAGTGAGCGCCAGGCCGATAGAGTAGCGTGCGCCGAACAGGATACGGCTGAAAATATCGCGCCCGAGGTAGTCGGTGCCGAACCAGAATTCGCGGCTGAAGTCACCAAACAGCGGACCGCCGCCGATATCCTCCAGGTTGTGCGGCGCGAGGGCAGTGCCAAACACCGCCATAAAGATCCAGAACAGGGTGATCAGCAGACCGATACGGCCACTGATGGTGAGCGATTGAAAGAAGCGCCACGGCAGCGTCAACAGATTCATCAGCCCCTCCACTTAGGATTGAATGCGATAGTCAGAATGTCAGCGGCCAGCAACAGCACCAGATAGCAGACGGCGAAGAACATGACGCACAGCTGTACCACCGGCAGGTCGCGGTTGCTGACCGCATCCACCATCTGGCTGGCCAGCCCCGGGTAACTGAAGATACTTTCGATAATGATCACGCCGCCAAACAGGTACGAGAGGCTGAGTGAGATGGCATTGGCAATCGGGCCCACAGCATTCGGCAACGCGTGGCGCAGCATGGCACGCAGCGGCGAGACGCCTTTCAGCAGGGTCATTTCCAGATACGGGCTGTCCATCTGATTGACGATGGCTGCCCGGGTCATCCTTGCCATCTGTGCCACCACCACGCAGCACAGCGTCATCACCGGCAGGGCAAAGGTCCGCAGAAAGCCGAGGAAGTCCTGATGGGTGGAGCCCAGCGACATCGCCGGCACCCACTGCAGTTTGACCGCGAAGATAATCACCGCCACGGTGGCAACCAGAAACTCCGGTACCGCCACCACGGCCATCGTGCTGACTACCAGCGCACGATCGAGCAGAGATCCGCGCTTCATGGCCGCGGTAATGCCGATAAACAGCGCCAGCGGCACCGACACCAGGGTGGTAGTAACGGCGAGCTGGAAGGTGGCCGGTATACGCTGTGCCACCAGTTGCGTCACCGGAAGATTGCTGGCGAACGAGGTGCCAAAGTCGCCCTGAAACATCCCGGCCAGCCAGCTGAAGTAACGCATCACCAGCGGCTGATCGAGGCCGAGCTGCTGGCGCAGTGCCGCGACCGTTTCCGGCGTCGCGGACTGGCCGAGGATCATCTGTGCGGCGTCCCCCGGCAGCATGCTGGTGATAAAGAACACCAGCGCCGAGACAATCAGCAGCGTCAGTATGCCCGACCCGATGCGCCGGAATATCAGTGTCAAAAGATACCTGTTCATCGCCATTCTCCTGGTGAAAGTTTAAAAATTTACGACGTCAGCCAGGCGTACTCGTGGAAGCGATAGCCCATCATCATGCCTGACGGCATCGCTTCTACCCCTTTCACTTTGTTACTGCAGCCATCCATCGTACTGATAAAGGCCGGGATCAGCGTGCCGCAGTTGTCGTACACCAGCTTCTGCATGTCGCCATACATCTGCTTGCGTTTTGCCTGGTCGCTTTCACCCCGGGCGGCGGTGACCAGCTGGTCGAACTGGGCATTTTTCCAGCCCGATTCGTTCCAGGATGCGGTGGAGTAATAGAACTGGGAGAACAGCATATCCAGCGTCGGACGCGGGTTAACCGAACCGTAACCAATGGGATCTTTCATCCAGTGGGCCGACCAGTAACCGTCATACGGCACGCGACGTACCGCCACGTTAAGACCGGCAGAGCGGGCAATCTGCTGAAGCAGCTGGCCGCCTTCAACGGCCCCTTCGATGTTCGGCGTGGTGATCACTTCTATTTTCGCGCCGACCATATTGGCCTTCTTCAGGTGAAACTTCGCCTTATCGAGATCCAGCGGACGCTGCGGCAGATCCTTGTTAAACATCGGATGCCACGGCGGCACCGGCGTGTCGTTACCGATATCCCCAAAGCCCTGCAGCACGGTCTTGACGATCATCTCGCGCGGCTGCAGATATTTCATCGCCAGCACGAAGTCCGGGTGGTTACCCGGCGCACGGTCAGTACGGATAATCAGGTCGCTGTACATGCCTGATTTGCTCTCCATGATGGTAAATTTGCCGTTCTGCCGCAGGCGTTTAACGTCATTGGCGGAGAGCGTGGACACCATATGCAGGTCGCCGGACATCAGGGCGTTGACGCGTGCCGCAGGATCCGTCACCCCCATCAGCTCCACTTCATCAAGGTGAGGCAGGCCCGGTTTGTAGTAGTTTTTGTTTTTGCTGCCGACGGTGCGTACGCCCGGCTGGAATGAGGTCAGCACAAACGGCCCGGTGCCAATCGCTTTACTGAAGTCTTTGGTGCCGTCCTGCACGATCAGGAAAGAGCTGGTGGCCAGAATCGACGGCAGGTCGACGTTAGGCTGATCTAACGTGATCTGCACTTCCCCCGGGCTCACCGCCTTGATCTCTTTCATCTGGCTGGCGAGGGTGATGACCGTTGAGGCGACCGCCGGGTCTTTGTGGCGGCTGAGGGAGTAGACCACGTCGGCGGCAGTCAGCGCTTTACCGTCGTGGAAGGTCACGCCAGGGCGCAGCTTCACCTGCCAGACCAGACCGTCGGTGCTGGTCATTGACTCTGCCAGCGCGGGCTGTGCCTTCAGGTCTTTATCCAGCTCCATCAGGCCGCTGTAGAACATAAACTGACGGCAGTAGTCGCCGCTGTTGCTGCCTTTCGCCGGGTCGAGGGTATCACTGGCCGAAGCGTTGGCGACCGCTGCACGCAGTTTGCCCCCCTTGACCGGCGTTTCCGCAGCGAAGCTGAACTCCGGGAAACCAATCAGGCCGGTACTCATCACCGCACCGGCGGACAGCAGCTTCATCATGCCGCGTCGGGAAATGGCAACATCCGTTATCGCCTGGGTCAGATTCGGGTTAACGCGGCTAAATTCTTTGCGAAATTTACTCATTTGCATACCCTCGATGTTGAAATCAGCGACCCCCTGAATCATTGGAGCCGCCGCAGAACGGCAACGTAGCGGATCCCCGCGAGCCATTGTCAGCCCGTGGTGAAAGCCAGCGTGTCGGTGGCCCAAAGAATGGCGGAGATCAGGAAAATTTATCTTTGGCTTTGTAGTAAAGCCCCGCTACCGGCAGGAACCAGGGCTTACCGAAGTAGCCGGGAACCGCTGGCCAGCTGTTGCGCTGCCACGGGTTGTCGTTACTTTTTCTGCTATCAGATCGGCCATCACCCGGCCCATCCACACGGACATCTGGGTGCCGTGCCCGCTGTAGCCCAGCGAGTAAAACACCCCGTCCTGTTCACCGGCATGGGGCAGTCGGTCAGCGGTCATATCCACCAGTCCACCCCAGCAGTAATCGATGGCAACGTTACCCAGCGCCGGGAACATGGCCTGCATCCCCGCTTTCAGTACTTCGCCACTTTTCGCATCCGACATCGGGTTGCTGATGGCAAAGCGGGCGCGGCCGCCAAACACCAGACGACGGTCGGCGGTGGTGCGCAGATAGTTGCCCAGGTTCAGCGAGGTGACATAGGTGCGGTCACCCGGCAGTAAACGGTTGAGCAGACCGGCTTCCAGCGGTTCAGTGACCACCACAAAGCTGCCCACCGGGATAATGCGCCGCTGGAACCACTCAAACGGGCCGCTATTCGAGCAGCCGGTGGCCATCAGCACTTTTTCGGCCACAATATCGCCCTTCGCGGTGCTGACCCGGTGGCGGTAGCCGTTAAGCCGCGTCAGGCCGGTGACTGCCCGGTGCGGATAGATGGCCGCACCGGCACGGGCAGCGGCTTCCGCCAGGCCAACGCCAAACTTACCCATGTGCATCTGACCGCCGTGATGCTGTAACAGCGCACCGTGGAACTGCGGCGAGTCAATCTCACGTTTCACTTCATCGGCGCTGAGGATTTCCACATCCGGGTCAACGTGGCGTTTCATCATCTCGCACGCCGCTACCAGCGACGGCAGATGTGACGCCTTGCTGGCCAGCTTCAGCTTGCCGCAGCGGCGGAAATCACAGTCGATCTGCTCGCTGGCGACCACGCCTTGCACGTAGTCCACCGCATCGGCAAAGGCCCGGTAGTAGCGGGTAGCCTGTTCGACGCCCTGGGACTCCACCATCGCGGCGAAGTTCTGTGCCACCCCGGTATTACAGTGACCGCCGTTGCGCCCGGAGGCCTGGCTCATGACCTCACCCGCTTCCAGCACCACCACGTTGACGCCGCTGCGGGCAAGACTGAGTGCGGCAGAGATGCCGGTAAAGCCGCCGCCAATCACCACCACATCTGCGGTGGCTGGCAGGTCGCCGGGGGTTGCCCCGGTGAATACCGGGGCCGTTGCCTGCCAGAATGATTCCAGTTTCATGCCCTGCTCCTCTGCGGCTTACAGCCCGACAACGCCCGGAAGACCACCGATACCGCTGATCTCGGTATACTCATAGGCCGGGTTGCCCGGACCGTGACCGCGGTTAACGTAGACCTTGTTTTTGATGCCCAGGTCATAGGCGGTCATCAGGTCGTAGCGCAGGCTGCTTGAGACGTGCAGGATCTCCTCCGGGCCGCAGTTCAGCTTGTTGAGCATGTACTCAAAGCCCTTCATCTGCGGCTTGTAGGCCCCCACCTCTTCTGCCGTAATGGTCATGTGGATCGGTGCGCCCAGGCGCGGGACGTGGTTTTTGATCAGCTCATCGGTCGAGTTAGTCAGCAGCACCAGGGGGAATTCTCTGGCCACCACCGCCAGGCCGGCAGGCACATCAGGGTGCGGGCCCCAGGTGGCGCAGGCGGTCATCACCGCCGCGCAGTCGGCCTCCGTACACTCCACGCCCCATTTGTTACAGGTGCGGTACAGCGCACTGGCCACCACCTGCGGATAAAGCTTGAATGCCCCCAGCACTTCGTCCAGGCGGTAGCTTGAAAAGTCATTGGTGAACGCCAGCATCTGCGCCGGGCTGACGCGGTCGGCGAAGATGGCGGCAGCGGCACCGGCCATGTCGAAGTTGATCAGCGTGCCGTAACAGTCGAAGGTGATGTATTTCGGTTTAAACACAGCCATTGCGCTACCTCTACAGAGTTCGGTTTAAGGATGAAACGGGATTCAGAAGTCGATCAGCACGCTTTTGTAGCGCTGGCAGGCCTCGAAAGCCTGACGACCCAGATCTTTGCCGATGCCGGAGCCGTGGAAGCCCCCGGTGGGGATAATAAAGTCGCCGGAGCGCCCGTAACGGTTGATCCACACCGTCCCGGCCGCAATACCGCGCATCGCACGCAGGGCACGGTCAATATTTTTGGTATGCACCCCGGCGCACAGGCCGTAGGTCGGGTGGGAAGCCAGTGCCAGCCCTTCAGCCTCATCGTCAAAGATCTGCACGGTAAGCACCGGGCCGAAGATCTCTTCCTGCACCGCCGGGTTGTCATGGCCGCTCACCGCCAGCAGTGTCGGCTGCCAGAAGTAGCCCTCCCCGGTATCCGCAAAGCGCTCGCCGCCGACCAGCACTTCTGCCCCCTGCTGACGGGCGCTGGAGACCACCGAGGCCACTTTTTCCGCCTGCCGGCGGTCAATCATCGGCGCATAGCGGCTGGCTTCGTCCCAGGTCACGCCAGCACGGAACCCCTGGCACAGTTCAATCAGTTTGCTCATCAGCGCGTCGTGAATGCCACGCTGAACAATCAGACGGGTGCCGGCGACGCAGGCCTGGCCGCCGTTGGCGGTGAAGCCGCGCAGGATCCGCCCGGCAACTTCATCAATATCACCGCAGTCATCAAACACCAGCTGCGGGCTTTTACCGCCCAGTTCCAGCGTCACCGGCTTCATGCCGTTGAAGGCGGCGTCGCTCATAATGCGTGCCCCGGTGGCGGTGGACCCGGTGAAAGAGACTTTGCGCACCAGAGGATGTGCCACCAGCGCACTGCCGGTGACCGCCCCGCCCCCCTGGATAATATTCAGTACCCCGGCGGGCAGGCCAGCCTGAACAGCCAGCTCGGCCATACGCACGGTGGAAAACGGCGTCAGCTCCGAAGGTTTCAGCACCACAGCATTACCTGCTGCCAGCGCCGGGCCACATTTCCACGACGCCATCGACAGCGGGAAATTCCACGGCGTGATGGCCCCGATCACGCCATACGGCTCCGGCACCAGCATCCCCAGGCTGGTATCACGGGTCGGCAGCACGTCACCGCTGTATTTGTCGGCGCATTCGGCATAAAAGCGGATGGCTTCAGCGGTAAACGGAATTTCGTGGTTGACCACATCGTAAATCGGTCGGGTTGAACCCAGTGACTCCAGCTGTGCCAGTAACGGGTCGGCGGCAATCAGGTCGGCCCAGCGATGCAGTACCGCCCCGCGCTGGCGCGGCGGGCACGATGCCCAGCCGCTGTCGCGCACCGCCCGGTCGGCACCGGTCACGGCCTCATCCACCAGCGCGGCATCGGCTTCAAACAGGTCGGCGGCACGCTGGCCGTCGGACGGACGGTTAACGGTTATCGCCTCTCCGTTTCCGGTCAGATGCTGACCATTAATGAAATGTCCTGCCGGTATCGCTATTTTATCGGGATCGAAACTGAGCATGTACGGACCCTTAATGTTGACCAGAACTTTTTGGTCTGAGTTATTTCATTTGTATTAAGCAATGCAGAAAGTATGCCACCCGTGCAAAAAAATAATAATGCGTAAAAGCGGGTGCAAAAAAATTTTCTGCCGTAATGGCGAGTGTTTTATGACAGATAAACCGACTGAGTAAATAGATGATTTTCATCACAAAATAAACGCACCACGGCGGTGAATCCGGTACTAAACTTGCACCAAATAAGCGCGATGACGGTAAGCGCTTTGCGTTAAGTGTCGGTATTACAGATAAAAAAAGGCCCGCACCTTTTCAGGTCGCGGGCCTTTTTTTAACGATTAACGGTCATTCTTACTAAAAATAATTCGCATGGTGGTAAGGGAATGGATCCCCGGACACTCAGATAACTCAACTCAGTGACCGGGTGAATAAATGCAGGCAGTGCGCCTGCGGCCGGAACGAAAACGGACAGGTCAGAGACTGCCGAAATGGAAGGCTTTCGATTCCAGATACTCTTCGATGCCGTAGCGCGAACCTTCACGCCCAACGCCGGATAATTTAATCCCGCCAAACGGTGCCACTTCCAGCGAAACCGACCCGGTATTAAAGCCAACCATGCCAAACTCCAGCGCCTCGCCTACCCGCCAGGCACGGCGAATATCTTCAGTGAAGAAATACGCCCCCAGACCGAAGGGGGTGTCATTGGCCATCGCAATCGCTTCCTCTTCAGTATCGAAGATAAACAGCGGTGCCACCGGCCCGAATGTCTCTTCGTGGGCAATACGCATCGCGCGGGTGACGCCGCCCAGCACCGTTGGCGCAACAAAGGTGCCGTTGCCGCTGCTGATACCGCCCGCCAGCAGCTCCGCGCCGTGGCTGAGCGCGTCTTCTATATGACTATTCACCTTAGTCACCGCCGCCTGGTTGATCAGCGGCCCGATGGTGCTGCCCTCAGTAAAGCCGTCGCCAACCTTCAGCTTTGCCACTTCCGCCAGCAGGCGTTCGGCAAAGCGCGGGTAGATATTGCGCTGCACCAGGATGCGGTTGGCGCAGACGCAGGTCTGCCCGGCGTTGCGGAACTTACTCATCATCACTCCGCTGATGGCAATCTCCAGGTCGGCATCATCAAAGACAATCAGCGGCGCATTCCCGCCCAGTTCAAGGCTCAGACGTTTAATGCTGTCGGCGCTCTGCTGCATCAGCAGCTGGCCAATACGCGTTGAGCCGGTAAAGGAGATTTTGCGCACCGTGCGGCTGGCGGTCAGGGTTTCCCCGATGGCCTTCGGCAACCCGGTCACCACCTGCAGTACGCCGGCCGGGATGCCCGCCCGCCGGGCCAGCTCCACCAGCGCCAGCGCCGACAGCGGCGTGAGCTCTGAGGGTTTAACAATGATCGGACAGCCCGCCGCCAGCGCCGGGGCGACTTTGCGGGTGATCATCGCAATCGGGAAGTTCCACGGGGTAATCGCCGCCGCCACGCCCACCGGCTGTTTCAGCACC
The DNA here is from genome assembly GCF_055556675.1 of Erwinia sp. PME.40.26/001. Lineage (NCBI taxonomy): Bacteria > Pseudomonadati > Pseudomonadota > Gammaproteobacteria > Enterobacterales > Erwiniaceae > Erwinia > Erwinia sp. PME.40.26/001. Next base: position 1,128,860 of record NZ_JBVHNP010000001.1, read on the forward strand.
AGGATGCGGCGGTCGTCGCTGGGGGCCGGAATGGTATCGCCGTAGATGCGGCGGGCTTCTTCCGCAAACCATTTAACGAACCCGGCACCGTACAGCACCTCCCCACGGGCTTCCGCCAGCGGTTTGCCCTGCTCGGCGGTCATGATAATCGCCAGGTCCTCAGCGTTGTCCTGGATCAGCTGATGCCACTTTTCAAGCAGCAGTGCGCGCTGCGCATTCGGTGTTTTCGCCCAGCTTTGGCGGGCAGCATCGGCAAAGGCAATCGCCTGTTCTGTTTCTGCCGCCCCGAGCGAGGGAATGGTACAGAGCACATCGCCAGTGGAGGGGTTAATCACCGGCAGGGTATCACCGTTAAAAGCATCCTGCCACTGCCCGTTAAAATAGGCCTGCTGGCGCAGCAGAGTGGCATCCTGTAAACGTTTTGCGAGCATAGCGTCTCCTTAATCGATTCATTTCACTGTAGCGGAGGAGGCGCAGGCAATGCTGCGTTATCGCTCAGGCCGATGCGCGGCGGCGCGTGAATTGCGGCAGGATACGAAATTTTATGCCGTCGGGGTGATGAGGACGGGTTTGCGCCGCATTCAGGGGCAAAAATAGAGCCCCAGCGGTCAGCGCCCGGCACTGCGCGAAAGGAGAAATGCCATCATCACCATCCCTGCCGCCAGGCCAAACGTCACCCGCATGCCATGAGACGATGCCAGATCCGCCGCATAATGCCCGTAGCGCACCCCGGCGGCATAGACGGCCGCCATCAGTGCGGCACCGGCAATAAAGCCCAGATTACGTGCCAGATTCATCAGCCCCGAGACCAGACCGCGCCGCGCCGGATCGGCCCCTTTCAGCAAAGCGGTATTATTCGCTGCCTGAAACAGCGCATAGCCCGCCGTCAGCAGCACCAGCCCGGCCATATAACCCGCCGCTGCGGCGGCGGGCGGCAGAGCGGCCAGCAGCAGGCACCCCGCCGCCACGGCCGCTAATCCGGCTGAGGTTGTAAAGCGAGCGCCCAGGCCGTCCACCAGCCGCCCGGCGGGCAGACCGCTCAGTGCCGCAACCAGCGGGCCCACCGCCATCACCAGCCCGGTGTGGCGCGGGGTGAGGTGCAGCCCGTGACTCAGATAAAACGGCCCGACGATGAAGGTGGTCATCATCACCATCGTCACCGCCATGCTCATCAGCAGCCCGTGCGTCAGACCCCCGTGACGCAGCAACGCCCGAAGCGAACCGCGAGGGGCAGCCGTTACGCTGGTAACGGCAGGCGGCAGAGAATGCTGGATCAGCCCCCAGGCCAGCAGCCCAAGCGGCAGGTTAATCAGAAACAGCGCCTGCCAGCCGAAACCCGCAATCAGCAGGCCACCCAGCGCAGGCCCCAGCGCCGTGCCGATGGCAGAGACGGTGCCCAGCAGCCCCATGGCGCGCCCGGTGCGGTCGGCAGGCAACACCTGGATCGCCAGCGCCAGGGTATTCGCCATCATCATCGCGCCGCCCAGGCCTTGCACAACCCGCGCCGCAATCAGCCAGCCGATGTGGGTGGCCAGACCGCAGCCGAGCGATGCCACACTGAACAGCAGCACGCCGTAGCCCAGCAGCCGCTGTCGTCCGAACCGGTCGCCCAGCCACCCCATCGCCAGCACTGAGGCGGTGACGGCCAGCAAATACGCCAGCACCACCCACTGTATCTGCGGAAAAGAGGCGTTAAACGCCACCGCCAGCGTCGGCAGGCCGACATTGGCAATACTGCTGCCCATTGAGGAGATCAGCATACTGAAGGCCAGCGCACAAAGCGGGCCGGAGGAAGAACGGGGAAGAGATGAGGTCATGGCTTAAGCTCCCGGATAAAGGTACCCGGAGCTTATGCCGTTAAGGGATAAGGCGGAAGACACACGCCTGTCAGTATATAGCTGCACCGGACGCCATGTCAGATCTGGAAGTCGATCACCGGCTCTTCATCGTTCAGCGACAGTGCCTGACGCTTGATCTCTTCCAGCGACAGGTTGGCATTGCAGAGCTCAAGGAACTGCCAGACAAAATTGCGCTGTAACTGACCGCGCTTCAGCCCCAGCCAGACGGTATTGGAGTCGAACAGATGGCGGGCTTCCAGCCGCGTCAGCGGGGAGTGTTCATCCAGCTGGCAGGCCTGATCGGCCAGTACCCCAACGCCCAGGCCCAGCTCAACGTAGGTTTTCACCACGTCAGAATCCTGCGCACTGAGCACAATATCCGGCTGGAGACTGGCGGCATGGAAGGCACGATCGACCTTCGACCGCCCGGTGATCCCCTGACGGTAGGTGATCAGCGGATAGCGGCTGAGGGCCGCCAGCGTCAGCGGCTGCTGCTGTTCCAGCTCGTGACCCTTCGGCACCAGCAGCGCATGGTGCCAGCTGAACCACGGGAAAGCGGCCAGCGCCGGGTTATTCACTACCTGCTCACTGGCAATACCGATATCGGCTTCGCCCGCCACCAGCATGGAAACAATCTCCTGCGGCGACCCCTGATTCAGCTCAAGGCGCACGTTGGGATACAGCGCACGGAAGGCTTTAATCACTCTCGGCAGGCTGTAACGCGCCTGCGTATGGGTAGTGGCAATGGTCAGCACGCCGCTGGATTCGTTGGTAAACACGTCGGCCAGGCGACGCACTTTGCCCGCTTCATCGAGAATGCGTTCGGCAATGGTCAGTAGCGCTTTGCCGGGCTCGGTCATGCCCAGCAGGCGTTTACCCCGCCGGATAAAGATCTCGACCCCGAGTTCATCTTCCAGATCGCGAATATGGCGGCTGACGCCGGACTGAGAGGTAAACAGCGCATTGGCCACTTCGGTAAGATTAAACTCGCAGCGTGCTGCTTCCTTGATGATTCTAAGTTGCTGAAAATTCACGCGCGCTCCTCCCTCTGTTATTTGTTGGTTTCCTGCATGTTAAGGACGCACATTGATAGCAACAAATAATAAAAAGAGGTTTTATATGCTTTTTAGCGATAAGGCGGGGAAGTGAGGCGCGCGGTTGCGCGCCCGGCACAGGGGGAAATCAGCTGACCAGCATCAGCTCACGATCTTCCGATACGGGGGTGTTGAGCAGTGACAGCAGGATATTTTTTACCGCCTGGGCGGAAGGTGACAGCGGGCCTCTGGCGGAAATATTCAGCGACAGCGGCAGGTTCAGCGTCGGGCTGGTAATACGTGCCATCCACGCATCCGTGGCGTTGACCAGCGCACGCGCGGCTGACTCTGGCAGCACCGTCGCACCCATGCCACTGGATACCGCGGCGGTGAGCGTGGCAATGGATTCAATCTCACCGATAATGCGGGCACTGAGGCGACGCAGGGAGAAAGCCTCATCAACGCGCTTGCGCACGGCACTGTAGTCACGCGGCAGGAACAGGTTCATCCCGGCGACGTCGGTCAGGTCGACGGTCTGGCCGGGGCAGGCGCTGGCCCCAACCAGGTAAAGTTCTTCTTTCATCAGCGGAATGCTGGTGATGCCGGCAGCCGGGGAGCGGTCATACAGCACGGCCATATCCAGCTGACCATTCATCACTTTTTCGTTTAACAGCGCGCCACTGTTCTCATGCAGGTAAACCAGCACGTCGGGAAACTGCTCACGCACGGTTTGCAGCAGCGGCATGGTCAGCGACGAGGCCGCCGTTCCCGGTGCCAGCCCGATAGATACCTGGCCTGACAGCGCCTGACCGGCATTAATGACCGCCGACTGGGCCTGCTCGCACTGGCGCAGGATAGTGCGGGCGTGGGAATAGAGGATTTTGCCCGCGTCGGTCGGCGTCACGCCGCGTTTGGTGCGGATCAGCAGCTGCTGGTCAAGTTCATTTTCCAGCGTTGCCACCTGCTGGCTGAGAGCCGGCTGTGCAATATGCAGCACTTCTGCCGCCTGCGTCAGGCTGCCAATATCGACGATTTTCACGAAGTACTTCAGTCGTCTTAAGTTCATGTTGCCTCCGTCACGGTTCCCCGGGTGCCAGCGATGCTGGCCGTTATAATAAGTTTTCACTCTGACAGAACAGGTTTTGCAAGGGACGTGCCAGATTTATCCTAAAGGCGACAAGGCAGGCGGGATGCAGGCTAACAGGCCGTAAAATAAGAGAATCTGATTACGGACGCAGGAATAATAAGGGCGTGGAATATCTGACAGGTCAGATCCCTTTCCGGCTATTGCACAGGGATGGTGCAGAATATGCGTTGAGGGTGTGCAGGCTTTTTTGTCGGGGGCTGACCCGTACTTCGGTCAGCCCCGACAGGGGGATTAACGCTTGCTGCGGTTGCGGTACATATCAATCGAGACCGCTGCGACAATAATCATCCCTTTGATGATGTCCTGAATGTAGGCGTCGACACCGACAAAGGTGAAGCCGCTTTTAATCAGGCCGAGGATCACCGCACCAATCAGCGTACCGGTAATGCGCCCGACGCCACCCATCAGGCTGGAGCCGCCGATGACCGCTGCGGCAATCGCATCCAGCTCGTAGCCCAGGCCCATGCTTGACTGACCGCTGCTGACGCGCGCTGCCAGTACCACACCGGCCAGGCCGGATAGCCCGCCCGCAATGGTATAGACGATGATCAGGTATTTATTAACGTTGATACCGGAGACTTTCGCCGACACCATGTTGCCGCCGATGGCGTAAACGTACTTCCCGTAGCGGGTGTGTTTCAGTGCGATATGGAAGATCACCGCCACCACCAGGAAGATGATCACCGGCATTGCGCCCTGCCCGATGGCGGTGAAGCCGTCGGAGAGGAAGCTGATCGGGTTACCCTGGGTGTAGTACTGTGCCAGACCGCGTGCCGACACCATCATCCCCAGCGTGGCGATAAAGGGAGGAATGCCGGTTTTGGTAATCAATACGCCGTTAACGATACCGCACAGAATACCGACCCCGATCCCCGCCCCGATGGGCAGCACGGCAGGCATGTCGACCAGCGAAGGAAACATTGGTGACAGGCTTTCAGAGGTTTGCGCCAGGCTGGCCGCCACCACCGCCGTCAGTGCAATCACTGACCCGGATGACAGGTCGATGCCCGTGGTAATGATTACCTGGGTTACGCCCACGGCGATAATACCGATGATAGCGACCTGCAGCACGATCAGCACCAGGCGGTTCGGGTTCATCAGGAATGACTGATCGCGGACATACCAGCCGAAGGCTTCAAAAATCAGCGCGATGCCGACCATGACCACGAAAATACCGGTATCTTTAGGCAGTTTGCCTTTCAGGTTGCTGAAGAACGACGGGGTTTCAGCGGACTGTTGCGTTGTCATTTTCACATCACTCATGTTTGTTTACCTTACGCCCTTACTCGGACGCCAACGACAATATGGTTTCCTGGTCGGCTTCTTCTTTATTGAGGATGCCGGTAATACGTCCCCCGTGCATGACCATCACGCGGTCACTCATACCGATAATTTCCGGCAGTTCTGAGGAGACCATAATGATGGCGACGCCACGGCTCGCCAGTTCGCTGATCAGACGGTAGATTTCCGCCTTTGCGCCGACGTCGATACCACGGGTAGGTTCATCAAGGATAAGGATTTTCGGTTGGGCCAGCAGCCAGCGGGCAATCAGTACCTTCTGCTGGTTACCGCCGCTGAGGTTATTGATGATCTGGTCCATGGTCGGCGTCTTGATATTCAGACGCTTGATCTGTTCCAGACAGTCTTTGGCCATGTTGCCATGATTAACGAACCCGCCATTGGCGCTGTAGTCCGTCATTTTGACGATACTCATGTTTTCCATGACCGACAGCACCAGGAACAGGCCTGACTTTTTACGGTCTTCGGTCAGGAACGCCAGCCCCTTTTCAATGGCGCTGGCCGGTGAGTCAATCGTGGTCGGAACACCGTCAATCAGGATCTCACCACTGTCGATGGAGGTCATGCCAAACAGACTTTCCATCACCTCACTGCGTCCGGCACCCACCAGACCCGCCACCCCCAGGATCTCCCCGCGACGAACATTAAAGCTCACGTCGTGGAACACACCCTTACGCGTCAGGTTACGCACCGTCAGTACGTCTTCACCGATATTGCTGTCCGTTTTCGGGAACAGCTGGGTCAGTTCACGTCCCACCATCTGGGTGATCAGCGACTGGCGGGTGTAGCTCGCCGTATCGTTGCTGGCCACCCAGGTGCCGTCACGGAACACGCTGACTTCATCGGTAATGGCAAAGATTTCATCCATTTTGTGACTGATATAGATGATGGCTTTACCCTGCGACCGCAGGTCGCGAATGATGGTGAACAGATGCGCCACTTCGGTTTCCGTCAGTGCCGAGGTCGGTTCATCCATAATCACGATATCGGAGTTCCAGGAAACCGCCTTGGCGATCTCCACCATCTGCTGGGAGGCGATGCTGAGATCGCCCACCATTTGCTCAGGACGCAGACGAATATTCAGCTTAGTCAGCAGGTCCCGGGTTAAACGGTTTAACTTACCGTGGTCAACAAAGCCGAGCCTCATTGGCTCGCGACCCAGCCAGATATTTTCGGCGACCGTCATATGCGGTACCAGATTAAGCTCCTGGTGAATCATGGAAATACCTGAACGCAGCGCGTCCAGCGTATCGGTAAACTGCACAGGTTGTCCTTTAATGCGAATTTGTCCCTCATCGGGACGATAAATCCCGATGAGGCACTTCATTAACGTGGATTTACCTGCGCCATTCTCACCCATCAGAGCATGCACCGTTCCCGGCTTGATACGGAATGAGACGTTGCTTAACGCCTTCACGCCCGGGAAAAACTTGCTGATGCCTTCGGCTTCAAGCGCATATGCGGTCATTTAACACCCTCCGTACTACGAGTTCAGCGAAAGTTATTTCAGGTTTTTACTGGTGAAGTTGGTGTAGTTATCTTTGGTAATCAGCTGATAAGGGATAAAGACGTTTTTCTGCACCTGCTCACCTTTCGCCAGTTTCACGGCTGTCTGTACGGCACCGGCACCCTGACCTTTCGCATCCTGGAAGACGGTCGCGACCATTTTTCCGTTTTTAATCATCTGCAGCGCGTCCGGTGTACCATCCACGCCCGCGATCAGGATTTTCTGATCGTTTTTCCCCAACGCCTGCAGGGCACCGATAGCCATTTCGTCGTTGTTTGACGCGATGGCCTGGATATCATCGCCGGCGGTCATCCAGTTGCTCACCACGTCTACCGCGTCATTACGGGTAAATTTCGCGGTCTGTTTCTGTACCACTTTCAGGCCCGGGTACTTCGCCACTACCGCTTCAACGCCTTTAGTACGGTCACGGGTAGCTTCGTTTGCCAGGTCACCCAGCAGGATGGCAACGTTACCTTTGTAGTCCATACGCTTTGCCAGGGCTTCCATCTGCAGGCGACCCGCCAGTTCAGAGTCGGAACCCACATAGGCCATTTTGCCGGTCAGTTCGGTTGCCGGTTTACGGTTAACAAACACCAGCGGGATGCCAGCTTTGCTGGTCAGATCAACAATCGGTTTTACCGCATTGGTATCCACCGGGTTGATAATGATGGCGTCAACGCCCTGCCCGATAAAGTTCTGAACCTGTTGCAGCTGCTGTGCGACGTCACCTTTGGCGTCTTCAATCTGGCCTTTCACGTTTTCCGTTTTCATTTCGTTAGTAATGGAGTTACGGACAATCGTTAAGAAGTTGTCATCAAACAGTGCCATAGAGACGCCTACCTGCAGGTCTTTGGCAAAGCTGGTAACGGGTAACATGCAGACTAACAGTGACGCTAAAATTGTTTTTTTCACGTTCATGTCCAGGCCCTTTTTATCATTAGCATGCGAAGGTGTCGGATCCTGCGAATGAAAAATTTCTTTTACATTCACCTCACCCCACCCACGGCGTTATTAAAGTGTAGGAGGTAACTATTTTGGGTAAAACTATCGCTCTTTTTACTCAGTGTCGGGTGCTTATTTTAAATTTAAAAACAGTAAGTTAAATGCCATTCTGCTGTTTCTCTTTCTGTCATCCCCACCTGCGTTGCCGCAGAGCAGTTTTTTTGTTTCATAATAACGTCAATTGAAACTTTCATCATGAAAGCATCGAAACGCATGTTTTAAAATCAGCAAATAACAAAAATTTGACACACCTCTAACATCGGCCAGCGAAAGACAACAAAGTGAGATCTGGCGCAGAGATTGAAGATTGTCCAATCAAGATAAAAAACCCGCATCCTGCTGCTTTTGCCAGCAAACGCACCGCAGGGGTCAATTCGGGCTTTGACATTTCGCAGACACGCCGTTAACATGCGCCCCGTTCACACGATTCCTCTGTAGTTCAGTCGGTAGAACGGCGGACTGTTAATCCGTATGTCACTGGTTCGAGTCCAGTCAGAGGAGCCAAATTTAGAAAAGCCCGCTCAGGGAAACCTGAGCGGGCTTTTTGCTTTGTGTGATTAGTGAATCGCTAACAGACTCAGATTTTATCCATCACATAACGATGCGCTTTGGACGCTGCACTGGCGGCCTTGAAAATATAGCTTTTGTCGTTCTTCAGTGCTTTGTAGACATCCCGTAAAACCCGGCCACGTGATTTTAGATATCTTTCCTTAACGTGTCGTGATGTTCGCGAAGTCAGCTCTTGGCACGAGGCGGACTGACATGCAGGCCAATGTCCTTGAGGAGTGAGGAGCGGAAGTTTTTTCTCTGCTTACCTAAACGACATAATGCAGTGTAACTATCAGATCATGCTAAAGTATTAGCAAAATACAGGCGTTCTAAAATAAATCCTCTTATCCAGAAGCCATTTTCATAATGAAAACATTTACTAAAAAAGTTAGCGTTTTTCACTTCAGTCCTTTTCGTTATCTGTTTGCTGCTCGCCTTCTTACCGTTCTGGGCAATGGTATTGCACCGATTGCATTAGCGTTCGCAGTGCTTGATATTGGCGGATCGGTATCTGATTTAGGTCTCGTTGTTGCGTCCCGCTCCATCTTTAACGTTTTATTCTTGTTGATCGGGGGCGTATTAGCGGACCGCTACTCTCGTAACCAGGTATTAGTATCCTCTTCTGTTATTGCGGCAGTTTCGCAAGCTATTGTCGCATGGTCTGTGTTGGACGGTTCAGCAACTGTGATGAGTCTGGCATTACTAGGAACGTTGAATGGAGCAGCAGCTGGCATCGCGTTACCTGCATCCTCAGCGCTGGTCCCCCAAACTGTTCCAGTGCAGAATTTGCGAGCAGCGAATGCCTTAATTCAGCTTGGTATTTATGGCGGTACGATTATCGGCACTTCGCTTGGTGGGATCCTAATCAGTTTTGTCGGACCCGGTTGGGGACTGGCAATTGATGCGATAGGTTTCGCTGCCTCTGCACCGCTTTATTTCTTAATTCGTATTACATCAATCAAAGCATGCCTACCATCAGGTAATATCCTGCAGGACTTAAAAGAAGGATGGGACGAATTCACAAGCCGAGCTTGGGTATGGGCAATTGTGGTCCAATTCACCATTATCAATGCAGCATTTAGTGGCGTAATGATGGTACTTGGCCCTGTGATTGCTGATGATTCTTTTGGGCGAGCTAATTGGGGAATTATGGTTGCTGCGCAAAGCGTTGGCCTTATGACAGGTTCGTTCTTCGCCCTAAGATGGCGTCCACGACGCGATCTTTTCATTGGTGTAATGCTAGTAGCACTATGCTCAGTGCCCATTTTTATGCTTAGTCAACCTGCTTCTGCAACATGGCTTATTACAGCTTTTTTTATTGCTGGCGTAACGTTCGGTCTATTCGGAGTCTCCTGGGCTCATTCACTACAAACTCATATTCCTCAGGAAAAATTGGCTCGCGTGTACGCCTATGACGCTGTAGGTTCGTTTGTGGCCATTCCCTTAGGTGAACTGGTCGCTGGGCCGCTGGCAATTCATTATGGTAGTAGTAATGTGCTTCTGGTTTCAGCGATAGCAGTAGTGATAGCAACTTTAGCAACCTGCCTGGTCCCTGGGATTAGACAGCTCGACAATTTTTCACAGGTGAATTCGCAAAAGGCCACGAACTCCTCATGACAGTGTTCAAAAAATTAAAAAATCTGAAATGTAAATTATTGCTTGCGACCAGATAAAACGATGGAAAATTCCTAAGAGATTAGTTTTCCCTGAACGCTTAAACCTCCGTTTTTGGCACACAGCAGCCATTGCGAACGTGGCACGGTCCGCTGTGAGCGAGGAGCGGCCATAAGGCGTTTCAAATCGAGAAAGGTGAGTTATATTAGTTCTTAACGATTAGCTGTACACAGCCTAAATCATTTGAAAGGGTGAAAATTAAAATACTCATGAGCAGACGGCTTAACAGAGATCATCGAACCAAAGTCAGAAATATTCCTCGCCGCTTGAAAGCTCTTAACCGGTGGGCTGATACATTTCATAACCCTCAACGAAGCGTGTTTTCAGAGGATGAGCATTACTGGAACTTCAAAATTCCGGTAGAGATTAATCTTGTTCAGGGTAAGTACAGTACACTTAAAACCAAAGCAGATTGCGCGCAGGCCATGATTAATGCTTGTTCAAATCTTATAACGGCAACTGCTGGTATGAATTACAGCCCCCGGATTACTGCGGTTATATGCCTTCCGGATATGTTTACAAGCGAAATCTGTCTCTATCGATCAGAAGACTATTACCAAAGCTTTATTACTGAAGACCGTTCTAAAAATGGTGTCACCGCTTTGATTAAAGAGCGCAGCCTGGTTGCTGAGTGGGGGCTCATTCTTCCCGCTAATGTGCAGGAACTGGGTATTACGCTCGAATATTATGGGAGTGAGGATCCTGATGAATGGTTCACCGGAGAGCGTTGGTATTATGGACAGCTCCTGTGATAGTGCTGTTTTCTATTTTTACTTGAACGTCCGCTCCTGGCACAGAGCAGACCGTCAGAGCTCTTTGGACACCATCTCGCTTCGAGCCGCTGCACGTGGCTCACGCTCGGCGGAGACCATGTTGAAAACAGGGACGCTGGAGTGGCATAAAAGTAATAAAAAATAGTCACAGAACTGAAAACCCGTCACGTTATCGACCTGCTGAAAGGTATCGGGAAAAAAGGTTTACTTGAAATGACTGTTAAACCTTAAAATCAGTAATTGGCGCGTGGGAAAATTTAATTTCAGGGCAATGGCTACTTTTCAGGCCAGGAGGCTTCGCGGTATTGCTGAGTTGTACGAGAGTGTCGCGTCAGCACGTTCTGTCGCCCTCAGCCCAGCGCTTGATATCACTCACTTTTGGCGACCTGATGCCCGTACTCAAGATATTTTTGGTTGTGTACAGGCTGATCTTAGCTTTATCACCATCATCACTTTCTATCTGAATGAGCATGTTGTTGATCAACAGTCCTTCTGAAAGCAGCTTTTGAGTGATCTCACCTTCTTTACGCTCACCGTCAAACTCGCTTAATACGATGACCGGGTTTCCTGAATATGACTCATATTCCAGACACTGCCTTGCCATGTGCCTCAGGGTTCGATAAGTATCGGAGGACCCCGTCTTGCTAATGAAACTGCCGTCTAAGGAGGATTTGCTGTTTTTCAAATCGCTGACGGTTATGGCGCATCCACTAAGTGACAGAGAAAATAATAGTGTAGCCAGGGCTAAATATTTCAATTTATGCTCCATTATTCTGGTCAATGTCCTGAGCATGATTGGGACTAATATTGCGTAATCTTTCAGACGGAATGGTGATTGGGGATATCAACAATCACCATCAGCCCACCTTCTGCAGAGGTACTGAGTAAAACACTGCTGTGATGTTGCTGCGCAACCGCTTTGACTATGGCAAGCCCCAATCCACTCCCGCTTTGTATCTGATTGGGATCACGAAAAAATCTGTCGAACACCCGCTCCCTCAGTTCAACCAGGATCCCGGGCCCCGCATCTGAGATACGCAATTGAATGGATTTTTCTAACGATCGTACCTCTACTTCAACCCGCCCGCCCTCAGGGCTGTACTTCACAGCATTTTCAATTAAGTTGTCGATCAGCGACATCAGGCGTTCCCTGACACCTGTCATCCAGACTTCATCATGAGAATAGAATTCAAGCTCAACCCGGCTCTCTGCAGCCAGCGGTGCCAACTCAGCCATTCGCTCTTGTATCAGCGTCGTCAGCGCCACAGGCTCCATCACAGTGTCAATGCGCGCTTCACTGTGCATCAGCAGCAGCAACTGATTGACGAGGCGAGCAGCACGGCTGTTGCTACGAATAATCCCTGCAAGCAATTCCTGTTGCCTGACGTTGCTGACATCGGACTGCAAAGCCTCAACGTTGACTCGCATGGCAGCCAGGGGAGTACGCAACTCGTGAGCGGCATCGGCAATGAAAGTCCGTTCCCGTTCAGTGCTTTCTCGTACCCTGGCAAGGAAGATATTAATCGCGTCCACTATCTGGCGAAGCTCCTTGTGCTTTGGCACGGCTTTTAAGGGAGAAAGATCGTCGGGTGTTCGTAAGGAAACTTCATTTGCCACCTTGTTCCAGGGACGCATTGCAATACGGATTGACAGCCACGCTGGAAACAGAAGAAAAGGAATGCAGACCAGCAGCGGTAATATGTAGTATCCGCGCGAGTTCAAATATATGAAGAAATTCCAACCGCCAGCAGGAGTGAGCAGTGTCACCTCTGTGTCGGCGTTCCCGGACTTCAGAGTACGGCTAGTCCAGGTGCGGCCGTTACTCTGCACACGCTGAATCATCCCATAAGCGGTGTTTGTCACTCCTGATGGAGCGCCGGCAGAGGAATAAATGATCTCTTTATTCTTCCGGACGATTAGGCTGATCGACATTTTGGGGTCTTCACCTCCGCCATAGCCTTCCCGTAATGCCTTGCTGAACGTTTCCAGCACAGCGGTGAGATCGTGCGGGCGATCCGCCATACGATCCACCAGTGTCAGAATGGTTTCATAGGTTTTGTTGCCTGATAGCATTGGAGGGCTGCGCAGGTTGTCCCATAAAATGTAGGTGAGAAAAACACACCACAGCAGCGTGAGTAAGAGCATCTGGGCAATCATCATTCGCCGTACGAGCGTTGGAACTCGCAGATAGCGCCAAAAATTACGCATTACCCGGCCCCCTTCTGAAGGGATACGGTGTCAATGACAAACCCCACCCCTCTCACCGTTCGCACATAGCCGTCACCGATTTTGCGACGCAAATTTCCCATATGGACATCGAGCGCATTACTCATATTTTCTTTTGCACCGAAGATCCTTTCTTCCAGAAAACGACGGGTCAGAACACGGTCAGAACGCAACATTAACGTTTCAAGCAGCGCGTATTCACTTGCCGTTAAATCAACATGACCTTCGCGCACTGTCACGCGACGAGTCGGCACATGGAGAGACAGTCCTCGAATCTCAATGACCTCATTCTGAAAACCGTAACTGCGCCGCACAAGTGCTCTCACCCTGGCCAATAACTCAGCGAGAACAAAAGGTTTGACGAGATAGTCATCTGCACCGGCATCCAGCCCGGTCAGGCGATCTTGCAGAGTGCCCCGGGCAGTCAGGATGATGACGGGGATCCCCTTGAGCTGCTGACGCAGACGCGTCATCAGGCTCATGCCATCACCATCGGGCAGGCCGAGGTCGAGCAATACAAGTTCTGGCACGCACAGATCGAGTTGATGCAGAGCATCCACTTTACGGCGAACCCATATGACATCTAATCCCTGGTCTGTAAGGGCAATACGTACGCCATTACCCAGATCGATGTCGTCTTCGATGAGGAGAATTTTCACAATAGTTACTTTATCAACAGTGAATGAAGAACGTCTGAAGAAATAAACGGTGTCAGTAAATCTATCAGCTTTGCAGAACGGGTACGTACTTCAGTGTTTCTTCATTTTTGGCTCATAAGAACTTCAGGGTCAGCATTCAGACTGAGCGTTCTGGCGTTTAAAACCGCTTGTATCGTAGTCAGTTGAACCCACAAGGACTTCCTTAATGAGAAACATCGAACTGAGTCATAAGTTCCTCCCTTCACTCTCGGGGCAACCCCTGGGAAAATTATTGTCAGGATTGGTCCTCGCGTTACTGGCAACCCCCATACTGGCTGCAGAACAGAACCAGGGCAACGAGTTGACCCTGGGAGGAGGCGTGGATGTTGCGCCACGTTATTCTGGTTCGGATGAAAGCCGGGTCACGACGGCCCTGGTGATTGATTACGCTATGGAAAATGGTTTTTTTGTCAGCTCCACGCGGGGTATCGGTTACGGCAACAACATCGGCAAGTTTGATTACAGCGCTGCCCTGAGTTATCGCGCAGGCAGAAAGGATCGTGACGTGGACAGCGACTCGCTCAGCTACGGTAGCGACGACTTGCGAGGTATGGGTGATGTTAAGGGCTCAGCTATCGGTTTGCCTGGCCTGGGATACGAGGTGACCGACTGGCTTAATGTGCAATTGCAGGCTGAGGTGCCGGTTTCTCAGCGAAGCAATGGTGAGGCCCTGCATTTCAGCATTGTCAGCCCGCTCTATACGTCATCGAAAAACGCTGTGACGCTGGCGCTGACCAGTAGCTGGGGGACCAGCAAGTACATGCAGACTTACTACGGGGTAAGTGCAGCACAGTCGGCCGCATCGGGGTTTACCCGATATGATGCCAGGTCGGGAATTTATGCTTATTCACTGAATATGGACTGGACGCACAAGCTTAATCAAGACTGGAGCGTCATTGCCGCAGCAGGTTTTACGCAGTTGGCTGGTGATGCGCGAAATAGTCCTATTGTTCAACGAAAAACGTCGCCCACTGGCAGCCTGAAGGTGACATATAGCTTCTGATCGTGGTTCGGCGCGTGCTTCTGGTTAGCTTGTGGCTATGCACTGTCAATAAATACAAATCTGCCCCGCCCCAGCTCAGATGATGGGGCACTACTCAACTCAGCAAATCGCCTTGTTTATGCCATGTGACCTGCTCCCCGTTGATTAGTAGCCCCGGCCGGGGCTTGAAGAGCCGGGCATTGTCTTTGTCATGTCACTCCCCTTTATTTTTATAAAATAATTTTCCCAAAGAATAATGATTAACCGGCGTTGAGTGATATACCTTTTGTTATTTTCAATGAATAATTAGCCTCTGATCCTGAACACGTTTATCAGATTTATTCCTGCATATTTTTACAGGTCGCTTTATAGTTTCCTTTCGACCTTTACATCACGGATGAGGCTAAACCTGTCATTCGCTGAATTTATTCCTTCGTGCATCCCTGTTGAGGAGTGTTGCGTTATGCGACCCGTTTCGTTGATTCATACGGCACATGAACATGATGAGCCCTGTCTGTGTCACAGCCCGGCTTTTCACCGCATCAATACGGTGCTGACACGGGATGCTCAGAACGCGCCCCCCATATCTGCCGCAATGGCCGCTGCCGCTCTCCCCGCACATCCCTCTCCACCGGATGAAGCGACCGGTTCAGCGGCGGGCCGGCGGGCATTGATCAACATCCGTATTTTCGATGGCGTGTCTGACTCGCTGCGGGATGACCTGCAGGTCACTGTCGAAGGTAACCAGATAACGTCGATTGAGCCTGCCGGTTCGCCTCTGGGTGAAGGGACGGAGGTCATTGATGGTGCAGGGGGCGTCCTGATGCCGGGCCTGATTGACGCGCACTGGCACGCCATTATGGCGCGCCCGTCAATGATGACGGCAATGACGGCTGACTTTAACTACATTCAGGCACTGGCCATTGCCGAGGCACAGGCCACGCTGCTGCGGGGGTTTACCACAGTGCGCGATATGGGCGGGCCGGTATTTGGCCTCAAACGTGCGATTGACGAAAAGGTTACGCCTGGACCACGCATTTATCCGTCAGGCGCATTCATTTCCCAGACAGGCGGTCACGGCGATTTCCGGATGTTACATGAAGTCCCCCGCGCGCCTTCAGATACGCTGAGCTACATCGAACGGGTGGGCATTACCGCCATCGCTGACGGAAGCGATCAGGTTCTGTTGCGTGCGCGGGAACAGCTGATGCGCGGAGCCTCTCAGGTCAAATACATGGCGGGTGGCGGCGTGGCATCACTGTATGACGGTATTGATGTGACCGAAGGTTCGGTGGCAGAAATTCAGGCCGCAGTGACGGCGGCTGAAAATTGGGGAACTTACGTGACCGTCCATGCCTACACGGCGCGGGCCGTGACCATGGCGATCAAAGGCGGCGTCAGGTGTATTGAACACGGCCAGTTAGTGGATGAGGAGACCGTGCAGGAGATGGCCAGACAGCAGATATGGTGGTGTCTGCAACCGTTTCTGAATGATGAAGATGCGGTGCCAATGGCCACACCGGCATCCCGCGCCAAGCAACGGGTCATGTCTGCGGGTACGGATACAGCCTATCGTCTGGCAAAAAAATATCAGATCAAAACAGCCTGGGGAACCGACACGCTGTTCGATGCCCATCTTGCTACCCGCCAGGGCGCACAGTTAGCCAAGCTAAAACGGTGGTATACGCCCGCTGAGATCCTGAAAATGGCCACCAGCGTGAACGCTGAACTCTGCGCGCTCTCAGGTCCGCGAAACCCTTATCAGGGTAAGCTGGGCGTGATCGAAGTGAATGCGCTGGCAGACATGATTATTGTTGCGGGCAATCCGCTGCAGGATATTGACCTTATCGCTCACCCCGAACAGGCATTCCGGATGATCATGAAAGATGGCTGCATCATAAAAAACACGTTGTAAATCAGGAAAAGGAAAACAACACCGCCTTGCCCCCGTTCGCGGGCAAGGCTGAGTGCTGATTTTTATGCTGTTTTAATGCCTTTGCTGACGCTAGTTCGTTGCTTTATGTCTGGCGATATTCCTGTATAAAACAATACGATTGGTTATTTGCATTTTATTCATAATGCGGGTGCGGTAAGCATAAAATTTTTTCATACTCATTCCCAGGCGCCGGCTTATTTCTTCTGAAGACACCCCTTTCTGCATATAGCCTAAAATAATATTTTCACGACCAGAAAGTTTAAATTTAACATGATAATGATAATGTGAAGCCCCCATCCTTAAACAGGAGAGCACTTCATTTATCGGACTGTGCCTGTCAATCAGCGTCACATTCTCAAGATGCTTTAAAGCATGATAATCCATGTCATTGGAGATAAACGCCAACACCTTCCCTCCCTGGAAGAGGCAATCTGTCACCTGCTGGTAGGTGGTGGTTTCAACATCGACGACGCAATAGCCCTGGTTCACAAACGTCCCTGATAACAAAGGGCTCAGACCGGACTTGAAGTAACTATCTGCAGAAAAAATGATATCTGATGAGTCCATATTCATTCTCTTTTAGCCTGTCATTTTCACCTGATCACCTATCAGAATTCCATTTATTGTGGTTACACACTAAAAGACCCAGAGGTTTATTATTCCGATAGGTTTAATTTTCACACAGTCTAAAAAACCACACTAGCAGCTTAGTATTATTTTTATGTCCGCCAGAGACTATATCTGTAGTGCTATTCTTAAACACATTTTTACCACTGTATTATTTATAATTTGCTTAACGCACTGCCTTTATCAAATCGTTTTTATAATAATCTTACGTCCCCCTGCCTGATATTAAGACGAGGATGGAGGCGGATTAGTGCGCAACCGCCCGCCTCACACCCGCCATTGTTCACCTCCTGTCCAGCGCTTTCCTGTTACCAGTTCAGGTCAAGGGTCACCGCTGCTGTCGCAGGGCCGGGTTCAGCGGTGTTTCGCGGGCACAACACCCAGACCAGCGGGTCAGACCATGTCGTATCGGTGGTGACCGTGTGCAGGCTGACTCTGGTACCGTCCATGGGGAGTGAAGAACTTCGGTCTGTACAGCCTGCCTCTGAGAAGGCAGCATTTCCGAGGAAGCCCCGAACGTCTCCGCTCACAGCACCGTGCTCCGACATTAAAGGAATGCTGAAATGGTCGCCGCCCTGGGTTTTCGGCAACACCGAATAAGAAACGGGCATCGCGGTACCGGAGGGGTTTTGGCACGTCACATCCACCGATGACCCCACCGTCACGTTACGGTCATCCGGCGTCACATCCCCGAATGAAATGGAAGGAGAAGTATGCACCGTACACTGCATTGAGTTCCAGGCCAGGGACAACGTCCTGCGGTCAAACGTTGACGACAGGTGATTCCAGCGGTAGCCACGAGCGGCCTGGACATAGACGTCTTTCATCGACATTTTCGGCGCGTCTGGTTTGACATACACGCCATAGCCCATCGCCGACGTTGACCCCCCGTTGGTGTTCATTTCGACCACGGCATACGACTGGTTGTAAACGGTGGCGAGAGCCAGACAGTCGCTGCGAACACTGACGTCCCCGCTCCCCGTGCCGGATTTGTCCCATGTCGCCGAGGATACGGTGCTCAGATCCACACCCCCGTTAGCGGTAAATGTGCCGCCACTTATCGCCGAGCCCATCGTGCCTGAAATCGCGTTAACCGGCCCGGTTAGTGTGCCAAACGGGATCACAAGGATGCCCGGCGAAATTTCATAACCACGATAGCCGTCGTAAGATGTCATCGGATAGAGAGACTGGCATTCCGCGCTGGACAGCGGCGTGGCGGATACCGTCACCGTTCCTGCCAGACCCGACGCCAGAAACGCCACCAGGTTTTGTGAATAATTCCAGCCGGGTTTGTTGCCCGGCACGACGTCGCCGCTGGTCCACGGCAGAGTCATATTGCTCACCTCACTGACAACCTGATAACCGGCTTTCAGTTCCAGTGCGTTGCAGTTCGCTCCCCACAGCAGGGCCAGCGTTGCAGTTAACATCTTTGCTGTCATGACAGCTCCTTCGTAAAAGTGTTTATCAGCGCCGCACAACCCTGCGCGGCCTGATATCAGAGGCATTCGCCGTTAAGTTGGATAACCGGCATCTGTGCCGTTGTTTTGCGTTCCCGGAGGTCGTAGATGACGCGGCATTGCTTATCGCTGCCCTTGCCCCAGGAGACGGACAGTTGACCTTTTTGCGGCAGGCCGGTCAGATACACCTGACCGTTGTCACCCACGATGCCGGTAATATCTTCATGACCCGCGCTCCCCTGCAGTGAGGCTGTGGCGCCGAACGGGACCAGGGCCGATCCTCCGCTACGTTTCAGGGTCATCAGCACCTGATAACCCAGCCGGGTAGCAAAATCGGTTTTCACCACCGCGCCATGCGTTGGATATATCGTCTGCTGGTTCTGCGGCAAATCGACGTTGTCCGGTAAAGTGCCCGGATCCAGGCCAACACTGTTACGGCTGTAATCGGACAGATAAGGCACCACGGCGAAACCACGGGCATCGGTTTTACCGCCACCACTGGACAGGCTGACCCCTTCCGCACCCGGCGCGCTCACCAGCGCCACGGAACTCCCCAGCGAGCGCGACAGCGTCACACCTTCAGAGTGAACCACCGCGCCACCGCTCAGGTTGAGGTTCATTGAGCGCATGGCTGTTGAATAGCCGTAACCCGCAGAAACGTTCCCTTTACTTCCCTGATAACCCAGGTTGAGGTTGCTGTTGCTGGCCTGATGCTGATTGCCCCAGCCCTGCATCGCGCTGTATGACAGCGCACCGTCGCTGTTACTGCCGGAAATCCCTGCCTGGTTCTGGGTACGCCCGTGATTGTCGTGCGTGATCAGGCTGTTGGCGTAACTGTTTTGCAGCGCAGGCGAATAGCTGAAAATACTGAACGGCACACTCATGTTGAACGAAACCTGCCGGTTTTCCGGCCAGTCGCCGTTGCCTTTCATGCGGTCGACGGTGTAATAAACGCCATAGCTGATGCCACGAACACTGCCGTTATAGCCAGATGAGAGACTGGTCAGCGTTTTGGTAGATCCCCAGTAATCATCGCGAGTGGCTCGCAGGCTGAGCGATCCGTATTCGGCAAGCTGCTGAGTGACCTGGGTCTGGAAGCTGCTCCGACGCCGGCTCATTGTCCAGGGTGAAACCTCCTCCTTTTGCGCATAGCCCATGCTGTTGTACTCGCCAAAACTGTAATAATTCCGGGTGGAGTAACGCAGCGCGGTCAGATCAAAGGAGGTTCCGGTGGTCAGTAAGCTTTTGGCATAGCGTAAGCGCCAGGAGCCGCCCGCCTGACGTTCGTTATCCTCTGTCCGGGTGCTGGAAAAGGTCGCATCGGCAGACATCGCGCCCAGGTCGCCCAGCGATACGCCCGACCCCATGCTCAGCGCACTGTAATTCTGCGACGTCAGCAGGCCGCCGTAGAGCGTCAGATTTTTCGGTAAACCGTAAACCAGCGTCGCCAGCATAAAGGCTGATTCACGTGATCCTTGCGTGGTGCCACCATCATAACGGCCGGCAGTCACTTCATATTTCACCGCCCCCGGACGCAGCATCACCGGCAGGGAGGAGTACGGCACCACGAAGCTGTGCACGCTGCCATCCGCTTCTGTCACTGCCACGTCAAGGTCACCAGACGTGCCTGCCTGATAAAGATCGTTGATTTCGAACGGCCCGGGCGCAACGTAGGTTTCATAAACAACATAGCCATTCTGACGCACGGTAACGCGGGCGTTGCTGCCCGCCACGCCGTTAATCAGCGGCGCGAAACCCCGCAGCCGTGAAGGCATCATCTGTTCGGATGAATTCAGTTGCACCCCACGGAACGGCACGCCGTCCAGCACATCGCTGCCGGTATTGGCTTCCCCCATCGTCAGACGTGAACGCCAGTCGCGAATATCACGCGATAAGTAGGTGCTGGAAAAACGCGTGCTGTTGCTGCTACTGGTGTCAGAATGGCTGTGCGTCAGGGTGCTGCGCAGACGCCATGCACCGGCGTTGGCACCGGTCTGCACGTTGGCAAACAGGTTATTGCTGGTACGGGCATCGCTGTTGAGCCTTTGCTCATTGCGACCGGCACTGACGTTATAGTTAAGCAGCATGGCAGGGATACCGTCGTCCCACTGAGACGGATCCATCTGGCTGTCTGCGCCAGGCTGCATCGCCACCTGCGGAATACTCACGTCCAGGCGCAGGCGTGATAAATCAAATTTCACCGCCGACTGTGGGATCAGTGTGGTCAAATCCTCTACCGGCCTGTCGTTGGCTAATCCCTTGAATACGGGTAACTGGTCAACGTTAACGCCCAGCTCAGTCAGCAACCCTGGGGTCAGCGCTGGCGCGATATTGCCGCGTGCATTTTTGGCAAACGTCAGCTCACGGGATATCGCTTCGTGCTGGTTGACAAAAATCGTCACCGGGTATGTCCCTTCCGCCATGCCGCCTGCCTGTGAAAACGCAGAAAGATCGACATCAGAGGTGCCGGCACCCAGCATCAGCAGGTCCGGATCAAAATAGTCAGCGGCCCACGCGTTCTGGCCCCCGATGACGATAAATAGCGCAAGCGTCTTGCGCAGGAAGGCGCGGCTGCTGGCTGCGATTTCGTCAGTCCCTATACAGGATGTTAATTTCTTACTCAAGGTGGTTCCCTGCTCTGCAATAAATGATTAGCCATGCCGGTTTGAGCCGGCATTAAAATGTCTGGCGCTGCACTGGCGTCGCCCGGCTGTCTTCACCGATCGCCTGCCATTCCACCGCGCTTCGCGAACCGCGTGCGACGGGATAACGTTGCTGGCCTTTTGGCGGTACCAGCTTGCGCAGCTCTGCGGCTGGCAGTGGCTTATCCCCCACTTTCAGCTGACTGAAATTGATGTAAAAAGGGGTCGGATTATCGACAACCAGTGCATCACCTTGCAGGCTGAAAACCAGCTGTTCAGATGCCCTGGTGACGCCACCAGCCGGCAATCCCTGCGGTCGGTAAAACAGCTTCATGTTGTTCACTAATGCCACCACCAGTTGCCCCCCGGCCTGACGGGTTTTATCCGGCACCGACGGGATCCCTTTTACCGAAAGGTAAAAAATGGACTCCCTGTCCTGCGGCAGTGAACTGTCGGTGAGGCGGATCCGCAGCGTCAGCTGCTCGCCAGGGTCAACACGTTTCAGCGGCGGCGTCACCAGCATCGGGATGGCCTTTGCCGGTGCGCTGATGTCCCCCGCCGCCGGTAAGCCGGTGTTAACATCAACGGCGCGTATCCATGACTGCATCAGATAGGCCCTGGGGGTATTGTTGGTCAGTGACCAGGTGATGCCTTTGTTATCCGCCCCCGGATAGACCAGCCGGAACTGATTCACTGACAGCCCCTCCGGCGGAGCCTGTGCAGCGAGGCACGGCGACGTCGCTGTCAGCGCGGCGATCAACACAGGCAGTATCAGCAAAGGCTTCATGGCTTTTCTCCGCGTTGTACGGCCGCTGAGTGCAAGGGACTGTTACCCCCATAATCATTAATGACACTCCACTGTGCCTGTCGCACAGGCCCGTTGACCGGGTAACTGGCCTGTGAGAAAGGCGCAATCATCGGCACAATCGCGCGCGCAGCGACCTCCCTGCCGTCAAACACCAGACGGGAGAGTGTCAGGAAGTAAGGGGTCGGATTGTTCACCACAACGTTGCCGTCCTGATGATGAAACGTCAGACGCCCCTGCGCGTCTTCCGCGCTCAGTGGCAAACCCACCGGGCGATAAAACACCTTGATGGTGTTCTTAATACCCACTGATACACGCGCCGCCAGCGAGGTATCTTCTGACGCACTGGATTGCGTCATCGACGGAACAGCCATCGCGGTGAAATAAAACACCGATTCGCGATCGGCAGGCAGCGCCGCGTCCCCTTTGCGCACAATGCGCAGCGTGTTTTTGCTGTTCGCTTCCAGACGGAACAGCGGTGGCGTGGTCATAAAGGGTGCGGCTTCACCGCCCTGCGGTGACCCGATTACCGCCGACTGCAGCAGATAGGGCCGGGAGCCGTAGTTTTGAACCGTCAGCGTTTGTGTGCTGTCGGTGGACAGGAAAATCACCCGTGTACGACTGAGGCTGACGCCTCCCTCTGCAGCGGAGACATCCTGCATCAGCGACATCATGAACCCGATCACCAGACCGGTCCGGCGTAAAAATGGAGGAATAAAATGCACAGCGACCCCTTACTGATAGGCAAAATCGAAGGTCACGCTGGCATTCAGCGCCCCGCTTCTGGTGGCGGTATCACTGCATTTATTGCCACAGGAGAGCGCCGCTTTAAGGGGAATGCTGACGCTGCCCCCGTCAAAATGGGTTTGGTCCAGGGCTACCGGCAGTAGCGTGTTGTTATCCACCACGTCCCCTGTTGAGGTGACAAGCCGTACCCCGTAATTAATGGCCTGGGACGCTGCCGGTTGCAGGAACAGGAAGTCGCCGGAACCGGTATTACCTGCGCCAGAGACCTTCACGCCAGGTTTTTGCACCGCACCGACAAACCCGGCGCATTGCGTGAGGGTGATCGTCAGCGGTAACGGATCGGCCAGGCTGTCCCCGTTTCTGATGGCGGAAGACTGCACTGCACCAAAATCAATTACCGGCGGCGCTGAAACCTGACAGGTAGGTGCCTGAAATGTCGCCGTAAACTGCACGTCCGTGGCCATCGCCCCGGTGGACAGGCTCAGCAGGCAGAGGCAAAGCGAACCCCTCAGGGCAACGAAGTGCTCTGATAATGTGTTTTGATTTTTCATTGTGTCTGTCTGTTAAAAGCGTTAGGGAAAGATAAAGGCGAATGTGATGCTGGCATTTACTGCACCCGCCGTCAGCGGCGGATCGCCGGCGCTGCGCACCAGGCCAACAGAAAAGGGCTGAACAGAGCCGCCATCGTCCTGAGCGATCGCCACCGTATCGCCGGGCGCGACCGTTCCAGCCGCGTTATAAAAATCTTTCAGATTGTTCAGCGTGCCTTTTTTCAGCATAAAACCGACGTGGCTGGCCGATGAATTACCCGCACGGAACAGCCGCGTATCAGTGAGTTGGGACGATTCACCACTCACCGTCATTGATGGTTCCTGCCCTTTCATCCCTTCACAGTTCACACTCACGTCCAGCGGAAGAATTTGCGCAGTCCCGTCTGAGAATTCCGTAATATTGTGGCGATCGAAGCGCAGGGTTGGCGTGTCGATCGCGACCTGGCAGTGTCCATCCATCACGGTGGCGGTAAAGTCTGTCGTTGCTGCGATGGCCTGGCCGACGGTTATTCCGCACAACATCAGCAAGATGCCTGACGAAAACGAATCAATGAAGCGCGCCATGGAAGGTCTCCGTACCGCCGAAATCGTTAATGGCAACCCACTGCGCGTTCCCCTGCACGGCGCTCACCGGATAGAGATGGGAAGCGTAGGGCGCGATCATGCTGGTGCCTTTGATCACATCAAGCGGAACCTTTTTGCCATCGATCGTCAGTTTGTTGAGCGAGATAAAATAAGGTGTCGGGTTTGTCACTCTGGTGGACTGACCCTCGCGAGAAAACTGCAGTTTTCCCATCGCTTCTTTCTGGGTGATCGGTAAATTATCCGGGCGATAGAACAGCTTCACGGTATTACCGGTAGCAACCTGAAGGTTACCGCCGACGTTGTTTTTCTTGCTATCGTCAATAGCTTTCCCGGTCGGAATGGCCGTGATAGTTAAATAAGAAACCGACTCCCGATCCTGCGGCAGACCATCCGACTTTTTCAGAATACGAATTTTATTATCAGCATCGGGTTCAATGCGAAAAAGCGCAGGCGTTGGCATAAATACACTGCTTGCAGACTTAGCCGTCAGACTGTCATCAATGCCGACGCTAATGAGATAAGGTTGACGATGAGACCGGTTGCTGATATCAATGCTCTTACCACTTTCCGATGCCAGGTAAATAATACGTGATGCACCAACAGCGATATTCGCCATTGACACTGGCACCTGTAATATAATCAGGCTAATCAGTAACGCCCATTTTTGATATAACTTCATTGTCTTTTCTGCCAGTAAAATGAAAAGAGAGGTTGTACAGAACCTCTCTTTTCTGAACGCTTAATTCCCCGTGACGGGCAACCTACACTTAGTTGCTGATGTAGGAGATTTTGATCGGCGCATGGTAAGCACCCGGCATAACATTCGCTTTGTCCAGTACCGCCATACCGGTGCTGAAGGTATAACTCAGTGAACCAGACGCGTCAGCAACCACAGGGATGCTGTTATTGTTGGTCACGGGCGTGGTGTTGTCTTCACGGGTTAACATGAAGCCTGCGGTCTGTGCCACATCACTCATAAAGAGTGTTTCATTACCTGCACCCACGATGCCGCTCACCTGCAGCGCACCGGCTTCATTTTCGCTACAGTTTTTCAGGGTAACCAGCAGTGGCTCATTGCCAACCTGCTTTTTCGGCGTGTCAAAATCAGTTTTATCAAAAGAACCGACGTTCAGGGTTGCAGCACCATTATTTGCGGTAACTTCGCAAGTGGTATCTACAATTGTCCCTTGCAGCTCAACGTCAGCCTGAGTGGCAGCCTGAACCTGTCCCGCGACCGCAAAAATAATAGCAACAGGCGCAAGAGCGATAATTTTTTTCATTATAAAATCCTTCGTTAAATAGATGTCATTATGACAGAGATAATACGCACACCAGTCTGTCTCAACTGATGTGCGTATAATAAACACACTAAAGAAGGATAAATATGGGAGGGGGATTATTTCAATGAAAGGCTCAGACTACACGTGTAGGCAGTAGATTATTTCAAACCACTAACACCCAGCCTGAGATGGAACCGGCACACAAAAAATATGTTATAGCTCATCTCAGAGAACAATAAAACTCCGGTAAAGCATAGCTTACTGTCCGGTGGAATGGGAATAATGTTTAATGGCGGCATTAAACGCCGTTAATTGCTGTTTAAGCCGCTCAGTACCTTCCTGAATGACGTGGTATTCTCCGTTCGCCAGGGCATTTTCTAACGTCTCGGCCAGCCGCTGTAACTCCGTCGCGCCAAGAAGCTGCATTGTACCGTTGATGCGGTGCAGATGGTGTTGCAGTAACGTCCATTCCTGTCGTCCGAATGCCTGCATAGCGGCGGTAAGATCCTTATCATTCTCCACCCGCGATTGTTCCAGCATCTGGCACATCAGTTTTTTATCGCCCAGGCTGTGCGCCTCAAGTGTCGGCATATCCACAAACGCTTCCAGCATCAGAAGGTTCGCGGGAAAATGTGCACCACTGAGCGCGGCTTTTAACTGCTGCAGGTCGATGGGTTTAAACAGACACAGGTTCATGCCTGCTGCCATGCACCGCTCTTTTTCATCCGTCTGTGCATTAGCCGTCAATCCCCAGATTAGGATCTGCTGATGGATTTCCCGAACCCTTTTCGTCAGCGTGATCCCGTCCATGTCTGGCATATTAAGGTCGGTTATCAGCAAATCATACTCACGTGAATTGATCAGATTCAGTGCCTCCACCCCGTCTTCCGCTTCATCAACGTGATATCCCAGCGTATCCAGCTGCCGGCGCAGCAGCAGGCGATTGACCGGGTTATCTTCGGCAATCACGATGCGCAGCGTCGCCGGAAGATCCACCTCCTCCTGCGCCATCAGCGGCTCACCCTGCGCCTTGTCAGAAGTGCCTGTCATCAGGGTGACGGTCATGGTGGTTCCCGTACCAGGCTGGCTGGTAATATTGATTTGCCCGGACATACGCTCGACTATCTCCCGACAAATCACCAGCCCGAGCCCTGATCCTGCACTGCGTTTACCCAATGCGGTCTGATGGAATGGCTTGAACAGCTGCTGCTGCTCTTGTTCGCTAATTCCCGCGCCGGTATCCCTGACGCTGAGTGAAAGAAACACCCGTTCCTCGCCCACCGCCTGGGTATGCGCTATCACGTCAATGGCACCTTCTGAGGTAAATTTCACCCCGTTGCTGATCAGATTAGCCAGGACCTGTTTCGTCGCCTGAGGATCAAGCCACAGCATCTTCCCCTCTTCCAGACGGCAATCGGTTGTCAGCCGGAGGTTTTTCTGGCGTGCAAGCCCCTCAAAATTTGCCACCGTGGCGTGGATAAGCGATCGGAGATCCACCCATTCAGGTACCAGCATAAAGTTACCCGACTCGATCTTTTCCATATCAAGGACATCACCAATCAGGCCAATCAACGTTTGCGCCGTGCTGTAGGCCAGATCAATCGCCTCTCTGGCTTCTTCAGGGCTCTGCTTATGCGTGGTTAACAGCTCAAGGAAACCCATAATGGAACTGACCGGCGTGCGGATCTCATGGCTCATATCCGCCAGGAACCGGCTTTTAGCCTGGTTGGCATCGATAGCTTTATCTTTCTCCACCTGCAACGCTTTCATCAGTTGCCGTGATTCCGTGATGTCCTGCCACCCGCAAATCAGCGTGGCGGGCATGTTTTCCGGCATCTGACATGAGGTGAGCCAGTGCAGAATAAGCCGGTCCTCTTCACCGTTGTTCAGCATCATCTGGTGGGTGATCACCTCCTCCGGGATCAGCCCCTGCTGGATGTCCTGCTGAACGTCAGGGAATATTTCCGCCAGCGGACTACGCCGGTCATAAAGGGAATAGCGCAGGGCATCACGCAGTGTCGGGGTAAAAAATTCGTTAAACGCGCTGTTAAAACTTTCCAGCTCTCCCTCGGGGGTGATCACGTAAACCGGCACCGGGATGGCATTAGAAAGCGTCTGTCGCAAGATCAGCTGATAGCTTAACGCGGCCTGAGAGGCTTTCCCCCGGCTGATGGCGCGCAGCAGGTAGACGCCCCACAACAGGCTGCTGATCACCAGCAAGGCCGCCAGGCCGGCCACCAGATAAAATGGCCGGTTGTACAAATTCCAGGTGCCGATTTTGACATCCGGTGCCTTAACCCATTTTCCCGCGACGTTCAGAATTTCTTTCGGTGGAATATCATCCAGCGCTTTATTAAGAATACTTTGTAGTTCCAGCGAGCCGCGCGGAATAGCAAAAGCAATCTGTGCTGAAGGCTCATCAGGGATCCGCGTGTAACTCATTTTTTCAGGATAATAGTGATCGATGATAAACCGCGAAGCCAGTTGGGTAGAGACTACGGCATCCACCTCTCCCAGCATCAGTTTACTCAGCGCGGTACTGGTGTTTTCGGCGATCACCCACGTCACGCCGGGGTATTTCTTTTTGAGTTTTTCACTCAGCGGATGATAAGCGGGGATCGCCACGCTGGAACCGGGCATCAGCATCTCCGGCTCATCGCTGCTGGCGCGCGTCACTAAAACAAAGGGAGTGGCGATAAAGGGGTGCGTGAACAGCATGTCTTCTTCACGCTCGACGCTATAGGTGGCCGTCGGCACCAGATCCCAGCCCCCCCTGCGCATAAGGTCGACCATGTCGCTGTTGGAATTCGCGATCACCGGCTGGAATGTTAACCCGGTCTGGATCTGGATCAGGTTCAGGATATCGCCAAGTAATCCTCTGATTTCATTGTTGTCATCCATCATACTGAGCGGGGCATAATACGGATTAATCAGCACCTGCAACACGGGATGCCTGGCTATCCAGCGTTCTTCCCGTGGCGTAAATTTCATCGCCTTATTTAAAAATGACACATTGCCGGTATCGACCCAGGATTGTGCTACCTGTTTGTGTGTCTGTTCACTCAGGGAACTGATAAAGGTGTCGAGGATCCCCCGCAGTTGCCGCTGATTATCCAGCACGACAAAGTGGTTACCTGTCTGAGGTTCACGCCAGAATTTCACCATTTGCAGCGACTGATAAAAATCACGGGTAAGAATAAAGCTGGAGGTCAGGTTATTACCGAAGAAATAGTCGTTTTGCTTATTCGCGACGGAGGCCAGCGCAAGATAATTATCAGCATAGGCAGTGATTTTGGCTTTCGGGAACGCCAGTTTTATAAACTGTTCCGGGGGATATCCCCGCTTTATCGCCACCCTGACGTCGTCTTTCTCATTGTAAAGAGGATTCATCACATCGGACTGACGGCTCACTAACGTCGGAAAGGCACGGACCAGCGGTAATGACGCCAGATACGGCGGTTTCAGTGCCTCATCGCCAGCGGGTGACGTGAGGATGGCGTCGATGCTGCCATCCCGGAGCGCGGTTAATGCTGTTGCCTCATTAGCGTAATGTTTGAGGGACAGCGTGACCTGCAGTGACTTTTCCAACAGCAGCAGGTAATCCGCATTCATTCCCCGGTAACGCCCCGTGGAAGTATTCATGTTGAGCGGTGGGGTTTCGGTACCGTAAACCCCAATAGTCAGTGAGCGTTTGGCGGCAAGCCATAACAGGTCGAAATGGTTTAAGGGAAGCGCGGGCGTATAAACGTCGTAATCGCTGGCAAGCGTTAGCGTCTCCGGTTGAGGCGTGGCGGCCCGTGCCGGACATAACACCGACAGAAGAATAATAAAGCAACCGATCGCTCTGATTTTCACGCCCTTAACCAATTTTATTGCGCTGGGCAAAAGAGAAGAGTTCCATCAACGACTTGCAATTCAATTTTTCCATTAAGCGACTTTTATACGTACTCACTGTTTTATTGCTCAGGCACATATCAGAGGCAATTTTCATATTCTCTGCCCCGCTCAGAATATAGCGCATCACTTTGATTTCCTGACTCGACAGAGATTGTAACATTTGTTGCTCAGAAGACAGGCTTCCCATAAAAGCGTGCAGCGACAATGGGAAATAACTGTAACCATTGAGAGAGGCATTTACGGCGGCGATAATATTCGTCATTCCCTCTTTTTTACTGATAAACGCATTCGCACCGGCATCCGCGCTGCGTTTGCCATAGAACAAATCATTTTTTGCAGAAACCACAATGATAATACGGCTAAAAGCCTGCTTCCTGAGTTTCTCTACCACTTCGATACCACTCATTACCGGGATATCGACATCAATGATGACCAGGTCCGGATAGTGCTCCTCCACCAGTAACAGCGCTTTCGCGCCATCTTCAGCTTCCCCGACAACAGAAATGCCTTCACTTTCAAGCAGTGTTTTGATCGCCATGCGAGCCAGCGGGTGATCGTCAACAATGACAGCATTCAGCGTATTTATTTTTCTCATGCTATAGCATTCTTCTTTTCCGGGAACGGATTGATATTGAGTCTATATCATCCCTAAAGCCATTGCCATTGGCGTTAAAAGAAATAGTCAGCTTTAATTTAAAATAGTATTTTGGACTTCATGTGTAGGACGCCTCCTGCAAAAACTTCCGACAAACCCCCTGTATTTGAACAGAACTAAAGATTAATCTTACTCGATAAATTTTAAGCCTGACATTTAATTCGCTCTGTACGGCCAGCTAAGCAACGCGTGAGGTTTTATATTCAATAGCCCGCCGGGATAAGATTTTTCATGAAACAACGGCACAATGCAAAAACACATCGCATTCAGTTGCCCCTCAAAAAAATAAATAAAACACGATTATTTTTCAGCCTGATTATTTTTATTTCGTGTTTTCTTTTCACCAACAGGGGGCAATTTAACTACTGCCCTATACCCAGCACCAGGGATGCTTCTATTACCGGCAACAAAATCACCGTACCTGCCCCCCTCAGTGGCCGGGTGGCGCACGTCCACCTACCCTCCAACGACTGGGTAAACAATGGCGATATCCTGGTGAGTATGGACAACACCGACGCGCTGAACCGGTACAGACAGGCAGAGAAAACATTGTCGGACACAATAAAAAAAAATCAGGACCGCTATGTCAACATTGACCAGAATAACACCCGTATACTCAAAGCCCAGATGGCCTATCAGCAGGCACTTAATGAGTATCACCGACGGATCCTGTCAAAAGGCGCGCGGGTGATAGCAAAACACGATCTGCAACAGTCACTCAAAGCCGTCGACAGCACCAAACACGCCCTGGATGTTGCTATCCGCAAATACCGTGAAAATCAGCAACGGCTTCAGGCAGCAGATGCGGCTCATCAGCGGCAAATATCGCAGGCAAGGAAGGAACGACAGCAGGCGCAGCAGGCGCTTTTACGCACTCAGGTACGAAGCCCGGTAGCCGGGTATGTTGTCCAGCGCCATGTTGATGATACTGCGAGCGTCACTGCCGCCCAGCCTCTGATGACGGTGATGCCCGCCGGTGAGATGTGGATAATGGCCAACTTCAGTGTGGCACACCGTTGCGGACTGACGGTCGGACAAAGGGCATCGATTGTCACTGATGTTTATGGTGCCAGCGTGGTGTTTGACGGACATATTGAAGAGATTCTGTTGACCCCGGATAAGCCACTGCCGCGTCTGTCCGCGCCCAAAAGCGCAACAGACCGGGACAAGACGCTAAAGCGCATTCCCGTGCGTATTTCACTCAATCCTCTGCAACTGGGACATTTTCCCTTGCGCCCCGGGGCAAACCTGAAGGTCACGCTTGTCCCACCCCGTTCACCTGTCATCTGTCATCGTCCGGCCAGCGGGCATGGCTGACAGGTGTTATTGTCCCCCCAGCGAGCCGACCAGGTTACACTATGATGCCAGATGATTAGTGAGGACATCATACCGTGAGCAAACAGGTGAAGATCGACATCCCTCCACAGGAAGGTCGCGGATTTCAGGTAGCAAAAGGCCAGACGTTTCGCGTGGTGGATCCCGACGGGCAGCAGGTGGCAGACTTATGGGCAATCGCGACCGGTAATAAGGAAACAGACTGGCTCAGTACTTCTCAGACACGCGATATCACCGAGCGTTTATTTCCTGCCGTTGGGGAAGCCTTTTACAGCGAGCAGGCCAGACCGCTGATCACTCTGGTCCAGGATAACTCACCCAGCCCCCATGACATGCTTTTTCCGGCCTGTAACCCCGGCCTGTACCAGCGTGCCGGCCTGACTGATCATCCTAACTGCCGCGACAATTTTCTTGCCGCACTGCGCAACGCCAGCCTGAGCCTGCCTGTCGTTCCCGACCCGGTTAATCTGTTCCAGCGTTCGCAACCGCAGCCAGATGGCCGGCTGGAGGTGCTGGCCTCAGACAATCCTCCTGGCGGAAATGTATTGCTGCGTGCTGAAGCCGATCTC
Source organism: Erwinia sp. PME.40.26/001 (assembly GCF_055556675.1). NCBI lineage: Bacteria > Pseudomonadati > Pseudomonadota > Gammaproteobacteria > Enterobacterales > Erwiniaceae > Erwinia > Erwinia sp. PME.40.26/001. Next base: position 1,160,675 of record NZ_JBVHNP010000001.1, read on the forward strand.
TGGGTGATTATCACTGCCTGTTCAGTTGACTTCCATCCGACCAATGGCGATCGCTGCTCGGCCATCCAGATTATTATCGCGTAAGCGTCCCGCTGACGGGCAGCCCGCCCTTCTGCTCTCCCGTACGCGATCCGCGGCTTTACCCGTATGCGCCTTGTCACAAAACGGTAATGAATGTTTTCGTCTGTGATGAAACGGGTTAGCCAGGTAAACCCTGTTAATGGGCTGTTACGGCTGACCTCGCGTGAAGGTTAATCATCGATTGATGCGCCAGACGCATCAGTCGATGATTATATTGCGCTTATTTACTTTATTTTTCTGATCCAGTCTGCGGCAACAGGCGCGGCAAAAGCGTCAACGACAAACTGGAGATAACCATGCATTCCTCTCACGCCCTTATGACCACCCGGGCAAGAATTAGCGCGATACTGCGCGTGACTTCTGGCAACTTTCTTGAGCAGTTCGATTTTTTCCTGTTCGGATTTTATGCCACTTACATTGCCCATACCTTCTTTCCGGCCAGCAGTGAATTTGCCTCATTAATGATGACCTTCGCGGTCTTTGGGGCAGGCTTTCTGATGCGTCCGATTGGTGCCATCGTGCTGGGTGCCTACATCGATAAAGTCGGCAGGCGTAAAGGGCTGATTGTCACCCTGTCGATTATGGCCGCAGGCACCTTCCTGATTGTGCTGATCCCTTCCTATCAGGCGATTGGGCTCTGGGCACCACTGCTGGTGCTGGCGGGCCGCCTGCTGCAGGGCTTCTCGGCGGGCGCAGAGCTGGGGGGCGTCTCCGTCTACCTGGCGGAAATTGCCACGCCGGGCCGTAAGGGCTTTTACACCAGCTGGCAATCCGGCAGTCAGCAGGTGGCGATTATGGTCGCTGCGGCCATGGGCTTTGCCCTCAATATGCTGATGGAAGAGAGTGCCATTCGCGATTGGGGCTGGCGTCTGCCTTTCCTGTTTGGCTGCCTGATTGTGCCCTTTATCTTTTTACTGCGCCGTAAGCTGGAGGAGACAGAAGAGTTCACCCGCCGCCGCAACCCTCTGGCGATGCGCGAGGTGTTTACCACCCTGTTAGCGAACTGGCAGGTGGTAATAGCCGGAATGCTGATGGTCGCCATGACCACCACCGCGTTCTATCTGATCACTGTTTATGCCCCCACCTTCGGCAAGAAGGTCCTGATGCTCAGCGCCCCGGACAGCCTGCTGGTCACGCTGCTGGTGGCAGTATCGAACTTCCTCTGGCTGCCGGTAGGGGGCGCTCTGTCAGACCGCTTTGGCCGCAAACCGGTGCTGGTGACCATGGCGCTGCTGGCCCTGGTCACGGCCTATCCGGCGCTTCACCTGCTTGCTCAGGCCCCCAGTTTTTCGATGATGCTGGCGGTGCTGCTCTGGCTCTCCTTCCTTTATGGCCTGTATAACGGTGCTATGATCCCGGCGCTGACGGAGATCATGCCAGTGGAAGTGCGGGTGGCCGGTTTCTCGCTGGCTTACAGTCTGGCCACCGCCGTGTTTGGCGGATTTACCCCGGTCATCTCCACCGCGCTGATTGAGTACACCGGGGATAAGGCCTCACCGGGCTACTGGATGAGCTTTGCCGCCGTCTGTGCCTTACTGGCAACGCTTTATCTGTACCGCCGCATCGGCTTATCACTGCAAACCGCAGGTTAAAACAGGGACGCTATCATGCAAAAATTTTATTGTTTACTCCCGGCTACGCTGCTGCTGTTTTCCGTCAGCCAGCGCGTACCGGCCGAAGAAGTGACCGTGATGATTTCAGGGGGCTTTAAAGCGGCCCTGGAAAAACTGGCCCCGCAGTATGAAGCCAGCAGCGGTGACACGATCAGGCTGGTTCCCGGCCCCTCAATGGGGAACAGCCCACAGGCGATCCCGTCGCGGCTGGCGCGGGGAGAAAAGGCCGACGTGGTGATCATGGTCGGTGACGCGCTGACTCATCTGGCACAGGGTAACCGGCTGCAACCTGGTTCCCGCGTGGAGCTGGCTGACTCACCGGTTGGCATGGTCGTCAGACAGGGGGACCCTGAACCTGATATTAACAACGCGGCGGCACTGCGTCATACCCTGTTGCAGGCCAGATCGGTAGCGTATTCAGACAGCGCCAGCGGCCGCTATGTCAGCGGCCAGCTGTTTAAAAAACTGGGTATTGAAGACGAAATGAAGCACAAAGCGCAGATGATTGAGCGCATTCCGGTGGCGTCCGAAGTGGCCAGAGGGAAATATACGCTCGGTTTCCAGCAGGTCAGTGAGCTGCTCCCCGTTGCGGGGGTCACCTTTATTGGCAAACTGCCGGCAGATCTGCAGTACGTGACCCGCTTTGCCGGTGCGGTCACCGCGAAAGCAGATCACCCCCGGGAAGGCAAAGCGCTACTGGCTTTTTTATCTTCGGCTTCGGCACAAAACGTTATACAGGCCAGCGGCATGGTCACGGTCAGCGCTGAACACCCTGTTACGCCGCGTGATACTGTTCCGTGATCAGCTTTTCCAGTTCGGCAGCAAGGTAAGACTGCATCCGTCCGCTGCGCCTGATCAGCCCCACCGTCCGCCTGACCACCGGGTCAGTCAGCGGTACGGATGTCAGGACCGAATATTCTGACGAGGGCATCGACATCGCCGGGACGGCGGCAATACCGACCCCCGCTTCAACCATGCCCAGCATGGTGGTGACATGACGGGTTTCGCAGATACTGGGGCGCTCAGGGATGATGTGTTCCAGCATCTGATCGAGCAGGTTACGGTTGCCGGAGGTCTTATCCAGCCCCACATAGTCCTGCTGATAGAATTCCCGCCACGTCAGGCTTTTTCTGCTGGCGATGGGACCATCGCGCCGACAGGCCGCCACGTAGACATCCCCCACCAGCGGCAGAAATTCGATATTGGATTGCAGACTGCGCGCAAAACAGAGGCCGAAGTCCGCCTCACCGCTGGCAACGGCTTCGATAACATTCCCTGCGCTGCTATCAATAATCCTGACGCGTACCTGCGGGTAGCGGGCCTGAAAACGGCGGATCACATCAGGCATAAAATAGTACGCCGCCGAGGGCACCGTGGCGACGGTAACCAGCCCGACGCGTTCCTGACTGACCTTAGTGATATCCCCTAATAGCGACTCAACATTAAACAGCAGCTGGTCGGAACGCGCCGCGAAGGTCTGCCCGTAAAGGGTCAGCGTCACGCGCCGGGTGGTTCTGTCGAACAGCCGGATGCCCAGCGCAGACTCCAGCTTCTCAATCCTGCGGCTCAGTGCCGACTGAGACAGGCAGATGGACTCGGCTGCAAGCCGAAAATTACCGTATTCAACCAGTGCGCGGAAGGCGTAGAGATCGTTGAGATCAAAATTGACGGGCATAGCGACAGATATCCTTTCAGCGTCGGCAGGGAAAGACAACCTGCCTGAGCTTACCCATTAGCCCGCGACGGGTAAAGCAATCCCGGCAGGCGGGCAAAACGGCCTGCGCCATCTGCTCTCCGTCCTCCCCTGACCGCCCCGATCTGATTATGGAGAAAACGACGCGACGGATACGTCGCCTTACAGCGGCATTCTGTACTGGATCACGCCAGGTTTCTCGGCCACCCGATCGTACAGCCGCTGGGCCGTGGCGTTCTTTTCCTGGGTGTGCCAGTACAGCCTGTCGCACTGCCGCGCACGGGCCTGTTGCTGAACATATTCAATCAGCTGTTTTCCCGTCTCTCTGCCGCGACAGTGGGGGGCAACAAACAGGTCTTCAAGATAGCAGTACTCACTGACCGCCCAGGTGGAGGGATGAAACAGGTAGTGAGCAAACCCGATAACGGTTTCCCCCTCCCGGGCAACCGCACAAAAAATGGGGCTGTCAGCGTCAAAAAAACGCTGCCAGGCGGCGGCCGTAGCGTCTTCAGATAACTGAACTTCGTAGAAAGCCTGATAACTCAGCCAGTGTGGCAGCCACTGTGCGTAATCTTTCTGTTGAACAGGCATGACAGCAACTTCTGCACTTTCTCTCATTTTATCAATCATTTATATTCTCCTCATCGTTAAGAAGATGCAAGAGTAACGCGCACAGTGGTATCCTGTAAGATACACTTTATTGAAATTTTATGGATCCACTTTGCGCCCAGAAAAGAACGTTGCCAGCTTCCCGGGCCTGCTGCTTAAAAAAGGGAAAATTAAAGAACAGTTCTATCAGGTGATTAAAGAGATGATCCTGACCGGGGAGCTTAAAGCCGGGCGGAAGCTGCCCTCCAGCAGAACGTTTTCTGAAATGATGGCCATTTCAAGGAACTCCGTACTGTCGGGTCTGGAACGCCTCTGCGATGAGGGCTATCTGACAACCCGACAGGGCGCGGGCACCTTTGTTGCCCCGGTCATTCCTGATGAGATGATCCACACCGCCGCTGTGGCCCCCTCCCCCCAGGCAACGCGGGAAAAAAGCCGCCCCCGGCTGAATCCGCAGACGCAGGTGATGAAGCAGCTGTGGGACGCCACGCTGCCCCACTCCGGGCAAAACCTGACGTTTAATATTGGTATCGGCTGCACGGACTTATTTCCCTACGCGCTGTGGGGGCGGCTGTCCGGCCGCCTCTGGCGGCAGTATCGTCAGCTGGACGGCAGGCACAATGAAGTGATGGGGTACCGACCGCTGAGACAGGCTATCTGCGACTATGTCCGCACCACTCGGGGCCTGAACTGCACAGAGGAGCAGATCCTGATCGTCAGTGGAACCCAGCAGGCGATGAATCTGGCCGCGCAGGTGCTGTTACAGAAGGGGGATGAAGTCTGGCTCGATGAACCGGGATACGACGGTGCCCGGGGGGCGTTTACCTCCACGGGTGCGGTCATCCGCCCGGTGAACGGGGATAAACAGGGAATGGACATCGCCAGCGGTATCCGGCAGTGGCCCGGGGCGAAAATGATCTTCACCTCTCCTTCCCATCAGTTTCCGCTGGGCGGAACCCTGAGTCTGTCCCGGAGAATGGCACTGCTGGAGTGGGCTGCAGAGCGTGATGCGTGGATCTTCGAGGATGATTACAACAGTGAATTCCGCTATGCCGCCCAGCCGATTCAGGCGCTGCAGGGGCTGGATCAGCACCAGCGGGTGATCTACGCCGGAACCTTCTCAAAAATGATGTTCCCGGGGTTTCATCTGGGTTTCCTGGTGGTGCCTGAACATCTGGTGGAACCCTTTAAAATCGCGAAGTACTATGCGGACACGCGGACGGCTTATCAGGATCAAACCCTCCTCGCCACTTTTATCGCTGAGGGGCACTATGCCCGCCACGTCAGGCGGGTGAGGAAAGCCTGCCAGGAGCGCCAGAGGGTCATGGCGGAGGCCATCCACCGGTATCTTCCCGACATCCTCAGCGTAGAACCCGCCGATTCCGGCATTCATCTTGTCTGCTGGCTGGCGGAGCACCTTGACGGTTCGGTTATTATTGCGCACTGTCGTCAGGCGGGTTTGGGCGCGCAACCCCTTTCACGCTACTGCCAGACGCGGCCGGAAAAGCAGGCGATCCTGTTCGGCTTTGCCGCACATACACCGGCGGAGATCGTTGACGGGATCAGGAAACTGGCCCGGCAGCTGGCCAGAAAATAACCCCCTCAAGGAGGCAGCATGCAGTACACCCCCCTCGGCAACAGCGACCTGAACGTTTCACGCATCTGCATGGGCTGCATGGGCTTTGGCGACCCGACCACCGGACCACACAGCTGGACGCTGGACGAAGCGGAAAGCCGCGACATCATCCGCTACGGGCTGGAAAACGGTATCAATTTTTTTGATACCGCCCTTGCCTATCAGAACGGCTCCAGTGAGCGCTATGTTGGCAGGGCATTACGCGATATGGCAAAACGGGATGAGGTGGTGCTGGCGACGAAATTTCTGCCGCGTACCGCGCAGCAAATGGCAGCGGGAGTGACGGCTAAAGAGGCCATTACCCTCTCACTGACGCAGAGCCTGCAGAACCTGGGTATGGATTACATTGACCTCTATATCTGCCACAGGTGGGATTACCACACGCCGATCCTGGAGATTCTGCAAGCGCTGCATCAGGCCGTGACCGCCGGTAAAGTCCGTGCGATAGGCCTTTCCAACTGCTTTGCCTGGCAGCTGGCCAAAGCCAATGCCCTTGCGCGGCAGGAAGCCCTGACGCCGTTTGTGTCGGTGCAGAGCCACTACAACCTGATCATGCGCGAAGACGAGCGGGAGCTGGCCGGGTTATGCGCGGAAGATAACATTGCCATGACGCCCTACAGCGCCCTGGCCAGCGGCAGGCTGTCACGGGCAGCAGACCCGCAGACCCGGCGTTCCCGTGAGGACAGCTACGCAAAAGGCAAATACGACAGTACTGCCGACGCGGACCAGGCGATCATCAACCGTGTCAGTGAGCTGGCTTCGCGCCGGGGCGTGTCGATGACCGAAGTGTCGCTGGCCTGGTTACTGACCCGTGTGACGTCACCGGTAGTCGGTGCCACCCGCCGACACCACGTTGACGGTGCGGTTAAGGCGGTTCACCTGAAGCTGAGTGAGGACGAGATTCACTTTCTCGAAGCCTGTTACCAGCCGCATAACCTCACCGGGATCATGGCTGAAAACCGGCCATGATCCCGGGTTAACGGGCGACAGTTCCCCCCTGCCAGCCTTTCATCACTGATGATCTGCCCCTCTCGCACGGGGGATGAAGGGCTGGCCCGGCGACCGGGCCGTTACCGATCCTGCCGGCGGGGGATATCCGTTGAGAATCTGGCGCTGATCGCGTCGCGCTCATAGCCCTGCGGTTCGGTCAGTATCTGGTATAAGTCCGGGCGACGGCCGTGGATCCACCGCCGGCCCGTACTCATCGCCAGCAGGGTTAAATCGAGTTCGGCACTGACCATCGCATCCTCTGCCGCCCAGGTTTCTGCCACCATCCGGCCATAGGGATCAAGGATCATCGCATTGCCGGTGCGCACTTCGTCCTGGTCTGCGCCCACGCCGTTACTGAATAACACAAACAGCCCGTTGTCATGGGCGCGGGCGGGTAACCAGCGCATCAGCCATTCCCGGCCGCTGGCCCCTTTAAATGCCGCCGTGATTTCCTCTTTGCGCGTCGCCCGTTGCGCCCAGAGCTCCAGCGGGATCGGCTTCATGGCACAGGGACTGCGCGACTGTGTTCCCCCGGTCTGGTGCGGGGCAAGCAGAATATCGGCACCGAGCAGCGCCGTGGCGCGCACGTTCTCAACGAGGTTATTATCCCAGCAGATGAGGATCCCCACTTTCACGCCCCAGGGGGTATCAAACACGGTGAATCTGTCGCCGCTGCTGATGGCCGGGTGCTCAAAAGCGTGAAGCTTGCGGTGCGTATGCACTGAACCGTCGGGCATACAGGCCACATAGGCGTTATAAAGACGCCCGTCATCGGCACGTTCGATCAGCCCGGCACCGATCAGCATCTGATGTTTTATCGCCAGCGCACGGATCAGCGCCAGCGAGGGGCTGTTGTTCACCGGTTCAGCCAGCGCAGACACCTCACTGGCGGAGAGCCGGGGCACATGCCAGTAACCGGTGATACACATTTCCGGGAAGGTCAGAATCTTTACCTGTTGCAGGGCGGCCTGCTGAATAAACTTCTCCATGACCAGCAGGTTGTACTGCTTATTTCCGGCCTGATGCTGAAACTGTACGGTGGCGGCCTTGAGGGGGGTTCTCTCTGACATGATGAAACTCCAGAAGTGATCGGAAATACATTACAGCAGGCTGGTTGATAACGGTATAATCAAACTATTTTCAATTCTGATAACTTTCTGGAATGTCCTAATGAATCTTCGGTTGCTGAACGCCTTCGTGATGCTGGCAGAAAAAGGAAACTATGCCGAAGCCGCGCGGGCCCTGTTTATCTCGCAACCGGCATTAACCAAACAGATAAACCTGCTGGAATCACAGCTCAACGTCGCTCTTTTTTCACGCGGACGGCACGGTACGGCGCTGACGTCCGGCGGTCGTCGCCTGCTGCCGGAGGCGCAGAAGGTGCTCGGGCAGACGCGATCCTTCCTGCACCATGCCGGACAGGTGGCAAAAGGCCACGAGGGCACTCTGGCGGTGGGATTCGGACTCTCCAGTTTTTACCTGGCCCCACAGTATCTGGCCGAATTTCGCCGGCATTTTCCCGGTGTGGAGGTCACGTTAACCGACCTGCCCTCCGCGCAGCAGTATGCGCAGCTGCAAAACAACGAACTCCAGGTGGGATTTGTTCGGGTGCCCCCTGCTGCACCGCTGGATTATCTGCCGCTGTTTACTGACCGTCTGGTGCTGGTCGCGGCGGATACCTCGTCGGTCAGCGTGGCTGACTGTTTGAAAAAGTGGCCTCTGCTGCGGCTGCGCACGGAACGCGGCCGCGGTCTGAATACCCAGATTGATCGCTATATGCAGGACAACGGGCTGCTTGCCTCTGCCACTCAGCTGGCTGAGGATATTCATACCATCGTCGCCCTGGTGATTGCCGGTATTGGCGTTGCGCTATTGCCACAAAGCGTTATTCACATTGCGCCTCTGGGGTTAAATATTATTCCGTTAACTGGCAAGTCGATAAGCTGGCAGATTGGCGTCGCCTGGAATGCCTGCGGTGAGGATGTCATCACGGATAATTTTATTGCGAGGATAAGAGCGGGCAAACAGGGGCTTGCAGGTTAGCGATATACCGTGCCTGACATTAAACAGCCCGCTCATTTTTTTGGAGCGGGCCTCGGAATTTAACCAGCAACAATCACCAGCTCACGCACACCTTACCCAGGTGTTTGCCGCTTTGCAGATGGGCAAACGCCTCGCCTAAGCGGTCATAGCTGAAGACGTTGTCGATGACCGGTTTCTGCGCCATCAGCGCCAGCGCATTGACATAGTCGATCTGATCCTGGCGGCTGCCGACGATCAGCCCCTCAATGCGCACCTGTTTTGCCAGCACGCTGAAGACGGACAATGCCGCATCCGTGCCGGACAACACGCCGATCACGGCAATATGGCCGCCAACCTTCACCGCTTTCAGGGATTCATTCAGCGTGGCGGGGCCGCCCACTTCAACCACGTGATCAACACCGATGCCGCCGGTCAGCTCAAGGACTTTGTCGCCCCACTCTGGCGTCGTGCGGTAGTTAATGGTGTCATCTGCGCCCAGTTCGCGCACTCTCGCCAGTTTCTCATCAGAGGACGAGGTGGCAATCACCCGCGCACCCATCGCTTTGGCCAGCTGCAGCGCGGCAATGGAAACACCGCCGGTGCCCTGCACCAGTACCGTTTCACCCGCTTTTAAGCGGCCATTAACCACTAATGCCCGCCACGCGGTCAGGCCGGAGGTGGTGATGGTGGCGGCTTCCACGTGCGACCAGCCTGCCGGCGCGTGGGTAAAGGCGCTTTCCGCGCGCACGACACTTTCACAGGCCAGGCCATCGACGCCATCGCCAGGCGTATGGGCAAATCCGCCCACGGCCGGGGTCGCTTTACCTGCCGCCCATACCGGGAAGAAGGTGGAAACCACGGCATCACCCACGCGGAACTCCGTTACGCCTTCGCCTACCGCCTCAACAATACCGGCACCGTCAGACAGCAGGATACGGCCATCGTCAACGGCCATGCCGCCTGTGGCCACCATCAGGTCATGGAAATTGAGCGAGCTGGCTTTAATTGCCACTCTGATCTCCCCTTTACCCGGCTGCCCCGGATCCTTGAGTTCGGTGAGCGTCACGCTGTCGAGATTAAAGGGGGTATTAATCACTACTGCTTTCATCATCTTCTCCTGATTGATCTGTTTCTGGCTGATGCCAGCGAATGAAAGTATCAGCTTACACGCCACAGTCGCTCATCGGGTACGCACTATGCGCTGTCACGCGACATTGATGCCAGACAGGCAACGCCGGCACAGAACATGGCAAGATGAAAACCCCACTCCATCGCCGTCGTCTGGCGGGCGCTGACGTCAGCCACCGCTGCGGGCGGTAAAGATAGTAGACAATGATACCGGCCTGGAGTGGGGATTTGCTGATACAGTAACTTTTTCCCTTCCCGCCTTACTGCACTGATACCCGTAACGCGTGGGCAAATAGGGCTGGCAAAGGGTTGCCCATTGTTGTACGGGTTATCCGCCGCGTATCGTCCCGCGCCAGATAAAGTCCGCGTGATACATCCGCGTTTCACCGGGCATCTCCTGCCCCAGCACGGGGGGTTGGCTGTCTTCACGCTGCTCCTCACTCACCAGCCAGGCGACCGAGTCGCGGGCAAACTGTTCGACCGGCTGCGTAAAGGTGGTCAGATGATAGGAGGACCAGGCCGCCTGGGGAATGTCATCGTAACCCGCCACGCAGAGATCGTCGGGAATACGCAGCGAGAAGCGGTGACGCGCCTCATCCATAAAGCCGCACGCCAGCAGATCGGTGACGCAGAATACGGCCTCCGGGCGGTCGCGGCGGGTCAGCAGACGATGTGCGAGGATCTGCCCGCTCTCATAAGAGGTCGTACCGAAGCGCTCCACGCTCACCTTCATACCCGCAGCAACGGCGGCCTGGATAAATCCGTTTTCACGCGCCATCAGGCTGGGCGTTCCTGCCAGCGAGTTGGCAAACGCCACGTGCTGGCAGCCCGCCCGGGCAAAGGCCATCACCACCCGGCTGGCTGCCTCTCCGTTATCAAGATTGATGCTCAGTGATCCCGGCAGGACATCGTCACGGTTTATCAGCACCAGGCGCTGCCCGTGCTTATGACACAGGCGTGCAATAGCGCTTTCCGGCATCCCGGAGAGCACAAACGAAGCGTCTGCACGGAAGTTAATCGCCTGCTGCAACGCCTGAGACACGCTGTCATCGGAGCGGTCAGTGTTGATGAGCATGGCGATTTTCCCGGCTTCCTGCAGGTGCTGGGTGACCAGCCGTACCAGGCTGGCACGATACGGGGTCGCCAGATCCGAGACAATCAGGCAGACGATACCGCTGCGGTTACTCACCAGACCTCGCGCCAGATGGTTAACGTGATAGCCCAGAGCTTCCGCCGCCTGCATCACCCTTTTACGCGTGGCTGCCGATACGCTGGCTCCCGGTGTAAAGGTTCGTGAGACCGCCGAACGGGATACCCCCGCCCGCTCGGCGACGTCTTTCGCACTGACTGCTGCTTTTTCCATGGTTTTACGTTGTCCGCAGGGTTGACCTGCTGTGAGTCTGTCGCACTTTGCACGGCTGTGCAATTATTTATGTTGTGTAATTGTTTCATTTTTGTGACGCAGTGACTGAATTGCGTTACGGCACGATTGACAGGGTAATTATTAACCATTAATTAATTGCACACACGTGCAAAACGTATGCACATTAAAACCGGCGACAACGTATCGCCGACCCTACACCTAAGGAGAACACCATGCCTCGCGTCACTCTGATGGCGGTCATCGCCGCCGGCTCTGCGCTCACCGCCCTGCCGGCTCAGGCCGCAGAAAAGCTGAATATGATCTGCTCCGCCGATGTGGTTGTCTGTGAACAGATGACCAACCTGTTCGAGAAACAGCACCCGGATATCAAAGTGAGTATGGTGCGCCTCTCCGCAGGGGAAGCCTACGCCCGTATCCGTACCGAAGCCCGCAACCCGCGCACCGATATCTGGTGGGCAGGCACGGGTGACCCGCATATGCAGGCCGCCGATGAAGGCCTCACTCAGGCCTATCAGTCCCCGCTGCTCGACCAGCAGCAGGACTGGGCGCGTAAGCAGGCGGAAAGCGCGCAGTACCGTACCGTCGGCGTGTATGCCGGGGCGCTGGGCTGGGGTTACAACACCAAACTGGTCGCAGAGAAAAAACACAAAGCCCCGGCATGCTGGGCCGACCTGCTGGACCCGTCGTGGAAAGGGGAGATCCAGATGGCTAATCCGAACTCCTCCGGTACGGCCTACAACACGCTGGCCACGCTGGTGCAGATCATGGGCGAAGAGAAAGCCTTCGACTATCTGAAAAAACTCAACGCCAATATCTCCCAGTACACGAAATCCGGCTCGGCTCCGGTGAAAGCAGCCGCACGCGGCGAAACCACCATCGGCATCGTTTTTATGCATGATGCCGTCGCCATGCAGGTGGATGGCTTCCCGATCAAAGCCGTCGCGCCATGCGAAGGCACCGGCTATGAGATCGGCTCGATGTCAATCGTGAAAGGCGCGCGGAACCTGAAGACCGCCAAAGTGTGGTACGACTGGGCGCTGAGTGCTGACGCGCAGTCCCATATGAAAGACGCCAAATCCTTCCAGCTTCCGTCGAATAAAAATGCGGCCATCTCTGAATATGCCCCGCGCTTCGAAAACATCAAACTGATCGACTACGACTTTAAAACCTATGGCGACTCGGCTAAACGCAAAGCCCTGCTCAGCCGCTGGGATAAAGAGATCGGTGCCAGCGCACAATAATCCCGCCCCCTCCCCCTCCCGCCCTGGCGGGAGGCAGAGCAATGAACGATCGAGGTTATGATGAATGCTCAAAACCGCCGCCTGAACGGGGCTTTAGCGCTGGGCGCATTTGCCATCCTGCTGTTGCCCTGGTACAGCCTGGAAGCCGGTTTTTTCGATTTTAACTGGGTGACAACGCTCTGGACGGATCGCGACAGCGCACCGGCCCTGTGGCAGATTGCGCTGTTCCAGCGTCCGTGGCTGGCTGTCGCCGTACTGATGCTGCTGACCGCCGGGCTGGGTCGCCTGCTGCCCGTCGGCAATAAGCGCAGCGGGCTGATCATGGGGGCCGCGACCGCTGGCGTCCTGTTCCTGCTGTTTGAAGGCCATGCTATCGGCTATACCGGCTGGAACTGGCTGTGGAGCGAACAGCTGTTTGGCGCACTCAGCGACGGGCAGCCTGCCTTTGGTGCCGGAGCGATTCTGCTGCTGACCACCTTTTTGCTGCTGTTCTCGTTTGCGCTGGCAGAGCGCGGCGTGCTGCGCGGTGACGCCTTTGTGGTGGCAGCCATCGTGCTGCTGGTGGCGCTGGTGACCACCTTCGTGCTGTACCCGGTACTGAGCATGTTTGTCGCCTCGGTACAGGACGTGGACGGTTCCTTTAAACCGGACGGGATGATCGCCAGTATTCAGGATCCGGCGATATGGAGCCTCGGCTGCCTGACCGGCAGCGGCGGCTGTGGCACCGCCTGGCGCACGCTGTGGCTGGCGCTGATGACCGCCGGAGGCTCTACGCTGCTCGGTCTGGCCTTTGCACTGGCGGCTACCCGCACGCCGCTACCGTTTAAAAAAGCGCTGCGCATGCTGACCGTGCTGCCCATTATTACGCCACCGTTTGTTATTGGCCTCGCGCTGATGCTGCTGTTCGGTCGCGCTGGCGTGGTCACCGAGCTGCTGGCAACGCTGTTTGGCATCGAACCGGGTCGCTGGCTGTACGGGCTGACCGGCATCTGGATAGCCCAGGTGCTGTCGTTTACGCCCATCGCCTTCCTGGTGCTGATTGGCGTGGTCGAGGGCGTCAGCCCGTCGCTGGAAGAAGCTTCCCAGACGCTGCGCGCTAACCGCTGGCGCACCTTCCGCTATGTGTCCCTGCCGCTGATGGCCCCGGGGCTGGCCAATGCGTTCCTGATCAGCTTTATCGAGAGTATGGCCGACTTCGGCAATCCGATGGTGCTGGGCGGCAGCCACGGCGTACTGTCGACGGAGATCTTCTTCTCGGTGGTCGGGGCGCAGAACGACCCGAGCCGGGCGGCGGTGCTGGCAATGATCCTGCTGTGCTTCACCCTCAGCGCCTTTATTCTCCAGCGCCTGTGGCTGTCGGGTAAAAACTTTGCCACCGTCACCGGCAAAGGGGACTCCGGCCAGCACTGCGGGCTGCCGCGCGCCCTGCGCTATGGCGTCTATGCGCTGGTGATCCCGTGGGGCCTGTTTACCCTGGTGATCTACGGCATGATCCTGATTGGCGGCTTTGTGCAGTCGTGGGGCCTGGACAGCAGCCTGACGCTGGCGCACTACGCCCGGGCCTTTGGCTTCCACTGGGGCGAAGGGCAAATCGTCTGGACCGGTGTGGCCTGGAACTCGTTCTGGACCACAATGGAAATCGCCCTGATTGCCGCCCCGCTCACCGCCATCGTTGGCCTGCTGACTGCCTGGCTGATCGTACGGCAGAAGTTTGCCGGACGTCAGACCTTCGAGTTTATGCTGATGCTGAGTTTTGCCATTCCCGGCACGGTCATTGGCGTCAGCTACATCATGGCCTACAACCTGCCGCCGCTGGAGATCACCGGGACGGCGCTGATCCTTGTGGCGTGCTTTGTCTTCCGTAACATGCCGGTGGGCGTGCGCGGGGGGATTGCCGCCATGAGCCAGCTCGACCGCAGCCTGGATGAAGCCTCGCTGACGCTGGGGGCCAGCAGCTTCCGTACGCTGCGCAAGGTGATCCTGCCGCTGCTGAAACCGGCGATCAGCGCCGCGCTGGTGTATGCCTTCGTCCGCGCGATCACCTCCATCAGCGCAGTGATTTTCCTTGTCAGCGCGCAGTACAACATGGCCACCTCGTACATCGTAGGCCTGGTCGAAAACGGAGAGTACGGCGTGGCTATTGCCTACTCCTCCGTTCTTATTGTGGTGATGCTGGCGGTGATTATCACTTTCCAGCTGCTGGTCGGTGAACGCCGCCTGCGCCGCGCCACCCGCATTGCTGCAGCCCCGGTGGCCACGCCCCCGGCTTTACATCAGGAGAGTGCCGTATGACGACCATTCGCTCAGGCTCGGTGGTATTTGACAATGTCACCAAACAGTTTGCCGATTTTAACGCCCTGCCCGGCCTGTCAATGACCGTGGAGCCGGGTACGCTGGTGACGCTGCTCGGGCCCAGCGGCTGCGGCAAAACCACCACGCTGCGCCTGCTGGCCGGGCTGGAGCACCCTACCTCCGGGCGGATTCTGATTGGCGGCAAAGATGTCACCCATCTGCCCGCCAACGAGCGCGACGTGGCAATGGTGTTTCAGTCTTATGCCCTCTTCCCGCACATGAACGCGCTGGATAACGTGATGTACGGCCTGCTGTCCGGCGGGCTGTCCAAAAAAGAGGCGCAGGATCGCGCCCGTGAAGGGCTGAAGCTGGTCGGGCTGGAGAGCATGGGCCAGCGCTTACCGGCGGAGCTGTCGGGTGGCCAGCAGCAGCGTATCGCCGTGGCGCGTGCGCTGGTGCTGGAGCCGCAGGTGCTGCTGCTGGACGAACCGCTTTCTAACCTGGATGAACGCCTGCGCCGCCGCGTGCGCACCGAGATCCGCGACCTGCAGCAGCGCCTGGGCTTTACGGCGGTGTACGTTACCCACGATCAGGAAGAGGCACTGGCGGTTTCCGATAAGATAATTGTCATGAAAGAGGGGCATATTGCCCAACAGGGTGCGCCCCAGGAGCTGTATCAGTCGCCCGCCTCGGTGTTTATCGCTGATTTTATGGGCGAAGCCAATATCCTGCCCTGCGATATTCGCCGGATAGAAGGCAATGAAGCCGTGGTGGCTCTGGGCAACCGCGAGTACCGCGTTCCCGGTGCTCACGCCCGCCCCGGATCGGCGCAGCTGTCGGTGCGGCCGCAGTTTATTACGCTGCGTACCGATCCGACCGGGGCGCTTAACGGCGAAGTCACCCACAGCACCTGGCTGGGGGATCATATTGAATATGAAGTTCAGACCGCGCTGGGCGCACTGTTTATTATCGATGTACAGATGGAAGGCCAGCTGGCACCGGGCACCGGTGTCGCCGTGGATTTCAAACCTCAGGGTCTGGCGCTGATTGCCCAGTGATCCCTCTTTAATAAGGACTGCATATGAGTGACGATATTTCCCGCCGCCTGGCGCTGGCCGAACGGGTGGCACGCGAGGCTGGCGCTAAAGCGCTGGACTTTTTTAACCGCCGCGACCAGCTGGTGATTGAAACAAAACGCGATGCCCAGGATGTGGTGTCGATTGCCGATCGCGACGTTGAGCAGCTGATCAGCGGACAGATTGCCGCCGCCTTCCCGGAAGACGGTTTTCTCGGTGAAGAGTTCGGCTTAAAGGCGGGTCAGTCGGGTTTCACCTGGGTGGTGGACCCGATTGACGGCACCAGCCCGTTTGTTAACGGCATGCCGAACTGGTGCGTATCGATTGCGGTGATCGCCGGCGGTGAGCCGGTGATTGGGGTGATTATGGCTCCGTGTCAGCAGGAGTGCTTTGTCGCTGCCCGTGGCCAGGGCGCAACGCTCAACGGCAGGCCGCTGCGCGTGGACCCGGCGCGTACCATGCAGAACCATGTCACCGGCTTTGGTGCCAACAGCTATGTCACCCCGGAGCGGGTGGGTGAAATTGCCGCCGGGATTATCGCCGTCGGCGGTAATTTTTTCCGTAACGGTTCAGGAGCGATGATGCTGGCTTATGTGGCTGCCGGACGTCTGGTCGGCTATTACGAACCTTATATGCACGCCTGGGACTGCCTGGCGGGTTACTGCCTGGTCAGTGAGGCTGGCGGCTGGACGCACCCATTCAACACCGAGGGTGACCACCTGCTGCGCGGAGCGCCAGTGCTGGCCGTAGCGCCGGGTGCCAAAGACGACCTGCTGGATATTGCCCGGCTGTAATCCCCTCTTCGCAGCGCTGTCCCCGCGATAGCGCTGCGTCTGCCCCGCCGTTCATACTTCGCCAGAGGCCGAAGTATTGCTGTTTTTATTGCGTAATCTGGTGGCTCACCCTGACAGAGAGCGTACTGATGATCGCCGTCCTTTTTGAAGCCGAAATAAGCCCTGACGGGCAAACACGTTACCTGCATCTGGCCGCAGAACTGAAACCGCTGCTGGATGAGATTGACGGGTTTATTGCCATCGAGCGTTTTCGCAGTCTGGCCTGCGAAGACAGGATCCTGTCACTGTCCTGGTGGCGGGATGAAGCCGCCGTACTGGCCTGGAAACAGAATATCTTCCACCAGGCCGCACAGCGTGAAGGTCGCGAGTCGATCTTCTCTTATTACCGTATCCGCATTGCTCAGGTTGTGCGCGACTACGCCTCTGATACGCAAGGACTACAGCATGTTTGATCTCCATATCCTGTTACCCAATACTCCCGGGGCCCTCGCCGCCCTGGCTGGCCTGCTGGGGCGTAACGGCATCGGGCTGGAAGGCGGTGGTGTGTTCAGCGCCGGCGAGGTCAGCCATGCACATTTTCTGGTGGAAGAAGGCCCGCGCGCGCGTCAGGTGCTTGAGGCGGCGGGATTTCAGGTAGAGAATGTCTGCCAGCCGCTGATCCGCAAGCTGCCGCAGCTTCGCCCGGGGGAACTGGGCGAGATTGCCGCCGCGCTGGCCGGGGCCGGGGTCTCTGTTTTCACACAGTACAGCGATCATGCTAATCAGTTAATCCTGGTGACGGATAACCCCGCCGTCGCCGAACGCGTGACCCGACCCTGGGCCGTAACAGCAGAGTAAATATGCAGAAACTGACGGTAGTCACCGATGATGAACCGCTGCTGGAGTCGGCTATGGTCGCCGTGGCGGCGGCCCTGGCCGAGACATCCCGGGTCAAAATGCTCTGTGCCTTAATGGACGGACGGGCGTGGACGGCTACTGAGTTAAGCGCGGTGGCCGGTGTCGCCTCGTCCACCGCCAGCGCCCACCTGGCGCGGCTGGTACAGAGTCAGCTGATCGTCTGCCTGTCCCAGGGGCGGCACCGCTACTACCGGCTGGCGGGCAGTGATATTGCGCAGCTGATTGAAACCATGATGGGAGTCTCATGGCGGCGCGTCCCCGGCCCGGTATCCCGTACCCCACTTGATATGCGTTTTGCCCGGACCTGTTACGACCATCTGGCGGGAGAAGTGGCGGTACAGATTTATGATGCCATGCTCAGGGAACAGTGGCTGACCGGTGATGGCGCGACGCTGACCGCCGCCGGCAGACTGAAACTGGCGGACATGGGGATCCCACCAGAGGCGGCCACGCGGCGTAAAAACTGCTGCGCCTGTCTGGACTGGAGTGAGCGATGCTTTCACGTGGGCGGCTACGTGGGGGCCGCACTGTTTCAGCACGGCGAAAAACAGGGCTGGCTGACGCGAGCACCCGGCTATCGGGTGGTGACGCTGACGGCAAAAGGCCGCTTACAGCTGAATAAACACTTTTCTCTTTCCCTGTAATTTATTCTCTTTTCTGTTCTGGCAGGCACCCTCGCGGGTGCCGCCTGACGCCCACCTTCCCCGCCGCCGTTACCCTGACCGGCGCGTTTATTGACATTCCTGCGGCAACGTATGACGCTGGTCATCATCCTCCCCACGATTTGCAGATTAAAATAAGGCTCCCGGATGAAAAAGACCTTTGTATTAGCCCCTGACTCCTTTAAAGAGAGCATGACCGCAAAGCAGGTCTGCATCGCGATGGAAACCGGACTCAAACGCGTCTTTCCTGATGCCCGCTATCTTCACGTTCCCATGGCAGACGGCGGTGAAGGCACCACCCAGTCGCTGATTGATGCCACCGGCGGGCAGCTGATTTCTTTGTCGGTGACCGGCCCGCTCGGAACCCCCGTCACCGCCTGCTTCGGCATCATGGGCAGCGGTGATACCGCGGTGATTGAGATGGCCTCCGCCAGCGGCATTCACTATGTGGATCAGCACACCCGCAATCCGCTGCTGACCACCAGCCGGGGGACCGGTGAACTGATCTTGGCCTGCCTCGATCGCGGCATTAAAAAAATCATTCTCGGGCTGGGCGGCAGCGCCACCAACGACGGCGGCGCGGGCATGGCGGAGGCGCTGGGTGTCGGCTTTTTCGATCGCCAGGGCAACCGGCTACCGGCGGGGGGAGGCGCGCTGGGCGCGCTGCATCACATTGATATCACGGGGCTGGACAGCAGGCTGGCCGGTGTCGATATACAGGTTGCCTGCGACGTGACCAGCCCGCTGTGCGGCCCTGAAGGCGCATCCGCCGTCTTCGGGCCGCAAAAAGGAGCCACCCCGGAGATGGTCGCCCTGCTGGACCGCAACCTGGCACACTACGCGGCAATGGTGTTGCAGCAGTTGGCTAAGGACGTGGCCACCCTGCCCGGCGCAGGGGCCGCTGGTGGCCTGGGTGCCGGGCTGATGGCGTTTACTCCCTGCACGCTGCGCAAAGGAATTGACATCGTTGTTGAGTACAGTGGCCTGAGCGACAAAATGGCCGGTGCCGATTTTTGCTTCACCGGTGAGGGCCGCATTGACAGCCAGACCCGTTTTGGCAAAACGCCTTACGGCGTGGCCCGGATAGCCAGCCAGCATAATGTGCCGGTGATTGCCGTGGCAGGCAGTATTGGCGATGATGTGGCGTCACTCTATGACACGGGTATTGATGCCATTTTCGGTATTATTCCGCACGCGGCGGATATTCACTCTCTGTTGCAGGAAGGGAGGCAAAATATGGAGCGCACCTGCGAAAACATTGGCCGTTTACTTAAAAAAACCGCTGCTATCTGACTTCACACCCCGCCTGCACTGATGCGTCAGTGGCCCGGGGCGTTAACATGTAATTTAACCAAGGATGTGATCATGTCTGAAGTATTACGACGCACGAAAATTGTTGCCACCCTGGGCCCCGCGACCGATCGGGATAATAACCTCGAAAAAATAATCCGGGCCGGGGCCAACGTCGTCAGGCTGAATTTCTCCCACGGCTCCGCCGACGACCATATTGCCCGCGCACAGCAGGTCCGCGATGTCGCCCACCGACTTGGCCGCCAGGTGGCGATTTTAGGCGACCTTCAGGGACCCAAGATCCGCGTGTCTACCTTTAAAGAAGGTAAGGCGATGCTGACGGTGGGCGAGGTGTTTATCCTCGATGCGCTGCTGGAGAGAGGCCTGGGTGATAACCAGCGCGTCGGCATCGACTATAAATCCCTGCCGGGCGACGTGGTGCCCGGCGATATCTTACTGCTGGACGACGGCCGCATTCAGCTGCGCGTGCAGCGCGTGGCGGGTAACGAAATTTACACCGAGATTACCGTCGGCGGGGTGCTGTCCAATAACAAAGGGGTGAATAAGCTGGGCGGTGGTCTGTCCGCCGATGCCCTGACCGAAAAGGACAAAGCCGATATTCTCACTGCCGCCAGAATGAACGTCGACTATCTGGCCGTGTCGTTTCCACGCAGCGGGGAAGATCTTCGCCTCACCCGTCGGCTGGCGCGGGAAGCGGGCTGTAAGGCGCTGATTGTGGCGAAAGTGGAACGCGCCGAAGTGGTCGCCAGCGAGGAAAGCATGGACGATATGATCCTCGCCTCGGACGTGATTATGGTGGCGCGCGGCGATCTGGGCGTTGAAATCGGCGATGCCGCACTGGTCGCGGTGCAGAAACGCCTGATTGCCCGCTCCCGTCAGCTTAACCGCGTGGTGATCACCGCCACCCAGATGATGGAGTCGATGATCACCAATCCGATGCCCACCCGTGCAGAAGTCATGGACGTGGCGAACGCCGTTCTCGACGGCACCGATGCCGTTATGCTCTCAGCGGAAAGCGCCGCAGGCAGCTTCCCGGTAGAGGCGGTAACCGCCATGCATAACGTCTGCCTGGGGGCAGAACGGGTGCCCGGCACGACAACCTCTAAACACCGTCTGGAGGTTGAGTTCAGCAATATCGAAGAGATGACGGCGATGTCCGCCATGTACGCCGCTAACCACCTGACCGGCGTTAAAGCGGTGATTGCCATGACCGAATCCGGACGCACGGCAAGGATGATGTCACGTATCACCTCGCCTCTGCCGATCTTCGCCCTCTCCCGCCATCAGGCCACGCTGAATCTTACCGCGATGTACCGTGGCGTGACGCCGGTGTTGTTTAACGGTCATGCAGAAGGGGTGCAGTCGGCGCAGGACGCTATTGCCGTGCTGCGTGAGGCAGGCTATCTGAATTCGGGGGATCTGGTCGTGCTGTCGCAGGGTGACAGCGTCGGGCAGGTTGGCAGCGCGAATACCTGCCGCATCTGTCTTGTTGACTGAAAAGATAAGGGCCGATCGAAAAATAAGATCGGCCCTTCAGGTTCAGGCTGGCCGGATGTTTCGGTCAGCCCGCGTGAAACAACGTTTACTTCAGACGGTAAGCCACCACGGCATCACCCGCTTTGGTTCCGAGTGAACCGTGTCCCCCCGCAGCAATCACCACGTACTGTTTGTTATCACTGCCCATGTAGGTGGCTGGCGTTGCCTGGCCACCCGCAGGCAGTTCAGTCTGCCACAGCAGCTCACCGGTGCTGACATCGTAGGCGCGGAAGAAGTTATCTGCCGTTGCACCGTGGAACACCACGTCACCCGCTGTGGTTAACGGACCACCGTGTGCCACCATCCCCATCGGGAAGCCTATCGGGAAGCGTCCCGGCAGGAAACTGGTGTTGAGGTTCTTCGTGGTGCCCACGCGGCGCAGCCACTCGGTTTTACCGGTTTTCAGATCCACGCCAACCATCCGACCCCACGGCGGTGCAATGCACGGAATGCCCAGGCTGGAGGAGAGCTGCTGAATGTGGATCGCGTAATCCCCGTCAAAGTTCTCATTCCAGTACGGCGTACCGTCTTTGGTGAACAGGCGCTGATCCGCATTGGCCGGGGTGCGTTTGATCAGATTATATTTGTACGCCAGACGCACCGGCGAGGCGATGAGGATCTGACGCTCAGGGTCGACCGCCACCGAGCCCCAGTTGAACACGCCAATGTTACCCGGGAAGATAATCGACCCGGCTTCCGTTGCTGGCGTCCACGGATTGCCGTCATAACGCAGTGACTTAAAGTCGATGCGGCAGGCCATCTGGTCAAACGGGGTCAGCCCCCACATCGCTTTTTCGGTCAGCGGTGCCGGGATAAAGTTCAGCGCGGAGACCGGCTGCGTCGGGGCGTATTGCTCACCGCTGATACCCTGCGTAGAGACGTCCACCTGGTTAACCGGATAGACGGCCTGCCCGGTAAGACGGTTCAGCACAAACAGGTTGCCGGTTTTGGTCGGCAGGATCACCACCGGCTGTTTCTGGCCCTGATAGTCGATATCCAGCAGCGAAGGCTGCGACGGATTATCCCGGTCCCACAGGTCATTTTTTGATGACTGGAAGCGCCATTTAAAACGGCCGGTTTGCAGATCCAGCGCCACCAGCGTATCGCGGAATTTCTCGGTGTTACTGTTAGCATCACGTCCGATACCGACTTCATCCGGCGAGGCATTGCCAAACGGCACATACACCAGGCCATTTTTCAGGTCGGCGCTCAGCGTTCCCCAGGCCACAGGCGTATCCTGCGGGTAGTTCTGGTCAGCGGCAATCGGCTGCGTATTTTCCGGGTTGGCCGGGTCGAAGTTCCATACCAGCTTACCGGTTATTGCATCATACGCGCGGATCACACCGGACGGATTGCCTCTGTTGAAGCCGTTGTCCATCACCGAGCCGCCAACAATCACCAGGTTACCCGCCACCAGCGGGGCCGCAGTCTGCATCAGCGCATGAGGGCGGACTGTGCCCATATTGGCGTGCAGATCCACCACGCCGTTATCGCCAAAGTCTGCGCACAGCTTGCCGGTATCCGCATCCAGGGCGATCAGGTGGGCATCGTTGCTGGCGTTGTAGATGCGCTTGCGACATATCGCTGGCTGGGCTGCCGTCGCCTCCGCCTGCACGCTGCTGCCATCATAATAGCTCACGCCACGGCAGGTCTGATGCTGCTGCAGGTACGAGGCCTCTTTCGCTGGCTGATATTTCCACTTCAGCGCGCCCGTTTCCGGGTTCAGCGCATGAACCTCATTGTGCGGGGTACAGAAATAGACCGTGTTGTTCACCTTGAGCGGCGTCGCTTCAAAGGTGTACTCAGTGGCATCTTTGGCCGCGTCACGCACGTCACCAGTATGGTACGTCCAGGCGACGTCCAGCTGGCTGACGTTGTCTTTGGTGATCTGCTTCAGGTCGGAGAAACGCAGACCGTTGCTGGTGCCACCGTAGGCCGTCCAGTCCCTGCCCGCCACCTCAGTATCGCTGCTCTGACGCTGCGTGGTGATGGTGCCTGCCTGCGGCAGCGGATCGTAAAACATCATTCCCACCACCAGCGCCACGATCAGGATAACCGTAGTGCCGAGGAACGGATGAAAGCGGCGTCCCTGCTGGGGGTACAGCGGACGAACCACCCAGGGAAGCGCCAGCCACAGGCCGATGACCCCGATGATGTCACCACGGGGGATCCACTGCCATTTGTCGAAACCGACTTCATAAATCATCCATGCCAGTACCGCCCACATCAGAAGAGCGTACAGAGACAGCGCAATTCTCTTTCTCATCAACAGCAGGATGGCCGTGACTAACAGGCCAAGACCCATCAGCACATAAAAAGGTGTTCCGCCGACCAGCAGCAGTTTTGTCCCCATATAGAGCAGCGCAATCCCAACGATTGCGATGACTATACCGGTTATCTTGTTAAGCATTGGTATCCCTTAGTGTTAAAGTGCGTAATTATTAACTGACATATAATTACAACGTACTTACACTAATTTAACTAAAAAATTCCGATATAAACACAACTTTATTTGAATTGTTATCGGTAACCTCCCTCCGCTTCTGGCGGCATTTTTCTGCGAGCCCTGCCGAAAAGCGTAGAAAATATCCTCTTCCCAGGCCGCCTTGCGCACCGTTTCAGCCAGAGAAAACGTAGGATCCCGATGAATGTGCTTTTACGGGCATTTGAAAGGACGAAAGGCGAGAACGGCAGTGAGGAGTGAAAAAAAGCCGGTCATCAGATGACCGGCTTTGCGGGAAGATTAACGCACAATCAGGCCTAACAGGATGCCGACGGCACCGAAGTCAGAGTCACTAAAGGTGGTGTTCGCCAGGCCAATACTGCCCAGTACCGGCAGCAGGAACACCGGGATAAAGGTGATCAGCAGACCGTTGGTGAAGGCACCGAGAATCGCCCCCCGGCGGCCACCCGTAGCATTACCAAACACCCCGGCAGCAGCACCGACAAAGAAGTGTGGCACCACGCCCGGAATAATCACCGTCATGTTCAGCGCATACAGCAGGAACATGCCCAGTACACCGGCCACAAAGCTGCTGAGGAAGCCCACCAGCACCGCGTTCGGGGCATACGGGAATACCACCGGGCAGTCGAGCGCCGGTTTGGCATTCGGCACCAGCCGGTCAGAGATCCCCTTAAACGCCGGGACGATTTCCGCAATCACCATGCGCACACCCTGCAGGACGATGTAAACACCGGCCGCAAAGGTGATGGACTGCATCAGTGAGAACATAAACCAGTTTTTACCCCCGGCATTCATCTCCTTGACCGTTGACGGGCCCGCGACCAGGCAGGTAAAGATAAAGATGAAGAACATGGTAAAGGCGATGGCCACCGGCGTATCACGCAGGAACAGCAGGCTTTTCGGCACTTCCATATCTTCGGTCGATTTCTCTTTGTTACCAAATTTGCTGCCGATCCAGGCGGAAAGTAGCTGAGAAATGGCCGAGAAGTGGCCGAAGGCGACGTCGTCTGAGCCGGTGACCTTCTTCATGTACGGATGAACAATCGCCGGGAAGAAGACCATTGAGACCCCCACCACCAGCGAACCCACGGCAATCAGCGGAACACCCTTCATACCTGCCGTGGCCAGGATCACCGCCACCATCATTGACATAAACAGCGTGTGGTGACCGGTCAGGAAGATATATTTCCACGGGGTGAAACGGGCAATCGCAATGTTGATAACCATGGCGAAGAACATGATCATCGCCATTTCAGTGCCAAAGCTCTTCTGCGCCACCGCCACAATCGCTTCGTTGTTCGGCACAACGCCAGGAATACCAAAGGCATGATGGAAGATAGCCGCAAAGTCACCCAGCGATGACACAATCAGGCCCGCACCGGCACCGAGGATCAGGAAGCCCATGACGGTTTTCACCGTCCCTTTGATCACTTCCGTCGCCGGTTTCTTTTGCGCCACCAGGCCAATCAGCGCGATCAGGCCGACCAGAATTGACGGCTCCGATAACACGTCACTCATTAAAAAACGGAAAAATTCCATTTTTGGCTCCCTGTTATAACGCGCCGAGCTCTGTCAGAGCCGCTGAAATACGCTCTTTCATTGCCACTTTGTCGACCATATTTTTCAGGGAGACAATCTTACCGCCCACCTGCTGGGCGACCAGCTGCTCGGCAATGTCGGAGGTACCGACGAAGATGTCGCTGGCGGTCCCTTTGGCGGAACCGAGATCAACATGGTCGACTTCTGCATTCACGCCCAGTTCTTTAACGATGCTCTTAATGCTCATTTCCATCATCAGGCTGGTACCTAAACCATTGCCACATACCACGGTAATTTTCATATTGTCCTCTGGAGATTATTAATAACGTGAAATAATGGATAAAATCTGCTCTGGCTGCGTCGCCGCCATCAGCGACGCGGTATCCTCAGGGGTATCGAACAGATGGGCCAGCGCCGTAATAATGCCGATATGGCTGTTACTGTCGGTCGCGGCCAGCACGATCAGCAGATGCACCGGGTCGTTACCCTCAGAGTCGAAGTTAACGCCCTCGCGGATCACCGTCAGGCTGACGCCCATTTTGTTCGCGCCGTCTTCCGGACGCGCATGAGGCATAGCGATGCCGGGGCCAACCACGTAATATGGACCAATGGCCTCATGTGAGCGGTAAATCGCTTCGACATAGCGGGCTTCAATGGTGCCGTTATCACGCAGCGGCTGGCAGGAAAGTGAGACAGCCTGACGCCAGTCAGCACAGGCAGGGATAATCTGAACAACATCGGCTGTCAGTAATTCTTTAAGCATTGTTTGTCACCTCTCTCTAATCGCAGGAGCAGAGTAGTGCCAGAGCGAAGGGAATAATGTGACGGATATCTAAAAAGATAACGCTAACTGTTATAACTATCATTAATTGTGACCGGCCTATCATCTGCCGGAGAATAAGTTGTTGCCGGATATCGGTATCGGCACACTGCGAAGGTGTCATAAACAGGGTTGTAAAGGAGAAACCAGGATGCGCAAGCGTCGCGGCAGTGGCCGGGTAACGTTGCAGGATATCGCCGATTATGTCGGTGTCGGGGCCATGACCGTGTCGCGCGTCATGCGGACGCCGGAGCTGGTCTCTGAAAAAGTTCGCAATCAGGTTGAACAGGCCGCCAGCGTCCTCGGCTATGAAGCCAATACGGAAGCCAGCGCGCTGTCAGCGCAGGGGGTAAACCGCGTGACCCTACAGGATGTCGCGCGCCATGCCGGCGTCGGCCCGATGACCGTCTCCCGTGCGCTGCGCGATCCGGGCCAGGTCTCTGCGGCCTCGCTGGAGAAAATCCGCCAGGCCGTGGGGGAGCTGGGCTATGTGCCCAATCAGGCCGCGAGCAGTCTGGCCTCCTCGCAGCTGCACACCGTTGCGGTGCTGTACCCTTTTCAGCACGACCGCGCCAGCACCCGCTTTGTTCAGGCCCTGCAGCAGACGCTGAGTAAGCAGCCCTTCCAGCTGATTATGGCCTGCCACGAATATCATCAGTATGGCGAAACGCCGCTGGTAGAAAAACTGCTGCAAAACCGCCCCTCTGCCCTCGTCCTGTTTGGCGCACAGCTGTCGAAAAAGACCTGTGAGCTGATTGAATCCGCCGAACTGGTGACGGTGAACGTCTGCGGTGCGGAACGTTTTTCCGCCGACATCACCCTGGATATTGCCATCAACGATGCCGCTGAACGGCTGACCGCCCATCTGCTGGATAAAGGCTATCGCCGCATCGGGTTTATCGGTGCGCAGACAGATAACCGCCTGCACAAACAGCAGCTTAATGGCTGGCACAAAGCGATGCTGATGCACTATCAGAATGCGGATCTGATGATCACCGTTCCGGATGCGCCAAGCCTGCAGTTTGGCCGCTATGCGCTGGGCCAGCTGTTGCAAAGCCAGCCGGATCTGGACGCGATTATTTGCAGCCATGAGGAGATCGCCTTTGGCGTACTGTCTGAGTGCCAGCGCCGGCTGCTGAAGGTGCCTTACGACCTGGCCGTGGCGTGTCTGGATGGTTCTGACAACTGCGATCACACCTTCCCCGCCCTCACCTCCATGCGCCTCAATTACGAAAAGCTGGGACACCAGGTGGGACAGCAGCTGATGGCGATGCTGGATGATGCCCCGTCGCCGCAGGAAGAACAGGTCAGATTCAGCCTGGAACCCGGGGCCAGCAGCTGAGGGGTTTCATGCGCTATCCTTTTGCTGTTATCTTCAGGTAGTCTGTGAGACAAACGTGCAAACGATTCAAGGAGATACCATGACTTACCCCGTAGCGCGATCCCTGACCGTCACTGAAGCGCTGGATAGCCTGGAAAACCATTACAACGCCGCCGTTGAGGCCCTGCGCGAGGCGATCACCGCTTTTGTCGCTGACGGCAGCCTGCCCGATGCGACCCGGCGCGCCGCCGGGCTGTTTGTTTACCCGCAGCTGCGCGTCACCTGGGATGGCGTGGCACCCTCGCAGCGTCTGACCCGTGCTTTCGGCCGCTTTACCCGCGCCGGAAGCTACAGCACCACCATTACCCGCCCGGCGCTGCTGCGCCACTACCTCAGCGAACAGCTGACCATGCTGACCGGTGAATATCAGGTGCAGATCGACGTGCTGCCCTCGCAGCAGGAGATCCCGTTCCCCTATGTGATTGACGGGTCCGGACTGGCGCTGGATCGCAGTATGAGCGCAGGCATCGCCCAGCATTTCCCCACCACCGAACTGTCGCAGATTGGTGATGAGAACGCCGACGGGCTGCTGGTGCCGGGCGAAACGTTTCCGCTGTCCCACTTCGACGCGCTGCGTACCGACTTCTCGCTGGCCCGCCTGCGCCACTACACCGGCACCCCGGTGGAAGATTTCCAGCCCTACGTGCTGTTTACCAACTACACGCGCTATGTGGATGAATTTGTCTCCTGGGCCTGCGAACAGATCGCAGACCCGGACTCCCCTTATCTGGCCCTGTCCTGCGCCGGAGGCACCACCCTGACTCACGACACGCCGCACCCGGAGCAAACGATCTCCGACCTGGCGTGGAAAAAGCACCAGATGCCGGCCTGGCATCTGATCGCCAAAGACGGCCAGGGGATCACGCTGGTGAATATTGGCGTGGGTCCGTCCAATGCCAAAACCATCTGTGACCATCTCGCCGTGCTGCGCCCGCACGCCTGGCTGATGATTGGCCACTGCGGCGGGCTGCGGGAAAGCCAGACCATTGGTGATTACGTACTGGCGCATGCTTATCTGCGCGACGACCACGTTCTGGACGCCGTGCTGCCACCGGATATCCCTATTCCGAGCATTGCCGAAGTGCAGCGCGCGCTGTACGACGCCACCAAACAGGTGAGCGGCATGCCGGGTGAAGCGGTGAAAGAGCGGCTGCGCACCGGTACGGTGGTCACCACCGACGATCGCAACTGGGAGCTGCGCTATTCCGCTTCCGCGCTGCGTTTCAACCTCAGCCGCGCCGTGGCGGTCGATATGGAAAGCGCCACCATTGCTGCCCAGGGCTACCGCTTCCGCGTGCCTTACGGCACCCTGCTCTGCGTCTCTGACAAGCCGCTGCACGGCGAGATCAAGCTGCCGGGTCAGGCCAACCGCTTCTACGAAGGCGCGATCTCCGAGCACCTGCAGATTGGTATCCGCGCCATCGATCTGCTGCGCGCCGAGGGCGACCGCCTGCACTCACGCAAGCTGCGGACGTTTAATGAGCCGCCGTTCCGGTGATGATCGATATTTAGGGTAAAACCGCTTATGCCTTTGAGGTAAGCGCTGTTTGGATAAATTCAGAATGCTATCCCGTTGAGGGATGGCATTTTTTTTGTGTGGGTGTTAGGGGATGAAAGGCGGGTAAGAGCGAAAAGCGGACATTGTAGTGGGGCCGGAAAAGTCGTGATGCCCCAACTGTAAAAGAGCTTTAATCTTGCTTGTTCTGGTAAAGATCCCAGCGATTGCCGTAGATGTCCTCAAACACAACGACTATCCCGTACTCCTCCTCCCGCGGTTCCTGGCAGAAGTGAACACCCTTTTCTTTCATGGCGTTATAGTCGCGCCAGAAGTCGTCAGTCTGCAGGAACAGAAATACCCGCCCGCCGCACTGGTTGCCGATAAAACCTTCTTGACGCTCGTTTGAAGCACGGGCCAGGAGAAGATTACAGTGGCTTTCGGGATTGGGCGTCACAACGACCCATCGTTTACCCGGCTGGGGTGTGTCTTCTACCAGCGTAAAGCCCAGCTTGTCGGTGTAGTAATCAATTGCACGGTCATAGTCGTCGACCACGATAGCCACATACCCCATGCATCGCTTTTGCGTTCTCATTTCTGCTCCATAAGATTTCAGACACTACTGACTTGAAGCAATTTTTTAACACAACCGAAAGCCATTAGCAGTATTGATGATTCCAAAATGATAATTTCCGCTCCTGGCACAAAGAAGACGCCCGCACTTTTCCCGAACACTCTCAATCTCCCCCTCCCCCCGCCTCTCACCTGTTACACCCGCACCCCGTTACACCTGTCACACCCTTACGCATTTTTCTGCTTTGACGCCAAACCCCTTCTCAAAAAATCAACAGGTTACCAAAAATCTCACTTCTGGCACGCTTTTCGCACTATGCAGCCCTGAGTTCCTGATCCGGCCCCATCAGTGGCAGTGGACAGGATGTAGACCAATCTCAAGGGAAAAGAAGATGAAAGCAGCACGTTGGTATAAAGCACATGACATCCGCATTGACGATATCGAAGAGCCTGAGGTTTCAGCCGGTAAGGTGAAAATCAAAGTAGCCTGGACCGGGATCTGCGGCAGCGACCTGCACGAATACCTCGCCGGGCCGATCTTTGTTCCGGTCGATAAACCGCATAAAATCAGCCACGACATTGCTCCTATCGTGATGGGCCACGAGTTCTCGGGCGAAGTGGTTGAGGTTGGTGCTGGCGTCAGTAAATTTAAAGCGGGCGACCGTGTGGTGGTCGAGCCAATCCTTGCGTGCCGCGAATGCGAAGCCTGCCGCGAGGGTAAATACAATCTGTGCGGCGACCTGGGCTTCCACGGTCTGTCCGGCGGCGGTGGCGGATTTTCGTCATTTACCATGGTCGATGAGCATATGGTGCACCGTATGCCGGACGGCCTCTCTTACGAACAGGGCGCGCTGGTGGAACCTGCCGCCGTGGCCCTGCATGCCGTGCGCATGAGCAAACTGAAAGCCGGGGATAAAGCGGCGGTATTTGGTGCCGGCCCGATTGGTCTGCTGGTGATCGAAGCCCTGCGTGCGGCGGGTGCCTCGGAGATTTACGTCGTCGAGCTGTCGCCGCAGCGCGCCGAAAAAGCCCGCGAGCTGGGGGCTAACGTGGTCATCGACCCGGGCAAGCAGGATGCGGTAGCCACCATTCGTGAACTGAGCAAAGGCGGCGTTGACGTGTCGTTCGAAGTGACCGGCGTGCCGGTGGTGCTGAAGCAGTGTATTGATGCCACCCGCTACGAAGGCGAAACCATCATCGTTTCCATCTGGGAGGGCGAAGCCTCCTTCCACCCGAACAGGGTGGTACTGGCCGAACGCAGTGTGAAAGGCATCATCGCCTATCGCCATATTTTCCCGGCGGTGATGGAGCTGATGACCCAGGGGTATTTCCAGGCCGACAAGCTGGTCACCAAACGCATTGAACTGAACGATTTGGTGACCGAAGGGTTCGACGCGCTGGTGAAAGAGAAAAACCAGGTGAAAATCCTGGTCCGTCCACCGCAGTAACTGACTGCTCAGGGCAATCCCCCGCTGGGATTGCCCCACTCTCCCGCCCGCCCCCGTCCACAACGGCATTCATCTACCGCGCCATTAACGTGCGCGACGCTCACAGCGTGCCGCAAACAAACAGAAGCTCAGGCTGACTCAGTGACCGTGCACCGTCAGCCCTACCAGCCGCATCACCATCGGACGTACAACAAGGATGCAGACAAAAGCCGACGGCATGGCGACTTTATAAGCATTCATCACATTTCCCATGTAATGTGGGCCGATGCCCGATTCCGCCAGCGTGATCACCAGGCTCATTAAATACGCCATAATCGTTGCCATATACAGCGCAAATATATAGGGTGAAGCCGGTTTTGGCAGGCGGGTGCGGGCACTATTTTTCGCAATAACAGGGGTCATCATCGGGTCCCTTTGGTGGGTAAGTGAAAAACAGCGACTAACCTAACAAGCCGGCCCGGGCGGCGGTAGAGCCGTTATGCTTTATTCATTATTAAGCAAATGTGACGAATCAGAGAGGGAGGGATCGATGGACCTATTGGGGCTGATCGGCAATTTTATCCGCGTGGTGGAAAACGGCAGTATTGCCGCAGCGGCCCGTGCCAGGGGGATGAGCCCGGCGGCAGTAAGCCAGAGTCTTTCCCGCCTGGAAACCCATCTGGGCGTGCGTCTGCTGTCGCGCACCACCCGCAGCATGACATTGACCGAAAGCGGGCAGCGTTATTTTGAGAAAGTGCGCCATATTCCGCATGATATCGACCTGGCCTCGCAGGCAGCATCGATGGAGTCCCGGCCGCAGGGTCCCCTTTGCATCGCGACCACAGCGGCGTTTGGCCGCTACGTTATCGCGCCACTGATGCCCGAATTTAAAGCCTCTTTTCCCGATATTGATATTGAGCTTATCAGTACCGATCGCAACGTCGATCACCGGCTGGAAGGCGTTGACGTCAGTATCCGCATCGAGGCACAGCTGAACGATCAGCTGATCGCCAGGAAAATCGCCTCGCTGCCGTTTATCGTTTGTGCGGCCCCCGCTTATCTGGCGCGCGCCGGCCTTCCCCGCTCACCCGAAGACCTCAGCCGCCACGCCTGCCTGGTGTTCCGCTATCCGACAGACGGCCGTTTTCTTCCCTGGCATTTTATCGTCGACGGCCAGCCTGTTAACGCGAAGCTTAATCCGGAATTCATCAGCGATGATATTGATATTATTGCCAATATAGCCGTTAACGGCGGGGGAATTGCCCGGCTGGCCAGTTTTATTGCCCGGCCACTGATCGCTAACGGCCAGCTCACGGCGTTATTCAGCGCAGACAACAGTGACGGGCGTTACACCGAGTCTTCACCCATGAATATTTATGCCTGCGTCAATGAACGTTCGGCCCTGAACTCAAAAGTCAGGGCCTTTATTACGTTTTTAGAAGACAAGATGTAAGACGATGCGCTGGCGGGCCGCCGGACTGCGCTACATGAACAGTGCCCGGTGCAGGCGAACGAGATAATCCGCATCTGGGTTGGTTTTGTTGTCCCCCATCCGCTCCTGAATCGCCGCCACCGCCAGATCCCGTCGGGCCGGTAAACGCGCTATCTCCGCAGAGGCCAGTGCGGGTCCCATCTCTTCCCGGGTGAGATCGGTACAGTAGCAGGGTGCGCCAGGCTGCTGTCGCCAGGATTCGGCCAGCGTTCCTGCATCGAAGGGATCGAAACCGGTGTCATTCACCAGTTCCATAATCACCGTGCGGCGCTGCAGGGTATCGCCCGCCACGGGAATGGCCAGCCGTGCCGCGCTTTTGCCAGGCAGGCCTTTCTTCACCAACGAGTCCGAACCGATTGCGTTCCACGCCTTGACGATCGGTCGCCCCAGCAGCCCGGCAACCCACAGGCTTTCAACCTGCCCGTTAACGATCGCGCTGATGGTGCCGTCCCGATGCGGGTAATAGTTCGAGGTATCGGCAATAATCACGTCTTCAGGCAGCTGTTGAATAAGCGGGACGAGATCGCTGAGCCGGGTCAGCGGCACCGACAGGATCACCACCTGCACCTCTGCCAGCGCAGCGGCGGCGTCCGTGGCAACCGCACCCGTTGCAAGCACCTCTGCGGCGATCGTTTCTGGCCCACGGGAATTGGCCACCCTGACGCGATGACCGGCGGAGGCCAGTGTGCGCGCCAGCGTTTTGCCGATGTGACCAGTGCCGAGGATGCCGATACGCAGATTTTCTGTGTGTTTCATATTGTGTTCCTCAGGCTCAGGCCGTGACCGCCCGGTTACGTTCAACAATGGCCTCATGCGTGAGCCTGTCGCCCGCTGACATAAATTCCTGCAGCAACGCCTCTCTGTTCAGCGGGGCACGATCTTTATCGGCCGCCTGAAGCGCCGCACGCAGTCCGTCACTGTCCAGTTCCGTGCAGTAGGCGGGCGTACCGGGCTGCTGCCGCCACGATTCACCGAGCGTGCCGCCGTCAACGGCATCAAAACCGGTGTCACTGACCAGCGACATCACCACGGATTTTGCTGCAGGACTGTCGCCAGCTACCGGGATGGCGATACGCGTTGCTGAACCGGCAGCCACGCCTTTTTCCTTCAGCGTCCCGGCCAGGACAGCATTCCACGCCTTCACCACGGGACGCTGCAGGAGGCCACTGGCGTAAACACTTTCAGGGGTGCCCTGGCGGAGCGCCTCAATATCACCATCGCGGAAGGGATAGTAGTTGGCGGTATCAATGACAATCACCGCTGGCGGCACGTCACGCAACAGGGTGGCCAGTTCAGCATGTTTATCAAAAGGCGTAGAGAGAATGATCACCTCAACATCGCGAACGGCCTCCTGACGTTCTACCGCCGTTACCCCCAGCTGACGCGCCAGTTCCGCGATGGTATCCGGGCTTCTCGAGTTCGCCAGCTTAACAGTGTGACCACACCCGGCGAGTTTATGCGCCAGCGTTGAGCCAATATTTCCCGCGCCGATAATGCCTATGTTCATAAGTACACCTTAGGGTCTGAGTGGAAAAATATTATTTTTCAGCAGGATGCGCGAAATTATTCAGGGTGTCGCGCAGCGCCACCAGCTCTGTCTCTGATAACTGACAGGCTGATTTAATGCGGTCGGTAACGCGCCACAGTTCGGTTTGCAGGGCACTCCCCGCCTCCGTCAGGGTAATCAGCACCCGCCGTTCATCGCTGCGGTCCCGCGTGCGGCAGATGCGCCCGGCGGCCTCCAGCCGTTTAAGAACGGGCGTGATGGTGCCGGTGTCCATACCGAGCTGGGTTCCGATGTCCCCCACCGTGCGCGGCGTGCCGTTAAACAGTTCAAGCATCACCAGATACTGAGGGAACGTGAGGCCCAGCGGATCGAGAAAAGGCTTATGCAGCCGGTTCATGCGGTTCGCCGCGCCGTATAACGCGAAGGAGAGTTGGGTACCGATTTGCTGTGGTGTCTGCATCTTCATTTCCGATTTTTATCTGCTGCTTGATTATCTAGTGCGCAAGATAAAAGAGTAGCGCAGCTTTTTCCCCGGATAAAGGGTCAGGTATGGGTATTTTGTGCGGTATGCGAAGCCGGTGTCCGGCAGGTAAAGCGGCAAACCGGAGGCCTGAGCAGGCATCCCGCCCGCTCAGGCCTCCGGTCGTTCAGACAACGACCGTGCGGGATGAGCCGGGTCATCCCTGCGCGAGTTGTGCGATGATCGCCTCCATGACGTCATCCCGCAGATGCGGAGACGGCGCTGGCAGCCTCTGCGCCACGCTGACGGTTTTCGCTGCCAGATAAAAGCGCCCGCTGCCGAGTGCCGCTTCGAACTGGTTCGCCAGACGATGCGCCGCCGTCAGATCGCAGTCCACCAGCAGCACCGCGTGCGCCAGCACTACGTGGCGACGCGGCCCGTCGAAGGTCTGGCCGGGTATCGCCTGCCAGTACTGCGCCGTGCCGGCAATTTTACGTGCCGCCGTGCCCTCCCCGCAGGCAAGGTTAAACCGCCCGTCGCAGAACGATCCTTCCACCGCCTGCCAGCCCGTTACCACACCCAGCTCCGCCAGCGCATCACTTAAGATCGCGCACAGATGACGATACACCCCTTCGGCGGCTTCGCCGAGCGTGAGCGCCGTCGGGTACGCCAGGCTGAGGTTGAGGATCCCCGGCCCCTGCGGCACCAGCCCGCCGCCGGACTTACGTAAAAATACCGGGCAGCCGTCAGCCGCAAAGGGCTCACGCACCGCCTCCAGCCGGGCAAAACGCCGGTAGCTGGCGGGCACCACCAGTGACTCTGGCCCGGACCAGATACGGGCGACTTTCTGACCAGCGGCCGCTAACTCAAACAGCCCACTCTCAGCCTGAGTCGGGTCCGCACAGTGCTGCCGTCCCCCTTCAGGAAGTGAAAACGGCCCCTCACCTGTAACAGGAGAAAATGCTTTCATCATTCTCCTTCTGCGCCGCGATCCGGGGCGGTATTCGGCGACTGAATGCCGTAGCGCTGCATCCGGCGGTAGAGCGTCATGCGGCTGATGCCCATCTGACGTGCGACCGCGCTGTGGTTCCAGCGTGCGGCCCGCAGGGACTGCAGCAGAAGCGCGGCCTCCGGTGGGATATCCGTCTGGAACGACGCCGGTTCAGCAGGGCCGGTCAGGGTTTCCGGCAGATCCTGTACCGTTATCTCACCGCCGTCGCTCATGGCCACCGCATACTCCAGCGCATTACTGAGCTCGCGCAGGTTACCCGGCCACTCATGCTGATGCAGACGCTGGCGGGCTGCGACCGTCAGCGAAGCCCGGTTGCCCAGCAGCTTAGCAATCAGCCAGTCGAGATCGTCGCGGTGACGCAGCGCCGGCAGGGAGATCCGCGCCCCCTGTAAGCGATAGAACAGGTCGGCACGGAAGCGTCCCTGTTCAACCCGCTGCTCAAGCGCGTGGTGGGATGCGGAGATAATGCGGATATTGACCGGCACCGGACGCGATGCCCCGACCGGCAGCACCTCCTGTTCGGCCACCACGCGTAGCAGACGCGTCTGCATCTCCAGCGGCATATCGCCGATTTCATCGAGGAACAGCGTGCCGCCATCGGCCTCCTGGATCAGCCCGCGTCGGCCCCGGCTGCCGGCACCCGAAAAACTGCCCGGCAGGTGGCCAAACAGCTCGCTTTCAATCAGCGTCGGGGCTATCGCAGCACAGTTCACCGCAATAAACGGCTGCGACCGGCGTGCGCTGGCCTGGTGAAACGCCCGGGCAAAATACTCTTTGCCACAGCCGGTTTCACCTTGTACCACCAGGTGCAGGGACGCGTTCAGCAGGCGTGACGCACGCTGTAACTGCTGTTGAAAAGCCGGATCGCCCCCGGTCAGTGACGCCAGCGGGGCGGGTAGCGGCGCTGGCACGGTAACGGCCTGCCGTTGAGGCCGCGTAGCGGGTTGCACCGCCGTTACGTACAGTCGCTCCCCGCTGTTGATCCGCTGCAGCTGGCCGTGCCGCCCGCTGGCGCTGGCCAGCCAGTCCGGCAGGCGGTCAACCGAGGTGTGAAACAGCTGTTCGATTGGCATGCCCGGCAGCACACTGCGGCTGTGGGGGGATGGCGCGGTCAGGCCCAGCTCCTGTTCCAGCATGCGCTGCGCACGGTGGTTGTGCCCCACCAGCCGGCCGCCTGCGTCGATGGCAATCAGATAGTCCGGGCTGACCTCCACAAACGGCGTTTCCGCACTGAGCTTCAGTATCCAGTCGTGACGGTGCCGGTACTCAAACCACGCATTTTCAATCCGCTGCGCGCAGAGCCTGGCGAGCTGCAACGCCAGCTGCTGACCGGCTTTTGGCTGCGGCGAGGTCAGCGCAGAGACATCGAGGATGGCGTACAGCTGTCCCTGGGGATCGAACAGCGGCACCGCCGAACAGGAGAGCGCGATGTGGGTGGCATCGAAATGGTCATTGTGATGGACGGTCAGTGCTTTTCCGGTTGCCAGCGCCGTGCCGACCGCACAGGTGCCCGCCCAGGCCTCCGACCAGTGTGCGCCCAGAAACAGCCCGGCGCGACGCAGGCTGATTTCTGCACTGTCATCACCGTAATAGTCGACCGTGACCCCCGTGGCATCCGTCAGCAGCAGGACATAGCCCGCCGGCGCAATCTGCCGGTAGAGCGCCTCCAGGCCGTGACGGGCAATGTGGCGAAACTCCTCCAGCTGCTGGCGGTGCTCACGCAGTTCATGCCACGGCAGGATCCGCGCCGCCTGCATCCGGCTGGGATCCAGCCCGTGATGGTCGACACAGCGCTGCCACGAGTCAAGGATCGTTCTATCGTGCTGGCGCAGCGCCAGGGAAGAGGCATGCTGGCTGACGGTGGCAGCCACGGCGGCGATATGTTCACGCTGGCTATGATTCAAGACACTCTCCTCAGGAACCTGCGCGGAGGCGCAGTGGGGTGGCAGGGATACCTCTGCCAGCGTTATTTAACGACACGATAACGGGACCCCGCCAGCAGCAACGACACTCCGGTAACGATCTGCCACAGGGTGATGGGATAGACAGCGGCCCGCTCAATCAGGCCGACGGGCACGGGAACCCAGGGGATCGCCAGCATACAGACCAGGCCACAGCCCCCCAGTATCAGGCTGAAAGACGCATAAACACCGGATACTCGCCGCCCTGCCAGGCCCACGGCGA
Source organism: Erwinia sp. PME.40.26/001 (assembly GCF_055556675.1). Lineage (NCBI taxonomy): Bacteria > Pseudomonadati > Pseudomonadota > Gammaproteobacteria > Enterobacterales > Erwiniaceae > Erwinia > Erwinia sp. PME.40.26/001. The sequence continues at coordinate 1,197,994 of NZ_JBVHNP010000001.1, forward strand.
TCAGGCAGAGGTTACCGCCGCCAATCGCCATGACTGCGCCGATCTGATGCAGCGTGATGCCTGCTGCCGGGCCGCCGCTGTGGAATAGCGCAATTAACACTCCGCCGGTGCCGTGAAGACCCCCTGCCAGCAGCGCGGCCCCACCGGTCAGACCAGGGACCTCCCGGCGCAGCAGCCCGCAGGCCAGTATAAACAGCAGCCCTTCCGCCGCAAAGCCAGCATTCATTACGTCGTGCAGCGGAGAACAGATTTGTGGCCCGCAGCCCGGGATCCCCAGGTCGCTGATATAGTTGTGGCTGTAACGATAGGCCGGGTAATGCCAGGCCAGCGCGCTGAGGCGTTCTGCCAGCAAATACAGCAGCCCACCCGCAGCAAAACAGAGTGCGCCAGCACGCTGACGGCCCGTTAATGACGACATAGTCTTCTCCTGTTTCGGCTGCACTCAGTCTGACAGAGCGCCCAAAAAAAACCACCCCAACGGGGTGGTTAACGGGCAATCATTCTGCACTGCAGCGTCTCGCCGTCATACAGCGGTAAGCGCTGTCGCGGCCATTACCAGCGATAATTCACTGAGGCGACAATGTTGCGACCGGTACCATAGAAGCAGGCCTCACTGCCGCTGCAGGAGGCGACGTAGTGCTTGTCGGTCAGGTTCTGCACGTTCAGCTGAACCGTGGTGCCTTTCAGGCTGGCCACCGCCTCGCCCAGTTCATACTTTGCCATGGCGTCGTACAGTGTGAAGTGCGGCACCTCGTCAGTCCCGGTACTGTCGGCAGGGGCATCGCCCGTGTAGCGCACGCCCGTCCCCACGGTCAGACCGCTTAACACGCCATCCTGGAAGCTGTAGCTGCCCCATGCTGAGGCCGCATGGCGCGGAATGCTGGCAGGGCTGTGCCCCAGCTGCGTAGCGTTGTACGTCTCTTTGGTGACTGCATCCGTATAAGTGTAGGCGGCAATCAGCTTCACTTCCGGCGTCGGCTGCGCATGAATTTCAGCCTCAAGGCCCTTCGATTTAACCTTACCAATCTGCTCGTTATACTTGGTTACCGGGTTAACGGAGGTGATATTTTTCTGCGTAATATCAAACACGGAGACGGTCATCACCGTATTCGAGCCCACAGGCTGGAACTTCACCCCCAGCTCGGTCTGCTCACCGGTCGTCGGTTTGAACGGATCGCTTCCCGGCTCTCCGGTGCTGAGGTTCGGCTCAAACGAGGTGCTGTAACTGACGTAAGGTGACAGGCCGTTATCAAAGGCATACAGCAACCCGGCGCGACCGGTCAGCTTATTGTCGTTCTGCTTCTCATCGGTGGCGGACAGACGGTTAACCGTGCGGATCTGGGACCAGTCATTCCGGCCGGAGAGCACCAGATTCCAGTGGTTCCACTCCATCTGATCCTGCAGATAAACGCCCACCTGGTGTAGCTGCTTCAGCGTATTACTGCTGACGCTCATATCACCCTCGTCCACGTCCACCCGGGTCGGGTTCGCCCAGTCAAGCTGATACTGGCTGGAGGTGTGACGGGACAGGGTGCTGGCAACACGGCTCCAGCGATAATCCAGCCCGCCCAGCAGCGTATGCCCGACGTCACCGGTCGCAAACAGCCCTTTCAGGTGGTTATCCACCCCCACTTCGTTGGTCATCACCGTTTCGTGCTGGGGACGACGCTCAATAGTGTGATCGTTCACCGGAGAACTGGTGGTGTAGACCATATATTTATAGTCTTCATCACGATGGGTGTAACGGAGGTTCTGGGTGAACGACACGGCTTCATTGAAACTGTGGTCAAATTCATAGCCCACGGACGCCTGTTCCCGTCGGTTGCCGTAGTAATTCGGGTCGTTGATATTGAAATCATACGGAATATAGCCGGTGCTGGCCGCTTTCAGCGTCCCGGCCATCGGCAGGAAGTTGCGCGAGCCGGCTTTCGGATCGTTCTGGTAGCTGGCGAGCAGGGTGAAACTGGTGTCGGCATCCGGCAGCCAGGTGATGGCAGGGGCAATGGCGACGCGCTCCTGCTTATTGTTTTTGACGTCTTCATGCCGGGTGCTGGCGATGCCGTTCAGGCGATAGAACAGCGTGCTGTCGTCGTCCAGCTGACCGCCGAAGTCAAAGGCAGCTTCCCCCTGATGATGATTACCGCTACTGAGTTGCACTTCACGCACGGTTTCCGCCGTTGGCCGCTTGCTGGTCATCACCACCAGCCCGCCGGGGCTGACCTGACCATATAACACGCCTGCCGGGCCGTGGACCATCTCCACGCGCTCTAACAGCCACGGGTCGATTTGCCCTGCGCCACCGCTGGAGCTGGAGAGGCCGTAGTGCAGGCCATCCAGCAGTTTCGGCGCATAGCGAAAGCCCCGGCTGATAATTTCGTCGTTACGATTGGAGTTACCGCGGTAATTAGTGACCACGCCGCTGGTGTAGCTCAGCGCATCAGACACCGAAGCGGCCGCCTGGTCATCCATCTGTTCGCGCGTCACGACGGAGATCGACTGCGGCGTTTTGCGCAGCGGCGTGGCCGTTTTGGTGCCTGCCGCACTCTCCTTTGCCACCAGCCCGCTGTTACGCCCGGTGACGCTTTCACGGGTTTCTGCCGTCACGGTCAGGGTATTTTCTGTGGCGGCCTGAGACACCGGTACCCCCACCAGCGCTGAAGCCACTAACAGGCGCAAACTGGCCTTACCAGAGGTTACTGCCACACCAGGTCGTGCCTGGGCTTTCATCATTTTAGTCATGAATTGTCATCTCGTCTGAAACAGCCTTGCCTGCGAAAAGCACCGGTAAAGCCCACCCATCCATTAGTATTTCTGACTGGCGAGGGCTGGATCCCAGCGTGGTACGAGTCATGCCTGCCCGTACTCACGCGCGATCAGCGTAAAAAAAACCTGACGAAATACAGCGTTACCGCTGAATTAAGCGAAGTTGCGACGCATATTAATGCAAATGTAAATCACTCTCAATAGCATTTGCATTAGCTTTCCTTATCCCGCAGGCACGATAGCGCAGCAAATAAATGCAACAATATGTAAATCAAAGAAAATTAACGTGTCGAACGAGAGACATCCTTCCGGCCCGAGGGCCGGGAAAAAACAGGAAGAGGCAACGGACAGGGAACAGGCAAAAAAAAGCCACCCGTTGGGGTGGCTGCACGATGATCTTTCACGCGGGTCGCCGGCGGGAATTACCAGCGGTAGTTGACTGAGGCGACAAACGTCCGCCCTGCCCCATAGAAGCAGGCATACTGACCGGCACAGGATGAAACGTAATGCTCATCCGTCAGGTTTTGCGCATTAAACTGCAGCGTGGTGCCTTTCAGCGCCGGAACAGCCTGGCCCAGCTCATACTTCACCATCGCGTCATACAGCGTGTAATGCGGCACAGTATACTCGCCGATGTCATCCCCCGGCGCTTTCCCGACATAGCGAACCCCGGTACCGACGGTCAGGCCGTTCAGCGCGCCGTTCAGGAAGCTGTAGCTGCCCCAGGCCGACGCCGCATGGCGTGGAATGGCGTTCGGGCTGTGGCCCACTTTATCCGGGTCAGTGGCGCTTTTAGTCACCACGTCGGTGTAGGTATAGGCCGCCGTCAGCTTAATTTCCGGGGTGGGCTGCATATGCAGTTCAGTTTCCACCCCCTGAGAATTCACTTTACCAATCTGCTCATAGGCATTAGTCAGACGGTTATATGAGGAGACGTTCTTCTGGTTAATATCAAACCAGGAAACGGTCATCATGGCATCGACGCCTTTCGGCTGGAATTTCACCCCGACTTCGGTCTGTTCCCCGGTCGTCGGCTTCAGGGGGTCGGCTCCCGGTGCGGCCTGTTCCAGCACCGGCTCGAACGAGGTGCTGTAGCTGACATAAGGGGAGATGCCGTTATCGAAGGCGTACAACAGACCTGCACGACCGGTAAAGGCGCTGTCGTTATAGGTGATGTCCGATCCGCCGGTGGTCTGATCCTGATTGCGCACCTGCGACCAGTCGTTACGACCGGACAGCAGCAGGTTCCAGTTATTCCACTCCAGCTGATCCTGCAAATACACGCCGTACTGATTCAGGGTCTTTTTAGTATCGGTCGCCAGCGCTAACAGACTTTCGTCCACGTCCACGCGGCTCTGGGTCCTCCAGTCCATCGGGTAGCTGCTGCCGTAGTCACGGTACAGCTTGCTGTTGATATGGGAGTAACGATAATCAAAGCCGGTCAGCACCGTATGCTGCACCTCGCCGGTGTCGAACACGCCTTTCAGCTGGTTATCGACATTGAACTCGTTGGTCATCGCCGTTTCATGCTGGGCCAGACGCGTCAGGGTATGGTCGCCATCGTCGACGTTGTACACCAGATATTTGTAATCTTCATCACGGTGGGTGTAACGCAGGTTCTGGGTAAATGACAGCGCCTCATTAAAACTGTGCTCCAGGCTGTAACCGATGGACGTCTGCTGGCGTTTTGATTTGGCAAAGTCGGAATCGCTGACGTTCAGATCGTAAGGCACATAGCCCGCTGCGGTGGGATACAGCGTGCCCGCTCGCGGCAGGAAGTTACGTGACCCCGCTTTCGGATCGTCCTGGTAGCTGGTTAACAGCGTGAAGCTGGTGTCTTCGTTTGGCAGCCAGGTCAGTGCCGGGGCAATCGCCATCCGCTGCTGTTTGCTGTTCTTCACAAACTCGTTCCGGGTGCTGGCAATGCCGTTCAGGCGGTAAAACAGCGTATTGTCGTCATTCAGCTTGCCACCAAAATCAAAGGCCGCTTCGCCATAGTGGCGGTTACCGGTACTGAGCTGAACTTCATGAATGCTTTCTGCCGTTGGGCGCTTGCTGGTCATCAGCACCAGACCGCCCGGGCTGACCTGGCCATACAGCACCGAGGCCGGGCCGTGGACCAGTTCCACGCGCTCTAACAGCCAGGGATCGAGCTGCCCCGCCCCGCCGTTTTCTGAAGAGAGACCGAAGTGCAGGCCATCCAGCAGCTTGGGAGCATAGCGAAACCCGCGGCTGATCACTTCGTCATTACGGTTGGAATTACCACGATAGGTGGCGACCACGCCGCTGGTGTAGCCCAGTGCATCAGCCACGGAGCGTGCATCCTGGTCGTCCATCTGATCGCGCGTCACCACGGAAATCGACTGCGGGGTTTTGCGCAGCGGCGTGGCGGTCTTGGTGCCGGAGGCGCTCGCTTTCGCCACAATCCCTTTGTTAGGCGCAGTGACACTTTCCTGGCTTTCTGCCGTGACCGTCATCGTACTGTCGGCATCGGTGGCGGCCTGCGCGGCAGGAGCGATAAACAGTGCCGATGCCAGTAATAAACGCGTGCTGTATTTATCAGAGAATGCTGCAATGCCTGGTGATGCCTGCTTTTTAATTTTATTAAACATGTTCTGTTATCCCGTCTGAACAGACTTGCCGATAAAAAAAACGTTAAACCCCGCCAATTCATTAGTTGCGCTGATTGGCTGCGGTGGTCAGAAAGAACCCCCTTTGCCACTCCTGGCGTCAGTTCCTCTTCCCTTCTTAAGAAAACCCGTAATGACGCACAAATAACAGGCTCTTTAGAAAGTTGCGACGCATCTTATTGCAAATGCAAACTATTCTCAATAGTATTTGCATTAGCGTCGTTTACTGTAAGAGAGATTAAAGTCTCTCTGTTTACGTCATTAAATGTAAATCAAGGAAAATTATCGTGACAACACGGCACAGACTATGGCCGCTAAGTCAGCCCGCAGGCAGCACCGCAAAATGGCTGGCCGCTGGTGATGCCGGTGAAGATCGCTGGTGGCAGGAAATCGCCGCGCACGGTACACCGCGGGTGGAAGCGGTGCGTGAAGGGTGCGTCAGGATGACCTTTCTCTGGCGCGATCCGGCAGGGGACGAAAGCCGGTCGGCGATACGCCAGGTCTATATCGACATTAACTGCGTGACCGATCACCACAGTCCGCAGCCGCAAAGTTTGCAGCGTTTACCCGGCACCGATGTCTGGCACTGGTCAACGGAGATTGATGAACACTGGCGCGGCAGCTACAGCCTGATCCCGGTCGGGGCCGACCGCCTGCCCCCGGCCTTCAGTGACGATCACGACACGCGGCGAAAACAGCAGCGAGAATGGTGGATCTCCCTTTTCCCGCTGGCGATCGCCGACCCGCTTAACCGCTGCGCCCCCCATTTCAACAGTCGCGGACAGGCCCTGTCCGCCGCCCATATGCCTGCGGCACCCGACCAGTCGCTGTGGCATGCGCCGGATGCCGGACATCCGCTGCAGCCCGATGCAGAGCGCCTGCACACCTTCAGCTGGGACAGCATCCTGCTCGGCAACCAGCGCCGAATCTGGCTCTTTACCACCGGCACGTTCCCGGTCGCGGAAGACAGTCCGCTGGTGATCCTGCTGGATGGCCAGAACTGGGTAGAGGGACAACCCCTGTTTTCTGCCCTGCAGGCCGCCACCGGCAGTGGCCAGCTGCCCGCCGCCTGCTGGCTGTTTATCGATGTGATCAACGGTGACTGGCGGGAAAAAGAGCTGCCCTGCAATGCCGCGTTCTGGCGGGCTGTACAGGAGGAGCTGCTGCCGCTGGCACGCAGTCACGCGGCCTTCAGCGAACGGGGTGACCGCACGGTGGTGGCCGGCCAGAGCTATGGCGGGCTGGCCGCGATGTATGCCGGACTGCACTGGCCTGAACGCTTTGGCCGCGTCCTCAGCCAGTCCGGATCGTTCTGGTGGCCCAACGTCCGTCTGGTGACCCATTTTGCTGAGGCTCAGGAACACGACATGGGCTGGCTGACCGAACAGGCGATCAACGGGCACCTGCCTGACAGCCACTTAAAAATCTTCCAGGAAGCGGGCGATCGCGAAGGCGATATGGCCTGGGTCAACCAGCAGATGCGCAAGGCGCTGCTGGCGGCCGGACATGACATCAACTTCCGTATTTTCTCCGGCGGGCATGATGCCCTGTGCTGGCGCGGCGGGCTGCTTGACGGCTTACGCTGGCTGCTGGCCGACTTAAACACTCCACCACTTTTGGCAGGAACAGGTAACGACCATGACTGAACAACTCAATCCCTTCGATGATGAGAGCATCGACTTCCTGGTGCTGCTCAACGCGCGCCAGCAGTACAGCCTGTGGCCTGCATTTTCCGACGTGCCTGCCGGTTGGCAGACCATGGCTGGCCCGACGACGCGTGTGGCCTGTATCGCCTATATCGAAGAGCACTGGCAGGACATGCGCCCGGCCGGGCTGAAAACGGCGGGTTGATCACGCCATCGTTGCCCGGCGGGGCGGGCGGAAAAATTCACGCCGCCCAGGGGCTGACCTGCTGTTTCAGTCAGCCCTGGCCCCACCGTTTTCACACTGGATTTTCATTTTCTATCGACAGGAATTGCCACCGTGTCAGAAGCTCAGATCACGCCTGAAATACAGGCTGAATTTACCGAATATCCGCTGGTTGCCGCGCAGCCGGGGATCTGGATCGCCGATCAGATCGCCGCGACAGGAAACAGCTATGCCGTCGCCCACTACAGTGAGCTGCACGGCAACATTGACCGCCCCTGCCTGGACGCCGCGATCCGCCAGGCGATGTCCGAGGCGGATACCGTGCAGGCGGTTTTCTGCCTTGCGGAAGACGGCAGCGTCGTTCAGCGGCTTCCGCATGCGCGTACCCCCGATCAGGTACAGCCTGTTGAATGGGTAGATGTCAGCCAGCGCAGCGATGCCGTGCAGGCGGCACAGGATCTGATGCAGGCAGACCTGGCTGCCGACCTCCCTGCTGACGGTGACCGTCCGCTGTACCGGCAGGTGATGATCCGCGTCAGCGCTGACTGCTGGTTCTGGTATCAGCGCTATCACCATCTGATGCTGGACGGCTTCAGCTTCGAAGCCCTGACCCGCCGCGTGGCGGCAGTCTATCAGGCTCTGCGGGCGGGCCAGACGCCGTCGCCCTCCCCGTTTATCTCCTTTGGTGAGGTGGTTGCCGAATATCAGGCCTGGCAGCACTCACCGGCCTGTGAGCGTGCGGCGCTGTTCTGGCAGCAGCACGGTAAAGACTTTCCAACGGCGATCTCCCTGTCGGGTGAAACCTTCAGCCACCACGGCCACACGGCTCCGCTGAAACAGCAGGTCACCCTGCCGCCCGCCCTGCTGGCGGCCCTGGCCCAGCAGCCCGGCCTGCGGGAAACCGCCCCGGCGGAGATTGCCAGCGCCCTGCTGGTTGCCTATCTGGCACGCATCAGCGGTGAATCCCGTCTGAGCATCGGCTTCCCGTTTATGCGCCGGATCGGTTCGGCCGCGCTGGCCGCTACGGGGCCGGTGGTCAACGTCCTGCCGCTGCTGCCTGACATTAATGACAGCATGACGCTGGCCGATGTCAGCCAGGCCCTGCAGAGTGAAATCAAACAGGTGCGCCGTCACCAGCGTTATGAAGCAGAGCAGCTGCGTCGCGATCTCGGCCTGGTCGGCAGTGGCCAGCCCCTGTATGGCCCGGTTATTAACCTCAAGATTTATCACGACAGCCTGGCATTTGACGGCATTGATGCCGTCAGCCACACCCTGGCGATGGGGCCGGTGGACGATCTGGAGTTCGAGATCGGCTTCCAGCTTGGCCAGCTTCAGGTCACGCTGGTCGCCAACCCCGATAAATATGACGCGCAGACGCTGGTCTGGCACGGCGAACGGATCGTCTGTCTGGCAAGACAGCTGGCGCAGCAGCCGCGTCTGCCGCTGGCCAGACTGGCGCTGGTTGCCGGGCACGAGCAGCAGCAGATTGATGAGTGGTCGCAGGGGATCGCCGTGACGCCGCAGGAGGGCGTGGTGTCGATACTGGCCATGCTGCAGCGCCAGGTGGAGGCACAGCCCGATGCCACCGCCGTCGTCTGCGGTGATATCAGCCTGACCTACGGACAGCTTTCTGCCCGGGCAATGCAGCTGGCACGTGAGCTGATAGCGCGCGGTCTGGGCGCGGATGATGTTGTGGCGATTGGCCTTCCGCGCTCAGTGGATTCGCTGGTGGCCATTTTTGGCGTACTCGCCAGCGGTGCCGCTTATATGCCGCTGGATCTCGACTATCCGCGCGAACGTCTTGCGCTGATGTGTGACGATGCGCAGCCACAGCTGCTGCTGACGCACAGCAGCCTGGTGGCTCGCATGCCGGAAGGGGTCTGTCTGTGTATTGATGACGCCGACGTGCGCGCCCGCTGTGATGCCCGCGCTGCCACCCCGGTCAGCGACAGCGAACGCCGCGTCGCCCAGCAGGGTGAGCACCTCGCCTATATGATCTACACCTCCGGCTCTACCGGTCGCCCGAAAGGAGTAATGAGCACCCACGCCGGCCTGCTGAACCTCTTCCTGTCGCACCAGGCCAACCTGTTCGGCCCGGCCATTGAGCGTTTCCACCGCAACCAGCCGCGCCGCATGCGCACCGGCCACACCGCCTCGTTCTCCTTCGACTCGTCATGGGAGCCGCTGTTCTGCATGATGATGGGCTGTGAGCTGAACATTTTTGATGAAGAGCTGCGCCGTGATGCGTGGGGCCTGTTACAGAAAATGAAACAGGTGCCGGTCGACCTGCTGGATATCACCCCGTCGTTCTTCTCGCAGATGATTGATGCGGGACTGTTTGAGGCCGACAGCCACCGCCCGGCGTTTGTGATGATCGGCGGTGAAGCCGCCACGCCGACCCTGTGGAAGCTGATGCAGCAGCACCCGGAACTGGAGATCCATAACTACTACGGCCCGTCCGAATACACTATCGATACGCTGGGTGCCAGCGTAATGGTTTCTGACCAGCCGGTGATCGGCCGCCCGGTGGGTAACACCCGGGTCTGGCTGCTGGACAGCAGGCTGCGCCCCGTCCCGGTGGGCTGTGTCGGTGAACTTTACATTTCCGGCACCGGGATGGCGCGTGGCTACCTCCGCCGTCCGGACCTGACCGCTGTCCGTTTCGTCGCCAACCCGTTCCTTGAGGGCGAGGTGATGTACCGCAGCGGCGATCTGATGCGCTGGCGCAGCGACGGGCAACTGGCGTTTATTGGCCGCGTGGATCATCAGATCAAAGTGCGGGGGTTCCGCATCGAGCTGGGGGAAGTGGAAAATGCCCTGGTGGCGCTGGAAGAAGTCAGTACCGCCGTGGTGATCGCCCAGCCTGTCGGGGCCACAAACCGGCTGATCGGTTACTGCTCGGTATCTGACGATGCCCTGCGCGCCGACGCGCAGCTCTCAGCGAAGCTGCTGGCGAAGCTGGCCGTGACCCTGCCCGACTATATGGTGCCGGCCATCCTGATGGTGATGGATGAGCTGCCACTTAACGTCAACGGGAAAATTGACCGTCAGGCGCTGCCTGAACCGCAACAGATGGCCTTTACTCCCGGCCGCGAACCGCAGGGAGCGGAAGAAACGCTGATCTGCAAGGCAGTGGCCGACCTGCTGGGCATGGAGCGCGTCGGCGCTGACGATGATTTCTTCGCCCTCGGCGGCGACAGTATTTCTGCAATGGGGCTCGGCACCGCCGCCCGCCGCGCAGGCTATCTGCTGCGCCCGCGCGATATTTTTGCCCAGCGCACCCCGGCGCGCATGGCGCAGAATATGCCGCCGCTGGCGACCCGCGCGGCGTTCAGTCAGGTGAAACAACAGGGGGCGATCGCTGGCCTGCCGATCCTGCACTGGTTTAACCAACACGGCGGTATTAACCAGCGCTTTGCCCACGGCGTCTGGTTAAGGGTACCGGCGGCGCTGCAGCCTGCGCAGCTTGAGCAGGCGCTGACCACCCTCAGCGAGGCACATCCGGCACTGGCCGCCTTTACCCGCGACGGCCAGCTGGTGGTCGGCGAAGCGCCTCCGGCCGGACCGCCCCCCCGGGTCAGTACGCTGATGCTGAATGACGCACCGGAAGCCTGTGCCGAAGATGCGTTTGACGCGGCCGTTCACCGTCTTGATCCGGCGAACGGCGTGATGATGCAGGCCACGCTGCTGCAGCATAAGGGACAGACGTTCGGTCTGGTGCTGGTGATCCACCATCTGGTCGTGGACGGTGTCTCCTGGCGCGTCCTGCTGGAAGATCTGCGCGAAGCGGCCGAAGCGGCCATCAACGGCACGCCGCTGACGCTGCCACCTGAAGAAACCTCACTGCATGACTGGTCAGCAGCACTGTTGCGCGATACCGCCCACCGGACGTCTGAGCTGCCGTTCTGGCAGAGCATGTTGCAGGATCCTGTTCCGCTGCTCGGCCAGCGCGCTGTGCACGGACAGGATACCCACGGTGAGATGAAAGAGAAGCGCACGCTGCTGAACGGCAGTCAGACGCAGGCCCTGCTCTCCACGCTGCCGCAACAGTTCCGCGCCAGCGTGGAGGAGACGCTGCTTTGCACCCTGTCGCTGGCACTGGCCGATCGCTTTAAGGTCCGCCAGCTGCGCTATACGCTGGAGTCACACGGCCGCGCTGAACTGGAAGGCGATCGTGACCTGGCCCGCACTGTCGGCTGGCTGACCGCCGAATACCCGCTGCTGGTCACGCTGGGAAATAGCGATAACGGCACGCTGCGCGACACCGTCCGCGCGGTCAAACATGTGCTGCGGGCCGTACCGGATCGCGGCATTGGCTACGGTCAGCTGCGCTACCTCGACGCCGTCCGTGGACCAGAGCTTAAGACACTGGCGCAGCAGCACGCACCGGAAGTGCTGTTTAACTACCTCGGACGCTTCAGCGCCGGGGACGAACTCTGGACACCCCAGCGCACACGCAGGCATTTCCGCGACGCCTTTGCCGTGTATCAGTCCCCGGCGATGCCGCAGCTGCACGGGCTGGAGGTGAATATCTTTGTGGATGAAAACGGCGCGATGCCGCAGCTGGCGATCAACTGGGGCTGGCTCAGCGGCGTATTCAGCGAAGAGGATATTGATGCCCTGCATCAGGCCATGGCAGACGCCTGCGATGCGCTGGCCGGGTTTGCCCGCCGCCATCCTCAGCAGGCATGCGATACCTTAGTGGCCGCCGAGGTCGCGATGGCCGATGTCAGCCAGCAGGATGTGGTGGCGCTGGGTGACCGCCACGGCCCGCTGGCCGCCGTGCTGCCGCTGCTGCCGCTGCAGAAGGGGCTGCTGTTCCATGCGGCCACCGCCGATAACAGCGGCAGCTATAACTCCCTGACCCGCCTGACCTTTAGCGGCGCGCTGGAGGAGGATCGCCTGCGGGCGGCGCTGGATGCCGTGGTGCGTCACCATCCGCAGCTGGCAGCACGTTTTGACAGCGAGCAGACACTTCAGCCGCTGCAGCTGATCCCGGTGCTGCCGGTCGGCCAGTCCGTCTGGACGCTCGACCGCCATACGCTGCCGGTGCTCCCCCCGCAGGACGAAACAAACGCCCTGCTGGCGCTGGAAAAACGCGAGCTGGCGCGGGACCTGTTCAGCCAGCCGGTGATGCTGCACGCGCTGCTGGTGGAGCACGCCGGAGGCGACCGCTTTACCCTGATGCTGAACGCCCATCACCTGGTGGTGGACGGCTGGTCAACGCCGGTGATTTTAGCCGACCTGTTTACCGCCCTGTGGCACGGCCCGCAGGCGCTGACGCCGCACCGCTTCAGCTACGCGGATATCGTCCGTCAGCTTGCCGGGCGCGACGCGGCGGCCTCGCGTCAGCGGTGGCAGCAGGTATTACAGGACGTACGCCCGACGCTGCTGTTCGGCAGTGAGGCCCACACTGGCCCGGTGCACGACCTTGATCTGGTGCTGGAGCCTGAGCTGGAACGCGGCCTGCTGGCGCTGTGCCGCCGCCGTGGCCTGACCCTGAACAGCGTTATGCAGGGCCTCTGGGGCATGCAGCTGGCGATTGAAAGCGGCCATCAGGACGTGGTGTTCGGCTCCCCGGTGTCCGGCCGCTTCGGTCAGATTGACGGCCAGGATCAGCATGTTGGCCTGTTCAGTAACACCCTGCCGGTGCGGGTTCGCTTTGACAGCCAGCGACCGCTGCTGGAGCAGCTGGCCGATCATCAGGCACAGCAGATCCAGCTGATTGAACATGACGATCTGGGCCTGGGCGAGATCCAGCAGCTGGCCGGCAGCGGCACGCTGTTCGACACCCTGCTGGTGGTGGAGAACTATCCGGATAACACCGACCTGTTGCAGGGGCACAACGGCCTGCGCTGCGACCATATCAGCAACCGGGGCTACACCCACTACCCACTCACCCTGCTGGTGCTACCGGGCGAGCGCCTGCACCTGCTGATGGAGTATCGCGATGCGGTGCCGCACCCGCAGCGTTTTGCCGACCGCCTGCTGATGCTGATTGCCCAGCTGGTGGCACAGCCTGACCTGCCGCTGGCGCGCTGGCAGCTGCAGACGCCGGATGAACGGGCGCTGATTGCCAGCATCAATAACACCGCTTACCCGGTCGCCCCCGGCACGCTGCAGGGGGCCATTGAGCAGCAGGTGAATCGCACGCCGGATGCGCTGGCGCTGCTGGACGGCGAACATCGTCTGACCTATCGCCAGATGCAGCAGCAGGCGCGGCGGCTGGCCGACCGCCTGATTGATGCCGGAGTAAAACCCGGGGATATCGTCGCCGTCGCCCTGCCGCGCTCGGTACGCCTGAGCCTGGCGCTGACCGCTATTCTGCAGGCCGGCGCTGCCTGGCTGCCGCTGGATACCGGCTACCCGGATGACCGTCTGGGTTATATGGTGGACGATGCGCGGCCGCGTCTGATTATCAGCGAAAGCGCCTTAGCCGCGCGCTTTGCCGTGATGGGGCCGATACTGACCTTTGACCAGCTGGAAGAGGAACCGCATTCGCCACGGCACCCGCTGCCACCGGCAGACAGCACCCGCCCGGCCTATGTCCTCTACACCTCCGGCTCCACCGGGCGACCGAAAGGCGTGGTGGTGGGCCAGCAGGCTATCGTTAACCGCCTGTGGTGGATGCAGGACGAATACCCGCTGGACGCCAGCGACGTGGTGTTACAGAAAACCCCGTGCAGTTTTGACGTCTCGGTGTGGGAATTCTTCTGGCCGCTGATGGTCGGATCGCCGCTGCTGATGGCCCCGCCGGAAGCCCATCGCGACCCGGAGGCACTGGTACAGCTGATTGAAGACTACGCCGTGACCACGATGCACTTCGTGCCATCGATGCTGGCGGCGTGGGTGACGGCGCTGGAAAGCCGCGACGGCGAGGATAAAGGCTGTCACAGCCTGCGTCGCGTGTTCTGCAGCGGGGAAGCCCTTTCCTGCGAGCTGGCCGCCAGCTATGAAGCCCTGATCGCCGCCCCGCTGCATAACCTGTATGGCCCGACCGAGGCCGCCGTTGATGTGACCTGGCATCCGGCCAGCGGTGAAAGTCTGAAGCAGTGCAGCGGCGCGGGCGTACCGATTGGCTACCCGGTGTGGAACACCGAACTGCGCATCCTTGATGCCCTGCTGCGCCCTGTGCCTGTCGGCGTGGCGGGCGACCTGTATCTCTGCGGTGTGCAGCTGGCGGAGGGGTATCTGTACCGTGCCGACCTGACTGCCCAGCGCTTTGTCGCCGATCCGTTTGCCGACGGTGAGCGCATGTACCGCACCGGCGACATCGCCCGCTGGCTGGACAGCGGTGCCGTGGAATACCTCGGCCGCAGCGACGATCAGCTGAAAATTCGCGGTCAGCGCATTGAGCTGGGCGAAATTGAACAGGCGCTGCTGACCCTGGACGGCGTGGCGCAGGCGGTAGTTGGCGCGCGCGAACTGGGCAGCGTGGCCGCCGTCGGGGCCGATGCCCGTCAGCTGGTAGCCTGGCTGATTGCCCAACCGGAGCTGGCACTGGATACCCGGGTCGTGCACCAGCAGCTGGCGCAGCGCCTGCCGGCGCATATGCTGCCGGTCAGCTACGTGCTGACCGACCGTTTCCCGCTGAGCGCCAACGGCAAGCTGGACCGCAAGGCCCTGCCATCCCCACAGGCCCCGCAGTCGGCTGGCCGCCTGCCGCACGGTGAGCATGAGCAACTGCTGGCAGAACTTTTCGCCCGCCTGCTGGCGCGTGAAACCGTGTATGCCGATGATGATTTCTTCGCGCTGGGCGGGCACTCGCTGCTGGCGATGCGTCTGGCTGCCGAACTGCGTCGTCGCCTGGCAACGCCGCTCACTATCGGGCAGATCATGGCTGCGCGCAGCGTGGAGAACATGGCCCGTCTGCTGGATGAGGGTGCCCACGGCACCAACGCCGGGACGCGTGCCAACGGTGAAAGCCTGCCCTTCCGCAGCGGGACCGGGCCGGTGCTGTTCTGTATTCATCCGGCATCCGGCTTTGCGTGGCAGTATTCCGGTATGCTGCGTCATCTTGGCGGTCACTTCCCGATTGTTGGCCTGCAGTCGCCGCGTCCTGACGGTGTGATCGCCGCCTGTGCCAGCGTGGATGAAATGTGCGATCGCCATCTGGCGACACTGCGCAGCATTCAGCCGCAGGGGCCGTACCATCTGCTGGGTTACTCGCTGGGCGGCACCCTTGCCCACGGGATAGCGACCCGCCTGCAGCAGCAGGGGGAGACGGTAAGCTTCCTGGGTCTGCTGGATACCTATCCGCCAGAGGGTCAGGACTGGACACGGCCGTCAGAGGAGGAGGCCCGCGCGGAAGTCGAACGTGAGGAAGCGGAGTTTATGGCAGCGACCGACAGTGACGATGCGCTGTTACAGGCGGAAAAAGCGGCGATGTTCAGTACCATCGTGGCGAACTACGCGGATGCGGTCCAGCGTCTGAGCACCGCCTCTACCCCGCGCTTTGCCGGTCAGGCCACGCTGTTTGTGGCGAAAAAGACGCTGCCCGCCGGGATGGATGTGCAGAAAAGCTGGGCACCTTACCTGCAGCAGTTACGGGTACACGAACTGGACTGCGATCACATGGATATCCTGTCCCCGGCATCCCTGGTCACACTGGGGCCCTTGCTGGCGCAGCTGATGGTGGAGTGTAAAGACCTGGCCTAAAACAGAGGCGGACCCAAAACCCGGTCCGCCTCTGGGATCCTCGTATCAAGGTCGACCTTTTATAACGGTCGGCCTTTTTTTATGGCCGGTGATAACGTCCGCAGGGGACGATCATCGGCGTGTGCGATACCGGATCGTCAATCACCACGCATTCCATGCCAAAGACCTGCCGGACCAGCGACGCATCAACGATCTCTGCTGGCTGGCCCTGGGCCACGATCTGCCCTTCCTGCATCACCACCAGATGGTCGGCATAGCGACAGGCCTGATTCAAATCATGCAGCACGGCCACCAGCGTATGCCCGCGTTCCTGATTTAACTGACGGAACAAATCCAGCAGTTCGATCTGATGGGCGATATCCAGCCAGGTGGTCGGCTCGTCCAGTAACAGCAGGGGCGTTTGCTGTGCCAGCACCATCGCTACCCATACGCGCTGACGCTGTCCGCCGGAGAGCTCATCCACGCTGCGCTCTGCCAGTTCACTGACGTTCGTCGCCTGCATCGCGCCGTCCACCGCCTGGCGATCGGCTTCGCTCCACTGCTTCAGCAGGCTCTGGTGCGGATAGCGCCCGCGCGCCACCAGATCGGCCACGCTGATCCCCTCCGGCACAATGGCATGCTGTGGCAGCAGACCCAGCTGGCGCGCCAGCGCTTTGGTGCCCATCTGGTGAATATCCTCGCCATCAAGCAGTACCTGGCCGCTGCGCGGCTTCAGCAGACGACACAGGGCGCGCAATAACGTTGATTTGCCACAGGCGTTCGGGCCAATGATCACCGTGAACCTGCGGTCGGGGATCTGCACGCTGAGTTCGCGGGCGATCACCTTCTGGTCGTAGGCCAGCGTCACTCCGCTGGCCTGAAGGCGTGAGGGGGAAGAAAGTTCCATGGTTAACGACGTGACTCCCTGATAAGTAACCCGATGAGATACAGCCCGCCGATGCTGACCGTGACGGCCCCCACCGGCAGCTGTATCCCGTTAAAAGCATGTTGCGCGACGACGTCTGCCAGCAGCAGCAGCAGCGCCCCGGTTGTGGCGGCAGAGAACAGCGGCACAGCATGTGCGCCGGTCAGCCGCTTTGCGATCTGCGGGGCGGCCAGAGAGATAAAGGCGATGGGCCCGGCGCTGGCGGTGGCAATCGCCGTAAGGATAATGCCGCACAGCATCAGCCAGAGGCGGCTGGATTCTGCACTGATCCCCAGCGCCCGCGCACTGTCATCGCCCATCTCCATCAGTTGCAGACGGCGGCTGAGCAGCAGCGCGACCAGAATCGTCAGCGGCACCAGCAGCAGCGCAGGCTGACCTTTCGCCCAAGTGATACCGTTCAGCGATCCGGCCCCCCACAGCGCCGCACTCATGGCACTTTCCAGCGAAGCGCTGATAATCAGCCAGGTATTCAGCGCGGAAAGCACCGCGCCGACGCCAATACCGACGATAATCAGGCGGAAACCCACAATGCCCTGACGCCAGGCCAGCAGATAGACCAGCGCCGCCGCACCGATGCCGCCGACCAGTGCCCCTGCCGCAATCTGATAATAGCCGCCGCCAAACGCGATAATCATCACCAGTGCGCCGGTAAAAGCGCCGGTATTAAAACCGACCACGTCCGGACTGCCCAGCGGGTTACGAATGGCTGACTGGAAGATTGCGCCGCTGACGCCGAGGCCGGCCCCCAGCACCAGTGCTAACATCGCGCGTGGCGCACGCCACTGCCGGATGACGGTGATAATACCGCGCGGTCCCTCTCCCTGCAGCGCCTGCCACACCTGCCCGGGGCGAATACTGAGCGTGCCGTAGCACAGGGCAAACAGCGCCAGCGCAACGGCCAGCAGCAGCAGCGTCAGGTTAACCCACATCACCCGGGATGACAGGCGCAGATTCAGCCAGCCGTCCGCGCGCCCTATTATTAACGTTCTGCTGTGCATGCAGATCTCCCTTAAAGCCCGGCTTCAACTCAACCGGGCTGCAAAATGGCAGGTAACAAAGCCTAATGCCTGCGCTGACGGACCAGCCAAATCAGAACAGGGGCCCCAATCAACGCGGTGACAATCGACACCCGTAATTCGCCCTGCGCCATAAACCGCCCGGCAATATCGGCGGTGAGCAGCAGCACCGGGGCCATTAAAAATGAATAGATCAGTATCCAGCGCTGGTCGGCCCCCACCCACCAGCGCGCCACATGAGGCACCATCAGGCCGACAAAACCAATCGGCCCCACCAGCGCGGTAGACGATCCGCAGAGCAGCATCACCGCCAGCAGCGCCAGCAGGCGGATCAGCACCACCCTTGTGCCCAGCGCGGCGGCAATGTCCTCGCCCATGCTCAGGCTGTTCAGCGAACGCGATACTGCCAGCGCCAGCACCGCTCCCGCCACAATCGCCGGAGCAACAATAAGCAGATTGTCCATTGTGCGGATATCCAGCGTTCCCGCCTGCCAGAAGCGCAGCTGATCAAAGGTTTGCGGATTCAGCAGCGACAGTGAGGAGGTCAGTCCGCCCAGTACCGCACTCAGCGCTACCCCTGCCAGCGTCAGGCGGACCGGATTCACCCGTCCCCCGCTGAGGGTACCAATCGCCCAGACGGCAATACTGGCAATCAGCGCGCCGCCCCAGGCAAACCCCAGCCAGCCGGCCATGCCGCTGACGCCAAACAGGGTGATGCCCACGGCCATGGCAAAGCTGGCTCCGGCATTAACACCCAGTATGCCGGGGTCGGCCAGCGGATTGCGCGTCAGCGCCTGGATCACCGCCCCGGCACCGCCCAGCGCCAGGCCGACCAGGATCCCGGCCAGTGTGCGCGGCAGACGGGCATTGAGAATGATGATGCTGTCAGCACTGGTCAACTGACCGGACAGGCTCTGCCACACCACGGCCGGCGCAATGGATTTGGCCCCCAGCATCAGGCTTGCCAGGCTGACGGCCGCCAGCAGGCACAGGCAGATAATGACACCGCCGGCGCGTGAAATACCTGCCGACAGTGGAGTGGTACGAGGGGAAGCGTGCTGCAATGACATCCCTGACAGATCCTCCATACATGCAAATGAATATGAGTATTATTATCATTAACGTTACTAACCGAATATGTTACCATGCGCACCGCCAGAAAAACATCGGCATCCTTACGCGCCGCACCGGACAGCGTTCCGGCCGCCAGGCACCGGCCCATCAACACACATGGACACTCATGGCTAAGCCCTCCATCCTGCTTGATTTCAGTCTGCTGAAAAATAACGCCCCTTTCCGCGCCATCTTTTGCGCCCGCATGCTGTCCGTCTTCTCGCTGGGCATGCTGGCCGTCGGCGTGCCGATCCAGATCCAGGCCATGACCGGCTCCACCCTGCAGGTGGGGGTCGCGGTGATGCTGGATGGGGTCGGTATGTTTATTGGCTTAATGCTCGGCGGCATCCTTGCGGACCGCCTTGACCGCCGTAAGCTGATCCTGTTTGCCCGCGGTACCTGCGGTATTGGCTTTGCCGCCCTGAGCCTCAATGCGTTTCTTCCCGCACCGTCGCTGTGGGCACTGTATGTGCTGGCGGCGTGGGATGGCTTCTTTGGGGCGCTGGGGATGACGGCACTGATGGCGGTGATCCCGCTGCTGGTCGGCCGGGAAAATCTCGGTGCGGCAGGGGCGCTGAGTATGGTGACCGTGCGCCTCGGGGCGATCCTCTCCCCGGCGATTGGCGGGGTGATCATTGTCGCCGGTGGCGTCGGCTGGGCGTTTGCTGTTGCTGCCATCGGCACGCTGGCCACGCTGATCCCCCTGGTACGCCTGCCGACGATGAAACCGGACGCCCAGGAGCCGGAACACCCGCTGCGCGCGCTGGCCAGCGGCATTCAGTTTGTCTGCCGGCAGAAAGTGGTAGGTTCCGTGGTGCTGTTGGGCATGCTGGTCAGCATTGTTGGCGCGGTGCGCATCCTCTTTCCGGCGCTGGCCATCAGCTATCACGCGGATGCCTCCGCCATTGGCCTGATGTACTCCGCCGTCCCGCTGGGGGCGATGATAGGTGCCTTTACCAGCGGCTGGGTACCGCGTCACGGACGGCCGGGGATTCTGGTGCTGGTCAGCGCCACCTGCGCGTTCCTGGCGATTGCTTCGCTGGGGCTTTACAGCCACTTTATTCCTGCCCTGCTCGCCCTGGTGGTATACGGCTACTGCAATGCCATTGCTTCGCTGCTGCAATATATGCTGATTCAGCACCATACGCCTGACCACCTGCTGGGGCGCGTCAACAGTCTGGGTACTGCTCAGGATGTGACGGGAGATTCCGTAGGGGCGCTGGGCCTGGGCGTATTAGGTAAGCTGTTTACGCCGGTGGTGAGCGTACTGTCGTTCGGTGCGGCAGCGGCCGGTGTCGCGGTGGTGCTGGCCGGTCTGGTAGGGACATTGCGGCGGGCAACGCTGACGACAGCGCCCCCTGCCCCGTCGGAGGCGTCAGAGCCGGTAACCCATTCGTAACCGGCATCATCTGACAGGGGCCGGCCGGACAAACAGGCGGGCCTTCTGTCAAACGGTCCGCTTAGCGGGCTTTAAAGTGCCGTTCGATACTGTCCAGCATATTGCTGGCACTGAAGTAATCGAGGCGGAAGGTATCCGGCCCCATTGCATACACCTGGTTGTTTTTTACCGCGGTAAGATGCTCCAGGAACGGATTCGCCCGTACCCTGCCTACAGTGGCATCATCTGCGGCAAACAGCAGCAGACTTTTCCCGGTCAGTCCTGCCGCCATATTTTCGCCTGACAGCTGAATAATATCGTTACGCTTGCCCATGCTGGTGCCACCGTGTACGTCTGCGGGTGGCATCGCCAGCGTAAAGCCCAGCGCCGACAGCAGCTTGCCCTGCGCAGACGCCTCCGTCCACAGGTTCAGTCCACGGCCGTCTTCGTAGTAAACCAGCGCCGAGACCGGCTGCGGCGGTAACGCAATCGCCTGTTTGACCGCCTGTACCCGCTGTTCGAAACGGTCAATCACCGCACTGGCGTCCTTCTCATGCCCGGTGATCTCCCCCAGCTGTACCGCCAGCTGCTGCCAGCTTTTATCGCCGTAGTCGATCACCAGTGTCGGGGCGATAGCGGAGAGCTGATCGTACAGCTTCAGCGCCGAGTCCCCCCCGGTAGCGGAAATCACGATCAGGTCCGGTGCAGCCGCGGCAATCGCCTCGGCGTTGGGTTCCGTGATATACAGCGGCTTCAGCCCGATCTGAGCGGCCTCGGCGCTCCACTGCTTAAAAAAACCGCGATCGTCAGACACCGTGCTGTTACGGCTGGTGCCGCCGGACCCGACCAGCGGCGCATGGATGGCCAGTAGGGTGCCGGTGATGGTCACGCTGGTAGAGACGATACGCTCAGGGGCCTGCTTCAGGGTCAGAGGCCCTTTGGGGGTTTGCAGGGTGCGCGGCCAGCCCTGCTGTGCCTCCGCTGAGGCTGGAGCAGGCACCACAGCCGCCTGCGAAGCGTCCGGCCGATCGGCGATATGCTGTGTTGAACAGCTGCGGACAGACACCACAAAGATCAGGGCGGCGGCAACCAGTACTGCGCACAATACCGGGAAGGAGAAGGGTTTTTTCATCTTGGCCATTACGTTGCAAATGAGTCTTATTATCATACATTTAATGGCGAACAAATTAAACGGCTTATCGCGGGGCGGTGCGGACGGGCAGGAAGAGAAATGAAAAAGGCCGGGTCCCCCCGGCCTGACAGCGCGTCAGACTTTCATCCAGCGCCGCTCCGCGGCTGAAACCGCTATCGCTTCCAGCACTTTCGATACCTGCAGGCCTTCTGCAAAATCAGGCCACATGCGATCCCCGGCGGCAATACCGTTAATCAGATCGCGGACTTCTACGGTTTTCTGGTCGTTAAAGCCGATGCCGTGCCCGGCAGAGATGCAGAATGCCGCATAGTCAGGGTGTGCCGGGCCGGTGAGGATGGTTTTGAAGCCCTGGCGGCCTGCCGGATCGTCATGGATATACAGCGCCAGTTCCGCCATGCGCTCCTGCGTGTAACGGAGGCTGCCTTTGGTACCCGTCACTACGTAGGTCAGGCCCATTTTGCTGCCGCAGGCAATGCGCGAGGTTTCAATCACCCCGTGCGCACCGTTAGCAAAGCGCAGCAGTGCGCTGGCCTGATCTTCGTTTTCCACATCACGCATCAGCGAGCGATTTTTCGGGTCCGGGCGCTGTTTGATCACCGTCATCATATCGCCGCTGACTTCATCAATATTGCCCACCAGATAGTGCGCCATATTGACGATATGCGCCGCCAGGTCGCCCAGCGCCCCCAGACCCGCCAGTGCTTTCTGGCAGTGCCAGTCCAGCGGCGTCAGCGGGTCAGCCAGGTAGTCCTCGTTGTGGGTGCCGTAAAAATGCACCACTTCGCCAATTTCCCCCCGGGCGATGATCTCTTTCGCCAGCTGGCTGGTCGGGTTTTTCATATAGTTGAAGCCGACCAGCGTTTTCACCCCGGCTTTTTCCGCCGCCCGCACCATTTCTTCAGCATCGGCCGCGTCCAGCGCCAGCGGTTTTTCTGAATAAACATGTTTACCGTGCCGGATTGCCTCCAGCGCCATCTCTTTGTGCAGGAAGTTAGGCGCGCAGATATCGACCACATCAATATTCTCATCCGCCACCAGCTCCCGCCAGTCACCGGTCGACCGGTTAAACCCCAGCGTTGCCGCCTGCGCGCTCGCCAGCTGCGGATTGACCTCTGCCAGCATCTCACGCACCAGCTCCCCTTTCAGGTTAAAGACCGTCGGGGCCTGAGCATAAGCGATTGCGTGGCAGCGTCCGATATAACCGGTACCGATCAGCCCGATTCTGACTTTTTTCATGGTGGGTCCTTAGGGTGGGAGAAAAATGAAACAAACATTCAACATCCATGGAATGTATATACCGAAACTTAGCGTATCAACGTCAAAATGAAATAAACGTGATCACCCTGACGAAAATAAGTGCAACACGGCTGCAAGCCCCGTCACACCCTGCAAGGCATGCCGCAAAAGCATCATTATTGTGGGGAAACTCACACCGCTGCCAGGAAGGTGCTGCTTTATTCAGCAGTTGAACCAAAAGCGTGAAATCAGGCTTTGACATCCCCTGCCCCGCTGGATATGATGCGCCCCGTTCCAACAATTCCTCTGTAGTTCAGTCGGTAGAACGGCGGACTGTTAATCCGTATGTCACTGGTTCGAGTCCAGTCAGAGGAGCCAAATTCGAGAAGCCCGCTTAAGGAAACTTAAGCGGGCTTTTTCATTTACGCTTTCAGCCGGGGTACTCCCTGCCCCCACTCTCGCTCCGGGCCGCCTGATGTCTGCCATTATTGATGACTTTATTGCTCCACCCTGCCATGACGACATTGAGATCCTCTTTCAGGATGACCATCTGGTACTGATCAATAAGCCCGGCGGGCTGCTGAGCCTGTCGGGGAAAAATGCGCAAAATCTTGATTCGGTGCATCACCGTCTGGTGAAGATCTTCCCAGGCTGTACTCTGGTCCACCGTCTGGATTTCGGTACCTCCGGGCTGATGGTCGTGGCGCGCAATAAGGCAGTGAATGCCGCCCTCTGCCGTCAGTTCAGCCAGCGCACCGTGAGCAAGGTATACAGCGCCCTGCTCTGCGGGCACCTGGCGAACAATGAAGGCGTGATAGACGCGGCGATTGCCAAAGATCCGGCGCTGTTTCCACGGATGTCGATTTGCCCGCTTAACGGCAAACCCGCCCGCTCCCGCTATCGGGTGATTGAGCGCCTGTCCCCTGCACCGCAGGAAGGTTTCTCCGTGCCGTTAACGCGGGTGCAGCTGATGCCGGAGACCGGGCGAACCCATCAGCTGCGTATTCACTGCCAGCAGCTTGGTCACCCCATCCTGGGGTGTGACCTGTACGGCGGCCGTCTGCTGCCGGGAACGGAGCAGACCACGCGGCTGATGCTGCACGCCAGCGAACTGGATTTTGTTCACCCCGTCAGCGGAGAGCGGGTGACCGCCCGCCACCCCAGCCCGTTCTGATCCCGCCCGGAAAAAATTCGGCGGGCCTGCCGTTTCAGTTTGCCGGGGCGGCGAGAAAAGCCGGTCGCTGTTCGGCCAGTTGACTGAAGCTGTCCACCCCGGGGTAATCCGCACGGCTGACCACATCCGGCAGCATCAGGCAGGTAAAACGCCACGCCACGGCGATACTGATCCCCCCGTCGGTGAGGATAGCGGGAGAGTGTACCTGCAGATGCCCTTCCAGCGCCTGCCATACGCCGTGAAGCTGTCGGGTCACCCTGTCGACCCAGGGCTGATGCTGTTTTTCCTCCGGCCGCAGACGCCGTTCGTAAACGATCTGCACCGCTTTTTCACAGGCCGCCAGTGCCAGGCCGGTCAGGCTCACATCCCTCACCCTGTCCTCTGCGGATTCAGGCAGCAGCGCAGAGGTGTGCGGCGACAGATCCTGCAGATATCGGATAATCAGTGAAGATTCCATCAGGATCTGCTGGTCATCCGTTATCAGCGTCGGGGCTTTGACCGCCGGATTGATTTTAGCGAACGCCTCAAAATCACCAAATACCGACAGGGGGCGGTGTTCGTACTGCAGGCCGAGCACATTCATACAGACGGCAACGCGTCTGACATAGGGCGAATCCAGCATGCCGATCAAAACCATAGCTTACCTCCAGGTAGATTGATTAACGAACGCTATAACCTGTGCAGCGACAGGCTGGGGGATATCTTCCATCAAAAAGTGTCCGGCGTGCTGATAAATATGCAGGGTGGAGCCGGGAATATCGTGCTGCAGGCGTCGGGCATAGTGGACGGGCTGCCATTCATCGTCTGCACCCCATAAGATCTGCACGGGCAGCCGGAGCTGCGGGAGCCTTTCCGCGAAGTCTGCCGTGTAGCAGGCATTATAGTGGGCTACCTGGTGCTGATAAAATGAGGCCTGCCCCAGCGTGCCACAGAGGGGGGCGAGGAACTGTTCCAGCCGCTCCCCGGCCATCAACGGCTTATTAAAAACCGCCATCTTCAGCTGACGCGTCATCGTGCTGCGATGCTCACTGGCCGGTGTCAGCGCATACTCTGCGTAGCGATCCCGCATATCCCGCCACGTGGGCGACGGCCACGAGTCGTAGCACGGCGCATCGGCAACCGTCAGGGTCAGCAGACGTTGCGGTTCGTCCAGGGCCAGCCGGAGGGCAATCGCCCCGCCGATATCGTGGCCAAAAAGATGCGTTTTTTCCAGCTGCCAGTGGTCCAGCAGATCATGCAGGAACGCGACCTGCGCCGCCACTGAGGTATCGGCCTGCAGGGGGCGCTCGGATGCGCCATACCCGGGCAGGTCATACAGGTGTACCTGAAAACCGGCGTCTACCCATAGCGGCACAAGCGCCTGCCAGATAACCGTATGGGCTGGGGTGCCGTGAACCAGCACCAGAGGGATACCGGAACCGTGAACCCCCGCCGCAATGCGGCAGCCATGAATCACAACGTGCTGGTTCAGTAATGAATGTTCGCGAGGCATAGTCTGCTCCTGAGTCACATTAACGTGGTATCAGCAGGCTACGGCTTGACGGGGTATGACACCAGTGACATTGTTTACCGATGAAAACTCACTTTTGTCATACTTAAATGAATAAACGTCTTTCAGTGGATGCACTCAGGGTATTCAGAACCGTGGTGCAAACCGGCAGCATGACCAAAGCCGCCTCGCTCCTCAACCTGAGCCAGTCGGCGGTGAGCTGGAAGCTGCGGCGGCTTGAGGATCAGCTGCACTGCCCGCTGCTGACGCGGGTCGCCGGCAAAGCCGCGCCGACGGAAAAAGGCAGCGTGCTGTTGCAGCATGCGGAGAAAATACTCCATGAACACGACAACGCCGTGGCCTTTTTTTCCCCGTCGGCGCTGCGGGGCAGGCTGCACGTTGGGGTGACGGAGCAGATCTCGCTGCCCACGGTGTGTGCGACGATTGCGCGTTTCACCCACCATCATCCGGAGGTAGAGATTCAGCTGGAGGTGGAACAAAGCCATGTGCTGCGGCAGCGTTATGACGCGGGAGAGCGGGACCTGATACTGCATCAGGATTTCACCGGCGTTCGTTCAGCGGAAGACCGCGTGCTGTGGAGTGAGAAGCTGTACTGGTGCGCGCCTGCGACCTGGCGCTACACGCCCGCACGGCCCCTGCCGCTTATCAGCTGGGGGCCGGACTGTTTTTACCGCCGCCTGGCGGAGGAACAGCTACACCAGGCTGATATCCCTTACAGAGTGATGCTGGCGTGCCCTTCCATCGCCGGGATGCTGGCGGCGATCCATGCCGGTCTGGGCGTCGGCATTCTGAATGAAGCCAGCGCGGATCGCGGCGTCCAGCCGGTTGCAGAACTGGAGCAGAGGATGCCGCTGCCGGCGGTAGACGCCCTGCTGCGGGTCAATGAACACCGCCATAATCCGGCCAGTGAGGCTTTCTGCCTGATGCTGAGTAAACAGCTGCAGCATCCGGCGCAAGCTGGCGATAACAGGACGGTGACGGACTGATACGGCGCGAATGTCGTATCAGCCGCCAGCGCCGTTTACCACATCAGGTCGTCCGGCACCTTAAAGTCAGCGTACGGATCTTCTTCGTCCTGCTCTTCCTGACTCAGTGCGCTGTTCAGGACAATGCTGCTGGCATCCCGCTGGGCAATTTTGTCGGCAACGCTGGCCGGGATAATGGCGTACTGGCTCTCGCCGCTGTTATCGGCCACCAGACGCGCAATGGCCAGTCGGCCGCTGATCAGCTGGGACTGGGTGAGCTTATCAACGGATATTTTTTTGATCAGGTTGCCATCGGTAAAGTTAAAGCCGATATCCCCTCTTGAGATATCCACCCTGTTCATTTCGATCAGCTGCTTCACCTGTGCTTTGTACTCTTTGGATAACGCAGCCTGTTTCTGCTGTTCGCTCAGCTGCTTATCACGCTCGATCTGGGCTTTTTTATTCTCTTCCACCGCTTCTCTGGCCTCACGGGCCTGCGCTTTGGATTTTTTGACCGTTCTCTGCACTTTGGCCATCTTTTTGCTGCTGACGAGCCCTGCTTTCAGCATCTGTTCTTGTAAGGTCAGTTTTGTCATGGTGATTTCTGAATCCGCTGTAAATTTGCCGGGATTATACCTGTAATTGCCGGGGCTGTGCCAGGTGAAGGGGACTGAGCTTTCAGGGGCACATCTCCCGACGGCCCTCCTCACACTCAGCACTGGCTGAAAAGCCCGTCACGCCGTCATAACAGACTGACTTCCGGTCGCGTGGAGGCCGATCCGTTCCAGCGCACCTCAAAGCCGCACTTGTTGCAGCAGTCGGTGATAAGTGTGCCAACGCGCAGTAAATCCACCTCGGCGCCTTCTGGCGCGCCCCAAAACCCCAGCGAAAGATAGCTTGTGCGTTTAGCACGGTTTTGATCTTGCCGGGTGTAGAAACAGAACCCCTGTATGCCGGTTTTTTCACCCTTATGCTGGTGGAACCGCTCAGTACAGGACGCAAAGGCGTCACTCTGGGTATCACCCGCATCCTGCAGCGCGATAAGCCCTTCCTGCTCAAGGGTGGCAAAGAGGGTATCAAGGCGCGTTTTAGCGGCTCGCCACTGCCCGGCGGTCATCCTGACAGGGTCAGGCTCTGGCTGTTTAACGGGGACGGACCTGCCTGTAACATGAGCAAGCAGCGCGATGACCTCATCAGAGAAAGCGTTCGTCATGATGTGATTACCACACACATCGCAGATATCCGCCTCAGCCCCCGCGTCGAGGAGTATTTGGACATGTGCAACGTCACTGGCGAATTCGGCTGCATAGTAAAGCGCCGTGCCTCCGGAGGGGCCCCTGGCCTCCAGCGGGCTGCCGGCATCAATAAGCATACGCAGGATGTCCAGCATCGCGGTGTGCTGAGTCGCCGTCAGGTTGTGAGTGCCCATCGCCGCCGCCTGAAGCGCGGTGAACCCCCAATCGTTCACTGCCGCAAGATTGGCACCTGTAGCAATGCACGCGCTGACCTCTCCGGCATCCCCCCTCTTTATCGCATCGAAAATATTCCGGGCATTCATACAGGCGTTCCTTGTTAAAAAGACAGGAGAGTATGGCGGTATTCTACAGGCATCGGCAGATTAAGGGGGTCTGAACATGACGGCGATGAAGTCATAGAACAAATCAGGGTTTGGTGTATGCTTATGTACTTATGTACTAGCTATGGAGATCAACAGTGAATTTTACCACCATTGAAGAGGTGAGACATCGTATTGACCAGATTGATAGCGAACTGGTTCACATCATCGCTCAACGCGCCGAATGTGTGAAAGCGGCAGCGTCTTTTAAAAAAGACCCCTCGGCTGTTCGCGCTCCGGACCGCGTCCAGCAGGTTATTGATAAGGTGTGTAAGACAGCCGTTGAGGAAGGCCTTCCCGTCGTCATTATCGAAAAAGTCTACCGAACCATGATCGGCGCGTTTATCGACTATGAGCTTGAGCAACACGGGCAGTTAAGTAAGGAAAAAATCTGACAGAGAAGTGGGATCTGGTGAAACGCAGAGCAAAAAGCGGAAGTTAGCGCTGATTCTTATCGTTGACAGGTTTTCCCCTCAGCGACTGCGCTCTCTGAGATAACGCTTTACACCACGCCAGACAAAAAGCCTAACGCAAAAAAAAGCCCGCCCGAGTTTCCTCCAGCGGGCCTTCAGGGTTAGCGTGCTCAGATATCGAAACGGTCCAGATTCATGACCTTCGTCCAGGCAGCCACGAAGTCTTTTACAAACTTCTCTTTCGCGTCGCTGCTGGCGTAAACCTCAGCAGAGGCACGCAGTACCGCATTGGAGCCAAACACCAGATCGGCGCGGGTCGCGGTGAACTTCACCTCGCCGTTCAGCCGGTCACGCCCTTCAAAGCGCTCTCCACTGCCGTCGGCCGCCTTCCATTCGGTACGCATATCCAGCAGATTGACGAAGAAGTCAGTAGTCAGCTCACCGACACGTTGGGTGAAAATACCGTGCTGACTGCCGTCAGCGTTGGCACCCAGCGCACGCATGCCGCCGATCAGGACCGTTAACTCCGGTACGGTCAGCGTCAGCTGCTGCGCTTTGTCGATCAGCAGATTTTCCGTCGACGTGCGGCCGTGAACGCCGCGATAGTTGCGGAAGCCGTCGGCTTTCGGCTTCAGCAGTTCAAACGACTCAATGTCTGTCTGTTCCTGACGCGCATCCACGCGGCCCGGGGTGAACGGTACTTCGATCGTCACGCCAACGGCTTTCGCCGCCTGTTCCACACCGACCACACCCGCCAGCACGATAATGTCGGCCAGCGAGGCTTTCTGCGTTGACTGCTGGATCGCCTCCAGTACCGGCAGGACGCGGGCCGCCGTGGCGTTGACCTCCCACTCCCTTTGCGGCAGCAGGGCCAGACGGGCACCGTTGGCCCCGCCGCGCTTGTCACCGCCACGGAAGGTTGAGGCCGACGCCCAGGCAACCGAGACCAGTTCACTGACGGTCAGACCGGAAGCAGCAATGTTCTCTTTCAGCAGCGCAATATCCGCCACCGTCGGGTGATACACCGGTACCGGCAGCGGATCCTGCCAGATCAGATCCTCTTTCGGCACTTCAGGGCCGATATAGCGGGCTTTTGGTCCCATATCGCGGTGGGTCAGCTTATACCATGCGCGGGCAAAGGCTTCGTTAAACGCCTGCGGATCGCCGTGGAAACGACGGGAAATTTTCTCAAACTCCGGGTCGAAACGCAGCGTCAGATCGGTCACCAGCATGGTGGGTTTGTGTTTTTTGCCACTGTCGAACGCATCAGGAATAATATCCGCTGCATTAGCGGCTTCAAACTGAATGGCACCCGCCGGGCTGCGCGTCTGCACCCAGTCATACTTGAACAGGTTCTCAAAGAAGTAGTTGCTCCACTGCGTTGGCGTCTGCGACCAGATCACTTCCAGACCGGAGGTGATGGCATCGGCTCCGACACCGCTGCCGTGGGTGCTGGCCCAGCCCAGGCCCTGCGCTTCAATTGGCGCAGCTTCCGGGTCGTCACCGACGTGTTTGGCATCGCCGGCACCGTGCGTTTTACCCAGCGTATGCCCCCCGGCAATCAGGGCGACGATCTCTTCATCGTTCATCCCCATGTTACCGAAGGTGGCGCGGATCGCCGGGGCGGCCGACGCCGGGTCGCCGCTGTGCTCAGGCCCTTCAGGGTTGACGTAAATCAGCCCCATTTCGGTAGCACCGAGCGGGGAAGCCGCCAGGGATTCCGGGTGACGGTGTTCAAGCCAGGTGGTTTCATCCCCCCAGTTCACGTCCTGATCCGGTTCCCAGACGTCTTCACGCCCGGCACCGAAGCCAAAGGTGCGGAAACCGGAGTTTTCCAGCGCGACGTTACCCGCCAGAATATAGAGATCGGCCCAGGAAATTTTCTGACCGTATTTTTGCTTCACCGGCCACAGCAGGCGGCGTGCCTTATCCAGGCTGACGTTATCTGGCCAGGCATTCAGCGGGGAGAAACGCTGCTGGCCACGCCCGGAACCGCCACGCCCGTCAACCGAGCGGTAGGTGCCGGCGCTGTGCCAGGCCATGCGGATGAACAGACCGATGTAGCTGCCCCAGTCGGCAGGCCACCAGGACTGTGAGTCAGTGAGCAGCGCTTTAATATCGGCTTTAAGCGCAGAGTAATCTAATTTGGCGAATTCTTTACGGTAGTCAAACCCTTCATCGAGCGGGTTAGAGCGGCTGGAATGCTGATTTAGCAGGTCGACCCGAAGCTGATTAGGCCACCAGTCACGGCTGGTTGTACCGCCGCCGGAGGCTTTATTACTCTTTCCTTCATGGAAAGGGCATTTCCCGGCCGGGGCTTCGCGGTCAGCCTCAACGATCGGCTTCGCTTCTTCTTCGGGTTTTTCATCAAATGAATGGCTCATGCTCACACTCCCTTATTTATTGTCATGGCTACTTTATACGCAGAGCTCACCAGGTCACACCAGTATTACCCTATGTATTCGATAGCTCTGAATGTGAGTTTTTTGCCATCACCCTGCGAATAACGACAATGACGGCGTTTTCGCCTGGAGTAAAGTGTCCCCCTACAATAAGAGAGGTTTTATCTGATTATCGGTAAACGATCGGGCTCCGCCAGCCAGGATTTTCGCTATCGGCAAAGGGTGTTTTTGGCTATAGTTCCACAACTTAAACAACTACTCAGAGCCGGTATGAAACCCACCCCAGGCGATATTTATTGTGTTTATCATCCCCTCCTTCAACAGTATGTCGCCTGTCAGATCACAGCGCTGAAAGACAAGAATATGGTCGCCGTGCTCGATCTCGACTGGTGCGGCGCGTCCCTGCCGGATGCGGCAGCGCTGGCGGCCATGCGGCCCCTGGTCTGCGATTACTATTTCTGGCGCGGTCGCTTCGATCATTCGTTCCTGCCGGCCAGCATACCGCCCCATTACACCCTGGTCGGGAATGTCCCGCCGCTGGTCCATGAAGAAGTTAACAGCTATGCAGGCGGCTGGAACGTCGGCAACAGTCTGTATAATCAGCGGCACTGGAACGCCATTGATGCGGATAAGCGCGCCCGGTTTAAAGCCGCCTCGCGCGACCGGCAGGTGACGCTGCCCGCTGGCGTACTGCCCGAGAATACGACAAAGATCACCGATACCCATCTGGCGGGCCTGACGGATTACGCGCTGCTGGACCAGCTGCCCTGCCTGACGACGGTTGAAACAGCACAGGGCAGCGAGGGGCTGGCCGCGTATCTTCGTCAGCACCCGTTTATCATGGAGCTGCACTGGGCTTCTTCAGCCGGTATGACCGCGCTGGATCTGAGCGGCAGCCCGCTGAAGCGGCTGATTATTGACCCGACGGGGCTGACCTCGCTCAGGGTAAACGACGGGCTTAACCTGCTCTCGCTGAGCGCTACACCGGCCCCCGATCTGACGATCCACAGCCGCCATCAGGGCCGGGATCTGACGCTGATGCACGGCCAGACGCTGCCCTCACTGCAGGGCCTGGACGCGCTGCGTGGACTGCATCTTACCCAGGTGGCTCAGGCCGATATCGCCGCCATTGCTGACCGCTTCCCGGCGCTGGCGCAATTAAGGCTGTGGGGTAAACCGGGTGTTCTGACCCATATGGACAGCCTGGCGCGCCTGTCTGCGCTGCAGATGTTCACCACGGTCGATCTGTTCGGCTTCGCTCCTGAGGATGTCCCGTCACCGGAGGCGTTGCCCCACATGGCGATGCTGTGGATGACCAGCATGCCCGCTGATGTGGCGACGTCGGTGAAGAAGCGCTGGAAAAAGGTGGATGGCGTCGATCTGTCCATCACTAAACCACGCAAGCCAGAGTGGCTGGCAGAAAATCTGACCAATCCCTTTCGCGACTGGGACGGCCGCGAAAATATCAGCCCGGCCCACGCGAAAAAGGCCGCCGCGCTGTATAAGCAGGCGTGCATCTCCCTGCGTGAGATCAACGGTTCCAGCGATGCCGCGAGCGTTAACGCCACGGCGGAGACCTTAGTACGCAGCTGGGCAGAGGCCTTCAACGCGATGGATCGACGCAGCAGCAGTATTGAAACCATTGAGCGGGAAGAGATTGCCGAAGTGATTTACGGGCTGCTGTGCCAGATGGAGCAGCAGCTGGGGCAAGACGCGTCTGAACGGTTCGACAGACACGCCATGATGGATCTGTTCGATCGGTTGCGGGATTTTTAATCCGCCGGGACGGATAGACGGGTTGACCGGAAAAAAGGTCGCCCCCTGCAGGTGGACATTATCCCTCACACAGCCAGAGATATCCCCCCAGGGGCTGACCTTCGGTTTCGGTCAGCCCGTTTTACAGCAACGGGCGCGATACGTGTTCGGCGGCCGCCTGGTTGGCTTTATCCACCGCCACCGCCAGCGGCTCACCGTTCAGCAACGTGGTACAGAGCATGCCCATAAAGCAGTCGCCTGCCCCGTGGGTGCTGACCAGCTGCACTTTGCGGGCAGGCAGCGACTGGCTGTCCGCACCCTGCTCGCAGAACGCCACACCGTGTTCCCCCGCCGTCACCACCACCGCCGGGAAATCACGCCCCAGGCTCTCTGCGGCCAGGCAGGCGGCGCTTAAATCGGCCACGGTAATCTGGCTGAGATCGCGGGCCTCCACCGCATTGACCACCAGCAGATCCACACCGGCCAGCATTTCCGGGGTCAGCGGGCGCGCCGGGGCAGCATTCAGACACACGCGGATGCCGCGCTTTTTCGCTTCGGCGGCGGCCTGATGGTTTACCGCCTCCGGCACCTCATTCTGCAGCAGCAGCATACTCACCTGCTGCCAGAGAGCATCATCGCTGAGGGACGTCAGGGTTATGTGATTGTTGGCATTCGACACCACCACCGCGCCATAATCGCCTTCCGCATCCTGAATGGCGACGCTCATCCCGGAGGGGAGACCCGCGCCGATCGCGACATGCGTGGTATCCACGCCGTGTTGTTGCAGCACGTCGAGTAAAAACGCCCCCTGCACATCGTCGCCTACGGCACCGGCAAAGCGCACCCGGGCACCGGCCAGCGCCGCCGACACGGCCTGATTACCGCCCTTGCCGCCAAACTTATAGGCACAGCCGCTGCCAATCACCGTTTCCCCTTTTTCCGGGCGATGGTCGGCCTGCAGCAGAATATCGTAATGAAGACTGCCGATGACTAAGATGTGGCTCATACTAGTATTCTCTGAGATCCTGGACTGCCTGTTGGGTTTTCTTCAGGTTCTTCTCCGCCGTCTTCAGATCCTTCTGCGCAATCGCCACAAACAGTGCATCCAGTATGTTCAACTGGGCAATGCGTGACGCGGCGTTTTCCCCCAACAAATGCGAGCCCTGAGAGGTTGAATTGAGCACCACATGCGCGCTGCGCGCAATGGGCGACTCGGCATAGTTCGTAATTGCAATAACTTTGGCCCCGTTACGCGCCGCCAGCTTTATCGGGTCATTTACCGCGCGCGTCGCGCCGGAATGACTGATGGCGATCACTGCATCGTCATCCGATAACACTGCCGCAGACATCAGCATAATATGCGCATCATCGTACACCGTGGTTTTAATCCCAATCTTTAACATCTTATGGGATAAATCCCGCGCGACCGTCGCGGAACCACCGACGGCATATAAATCAATGTGACGCGCTTTAAACAGAATATCCGCTGCCCGGTTAAATTCAGAGACATCAAGAATAGTCAGTGTTTCTTCTATTGCCTGGAGTGACGTCCTGAAGACTTTTGCCAGTAATTGCTCC
Source organism: Erwinia sp. PME.40.26/001 (assembly GCF_055556675.1). Classification (NCBI taxonomy): domain Bacteria; kingdom Pseudomonadati; phylum Pseudomonadota; class Gammaproteobacteria; order Enterobacterales; family Erwiniaceae; genus Erwinia; species Erwinia sp. PME.40.26/001. The sequence goes on from NZ_JBVHNP010000001.1 coordinate 1,232,147, forward strand.
GACGAGTCATCCGCTTCAATTTCCGCATGCATCCCGGCCACTTCAGAATAGTTATAATAAATCAGACTACTTCTGAAATCCCTGAACCCTGAAAAATTTAACTTCTTGGCAATTTTGACTACCATGGCTTCAGAAACATTATTCATCTGGGCAATTTCTTTAATTGACGTCTGCTCAGACAAATCCGTTTTCGACGTAACGGAGTCAACCACCTTTCTTTCCAGAGGGGTCAGGCTGGGTAATCGCATACGTATTTGAGCGCCTATGGCTCGCGGGTCCTGCTTCATTACTTGCCTCGTGTCGCTCTGTCAATCAACATCGCTATGATAATTATAAGGCCAGTAGCAAGCAATTGATAAAACGCCTGAATATTCAGAAGTGTCAGACCGTTACGTAACGCGCCGAGAATAACCGCGCCGATCAGCGTGCCGACAATACTGCCTTTACCGCCCATCAGCGAGGCACCGCCGATGGCTGCCGCGGCAATCGCATCCAGCTCCCAGAGGTTACCGATGGTGGGTTCTGCCGCCCCCAGGCGGGCAATCAGAATCAGTGCCGCCAGCGAGGCAAGTACGCCGGAAATGACAAACACCGTCACTTTGGTGCGCTTAACCGGGACACCTGCCACACGCGCAGCTTCTTCATTGCCCCCGACGGCGAGAATGTATTCGCCCAGCGGAGTTTTGTTCATCACCACCCACAGGAACAGGGCAATCACCACCACCACGATAATCGGCGTCGGTATGCCAAACACCGTGCTGTTGATCAGGTTACGGAACGCCATCGGAATGCCGAAAACAGGGTTACCGTTGGTAAAAATCAGGGCCAGCGCACGGAACAGCGACAGCCCGCCCAGGGTGACGATAAAGGGTTGCAGTCCGGCATAGGCCACCAGCGTACCGCTGAACACGCCGCAAAGTGCACCAACGCCCAGCGTCGCCATCACCGCCAGCGGCACCGGCACGCCAGCCACCATCAGCGTGGCACCCAGTACGGCTGATAATGCCGCCGTTGGCCCGACAGAGAGGTCAATACCGCCGGAAATAATCACCAGCGTCATGCCCAGCGCGATAATGGCATTAATGGATGACTGCTGCAGAATATTCAGCAGGTTTGGCAGGGTCCAGAATACCGGTGACAAAAATGAAAATGTCACCACAATAATTAATAAACCAATCAGCGTTCCTGCATCGCGCAAATTAAATTTAAACAGTGCCGGGGCCGGCACTTTTGGCTGAGTTTTCTCTTGGGTCATCATGATCATTACCTTTATTCGGTCTTAAGCCAGATCGTTAATCGCGTAACGGGCGATGTTTTCTTCGGTGATAGCCTCACCGCTCAGTTCTTTGGTGATCTTCCCTTCACGCATGACCAGCACCCGATCTGAAATACGCATAATTTCCGGCATTTCAGAAGATACCACCACAATCGCTTTGCCCTGGCGGGCTAATTTCTCTATCAGATTATAAATTTCTGATTTGGCACCAATATCAATTCCCCGGGTTGGCTCATCAAAAAGAAACACTTTATTATCCGCTGCCACCCAGCGGCCGATAATCACTTTCTGCTGATTACCGCCGCTTAATGTGCCAATCGGCTTTTCAATATTTAACGGACGCAGATTCAGATCGCTCATCACTTCCAGCGCCACTTTATCGAGCTGACGCTGGCGTAACAGGCCGGCTCGGGTAAATTTCATCATCGACGGCAGCGCCATATTCATTTTCACCGCACGCTGTTTGATGATGCCCTCTTTTTTGCGGTCCTCCGGCACCAGGCCAATGCCGGCTTTGATGGCGGTGCTGACGTTAAGCGTTTTCACCAACACGCCGTCCACCCGCACGCTGCCGCTGGTGCAGGGATCAATACCGGCAATCAGCTTCAGCAGTTCCGTACGCCCTGCCCCAACCAGCCCGGCAATGCCCAGCACTTCACCCGCATTAACGCTGAAGCTGGCGGACTGTACCGCTTTATCGCGCCCCAGTCCGTCAACCCGCAGCACCTCTTTCCCGGTGATGTAAGACTGATGCTGCACCTTTTCAATTTTGCGTCCGACCATTTTGGTGACGATGGTTTCTTCGGTTTCATCGCCGATGTTCACCACCCCGACCTGTCGGCCATCGCGCAGAATAGTGGCGCGGTCGCAGACCTTGAAGATCTCGTTCATCTTGTGCGAGACGTAGATCAGCGCCACGTTCATCGACTTCAGATCGGAGATCAGCTCAGCCAGCCGGTCGAACTCGCGCGGCGTCAGGCTGGAGGTCGGCTCATCCATCGCAATGATTTTGGCCTCATCCAGCAGCGCACGCGCGATTTCCACTATCTGCTGCTGCGACACTTTCAGATTCTTAATCGGCTCGTCCGGGTCAATGCTCGGATCAAGACGCCGCAGGATGGCGATTGCCCGCTTACGCTGTGCCTTACGGTCAACAAAGCAGCCTTTAAAGCGCGTCAGTGGCCGGCCAAGAAACATATTTTGAGCCACGGAGAGCTCAGGAACGTGCTGCAACTCCTGATGGATCATCGCAATCCCGGCATGGCGCGCAGACAGGGGATTTTTCATCTGCACCACCACGCCGTTGACGGCGATCTCACCGGCATCGGCGGGGCGTACGCCGGAGAGAATATTCAGCAGCGTGGACTTGCCAGCGCCGTTCTCACCGATCAAGGCATGAACCTCACCCGGTCTGACGGAGAAATCCACCGTCTGTAACGCTGCCGCACTGCCGTAGGATTTACTGATGCCACGCATCGTCAGACAAAACTGTTCCATACACCCTCCGCCGTGATTACTGCTGTGCTAAAAGCTGACGCAGCTTGTTATTGTCTTTGGTCGAGAAGGCATCGGCATTGTCTTTGGTGATCAACGCCTGCGGCGTGGAGACGACGCGCGACAGTTTCTGGCCAGCGACCAGGCGCAGCATCACGTCCATCGCCACTTCGCCCGTCAGCACCGGGAAGCTGTCAACGGTACCGGTCAACTCACCGCGTTTGATCGAAGCATAGGCATCGGAAATACCGTCCGTGCCGAAGACGGCGGTCTGCGCCGATTTACCTTGTGAGCGCACGGCTTCTACCACGCCCAGCGCCATGCCGTCATTGTTGGCATAGAAGCCAATCAGATCCGGGTGCTGCTGCAGAATGGTCGAGGCGGCGTTGTAGGCATTTTCGCGGCTCCAGTTGGCCGGTACGCTGGCCACCAGCGTGAACTTACCGTTTTTAGTGATGGTTTCACGGAAGCCTTTCGTCCGCTGTGCGGCGGCGTAAACGCCCGGTTGTCCTTCAATGACGGCGACCTTGCCGCCCTTCGGATAGTGCTGGATAAACCAGTTGGCCACCCGTACGCCGTTGTCTTTCTGCACGTTGCCGACGTAGTGGGCCGCATTCGGCATCACCGCATCGTTAACGTTGACCACCGGGATGTTTTTGCTTTTCGCTTCTTCATAGGCAGGTTGCAGGTTGGCATCGGTCTGCGGGGAGACCAGCAGGCCGTTAAAGCCCTGTGAGATCAGAGTTTCGGCGATCGACAGCTGGCCCAGCTGATCGTCTTCGTTAGCGGCCGCCTGATATTCGACGGTGATGCCGTATTTTGCGCCCGCGGCTTTGTATCCTTCACCCAGCGAGCGCCAGTATTCGTTGGTCAGCGTTTTTGATACGCCACCGATTTTCAGTTTTTTGTCCGGTGCCGGCAGCGGCCCGTATTTTTCAGTGAGCTGCGTCCAGTCGGTGCGGTCAGCTTCGGTATCGGACTGCAGCGGCGGCAGATCCGCTGCATAAACGGTCGAGCAGAACAGTGTCGCGGTGAGTACAGAGAGTAAGTGCTTTTTCATAATCTATCCTGTTATTTTTATAGGGTTTATAACCCGTGGGAGAGACGTGTTACGGTGCCAGCATAATGTCGTTAACAATCTGCTGAGAGGTGACGGCATCCTGGCGGCTGATGGCGTCCAGCAGGGCCGGGTTGTTATCCAGCTTGTCGCAGAGCCGCAGTAAACGCGTAACGGTGGCAATGTTGGTTTCCGCTTCACGCACCGGGTCAAGACCGCTGGCATCCGGGAAAGTGTCAAAATAGTAAGCGCCCTTATAACCGTCGCGCTTCATCTGCCAGAGGAACTCCAGCGTGGCGCGCGGGTTAACGGAAGCGGCCATCAGACCATCATCGCGTTTGCCCCAGCCGTCGTTCAGATCGAGGCCGAGCAGGCGTGAACGGCGGGCCACCATGGCGGCGGCATAGGCCGGGATCTCATTCGCATACAGCACGTGGGCAAAGTCGAGGGTAATCCCCAGATTCGGACAGCCAGCTTCTTCCACCGCCAGCAGGCAGGTGGTGACGTTAGGGAAGATGGCGAAAGCCCGCGGTTCGTTGGGTTTGTACTCAATACTGACGTCCATATCCCCGGCATATTCCGCCACTTCGCGCACCGCGCTGACCGCATCTTCCCAGACTTTTTTGTAGTCGACCTGGAAGCAGTAATCAAAACCGTCCTGCCCCATCCACAGCGTCATGATGCTGGCACCAAATTCGCGTCCGGCATCAATACCGCGCTTAGTCAGTTCGATCGCCTGACGACGAATTTTGGCATCCGGGTTGGTATACGCGCCGATTTTAAATTCCGGTGCATCCCAGCGCATCTGCATGCCGTTCACCGCCAGACCCACGTCTTCAATTTTCTGACGCATGGTTTTGACATCGTCGGTGATGTGCTGCGGATAGTTCAGATCCAGATGGGTCAGGCCTTTGGCCGTAGCGGCACGCTCAATCATCTGCAACACGGAAGGCTTGCCTTTCAGCTCTGGCCAGTAGCGCCACGCGCCGGACGCAAAGGAGTTGAGGCGGGTAGCAAATTTCAGTTCTGACATATCGGTGTCCCTGGTTGTTGAGTTGTGAATTACTTTACAACTTTACATTTATTTGTGAACAAGTGCATTACTATCACCAACAAAAATTCCCCGCAACCACGGCCGCTGTTTTCATCAGCAATTTGGGCGCTGCCTCACGAAATCTGCGCGGCAGAAATCCGGCCACGGCAAAAATCTGCGTAACTGTGTTGCAGGTCGCATTTTGAACATCGGGGAAGGCGTGAGCGGAGCGTTGCCCGTTGTGCGTCCGGGAGGAAAGATTTACTGTTTCATTACGAGCAGTAAATTTTAACGCATTCAAACCGCGCGGGGAAAGCGATGTCACAGACCATAATCACCCTTAAAAAGTCATTTTTCAGCAGCACACCGCGTGAGATTGTGCGGTCAGGCGACTGCCGCGCTGAAATCTACCGCACGACGTCCGGCATTGAGGCCGTCCGTCTGAGTAACCGCCGCGGGCACCTGGTGATCCTGCCCTGGTACGGTCAGATGATCTGGCAGGCGACGTTTGATGGCGTTGACCTGACCATGCAGAGCGCCTTCAAAGAGCCACGGCCCGCAGCGGACATTGTCGGCACCTATGGCTGCTTTATGTATCACTCCGGCCTGCTGCGCAACGGCAATCCCGGCCCGCAGGATAGCCACGCGCTGCACGGTGAGATGCCGCTGGCAGCCATGGATAGCGCCAGCATTGAAACCGGAGAGGATGAGCACGGGCCATGGATGGCGCTGGCCGGTGAACGGGAATACCTGATGGGCTTTGGCGATCACTACATGGCCCGCCCGCGCGTAGTGCTGCGCCCGGCGGCGGCCACCTTTGAGCTGCGCATGGCGGTGGAAAACCTCTCGGCGGATGACATGGACCTGATGTACATGTGCCACGCGAACTTTGCGTTTGTTGAAGGGGGGGAAATCCTGCAGCCCACCGGCTTCAGCAGCGCCGATATGGTGGTCCGCACTTCGGTTCCCGCCCTCGTCAGGGCCAGCGACAGCTACCTGGCCCACCTGCAAACGCTGCAGGAAGATCCCTCTGTCACCCGCACCATCAGCGCCCGCCTCGGCGTGGATCCCGAGCTGGTTTTCTATCTGAAAAACCTGAAGACCGCGCCGGACGGCCGGGTGCATGTGATGCTGCGCCGGCCAGAAGGTGACGCCTTTTCAATGTGTTACCACCCGGAGGAATTTTCCCATCTGGTGCGCTGGATCCTCGCCAACAACCGGCAGAAAGTGTGCGCTTTTGCCATGCCCGCCACCTGTGGAGTGGAAGGCTACCAGGCTGAAAAACAGCGCGGCAACGTCCGCACGCTCAGGGGCGGAGAGTCGGCCAGCTTCACCCTGACCCTCGGCTATCTCAACGCGCAGGAGGCCGTGCAGGAAGCAGCAATGGTGCAGGCGTCGCGCTAGCGCGCTTTTATCACTCAGGGAAATCCGAGTTGTGAGCTGAATCAAATAAGGACACTTTGGTTACGCAATAAAATTTACTTTGAAAGTTTTTTGAGTAAAGTCAATTTTGCCAGCGGGACATTTAATGCGGTTTGTTCCAGGCACTGAGAGAAGACGAGACAGTTTTCCAGGGGTGCTGAAGACGGGACTTCCTCTTCTTACCTTCTCCCTTTTTTACCGTTTAGCCACGTTCACTGTCCCGACGGGATCCGGGGCGACAGGCCAGCCTGTCACCCTGCTCCTCTGCGGCGTATTGCCAGAGAACGATGCGTGAAGATAACTATGATAATGAAGAGGTATCACCATGAATCGCCGCATTTTTGTTAAAGCAATGAGTTTATCCGTGCTTATCTCGATGAGCGCCGGTCTCGGCTGGTCAACTATCGCCGCTGCCGCGGAAACCAAAACCATGGTCACCGTGGTGAAAGCCGTCGGCGTGCCGTGGTTTAACATCCTCAATCAGGGGCTGGAGGAAGGCGGTAAACAGTTTAACCTGAAAACCTCTATGGTCGGGCCAACCCGCGCCGACCCCGCGCAGCAGGTTAAGCTGATTGAAGATTTGATTGCCAAGAAAGTGGACGTAATTGGCCTGGTGCCGCTGGACACCAAAGTTACGGCGCAGGTGGTGAAACGTGCGCGTGACGCCGGGATTATGGTGATCACCCAGGAAGGTCCCAATCAACCGGGCAAAACCTGGGACGTCGAGCTGATGAGCGCGCAGGCCTACGGTGAAGCGCAGATGAAGGCGCTGGCCCGTGAGATGGGTGAAAAGGGTGACTACGTGATACTGGTCGGCACGCTGACCACCACCGGACACAATCAGTGGGCGGATGCGGCGATTGCCTATCAGAAAGCACACTACCCTGACATGCGACTGGCGGCCGACCGCTTCCCCGGTGCGGACTTTATTGATGAATCCGAACGCGTCACCCAGGATATCCTGAAAGCCTATCCGAAAGTGACCGGCATCATGTCGATGGGATCTAACGGGCCTATCGGCGCGGGTAATGTGCTGAAAAAACGCCATCTGGAGAAAAAGATTGCGCTGGTCGGCACCACCATCCCCTCACAGGCCCGGGCTTACATTATGTCTGGCGTGATCCGTGAAGGCTTCCTGTGGAACCCGAAAGAAGCCGGTCTGGCCATGACCTCCGTTGCCCGTCTGGCACTGGATAACGCCAAATTTGAAAACGGTATGACCATCCCAGGCCTGGGGAAAGCGACCGTGGACAGCGAGAATAACGTGGTCATGGTCGATCGTATCCTGACCATCAACAAATCTAACATCGCCGGGCTCATCAAACTGGGCCTCTGAACCACTCCATTTGCCTGATACCGTCCCGGCGACCCGCCGGGACGGCCTCCCTGTACCCTCACTTATTGCAAGGGGCCGCGTGATGTCCGTTTTCTTACAGCTAAATGGAATTTCGAAAATATTTGGTGGCGTCCATGCGCTGTCTGACGTGGAGCTCCAGCTCAGAACCGGCGAGGTTCACTGCCTGTGCGGCCAGAACGGCTGCGGTAAATCCACGCTGATCAAAATCATGTCCGGCGTTCACCAGCCTGAACCTGGTGGCAAAATTACTATCGCCGGGGAGCCGATCGCCCATCTGACGCCGGTCGAAAGCACCCGCCTCGGCGTGCAGGTGATTTATCAGGATCTGTCGCTGTTTCCCAATCTGACCGTGGCGGAAAATATTGCCATCGGCCTGCACGTGGGCGGGCTGCGCCAGGTGAACTGGAAAAAAGTACAACAGCTGGCCAGCGATGCCATGCAGCGCATCGGCGTATCGCTGCCGCTGAACGATAAGGTGGCGGATATCTCGATCGCCCAGCGTCAGCTGGTCGCGATCTGCCGTGCCATGGCCGCCGACGCGCGCCTGGTGATCATGGATGAACCGACCTCCTCCTTAACCCGCTATGAGGTGGACGCGCTGCTGAAACTGACCCTGCAGCTGAAGGCCAGCGGGATCACCATTGTTTTTGTCAGCCATCGTCTGGATGAGGTGCTGGAAATTGCTGACCGGGTCACCGTAATGCGTGACGGAAAGATGCTAGGCACCTACGACGCCCGCGACATGTCGGACCGCAAGCTGGCGACCCTGATGACCGGCAAAGAGTTCAGCTATCAGTGCGCGGCCAAAGATCGCCCTGAAACGGCAACGGTGCTGGAGGTGCGCGGGCTGTCGCGCTCTGGCGAATATCAGGACATTCACTTCGATGTGCGGCGTGGGGAGATCTTAGGCCTGACCGGGCTGCTCGGGTCAGGACGCACGGAGCTGGCGCTGTCGCTGTTTGGCCTCACCCGCCCTGAACAGGGCGAGATTGTGCTGAACGGCGAGGTCACCCGACTGCGGTCAAACCGCGATGCCATCCGGCGCGGGGTGGCCTATTTATCCGAAGACCGCCTGGCGCTGGGTCTGGTGCTGGAACAGTCGATCAGCGCCAATATCACCCTATCCGTGATGGAGCAACTGGTCGGTAAAGGCGGCCTGATCCGCGATGACTGGTATGAGAGCACCGTGCGTCACGGCATCGAGTCGCTGACCATTAAGGCCGGTAACCCCGACAATAAGGTGAAAACGCTGTCCGGGGGAAACCAGCAGCGCGTGGTGCTGGCCAAATGGCTGGCCACCAATCCCTGCCTGCTGATCCTCGACAGTCCGACCGTGGGGGTCGACATTCATGCCAAAGACGGCATTTACGCCATCATCAGGAGCCTGGCCGCCAGCGGTATGGCCATCATCATGATCTCCGACGAAATTCCGGAAATTTACTACCACAGTGACCGCGTGCTGGTCATGCGTGCCGGTCGCTTAAACGGCGAATACATCCCAGGGCGCTGCTCTGAAGACGAGCTGAAGGAGGCGGTCAATGCGTGATTTTTTCCAGCGTTTTATCCCGACGCATGAGTGCCGGCTGCTGATTGTCATCACCCTGATGGTACTGTTGCTGGCTTTCTCTACGCCGGAGTTTGCCTCTCTGCAAAACCTGGTGGATGTGCTGGGTGCCACGGCCTTTACCGGTATTCTCGCCGCCGGTCTGCTGGTGGTGATCATCACCGGCGGCATCGATCTCTCCTTTGCCGCCGTGGCCTCGATTACTCAGTTTGTTGCACTGACGGTAGCTAACCACTTCGGCATCGGCTGGGTCGGGGTGTTTGCTATTGCGGTCGGCCTCGGCGTGGTGCTGGGTTTCATTAACGGCCTGCTGGTGAACTCACTGAGAACCTCGGCGCTGATTATCACCATTGCTACGCTGAACGTCTTCTTTGGCATTCTGCTCACCGTGACCGGCGGCGCGGATATCTTCGCCCTGCCGGACTGGTTTACCGCCGGGTTTGAATTTGTCTTCTATACCGACGCCGGGGGCATCCCCTATACCATTAACTTCCAGATTATGGCGCTGTTCCTGGTGTTTCTGCTGACCTGGCTGCTGCTTAACCGCAGCAATGTCGGCCGCCAGATTTACGCCATGGGTGGCAACCCCGATGCGGCCCAGCGCGTGGGTTTCAACGTCTATCGCCTGAATATGCTGGTATACGGCTACATGGGTGCGCTGGCCGGGATTGCTTCGCTGGTGCAGGCGCAGCTGGTGCAGTCGGTCTCCCCCACGGCCCTGGTCGGGCGCGAGCTGGACGTGGTGGCGGCGGTGGTGATCGGCGGAGCCAGCCTGACCGGCGGTTCCGGCACCGTGCTCGGCACCGTGCTCGGCCTGGCGCTCATCGCCATCTTACAGAACGGGCTGATCCTGCTCGGGGTCTCGTCGTACTGGTCTCTGTTCAGCACCGGGCTGGTGATTATTGCCGCCATGATCATGATGGCCAGAGAAACACGTCAACGTCATAAGCAGGCTGAAGCAGGAGTGGTGCCATGAAGCATAACGTTAACCGTCTCTCCGACCGTATCCAGCGGCGCGTCGGTACCACCAATGCGCGGCTGCTGGTGATGCTGGCGCTGATGATCACCGGCCTCGGTCTGCTGGAAGGCAGCAAACTGTTTGGTGTTGCCGGACTGCAGTCGATGGGTTTTCAGCTGCCTGAACTGGGTTTCCTTGCGCTGGCAATGATGATCCCGATGCTGTCCGGCGGCATCGATCTGTCAATTATCGCCACCGCAAACCTGTGTGCCCTGACCGTGGCCTGGACACTGACGGCGCTGATGCCGCTGATGCCGGACAGCCACGGCGTCAGCTGGGGAATGTTGCAGGTGGGTGCGCTGGTGGCCGGTCTGCTGGTGGCCGCGCTGGTCGGCCTGCTTAACGGCGTGCTGGTGGCTTATCTGCGGGTACCGCCGATGCTGGCGACGCTCGGCACCATGACTGCCGCCAAAGGCCTGGCCATTGGCTTCAGCCACGGTAACGTGATCTCCGGTTTCCCGGCACCCATCGTGTTTATCGGCAACGGAACGCTGCTCGGTATCCCGGTGGCGCTGATCATCTTTGCGGCGGTAGTGTTCCCCCTGAGCGTTTTTGTCAACAAAACGCCGCTGGGCAGCGCCATCGCCATGATCGGCTCAAACGAGCGCGCGGCAGAATACTCCGGCGTGAACACGCGCCGCAGCCTGGTGTGGGTCTACCTGATTTCGGCCCTGCTGGCCGGGGTAGCAGGGATTATCATGATGGCCCGCTTCGACTCGGCCAATGCCGCCTACGGGGAGAGCTATCTGCTGGTCGCTATCCTTGCCGCCGTGCTCGGCGGGGTCGATCCGCTGGGCGGGTTTGGCCGGGTGAGCGGCGTGATCCTGTCGCTGCTGATCCTGCAGCTGATGTCCACGGCCTCGATACTGCTCGACCTCAGCCAGTTTATCACCCTGGCACTGTGGGGGGCGATCCTGCTGCTGGCCTCGGGCGGACTGGTGCTGAGAGAGTGGATGTCAGAGCGGTCAAAAGCGAAGACCGCCACCCGAACACGGACGGTCTGACGCGCTGATTTTTCCCGCACGGGCCGCCACGGAACCGTGCGGGAAATCAATAGCCCCTCCCGGTATGGCATGATATCTTTATGAATTAACAACCACTTAGTCAGGGAATAAGCTATCTCATGGTCAATACTGCCGATGATACAAGTTCGATTGGCCCCCGGTTACGGATGATGGTATCGGTGCTGACCCCCCTGGAGACCCGGCTGGTTAACGCGGTACTGGCGAACGACTTCGACGAACGCGTGGCCCTGAAAGACGTGGCCGCCCGGTGTGAGATGTCGGAAGCGATGGTGGTCAAGACGGCGAAAAAGCTGGGCTTTAGCGGCTTTCGCGAGCTGCGCAGCAAAGCGGCGGAATATAACCGGCTGCCCATCAATGAGATGCATCAGGAACTGTCGCCGACCGACACGGCGGCCGAAATTGTCACCAAAGTCTTCCGTACCTCCGCTCAGGCGCTGGAGGAGACGCTGGCGATCCTCGATATGAAGGCGTTTGAACGCGCCGCAGAGCTGCTGGGTAAAGCGCAGCAGCGGGATTTTTACGGCTTCGGCGGGTCAGCGCAGATTGCCCGTGATGCGGTACATAAGTTTCTGCGCATTGGCGCGCGCGCCACCGCCTGGGACGATCCCCATATGATGCTGATGTCGGCCTCACTGCTGGGAAAAAATGATGTGGTGCTGGCGATCTCGCACTCGGGTCAAACCAAAGATATCCTTGAGGCGGTCAGGGCGGCCCAGGCTAACCACGTGCCGGTGATTGCCATCACTAACTACTCCGGCTCTCCCCTCGCCAATCTGGCCGATACCGTGCTCTGCTCCACCGCGCAGGGATCGCCCCTCACCGGTGAGAATGCCGCCGCACGCGTGGCGCAGCTTAACATTCTGGATGCCCTGTTCGTTGTCGTCGCCCAGAGCGACTACGCCCACGCCGAGCAACAGCTCAACCGCACCATGATGGCCGTCGCCCATAAAAGAAAATAGGCTATCCGGCCTTATCCGGCGTCTGACTCATCGTCATCCGGCCCGACGATCCGCACCAGATGGATCATCAGATAGAGCAGTTCATCATGGGTCAGCGTCACCTGCAGCTGGTTATGGACGTACTCACCAATCAGCTGACTGGCGCGAAAGTGGTCGGGGTACTGACTTTTGACCTGGGTAAAAATAAAGTCGTCTGTGGCGACCATTTGCCGCCCCTCCATCAACCGCTGAATAAAAAACTGCAGGTGGGTGACAAAACGCTGATAATTCAGTGAGTCCTGATTAATTTCCGTACGAAAGTGATACTTTATCAGGGTAAAAATATCCTTCAGCATCTTCACCGACTGCAGCGTGGTTTCCATGTTTTGCACATCGGTCTGTCCGTTAACCAGGTGAAAGGCGATATTACCGGCTTCTTCTTCCGGAAGCACGATCTCCAGCTGCCGGTTAATCTCCTGCACCGCCGCCTGCGCCACCGCGAATTCACGCGGGTAGAAGCGCTTTACCTCGAAAAGCAGCCGGTTCTGGATGGCTATTCCTCTGGCAAAACGTTCGATAGCAAAGCTGATGTGATCCACCAGCGTAAAAAACAGCTGCTCACTCAACGTGGCGTTTAGCGCCACGCTGGCGCGGTCAATCAGGTTCTGCACCAGCGGCAACAGCGATTCCGGGGCGTTTTCTATCACCCGCAGATAATCGCGGCGGGTCTGGCTACCCTGCACCACGAAGATTTTTTCAATCTGCGCTGCGTCCAGCGTATCCCCCACCTTGCTGTTAAAGCCGATACCCTTGCCCATGACAATCACTTCGCCATGCTGCGCGCTGCGGGATAACACCAGGCTGTTGTTAAGCACCTTTTCTACGGTCATTTTGTTCATCGTACTGCCACCCGGCCCCTGTGCGGCTTGCTGTGCGCCCGTACTTAACGGACCGCACCATTGCTGGCGATCACCCGCTGATACCAGCCGAAGCTGGCCTTGCGGATGCGCCGTAATGCTTTCAGATCCTGCTCGTCACGATCGACATAAATAAATCCGTAGCGTTTGCCATACCCCTGATGGGTACTGACCACGTCAATGGCAGACCACGGGCAGTAACCCATCAGCGACACGCCATCGTCTATTGCCAGCTGCATCTGCTCAATATGCCGACGCAGGAAATCAATGCGGTAATCATCGGCAATGATATCGCCCTCCTCTAGCACATCCGGCGCGCCCATGCCGTTTTCTGTGATCAGAATCGGCAAATGATAGCGCTCCCAGGTTTTTCGCAGCGTCAGGCGCAGCCCCACCGGGTCAACGACCCAGCCATAAGGCGTTTTCTCCACCCACGGATTATCGGCTGCGCGATAGACACCGGGCTCACCGAGCATGATTTGCTGGTCACCCGCCCGGGCGCTGACGTCCGACGCATCGCCCCGGCTGGCGGCAATGGTCGCCGTGGAGTAGTAATTGATCGCCAGAAAATCCGGTTTCCCGGCCAGCAGGATCTCTGCATCGCCTGCGGCCATCTGTGGCGCGATGCCGCGATCCTGCAGATAACGCCAGGCCAGCGAGTTATAGCGCCCGTGTGCCGCCACATCGAGAAAGCTCCAGCAGCGCAAGGTTTCCCAGTTGTGAGCGGCAATCGCATCCTCTGGGCGGCAGGTTGCCTGATACATTGAGGTAGTATTGATAGCCGGACCAATTTTGCTGCCGGGCAGCATCTGATGGCACAGCGCCATCACCCGTGCCTGAGCCAGCATCATATGATGGTTCTGCTGCCACAGCGAGGCCGCTGAGGGCAGCTCGCCCCCCGGCGGCAGACCGATAGCGCCAGGATGCAGGATCATCGTGTTCTGTTCGTTGATGGTCAGCCAGTGTCTGACCTTACCTCCAAAGTGGGTGAACAGCGTGCGCGCATAGGCCACAAAGGCGTCGATGGTCGCGCGATCTTCCCAGCCGCCCTGCTGCTCCAGGCACCAGGGCAGGTCGAAGTGATAGAGGGTTGCTAACGGCTCAATACCGTGGCGGTTCAGCTCATCAATCAGACGATCGTAGAAGGCCAGACCGGCGGGATTGACCTCGCCGACGCCGTCGGGGAGGATCCGCGTCCAGGCAATAGAGAAACGGTAGGCTTTCAGGCCCAGTTCCGCAAACAGCTGCACGTCTTCCAGGCAGCGATGATAATGATCGCTGGCGACGGTAAAGTCGGCCGTTTCCTGCGGGTGCTGGCACATATCGATGATCGACGGGCTTTTACCGTCCTCATTCCACGCGCCCTCGACCTGATATGCAGAGGTCGATGCCCCCCATAAAAATCCGTCCGGGAAAGGCGCTGACTGTTGATAAATCATAAGGTATCCCCCTGTTTTGTTGTGGTCAGGGCTAATAAAGGTGTCCCCATCGCTGCCGTCTCTCCGGCCAGCACCTGCACGGACGAGTAGTCATCGCTGTTGACGATCAACACCGGAGTGATCAGTGCATATCCGGCCGCGATCAGCGCCGCAGTGTCAAAGGTGACCAGTACCTCACCGGTGTGTACCCGATCGCCCACCTGCAGTGAAGAGGTGAAATGGGTGCCATTGAGGTTAACGGTGTCGATGCCGATATGGATCAGCACTTCTGCACCGCTGTCTGACAGGATCCCGACGGCATGTTTCGACGGCAGGAAGGTGACCACCACGCCGTTAACCGGGGAGCGCAGCTCACCGTGATCCGGAACGATGGCGATGCCCTGCCCCAGCAGACCTTTGGAAAAGACGTCATCCGGCACTGCCGACAGCGGCAGCACGGGCCCGCTCAACGGACTGAGCAACGTTTCGCTCACCTGAGCCCCGCCCCCGGGGGCTGCAGGCGTTGCTGCCGCATCCGGGTGTACCGCTTCATCAGGGTTAACCGGATCGTCAAAACCCAGCACCCAGGTCAGGGCAAAGGTGACCACAATTGCAATCAGGCAGGTCACCAGCGCATGGACGATATTCATCGGGTTTTCGCCAATAAATGCCGGCAGCGCGGCCAGTCCCGGTGAGACAAAGGCATAGCGCACCACGCCACTCAGTCCCGCATAGATCCCGGCGCAGCCACCGCCAATCATCGCGGCAATCAGCGGACGCTTAAGCTTCAGCGTCACGCCGTACAGGGAGGGCTCAGTAATGCCCAGCAGCGCGGTAAAACCGGCGGAAGAGGCCAGCTGCTTCAGATCTTTATTTTTCGTTTTCAGTGCAACACAGAGAGTGGCAGCGCCCTGAGCGATATTAGACGCCAGCATGCCCGGGCCGTTAATGGTTTCAAATCCCTGACGGGTTAACTGCATGGTGGCAATCGGGGTCATCGCCCAGGCCGTGCCGGTGATCACCAGGAAGGGTTGCAGGCCGCCCATCAGCATAGGGATCAGCCAGCTGGCCTTGACGTTGATCGCCGCTGCGCCGCTGGCGACGAGATCATTAAGAAGAATACCGAAAGGCCCGATCGCCACCAGCGCCAGCGGTGCCGTGACCAGCAGCACAATCATCGGCTTGGTAAAGAAGGTGATCATCGAGGGGGATACGCGCTCTGCGAAGCGCTCCACCCACGACATGATCCACACGGTAAAGATGATTGGCAGCACGGAACCGGCATAATCGGCCAGACGAACGTCGATCCCGATAAAGGTGATCTCCCCGCCTTTCGCCAGCATCTGGGCCAGATTCGGGTGCAACAGCGCGCCGGCAATGGTCATGGCGAGAATGGGGTTACAGGCGAACTTGATCGCCGCCCCGTAGGCCAGCAGCACCGGCAGGAAGAAAAAGGCCGCATCGGCAATGGTGTCCAGCAGCTGATAGGTGGTGCTGCTGGCTTCGATCGCACCGCTGAGTTTGAGAATAGCCAGCAGCGCCTTAATCATCCCGGCCCCGGTGATGGCAGGAATAACGGGCGTGAAGGTGGTGGATATCACGCTGATGATCTGGCTAAAAATACCGCCCTTTGCCGCTGCCGGTTTACCCGCAGGGGCTGCCGTGCCGAGGGCATCCAGCAGCGTTCGATAGGTTTGCTGCACCTGGTTGCCGACGACAATCTGGAACTGACCGCCACTCTCCACCACACCGATCACGCCCGGGAGTTTTTCGATCTTCTCCTTCTGTACGAGACGGGGGTCACTGAACTCCAGGCGCAGGCGTGTGGCGCAGTGCGTCAGCCTGCTGATATTATTTTTACCGCCGGTGAGCGCCAGGATCTCATGGCCGAGTTGTTTGTAATCCACGGTATTCCCTCAAAAAAAACCAAAAAAAAAGACCAAAATAAAAATGCGCCTCATCAAAGAGGACGTGCATTTTCATTTTGGTCTTGCCTGCTTTACCAGTGACATGCCGCAATAAAAAAGGGCGCAACCTGTCAAACCGTTGCGCCGCGATTATCATCATTTCCGGCGTTAACTGGCAATGACTCCCATAACAGATTGGGATCTGGCTCTCATCTTTATGCGGATAAATCCGGTCGCTACTGAATATACGTCGTCGCGGGCAGTCTGGCTTCAGGTCTGAGGCCAGTTTGAGCACGCCGGATCGGCAAAATCCGCCTCCCTGCGGGCCTCGGCACGCGGCGTCCCTGCCGCGTGACGTCCGGCTTACCTCAAACTGGCCCCATCCCCGCAGAACCGTTGCTCGCGGTGGGTTTTAAAACCGCAACAACATGGCGCTCTCTGTGCATTGGTTGGGATGTTGACCTGGGTTTTGACGTTGAGGCGGCAATTAAGCAGCGCTGAGGAAGCGATGTGAACCAGGACGAACCGCCCTTGACGTTGACCGTCGTGCACACCATCACCCCGGGTCAGGGGAAGTCCCTCCCGTGCTACTCCAGCGGCACGAATTTCAGCTTACTCAGCGGCTGCACTTTCTCTTCACGCACCATTTTGTATTCGGTGTCCGGCCCCAGCCAGCGGTTCCAGATGCGGTCAATTTCACCCCCCTGCTCCATCGCCATCAATCCGGCATTCACTTTGGTCAGCAGCGCCTCATCGCCTTTTTTCATCCCAACGGCGACCGGTTCCAGCGCCATCGGCTCTTTGATCATCGCCAGCTTGATATTGTCAGCCGCAGCGCGGTTCACCAGCTGGGTGGCGGTCATACCGTTGGTGACAAAACCCACGGATTTATTCTGTTGCAGTGCTAAGTAGGCCGATGCGGTATCCTGGAACGTCACCGGCTTTGCCTGCGCCATGCGAATGGATTGTTCTGAGGTGGAACCTTTCGTTGAACTCAGACGCTTGCCTTTGAAGTCTGCCGGGGTTTTATCAGCATTGGGGCTTTTCACCACCAGCACCTCTTTCGCAATGTAGTACGGATCGCTGAACTGGATCTGCGCAGCACGGCTTTTGGTGTATGCGAGGTTGGCGATCAGCACATCCACGCGCCCGGTCGTCAGCACCGCGATACGGGCTTCAACGGAAACCGGCATCAGGTTCACCTTGACTCCCAGCTGACCCGCCAGCGCCTGGCACAGGTCAACATCCATCCCCACCAGCTGACGGGTTTTCGGATCCGGTGAGGAGAACGGCGGGACATCAGCGTAAACGCCACAGTTAAGCTGACCACGGCTGGCAATATCAGACAGCGTATCAGCCTGCGCAGACAGGGTGGCACTCAGCAGTAAGGGCAGGCAGATCGCCCACGACAGCGGAAGTTTCTTATTCATCATCGACAGACTCCGTTATTGTGCAGGTGAGATCAGTGCTGACGCAGATCGGTCAGGAAACGTTGGGCGCGCTCATGTGCGGGCCGGGTAAAAAAATCTTCAGGTCGGGCTTTTTCGAGGATCTTTCCTTCATCCATAAACCACACGGTGTCCGCCACTTCACGGGCAAAATTCATTTCGTGTGTCACGCACATCATGGTCATGCCATCCCGTGCCAGACCGCGCATCACGTTCAGCACTTCCCCGACCATTTCCGGGTCAAGCGCCGATGTCGGTTCATCAAACAGCATCACTGGGGGCTTCATCGCCAGCGCCCGGGCAATCGCCACGCGCTGCTGTTGCCCACCGGAGAGCTGAGCGGGCCAGGCATTGGCTTTGTGTGCCAGACCCACGCGGTCGAGTAAAGCCAGCGCCTGTTGCTTCGCCTCGCTGCGCTTCATCCCCAGCACTTTCACGGGTGAAAGCATCACGTTGTCGACCACCGACAGATGCGGGAACAGGTTAAAACTCTGGAACACAAAGCCAATGCGCGCCCGCAGCTTGTTCTGCTGCATGCCGCTGCTGTGAATATCATGACCATCGAACACGATCTGGCCCTCCTGGATCGGCTCCAGGCGGTTGACAGTGCGGATCAGGGTAGATTTGCCGGAACCGGACGGGCCACACACCACCACCACCTCACCGCTGTTCACTTCCGCGTTGAGGTCTGCCAGGGCGTGATACGCGCCGTACCACTTATTAACCTGATTAAACCGGATAATCGGATGCATGCCTTACTCCTCAATAACGGGTTTGGTCACCAGCAACGTGCCGGACTGTGAAGAGGCCACCGGATGGCTGCGATTACGTTTCTGCGCAATGCGCCGCTCCAGCCAGTTCGCCAGCCACGTCAGACTGAAACAGATGATGTAATAGCTCAGTGCCACAATGGCAAACACCTGGAAAGGTTTGGTCAGCAGCTGGTTATTGACCTGGTTGGCCGCAAACGTCAGCTCAGGAACATTGATCACATAGCCCAGCGTGCTGTCTTTAATAATCGAGACCAGCTGGCTGACCAGGCTTGGTAACATGTTGTAGAGCGCCTGCGGCAGGATCACCAGACGGAAGGTGCGGGTGTAGCTCATGCCCAGCGCACGTGATGCCTCGTACTGCCCCGGCGGCAGCGCCTGGATACCGGCACGGACGATCTCCGCGATATAGGCACTTTCATAGATCACCAGGGTGATAAGCATGGTACCGAAGCCGCTCAGGGTGTGCCCCAGTAACAGCGGCAGACAGAAGTAGGTCCAGAACACCACCATCAGCAGCGGGATACCGCGCAGCACGTACACCCAGGCGGTCGCTGGCCAGCGCAGCCAGCGGTAAGGTGACACACGTGCCACGCTTAGCAGTACGCCTAGCGGCAGCGCAAACACAATCGCCAGTAATGACACCAGTAAGGTACAGAGCACCCCGCCCAGCGGGCCGTTCGGATACTGCCCCATCAGGAACAACATGCCGTTCTGCTGTAAAATCGTCAGCATTTCCGTCATCAGACGTTACCTCGCATAGACACGTTGGAAACGTTGCGCCAGCAGCGCACCCGCGCCCATCAACAACAAAGAGAAGAACAGGTAACAGAGCGTTGACACCAGGTATGCTTCAAAGGTACGGAAGGTGTAGTTTTCAATTTCCCGCGTCACGTAGGTCAGGTCTGCCACGCCAATCACCATCGCCAGACTGGTGTTTTTAAATAGCAGCACCGTGTGGTTAATCAGTGCAGGTAACGCATTACGAATGCCCTGCGGCAGAATGATCAGATGCATCGACTGCATATATCCCATGCCGAGGGCGCGGGCGGCTTCCGTCTGCCCCTCCGGCGTGGCACGCAGCCCGCTGCGGATGTCCTCGGAAAAATACGCCGCCTGGCACAATCCCAGCGCCACCAGTGAGAAGACAAATTCGGCGTTGAAATCATTCAGCCACATCTGCACCGATTCCGGCAGCAGCGTGGGGATAGCGAAGTACCACATCATCAGCTGGATCAGCGTAGGCACATTGCGGTGATAAGAGACATAAGCGGCCACCAGCCACTGCAATACGCGCAGATTACTGAGGCGGATCACCACCAGCAGCATCGCCAGTACCATCGCCAGCAGCCAGGAACCCAGCGCCAGTTGCAGCGTGAGCAGCATGCCGTCGATGATCATCTGCCCGTACTGGCCATGCAGAATGACGCTAAAATCAAGTGAACCGTTCATTGTCGCTTGCCCCTCAGTTAATCAGCTTATCAGCGGGTAGCATTGCCAGGACGCATGGTCGACAGCCCACCCGGTACCTGGAGTGTCGGCGTGATCTCGATATGACCAATATTCACCGCCACCGGGGCGGCCAGCGCAAAGGCCACGGTATCGGCGATATCTTTTGCCTGCGGCAGCTCAAAGCCATCGATAAACTGGCGGCGTGCGCCCTCTTTATCTCCGGAGACATTACCGAAGATATCGGTCGCCACACGGCCTGGGCAGATTTCGGTGATACGCACACGTTTGCCATAACAGTCGACACGCAGCTGACGGGAGAGTGCATGTACGCCCGCTTTGGTAGCGTGGTAAATCGAGTTGCCGCCGAAGTTGTAGATCGCCGCAATCGAGGTGATGTTGATCACATGGCCGCAGTCACGCTCCATCATGCCCGGCACCAGCAGGCGGCAGAGATGCAGCACGGCGCGCAGGTTCACATCCACCTGGGTGTCGACATGCTGTTCTTCGGCACTAA
Source organism: Erwinia sp. PME.40.26/001 (assembly GCF_055556675.1). Taxonomy (NCBI): domain Bacteria; kingdom Pseudomonadati; phylum Pseudomonadota; class Gammaproteobacteria; order Enterobacterales; family Erwiniaceae; genus Erwinia; species Erwinia sp. PME.40.26/001. Next base: position 1,252,757 of record NZ_JBVHNP010000001.1, read on the forward strand.
GAATGGAGCCAGGATGCGAAACCCCTGCGTTATTGACCAGAATGTCAATCGGCAGGTCGCGGCAGACTTCGGTCAGTGCGTTAACATCCGATACATCCACCACGTGGGGAATACACCCGGTGCGGGCCGCCAGGCGTTCCAGCTCATCACTGCGTCGTGCCAGCGCATGCACCACAATGCCCTCTTTACACAGGCGCTCGACGATGGCTTCCCCCATGCCGGCGGATGCGCCGGTGACCAGGGCCGTTTTGTAATCTGAAAAAGGCATAATGCACTCCTGTTATTCTTCTGGTGTTTTGACTCTATCCCCCCGGGCTTGCCAGGGGGTAAGAGGTAAAGCCTTTGTGGCAATAAGCCACTCTTATAACCGGGCTTAACGGCCTTTTTGTTGTGACAGCGATCTGATTTCTCCGCCATTTGCCTGGATATCCCGGCGCAGACGCGCAATCAGAGCCAGCGCCCCCGGCGTGTCACCGTGCAGCAAAATGGAGGACACATTCATCGGCAGCCGCGTGCCGTCGATGGCCGTGATGGATCCGGTGGTCAGCAGGTCGATCACCCGGCGGCTCACCTCTTCCACATCATGAATAACGGCTCCCGGCGAACCGCGCGGCACCAGCAGGCCATTAGCCTGAAAGGCCCGGTCGGCCAGGAAGGTACAGGCAACGTGCAGCCCCAGTTCCCGGGCGCAGCGTTCAACGGCATTGCCCGGCGTGGTGCTGATAATCAGCGCGGGATCAAAAGCCCGTACCGCCTGTAACAGCGGCCGTGCCAGGGTCTCCTCTTCTGCCGCCATATTGCCCAGTGCGCCGTGAAAACTCATGTGCGTCAGCGGATAGTGGGCAGCACGGGCAAAGCCGGATAACGCCCCCAGTTGATAGGTGACATCGTGCACAAGCCGGGCCGGGTCGATCTGCATCCGGCGGCGACCAAACCCCTGTAAATCCGGGAAACCAACGTGGGCACCCAGGTCAACACCGTGTTGTTTCGCCAGCGCAACGCTGCGAGCCATAATGGTGGCGTCCCCCGCATGAAATCCGCAGGCCACGTTCGCCGAGCTGATCAGTGCCATCAGTCCGGCATCATCCCCGAGGGTGTAGTCGCCAAAGCCTTCGCCGAGGTCGGCGTTAAGATCGATGCTGCGCATGGCTCTGTTCCTCTGTCTGTGGTTTTTCCTGCGGCAGCAATTGCATCAGCGCCTGGGCGTACTCCACTGCCTGACCTTGTGTCGCCTCAATGCTTGTCAGGATGCCGTCCTGCGGCGCACGGACCGGCAGGCAAAGCGGCCCGGCCTGAACCAGCGCCAACAGACAGCCTGCTTCCACCGGCCCGGAAACGGGGCCGACGTTTTTACCGCTCAACGGGTCCTGTAACCAGAGGCGGCCCGGCATCGGTGCCGTGACGGCAACCGGCATGACGGGCAATGCTATGGCAGCAACCGGCTCGGGGGCGGCGGCGGGCCGCTGACTTCCCGGCTGACAGGTCATGCGAATGGCATAGTCCGCGCTGTTAATTTGCAGGCTGGTCAGGCCGCTACGCTGCATCTGATTGACCAGGCCCTGTAACTCTCGAAATGCTAACATTCGTTCTCCTTTTATCGGGTCAGCCCGCGCTACGGCGGTAACGTTCAATCTGATGACACAGGTTATCCAGCCAGCGGTCCTGCACCTGCTGTGCCTGCTGTGCCTGAAGCCGATCCACTTCCACAAAACGTACCTGGCTGCCCACCGGCACCTGTCCCAACAGCCACATGTCGGCGTCGATCACCGTCCCCAGTTTCGGATAGCCTCCGCTGGGTTGTGCATCACGCATCTGAATAATCGGCTGGCCGCTATGGGTGACCTGGATAACGCCCGGGATGATGCCGTGAGAACGCATCTCCAGCGGCACTTTTGCCACCAGCCCTTCGCCTTCCAACCGGTAGCCGTAGCGGTTGCTTTGCGGTGTGATACGCCACGACTGCTGCCAGAAGCGCTGGACCGATTCCGCCGTGAAGCGGGTGTATTCGGTCGCGGGCAGCACGCGGATTTCCGACACCTGCAATGGGCCTGCTTGCAACGTCAGTCGTGGTGAGGGAATACCGAAGTCAGAGGCACCGCGATAGTCAGGGGTGCGGGCGTTCAGCCGGTCGCCTGCCCTGAGGCCGCGTCCCTGCCAGCCGCCAAATTCACCGCGTAACTGCGTGCTGCGCGAACCGAGCACCCGGGGAACATCCACCCCACCCGGCAGGTGCAGATAGCTGCGGGCGGAAAAACGCGAGGCATTGAGCGTCAGCACTTGGCCTGCGCGGGCGTATGCCACCCACCATGCGGGAACCGGCTTGCCGTCCAGCGAGGCCTGGCTGTCACCGCCGCTCAGGGCAAACAGGCCATCGCTATGAAAACGGACACGGAAAGGAAACAGCGGGACTTCAATCACTGCGTCGTCCGGGTGGTTACCCAGCAGCGCATTACCGAGGCGCAGCGCCAGAGGGTCCATCACCCCCGCCGTACCGACGCCGTAATGCAGCGCGCCGAAGCGACCATTGTCCTGCACGCTGGTGAGCGGTGTGGTGCGTTCAATTTCGATCATGCCAGCACCTTTTCCACGCGAAAACGAATGCTGTCACCGGGCTGCAAGCGCACCGGCGGTTCAGCGTGGGCATCAAAGAAGATAAAATCCGTGCGGCCGATGGTGTTCCAGCCGCTCGGTCCGGCGGAGGCGGAAACGCCCGTCTGCACACCGCCAATCGACACTGAACCACCGGGAATGCTCTGCACCGGGGTACTGCGACGTGGCGTGGCGATCTGCGGGTCCATATTGCCGAGATAGCAGTAACCGGGATGGCTACCGAGAGCATAAACCGGATAGAGGGGTTCGCTGTGGCGCTGAACGATTTCCTGGATCGTCATACCGGTGTGTTCCGCCACATCGCAAATATGCGGCCCCGGTTCGCCACCGTAGATGACGTTCAGTTCGATGATGCGCCCGGAGAAGGTTTTACTCTCCCCACGCTCCCACTGGCGCAGCAGCTGTTCCGGCAGCAATGCGGCCCCGCACCACTGTGGGTCGAACACCAGCATCAGGTTGTTCATCCCTGGCACCACGCCGCGAATACTGTTCAGCCTGGCGCTGTAGTCTGCCAGCGCCCAGATGCGCTGCTGGTTCACGAGTGAGAGTGCCCCCGGCGCTTCAAACAGCAGCGCGTGGGTGCCCAGCCAGCTGATTTGCGGTGCCTGTAACTGACCTGCTGGATCCATTCCTCATCCTCAACATCATATCCGTCAACGGAAAGCCCGACATAAGGCCACTGTAGCCCGGTCGTTCTGCCAGTCTGTAAGAGGGTTTCGCTTTAGGGGGATAAGACAGACTTATTACTCTTCATCCTTCAAGCTGTAGGGGCGTTGGCTGCCCCCCAGTCACATAGTTATCTATGCCCCTGGGGATTGGCGGGTTGGCCGCCTTCCTGCAGCTCGAATGATTTTGAGTCATTGACTCGTTGTACCCGGGATAAGTGCCGGTCACCCCACCAGCGTCAGTGGGCGATTGTCCTGGGTGCGTTCGGCCATCAGCGCCAGCAGGATTTTTTTCACCGCCTCGGCAGGCTGTGAAAGCGGCAGGTGATCCGAGGTACAAAATGAGAGTGGCGCCTGAATGCCCGGGTCGACAATCTTCGCCATGCGTGCATGGGCCTGCGCCACCATGTTGCGCGCAATGGACTCCGGCAGAATAGTGGCACCGAGGTTATTATCCAGCGCCAGCGCCAGCGTGGAGGCTGACTCAATTTCACATTTTACGCTGTAAGAGAGGTTTTTCTGCACGAAGGCTTCATCAACCAGTTTGCGCATAATGTTGTAAGGACGCGGCAGGAACAGCTCCAGATGTGCAATCTCTTGCAGGGTAACGGTTTTACCAAAGCTGGCGGTGCCCTGCGGCGTCACCAGATACAGGTCCTCTTTCATCAGCGGGATAAACGCCAGCCCGTGCACCTGACGGTTGCCATACAGCACCGCCATATCCATACGCCCGCTCATGATCAGTTCACTGAGGGTGGTGCCGAAGCTTTCATTAAAATAGAGCAAAATGCCCGGGTGCTGTTTACGCACTTCTTCCATCAGCGGCAAGGCCAGCAGCGAGGCCGCCGTACCGGGCGCCAGCCCGACCGACACCTGCCCACTCAGTGCCTGCCCGGCACCATCAATAGCACTTTGTGCCTGTTCGCACTGGCGCAGGATCGCCTGGGCGTGCGCATAAAGAATATTGCCCGCCTCGGTGGGCGTGACGCCGCGTTTGGTGCGGATCAGCAGTTGCTGTTTGACTTCGCCTTCCAGCGATGCCAGCTGCTGGCTGAGGGCAGGCTGCGCGATGTGCAGAATATCAGCTGCCTGAGTCAAACTGCCGACATCGACAATTTTGATAAAGTATTTGAGCCGCCTGAGATTCATCGTGACCTTCCTCTTCTGCGCTGCGCTGCGGTAACCATCGGGTGAAGGGGAATATAGCAAGATCCAGACCACTCTAAGGGTGAGCGCCGACACACCAGGAAAGTTAATATGTAAAACAGTGAGATAGATCTCGATCTTAACCGTTTTTTAACATCCTTTTTCTCCGTTCTGTGATGCAGCGCTGCACCAATAAATGGCTTTTGCTTATGGCTCTGCCCCATCCATAAGCTTTCGCTCTTGAATCAGAACAAACTCCTCTTAGCCGAAGCGCGCCGGTGTTCGTAACTTAAGGCTATTACGCCACCGACCGGAGTGTTGCCATGAGTGCCATCCATATTGCTAATCGCGTTACCCGCATTAAACCCTCGCCGAGCAGTACCGCTTCCGACCGCGCCAATGCGCTAAAACGTGCCGGAAAATCGATTGTTAATCTGGTGGTGGGTGAGCCGGACTTTGACACCCCCGCGGTGATCCGTCAGGCCGCCAGCGCCGCGATTGAGCGGGGCGAAACACGCTATACACAGAACAATGGTACCCCTGCACTGCGTACGGCGATCGCAGAGAAGTTCCTGCGCGAAAACCGTCTGACGGTGAATGCCGACGATGTGATTGTCACTAACGGGGCCAAGAGCGCCATTTTTAACGCCTTTGCCGCCACGCTGGAAACCGGCGATGAAGTGCTGATCCCGGCACCTTTCTGGGTTTCCTATCCGGATATGGTGCTGGCCTGCGATGGCCGCCCGGTGATTGTCACCTGTAGCGAGCAGGACGGGTTCAAACTGACACCGGAAAATCTGCGCGCGTCGATTACCAGCCGCTGCCGCTGGCTGCTGATTAACTCCCCTTCCAACCCGAGCGGTGCCAGCTATACGCGTGCCGAGCTGCGCGCACTGGCCGATGTGCTGCTGGATTATCCGCACCTGGCGATCATGACCGACGATATCTACGAGCATATCCGCTATGACAATGCGCCGAATGTGCATCTGCTGGAGGTGGAGCCGCGCCTTGCTGACCGTACCCTGATCGTCAACGGCGTGTCGAAAACCTACGCTATGACCGGCTGGCGTATCGGTTATGCCACCGGGCCGAAAGCGCTGATCGCGGCGATGGGCACGCTGCAATCGCAGTCCACCAGTAACGCCAGCTCCGTCAGCCAGGCTGCGGCACTGGCGGCGCTGAACAGCGGCACCGAATTTATCACCCACAGTCTGGAGGTTTACCGCCAGCGCCGTGACGACATGGCCGCCCGTCTGAATGCCATTCCCGGGCTGAGCTGCCGTCTGCCGGAAGGCGCCTTTTATCTTTACGTCAACTGCGGGGGTCTGCTGGGGAAAACCACGGCGGAAGGGCAACGTCTGTCAACGGATAACGACGTGGTGCTGTGGTTGCTGGATACCGCTGGCGTTGCGGTGGTGGCTGGGGCTGCTTACGGCCTGTCGCCTTATTTCCGCCTGTCGATTGCTACCGATTTACCTGCCTTGCAACAGGGCGCGGATCTGATTGCCGCTGCCGTTGCCAGCCTGAACTAAACGAGGATTGTTATGACTGTTGGTAACCGTATTTTCTTACAACGTGATTTACAGGCCGCGCCCTGGGTTGAGGCGTTCCGCACCCTGCCTGCGGCTGTAGTTGCAGACTGCATGAGCCGTCTGCCTGCGCTGGCCTGCGATATTCGGCTGATGAGCAATCCGTCCCATTCCACCATGTGCGGTCTGGCGGTGACGGTCAAAGCCCGTTCCGGTTGTAATCTGATGCTGCATAAAGCGATGGATATGGCAGGTGCGGGCGATGTGATCGTGGTGTCGAACGAAGGCGATCGCAGCCAGGCGCTGATGGGGGAAGTGATGACCACCTGGGCACGCCAGCGCAATATTGAAGGACTGGTACTGGACGGCGCGATCCGTGATATTGAGGGCATCAGCAAGATGGATTATCACCTGTACGCTGCCGGCGTCACGCCCGGCGGGCCGTTTAAAGATGGCCCTGGTGAGATCAATGTGCCGATTGCCTGTGGGAATATTCATGTCTCGCCGGGCGATATCATTCTCGGCGATCACGATGGCGTGATAGTGATCCCCAAAGCAGACGCCGCACAGATACTGGAAGCGGCACAGGCCTACCTGATTGTTGATGAGCGCAATTTTGAACTGGCGCAGCGCGGGGAGCTGGAACGGGAGTGGATCGACCCCTGGCTGGCCGGTAAGGGCGTAGAAGTGATTGACGGGCAGTATTAAGCTTTTGCGAACTGTCGCAGGCTCTGCTGATCTGCACGATTGTCCAGGTCAACATCAAAACCCAGGTCAAAACCCTAACCAATACACAGAGAGCGTCATGCTGTTGCGGTTTTAAAATCCACAGCGAGCAACGATTCTGCGGGGATGGGACCAGTTTGAAGTAAGCCGGACGTCACGCGACAGAACGTCGCGTGTCGAGGCCAGCAGGGAGGCGGGTCTTGCCGATCCGGCGTGCTCAAACTGGCCCCGGACCTGAAGCCAGACAGGAAGCCATTAATTTTTTTGGGGATATTTCTACTCCACGGGCGTGACCGCCCCCTTCCCTGCAAACCACCCCGCCAGATTATCCACCACATTTTGTGCCATCGCCTGACGCGTCTCGACCGTTGCACTGGCAATATGCGGCATCAGTACCGTGTTGGTCAGCGCCGCAAAACGCGCATCAATCCCCGGTTCATTATCAAACACATCCAGACCGGCACCGCGAATAGTATGATTTTGCAGCGCCTCAATCAGGTCATCCTCATTCACCACCGCTCCGCGCGCAACATTAATCAGAATGCCCTCTTTCCCCAGCGCGCTGAGGATCTCTGCATCTACCTTCTTGCGGTTACGCGCATCTCCCGGCACGGCCAGCACCAGAAAATCACTGAACTGCGCCAGCTGATGCAAATCGCCAAAACGCTGCCATCCAGGCTCACTGCTCTGGCGGCTGTTGCAGTAACCGATCTGCATATCAAAACCCACACAGCGCCGGGCAATCGCGGCACCAATCTTACCCAGCCCCATAATCCCCACACGTTTACCGCACAGCTTATAACCCAACTGCGGCGGGCGTTCCTGCCAGGCCCCGCTGCGCAGAAACGCATCCTGCGCCACGATCTGCCGTGACACACCAAGCATCAGAGCCAGTGCCAGATCCGCCACATCATCCGTCAGAATGCCGGAGGTGATGGTCACCGTGATATCACGATCGCGGGCAGCCGACAGATCGATACCATCGGTGCCAACACCAAAAACAGCGATCAGTTCCAGCGCAGGTAGCGCAGCCATCAGATCGGCCGCCAGCCCGACATCTCCCCGGGTGGCAACCGCTTTGATCTTGCCTGCATGTTCCTCAAGAAAGGCGGCCACGTCCGTTTGTTCATACAGACGATGACAGTAATAGTGCTGGTGCAGAACCTCGCTCAGTTCCGGCATCAGTGGCTGAATAATCAGAATGTCCTGTTTCATTGCGGGTACCTTTATTATTAACGTCAGGGTAAGAGGAAAAACACGTTAATAACCTGGCAGAGTTTCGCTATCCCTCCAGCAACATTCTACTTATTACCTGATAAGCTGAGCTTATTGCTGCGCGGTGCGGGCTGCTGCAAGCAGGCCATCCAGCCACGCCTGATGACCGTTAATCATCGGGTCAGGGCGGGTTAACGCCAGCTCCCGTGCCGGTTTGCCATTCTGCGTCTCCTGCGTCAGCACCCGTACCCGGCCATCCGCCAGGGCTTCAATCAGCCAGGCATGATGTACATCCAGGCGGCTTTCGCTGTCGTCTCCGCACCCGCCGTGCCAGGCGATGCGTCCTGCGCTGCCCGCCAGCGGTGGCTCAAATTCGTTTACTTCGGCCTCGACCGGGAAACCAAAAGTGGTAAAGCGGAAGCGTGCGCCATTCGTCAGACGTGGGCCAGTGCCATCGTGGAAACGTATATCACTGGCATTGCTGTAGTAACCCGGCCATGCCGCCGTATCGGTCAGCTTGTCCCACAGGGCGGCGACGCTGACACCGGTAACGATCATTTCATTGGAGGCAAAGTTGTCGCTTAAACCCGGGATATAGCCTTGCGGCCAGATAATGCTGTTCATCAGGGAGATGCCTTTTCGTTGTGAAGTTAAGGCTATGCTGCGCCCGCCTGAGACATAAAACCAATCGCCATCTTTTATTTAAGATATCATAAAAACAAATATCTTAATCCGTGAGCCTGCCATCATGACCGATATCCGCACGCTGGATCTTAACCTGCTGAAAACTCTGGACGCGCTGCTGGATGAACGTAGCGTGACCCGCGCCGCGCAGCGGCTGGCCCTGACGCAGCCGGCGGTCAGCGGGATGCTGACCCGGCTGCGCGAGTGTTTTGATGACCCGCTGTTTACCCGTACCCGTCACGGCATCACCCCCACCCTGCGTGCGCTGGAGCTGGCCGCGCCGGTGAAACAGATCCTCGGCGAAGTCAGCCTGCTGCTGCAGCCGACGGTTTTTCAGCCTGCCAGCGCACAGATGTCACTGCACATTGCCGCTACCGACTATGCGCTGAGTGCCGTTGTCGTCCCCTTTATTGCCGCGCTGCGCCAGCAGGCACCCGGCGTGCGCGTCAGCGTGCAGCAGGTGATCTACGGGCGGCTGGCAGAGCAGATGGCCCGGGGTGAAACCGACCTGGCACTGGTCACTCCGGACACCACGCCGCCGGAACTGCATGCCCGCCACCTGTTTGACGAGCAGTACGTCTGCCTGCTGCGCCCCGGGCACCCGGATGCGGGAGCAGGTACCCTGCCCTTAGATCGTTTTTGCGCGCTCGATCATGCGCTGGTCTCACACAGCGGAACGCAGTTTCGTGGCGTCACCGATGAGGCTCTTGCGGCTGTCGGCCGGCAGCGCCGGGTGACGCTGGCGGTCAGCAGCTTTCTGGTGCTGCCGGAGATCCTGCGCAGCAGTGACCTGATCGCCGTTGTGCCGCAGCGTCTGGCAGCCAGCGCTCCCGATCTGGTGCAGATGGTCCCGCCCGTCACCCTTAGCGGATTCAGTAAAACCGTGGCCTGGCATGAGCGCAGCCACCGCGATGCGGGACACCGCTGGCTGCGGGCGCTGCTGTTCGCTACGCTGTCGTCGTGATTAGCACTCGACGCTTATCGGCCCGCGTGCTTCGTGGCGTAATGTTACTGACTGTCTCTCTAACCCATTAATATTAAAGGTTGATTATGTCCGCACTGTTTACGCCGTTTACCCTGAAAGATGTCACGCTGCGTAACCGCATTGCCGTCCCCCCTATGTGCCAGTACAGCGCCGAAGATGGTCTGACCACCGACTGGCACCAGGTCCACTATCCTGCCATGGCACGCGGCGGTGCCGCTCTGGTGATCGTGGAAGCGACCGCGGTATCACCGGAAGGTCGTATCACCCCGGGATGTACCGGGCTGTGGAATGACCAGCAGGCAGAAGGCATGGCGCGGATTGCCGCATCGATTAAAGCCGCAGGTGCCGTACCGGGTATTCAGATTGGGCACGCCGGGCGTAAAGCCAGTGCTAATCGTCCGTGGGAAGGCGACGACCATATCGCCGCCGGGGATCCGCGCAGCTGGCAGACCCTCGCCCCGTCCGCCGTGGCGTTTGGCCATCATCTGCCGCAGGTGCCGAAGGCAATGACCCTGGAGGATATTGCCCGGGTGAAAAGGGATTTTGTCGCTGCCGCGTGCCGCGCGCGCGATGCCGGGTTTGAGTGGCTGGAGCTGCACTTCGCCCACGGCTATCTGGCTCAGAGCTTCTTCTCCGTTCACGCCAACCAGCGTACCGACGAGTACGGCGGTGACTTCGCCGGGCGCAGCCGTTTCCTGCTGGAAACCCTGGCTGCCGTCCGTGACGTATGGCCGGAAAACCTGCCGCTGACGGCGCGTTTTGGCGTGATTGAATATGACGGGCGTGACGAGCAGACGCTGGCAGAATCCATTGAACTGACCCGGCTGATGAAGCAGGGTGGCCTGGATATGCTTAACGTCAGCATCGGTTTCTCGATTGCGGAAACTGAGATCCCGTGGGGGTCTGCCTTCCTGGCTCCGGTGGCAGAGCGCGTGCGTCGTGAAGCGGATCTGCCCGTGGCGTCGTCGTGGGGCATTGAGGTGCCAGAGGTGGCCGAGCGGGTCATTGCGGAACAGCAGATGGACCTGGTGATGATTGGCCGCGCCCATCTCGCCAACCCCCACTATCCGTACTACATGGCGAAGAAACTTAACGTTGAGCAGCCCTCGGGGGTTCTGCCTGTGACGTATGCGCACTGGCTGGAACGCTATCGTTTAGGAGAGTAGTTCACTGAAGACCGGGGCGTTCATCCCCGACCGCCCCGGTCTGTTTCAGCTACGTTCAATCTTCTTTGCGGCCTCATCCAGCGCATCAATAATGGCAAACAGCGTCTGCTGTGACAGCCCGTCCTGCGACAGGCGCACGTTGAGCGCCGTCTTCATATTATGGATAGCGCGCTCCACATCCGGCAGGCTGCGGTTGTTGACCAGTACGGCCAGCGTGGAAAGACGCTGGACAATCGCCGTCACGGCAGGCTGATGCTGCGCCAGCTGCGCCTGTCCCGCCGCTTCCAGTCGGTAAGCTTTACGCGCCGCCAGCGGGTCGACGACGGCAATGCACTCCATCTCCTCCAGCAGCGTCAGATTGGGATAAATGATCCCCGGACTGGGGGTATATTCCCCTTTCGACAGCTCCTCAATGGCTTTGATCAGCTCGTAGCCATGCGCGGAGCGCTGATGGAGAAAATGCAGCAGCAGCAACCGGATATCGCTGGCATCCACTATTTTTTCCCGACGCTTTCTGCGGCCCACGCGGGCTGCACTATCTGCCTGGCAGGCGGAGGATCCCGACCGCATCTTACTTGTCGTGCCAGTAGGCGACGGCACGCACATAGGTCGCATCGCAGCCGCGCTGTTCAATAAAGTAGTCACTGAGTTTTTTGACAAACTCACCCTCACCCGTCAGCCAGATAAAGTAATCCCCGGCCGGCAGCGGCAGCGTATTGAAGGTATCAATCAGTGCAGCCAGATTTTCTGACTGCATATTGCCGCTACCCATCCAGGTGACATCAACGCCATTCAGCTTTTCCAGATAAGCCTGACCGACGGCTTCATCCACCCACGCGAACAGCTTATGCTGCTGACCGCTGAGGGTCTCCTGACGGCGTTTAAAGGCGGGCAGCCCGCTTTCATCACAGACATACAGCTGGAAAGCATAATCATCCGGCACCACCAGCGAACCGCGCGGCCCGCCAATGGCCAGCCTGTCGCCAGGCTGTGCCTGTGCCGCCCAGTCGCTGGCCACGCCGCCGTCATGAATAAAGAAATCCAGCGTCAGGGTGTTCGCCACCCCGTCAAAAAACAGCGGCGTATAGTCACGGGAAACCGGACGCGCCCCCTCTTTCCACACCACGCCCTCCTCCGTGACCTCCGGCAGGTTCAGCGTGCCGCTGCTGTCGGGGAAGAACACCTTGATGTGGTCATCAAACCCGGGCGAGATGAAGCCAGACAGATCCTCGCCGCCAAAATCGATGCGCCAGAAGCTTTCGGCCACACGGGTTTTGCCGGTGACGGTCAGCTGGCGAAAACGCAACTCATTGCGTACGCGCTGCGGCACCCGGCTTGCTTTCACAGAATCAGTGGACATGTTTACCCTTCGTTTTTGTTGAAATCAGGAATCATTCTCATTCGAGAGTAAAATATATCTATGATATATCTTGAACGCAAGCACTGTCAGTGCTGATCCCCGGGCAAAAAGGGTGCAATCTGTGCGTTATTTCTGTTCCGGCAGGGGCCGGTATTTCCACAGCCAGCGTCCGCTGTTCATCCGGCGGTAGAAGCATGCACCCCGGATCATCCAGTCCAGGAACATCCCCATCCAGATCCCCACTACGCCAAACCCCAGCACGACGCCCAGCAGATAGCCAGCCACAATCCGTCCGCCCCACATACTCAGCAGGGATACCCACATGGTATAGCGCGCATCGCGCGCGCCCTTCAACCCGGCGGGAAGCACCCACGATGCCGCCCACAGCGGCATAAAAGCGGCATTCAGCCACACCAGCAGTTTCACCACATGGATGACCTCTTCGTCCCGGGTATAGAACTGCGCCAGCAGCCCGGCAAACGGCACCGTCAGCAGCGCCAGCGCACAGAGAAAGAAGGTCGACATCCAGAAGATATAGCGCAGCTGGCGCTCCGGCTGGCCTAACTGCCCGCGTCCAAGGCGTGTGCCGACAATGATCGTGGAGGCCGAACCGAGCGCATTGCCCGGCAGGTTAATCAGCGACACGATGGAGAAAGCAATAAAGTTACCGGCAATGACGTCGGTGCCCATCCCGGCGACAAAAATCTGGGTTAACAGCTTGCCGCCGTTAAACAGCACGGACTCAATACTGGCCGGGATGCCAATCCCGAGAACTTCCCGCAGGATGCTCATATTCAGCCGGGTAAAATAGCTTTTCAGTGAGATTTTCAGCGCCGGGACAAAACCAATCACCAGCACGTAAATCACCGCCGCCGCGCCGATATAGCGTGAAATCGTCAGTCCCAGCCCGGCACCAACAAATCCCAGCCCGTGCCATGAGAAACAGCCATAGATCAGAATGCTGCTGATGATGATGTTGAGGATATTCATTCCGCCGTTGATCAGCATCGGAATTTTAGTATTTCCCGCCCCGCGCAGAGCCCCGCAGCCGATCAGTGCAATGGCGGCCGCCGGGTAGCTCCAGGCCGTGGTTTGCAGATAGGAGAGCGCCAGCGCTTTCACCTGCGGCTCGGCTTCACCGGCAATCAGATCGATGATCTGCGGGCCTGCGAACTCAATCGTCAGCGCCAGCAGGACGGCAAACACCGTCATAATAATCAGCGACTGTCGGGCTGCGGCAACCGCTCTTTCCCGGTTAAGTTTACCGAGGCTGAACGCCACCACCACCGTGGTGCCGAGGTCGATAGCGGCAAAAAAGGAGATGATCACCATGTTGAAGCTGTCGGCCAGACCAACCCCGGCCATCGCTTCCTTTCCCAGCCAGCTGACCAGGAAGGTACTGAGCACCCCCATCAGCAGGACGCAAAGATTCTCAAAAAAGATAGGCACGGCAAGGGGGGTTATTTCACGCCAGAACAGTACCCGTGAAGAACGTCTTTTCGGATACCATGCAGTACGCTTTATCGCCTGCTGCAGAGAAACGCTGAGGTTTTGCAAGATTGATCCAGTTTTTCACAGGGGAAAATGAGCCTACGCTAACCAGATGATGGTAAAAGACCGGTCAATATGCAAAGTCTTTTTATGTTTCAAAATACGGCAAAAATAGGCGGCCGGTCCGGGCCGCCAGGTCCCTTTACAGCAGGCGTCGGTGCAGCAGTTTTTCCAGCACCGCGACAGGGGCCTGTTCAGGATGTTTCATACCGGTTACCGGCAGTAGAAACGTCTGCTCCAGCATAAACTGACCGCCCATGGCGGCGTGGGGCGTCTGATCGGCGAAGCAGATCCAGCTGCTGCCCGCCGGTAAAGACAGGGCGACCTGGGGCCCCTGCTCCTGATAGCCCTGATCCGCTTTCATCGCATCATGCAGCCGCAGCATCATATGATCGTACCCTGTACGAAAAGATTTGGTCATGCCCAGACGGTGTTGCAGCCAGCTGTTCAGGGGAGAATAGCCTTTCATATGCGGCATAAAGCGCTGTGCCAGTACCGGGAACGGTTCACCGACGCGCCACTCGCGGTGCTCACCTGCGGGATTGATATTGGTAAAGATACGCAGGATGCGCTCCCCCTGAATCGGCCGGGAGGGGAACGCATCGACGTGCAGGCGGCTGTCATCTTTGCGCCATGAGCTCTTTTCCCGCCACGCTGTGACCGGGTGCAGGCGCAGCGTATTGACCGGCGAGTGCAGTACATGGCTGTATTCGGGCAACAGCGCATCCACCAGTTGCAGACAGTGACGATAGTAACGCGCCAGCAGCTGGCTAACCTGAGGGGCATTTTCCGGGCGGGCAATGCCACGCAGCTGGCCTTTATCTGCATTAAAGCTGATATTTTTGCGTTTAGGATCGGTCAGTGCCGGGTTCAGTAACGCCTGTTCCTCTGGCAGCAGGGAGAACGTCAGACGGGGAAGAAACAGGACTTTACCCTGCTCCAGTGACTCCAGCGCGTGCGTATCGGGCAGGGACTCATCCCAGCGGGTCAGAGGCAGCGTACAGATGACCTGCTCCCGGGTTAACGATTGTTCAGACATATTATATCCTTATAGACTGCTGTAAGATCCTGTGAGTTCAGCGAATAGTATATTCTGCGGTTTAAATCAAAATTAAACCGGAGTTCAACCGGATGGACGGAATCGGTGCAGCCGCGCAGCAACGGATGCGGATCCCTTTTATTGCTAAACTGCGCTATTAAAAACAGGAGTTAACCATGAGATCCCGCTCTGTGACGCTGGAGGATGTCGCCAGCGCCGCCGGTGTGTCCTATCAGACCGTATCCCGGGTGCTGAACCATTCAAGCCAGGTCGCAGAACAGACCCGCAAACGGGTGGAGGCGGCCATGCTGGCGCTGAACTACGTGCCCAACCGGGTCGCGCAGCAGCTGGCCGGGAAAAATACCCGAACGCTCGGTCTCGCCACCAGCGATCTGGCGCTGCTGGCCCCGGCGCAGATCGCCTCAGCCATCCAGCGGCGAACCAGCCAGCTGGGCTATCATCTGGTGATCGCCATGGCGGACGACGGTGGTGCGCAGCAGGCGGTCAGCGATCTGCTCTCTCAGCGGGTAGACGCGCTGTTAATCAATGTGCCGCTGGATGCCCAGGCGGCGCAGCAGATCGAACGGATGGCGGCCTCCCTGCCCTGTCTGTTTCTGGATGTCGCTGACGACGCCGACGTGCCCAGCTGCAGCTTCAGCGCCCATACCGGCGCGCGCCAGGGCGCGGAGCATCTGCTGCAGCTCGGGCACCGGCGTATCGCACTGCTTAACGGCCCGGCAGACTCGGTGGCGGCACGCGCACGCACGGCGGTCTGGCGTCAGGTGCTGGAGGAGCATCATCTGACGCCTGTCTGCCAGTTTGAGGGCGACTGGAGCGCACAGTCGGGCTATCTGGCCGTGATGCAGCTAATGGGGCAGGTCTTACCGACGGCCCTGTTGGTGGCAAACGATCAGATGGCACTGGGTGCGATGCAGGCGCTGCATCAGATGGGCGTAGCGGTACCCGCTGACGTCTCGGTGGTGGGATACGATGATACGGCCGACAGTGCCTGGTATCAGCCGCCCCTGACCACCGTGCGCCAGGATATGCGCCATCTGGGTGAAAGAAGCGTTCAGTGGCTGACTGACCAGCTTGAACAGCCCGGCAGGCAGGCGCTGCTGCCGCCCTTTGCCACCGACCTGGTGGTGCGGGCCAGCACAGCCGCGCCGCGTGCGGCAAAACGCCTCGCGCATCCGGTGGCGGCCGAGCTGCGGCGACTGGCGCAGCAGCTGGACAATGACGGGCAATAAAAAAGCCGGGCTGCGTAAGCCCGGCTTTCTCGTGTTGCGCTGAACTGACCGTGCGTCGTTACGCTTTCGGTTCACCCAGAGATTTCAGTTTCTTGGACAGGTCACGGCGCTCTTTCGACAGGTCAGCATTTTTGATGATGTAGTCATCAACGCGATCTTCGTAATCGCTGCGCATGCTGGCGATAATCTCCTGGATGGCTTCCACGCTCATGCCTGGCTTGATGTACTCGCCGAGGTTGTCCAGCAGCAGCACACGCTTCTGGTTATCACGGATTTTCTTTTCGTTGTCGGTAATTTCACGCTGAAGCTTGTTCTTACGACGGAACATACGCACGAACTCCAGTACGTCCTGAAATGATTGTTTTGCATTTTCCATGAAGACACCTTTCATTTGGGCCTGCGCATACAGGCATCATTATCGTGGCTATCAGCTTAACGGCGAGCCGCTGCCGATGGCAATTTTAAACTTACTGAACCGGATTCCCCCTATCTTACCCTGAAGCGAGTCAGCTCGCAGTAAGTTGTTGCTGGAACATTCTATTTTCGCAACGTCAGGCGGATCAACTCGGTCAGTCTTTCTAACTGGCTGGCCATTTCCAGGCTCAGCCAGACATAGCCGTGGATCGGTGTTTCCACCAGCTCGTCGCTGTCTGATTCCGCGATCAGCTGACGTAATTCGCGGGTGATTTCTGCCAGTTCCTCGCTGTTGGCCGCCATTTTACCCGTGTCACCTTCAACGATCACACGTGACAGCGCGCGCAGGGTATTTTCCGTCATCTGCTGGGTTCTGCGCAGCGCCGGCGCATTCAGCATAATCAGATGGCTCTGGCGCGATGCCCACCAGGCATTCAGCTGAAGCTCCAGCGTACAGACCAGGTTGCGGTTCAGGGTCTGGATCCCCTCAAACACCGAGCGCGGCGTACGCGTCTCTTTGCTGGAAGGCTCAATCAGCGCACGCATTTTGATCACATTACTCAGCAGGCGCTGCAGCGGACGCGTCAGGCGCGGTTTCTCCACCAGGTTAGGCGAAAATCCGGCATGATAGACGCGGGCGGTTTCCAGCAGCAGGTCGGAGAGTTGGATGCGCCAGTGGGTATAGGCCTTCTGTGAATAGATACTGGTAAACAGGAGCGCCAGCAGCGACCCGAGGATCACATCCCCCCCGCGCCACAGAGCGGTGGTCATATCACCCGGCACCCCGCCGCAAATCACCGCCAGTGTGATACCAATCAGCAGCGCCATATACGGGTGCTTACCCAGTGTCAGAAAACCGCTGATAAACATCACCGCTGCACACCATATCAGCATCACCGGCAGGGAGATCAGCTCCAGCTTGAGTGCAATCAGCCCGGAGATAGAACCAAAGATCGTGCCGCCAATACGCTGAACCGCGCGGGGGAAAACATTGCCCCACGAGGAGATCGGCCCCATCACCACCACTAGCGTGATCAGCGGCCAGCTGCCTTCCGGGATCGCCATCACCCTGACCAGCAGGAACGTCAGAATGAAGGCCAGCGCGATACGCACGCCGTGCACGATGCGATAATTACGATACAGGCTGAATTCAAACGCCGTCAGCGGCTTGTCCGGTCGCAAAGGTGGCTCCGAAAGAAGAAGAATGAGCGGGACATCATACCTGAAGCGGGGGACGGGAGCAGACGGAGAATCGCCGTTTTACGGCTGTTTTTCCCCTCATTTAATCAGGGTAAGCAGCAGAAAACACTTAACTTACCCTGTGGAAACATAGCATTAATCACCCGTTTTCTTCTGACGGATGACATTCACACTTTTATCACAACTTCAGCTTGATCCAGTCGCTGATGCGGGTCACGATCCCAGCCTCCTCAACCGGCTGAAGCGCCACCAGCGGATAGCTGGCCAGCGTTTTGTCACCTTCTACCAGCTGGATTGTGCCCACCTGCTCATGCAGTTTGATTGGCGCTTCCAGATCCTTACGGTCGATGACATATTTGGCTTTCACCTTTTGCACCTCATCACGCGGCAGCGCCAGGAACACATCTTTTTCACTGCCGAGCGAAATGCGGTGCGGGTTACCGTACCACACGGTTTCATGACCAATCTCTTTGCCGGCGTGGAACAGCTGCACCGTATCAAAGTTATTCTGGCCCCAGGTCAGCAGTTTACGCGCCTGCTCTTCCCGCCCTTTTGAGCTTTTCCCCCCCATGATCACCGCAATCAGGCGGCGCTGGCCGTCGACGCTGGAGGCGATGATATTAAAGCCGGCACTTTCGGTATGCCCGGTTTTCAGACCGTCAACATGCAGCGTTTTGTCCCACAGCAGCCCGTTGCGGTTCTGCTGGGTAATGCCGTTCCAGGTGAGCGATTTCTCACTGTACATCTGATAAAAATCTGGCTCCCCGCTGATAATGGCCCGGGAGAGGACGGCGAGATCACGAGCCGTGGTAAATTGTCCGGGCGCATCCAGCCCGTGTACGGTTTCAAAGTGGGTGTTGCTCAGGCCCAGCTTGTCGACGTACTGGTTCATCAGCGTGACAAAACTGGCCTGGCTACCGGCAACATAATCGGCCAGGGCAACACAGGCATCATTGCCAGAATCAATGATCACCCCGCGGCTGAGGTCGCGCACCGACACTTTATCCCCCGGTTTCAGGAACATCAGCGATGAGCCTTTAAATACCGGATTGCCTTCGGCCCAGGCGTCCTTACCAACGGTAACAATATCGTCACGGGTGATGCGCTTTTTATCAATGGCGCGATCCACCACATAACCGGTCATCAGCTTCGTCAGGCTGGCCGGGTTCCGCCGCTCATCCGGATTGCCTGATGTCAGGATCTGGCCAGTGGTCGCATCCATCAGCACCCAGGAGGCGGCATCAATCGCCGGGGACGTTAACGGGAACGCCAGCGCGTCCTGCGCGGGCTGGCCGGCGGTAACGGCAGCACTGCTCAACGCCATGACCAGACACAAACTTGCAAGCTGATGCTTTTTCAACGATCGATCCTCAACATATGCAGAATAAAAAACTGCGCCTGTTGTACGGCATCCGCCATGTCTTTGCGTGACTAAATTGCAAGAAAATATGAATAAATCAGGGGATTAGCGGAAATTTTTTTTGCTGGCCTTCCCTCTCCTGCCTGCGGGATGTTTCCGTCCTGCCGCGAGGCAGTGCCAGGGTGCCAGGGCGGTCAGCCGCTGACCTATTTCGTGCATCTTCAGATATGGTTTACACTGACAGCCTATGTCAATGCGGGAAGGTTCACACAGGGAATCAGGCACTGCGTTTTCAACAGTTAACAAACAGAAGTGGACAGCGAAACCGTGAAAGACAAAGCGAATCAACCCACCTTCCTTTTCCACGATTATGAAACCTTCGGTAAAAGCCCGTCGCTGGACCGCCCTGCGCAGTTCGCCGGTATCCGTACCGATATGGATTTTAATATTATCGGTGAGCCAGAGGTGTTTTACTGCCAGCCTGCGGACGATTACCTGCCGCAGCCCGAAGCCGTAATGATCACCGGCATTACCCCGCAGATTGCCCTCGCACGCGGCGTCAGCGAAGCGGAGTTTACCCGCCGCATTCATCAGCTTTTCAGCGAACCCAATACCTGCGTGGTCGGCTATAACAACGTGCGTTTTGACGATGAAGTCACCCGCAACCTGCTCTACCGCAACTTTTATGATCCCTATGCCTGGAGCTGGCAGTACGGCAACAGCCGCTGGGATCTGCTGGACGTGATGCGGGCCTGTTATGCCCTGCGTCCGGACGGCATTGAATGGCCGGAAAATGACGATGGTTTACCCAGCTTCCGCCTGGAGCATCTGACCAAAGCCAATGGCGTCGCCCACGAAAACGCCCATGATGCCATGTCGGACGTCTACGCCACTATTGCCATGGCGAAGCGGGTCAAAGAGAAGCAACCACGCCTGTACGACTTCCTGTTCAGTCACCGCAACAAGCAGAAGATCAGCGCGCTGGTGGATATTCCCCAGATGAAGCCGCTGGTGCATATTTCGGGCATGTTTGGTGCCGCACGCGGCAACACCAGCTGGATAGCGCCGCTGGCCTGGCACCCGGATAACCGCAATGCCCTGATTACCTGCGATCTCGGCGGGGATATGACCCCCCTGCTTGAGCTGGATGCCGACGCGCTGCGCGAACGGCTGTATACCCCGCGCGGCGAGCTGGGCGACGCCTCCCCGGTGCCGTTAAAGCTGGTGCATATTAACAAGTGCCCGGTGGTGGCTCCGGCGAATACACTGCGCCCGGAAGATGCCGAACGCATCGGCATTGACCGCCAGCGCTGCCTGGACAATCTTGCCCTGCTGCGCCAGCATCCTGAAGTCCGCGAAAAAGTGGTGGCCCTGTTTGCCGAAGCGGAACCCTTTACGCCGTCGGACGACGTAGATGCTCAGCTCTATAACGGGTTCTTCAGCGACGCCGACCGGAATGCGATGAATATCATTCGCCAGACCGCCCCGGAAAACCTGCCGGCGCTGGATTTAGCCTTTAATGACGGGCGTATCGAGAAGCTGCTATTCCGCTTCCGCGCACGCAACTTCCCCGGCACGCTGGACGACGCGGAACAGAAACGCTGGTTACAGCATCGCCGCGAGATGCTGAACCCGGAACGGGTACAGCGCTACGTCCAGGAGCTGGAGATGCTGTTTAATCAGTACGAAGGGGATCAAGTGAAGCTCGACCAGCTGAAGGCGCTGTTTGAGTATGCAAGGGAACTGGTGTCCTGATATGAAAAAGGCGGACCGCGACAGGCGGTCCGCCCTTAAAACAGATTGATGACCCCGCAGGATTACATCAGATCTTCACTGCACTGCGGCACCGGGTTACGGAAGCTGCGGGTAACAAATGCCAGATACAGCAGGCCAATCGCCCCCCATACCAGCCCCAGAATCATTGAGCTCTCTTCCAGGTTAACCCACAGCGCCCCGACGGTCAGCGCCCCCATCAGCGGCAGCACCAGGAACTTGATGTTGTCTTTGAAGGTCTTGTTGCGCTTCTCACGGATCCAGAACTGTGAAATCACCGACAGGTTAACGAAGGTGAATGCCACCAGCGCACCAAAGTTAATCAGCGCCGTTGCGGTCACAAGATCGAAGGTGATGGAGGACAGCGCAATTACCCCTACCAGCAGCACGTTCAGCGCTGGCGTACGCCATTTCGGATGAACGTAGCCGAAGAAGCTGACCGGGAATACCCCGTCACGCCCCATCACATACATCAGACGCGAAACGCCCGCATGTGCAGCCATACCAGAAGCCAGCACCGTGACACAGGAGAAGATCAGAATGCCGAACTGGAAGGCCTTGCCTGCCACGTAGAGCATGATTTCCGGCTGTGACGCGTCCGGATCCTTAAAGCGTGAGATATCCGGGAAGTACAGCTGCAGGAAGTAGGACACAACAATAAAGATGACGCCCCCGATCAGCGCGGTCAGGAAGATCGCTTTCGGGATCACGCGCTCTGCATCTTTCGTCTCTTCGGACAGCGAACTGATGCCATCAAAACCGAGGAACGAGAAGCAGAGTATGGTCGCCCCGGTGATCATCGGCACCACGTTGGCGTTTTCCGACCAGAACGGCCTGCTGCTGACCAGCGTGCCTGCGCCTTCACCGTGCGCCACACCCCAGACCACCATCGCCATGATCGCGACCATCACCACCACCTGCAGCACCACAATCACGCTGTTGAAGTTGGCAACGGTTTTAATGCCTTTGAGGTTCGAGAGGGTCATAAAGCCCACCAGCAGCACCACAAAGATCCACGAGGGAACCCCGGGAACCAGCGCTTCCCAGTAAATTTTCGCCAGTAAAATATTGATCATCGGCATAAACAGATAATCAAGCAGCGAAGACCAGCCGACCATAAAGCCGACGTGCGGGCTGATCGCTTTCTGCGCATAGGTATAGGCCGAACCCGCTGACGGGAAACGACGTACCAACTGGCCGTAGCTCAGTGCGGTAAAAAGAATAGCAATCAGCGCGAATGCGTATGCGGTCGCGACGTGGCCATCCGTCAGGCCAGAAACGATGCCAAACGTATCAAACAAGGTCATTGGCTGCATATAAGCCAGACCCATCATGACAACAGGCAGTAACGTCAGCGTTTTTTTCAGTTTTGCACGCGGCTGGGCGGCGGGATTCAGGTGATCAAGCGACATGATTTAATCTCCCCATAGCATCAACCGTTCTGGGTTGAACCACAGGGGAGCTACGCAGGGTGCGATAGCTTTTCAAAAGAGGATTCTGGGAATAACAGGCAGGCGTGAAGGTATAACCTGCTGTGGCGCCGTAGTCATCGCGCTGGCGGATCCCAGCAAACGCTGGAGTAAGAAGGTGAAGCCCCATGGTTGTTTCCTCAATAAGACACGTCAAAGTGTATTTAAAAGCGAATATCTATCCGGTTCTGGACCGGCCTCTTTAAAGGCGAAAAAAGTTCCTGCTTAAGCGACGAATAAAAAAATACCGCCGCCGGGTAAATCAGCGTCGGTTTACAGGTATCGTTTTGCAGGGCGCGTATTTTGCACCAGATTAAGGCACGATGACAAGCCCCCGAGAGCTTCACTTACAATTAATTGTTATCTCAACAGTAAGCCCGGCGTGACAGTCCCGCCCGCCGGGGGAAATCCTCAGGCATTTTTCAGCATCCAGTCAATTTCTGTCGCCGTAATCAGCCGTTCAAACTGCATCAGTTCATGGTGTTTGCATTGATGCCAGACAAAGCCAAAACGGCTACCCAGCAGCGCCTGCATCGCATGGCTTTGCTCAAAGGCTGCCAGCGCATCACTCTGACGAATGGGCAGCGGGTTCCCCTCAGCTTCATGCCCGTTACCTTTTACCGCAGGGGGCAACGGCAGCTGATTATCCAGACCGTGCAGAATGCCGGCCAGTATGGCCGCCATCACCAGATAGGGGTTCGCATCCGCCCCGGCCACCCGGTATTCGATCCGGTGGTTGTCAGGATCCCCGCAGGGGATGCGCAGCGCCACGGTGCGGTTATTGTGGCCCCATGAGGCCTGCAGCGGTACAAACGCATCCGGCAGAAAACGACGGTAGGCATTTACATTGGGGGCCAGCAGCGCCATGGAGGCGGGCATCAAATCAATCATCCCGGCCAGCGCGCGCTTGAGAAGCGGTGAATCACTGCCGTCATCCCCGGCAAAGGCATTATGATCTGCCGCGTCCAGCATGCTGATATGCACGTGCATTCCGCTACCCGCATAGGCTTCATAAGGTTTCGCCATAAAGGTGGCGTTCATGCCGTGCTGCTCGGCCACCTGACGCACCAGCCTTTTTAGCTGTACGGCATAGTCGCAGGCATTAAGCACGTGGCGCGTGTGGTTCAGGTTGATTTCAAACTGCCCGGGCGAGGCCTCCGCCAGGGCCCCCTCGGCCGGGATCCCTTGCAGATGCGCCAGCGCGTCAATATCACTCAGCACCGCAGAGAAGTGGTCAAGATTATCGACCGAGTAAACCTGGTTCTGCATATTACGTTCGTCGCTACCCGGCGCACACGGCGGCTGAATATCCCCTTCCGCATCTCGCTGCTTATCGACCAGATAGAACTCCAGCTCTACCGCTACCACCGGAAACAGTCCCCGGTTGCGCAGGCGCTGCCAGAGGTGATTGAGGACATTTCGGGGTTCAACGTCAAAGGGAGTGCCATCTTGATTACACATGGTCAGCAGGACCTGTGCAAGATGCTGCGGGTCGGCGGCAGAGGGGGTAAGCGAGCCTTCAACAGGCATACAAATATTGTCGGGTTCCCCCATTGCCTGACCGAGTCCGGCTTCTTCTACGGTATTGCCCAGAATGTCCATGGCGTAAACCGAGGCGGGGAAGTAGCAGCCTTTATCAAGCTTGATCAGGCTGGCGATGGGGATGCGTTTTCCACGAAAAACGCCGTTTAAATCGTTGAGGAGAATATCGGCATACTGCGTGTCAGGATAGCGTTCCAGATAGGCCTTCACCTCATTCCGGAACGCGCTGGTTCGTTTCTCTTCACTGTGCCGCGTGAAGTCTTCTACTTCGACAATATTGGTCATCACGTCACCCTTTCAGGTTGTTGAAAACTGCTCAAAATAACAGCCACTCTCTTAACATAGCGCTAACAGAAAAAGTGTGCAAATGTTACAGGGCGCTTTATTTCTGGCCTTATTGCGTTTGAATATTAAGCAGGTGATTGCTAGATTGAAAATATATTGCACAGTTTCCGGCCTTTCGGGGTCCGCGTGGTTGATATATTGACCAGGCATACAGGGGGAGTAATGGGCATTATTTTTGACAAGCCATTGATTGGCGTGGTGATGTGCCAGATTGACAAAGGCGGCCATCCCACTCAGATGGTGCATAACAAATATCTCGATGCGATCCTGATGCACGGCGGCGTACCGCTGGCCCTTCCCCACGGGCTGATGTCGTCTCCTGATCTATTAGAAAACGCGATGACCGTTCTGGATGGCATCCTGCTGACCGGCAGCCCCAGCAACATTGAACCCAGGCACTACGGCGAAAGCGGCGCGGAGTCACTGGCTGATCCCGGGCGCGACCGGCTCGCCTTTGCCCTGATCCGCTATGCGCTTGAACACCGCATGCCGCTGCTGGCGATCTGCCGGGGGTTGCAGGAACTGGTGGTAGCCACCGGCGGCACACTGCACCGTCAGCTGCACGAGGTACCGGGCCTGCAGGAACACCGTGAAGATGAAGCGCTCCCCCTTGACCAGCAGTATGCCCCGGCCCATGAAGTCTGGGTTGAGCCCGGTGGCCTGCTGGCTTCGCTGGCCGGTGACGGTGAGACATTCCGGGTTAACTCATTACACCAGCAGGGTATCCGCAGGGCGGGTGACTGCCTGCGCGTCGAGGCCCGCGCCGCAGACGGGCTGATCGAAGCGGTCAGCCACCGTCAGCACCCGTTTGCCCTCGCCGTCCAGTGGCATCCGGAATGGCACAGCGACTCTTCACCCCTGTCCCGCCCGCTATTTGAGGGCTTTATTGCGGCCTGCCTGCAGGCCAGAGCGGATGCACGACAATGAACGAAATCTCTCTCGCCCCCGGACGGCGGCTGGCAGAAATTCGCCAGCAGATGGGGCTGTCGCAGCGTCGCGTGGCCGAGCTGTCCGGGCTGACGCACAGCGCCATCAGCACCATCGAACAGGACAAAGTCAGTCCGGCCGTCAGTACCCTGCAAAAACTCCTGAAGGTCTACGGCCTGTCGCTGTCGGCGTTTTTTGCCGAAAAGGCCATTGATGCAGCGCCAAAAGTGGTCATTGATGCCCACGAGCTGGTTGAGATTGGCAGTCAGGGCGTCTCACTGCGCCTGATCCATAACGGGGATCCACAGCGTACGCTGGCAATGCTGCTGGAAACGTATGACCCGGGGGCGACCACCGGTGAGCGGATCCGCCATCAGGGTGAAGAAACCGGTACGGTGCTGGAAGGCGAGATCGTGCTGACCCTCAGTGGCCAGGATTACCGGCTGCATACCGGTCAAAGCTACGTCATCGACACCGGTCAACCCCACAGTTTTACCAATGCTTCTACCCGGCCGTGCCGCATTATCAGCGCACATACGCCGGCCACCTTCTGACTTTCTTACGGATCAAAGGAGTGCGCATGGAACATGTCCACAGCTACTATGCCGCCACCGCTAACGCACATGCTCCCTGGCCACAGCTGGAAGAGGATATCCAGTGTGACGTCTGCATCATTGGCGGCGGATTTACCGGGCTGTCCTCCGCCCTGTTTCTGACCGAAGCGGGCTACGATGTGGTCCTGCTGGAAGCCGCCCGCGTGGGCTTCGGTGCCAGCGGGCGCAACGGGGGTCAGGTGGTGAACTCCTACAGCCGCGATGTTGATGTCATTGAGCAGCGCTACGGTAAAGAAACAGCGCGCCTGCTGGGTAGCATGATGTTTGAAGGGGCGGCGATCATCCGCGATCGTATCGATCGCTATGCCATTGACTGTGACTATCGCCCTGGCGGGATTTTTGCCGCGCTGAATAACCGTCAGATGCAGCATCTCACGACCCAGCACCAGCTGTGGCAGCGCTATGGTAATCATGACGTTGAGCTGCTTGACCAGAGCGGTATTCGCCGGGAAGTCGGTTCAGAACGCTACGTCGGTGGGCTACTGGACAAGCGCGGCGGGCATATTCATCCGCTGAATCTGGCGCTGGGTGAGGCGGAAGCGGTGCGCCGCCACGGCGGGCGTATTTATGAACACTCCGCGGTCACGGCGGTAAACTATGGTTCTCCCCATCACCTTCGCACTGAACGCGGAAGCGTCAGCGCGCGCTTTGTGATCTTTGCCGGCAATGCCTATCTTGCCCCGCATCTTGAGCCGCGCCTGGCGAAAAAGAGCCTGCCCTGTGGCTCGCAGATTGTCGCCACCGAGCCGCTGTCAGCAGACCAGGCCCTGTCGCTGTTGCCCGGTCACCGCTGCGTGGAAGACTGCAACTATCTGCTGGATTATTTTCGCCTGACCGCGGATAACCGGTTGCTGTACGGCGGGGGGGTGATCTACGGCGCACGCGACCCGGGGGATATTGATGCCCTGATCCGCCCGAAGCTGCTAAAAACCTTCCCGCAGCTGTCCGGGGTAAAGTTCGACTATGCCTGGAGCGGCAACTTTCTGCTGACCCTGTCGCGCATGCCGCAGTTCGGGCGGCTGGAAAACGGCGTCTACTACATGCAGGGGGACAGCGGCCACGGGGTCACCAGCACCCACCTGTCGGGCAAATTAATCGCCGAGGCCCTGCGCGGTGACGCAGAGCGTTTTGATGCCTTTGCCACGCTGCCCCACCTGCCCTTCCCCGGCGGCCGAAGCCTGCGCGTGCCGTTAACGGCCATCGGCGCGGCCTGGTATGCGTTAAGAGACCGGTTGGGTGTGTAGAAGCCGGCCGTAAAAAGGCCGGATAATGGCGCGACTGGCCTCCCCCGTTACAACGGCTGACCGGCTGTTTTGGTCAGCCGGTCGTTCATTACGACAGCGGCATTCTGTCCGGGTCAGGATACTGGTATTCAAACCCCAGCTCGCGACAGATTTTACTGCCATCAATGAGCTTGCCGGTGTTGCTGTCGCTGTCGGCGACGAAGGTAGGCGGCTCAAGGCCCAGCTGGCGGGCGACCTGCGGGTAAAACTGCTTACGCGCCGGGTGGGCAGGTGCGCTGAGGTTATAAATATGGCCGCCTTTGGGCGTTTGAAGCAGCAGGGAAATCGCCTCTATCACGTCGTCCAGATGCACGAGGTTAACCCCCTGAGAACCATTGGTCAGATCGGTCTTACCGGCGAGGAAACGACCGGGATGACGTCCCGGGCCGACCAGCCCTGACAGCCTGAGAATATCAACAGAGGTATTCGGCAGCTGATGCAGCCAGCTTTCCAGCGTCTTCAGTGTCTGCCCGGCCACGCTGACCGGCTCCAGCACGTTGCTCTCTTTCGTCAAGCCCTGGCCATCGCCATAGACCGAGGTCGAACTGGTGAAAATAATGCGTGGCACGCTAAAAGCCAGCGCGCTGTCCACCAGCTGCTGCACCGCCAGCAGATAATTTTCGCCCCCGGCGGCGGTCCGGCTGGCTGGCAGGGTGATCACCAGCGCATCCACACTCAGCAACGCGTCAAGGTCATCGGCGTCGCAGTTCAGCTCCGGCGTCAGCTCCAGGTGATAGCTGTCAATACCGCTGTTACGGGCGGCATTCACCCCGTCGAGGGTGGTTTTCGTCCCCGTCACCTGCCAGCCTGCCGCCGTCAGCGACATGGCCAGCGGCATTCCCAGCCATCCCAGCCCCACAATTGCGACTCGTTTCATCCCTCAGCTCCTGTTTATACAGACGGTTATTCCCTCAGGCTACGCCAGCCCTTCCCGGGTGACAACCCACAGATGATAAGAGAATTTTTCAACATTCATAAAAAAGGGTTGCGCCACGCGCCTATTCTCGTTAGGTTATTTATCACGAAATGAATATCCATTCATCCAAGAGAATTTTATGAAACGCGTTCAGTTTAATCACCATCATCACCATCACCCTGACTAGTCTTTCAGGCGATGTGTGCTGGAAGACGATCAGGATCTTCCAGTGGTGCAGAACGCAAACTCAGCCCCCGGAAGATCGCCTTCCGGGGGCTTTTTTTATGCCCTGAGATCAGCAGAACGCGGCGACAACATCAGACAGGAAAAGGACAATAACCCATGTTAGATAACACCCGTTTACGCATAGCTATGCAGAAATCTGGCCGTTTAAGCGATGAATCACGCGAATTGCTCGCCCGCTGCGGAATCAAAATTAACCTGCAGCAGCAGCGTCTGATCGCCTTCGCTGAAAACATGCCCATCGATATTCTGCGGGTGCGCGATGACGATATTCCGGGGCTGGTGATGGACGGCGTGGTTGACCTGGGCATTATCGGGGAAAACGTGCTGGAAGAAGAGCTGCTGACCCGCCGTGCACAGGGTGACGATCCGCGTTACTTTACGCTGCGCCGCCTTGATTTTGGCGGCTGCCGCCTGTCGCTGGCGATGAACGTGGACGATGAGTATACCGGCCCGCAGTGCTTACAAAACACCCGGATTGCCACCTCCTATCCTCACCTGCTGAAAAAGTACCTCGATAAGCAGGGCGTCAGCTTCAAATCCTGCCTGCTGAACGGTTCGGTCGAAGTCGCCCCGCGCGCCGGTCTGGCCGATGCGATCTGTGACCTGGTATCCACCGGTGCCACGCTGGAAGCTAACGGCCTGCGTGAAGTGGAAGTGATCTACCGGTCAAAAGCCTGCCTTATTCAGCGTGACGGTGAAATGCCGGTAGCCAAGCAGGAGCTGATTGATAAGCTGATGACCCGTATTCAGGGCGTGATTCAGGCGCGTGAGTCCAAATACATCATGCTGCACGCTCCCAGCGAGCGTCTGGACGATATCATTGCCCTGCTGCCGGGGGCCGAGCGCCCGACCGTATTGCCGCTGGCCGGTGACAAGAGTCGCGTGGCCATGCACATGGTGAGCAGCGAAACGCTGTTCTGGGAAACCATGGAAAAACTGAAAGCGCTCGGTGCCAGTTCCATTCTGGTACTGCCTATTGAGAAGATGATGGAGTAACCCGATGGCGACCCTGATGACCCCCATTTCCTGGCAGGATTGCAGTGCGGAACAGCAGCAGGCGCTGCTGCGCCGCCCGGCGCTGGAAGCCTCTGACAGCATCAGTGCCACCGTCCGCGGCATCCTGGACAGAGTGTCAACGGAAGGTGATGACGCACTGCGTGAATACAGTGCGACCTTCGACAAAACCCGGGTCGATGCGCTGCGCGTCAGCGAACAGCAGATCGCCGACGCCTGTGCCCGACTGGGTGACGAGATCAAACAGGCGATGGCGGTTGCGGTCGCCAACATCACGACCTTCCATCTCGCGCAGCAGCTGCCCGCCGTGGATGTCGAAACGCAGCCTGGCGTGCGCTGCCAGCAGGTGACCCGCCCGGTTGCCTCCGTTGGCCTGTATATTCCGGGGGGGTCGGCACCGCTGTTCTCCACGGTATTAATGCTGGCTACCCCGGCGCGTATCGCCGGCTGTGGCCGCGTCGTGCTCTGCTCCCCGCCGCCGGTAGCCGATGAAATCCTGTACGCGGCGCAGCTGTGTGGCGTGACGGAAGTCTTCCAGGTGGGCGGCGCCCAGGCTATTGCCGCCCTCGCCTTCGGTACCGAATCCGTGCCGAAAGTGGATAAAATCTTTGGCCCGGGCAATGCCTGGGTCACCGAAGCAAAACGCCAGGTGAGCCAGCGTATGGACGGGGCCGCCATTGATATGCCGGCCGGGCCCTCTGAAGTTCTGGTGATTGCCGATGACGGTGCCACGCCGGACTTTGTCGCCTCCGACCTGCTGTCGCAGGCAGAGCATGGCCCGGACTCACAGGTGATCCTGCTGACGCCGTCGCAAAAGATGGCCGAAAGGGTGGCAGACGCCGTTGAGCGTCAGCTGGCTGAACTGCCGCGTGCCGCAACGGCGGCGAAAGCGCTGCAGAGCAGCCGCCTGATCGTCACGCGCGATCTGCAACAGTGCGTTGAGATCAGCAACCGTTACGGGCCGGAGCACCTGATTATCCAGACGCGCCAGGCGCGCGACCTGGTGGACAGCATTACCAGCGCCGGTTCCGTGTTTCTTGGTGACTGGTCACCGGAATCTGCCGGGGATTACGCATCAGGCACCAACCACGTGCTGCCGACCTACGGTTATACCGCGACCTGCTCCAGCCTGGGGCTGGCGGATTTCCAGAAGCGGATGACCGTACAGGAGCTGACCCGCGAGGGCTTTATGGGTCTGGCTGCGACCATTGAGATCCTCGCGGCGGCCGAACAGCTGACCGCCCACAAAAACGCCGTCACCCTGCGGGTGGCCGCACTGAACAGGGAGCCATCATGAGCAGCAGCATTGAAGATCTGGCCCGTGCGAACATCCGCGCTCTGACGCCGTATCAGTCGGCACGCCGCCTGGGCGGTAACGGTGACGTGTGGCTGAACGCCAACGAATACCCGCTGGCCGTGCCGTTTGAGCTCAGTCAGCAGACGCTGAACCGGTATCCGGAATGTCAGCCAAAGCAGGTGATTGAGCGTTATGCCGCCTACGCCGGCCTGACGCCACAGCAGGTGCTGGTCAGCCGTGGGGCTGATGAAGGCATCGAACTGTTGATGCGCGCCTTCTGTGAGCCGGGCCACGATGCCGTGCTGTTCTGCCCGCCCACCTACGGTATGTACAGCGTCAGTGCCGAAACCATTGGCATTGAATACCGCACGGTGGAAGCCGGTGAAGGCTGGCAGCTTAATCTGCCGGCCATTGCCGGGCAGCTGGACGGCGTAAAGCTGGTGTATGTCTGCAGCCCGAACAACCCGACCGGCAACCTGATTAACCCGGACGATCTCCGTCAGCTGTTGGAGATGACGCGTGGTAAAGCCCTGGTCGTGGCCGACGAAGCCTACATCGAGTTCTGCCCGCAGGCGTCTCTTGCCGGCTGGCTGAAGGATTATCCCCACCTGGTGATCCTGCGCACGCTGTCCAAGGCCTTTGCCCTGGCGGGCCTGCGCTGTGGCTTCACCCTGGCGAATGCGGACGTGATTGCGCTGCTGATGAAGGTGATTGCTCCTTATCCGCTCTCTACGCCGGTCGCTGACATTGCGGGCCAGGCACTGAGTGACGAGGGCATCGCACTGATGCGCCAGCATGTCAGCGAGCTGATCGCCACCCGCGAGCGGCTGATCGCCGACCTGCGTACCTTACCTTGTGTTGAACAGGTGTTTGAGAGCGACACCAACTATGTCCTGGCGCGTTTCGCCGACTCAGCGAGCGTATTTAAGGCGCTCTGGAACCAGGGTATTATCCTGCGTGACCAGAATAAGCAGCCAGGTCTGGCCGGATGCCTGCGTATCTCAATCGGTACCCGCGCTGAGTGCGAACGCGCCGTTGCTGCACTAAAATCATTACCCGGTTACCCCGTTTCTCAGGAGCAAGCATGAGTCAGAAAGTCCTCTTTATCGATCGCGATGGCACCCTTATTTCTGAGCCACCGGAAGATTACCAGGTCGACCGCATGGACAAACTGGCCTTTGAGCCCGACGTCATCCCGGCCCTGCTGTCCCTGCAGAAAGCGGGCTACCAGCTGGTGATGATCACCAATCAGGACGGTCTGGGTACCCGCAGTTTCCCGCAAAGTGACTTCGACGGTCCGCACAATCTGATGATGCAGATCTTCCGCTCGCAGGGCGTGACGTTCAGCGATGTGCTGATCTGCCCTCACCTGCCGGAAGACAACTGTGACTGCCGCAAACCAAAAACCAAAATGGTCGACGCCTGGCTGGCAGAAGGCGCGATCGATACCGCCAACAGCTATGTGATTGGCGACCGCGCCACCGACGTGCAGCTGGCGCAGAACATGGGCATTACCGGCCTGCTGTACGGCAAAGATCTCAACTGGAACGCTATTGAACAGCAGCTGACAAAGCGCGACCGCTATGCACTGGTACAGCGCAACACCAAAGAGACACAGATTAAAGTGGAGGTGTGGCTGGATCGTGAAGGTGACAGCAAAATTAACACTGGCGTCGGCTTCTTTGACCACATGCTTGACCAGATCTCCACGCACGGCGGTTTCCGCATGAACATTGATGTGAAAGGCGACCTGTACATTGACGATCACCACACGGTGGAAGACACCGGGCTGGCGCTGGGTGAGGCGCTGCTGAAGGCGCTGGGCGACAAACGCGGTATCGGTCGCTTCGGCTTTGTGCTGCCGATGGACGAGTGTCTGGCACGCTGTGCGCTGGATATCTCCGGCCGTCCGCACCTCGAATATAAAGCCGAGTTCAGCTACCAGCGCGTCGGTGACCTGAGTACCGAGATGGTTGAGCACTTCTTTAGCTCGCTCTCTTACACCATGGCCAGTACCCTGCACCTGCGCACCAAAGGCAAAAACGATCATCACCGTGTCGAAAGCCTGTTTAAAGCCTTTGGCCGCACGCTGCGTCAGGCAATCCGCGTAGAGGGTAATACGCTGCCCAGCTCAAAAGGAGTGCTGTGATGGATGTGGTGATCCTGGATACCGGCTGTGCCAACCTCTCCTCCGTTAAATGGGCGGTGCAGCGCCTGGGCTATGAGCCCGTCGTCAGTAAAGAAGCCGATGTGGTACTCAACGCGGATAAGTTGTTCCTGCCCGGCGTGGGCACCGCCCAGGCCGCGATGGACCAGCTGCGCGAACGCGACCTGATTGACCTGATCAAAGCCTGTACCCAACCGGTGCTGGGCATCTGCCTGGGCATGCAGCTACTGGGAAGCGGCAGCGATGAGAGCGGCGGTATTACCACGCTGAATATTATTGAGCATCCGGTGCAGCGGATGACCGACCATGGCCTGCCACTGCCGCATATGGGCTGGAACCAGATCACCGCCCAGGCGGGTAACCACCTGTTTCGCGGGATTGATGACGGTGCGTATTTCTACTTTGTCCACGGCTACGCCATGCCAGTGAATGCGTACACCATTGCCCAATGCCATTACGGCGAAGCCTTTACCGCCGCGGTGCAGAAAGATAACTTCTTTGGCGTGCAGTTCCACCCGGAACGTTCCGGTGCCGCCGGCGCGCAGCTGCTGAAAAACTTCCTGGAGATGTAACTGGCATGATTATCCCGGCATTAGATTTGATTGATGGCAACGTGGTACGTCTGCATCAGGGCGATTACGGCCAGCAGCGTGACTACGGCAGCGACCCACTGCCGCGCTTACAGGATTATGAGGCACAGGGTGCGCAGCTGCTGCACCTGGTGGACCTGACCGGAGCGAAAAACCCGGCAGCGCGCCAGATCCCGCTGCTGACCAAACTGCTGGCGGGCGTCAGCGTACCGGTGCAGGTGGGCGGCGGCATCCGCACGAAAGAGGATGTAGAAGCCCTGCTCAATGCGGGCGCTACGCGCGTCGTGGTCGGCTCCACGGCGGTGAAACAGCCGGAGGAGGTGCAGGCCTGGTTCCGTCAGTATGGCGCAGAAGCCATTGTGCTGGCCCTCGACGTACGCATTGACGGCGGGCGTAAAGACGTGGCCATCAGCGGCTGGCAGGAAGCCAGTGGGATTACACTGGAAGATGTCATTGACCAGTTCTTACCCTTCGGGCTGAAACACGTGCTCTGTACCGATATTTCCCGCGACGGCACTCTGAGTGGGTCTAACGTTGAGCTGTATCGCGAAGTCTCCACGCGCTACCCGACCATTGCCTTCCAGTCCTCAGGTGGCATCGGCTCACTGGAGGACATCGCCGCCCTGCGCGGCTGTGGCGCACAGGGTGTGATCGTCGGTCGCGCCCTGCTGGAAGATAAATTTACCGTATCGGAGGCAATTTCATGCTGGCAAAACGGATAATCCCCTGCCTGGACGTACGTGATGGCCAGGTGGTGAAAGGCGTGCAGTTCCGCAACCACGAGATCATCGGTGATATCGTGCCGCTGGCACAGCGCTATGCGCAGGAAGGCGCGGATGAACTGGTATTTTATGATATTACGGCCTCCAGCGACGGACGCGTCGTCGATAAGAGCTGGATCTCGCGCGTGGCAGAGGTGATTGATATTCCCTTCTGCGTGGCGGGCGGGATTAAGTCGGTGGAAGATGCCGCCCTGCTGCTCTCTTTCGGCGCAGATAAAATTTCAATTAACTCCCCGGCGCTGGCCGATCCTGAACTGATCACCCGGCTTGCCGATCGCTTCGGCGTACAGTGCATCGTGGTCGGCATTGATACCTGGTACGACAGCGAAAGCGGCAAGTATCACGTCAATCAGTACACCGGGGACGAAAGCCGTACCAAAGTCACCACCTGGGAAACCCTCGACTGGGTGCAGGAAGTGCAGAAGCGCGGTGCAGGTGAAATCGTGCTGAACATGATGAACCAGGACGGGGTGCGCAACGGTTATGACCTGGTCCAGCTGCAGAAGGTGCGTGCCATCTGCAACGTCCCGCTGATTGCCTCCGGTGGTGCCGGTACCCCGGAACATTTCCATGAAGCCTTCCGTGATGCCAATGTTGATGGCGCACTGGCCGCTTCCGTGTTCCATAAACAGATTATTAATATCGGGGAGCTGAAGGCGTTCCTGATTGAAAAAGGTGTGGAGATTCGCGCGTGTTAACTGAAGAACAACTGTCCCGGCTCGACTGGGTGAAAACTGACGGCATGATGCCTGCTATCGTCCAGCACGCGGTCTCTGGCGAAGTGCTGATGCACGGCTATATGAATCAGGAAGCGCTGGCCAAAACGCTGGAAACCGGCAAAGTCACCTTCTGGTCGCGCACTAAACAGCGCCTGTGGACCAAAGGTGAAACCTCTGAGCACTTCCTGAACGTGGTCAGCATCACCCAGGACTGCGATAACGACACGCTGCTGCTGCTGGTCAACCCGGTCGGGCCTACCTGCCACCTGGGCACCTCCAGCTGCTTCTCCCCGGCCGCCAGCGACTGGACGTTCCTGTACCAGCTGGAACAGCTGCTGGCAGAGCGCAAGCACGCCGATCCGAAAAGCTCCTATACCGCCAGCCTGTATGCCAGCGGCACCAAGCGCATTGCGCAAAAAGTGGGTGAAGAAGGCGTGGAAGTGGCGCTGGCCGCGACGGTCAACGACCACCATGAACTGACCAATGAAGCCTCCGACCTGGTTTATCATCTGCTGGTACTGCTTCAGGACCAGGATCTGAACCTCTCGGCGGTCATTGAGAATCTGCGTCAGCGTCACAAATAACGGCAGCAGAAACAGCAAAGGCCGGTTAACCGGCCTTTATCGTTACACATAAAATAGGCCGGTGATCCCGGCCTAATGTTAGATGCTTTAAAGTTAACTGTTTTTCCGCAAGCGGTAGCTGGCGCTGACATTGCGTCCAATCACTATCCCTGAACCCACTACCCCGCCAAGAATAATCGCCAGCAGCATCACTAACGTCTTTTTCGGGCTATCGCGGCGAATGGGCAAGTCGGCGGTAGAGATGTAGCGGTACGACTGCAGATGTGACAGGTCAATCTTCATATGCGTCACCGCCAGCAAGGCGCTCTGGGTATCGTAGTAGGATTGATCGTAAAGTAACGGTTTAGTCGCCTCATTCTGAATCATCGACTGCAGTGCGCTGGTACCCAGCAGATAGAGCGTATCATCCGACAGGTACTCCGCCTGATTCAGCTGCGAAGTCTTCACCCCGGAGGCTTCTGCAATAGTCAGCGCCTGTTTGATGGCATCCATACGCTGTTGCTTTTTATCAATCGCCACTTGCTTCTGCGTATCCAGCGCGCTGGAAAGCTCGCTGGTTTTTACCCCCAGCGTGCGCCTGAGATCGGCGGTGTAGCCGTCGACGATTTTATCGTTGATATGTTCGATATACTTGGTCAGCTGCGCCTGCGCATCCTTCGATGTATTTGCCGTGTAAGCAACGCTAAGCTGATCGTTGCTGCCTTTAACCACCTGATCAACTTTAAGCATCTGGGGTTCTGCAAGATTACGCAACGCTGATGAGAGCGCAGTCATCGAGGCTGCAAAGCGGCCAAAGAACTGGTTTTGCAGATCGGGAAGAGGTGGTTTGTCTGCCGGAGTTTGTTTATACAGCACGCTCAGAGAGGCGTTGTAGTTAGCAATCATCCCTGAAGTGGGGGTAGCAACAATAGCAGTTGAGGTCCATTTTTCTTCCGCGAAAAAAAGATATACTCCAGCGAACAGCATAGCAACAATCACGCCGATAATGATTGTTTTTTTGCCATTCCATAGCTGAGTAATAACTTCCAGTAAATCGATTTCATCGGCTGTATTGAAACGTTTCTGGTGATGGGAGGACAGCTCAACATTTTTATTATCGGGATTCATATAGTCAGTAAACTCTGCGCAAAAGAAAATAAGATTAACCTGAGGCGTTAACTGAATAAATGTAGTTGAGTTGAGAATAAAACGCTATGGATAGATTCTTAAAAGGAGGTAGGAAACCTCCCGCCATGCGGGAGGTTGAAGAACAGTTTAGTCCAGCCACTCGGTGTGGAACACGCCGTCTTTATCAGTGCGCTTGTAGGTATGCGCACCGAAGTAGTCACGCTGCGCCTGGATCAGGTTCGCCGGCAGTACCGCGGAACGGTAACTGTCGTAGTAGGCGATGGCCGCAGAGAAGGTCGGCGTCGGGATACCGTTCTGCACGGCATAAGCCACCACGTCACGCAGCGCCTGCTGGTATTCGTCAGCGATATTCTTGAAATACGGTGCCAGCAGCAGGTTAGCAATGTCAGCGTTGTCCGCATAGGCATCGGTAATTTTCTGCAGGAACTGGGCGCGGATGATGCAGCCCGCACGGAAGATCTTAGCAATCTCACCGTAGTGCAGGTTCCAGTTGTTTTCGGTAGAAGCCGCTTTCAGCTGGGAGAAGCCCTGTGCGTAAGAAACAATCTTGCCCAGGTACAGTGCGCGACGCACTTTCTCAACAAATTCAGCTTTATCACCGCTCACGGTCTGCACGGTCGGGCCGCTCAGCACTTTAGATGCCGCCACGCGCTGAGTTTTCAGCGAAGACAGGTAGCGTGCGAACACTGATTCAGTGATCAGAGACAGCGGTTCGCCGAGATCCAGCGAACTCTGGCTGGTCCACTTACCGGTGCCTTTGTTGGCCGCTTCGTCCAGGATCACATCAACCAGATAGTTACCCTCTTCATCTTTCTTAGTGAAGATATCTTTGGTGATGTCGATCAGATAGCTGCTCAGCTCGCCTTCGTTCCACTCGCTGAAGGTCTTCGCCAGGTCATCGTTGCTCAGGTTCAGTGCGCCTTTCAGCAGGGCATAAGCTTCTGCAATCAGCTGCATATCGCCATATTCGATGCCGTTGTGCACCATCTTGACGTAGTGACCCGCACCGTCCGGCCCCATATAGGCCACACAGGCTTCACCTTCAGCAACAGCCGCGATCTCGGTTAAGATCGGTGCCACCAGTTCGTAGGCTTCTTTCTGACCGCCAGGCATGATGGACGGACCTTTCAGGGCACCCTCTTCGCCGCCGGAAACGCCGGTACCGATAAAGTTAAAGCCCTGCTCAGAGAGCTCGCGGTTACGGCGAATGGTGTCTTTATAGAAGGTGTTGCCCCCGTCGATAAGGATATCACCCTTGTCGAGATGTGGGGTCAGCGAGGCGATGGTCTTGTCGGTAGCTTCACCGGCCTGCACCATCAGAAGGATACGACGAGGTTTTTCCAGAGAGTCAACAAACTCTTCGATGCTGTAGTGCGGAACCAGTTTCTTGCCCGGGTTCTCTGCCACGACCTCATCGGTTTTTTCACGCGAACGGTTGAAGATAGAAACTGTGTAGCCACGGCTCTCAATGTTGAGTGCCAGATTACGGCCCATCACAGCCATACCTACAACGCCGATCTGTTGCTTGGACATACCTACTCCTGTCTGGGTGAGAAAACCAGCAGTTCTGTGACTGCGGTCAATGTTCTGAACATGTTAACTCAGGTTTAGGGGCTGATGGTAGTGATTGGTGCGATAGACAGTACAGAGACCACTTAATGAATACCTTATAAAAATGATGGTTTATAGACAATTAAGCAGATGTTAACATTATAATTTAGGGCTAATAGCCTACTTTAGGTAAAGCTTTTTAAAGTATGCCAATGTGTGACTAACATAAAAAGCAGCAGCATTCGCATCATCAGATTCAGCGTAACAACGCAATTCAGGTGCATTTCCAGAAGGACGTAAATGAAGAATATCATTATTCTTAAGGATAATTCTCAGTCCATCAGTAACATCCACCTTAGTAACTAGCAATTCAGGGAAACCTAGTTCATTAATGAAATCCTGCGTATTTGCCAAAGCCATTGAGATAATCGCAAGGCTAATATCTGTTGGAAAATCCTTAATCCTGTCTGAAGATGTATATCTCGACGGAAGTTTTGCGAGGAGTTTGGAAATTGAAATTTCTCTGCTAGCCACCAAAAGCATCAAAGCAGGAAGAACAGCATCACGAGTATATAAAGAATGTAAATAGCCTCCTTTGTAATTCACATCGCTACCTAAAAGGAAACCGCCATTGGCCTCAAAACCCGCGATACGAGATTTCTGGTCACGTAAGCTGCAAAGCTCCTCAATTACAAATGGGGAGCCGATTTTAGTTCGCGACACTTTCTCAAACTTACCGCTTAATTCGACTGCCGTAGTACAACTAACAGGGATTGCTAGCTTATTGATATTCAATTCTTCTGCGCACAGCAAGCCAAGCATATCCCCCCGTAACCATTCGCCATTTTCATCAGCTACAAGAGGACGGTCGCCATCACCATCAGTAGAAAAAATTGCGTCAAAATCGTAAAGAGATGCCCATTTTTTACCTTTTTGGATATCACTTGGGCTAACGGCTTCAGTGTCTATAGGTACAAAATTATCGCTACGCTCTAGAGAGAAAACATTAGCACCAAGACGAATAAATATCTCAGGGTAGATATCCCTACCTGCACTGGAGTGTTCGTAAATGCCAATAGTCTTATCTTTTAATATGCCAAATGGAAGAAAGTCTGTGTAGCGTGATATATATCGCTCACTGGCAGCATTCGTTTTTAAAAGATATGGTAATGGTGGTAGTGGAGTGAAATTTTTATTATTATTTAAAATATTAGCTTCATCAACCTTGCTGATTTCCCCTTCAGGGGTGTAAAATTTAAGGCCATTTCTATCAAAGGGAATATGGCTGCCTGTTACCATTATACATGGTATTTCAAGTTCAATTGAATAAAAGGCCAGCGCCGGCGTTGGTAACACACCACAATAGATTACTTCAATTCCATACTGACTCAAAGCAGCAGCACAACGACGGGCGATTATCTCACTATCTGGGCGATTGTCTATGCCAAGTGCAAACTTAGAAAACTGATACTTTCTAAGCATAACATCTACAAATGAATGTGTAAAAGCTTGGCAAACTTCAGTTGTGAAGTCTGTAGCGAGTCCTCTTGCTCCACTGGTGCCGAAAATAATATCACTATTGTTCAAGATATCAGAGCTAATCATGTGAATGTCCATGTATGCAGAATAAAAAAACCTTAAGGCATTCTAACCATGTCGTCGTCTTCAAGATAGTTACCTGTCTTGATTTCAATAACTTCCAATGGCACTTTACCAGGATTTTCAAGGGAGTGGCTCACGCCTGCCGGAATAAACGTGGATTTGTTACTCTCTAACACAAATTTATTCTCACCACAGTGAACTAATGCAGTACCAGATATAACTATCCAATGTTCAGCCCTATGGTAATGAATTTGGTTGTTTATTTTTTTACCGGGCCGCAGGATAATCCTGCTAACTTGATAATCTTTTCCGTTTTCAATCATGTCAAATTCACCCCAAGGTTTAAATATGACGTGATTATTAATATGTTCAGTACGTTCGAGCTCTTTAAGCTTATCTACAACTTTTTTAACATCTTGGACGTCTTTACTATTAGCGATTAAAGTTGCATCTTTAGTTTTGACTACAATTAAGTCATTAATGCCTACGGCAGCTAGCAAACCACAATCACTGTGTAGATAGTTATTCGAACTGTTTATTTGTATAACGTCACCACGGATGACATTTCCATCTTCATTTTTCTTTGAAATATCCCAAAGTGATAACCATGAACCGACGTCATTCCATTCAGCATCCATCGGGACTACTATACTTTCTTTAGTATTTTCCATTACAGCAAAATCAATGGATTCAGAAGGGCAACTTGAGAATGAGTTCGCATCAATTCTTATGAAGTCTAGATCGTTATAAGAACCGGCATAAGCTTTTTTACAGGAAAGTAAAATATCAGGGCGATATTTTTCTAATTCGCTAAGATAAGATGAAGCTTTAAAGAGAAACATACCACTATTCCATAAGTAGTTCCCTTCTGACAGAAACTCGCGAGCTAAATCCACGGTGGGTTTTTCATGAAAACTCTCTACTGCGTAGCCACACTCTGAAATTTTTGCCCCTTTTTTTATGTAGCCATATCCAGTTTCAGGTTTATTAGCCGTAATCCCGAAAGTAACTAGCTTACCCGTTTCAGCAAGTATTGTTGCATCTCGAACAGCATTTTCAAAGGAGATAACGTCCTTTATTATATGATCCGCAGCGAGCACTAACAAAATAGGGTCGCGACCAGACAATACCTCTTTTATTGCGGCCAGAGCAACTGCAGGTGCTGTATTTTTACCGACAGGTTCTAAGAGGATATCAACTTTTTTATTATTAATCCTTCTCAGCTGTTCCGCCACAAGAAACCTGTGTTCATCATTGCAGATAACAAGAGACTCATCATAATGAAAATTTTTAATTCGATTAAAAGTGTCCTGTATCATTGAATCATCAGAATACAGAGAAAGAAATTGTTTAGGGTAGCTCATTCTAGATAAAGGCCACATTCTAGTACCAGAACCACCAGCGAGAATCACAGGAAGTAGCATTTTAATGCCTTATTTGATATGCGAATCGTTGATTAAGTCAGACGAGAGATCTATACAATTCATATGTCTTATCGACCATAATTTTGGAATTAAAATTATCATCGAAATAAGCTCTAACGTTATCAAAAGCTACTTTCTCAGAAAGTATAGAATTCAAGGCTTGTGCAAGTGATCTAGCAGATTTAGGTTCAACTACTAAACCTGATATACCATCTCTATTAACCCAGCCAACGCCAGAGCCAGGGATACTACAAGATACAACTGGTGTGTTGAGTGAAAAAGACTCTAATTGTACAACACCATAAGCTTCAGATTTCTCGATTGAGGGTAAACAAAAAACATCGCAAGCTTCATACCATGATGCTAAATCTTCA
Source organism: Erwinia sp. PME.40.26/001 (assembly GCF_055556675.1). NCBI lineage: Bacteria > Pseudomonadati > Pseudomonadota > Gammaproteobacteria > Enterobacterales > Erwiniaceae > Erwinia > Erwinia sp. PME.40.26/001. Next base: position 1,294,004 of record NZ_JBVHNP010000001.1, read on the forward strand.
TTTTTAACAAAACCAAGCAACTCTACCTTTCCAGATAGATTATTGACCTCAATCAACTTTTCCAACTTTAATTTATCTGGCCCAGTACCACCTATTACAACAACTGTGTTTTCCGGGAGAAATTTAGCAGCTTCGATAAGATATTCGAAACCTTTATAATAAACTAACCGACCTAAAGAAAATATAATCTTTTTATTTTTATACTTAGACTTTATGTGCTCTACTTCATTTATATTTGGGATCAATCCATTAGGAGCTATACCGATTGGAATAACCACGACTTTTTGATGAAACCTAATAATATCTTTAGAATTCTCAGCATAAACTGATGATGTAGCAATAATCTTATCTGCCCGACGTAATAACCAGTCTTGGAATGGTTGATAAAAAAACTTTATTTTTCTCTGTTTGATAATATCACTGTGCCAGTGGACAATGATTTTTTTTCCACTAAGTTTAGATGTCATCAACGCTATGTTAGCTAGAGGGTTAGGTAAATGGACGTGGATGATATCAAAATCCTTCACCATGTGCCTGCATTTATTTATATAACTTAATGAAAAATCGGCGGAATGTCGATGAAGATCAGAAGGACAGCTCGAAACACTTACATTATTATATGAATAGGTTTTGAAACTTTCCTTCAGATGATTTACGCATAGTACACTGGTAGGAATACCTTTCTCAACCAAACCCTCGCAAATATCAGCGACAACCTGTTCGAGCCCACCAGAGAAAGGTTTATAATATTTACTTAAATGAAGAACTCTCACTGTTCTTTACCTTAAAATAGAAGAAATTACGCTTAAGTTGAAGTTCATTTTTCTCAAACTCTAATGCTTTAACATAATTGTTATTGGAGTGAAATTTGTATTCATCTTTACTCAAGGAAAGAATGATTACTGCTGCACTTGCTGAATCATCGACAGGATATATCATAGAAGAAGATATTAACTCCTTTACACCAGAAACATTGGTGCAAATGCATGGAAGTCCATTTGACATAGCTTCGATAACCACTCTTGGTAAGCCTTCTCTACGTGATGAAAGGATAAATATATCCGAATGGTGCATTATTTCTTTTTTCATCTGAGGTGAGTTTATGTACCCTGTAAAAAAAACACGCTCATAAACACCTAGCTTCTTGGCTAATTCTTTATACTTATTTAATAATAAACCATCACCTACAATTATCCCTTTGTAATTAACTGGCAACTTCTCGATTATTTTAATAAAAACGTCTAATCCTTTGAAATTCCTGTCCAATACACCCATAAAAAGAAGAACGATGTCATCATCACTTTGATCATACCTTCTCGAACGCTCTTCAACTGATTCAATTGTGGCATAAAGTTGTTTTGGTAAAGTTATGCTACTGTACGAAGAGTTAAACTTTTCACTCACTTTTTTATTTTCTTTTAGATACTGATCTTGAATCTCATGCTCAGTGACAAATGAAACAAAATTTGAAAAATATAACTGCATTCTAAAGATGAATCCAAATATGATGAACAATACGTAGTTTATTAATTTAATATTGGTAGAATGGAGAGCTTCTTGTTCTGGATTCGTTACAACTTCAAGGCTAAAGCTTTTATTCCTTAATATACATATCAATGACACTAAATATGCTAATATTCCAGGAGTCCTAATAATTAAATAGTGACCGCTACATTCAAGCATTGTCAATATTCGCCAAATAGTAGCGAACTCCCTTATCCCTGTACCTGTAGTAAATATAGGCAAAAAACTGATTTTCTTATTATTAAATTTTTTATAATTCTCAGGAGTAGAAGTTACAGTTTCAACTCTAGCAATGATTTTTACAAAATCGAACGTATCAAGATAACGACTAAAGAAATCATCATCTTCAATTCCTTGAACGTAAAACTCACCATTGAAGTATTTATATCTTCGCTCTATCGTTACTATCGCAGTACTCACAATTTATCCCTTACTATCATCTCGAAATTTCCATCAACAAAGAGTGAATTATCAGGAATGTCTTTTTTGACTACTGACCCTGCACTAACAACAGTGTTGTTTCCAATTGATACACCAGAAAGTATTACTGTATTAGTTCCAATCCATACATTACTACCAATATTAACCTGCTTCGATTTGAATCCCTGCTGGAGTATTGGTTCAGAACTACGGAATTTATGATTGTGATCATAGATCTTTACATTTTCACCAAGGATAGTATTTTCACCAATTGTGATAAGCTTTTGACAATTGATACTTACATTTTGATTAAAAAAAACTCCATCACCAATAACTACACGACCGCCATTAATATTTATAGTCAAGAACCTACGAGAATAAAATCTCCCATGAAATATAAGGTCGCCTTGAATGATATTTATTAGCGAACCGGAAGCAATAAAAGATCTAAAAAGCCACGGTAACTTTATTGATTTCCCGAAGAAAATTTTCAGAATACAAAGATAAATCACTGAAATAATTCTTCTTATGAGTTTTATGGAATTATTTAAAAGCACGTCTTAAAACTCCTCTAAGATTAAACAAAATCTTCACAGGCAAACCGAAATACTGTGCAGGTTTAAAGATGAAATATAATACTGTACTTTCTAGCTTAATATATTTCAAGGTTCCGGATAAGTCACGTGTTCTATTATTTCTAATATAATAAACATACAGCCTTATAAATAATATAATTTTTGCTTTTCTTATGTTCAGGAATCCATATTTGTTACTTATCAACTCCCAGAATTTAGCGTGCTTTGATACTTCTGCGTTAATATCTGAAACCATGCTTAAGCTATTCTCTCGTTCGCGCCGAATAGTAAGGAATTTATCATCAAGAGCAATTTTTCCTTCAGCAGCACTGTTGATAAGAAAATAATGATCTTCCCGGTATTTGAGAAGTTCACAAAAGCCATTCATTCTTTCAAAGAAAGATTTTCTGACAATAATTGTGGGTGTATTCATTAGAATTTTGCCATAAAAAAAATCTTCCATACATTTCTTAGATTCAGCAGGAAGAGTTTTTTTTGCTTTATATTTAACATTCAAATTATGGTTCGCCACCAGAATATTCCCAAGCACTAAGTCAGCTTTTTCTTCATTCATGATTTTAAGCTGACTGGCTAGTTTACCTGGAAGCCATATATCATCAGAATCCAGAAAGGCCAAGATGTTTCCAGTGGCTTTTTGAGCGCCTAGGTTACGAGCAGATGCTGCACCACCATTTTTTTTTGTGAAAAGTAACGTTTCATTAAATGAATCGATTATAAGTTGATATTTATTATGTTCTTCTTCAGTGGAACCATCGTCAATTATTATAATCTCATAATTTGATAATTCCTGTTGGACAACAGAATCTAAGGCATCTTTCAAATATTGAGATGAGTTATAAACAGGTATTATTATTGAAATCTTTTCCATTACTAACCTTTCTTATTTTTTGTTCGTTTAAATATATAATATATATTGAAAAAGGAATTAGCAAAGTATTGATGTATCTGTAAACAGAGTGGGTAGTTAAGAGACCAATTAATATTACAAATAAAAAGGTAAAGGCTCTATCCCTTAACAAATGACCTCTAATACATTTTAAAAATAACACCATTGCTAGAATATTGAATATCCTTTGTAAAATAACCAAAGGGTTCATATCCAAAAAAGGATAAAATGTACTGACTATATTCGTAATCAATGCTTGATGGAAAGCTCCTGACAGAACAAATGGAATTAAATTGTAATCACTAACGGAGAGTGTTTCTGCGTCATAGCTGACATTTAATTCACCAAACCTCTTAGACAAAGTAAACAGCTTCAACGTATGAGCATACGGACTATTTAGGTAATAAATAAAACCAAGCAAAAAAATTATAACCAAAAAATAAAATAAACTTTTGTTTTTCTTTTTTAGATAGAAGCTAAACACTATGCCTACGTAAAGAATAAAAAGTTCAGGCCTAGCAAAACCTAGGAATACTAACGAGCCCAAAAAATACATGGAACTCTTTCTTAAAGACGCAACTAAAAGAAATGATAGCGCGGCAATACTGAATGCTTCTTTCAGTATGAAATAAGACCAATAACCGCCGACAATAACCCCCAAGAATGCAAAAGTCATGACTAACCATCGGGCTTTATTACTTTCTATTTTCAGCATAATCTCTGAGGTTAATGCTGCAAATGCAGTTGTAAAAACAAAAATATTTACAACCCTGATGAAATCAAGTCCAAATAATTCTTTTATCTCCCGCACGTAAATAGAAAAAGGTAGTTTAGAAGAATTCTCATTGACATAAAAACTTTCATCAGGAAACACTAAACCATTCTCACCATTAAACTTCAACAGCAAGAAGATAAGGCACATAAAAAATATGCTATAAATATAAGAAAACGAAACTACTGTTAGATAGACCCTGCTGTTCCGTTGGAAACGAGATAAAGACGCTGCTAAGATAAAACTTAGCACTAGTGAAGTTACGAATAACATAAACGAATCCAATTGACGCATTGAAGGTATATAAAGAAGCTGATAATCTTATATATATTTGGGTAACTATCCGCGTTCTTTTACTTTGTAGAAATCTTTGAACGATATCTTAAGTACAATAATGTTTATCAAAATCAAAATTAAATATGTTGAGAATGCACTAAAGAAGGCATGATAAATCCCACCACCATCTTTGATGTTAAGTAACGTCAATATATACATCGACAATAATGAGAATATGACTGAACCTAAAACATAAGCAAACCATTTCGACAAGCATCCTACTAATATCTTCCGATGAATAGACACCATATATGGGATAAATATTATTGCATTAGCTATCATTACTGACATTGCAACACCATTGACCCCATAGTCTGGTAATAAGACTTTTATTAAAATAGGAATTAGAATTAATAAAACCATACTAAAAGCAAGACTGGCTCTTACTCGTGCATACCCTAAGGACAAATAGTAGGGTAAAACAGTAAGCGCCTGCAACATCTGGGACATCATCAAAAAACTAACCACTAATGCCATATTGTTTGATATCGATTCTGACTTAGTCCATATTTGCAGTAGTGTCTTAGAGTACCCAGCTAAAACAAAAGATAATGGAACTACTATCAAGCAAGAATAGCGCGTTAGTTTAGAATAAAAGGCATTTAACTGCGTTAGATCACCAGCTTCTCTCATTGCAGTAAACTTTGGGAATACTGCTTTTGCTATAGTTGTTATTAATATTAAAGGTATTAAAGAAAAGGTGGCGGCTATGCTATAATAACCAACCATTTCTATACTAAATGTTTTAGAAACCGCCAATTTATCAATTTGAACCACTAAGGATGATAGCACCCCCATACCTGCCATGCTTAATGAATATCTGTAAGTATTTTTAATAATCAGTATATCTATAGACCGAGATTTATATTCTATCTTTCTCCATGTAACGCGATGAAGAACTATTAAATAAATAACATTAGTGAGCAACTGCCAGATGAAAAATGCATACAGAGTATTTGATATATACTCTAAAACAAAAATAACACCACCGGCTCTTAAGACCCCCCATCCAACTTGGATGACGTTTGCCTGGACCTGCAATTGGGTCCCCATGAGTGCACCAATATAAAGATTCGATGGTAATTGAACTGCAATGCAAGCTCCCATAAGGAATATTAATAACGATACTGACCCTGAACTATTTTCAACATTAAGCCAATGAGAGGATACATAACTTGAGCTTAAATACATAGCTAATAATAAAAACAAAGAAATACCCAAATACAATATCTCATAGGTAAATAACAAATTTGCTTTTTCGTTCCCCCTGGAAGGATCAACAGAAAGTCTTGCGAACTCACGAGTGGTTGTAGAAGAAAAACCTAAATCTGCAAATGATAACAGTGCCATTAATGTTGCGTAAAAACCTATATATCCATAATTAGTTTCACCCAAATAAGATATATAGGCTGGCACAAATGCAAAAAGAGAAACAATTCCCCACAATCTACCAAGAAGGTTGGCAAAAGCATTTTTTCTAATCACTTAAATACCTTGCTTTTTTACTGTAATATTCTTCTATTGATTCGAATAATTCCGCATCCATCTTCAAATCATCAATTTCACGATCCCACCATGCAAAGCCATTTATTTTATCTATTATATCCTCAGAGAATCTTTTCTTAATCAACTTGGCTGGTACTCCACCCACAATTGAGTAGGGCTCTACATTTCTGTTAACGACTGACCCAGCTGCAATAACAGCACCATTACCTATGGATACACCGTTCATAATAAGAACATTCTGACCAATCCACACATCATTATTAATTACAACAAATTTTTTGTCAGAATCAGCATAAGAGTAATTGGCGAACTTGTCTTTTTTAAGTGTATCAAGCCCTAAAAGTGGTAGAGTCTCGTTAGTAGCGGAGTAAAACATAGGATGTGTAGATATAAAACCAGAGGTGGGATGATTTCCAGTTACAATTTTCACATCAGGAGCAATTGAACAAAATCGCCCTATTTTACAACCTTTTAGTAAGGAGCCACTACCTATATAAGTACCCCTCCCAATATTTGAATTCAATACAACTGCATTTCCTAGTATTGCAATATTCGTTTCAAAACTGCAATTTTTAACACTCGCATCTAAAGAAAGATATATATTTTTTTTCCTCATTTTTATATTAAAAATTAAATTTTTAATTTTACTTTTAATTTTTGCCAAACCTAATAATCTGTATAGTTCCAATATGATTTTCATTTTATTACTTCAAAATGCTTTTGAATAACTTTAAGATAGGCGTCTTTATATTTTTCATCCGGTTCTATGAAATTACCTTCAGCCCACTCATTCCAAGATTTCAAAATTACCACACGATCATCCAACTCTTTCTTTGAAAGAATCTCTTTAACCTGTTGCACATGATTCTCGAATGTATGTGGCGTAGAACCATTCAGAAGCCACCCATTCTTTCCATGTCTAATGGTTGAATCCCAGCGGGGGATTATTACTGGGAACACATTTTTTTTAGCGGTTCCTGCATAATTAAAACCGGGTGCCAGTGATGGATATGAATAAACTCTAGGATTAAAGAACTTCTCAGGTAATATTTTTTTTCGTATTAACTTATCACGTACTTTTTCGTAGAAACTCCTGTTTTTAAACATTCCACGAGAGTTCACTACTGCGTCAATATTGTATATTTCTAAGTCCTCAAACTTACAAAACTCACCTATTATATATAAGTCTGGGAATCCATTTTTCTTTGCGAATTCTCTAAAATTTTTAACCCAATTAACCGCATCTGGTATTTCAAATATTTTGAAAACTAGAAAAACAGGTTTGCCATTTATTTTTATATATCGTTCATCCCTAAAGAAATCCAAAAGATAATTAAAATGCAACTCTTGATCTGTACGACCTAAATATTTTTGTTCTTTCAATAGTTTATTAATGCTTTTATTCCACCAAGAATGGTTTGCCCATCCAAAGCAAAACCTTACATTAGCATTACTCTTCAATAGGAGTTCAGCAGGTTTCTCAAGCAGTTTTTCACCATTTCCAAACCAATAATGCCAAAAGCAGAAACCTGTTACAGAGTGTTCCTTAGCTAATTTGTATTGTTTTTCTAAAATTAAAGCATCGTTCAATTCATAATATTCTTCATCCAGTGGGTGCAAGATATCATGCTCTTTGAATAATTTATGCGCTGACTTCACTTGTGTCCATTCAGTAAACCCCTCTCCCCACCACTGATCATTCTCAGCAATTTGATGAAACTGAGGAAGATAATATGCGATATTTTCTTTTATTGCTAAGCGGTTGTTCATATAATCCTACTGGTTTTACCCGCGATTTTCTTGGCTTCACTATCTTTAGCTGATAAAACAAATTCTTCCATTATCGGCCATTTAATATTTAAAGTCTCATCATTCCATATAATCGATCTTTCACTAACAGGTTGATAATAACTGTTAGTTTTATACACAAACTCAGCATTTTCGCTCAATACTAAAAAACCGTGTGCAAAACCTTCCGGTATCCACAACTGTCGTTTGTTCTCAGCAGAGAGATTAACCCCGACCCACTTTCCATATGTGGATGATTGAGGCCGAATATCAACAGCCACATCAAATACTTCACCAACAACGCAACGTACTAATTTACCCTGCGCATGTGGCGCTACCTGATAGTGCAGCCCGCGCAGAACACCTTTGGAAGACTTAGAATGGTTATCCTGAACAAACTCAACTTTACGCCCTACTGCCTCTTCAAACACTTTCTGGCTAAAGCTTTCAAAGAAAAAACCGCGGTCATCGCCAAACACTTTGGGTTCAAAGATCAGTACATCAGGTATATCAGTTTTAATTACGTTCATGGCATCAGTATCCTTTCACCATCTTGAGCAGATATTGCCCGTATTCATTTTTTGACAGAGGTGCAGCCAACTTCTTAACCTGCTCTGCATCAATAAAACCTTTACGATACGCGATCTCTTCCGGGCAGGAGACTTTCAGACCCTGTCGCTGCTCAATAGTCTGAATAAAATTGCTTGCCTCAATCAGGCTGTGGTGAGTACCGGTATCCAACCAAGCATAACCGCGCCCCATCATGGCAACAGAGAGGTCCCCTTGCTCCATATACAGGCGGTTAATGTCAGTGATCTCCAACTCGCCGCGCGGTGAGGGTTTAAGGCTTTTAGCCATATTCACCACGCTGTTATCGTAAAAATATAGCCCGGTAACTGCATAGTTACTCTTCGGTTCCAGCGGTTTTTCTTCGAGGGATACGGCTATGCCATCTTTGTCGAACTCAACGACGCCGTAACGTTCCGGGTCGTTGACATGGTAGGCAAAAACGGTGGCACCCGAGGTCTGGTTTACTGCGGCTTCCAGCTCTTTCGGCAAATCGTGCCCATAGAATATGTTATCGCCTAATACCAGCGCTACATTATCATTACCGATAAACTCTTCACCGATGATAAAGGCCTGAGCCAGCCCATCCGGGCTATCCTGTACTTTATATTGCAGGTTAAGCCCCCACTGGCTGCCATCGCCAAGCAATTGCTCAAAGCGTGGCGTATCCTGTGGAGTACTGATAATTAAAATGTCGCGAATACCCGCCAGCATAAGGGTGCTGAGTGGGTAATAGATCATCGGTTTATCATAGATGGGTAATAACTGCTTGCTCACGGCCATTGTGACCGGATACAAACGGGTGCCGGAGCCGCCCGCCAGAATAATTCCTTTACGCATTGGATATCTCTAATCTGTCATTCTGAGCAAATCTCAGAATTAGAATGTAGGGTTAAATTGCCTGAAGGGCTGCAAGCTCAGCCAGCATGCGCCGAACGCCTGTTTGCCATTCAGGCAGATTGAGGCTGAAGGTTTGCTGAAATTTGCTGTTTTCAAGGCGTGAATTTAATGGGCGCTGAGCTGGAGTTGGATAGCTACTGGTGGCGAGAGGTTTAGTCTCAATAAGCGCTAATTCAACATCTTCTTTTCTCGCCTCAGTGAAGACCAGACTCGCGTATTCAAACCACGTAGTGGTACCCGAAGCGACCAGATGATAAAGGCCCGCGCATTCTGGGTCGCCTAAAGCTGCGCTGATCGCATGAGCGGTACAATCGGCCAGCAAATCCGCACCGGTTGGCGCGCCATACTGATCGTGAATAATCCCCAGCTCACTGCGCTCTTTTGCCAGACGCAGCATGGTTTTAGCAAAATTATTACCTTTAGTCGCATAAACCCAACTGGTGCGGAAAATCAGGTGCTTCTGGCAATACTGTTTGATTGCCTGCTCACCCGCCAGCTTGGTGGCTCCATATACGTTTAATGGTCCGGTCAAATCTTCTTCTGACCACGGCTGTTCGCCATTTCCGGGGAAAACATAGTCTGTGGAATAATGCACCAGCCATGCACCTATTGCCTGAGCTTCTTTCGCGATGGCCTCTACGGTGGTTGCATTGATTAAATGCGCTTTTTCCGGTTCGCTTTGCGCTTTATCAACGGCTGTATAAGCGGCGGCGTTTACAATGACATCCGGACGCAGAGCACGGATAGTCTGAATAATGCCATCAGTATCTGTAAAATCACCGCAATAATCAGTCGAGTTAGTCCCCAGGGCTGTGATATTGCCCAACGGGGCGAGTGAACGTTGTAACTCCCATCCTACCTGACCATTTTTGCCAAAAAGTAAAATATTCATTTCTGACGTTCGCTATAGTTCTGCTCAATCCACGACTGGTAAGCCCCGCTCTTCACATTGCTAACCCATTCGCTGTTAGCGAGGTACCACTGTACCGTTTTACGAATGCCGCTCTCAAAGGTTTCCAGAGGTTGCCAGTTAAGCTCTTCACTGATTTTAGAGGCATCAATGGCATAACGGCGATCGTGTCCCGGACGGTCGGCAACGTAAGCGATCTGCTGACGATAGCTTTCTGACTTCGGCACCATTTCATCCAGCAGGTCACAGATAGTTTCTACCACCTGCAGGTTCTGCTTCTCGTTATGACCGCCAATATTATAGGTCTCCCCTACCTTACCAGCAGTCACCACGGTGTATAACGCACGGGCATGGTCTTCCACATACAGCCAGTCGCGGATCTGATCACCCTTGCCGTATACAGGCAGCGCTTTGCCTTCCAGGGCATTAAGGATCACCAGCGGGATCAGTTTCTCCGGGAAGTGGTAAGGGCCGTAGTTGTTGGAGCAGTTAGTCACTATGGTCGGGAAACCATAGGTGCGTTGCCAGGCACGGACTAAATGATCGCTGGAAGCCTTAGAAGCAGAGTATGGACTGCTGGGCGCATACGGCGTGGTCTCGGTGAACATCGGCAGGGGACCTGCCCCTTCTACCACTTCATCGGGGTGCGGCAGGTCACCGTAGACTTCATCGGTTGAAATATGGTGGAAACGGAATGCCGCTTTGCGTTCGCCCTCGAGTCCATTCCAGTAGCTGCGGGCAGACTCTAGCAGCACGCTGGTACCAACGATATTCGTCTGGATAAATTCCGCAGGGCCGGTAATGGAACGGTCAACGTGGCTTTCTGCCGCCAGGTGCATCACCCGATCAGGCTGATGGGTGGTGAAAATAGCCTCCAGGGCTACCCGGTCACAAATATCTGCCTGAACGAAGGTATAGCGTTGATCATCGCTGACGCTGATAAGGGATTCAAGATTGCCCGCGTAGGTTAACTTATCTACGTTGATGACGCTGTCTGACGTGTGAGTAATAATATGGCGAATCACGGCAGAGCCGATAAAGCCGGCACCGCCGGTGACTAAAATTTTCACGCTGGAGTTCTCTCTTTAAAATATTACTGGCGGGGATTACCGATCTGCACGCTGATTTCACTGCCTTCCCTGCATTCAGCGCTGTGCTTTACTTTTTCAACAGACCTCACCGCGTACAGGAAGAAAAGAAAGGTGGAAATAAACAGCATAAACTGCCAGTTATCTGAAACATGGCAGCCTTCCAGAATGATACCGGTCATGCCCGTCAGTACCTGTCCGGTCGTCATAATAGCCAGGGTACCGCGCCCGCTAATCCCGGTACGGCACAGAATATGGTGTAAATGCTCACGGTCGGGGCGGAACGGGCTGTGGCCGCGACGCAGCCGGGATATCATCACCCGCATCATGTCCATCAGCGGCAGCGCGATGATCCACAGCGCCGTCACCGGACGCATGACGGCGTCCTGCCCCTGGGAGGCGATAATCAGAAGCCAAATCACGGTAAAGCCAATCAGCATGCTGCCGGCATCACCCATAAAGACCTTAAACTTCCGCCCCCACGGGATCCCCAGGTTGAGCAGAATATAGGGCAGGCAGGCCACCACCAGCGCCAGGCACCACATGGCCAGGTCTTCGCGATCGCCCATAAAGAAGATAATACTGAGAAAGCAGAAGGTGATACTTGCCAGCATGCCCAGCAGGCCGTCTATGCCGTCCACCATGTTATAAGCGTTGATGGCACCGATAACCGCGAAAATAGTGACCAGATACCCTGCTGCCCCCATCACCAGCGGATAGCCGAACAGCACATTCCCCAGTGAAGACAGATACAGTCCCTGGCACATCATAATGACGGCCACGCCCACCTGCAGGAGCATGCGCGGAACCACGGGAAGGTCAAAGCGGTCGTCCAGCACCCCCACGATCAGCAGCAGCGTGATGCAGCACATATAAGCAGGGAATTCAGGCAGCCATCCGGGCTGCAGGGCGTAGATCAGCCACAGCGAAAAATAGACCGACACGCCGCCCACCAGGGGAATATTCCCATGATGATGCTTACGGGCATTAGGTTTATCCACTAAACCAACACGTCGGGCCACCTTACGCGCGATAAACAACAGCGTCATTGCCCCGACAAAAAGGAGAACGATATCTTCCATATCTGTACCCGCGCTCACGAAGTATAAGTGTGTGTTTTTTACGGACCCCCACGCTACCGCCCCTGACTATAGCTGCCAGATCGCTCCATTCGCAGTCGTCCTCAATAAGCATAGTCTGACTATCTTAAGAGACTTGTCCATTTTTACCAGGAAAATTCCCAGAAACACTTTCACACATGTCCTGACACAAAGAGTCGCAATTCTCATACTTCACCCGCGGCGGTTCAAGCATAATCTGTCAGGATTTTGACTTAACTTTTCATTTGAACAGCTCTTGAACAGATAAATTTTAAAAACGCACGCATTTTGAGCAAACTGAGAGAAATCAAGCGTCCCCTCCACATTATGAACGTGTAACCATTATCAAAACAAATAAAACACTTAAGTCGGATAAAACAAAAAACTCCCAGACGCGGGAGTTTTTGATTACGTTGAAAAAGCGAGTCGATTAACGATAACCATTGGGGTTATGAGACTGCCAGTTCCAGGTATCGCGCATCATCTGATCGATGCCGCGAGATACGCGCCAGTTCAGCTCTTTGTCCGCCAGCGACGCGTCCGCCCAGAAGGCCGGCAAATCGCCATCACGACGCGGCAGGATCTGATAAGGGATGGCTTTGCCTGCCGCTTTCTCAAAGGCTTTCACCATCTCCAGCACGGAGTAGCCTACCCCGGCGCCCAGGTTATAGGCTTTATAACCTTCAATAGCCGCGATATGGTCCAGGGCCTTCAGATGGCCTTCGGCCAGGTCCATCACATGAATGTAATCACGCTCACCCGTACCGTCTTTGGTCGGATAGTCCCCACCGAAGATGCCGAGCTTCTCAAGACGGCCAATGGCAACCTGGGCAATATAAGGCAGCAGATTGTTGGGAATGCCATTCGGATCTTCACCAATCTGACCCGACTCATGTGCGCCCACCGGGTTAAAGTAGCGCAGCGCGATGGTTTTAAATTCCGGGTTTGCCCTGGCGTAATCCCGCAGGATCTGCTCCACCATCAGCTTAGACGTGCCATAAGGACTGGTGGTTCCGCCAATCGGCGTGGTTTCCACATAGGGAACCGGGGCATCAGCACCGTATACGGTAGCCGAGGAGCTGAAGATAAACTGATTGACCCCGGCGCTGCGCATCTCGTCCAGCAGCACCAGCGTACCGGTGACATTGTTCTGGTAGTATTCCAGCGGCTTACGAGTCGACTCCCCTACCGCCTTCAGGCCGGCGAAGTGGATCACCGCGGTGATGCTGTTGCTGGCAAAAATATCGCGCAGACAGGCCCGGTCAAGGATATCCCCTTCACAGAAGGTCGCGGTCTTACCGGTCAGCTGTTCAACGCGGCGAATCGACTCACGAGAGGCGTTACTCAGGTTGTCCAGTACCACCACGTCGTCACCGCGCTGCAATAACGACAATACCGTATGAGAACCGATGTAACCTGCCCCGCCCGTTACTAAAATAGCCATTTTGACTCCTTCAGACCACGCCCGGCGCGGCCCTCATCGATTACATTTATTTTGCCAGGATTTTCTGAATTTCTTCGCGGAATTCGCGACCCTGGGCGTGATTACGCAGGCCCCAAGTGACGAACGCTTTCATGTAGCCCAGTTTACGCCCGCAGTCGAAGCTGTCGCCACTCAGCAGATGCGCATCAACCGGCTGTTTCTTGTTCAGATTAGCGATGGCATCGGTGAGCTGATAGCGGCCCCAGGCGCCCGGCTCCAGGTTTTCCAGTTCGGCCCAGATATCAGCAGACAGCACGTAGCGGCCCACGGCGGCCAGATCGGAGTTCAGCGTCTGTGGGTTCTCAGGCTTCTCCACGAAGTCAACAATAGAGCTGACTTTGCCCGGGAAGTCCAGCGGCTCCTGAGTAGTGATCACGGAATATTCAGACAGGTCGTCATCCGGCATGTGGTGCGCCAGCACCTGGCTGCGTCCGGTCTCTTCAAAGCGGGCCACCATCGCGGCCAGGTTGTAACGCAGCGGATCGGCGCTGGCGTTATCCAGCAGCACGTCAGGAAGCACCACCACGAAGGCCTGGTCGTGCAGCATCGGGCGCGCGCAAAGCAGGGAGTTGGCCAGACCCAGCGGCTGCGGCTGGCGGACGTTCATGATCGTCACACCCGGCGGGCAGATAGACTGCACTTCGCTCAGCAGCTGACGTTTTACACGCGCTTCTAGCAGGGCTTCCAGCTCGTAAGATGTATCAAAGTGGTTTTCAACCGCATTCTTGGAGGCATGGGTGACCAGAACAATTTCCTTGATACCCGCCGCCACACACTCATCGATGATGTACTGAATCATCGGCTTGTCGACAACAGGCAACATCTCTTTAGGAATGGCTTTTGTAGCAGGGAGCATATGCATACCGAGACCCGCAACCGGGATAACTGCTTTAAGCTTGGTCATAGTGTTTCCATATAAATGAAGTAAAAACGTTGACTGATTATGCAATAAAGAGATGATTCACAAGTATAATCTTTATCTGAAAAATTATCAGCCAGGGCCGGTAATAAAAAAGGCCACCCGCCGGGTGACCTTATATTTATTACCGGGTTACAGCCACTGCGTGAACCATTCCGGCCTGATGAACAGATTAAAATAACTGACCAGTGCCATGATGCCGGTAAATACCAGCGCCACCGACATCCACTGACGGGCGTAAGGGATAAACGGAATGCCAATCACCGGCTTAATGAAGAACGGATGGGCAAAGGCAGAAATCAGCACCTGTGAAATCGACAGCGTCAGTGCCACGTACCAGACGTTCGGCCAGATCCAGGTGGTTGCCAGTACCATCACCACAATGATGCTTGCCACCACGTTCCACCAGAACTCGACGTTGGTCCGGCCGTTTGCCTGAGAAATCGCTCCCGTCAGCCCCCCCATCGGGCGCAGCATACCGAACAACAGCATCAGCGGGATCAGATGCCCCACCGCCTCATGCGCCGGGCCATAAAGCAGGCGCACCACGACGGGTGACAGAATGCCGATAGCCAGATACATCAGGCTGCTGAACAGCATAATCATGAACGTGCCCTTCAGGAACAGCTTCTGCAGCTGGGCAGGTTCGTGCTGTTTCTCGGCAAAGCGCGGCAGCGCCAGGCGGTTAATCACCGGCGTCACCAGCTTCAGCGGCTGCAGCACCAGTTCCTTGGCCAGCGAGTAGACGCCCAGCATCTCGGCGCCCATCACTTTACCGACAATCAGGGAGTCAGCCTGCGTACGCAGCTGGTTAATGGTCTGCGAACCCAGTTGATAAACGCCATATTTCATTGAACTGAAAAAGGTCGATTTATCAAACTCAAAGGTTGGCCGCCACGACTTCTCACCAAACCAGATCATACACAGTATGCGCATGGCGGCATTAGCAAACAGCCCGAGGATCACCGCCGAGACATTCAGCGGGGAGTAGTAGAGCAGCCCAACCGTCAGTACAAACGCCAGGAACTTAGTGACCATCTCTATTTTGGCCAGCAGCACCATGCGTTTGGCTTTAACAAAGTGGGCCTGATACTGCGAAAGTGAGCCCAGCACCAGGAAGTTGATGCTGGTCAGCATGATCAGCCCGGTCAGCTCCGGAATATGATAGAAATGGGCAATCGGCCAGGCAATCGCTATCAGCAGCAGCCCGGTCAGCAGACTGAGCAGAACGTTCACCCAGTAGATGGTGCTCTGCTCTTTGCGGGTAATATTCTGGCGATGCACGATGTAGCTGCTCATCCCCATATCCTGCAGTACCATTGCCACCGCGAGGATGGCGTTGATAATGGCCAGGATACCCAGTTCATGCGTCTCCAGCTTGCGTGCCAGCACCCCCAGCTGTACGACCTGTAACACCGCAGCGAAACAGGTACCGCCAAACAGCCATACGGCCTGATTTTTTAAACTACTCACGCTAATTGCTCCAGAATTTCTGCCAGCTCACGGTAGGCAATATGCTGGTTAAATTCGGTTTCCACCCGCTGACGGGCGGCGATAACCACGGGAGCCACATCGGCCTCACCGCGTGACAGCTTCAGCAGGATCGCTGCCAGCGCCTCCGCATCGCCTTCCGGCGCCAGCCAGCCGGAAACATTGTGCTCTATCAGCTCGGGAATGCCGCTGTGCTCGCTGGAGACGACCGGTAAGCCCACCGCCATCGCTTCCATCAGCGCCACCGGGATGCCCTCCATATCGCCGTCAGCAGCGGTCAGGGAAGGCAGGAGGAAGATATCGGCTTCATCCAGATAGCGTTTAATCTCTTCCTGCGGCTTGAACCCGACCATTTTTACACAGTCGGTCAGGTCGGCGGCTTCGATCGTTGACTGCAGCGACGCTTCCAGATCGCCGTTGCCAACGATGGTGTATTCAAACTTGCCGCCCCGGGCTTTAAGCAGCTTGCAGGCGTCAATCGCCACGCCCAGACCTTTCTTTTCGGTCAGGCGCGCCACGGTGAGGATACGTAACGGCTGGTGCAGCGCATCACGGATTTTGAGATTAAACTTCTC
This sequence comes from Erwinia sp. PME.40.26/001, assembly GCF_055556675.1. NCBI lineage: Bacteria > Pseudomonadati > Pseudomonadota > Gammaproteobacteria > Enterobacterales > Erwiniaceae > Erwinia > Erwinia sp. PME.40.26/001. The sequence goes on from NZ_JBVHNP010000001.1 coordinate 1,310,865, forward strand.
CGGCTCGATGCCCATCCGCGTGACGTGAATTTTCTCCGGGGGGCAGCCCATGGTAATCAGCTTTTTTTCCCACAGATGACTGATTGGCAGCAGCAGTTCCGTCTGGGTGAACAGGCGCGCATAGTCGTCTTTGTGCTCGTCCAGAATATGACGGCGGGAGATATCCGCCCCGTGGAATACCGTGGCCTGCTTGCCCTGCAGCACATTCAGCTCGCGCAGTTTGTTGGCCAGCGCACCGGCGTAGCCGAAGTGCACGAGGAACACATCGGCCACGAACGGCTTTTTGTTAGCGGCGACGATAGCCGGCAGCAGCAGCTTGCTGGACTGGGCGCCGTAGCGCCCGATGTTGAAGGATTTTAAGGTGGCCGTATTGAGGATTTTTGGCAGGACAATCTGCAGACGCTGTTTCAGCTTATCGGCATTAGTGACCTTCTCCTCGGGCAGCAGATAGTGAGTCTTCTCTGCCAGATTGTAGCGATCGAACGCGCCGTGACGGTTAACCAGATCGCCAGGAAACACCGAGATAATCTCGACGTCGTAGCCAATATCAATAAAATGCGTGACCTGATTCAGTACAAAGGTTTCAGAGGAAACCGGAAATCGCATTGTGAAGAATGTCAGTTTCATGGGTTCACCCTAAGCGTTTAACCACGTCGTCGGTAATACGGTTACCCAGAATCCGTTCCTGTTCCACAGCAAGGTCGACCTGCTGTTTCACCGCATCGTAGTTATCCAGCACATTATTCACCCGGGTGATAATGCTGCCGTCCATCAGACTTTTCACATCGCTGGCCATGTCCGGCAGGCCCAGCTGGTTCATCACGCCGAGAGACTTGTGCTCATAGTTAATCGCCACCGCAGGGGTGCCAAAGTTCATGGAGATAATCGCGGAGTGCAGACGGGTGCCGATGGTCAGATGGCACTGGCCCAGCAAAATACCCAGCTCAAGGTCATTAAACTCATCCATGATCACGTGGTATTTATCTTTCTCATCAATGTGATCGCTGAGGGTCATCGCCACCATGCGGTCATCTTTGTTGTAGCTGTCGATGCCGGTACAGGTAGAGAACGCCACCACCTGGTAGCCACGGGCGATCATCGCGTTAATCACGCGGCCAAATGCCGCTTCATACTGCTGCTGGGTAACACCCAGGCGCTTATCAAATGGGGCCAGTTCGCGCACCGTGATCGCAATGGTCTTCTGCTGGCCAATCACCTGCTGCCAGTGAACCAGGTTATGGCCCGGCTCTGCCACCTCACGTGCCCGCACCAGGAAGGCGGTATCAGCACCTTTTACCACTTTCCCGGTGGTGATACCGCCCTGCTTCATCATCTCCAGGCTGACGCTCTCACGCAGCACCAGACTGTCGACGCGGTCGAACACGAAATTCGCAACCTCATTAAAACGCGGCTTCTGGAATGGGCCGACACTGTGGCCAATAAGGTGGATCGGTTTTTTTGCCAGCAGCGCGCAGAGTGAATGTTCGAACTGCAGTGGACCGTACAGGTCGACAAAGAACGAACCGCCCACCTGGATAATCGCATCGTATTGCTTCAGGTTATCGCTGAAAGTCTGGAGATAGTCCGGCACCGGGAAAAGCTTGAAAATCCCCCGATTCGCAATATGGGCCATCATAATCTTTGGCATCAGACGACGCTTAATCTTATCGACCAGCTTATTTTTACCCTTTTTAGTTTCTAAAAAGAGCGCATCAGGCAGAATATCTTGCTGGAGCAGATAACCAGAACTGGTTGGATAACGGCTAATCACATCAATATCGAGATCGTTCCTTGCCAGGTTTAACGAATCAATAATCCCGCGTAAAATTGCGCCATCCCCGCGATTTCCGCATGTATGATTGCCAACTAATAAAATCTTCATAACTACTCCAGAAAAATTTTTGTAATTTTTACAGGCCTAATTAGCCAATAAGTGATTAATTAATAAGTCTTATTGTTTATAAAATGCCAAAATGCGATCGATCCAGTCTAACCATGTAAAACAGGCTGCCTGTCCTTGCCCTGGAAAAACAGCCTGATAACTCTGAAAATTCCTGGTATTAACGGAAGCTGACGCTTATTTCAGCGAAAAGTAAGGGATGGCGACCTGTCGGCCGTTCAGCACGACAGACACATACCCTTCCGGGCGATCGGTATTGACCTGGTCAGCGCTCAGCGGTCGTGAAGCCATCAGCAGATCCCCCGCCTCATTCGCCCCGATGCCGGCCTTACCGTTGTGCAGGCTGAAACGCTGGCTGGCACGGCTGACGTTTTTTCCGGAGGGCGGCTGACCAAAGGCCATGCTGCTGTCGAAACGGGCGCAGCGACCGGTTTTAAAGCGGTCTTTCGCCGTGGTCTTGATCAGCACGCCGGCAGAGGCCACCCAGCCGTCGATTTTGATAAACACCCGCACATCCGTGTCATGCGGGGTTTCAATCATTACGTCCAGCACCGGGCTGGCCCCTTCGGCATGCCAGGCAGCTTCAAATTTGTGCGTTTTACGCTGCAGGCTGATTACCGCCCTGCCGCCGGTCGTTTTGTCGCCCACCACCTTATTCAGCGGTGCGCTGCCGCTGCCGTTGCTGAAGGAGGACTGACCAAAGATTTCGATCTCCCACGCATCGCCCACGTCCGGCGTATAAATGTTACCGAGTTCAACCCACTTCTGTTGCGCCGTGTTGTTTTCAATACGAAAACGCGAGGTCAGGTAGTTGTATTTCATACTGCCGTCAACGGCGATACCGTAGGACTCAACGCGCGTTGACCCCCGCTCCCAGGCCCCCAGCCACTCGCCTTCCGCCAGCGAATTATCAATCCAGCTTCCGGCCTGCAGATTGGTCTGACGCATGTTGAGGCGCGAGTTATGCGCAATCAGCGGGTTTTTACAGGTTTCCAGGCTCAGGGCATCGATAATCCACTGCCCGTTGGAGATATCCCCCGGGAATTCAGTATGTTCAATCCAGCCGTTGTGGATCAGCGACTGACCGCAGCGTTGCAGGTTCAGCACCTTGCCGTCGGTACAGTACTGCGCGTTAAAGTTGGACAGCTCGATGGCGGTGCTGTGGTCCCATTTGCCCTTCGGCGCATTAGACCAGACCGACTTAATGACATCGCCGCTGCAGCGCAGGGCATACCACTGGTCAATTTTACAGTCGAGGGTATCCATCAGGCTGATCGCCGTGCCGCCGACGCGTACAAAGCGCAGACAGGCTCCACGGAAATACTGGCCGCCTTCACATTTGTTGTCGAAGAAGCCCTGTTTATTCGCCTGTGTATCCGTCCGGCCGTTAAACTGCAGGTTACTGACCTCTACCCAGCGGGTGTTTACCTTAAAGACAAAGTCAGATTCGCCGTCGGAGACAATGGTAGTCGCCGGGAAGTAGCCAAAGTTGACCATCGCCCCGGAGACGCGGAAGAAGCGGGTCTGCTCGCGGGAAAAATCACAGCCGCTGACAAAGAACGTTCCCGCCGGGAACTGCAGGCAGATCTGCTGGCTGGCGTCCTGCGCCCACTGGTACATCGCTTTTATTGCCGGGGCAGCGTCAGTTTTACCATCGGCAATGGCACCGAAGTCAAACAGGGTCAGCCGGTTAAAGTCTTCGACCACGCGACGCCAGTGGTAATCCGCTCCGGAGGAGATCGTCACGCCGCCGTCGTCCTTTGCGGCTTCCAGCGTGCCAACAAATTCGCCGCCGCCCACTTCCAGCCCTTCATGCCAGCTTTTAAGCTTGATTTTAGCGCCGCTGAACAGCGGGCGCGTTTTCCGCAGATCGTCGACCGAGGCAATTTCACCAATCAGCTGATAGCCCGCAGGCTGCGCCAGGCGCTGGCTGAAATTATTCGCCCCCCGGGTCACATCCGGGATGTTAAACAGCGTATTGCCCGCATCGTCGACCACCGCCATCGAATGAGAAGGGTCGGCGATCAGGGCGGCATTGTCGGCAATAAACTGCTCAAAGCTGCCTTTATTCAGCGCCACCGGCTGCTGTACCTGCGACAGTTTGCCGGAGGCATCGCGTAGATAGAGGTTAATCAGGTTGCCTGGCTGAGTCGGATCTGCACCCGCCTTACCGATCCAGAGCTTACCGTTAAAATTCTTCCAGAACTGATCCGGCATGGTGTAGACGTTTTCCGGCGTCAGGATCGGTACATCGCCCTTAGGCAGTTCGCCAGGTCCGATCCCTTTCAGCGCCAGGGAAGGCTCGCTTTTCGCTGCGGCGCTGGAAAACGAGCTGACAGACAGCCCGGCAAGAATCGACGAGAACGCCGTCAGTAATTCTCTTCTTTTCATTGGTGTTATCCCGTGGTCAATTTTTTGGGCCTGCAAGGCAGGCATGGAACAGATGTCCAGAGATACTCACTGCGGAGCTGTGCCGCCCTTAAAGCAGGGACAGCCAGCTCTCTTTAATCACTTTGCCGTCGAATTTGCGCGAGGTGGTCTGGGTTGCCGCGCTCATGGCATAGAACAGGGCATCGTCACTCGCGAGCCGGTTCATACAGTCGATAAAGCGCGCCCTGTCGTTCATCGCCACCAGGAAGCCATCTTTCTCGTGGTTAATAATTTCCTGCGGTCCGGTCGGGCAGTCATAGGCAACCACCGGCAACGACCACGACTTGGCCTCCAGCAGCACCAGCGGCAGTCCTTCGTAACGCGAGGTCATCAGTGCCATATCGCTGTCGCGGTAGTAGTCATTGATATTGCTGACGCGGCCAACGAAGTTGACGCTGTCGCTGATGTTCAGCCGGGCAGCCTGAGCCACCAGCGCCTCCTTCAGCTCACCGTCGCCGGCAATGACCAGTTTCCAGTCAGGGTGGGTTGCCACAAACCCCTGCCAGACGTCCAGCAGCAGATCGAACCCTTTCTGATGATCAAGACGGCCCACCGCCAGCGCCTGATAGTGACGCTGCGTGCGCTGAAGATTTTTGTACACCACAGGATTGGGGATGGTTTTGCTGGGAATATTCCAGCCGTTAAACACCTGATGGTCTTTATCGGTCAGTACGATCACGCGATCGTAGTAACGCAGCGCCAGGTATTTAAGGAGTTTGATCGGTTTGCTGAAGGAGTTGATGGCCACATGCTCGCAGGCGTAGACGCGGGCAGGCTTCTTTTTCATCGACATCATGCTGTATAACGCAAACATCACGCTCAGGCGGCCCATGCTGATCAGAAACACCGCATCAAACTGCTGCTGATGGATCTTGTTCACGGCGGCCTTCAGCGGATTTTTTTCGCCGTTGAAGCTGACAATTTGCTGTACCTGGTTGAAAGGATAAAACGGTTCCCCCGACCCTTCCAGCGAATAGATGGTCACCTCATGCTGCTCACCAAAACATTCAGACATGAAATTACAGATATTCTCAGTTCCGGCATAGGAATAGGCATCCTTAATGACCAGTACGATTTTTTTCATTGTCTTCATCACCTCAGATTAACGATGCTTCAGGGTAAATAACACGCCGTTAACCATGTACCAGACGTAGTAGTAATAAACTTTAAGCGGATTATTTTTATAAATGTATTTCAGTAAGTCCAGGTGCCACTTTGCCGCTTTGTTTTTATTGCGCGACAGGGAATTACCCATTTCATAATAGGTCACCAGATTCTTATCAATCACCCGCGCCTGCTTATACTGCTCAAACAGTTCATACAGGAAGAGGAAGTCCTCATGTCCTTTTTTCTTAAACAGTACGGGCTTTGCCGGGCGACGATAGCAAACGGAAGAGAAACAGATACGGAACTGTTTTTTAACAAAATCATCTTTCATCAACAGTGACTTACCGTAGCGCACGTCATAAGCTTTGCTACGTGACTGGTAACGGTAATCGCTGATCACCAGGTCATGCCCCGCGTTGAGCTGGGCGATCTGCAGCATCAGTTTGTCGCGGGCCCATTCGTCATCACTGTCAAGAAAAGCAATAAACGGCTCGGTCGCTGTGGTTAAGCCGACATTGCGAGTTTCTGCTGCGCCACGATTTACCTCGTTGCTGAGGATTGTAATGCGCGGATCGGTACAGTGCTGCTGCACAAATTCCAGTGAGTCATCGGTAGATTTATCGTTAATAAGATAGATCCGCCAGTCGGTATAGGTTTGATCAATCACCGACTGTACCGCCCGCAAAATGGTCGCGCGCGCATTGTACATTGGGATAATAATCCCTACCGTGCCGATTTGATTATTCATCTGATACCCTGAATCTGAGTCATTCATTAAGTGATAGTCATCATTCGGGCCGGCTATCCGGCCCGGACGTTAAAAAAGACGGAACAGCGGTGCAATGCTGTAACCATTAATCGACTGCACGGAGAGGATGGTGTTATACGCCAGATAATAAGAGGTCATGGCAAACAGCAGTCCAAAGTTCAGCAGCGGATTTCGTATGCGCGTCATCAGGAACGCCAGCAATAAAGGTTCACAGTGCAGGAACAGATTACCGACGCGCCCCCCGATAATAGAGAAGTCGGAGAAGATAATGCGCACGGCCGCACCGGCTGAATAGGCGATAAACAGGATATAGGCGACCCTGTCTTCCGGCTTAATCGGCCGGTTAAAATAGACCACGGTGAAGAAGGCGATAAACGCAATATTTTTTAAGTTCGCCAGGCCAAACACCGGCGAGGCGGCATCAAACACCGTCCCGCTGTAGCCCATCGCACGGTCACCGATAACCGGTACAATCCCCAGAGAGTCGAGGAACAGTTTTTTCCCGCCGATCAGACCCAGCGGGATCGCCGCCAGCACCATCGCAATACCGAAGTATTTACGCTCGCGCAGGAACAGGAACGGTGCAACCATCAGCACGGCGTAGCCCGTGGAGTGGGACTGGGTACTTAACACCAGGAAGACAAACGCTACGAAATACTTGCGCCCCGCCGCCGAGCAGAGGCAGGCAACCGCAAAGGCGCTGGACAGGCCGAAGCGGATCTGATTCATATCTTTGTTGATAAACAGGTGCGCGGAGTAAAGACACAGCGAACACAGGATCAGCGGAGAGTACTTTTTAAATATCCAGGCGTTAGTGGACACCGCAATAAAGGCGATGAACAGCAGGAAAAAGTAGCTTTCATGGGTGAACCACGACAGCACCCAGGCCAGCAGCATAAACAGGTTCTCATAGCGGTAAATATCCGCTACGGTTTCGTAACCACTGATGCTGGTCTGACGGGAGAAATCATTAAAGAAGCCGAGATACTGCCAGTCATCGATACCGGAGTTCGGGCCCCTGAAACCCGCAAACATGATCAACGCCACCACCGCAATAAAGAAGAAGTAGGTGGTCACGCGCTTCATTTTTGGCTCATTCGCCTGGTTGATTGTCGCCAGTTCAAAAAAGCATAAAATCAGTATGCTGTAACTGACTATCCAATATATTGCCATAGAGTTTCCCACCCAATTATTATTCTTCTGGTCACGTTACTTTCCGCCCAGCCGCGCCCGTAATTTGTCTTTTACGCGGTTGAGGAAGTAGGTGCGGTTATCTTTATTGGTTAAGAAAAAGTAGCGGGCAAAGCTCAGGCTGGCCTGGAGGGATTTTCCGTCCATCTTGTAACGCAGCGGCAGCTTATACGCTTTATAGGTGTGAATATCCCGCCGGGTCAGATACGGCTTCATATTTTCAAGCCAGAAGAACGAGTATTTTACTGACTCGCCTTTATGCTTTGAGCCAAACTTTGTCACCAGATGATAGTTAGCCAGCGGCTGGTCAATCATAAAGAAGGTATAGCCGAGTTTGTCGGCGCGGATGCAGAAGTCGTAATCCTGATGGCGGATATACTTCTGATCAAAGCGAATTTCCTGCGCGTACTCGCGCTTCAGCACGATGGTGCTGGTCTGGATAAAGCCGTAGCAGCCAAACAGGTACTCGGCAACGGTTTCGTTACGCCCCACCTGCTGTAACGGCAGCACTTTCAGGAATTCACCGTCCTGAATAATGTTAACCTGGCTGTAGATGATAAAACGCTGCTGGCCCTGCTCTTCCAGCTGATGGATCAGCTTCAGGCTTTCCGCCAGCTTATCTTTATGCCACTCATCGTCCGCGTCGAGGAAGCTGATATAGTCCCCGGTCGCCAGCTCAATGCCTTTATTACGCGCGCCGGAGCCGTTCAGCTTCTCCTGCGACAGCACCAGGTTGATGTTGAGATGGCGGTATCGCTCTGACTGCACCACAGCGGCCAGCTGCTCTGCGTCAGCCGATTTATCATCAATGATAATCACTTCAAAATGCGGATAACTCTGGGCTGCCACGCAGTCCAGCGTCGTCACGATAGATTCGGATGCATTATATGCAGGAATGACGATCGAAAAGAAAATATCCTTCATTGCCAGGCACCTTTATAAACGGTCACAAACAGACACTCACCAGAAAAAAAGGAACCTTTACCCACGGGGTATAAAGGTTCCTCAGGGTTATTAGCTTTTCGCATCCTGCTTGTAGCTGTAGTCGTAATAGTCATAGCCGTAACCATAGGCATTGGCTGACTTACGGACGACGGCGTTGAGGATAACCCCTTTAATATCGATACCGTTCTGGGCAAAGCGCTTGTAGCTGATTTCCACTTCTTTAAGGGTGTTGGTTTCGAAACGTGCCACCATCAGCGAGGTTCCGGCCAGCTTGCCGATAATGGAGGCGTCGGTGACGGCCAGAATTGGCGGCGTATCAATCAGCACCAGGTCATAGTTCTTGCTGGCCCAGTCGAGCAGCTCATTCATGCGGCTGTGCATCAGCAGCTCGGACGGGTTCGGCGGCACCTGACCACGGGCAATGAAGTCAAAGCCGAAGTCGCCATGCTGGATCAGATCCGGCGTGAACGGCGTCTTTCCTGACAGGATATTGGACAGACCGGTTTTGCTCTCCGCACCCAGCAGTTCGTGCGTATAACCGCGACGCATATCACCATCAATAAACAGGACTTTCTGACCGGCTTTCGCCACCAGCGTCGCCAGGTTAGAACAGATAAAGGTTTTACCTATCCCCGGGCTGGCACCGGTGATCATCAGAATGTTGTTTTTCGCTTCCATCATGGCGAAGTGCAGGCTGGTACGCAGGCTGCGGATCGCTTCAATTGAAAGGTCTGTCGGGTTACCCAACGCCAGCAGGCTGTTATGCGGATCGGTTTTCCCTTTAAGATTACGTTTGGCCAGGGCCTCCGCATCTTTCTTACGCTGCCACTCGGAGAGCGGAACGCTGGCATACACGCTCAGGCCCAGCTCTTCCAGCTGCTCCGGGTTGTCGATACCGTGGTGGAACAGTGCTTTCAGCAGCACCAGACCGACGGAAACCACCAGACCGGCCAGCAGGCTGGCGACAATCAGCATCAGTTTCTTCGGTGCGACAGGTGTTCCCGCCGTTTCAGCATGATCGATGATGCGGACATCACCCACGGTGCTGGCCTTGCTGATACTCAGTTCCTGCTGACGGTTCAGCAGCTGCATGTAGATTTCCTGCCCTGCCTGCACGTCACGCGTTAAACGCACAATTTCCTGCTGAGTCTGCGGCATCTGACTGATTTTGCCGTTCAGCTTTTTCTGCTCGTTTTCCAGCGTCTGGCGTTTTTCCAGCAGCGCGCGGTAGGTCGGGTGGTCTTTGGTAAACAGCTGCGACACTTCGGCTTCACGGAAGGTCAGTTCGTTTAGCTGGCTCTGAATGCTGACGGAAGAGTCGAGTGCCGACTTCGCTTCCAGCGACATATCCACCGAATCATTCTGGCGGCGGAAGACGTTAAGTTTATCTTCTGCCTGATCCAGCTTACCGCGCACTTCAGGCAGCTGATTTTTCAGGAAGGCCAGACTCTTCTCCGCTTCTTCAGATTTGCGCTCAACGTTCTGGTACAGATAGTTATTGATAATCTGATTCAGCACCTGGCTAATTAATACCGGATCTTCCCCGGTATAGGTCAGGCCCAGCACGCCGGTGTCTTTGCCCATATCGGCAACGGTCAGATTGTTATAAATCAGTTTGATGGCCTGCAGGTCGCTCAGTTTTGTCACGGTGAAGCTGGTGCCCTCATCCGCTTTGATATCGCTGACCAGCATTGTGACATCACCGTGCTGCTCGAACTGACCGACTTTGCCTTTAAACAGCTCATCGCCGTCTTTGCTTACGGTGTAGCTGTCTGGCCCGTTGACTTCGATCGTCAACTGGCGCTTATCCCATACGGCCGGCACTTTCAGGCGCGAAACGGCGATCTGCTCCGGCTTACCGCCCATCATGCGCGACAGGCCTTTACCGATAAGCGGGAAATAGTCCTGCTGCACCAGCACATCCAGACCGAGGTCGGTCACGGTTTTACCCAGCACCATACGTGACGTCACAATCTGGACTTCTGTCGCTGATGCGGGCTGTGCGTTCGGCATCATCTGCGTCAGGTCATTCAGCACGGTGTTGGCATTCTTCTGCTCAACCTGCACCATCGCGTCCGCACTGTATATCGGTGTGGCAAACAGGCTGTACAGCGTGCCCATCAGCATAAACAGTGCGGTAACCGCAACAATTATCCAGCGATGGTCAATAAGTTGCCCCACAAGATGCGCCAGATCGAACCCGTTCGAATCGTCTTGCGGCGCTGACGGTGCCTTACTTTTTATTTTCATGGATCATCCCAACTATCGGCTTAATGCGTTGACCCATTTCTGGGCAGCGTTTTCAAGGATTCCGTACACGGCCTCAAAGGCATCGCGGCTTTTTTTATACGGGTCGGCAATTTCCTGCTGGTTGATCCAGTGACCAAACAGCATGGTTTTGCCTCGTACGGAAGGGTTGATGCGGCAGACCTGGTCGACATGTTTTTTTTCCATCACCAGGATTAAATCGTAATCCCGGCACATGCCAGAAGTCAGTTGCTGTGCCACATGCCCCTGCAGTGACACCCCACGTTCTGCGGCCACGCTGCTGGCAGTCTCGTCAGCAGCCTGGCCCACCATGGCCCCCAGTCCCGCGGATGCGATATTCTTCTCAGGAAGTGCGGATTTCAGCAGCCGCTCCCCGGTGGGGGAGCGGCAGATATTTCCGATACAAACAACTAAGATTGAATTAATCATAATGTTTCCCGGCGGTTACCAGTTATGAAGCGTCTGCACGGTACGGGTCGCATCGTAAACACCGCTGATGGTCGGAACGAGCTGCGAAATCACGCGGTTCCAACGTGCCAGAGGCGTCGAGGTGACGTAAACAATGTCATACGGTTCTAACTGGAATTCGGTCCCCATTACCATCGCGGCGGCATCTTTCGTATTCAGCTGATAGATGTTGGCGATCTTGCTGCGGTTAGGCCCTTTGGTCGGACGGATAACGAACACGCCCGTTGCATCGGCAACGGTCTGATCCATGCCCTGTGCATTGCCCAGCGCTTCAGACAGCGTCATACCGCTGCGGTCCATTTTCAGGGTGGCCTGCTGTTTCACTTCACCCATCACGAAGACTTTAAGGTCGTCGTTACGCGGTACATACAGAATGTCACCCGGGTAAAGCAGGTGGTTTTGCGACAGGTCGCCGTTCTGCATCAGTGCCTGCAGGGAGATCGGCTGCTCACGTCCGTTGTGCGTCAGCACCACGTTGCGCCAGTCGGCGGTCGCGGTTAAGCCACCGGCGGCATTGATGGCATCAAGAATGGTCAGCGGCACGTTAGTAATCGGCTGCTGACCTGAGGTGGTCACCTCACCCGTCACGTAGGTTTTTTGTGATTTAAACGAGGCGATGCTGACATCAACCTGCGGGCTTTCGATGTACTGAGCCAGGCGACGCGCGATCTCATCGCGGATCTCCTGCACCGTACGCCCTGCCACTTTCACCCGTCCGATATAGGGATAGAAGATAGTGCCGTCAGAATGGACCCAGTTACCGGTGTCGCTGGCGCTACGGTACTGGCCGGATGGTGTCGTCAGCTCCGGGTGATCCCAGACAGTGACGGTCAGTACGTCGCCCACACCAACGCGGTATTCATACGACTGCAGTTCACGCTGCAGGGCATCGTTCGCCTGAGCGACGACCGGTTTTGGCCGCATACGCTCAACCAGACTCGGTGTCAGCGGGAAGACATTAACGTATTTATCAATGTCGAAATCACTGTCCTGCTGTTTGACAACATCTTTACCCGAAGTGGAAAGGTGGCTACCCGGTTCGATAGTACAACCGGAAAGGAACGCTGCTGAAACCAGCAGGGGAATCAATTTAGTTTTGATTGTAATCATCTAGTTCATCGCTATCAGTAATGTGAATGATAGTGGCGAGACCGCCGCTGTGTAGCGTCTAAGCGTTGCTAATTGCTCAAATCAGGCACTGTATCTGTAGGTCATAATCTGTCAGCCCTCTGGCCCCGTTTAATAAGCCCCATCACGTTTCAGAACCACACCAACAGTTTTGAACAGAATGGCGATATCGTTCCACAGTGACCAGTTCTTGACGTACCACGAGTCGAAGTAAACACGGGTTTCATAATCCACGTCATTACGTCCACTTACCTGCCACAGACCGGTCATGCCTGGTTTGGCCATAAAGTAGTAATCAACATCACCCGCATAGCGTTCCAGTTCGGCTTCGATCACCGGACGTGGCCCCACCAGACTCATCTCACCGCGAACCACGTTCCAGAGCTGCGGTAATTCATCCAGGCTGGTCTTGCGGATAAAATGCCCCACGCGCGTAATGCGGGGATCATTTTTCAGCTTAAAGTCTTTGTCCCACTCTTCCCGGGCGGCCGGATCGGTGCGCAGGACTTCTTCCAGCACCTCTTTCGAATTCACCACCATCGAGCGGAACTTCAGACATTTAAATTTGCGGCCATTTAAGCCCACGCGTTCGTGGCCATATATCGGCGCACCGCCATCGCGGGAGACCATAAAGATCAGCGCGGCTAACGCCGGCAGCAGCATGGTAATAATGCTCAGAGCCCCTACGAGGTCGAAGGCGCGCTTCAGGAAACGTGACGTGCGCTTGGCGAGATTATTATTTACGCGCAGGATCATCACTTCATGGCTGAAGATATAAGCCATGTCCGTACCGTAAAGCGGTACACCACGTAATGAAGGAATAACCGACACCGAACGGCAGTTATGCTTGGCCAGATTTTTCAGCCACAGATCGCGGGACTGACTCTGCTCATATTCCACGGCGACAATAAACTGCGTTTCGCTGTTCACCAGCGACCACAGCGTCTGCTCGTCTTTAATCACCGGCACACCAAACAGCTCAAGGGCTGGCTGACTGCCGTCGACATCGAAGAAGGCCACCACGTCAAAGCCCATGACCTCTTCGCTCTGCAGCGCCTGCCAGGCTTCTTCGGCATTCTTGCCGCTGCCGAGAATAATGGATTGTTTCTTCCAAAGGTTTTTACGGTTAAGCACCCGTTTAACCACCGCACGGCCGACGGGGATCAACACCATCGCCAGCAGCCAGGTTAATGCCCAAATCCAGCGGGACAGTTCCCATTTGGACAATGCGCTGATGGACAAGGCAATAACGGAAAATACCAGCACTGTTCTCAGTGCTTCTTTTAACTCGAACCAGAAAGGTTTGCGGTATGTATAATGACGCAATCTCACCCAGAACCAACCGACACACACAACAGAAAGCATAATATGTGTCGCTATCGTCAATTTAAGATCGACAGAAGGAATATCTGACAGAATATCACCAGGGAAACTATTAATCAGCAAAATGGCCACGGCCAGTGCTGCATTAAAACAGATGAGATCTGAGAGAGCTAATGACAGTTTTATTAACAACCCTTTAAAGGTAAATTCAATATCGCGCATAGTTAACTCTTAATTTTATCTTAGAAAGCCTGTGTTTTATTGGTCTCTGACCTGGTGAGATGAGTATTTAATCAACACATCAGTTATTACACAGGAAACTTATTTAGGGAGTCTGACAAAAAGGTCATCGTAGCTGGCATAGCGGCTAGAGATTTTGGCAAGAAAATCAACATGAACGTTTACTGTTCCGCGGCGCTTCCTGAACAGTCTCAAGACTCGTCAGGACACGCTACCGCCCCTGGCTTGTAGCTGCCAATGCGCTGTAAAATGTTGCCGTTTCATGTTGTTTACCTGTCATCTCTCACGGCAGGCTTTAGCGTTCATTCAGCGGAAATGTGTCTTCATTCACATAAATCAACATTGGGTCCGCCTGCACTGCGCTAAATTCAACATCCACGCAGACATTCAGTAACACGTTGCTATACTAGTTATAACTGGCCTGTTTACAAGAGGCTCCCCGCGCCCGTACCTTCTTTTAGGATTAAGACTACGTTAATGCTGCGTCAGTACCGCTCATTCCCTTTCTCCTCTTAAAGTAAATTCAAGATTAATTCCCTGCCTAAAAATAAGATTAATCTTACCTCCTTGTATTCCGGTGATAAGTATTACTCTTTAATCAATCTGGCCCTATACGATTATTCCTGAAAAGAAACAGTTTAAGACTTTCGGCATCTCCGGTTATTTCCCGGCCAGTCATGTTGCTTTCCTGTGCAGCGCGGGCGGAACAGAGGCCTCAACCCGGATTAGCGGTTGAAATGGGGCCGGTTACGACCCATCATTGATCCTTACATATGCTGTTCAGGTGAAAATAATGTTCGAATGGATCGCCGACCCGTCAATCTGGGCCGGCCTCGTCACGCTGGTCCTGCTGGAACTGGTACTGGGTATTGATAACCTGGTGTTTATTGCCATTCTGGCGGAGAAGCTCCCCCCTGCCCTGCGCGACCGTGCCCGCGTCACCGGCCTGCTGCTGGCCCTGCTGATGCGTCTGGCGCTGCTGGCGTCTATCTCCTGGCTGTCATCGCTGACCAGCCCGCTGTTCAGCCTGAGCGGACACGCGTTCAGCTCCCGCGACCTGATTATGCTGGTGGGCGGGGTGTTTCTGCTGTTTAAAGCGACAATGGAGCTGAACGAACGGCTGGAAGGTAAAGATGAAGAAGAGGGGCCGCAAAAGCGCGGTGCGCGATTCTGGCCGGTGGTGGCGCAGATCGTGGTGCTGGATGCCGTGTTTTCTCTGGACTCGGTGATCACCGCCGTCGGGATGGTTGACCACCTGGCGGTGATGATGGCAGCCGTGATTATTGCCATCCTGCTGATGCTGCTGGCCAGTAAACCCCTCACCCGCTTTGTCAACGGCCACCCGACCATCATTATTCTTTGTCTCAGCTTTCTGCTGATGATTGGCTTCAGCCTGGTGGCCGACGGCTTTGGCTATTCCATTCCCAAAGGCTATCTCTACGCGGCGATTGGTTTCTCGGTGATTATTGAAGCGCTGAACCAGCTGGCACAGTTTAACCGCCGCCGCTTCCTGTCTGCGCGCTCACCGCTGCGCAAGCGCACCGCAGAAGCCGTGCTCAGGCTGCTGCGCGGCCATCATGAGCAGGCGGAACTGGATGCGGAAACGTCCTCACTGGTGGCCGACAGCGCCGGACGCAAAGCCATCTTTAACAAACAGGAGCGCATGATGATCGCGCGCGTGCTGGCGATGGGCCAGCGCAGCGTCAGCAGCATTATGACCTCCCGACATGAAATTGAGCATATTGACCTGGCGGAATCGCCGGAAAAAATCATGGCCCTGCTCGATCAGAATCAGCATACGCGCCTGATTATTACCGAGAACAGCGATGACCCTCTCGGCGTCGTCCACGTGACCGACCTGCTGAAGCAGGCGCTGCACGGCAACGACCTCGATATAAGGGGGCTGATCCGCCAGCCGCTGGTCTTCCCGGAACAGCTGACTCTGCTGCCCGCGCTGGAGCAGTTTCGCGCCGCCCGCACCCACTTCGCCTTTGTGGTGGATGAGTTCGGTTCGGTCGAGGGGATTGTCACGCTGAGTGACGTGATGGAAACCATTGCCGGTAATCTGCCGAATGAGGGGGAAAAGCTCGACCCCCGCCATGACATTCAGCAAAATGCTGACGGCAGCTGGACGGCCAACGGCCATATGCCGCTGGATGACCTGGCGATGCATTTACCGCTGGAGCTGGATGAAAAACGTGAATACAACACACTGGCCGGTCTGTTAATGGAACATCTACAGGACGTGCCGCAGGAAGGGGAAGAGGTACAGGTCGGGGAGTATCTGTTCCGCACCCTGCAGGTTGACAGCCACCGGGTGCAGAAAGTGCAGATTATCCCGAATCACAACGAAGGTTAATTTTGACGGATGCAGATTATCCGCAGGGGACGACCGGAAAGCATGGTCGGCCCCTGCCCCGTCACTCAGCCGCCATTACAGATCTTTCAGCACCTTTTTGACATCATCCTTCTTATCGCTTTCCGGGTTGCCCTCCATCCACTTTTTCAGCCGATCGCGCGCTTCATCGCGCAGCTGCTGGCGCAGAACCTGGTCCACTTTAAGATTGTAGTTGATGGCCGACCAGGGGCCGTAGATATGCAGCGGTACCGGCGTTTGCTGCAAGCGCTGTATCAGCGTGCTGTCGCCAATCCAGCCTTCGGTCACCGTCACACCAAAACGAATATCCAGCGCCCGTTTAACCACATCGATGGATCCGGCCCCGGTATAGTTAAGCGTACCGGAGTGTGCATCCAGCTTGCCGAAGTCGAAAACGCCATTTTTCAGGGCCAGTGATGCCTGCACCTGCTGGAGATTCGCCTGATTGTCACTGCTCTGGCCCTGCACTTTATTACTGCTGTTTTCCACCGCCCGCTGGATCAGCTGCTGGAAGTTGAGCCCGGCAAACTGCGCATCTTTAATGCTCAGATCTGCCCTGCCCTGCCAGTGACGCTTAAAGGCATCCACCGTCAGCCCCTCGCCTGAGAAACGGCCCGTCATCGACAGTGCCCCGCTGACTTTGGCCGGCAGTTCAAGACTGTTCAACAGTGGGGAGAGCGACAGCTGATTCAGCTCCGGCTGCAGAGTAACTTTGGTGACAGCGTTGCGCACGTCAACGGTTCCCGGCAGAGAGAAACGCCCCTCTGCGGCACGGCCGCTGAAGGTGTTGACCGTCAGCAGTCCCTGCTTATTGATGGCATCCAGTCGGACATCACTTATCTGCATGCCACGCCAGTTCAGCCTGTCGGCCGCCAGCCTGATGCTGCCGTCCACCGCATTGAGCGGAGAGTTGGCGTTGTCATACTCTGGCAGAGCGGCGATCACCGGCGCAGGACCGGAACGCTGGTCCCCTCCGGTGGCGTCGCCGGGTGATACCTGAGTCAGCCCCAGCAAGGCATCAAGATTGAGACTGGCCGCATGCAGATCCGCACTCACCTGCGGCCGCGCACCCAGGGTGCCGGCCAGGCTACCGGTCAGCTTGCTGTCATTGGCGGTCAGCATCATGTCCGCCAGGCTGAACTGCTGGCTGGCGGCATTCCACTGTGCTTTCATGGTGGCACTGCCTTTGACCCCCTCCTGGGGAAGATCGGCCCCTTTCAGCTGGTAATCGAACTGGTTCACCACCGCATCAATGCGCCGTGGGTAATCGGCAATATTCAGATCGCTGTCGATACTGACCTGCAGTTCACGCTGGTCGCGATTAATCCGGCTGCTAAAGGTCAGATGCGCCAGGCGCGGCTGCGTCTGATCCAGCGACAGATTAAAATCACGCACATTGAGCTGCTCACCATTATTTTGCTGCCAGACCAGCAGGCTGTCGGCAATGCGCAGGTGGGCAATATCAAACTTCCAGCCACGGGCGACGTCACTGACCCGGGTCACGTCACTGTCATCGACGGGGCCGATGGGGGCATCGGCCGGACGCTGGCTGTCACTGTCGGGCATCAGGCGCACCACCGCGCCTTTCAGCATGATCTGCTTAACGGAAAGCTGATGGGAGAGGAGCGGCAGCAGGTTGACGTCCAGCCGCATATTCTGAGCGCTGACCACGGGCTGGGAGGCCCCGGGGGCGGTCAGCGTCATCGGGCCAGAAAGAATACTGAGCTGCGGCCAGACGTGCCAGCGCAGATCGCCGTTCAGCGCCAGGCGATAACCGTTATGCTGCTCCACCTGGCGAACCATATAGGCGCGAAAATCATTAGGATTCACCAGCACGACCAGCGCGGTCATACCGGCCACCATCACCACCAGTAAGATAGCCAGGGTGGTAATAAATCTTTTCATGCCTTCTCCTTAAACCCCATGCTTTCAACCCGCAGAGACGCTGCCCGCCTTGCTGTTAAGCTTAGTCTTTATCAATGCGGCTGGCGTCTGCGCCCTGCTGACCTTTGTATTTGGCATCCTGACGGCTGTTATAAGGCCGGGCGGCCGGCCCGGACAGCGGTTCAAAACTGAGCGCGCCAATCAGCATGCCGGGACGCAGTGCCAGGGGGAGTTTACCTGAATTATAGAACTCCAGCACAATACGGCCCTGCCAGCCGGGATCGATACGGTGTGCGGTAACGTGTACCATCAGCCCGAGTCGCGCCAGGGAAGAGCGTCCGTCCAGCCAGCCCACCAGGTCGTCCGGCAGCGTCACCGACTCCAGCGTCACCGCCAGCGCCAGCTCACCGGGGTGCAGATAAAACGCATCCCCTTCCGGCAGCACGATTTCGTCGCTCATCACGCGATCCAGCGCTGCGCTGACTTCATCTTTCGGGCCACTTAAATCAATAAACGGTGCCGTATGACCGCGAAACGTGCGGAACTGATTACCGAGGCGCACATCGACGGTCGCGCCATTGATGCGTTCGACCGGTGGGCGCGGTTCAATACCCAGTTTGCCGTTATCGAGCCAGGCTTCTATATCGCGGTCACATAATCTCATGAGGGACTCCAGCAGACACTTCGGTTACTCGAAGAACTGATTAATTTTCGCTTTCAGGATATCAATGGCAATACGGTTTTTCCCGCCGCGCGGCACGATGATATCGGCATATTGCTTTGACGGTTCGATAAATTGCAGGAACATCGGACGTACCGTCTTCTGATACTGTGCCATTACCGAATCCATTGAACGCCCGCGCTCGTTAACATCGCGCTTCATGCGTCGCATCAGGCAGATGTCCAGCGGGGTATCAACGAAAATTGAAAAGTTCATTTCCTGGCGCAGGCGCGCATCGGTCAGCAGCAGGATCCCCTCAAGGATAATGACTTTCTTCGGTTTCAGGCAGAGCGTCTGCGCGGTACGGGTATGCTCAACGTAGCTGTAGACTGGCAGATCGATCGGCTGCCCGGCTTTCAGCATCTGTAAATGCTGTAACAGGAGGTTATGATCCATGGCGCTGGGATGGTCATAGTTGGTCTTGACCCGCTCCTCCATGGTGAGATGACTCTGGTCTTTATAGTAGGCATCCTCGGGGATGACACCAATATTTTCATCACCGACGCGGTCGCGTACTTCACGATACAGCGTACTGGCAATAAGACTTTTTCCCGAGGCAGAAGCACCTGCGATACCTACGATGACGCACTGATGTGACTTGTCAGTCATATATTAAAGACCTGATTCTGAGACAATATAAGGGTGAGCACACCCGGCAGATTTAGCGCTACAGGCAGACAGTGGCTGCCGACACACCTGCAGCATGAATTTGAAGGGTATAGCGGGCGCAATTATAGGGAGTTAGCCCTGCTGATGCCAGAAAAAAGCGCCTGGGACCTTTTCAGACTTTCCCGTTAGGCGACAATCACTTTCACCGATAAACTGGCCGACAGAAAAACAGCAAAAAGGAAACCGTGTGTCCTGGCATCTCGTCCATATTTTAACCTATTTCGGCGACAGCATGTTGCTGATCCCGACCGCTGCTATTATGGCGTTATTGCTCCACTATAAAAGCGACGATAAACGCACGGCCTGGTATTGGGTGCTCGCTTTCTGCACGGCCGGGGCCGTGGTCAGCCTGTCTAAAATCGCCTTTCTCGGGTTTGGCATTGGCAGTGCGCGCTTCAACTTCACCGGTTTCAGTGGCCACAGTGCCATGTCCGCCACGCTGTGGCCGGTGATGCTCTGGCTGCTGAGTGGCCGCCTGGCGAACATCTGGCGGGGCGTAGCGGTGGCCTGTGGTTATCTGATCCCACTGATGGTCGGTCTTTCCCGCCTGGTGCTGAACTACCACTCCGTCAGTGAGGTGGTTGCCGGGCTGACGCTGGGGTTTACCCTCAGCAGCGTCTTCCTGTTCAGCCAGCGTCACATCCGCCCGCGCGGGTTCTCACCATTACAGCTGGGGATCGCCCTGCTGCTGCCGTTATTACTGATCGGCCACGGCCGCATCGCCACCACCCAGCAATTCCTGCAGCGGCTGTCCGTGCAGATTGCCGGTATCGACCACGCCTGGACCCGCGAGGAGTTGCTCAAACTGCGTCAGTGAGGGCATTTTTACTCTCTTTTCACCGGCAGACCTGGGTTCAATCGTCCGAATAACGCGATCTTTTGGTTTTGGCGAAAATAGTGCTTATTTGTTATGCCAGCATGGGCATAAGATATTAAGATTATGCCTATATCGGCGCCATGCTGGATATGTAATGACGACAAAAAATTTATCACCGGTAACCTCCCGGCGCGAACAGTGGGTTAACGCCCTGCTGCTGGGAGTGTTAAGTTTTGTCGTCACTTTTTACTGTCTTGAGCTGATCAAGGTCAGCGGCCAGATATCGCCGCTGTGGTTTTCCACCGCGCTGATGACCATCGTAGTATTCCGTCACCCCCTGCACCGCCTGCCCCTGCTGCTGGCGTGCTGCGTTGTCGGCGTCTCCGTGGCCAACGCCCTGGTCATCGGTCCCTCGCTGGCCAACCTGAAGTTCCCGCTGGTCAATCTGCTCCAGGCTCTGCTGGGGGGCGCACTGCTGCGCCTGCTGCTGGATCGTGACAAACCGCTGAACTCGCTGTTTAGCTGGTGCAAAATGATGGTCGCCGTCGGCGTTATGACGCCGCTGATCGGTGGGCTACTGGCCAGCTGGCTGCTGCATTTTGACGGCCACTCGTCGCTGCGTTTCTTCACCACCTGGAGCATCTCTGAGGTGATTGGCATGCTGGCGCTGGGCCCGGTCTGTCTGCTGTGGCAGCCGGATTATCTGCGCCGTCATCTGCGCCAGAACGTGCTGTTTGAAACCCTGCTCACGCTGATTGTCACGCTGGCACTGTGCTGGCTCTCACTGCGCTATGTCCCCTGGCCTTTTACCTTTGTTATTGTGATCCTGTTTTACAGCGCGGTCCGTCTGCCCCGCTTTGAAGCCTTTGTGATCTACCTTGCGACCATCTCAATGATGTCGCTGATGCTGGCCCTGCAGCTGATCCCTGACGACATCATTAATGCCCGGATGCTGGTGTCCATGCCCTGGGTCCCGTTCCTGCTGGCGCTGATCCCCAGCCATATCATGACGCTGGTGATGCACTCATTTCGCGAAGAGCGTAAGCACATCTCTGAAAGCGAAACGCGCTTTCGCCACGCCATGGAGTATTCAGCTATTGGTATGGCGCTGGTATCAACCCGCGGCGACTGGATGCAGGTCAACCCTTCCCTGTGCAAAATACTGGGCTACAGCAGGACGGAACTCAGCGTCCTGAACTTTCAGACGCTGACCCACCCCGACGATCTCGACGCCGATCTGGAACAGATGCACGCTCTGCTGGCAGGCGAGATCAGAAGCTACAGCCTGGAGAAGCGTTATATTCATAAAAACGGCCAGATCCTCTGGGTCCTGCTGGCCGTATCACTGGTACGCGACAGCGAACAGCAGCCGCTCTACTTTATTGCGCAGATTGAAGATATCTCCGATCTGAAAAAGACGGAGGAGGTGAACCAGCGCCTGATGGAACGGATCACCCTGGCGAATGAAGCCGGCGGGATCGGCGTCTGGGAGTGGGATTTACAAAACGGCGTGATGAGCTGGGATAAGCGTATGTTCCAGCTCTATCAGATGCCAGCCAATGCCCAGGCCTCGTACCAGGACTGGGTTAACCGGCTGCACCCGGCCGACCGGGAAGGCGCTATCCGCATGTTTGATAACGCCGCTAAAAATGCCATGCCGGTCGACGTTGAGTATCGTATTAATACGGACACCGGCGTGCGTCATATCCGCGCCCAGTGCAATATTTTGCTGGACCGGAATGGCAACGTCGAACGTATGCTTGGCATAAATCAGGACGTTACCGACTTACGCCTGCTCACCAACG
Source organism: Erwinia sp. PME.40.26/001 (assembly GCF_055556675.1). NCBI lineage: Bacteria > Pseudomonadati > Pseudomonadota > Gammaproteobacteria > Enterobacterales > Erwiniaceae > Erwinia > Erwinia sp. PME.40.26/001. The sequence goes on from NZ_JBVHNP010000001.1 coordinate 1,332,907, forward strand.
CCCTTTATGAAGAGAAAGAGCGCATGCACATCACCCTGGATGCCATTGGTGAAGCCGTGATCAGCACCGACGAAGAGATGCGGGTGATCTTTATGAATCCGGTGGCAGAAAAAATGAGCGGCTGGCTCCAGCATCAGGCCTCGGGTAAACCCCTGAGCGAGATCCTGCATCTGACCCAGGGCAGCCAGGACCCGGAGCGTAAAAATCTGCTGCTGTGCGACCTGCCGCAGCAGAAAACCCCGGGAGAGCCCGATGCCGAGCTGGTGCTACACAACCGCTCCGGTGAGCAGTTCGCCGTGCATTACAGCCTGTCACCGCTGAAAACGCTGGCCGGTGAAAACATCGGCAGCGTAATGGTGATCCAGGACGTCAGTGAATCCCGTGAAATGCTGAAGCGTCTGAGCTACAGCGCCTCGCACGATATGCTGACGCGCCTGCCTAACCGCGCCAGCTTCGAGCATCAGCTTAAACGCCTGACCCTCTCCGGGGCAGAGCAGCAGCACGTGCTGGTGTTTATCGATCTCGATCGCTTTAAATCCGTCAATGACACCGCAGGCCATGCGGCCGGGGATGCCCTGCTGCGTGACATCGCTGGCGTGATGCAGCGCCATCTGGGGACCGGCGATTTCCTCGCCCGCCTGGGCGGCGATGAGTTTGGCGTCCTGCTGCCGGACTGCACGCTGGAGCAAGCCGGCGAGACAGTGGGCCGTATTATTAGCGCCGTTAGCGATTATGGCTTCCTGTGGGAGGGCCGGTTGCATCACGTCGGTGCCAGCGCCGGTCTCACGCCGGTCAGCACGGACAGCGCCAGCGAACTGATGGCGCAGGCAGACCTTGCCTGCTACCACGCCAAGCATAACGGACGCGGCCGACTGTCCTTCTACGAAAGCCACCTGCTGAAACGACTGAAGCCAGTCATGACCCGCGCTGAAAATGCGCATATCATTGCTCATCAACCGATGCGCCTGCAGGTGTGGGCGGCCTCCCCGCCGGGAAAAATCCATGCCACCAGCTTCTGGCTGGCAGAGATGCAGCTGTTTACGCCAGAAGGGGATGAAATTGATGAAACCAGCTTCCGCGCCGGGCTGCAGGACAGCGATCTTTTTGTCGAACTGGACCGCAAGCTGATCAGAGAATTCTTCCAGCACTACGCGCAGGGAACCATCAGTAAAGGCCTGACCCTGGCGTTGCCGATCTCCGGCTTCGGGCTGCGCGATGACGCTTTCATTAACGATACGCTGGCCCAGTTTGCCCGCTACAGCGTACCGGCCAATACCCTCTGGTTTGCCCTCAATGCCGACGTTCTCAGCCAGCCAGATGAAGCACTGCACCGCAATATTGCCCGCCTTCGCGCCGCCGGTAGCCGGATTGTCCTGCGCGACTTTGGCCGCAATCTGGATGCGTTTAACCAGCTGCCGGCCGACGAAATTGACTATCTGTACCTCGCCAGCGAGCTGGTGGCCAACGTCCACTGTAACCTGATGGATGAGATGATGGTGTCGATCATTCACGGCCACGCCCGGCGGCTGGGTATTGCCACTCTCGCCGGGCCCGTAGAGCTGCCGGTGGCCCTTAACACGCTCTCCTCCATTGGCATCGACGTGGTGTGGGGCGATACCATCGCGCCCCGCCAGCCGCTGGCGTCGATGCTGATGAACAGCTACTTCGCCATCAAATAATTCACCCTTATTTCGGCTGGTGCAGACAAGCTTGAGTGATCCAGCCCTGCACCTTCGCATCCTGCTCCGCGCCGGTCAGCAGCTGTGCGCTGGCCGACATCAGCGGCGCACAGCGCAAACCCGCTTTCAGCATGATGTGCAGGGTTTGCGGATCATCTTCATAGCGAAAGACCGCCAGCATCTGCTTCGGCGTCAGAGTCACTCCCTGTGCAATGGCGCTGGACAGTACCTGCTGGAGCACGCTGGTGGTCTCGTCGCGGTAGCGCCAGTTACCCCGGGCTTCATCAATCAGCGCATTGGTCATCCCTTTCTCACCAAATTGCCTTTCCGGCTCAAGGTAATGATCCCAGACAATCAGCCCGCTGTTGAGTAACGCCGCCCGGGTCGGTGGTGGAGCATACTTAATCATCCAGGCCATCAGGGTCAGATCGCGCCCGCTACCGTCGGACAGCGTTTGCTCGAGTAGCAACGGCTGCTGACGTACTGCCGCCATCAGCGTTGCGGTGTCGTCATTCAGCGCCAGCAGCATCAGCCGCCAGAGGCCCTGCGGGGCTGACTCATACGCCAGCAGAAAATTCGCCGTGCTGCCGATGCCTGTAAACAGGGCGGTGGTCATGTAAGAGGGTGCGTCCGGGAGACGGGGCTTTATCCAGTCAGGACGTGCCGCCAGCAGCAGGGCCATCGTCGCATAAAAACGCTGCTGCCGCGCCTCGCCCGCAGGCGGCTCGAGACGCAGATCGCGCAGCGGATCGTAATCAAAGGAGAGTGACTGGATCTGTGCCGGGGTCATCACCGAAAAAAACAGCTTCAGGGCGACCGTATTATGGCTTTCAATCGCATTGCTGAGGACAGAGTAGCCATTTTCCCCTTTATCCAGCGGCGAAAGTCCGCGCCGGATAAAATAGCGCAGCGTCTGTTCGGGATAGGCTTTTGCCGCTGCGCGGTAAAACAGCTCGCGGGCGCTGTCGTCAGGGAGTCGGTTCAGCTGCGTGATGGCACCCTGCTCCAGCAACACCAGGTTATGTTGCATCTGCCGCTCGTGCCGCGTCCACGCCATGGTGCTCTGGTGGCCCGGGTTAAACCAGAAGGCGGCAGTCAGTACGGTAAACAGCAGCCATCCGGTGACCAGCGCCTTTACCGGCGGGACATCGCGCCGCTGCCAGCGAGCCAGCAGCAGCGTAAGCCAGGTCAGCAGGGACACCATTAACAGCAGTACCTCATGCGCAAACTCCACAACCCTCAGCCCCGCCGGCCAGAGTAACAGAGCGATAATCAGCGACTGTGGCAGCAGTGATGCCAGCAGTACCCAGCGGGAACGGGTATGACGCCAGCGCAGGGCCAGCACCAGCGCGGTGATGCCAAGGGCCAGAGGGGCAATCGTCAGCGACACCAGGATTAAAAATACAGACAAGCTCACATCCACTCCCTGCCCTCTGCCGGATGGCAGGGCGGTTATTCCATTTTGTGGACGCGATTCTATACAAAGCCGGCCGATAAATAAAAGACGACGTGGTAAACCTTCTCTTGCCGCTTGCGCCGCCAGCGCACTCAGGCTAAAGTCGCCCCCTTTTTTCCCACTCAGCGGAGGAAACGATGTTTATCGGTTTCGACTACGGTACGGCAAACTGCTCTATTGCCATCATGGAAAACGGTGCCCCTAAGCTGCTGCCGTTAGAGCAGGACTCGCCTTATTTACCCTCAATGCTGTGTGCGCCCACCCGTGATGCCGTCAGCGAATGGCTGTTCCGTCATCATCAGGTCCCTACCCCACAGGCAGAAAACCAGGCGCTGCTGCGCCGTGCGCTGGCGTTTAACCGCGAAGAGGATATCGACGTCCTGCCGGGCAGCGTCAAATTCGGCCTCGCGTCACTGGCACAGTACATGGATGACCCGGAGGACGTGTGGTTTGTGAAATCCCCCAAATCGTTCCTCGGAGCCAGCGGGCTGAAACCACAGCAGGTCGCTTTCTTCGAAGATCTGGTCTGCGCCATGATGCTGCACATCCGCCAGACCGCTGAAGGTCATCTGAACGAGCGCGTCACTCAGGCGGTGATCGGTCGTCCGGTCAACTTCCAGGGACTGGGCGGCGATGATGCCAACCAGCAGGCGGAAGGCATTCTGGCACGTGCGGCCAGCCGCGCCGGTTTCCAGGAGGTGGTGTTCCAGTTTGAACCCGTAGCTGCCGGGCTGGATTTTGAAGCGACGCTGACGAAAGAAACCCGGGTGCTGGTGGTGGATATCGGCGGGGGAACCACCGACTGCTCCATGCTGCTGATGGGCCCGCAGTGGCACGATAAAGCGGATCGTGGCGACAGTCTGCTGGGTCACAGCGGTTGCCGCGTGGGGGGAAACGACCTGGATATCATGCTGGCGTTTAAGGAACTGATGCCGCTGCTGGGGCTGGGCGGTGAAACCGTGAAAGGTACCGGGCTGCCAGCCCTGCCGTGGTGGAACGCCGTCGCGATTAACGATGTGCCTGCGCAGAGTGACTTCTATGCCGCCGCCTCACGCAAGCAGCTGCAGGACCTGATCCGCGATGCTGCAGAACCAGCTAAAGTACAGCGCCTGCTTAAAGTGTGGCAGCAGCGGCTGGGCTATCGTCTGGTGCGTGCCGCCGAAGAGAGCAAAATCATTCTGTCGCAGCGTGACGAGGTGCAGACCGCGCTGGACTTTATCGACGCCGGACTGGAAACAGGCATCAGCGTTACCGCGCTGGAAGCGGCCATCAGCCAGCCGCTGGAACGCATTCAGGAGCAGGTCACCCTGGCCTTAAATACCAGCGGCACGCGTCCTGACGTGATTTATCTGACCGGAGGCAGTGCGAAATCGCCGGTGCTGCGTGCGGCATTACAGCAGCAGCTGCCGGATATTCCGCTGGCCAGCGGCGATGACTTCGGCTCTGTGACCGCAGGCCTGGCACGCTGGGCACAGGTGATGTTCCGTTAATCGTTCGCAGTCTGACCGGCCAGCCCGGTCAGACTACTGAACGCGCCCTTCCCGCCCGCCACCAGAGGATCAGCGACAGCAGGGCTACCCCGCCCAGTACGCTAAACGCCGCGCTGAACGAGTAGCGCGTGGCAATAAATCCGGCCAGCGCCGGACTGAACGCCGCCCCGGCCCCCTGCATAAACATAATAATGCTCTGCCCCGCATTAACATGCCCCGTACCTTTCAGCACGCTGACCACGTAACCCGGCAGCGCCACGCCGAGAATGCCCGCCGCCAGCCCATCCATAATCTGCACCGGGATCATCGCCAGTGGCTCGGCAAATCCGGCGGCAATCGCGGCACGGAAAGGCAGCACCATCAGCGCCACCATAATCAGCCGCCGGTAGCCATATTGCTCGATGCGCGCGGCGGTAAACAGCGCCACCGGGATCATCACGCACTGCGAAATCACCACCGTGGCAGCCGCATACAGACCGGGGTTAATGGCCCCGGAACCGGACGCCGAGGCGACGCGCATGCTTAACATAGGCAGCAGTGCAGCATTGGAAAGATGGAAAAGCAGCAGGGTCAGCCCGGTAATCAGCAACAGCGGATTTTTTATCAGTACCGACAGGCGCGGTACCGAAGTGGCCTCCTGCGCAGAGGTCAGTCCACGGGCAACGGCATGATCGATATCCTGTTCACGAATGGCAAGAACAGCAACGGAGGTCAGCACCGCCATCCCGGTCATCAGCACAAAAACGGCCCCAATGCCACTGTACCAGCTGGCGACGCCTGCCAGCACCGCCGCCGTCATATTCCCGCCATGATTAAACGCTTCGTTTCGCCCCATCTGGCGGTTAAAACCGGCCTCTCCGGTAATCCCCAGAGTGATACCGGCCAGCGCCGGACCAATAAAGGCGGCGGCGATGCCGGTCGCTATCTGCGATAGTGTGACGGCAACCGGCTCAGGACGATACCACAGCCACAGCGTGGCCGCGGTTATCAGGGCACAGCAGACCAGCAGCCACAGACGCTTGCGGGTGGTGGCATCGATCATGATCCCGGCCGGGATAGTGACCAGCAGACCGGCCAGACCGCCGGCGGTCATCACCAGGCCGATATCATCCGGTGTCCACTGCCTGTCGGTGAGAAAAATGCCTAAAAAAGGGCCAAGACCATCACGCACATCGGCAAGAAAAAAGCTCATCAGACACAAAGCCTGAAGCGATCGTTTGGACATGGTATTTCCCCTGGCGAAAAGGTCAGTGAGACCCAAAAAGGCACGAAAGGTTAACGATAAGATGCGCCTATCATGCCTGAAAACGGCAATAAGTCACCGGGAAGGAGAGTAACGAATTGAAACCTGCAGAAAGAACATCGGCCAGGCCTGGGGAGACTGTCCGGCGCAAAAAAGGCCCGCAAAGGCGGGCCTGGTGTGCGCAATACTCAGCGACGTTTAGTAGCTGCTGACTTCAGACAGCAGACGAAGATCCTCATCTTTCAGTCTGAGAACGGCGGCTTTCGCCAGTTCGTCGACCTGTGCCAGCGACGTGGCGCTGACAATCGGCGCGGTGACCGACGGACGGGCGATCTGCCAGGCCAGTGCCACCTGCGCAGGCGAGGCATGACGGGCATCGGCTATCTGGACCAGCGCATTGACGATTTTCAGGCCGCGATCGTTCAGATACTTTTCGACGACACCCTGGCCACGGGCGCTTTTCGCCGCATCCTCTTTACTGCGGTACTTTCCACTGAGGAAACCGCTGGCTAGGGAGTAGTAGTTAATCACGCCGAGGCCGTGCTCCACCGCCACCTGCTCCAGCCCGCTCTCATAGCCTGCGCGATCGTAGAGATTATATTCCGGCTGCAGCGTTTCATACCGCGCCAGCCCATTGTCCGCGCTGATTTTCAACGCCTCACGCAGGCGGTCGTCAGCATAGTTAGAAGCACCGATAGCGCGCACCTTACCTTCTTTGATCAACGCATCGAACGCGGCCAGCGTCTCCTGCAGCGGGGTATCAGCATCATCACGGTGAGCCTGATACAGGTCAATATAGTCGGTTTGCAGGCGTTTCAGCGAGGCGTCCACCGCCTGGCGAATATAGGCAGGTGCCAGTCCGGTTTTGCCATCCCCGAGATCCATTCCCACTTTGGTCGCCAGCACTATCTGGTCACGTTTACCGCTTTTTTTCAGCCAGTTACCAATAATGACTTCTGATTCGCCACCTTTATTTCCCGGTGCCCAACGAGAATAGACATCCGCCGTATCAATAAAGTTAAGCCCCTTCTCCACCAGCGCATCCAGCAGAGAAAACGAGGTCTGTTCATCAATAGTCCAGCCGAACACATTACCACCAAAGGTCAGCACCGGAACCTGGATACCGGAGCGGCCCAGCTGGCGATGTTCTAAAGTACTCATAATGATTCTCCTGATTGGAAGCCAGTAACGCAGCCCATAAGTCTAACAAAGAAGCGGGATCGTGCTTCGTCCATTTGTGGCAATGTATTTACCAGAAAAGATAAAAAAGAAAAGATGCCGCCGCGACAGCGGATAACTATACAGTTATCCTTAATTCCTTCATTTTTCAGCGGTTGAAATTCGCTATCCTTATAAAATTCGGGACACCTTTTTGTCCTGCCTGGGCATGAGCCTGATCCACTGAGAGCCAACAACATGAATACACCGCGTCGTTTCCCCCTGATCCCACTGGTGATAGCCGTTGCGCTGATAGCCGGAGGCGGTTACTGGTGGTACAGCCACAGTGGCAGCCCGCAGGCACAGCCCGCAGAGGGGACGCAACCGGCGCGGGGCAAAGGCCCTCGCGGCGCGGGACGGGCGGGTGGTTCGGGTGGCATGGCCTCGCCGGTGCAGGCGGCTGAAGCGGTGCGGCAGAGCGTGCCGCAGTATCTCTCCGGGCTGGGTACGGTCACGGCAGCCAATACCGTTACGCTGCGCAGCCGGGTCGACGGCGACCTGATGGCGCTGCATTTTACAGAAGGCCAGGAAGTGAAAGCCGGACAGCTGCTGGCAGAGATTGATCCGCGTCCTTATCAGGTAGCACTAATGCAGGCCGAAGGGCAGCTGGCAAAAAGTCAGGCTACGCTGGCCAATGCCCGGCGCGACCTCGCCCGCTATGAAAAGCTGGCTAAAACCAGTCTGGTGTCACAGCAGGAGCTGGATACCCAGCGCTCGCTGGTCAGCGAAAGCCAGGGCACGCTGAAAGCCGATGAAGGCAGCGTCGCCAGCGCAAAGCTTAATCTCACCTACAGCCGGGTCACTGCCCCCATCGACGGTCGCGTTGGCCTGAAACAGGTCGACGTCGGCAACTATATTTCCAGCGGCGACACCAACGGCATCGTGGTCATCACCCAGACCCACCCGATCGATCTGGTGTTCAGCCTGCCGGAAAATGATATCTCTGCCATCCTCAGCGCGCAAAAAAGCGGGCCCGTTCCGGTCGAAGCCTGGGATCGCGGCAACAGCACGCTGCTGACCCAGGGGACGCTGCTGAGTATGGATAATCAGATTGATACCACCACCGGTACGGTGAAGCTGAAAGCCCGCTTCACCAATCAGGATGACCGCCTGTTCCCCAACCAGTTTGTTAACGCCCGCCTGAAAGTCAGCACGCTGCAGGATGCGATTGTCATTCCGGCCGCAGCGCTGCAGATGGGCAACGAGGGCAGCTTTGTCTGGGTGGTCAACAGTGACAGTAAGGTGAGTAAAAAAATCATCACCATCGAATTCCAGGACAGCGAAAAAGCGGTGATCAAAGCCGGACTGGAAGCCGGGGAAAAGGTGGTCACCGACGGGATTGACCGCCTGACGGAAGGGGCAAAAGTGGAAGTGGTCGCCCCGCAGGCCACGCCGCTGACCTCGGGTAAAAGTGCCCAGCCCGCCAGAGGAGCCAGCGACTGATGCAGGTGATGCCCCCAACGCCCGGCGGCGGGCCCTCCCGCCAGTTTATCCTGCGCCCGGTAGCCACCACGCTGCTGATGATTGCTATTCTGCTGGCGGGGATTATCGGCTATCGCGCCCTGCCCGTCTCTGCCCTGCCGGAAGTCGACTACCCGACGATTCAGGTGGTGACCCTGTATCCCGGGGCCAGCCCGGACGTGATCACCTCGGCGATCACTGCGCCGCTGGAACGTCAATTCGGCCAGATGTCTGGCCTGAAACAGATGGCCTCGCAAAGCGCTGGAGGCGCTTCGGTCGTCACCCTGCAGTTCCAGCTGGCGCTGCCGCTGGACGTGGCCGAACAGGAGGTGCAGGCTGCCATCAATGCCGCCACCAACCTGCTCCCGTCTGACCTGCCTAACCCGCCGGTTTACAGCAAGGTGAATCCGGCGGATCCGCCGATTATGACCCTGGCCGTCACCACCACCAGCCTGCCAATGACTCAGGTCGCCGATATGGTGGAAACCCGCGTCGCGCAGAAAATTTCCCAGGTGACCGGCGTGGGCCTGGTCACCCTCTCCGGCGGTCAGCGCCCGGCGGTCCGGGTGAAACTCAATGCCCAGGCGCTGGCGGCGATGAATATCACCAGCGAAACCGTGCGCACTGCCATCAGCAATGCTAACGTCAACTCGGCCAAAGGCAGCCTGGACGGGCCGGAACGCTCAATTACCCTGTCGGCCAATGACCAGATTAAAACCGCCGAGGGTTACCGGCAGCTGATCGTCGCGTTCCAGAATGGCGCACCGGTGCGGCTGGGCGACGTCGCCAGCGTGGAACAGGGCGCGGAAAACAGCTGGCTCGGGGCCTGGGCCAACCGGCAGCAGGCGATTGTACTGAATGTTCAGCGTCAGCCCGGGGCGAACATCATTGCTACCGCCGATAATATTCGCCAGATGCTGCCTGCCCTTACCGCCTCGCTGCCCAAGTCGGTAGAAGTCAGACTGCTGACCGACCGCACCACCAATATCCGCGCATCCGTCCATGATGTGCAGTTTGAGCTGCTGCTTGCTCTGGCGCTGGTGGTAATGATTATTTATCTGTTCCTGCGCAACGTGGCGGCCACGATTATTCCGGCCGTCGCCGTGCCGCTGTCATTAATCGGCACCTTCGCGGCAATGTATTTCTTTGGCTTCTCGGTGAACAACCTGACCCTGATGGCGCTGACCATTGCCACCGGCTTCGTAGTCGATGATGCCATCGTGGTGATTGAAAATATTTCGCGCTACATCGAAAAAGGCGAAAAACCGCTGACCGCCGCGCTGAAAGGCGCGGGCGAGATAGGCTTTACCATTATTTCCCTCACCTTTTCGCTGATTGCGGTCCTGATCCCGCTGCTGTTTATGGGTGACATCGTCGGCCGTCTTTTCCGCGAGTTCGCCATTACCCTGGCGGTGGCCATTCTCATCTCAGCGATAGTGTCACTGACGCTGACGCCGATGATGTGCGCACGCATGTTAAGCGCCGAGTCCCTGCGCAAGCAGAACCGCTTTTCCCGCGCCAGCGAAGCGGTGTTTGAACGGGTGATTGCCCGCTATGGCCGCATGCTGCAAAAAGTCCTCCGCCATCCGTGGCTGACGCTGGGTGTGGCGATGGGCACCATGGCACTGACGGTACTGCTGTGGCTGGCGATCCCGAAAGGTTTCTTCCCGGTGCAGGATAACGGCATTATTCAGGGAACCTTACAGGCCCCTCAGTCAGTTTCGTACAGCAATATGGCACAGCGCCAGCAGGAAGTGGCCTCGATCATTATGAAAGATCCGGCGGTACAGAGCCTGACCTCCTTTGTTGGCGTGGATGGCACCAATGCCGCGCTGAACAGCGGGCGACTGCAGATTAACCTTAAACCACTGGATGAGCGGGCTGACCGCATTCCGGCGGTGATCGCCCGTCTGCAGGCGCAGATCGACAACCTGCCCGGTATTACCCTCTGGCTGCAACCGGTACAGGACCTGACGATTGATACCCAGGCCAGCCGGACGCAGTATCAGTTCACGCTACAGGCCGGTTCGCTTGAATCCCTCAGCCTGTGGGTGCCCAAACTGCAGGCGAAGCTGGCCACCCGTCCCGAACTGAAATCCGTCAGTAGCGACTGGCAGGATCAGGGGCTGGAAGCCTATATCCGCGTTGACCGGGATGTTGCCAGCCGCCTGGGCATCTCGCTGTCTGACGTCGACAACGCCCTGTATAACGCCTTCGGCCAGCGTCTGGTATCAACAATTTATACCCAGGCCAATCAGTACCGCGTGGTGCTGGAACATGACACGACCCGGACCCCGGGCCTGGCTGCGCTTCAGAGCATCCGGCTGAAAAGCACCGATGGCGGCAGCGTGCCGCTCAGTACGATTGCCAGCGTAGAGCAGCGCCACACGGCCCTGACGATTAACCACCTTGACCAGTTCCCTTCCACCACCTTCTCGTTTGATGTGAATAAGGGATACTCGCTGGAGCAGGCGGTCAATGCCATCAGCCAGACAGAACAATCCCTTGCCATGCCGTCGGAGATCATGACGCAGTTCCAGGGCAGCACGCTCGCCTTCCAGGCCGCGCTGTCCAGCACTGTCTGGCTGATTGTCGCCGCCGTGGTGGCGATGTATATCGTGCTGGGCGTGCTCTACGAGAGCTTTATTCATCCGGTCACCATCCTGTCCACGCTGCCTACCGCCGGGGTGGGTGCCCTGCTGGCGCTGCTGATCAGCGGCAGCGAGCTGGATGTGATTGCCATCATCGGCATTATTCTGCTGATCGGTATCGTGAAAAAGAACGCCATCATGATGATCGACTTCGCCCTGGCGGCCGAGCGCGAAAAAGGGATGACCCCGTACGAGGCCATTTACCAGGCCTGCCTGCTGCGCTTCCGTCCGATCCTGATGACCACTCTGGCCGCGCTGTTCGGTGCCCTGCCGCTGATGCTCAGTACCGGCGTTGGCGCGGAGCTGCGCCGCCCGCTGGGAACGGCAATGGTCGGGGGCCTGGTGGTCAGCCAGGTGCTGACGCTGTTTACCACGCCGGTGATCTACCTGCTGTTTGACCGTCTGTCACGGGCAACGCGTCGCCTGGTGAAGCGGGAGGCCGAGTGAAATTCTTCGCCCTGTTCATTCACCGGCCCGTCGCCACCACGCTGCTAACGGTGGCGATCCTGCTGGCAGGGATCCTGGGCTTCCGGCTCCTGCCGGTGGCCCCGCTGCCGCAGGTGGACTTCCCGGTGATCATGGTCAGCGCCTCGCTGCCGGGTGCCTCACCGGAAACCATGGCCTCCTCGGTGGCGACCCCGCTGGAGCGGGCGCTGGGCCGCGTCGCCGGGATCACCGAGATGACCTCGACCAGCTCGCTCGGCAGTACGCGCATCATCCTGGTGTTTGATTTTGAACGTGATATCAACGGTGCCGCGCGCGATGTGCAGGGGGCCATTAACGCCGCCCAGAGCCTGCTCCCCACCGGGATGCCCGGCCGCCCCACCTACCGTAAAGCAAACCCGTCAGATGCGCCGATCATGATCATGACGCTGACATCAGACACCTACTCCCCGGGGCAGCTGTATGACTATGCCTCGACGCAGCTGGCGCAAAAACTGTCGCAAATCGACGGCGTCGGCGATGTCAGCATCGGCGGCAGCTCACTGCCAGCGGTGCGCGTGGCGCTCAATCCGCAGGCGCTGTTTAACCAGGGCGTTTCGCTGGATGCGGTGCGTACGGCCATCACCAGCGCCAACGTGCGCAAGCCGCAGGGGGCGATTGAAGATCGCCACCAGCGCTGGTGGCTGAAGACCAACGATGAACTGAAGACCGCCGCTGAATATCAGCCGCTGATCGTGCATTACCATAACGGCGCTGCGGTGCGCCTGCAGGACGTGGCGAGCGTGACCGACTCGGTGCAGGACGTGCGTAACGCCGGGATGTCCAACGCCCGACCGGCGATCCTGCTGCTGATCCGTAAGGCCCCTGAAGCCAACATTATTGATACGGTTGACCGCATCCGGGGTGAGCTGCCTGAACTGAACAACATTATTCCCGCGTCGATTCACCTGGAGGTCGCCCAGGATCGTTCACCGACCATTCGCGCCTCGCTGCATGAGGTGGAGCAGTCGCTGGCCATCTCCGTCGGTCTGGTGATCCTGGTGGTGTTCGCCTTCCTGCGATCCGGCCGTGCCACGCTGATCCCGGCGGTGGCCGTGCCGGTGTCGCTGATCGGTACCTTTGCCGCGATGTACCTGTGCGGCTTCAGTCTGAATAACCTGTCGCTGATGGCGCTGACCGTGGCGACCGGCTTTGTGGTCGACGATGCCATTGTGGTGCTGGAGAATATTTCTCGTCATGTCGAAGCCGGGATGAAGCCGCTGCAGGCGGCACTGCAGGGGGTACGCGAGGTCGGCTTCACCGTCGTCTCGATGAGCGTCTCGCTGATCGCGGTGTTTATCCCTCTTCTGATGCTCGGCGGCATCATTGGCCGCTTCTTCAAGGAGTTTGCCGTCACGCTGTCGGTGGCCATCGCTATTTCGCTGGTGATTTCCATCACTCTGACGCCCATGATGTGCGCGCTGCTGCTGCGCAATAAGCCCAGGCACACCCAGCCGCGTATTCGCGGGTTTGGCCGGATACTGCTGGCGGTTCAGCAGGGGTATGGCCGCACGCTGCACCGCGTGATGGACCATGCGCGCTGGACGCTGCTGGTGTTCCTGGCCACCATCGGGCTGACCGTTTACCTCTATATTTCCATTCCTAAAACCTTTATGCCGGAACAGGACACCGGGCGGCTGATGGGCTTTATCCAGGCCGACCAGAGCATCTCGTTCCAGTCAATGCGCGGCAAGCTGGAAGACTTTATGCGCATCGTCCATGCCGATCCAGCGGTCGCCAGCGTGGTGGGATTCACCGGCGGGTCGCGCACCAACAGCGGCTCGATGTTTATTTCGCTCAAACCGCTGAACCAGCGCAGCGACACGGCGCAGCAGGTGATTGCCCGCCTGCGCGGCAAGCTGGCAAAAGAACCTGGCGCCAACCTGTTCCTGATGGCGGTGCAGGATATCCGCGTTGGTGGTCGCGAATCCAACGCCGGGTATCAGTATACGCTGCTGTCAGACAGCCTTGACGACCTGCGCGAATGGGAGCCCAAAATCCGCCGTGCCTTTGCCGCCCTGCCGGAGCTGGCGGACGTCAATTCTGACCAGGAGGATAAAGGGGCTGAGATGGCGCTGACCTACGATCGCGCCACCATGTCGCGACTGGGAATTGACGTTGCCGATGCCAATAATCTGCTGAATAATGCCTTCGGCCAGCGCCAGATTTCCACCATCTATCAGCCGCTGAACCAGTACAAAGTGGTGATGGAGGTAGACCCGCGTTACACCCAGGATATCAGCGCCCTGACGCAGATGTTTGTGATTAACAGCGAGGGTAAGTCCATTCCGCTGTCGTCGTTTGCCCACTGGCAGCCGGCGAACTCACCGCTATCAGTGAATCATCAGGGCCTGTCTGCGGCCTCTACCGTCTCCTTCAACCTGCCGGAAGGGGTGTCGCTGTCGCAGGCCTCGGCCGCGATTGACCGCAGCATCACGTCGCTGGGCGTGCCGTCCAGCGTGCGCGGCAGCTTCTCCGGAACCGCCGCCGTGTTTGAGCAGACGCAGAGCAGCCAGCTGTGGCTAATCGTCGCTGCCATCGCCACGGTGTATATCGTCCTGGGGATCCTGTATGAAAGTTACGTTCATCCGCTGACCATTCTCTCGACCCTGCCTTCCGCGGGGGTGGGCGCGCTGCTGGCGCTGGAGCTGTTCAGTGCGCCATTCAGCCTGATCGCCCTGATAGGCATAATGCTGCTGATCGGCATCGTGAAGAAAAACGCCATAATGATGGTCGACTTCGCTCTCGACGCCCAGCGTAACGGAGGAATGACGGCGCGCGACGCCATATTCCAGGCCAGCCTGCTGCGCTTCCGGCCGATTATGATGACCACGCTCGCCGCGCTGTTTGGCGCACTGCCGCTGGTGCTGACCAGCGGTGACGGGGCAGAGCTGCGCCAGCCGCTGGGGATCACCATCGTTGGTGGTCTGGTGATGAGCCAGCTGCTGACGCTGTACACCACCCCGGTGGTTTATCTGTACATGGATAAACTGCGACGTAAACCACGCTTAACGGCCGTCACAGAGGAACGCTGATGCCATGACTGCCTCTCCTGCTTCGGTACGCTGGCAACTGTGGATCGTCGCGTTCGGCTTTTTTATGCAGACGCTGGACACCACCATCGTCAATACGGCCCTGCCCTCAATGGCGGCCAGCCTGGGACAAAGCCCGCTGAATATGCATTCGGTGATCGTCTCCTACGTGCTGACCGTCGCCATTATGCTGCCGATCAGCGGCTGGCTGGCAGACCGCTTCGGGGTGCGCAACGTGTTTTTCAGCGCCATTGTGCTGTTCAGCGCCGGGTCGCTCTGCTGTGCGCTCTCCTCCACGCTGGACCAGCTGATCCTCTCACGCGTGCTGCAGGGGATTGGCGGGGCGATGATGGTGCCCGTCGGACGCTTAACGGTGATGAAGCTGGTGCCTCGGGCTGAATATATGGCGGCGATGACCTTTGTGACCCTGCCGGGCCAGATTGGCCCGCTGCTCGGTCCGGCGCTGGGCGGCGTGCTGGTGGAGTACGCCAGCTGGCACTGGATTTTCCTGATCAATATCCCGGTCGGGATCGTCGGGGCCATCGCCACCCTGATGCTGATGTCCAATTTCACCCTGCAAACCCGACGCTTTGACTTTACCGGCTATCTGCTGCTGGCTGCGGGCATGGCGACCCTGACCCTGGCACTGGACGGCCAGCGCGGGAGCGGTATGTCTCCCCTGCTGCTGTGTCTGCTGATCCTCTGCGGCGTCTTCAGCCTGTTATTCTATCTGCTGCACGCCCGGCATAACGAGGGCGCTCTGTTCAGCCTGAAGCTGTTCGATAACCGCATTTACGCCATCGGCCTGCTGGGCAGCCTGACCGGACGTATCGGCAGCGGTATGCTGCCGTTTATGACCCCTGTTTTTCTGCAGATCGGCATGGGTTACAGCCCGTTCCACGCCGGACTGATGATGATCCCGATGGTGCTGGGCAATATGGGCATGAAGCGCATTGTGGTGCAGATTGTTAACCGTTTTGGCTACCGCAACGTGCTGGTGGGCTCGACCCTGGCGCTGGCGCTGGTGGTGCTGCTGTTTCCCGCCGTGGCGATGATGGGCTGGTTTGCCCTGCTGCCGGTGGTGCTGTTCCTGCAGGGAATGGTCAATGCTATCCGTTTCTCCGCCATGAACACCCTGACGCTGAAAACGCTGCCGGACGATCTGGCCAGCAGCGGTAACAGCCTGCTGTCGATGGTAATGCAGCTGTCGATGAGCATCGGCGTCACCGTGGCCGGGCTGCTGCTGGGTACCTTCGCCCACCAGACGCTGACCGGCAGCCCCCAGATGACCGAAGCCTTTATGTATACCTGGCTGTGTATGGCACTGGTGATTGCCCTGCCGGTCTTCGTTTTCTGGCGTGTTCCCAAAGAGCCCCACCCCAATGCGCTGCTGGCGCGCAGGAGAAAGCCTTAATGTTGGCAAAATTACGTATCGGCATCACCGCCAAGCTGTTCGCGGCGATTTTTTCTACCTGCATGCTGGTGCTGATTACCATGCACTGGGGGGTGCGACTCAGCTTTGAGCACGGTTTTATTGACTACATCAAACGCGGCAACGAGCAGCGGTTGACGATGCTGGGCGATGCGCTGGCTGACCAGTACGAACAGCATGGCAACTGGGATTTCCTGCGCAATAACAACAAGCTGGTTTTCAATATTCTGCGCTCGCTGGAGCAGAACCCGGATGCCAGTAACCAGCTGCCGCCGCACGGCTGGCGTACCCAGTTCTGGATCATCGACCAGCAGTACCGCGTGATGATTGGCCCGCGCGCGCCCGTCCCGCAGGAAGGGTCCAGACGCAGCATTACCACCAGCAACGGTAAAGTGGTTGGCTGGGTGATTGGCTCACCGTCGGAACGCCTGACGCGCAGTGCCGACATCAACTTTGACCAGCAACAGAAACGCACCAGCTGGATGATTGTTGGCCTGACCATGCTGCTGGCCGCTGCGGTCACCTGGCTGCTGTCCCGCGGGCTGCTGGCCCCGGTTAAGCGACTGGTAGAAGGCACGCATCACCTGGCAGCCGGGCATTTTACCAGCCGGGTACAGGCCTCCAGCCGTGATGAGCTCGGCCGTCTGGCGCAGGACTTTAACCGCCTTGCCAGCACGCTGGAAAAAAATGAGAAAATGCGCCGCGCCTTTATGGCTGATATCTCGCATGAGCTGCGCACGCCGCTGGCGATATTGCGCGGTGAGCTGGAGGCCATACAGGACGGCGTGCGCAAGCTGACCCCGGAATCTATCATTTCATTACAGGGCGAGGTGGCCACGCTGACCAAGCTGGTTGACGACGTGCACCAGCTTTCGATGTCTGATGAAGGGGCTCTGGCCTACCGCAAAAGCCAGACCGACCTCGTCCCGCTGCTGGAGCTGGTTTCCGGTAACTTCCGCCACCGCTTCGGGCAGCATCCCTTAGCCCTGACGCTGACCTTACCGGATCAGGCCCCGCAGTTTGGTGACCCCGACCGCCTGATGCAGCTGTTTACCAACCTGATGGAAAACAGCCTGCGCTACACCGACCCCGGCGGCAGCCTGCATATCAGCCTGCATCCGCGCGCCAGCGGAAACGTGCTGCACTTTGATGACAGTGCGCCCGGCGTCAGCGACGAGCAGCGGCAGCAAATTTTTGAGCGTTTCTACCGGGCGGAAGGTTCGCGCAACCGCGCCAGCGGCGGCTCCGGTCTGGGGCTGGCTATCTGTCAGAACATCGTTGAAGCCCACGACGGCACCATCCTTGCGGAGCACTCCGATGCAGGTGGCGTGAGAATTACGGTACACTTACCCTATAAGACTCACTGACATGGTTGTAATACGATGACTCTGGATATGGATACGCCCGCACCGCTGATTTTAATCGTTGAAGACGAACCGAAGCTGGGCCAGCTGATGATCGATTATTTGCAGGCGGCGAATTTCCGCACGCACCATCTGCTGCGCGGGGATGAAGTGCTGCCGTGGGTGAAACAACACTCTCCGGACCTGGTGCTGCTGGATCTGATGCTGCCCGGGCTGGACGGACTGTCCGTCTGCCGTGAGCTGCGCAGCTTTTCCGACCTGCCGGTGGTCATGGTCACGGCGAAAATTGAAGAGATTGACCGCCTGCTGGGCCTGGAGATCGGCGCGGATGATTACATCTGTAAACCGTTCAGCCCGCGCGAAGTGGTCGCGCGGGTAAAAACCATTCTCAAACGCTGCCAGCGCACCCCCGAGGAAGCCCGGCAGGTCTCCCTGCTTAAAGTCGATGAAAAGCGCTTTCACGCCAGCTGGGATGAAAAACCCCTTGACCTCACCCCGGCAGAGTTTCGCCTGCTGAAAACCCTGGCGCAGGAACCCGGTAAGGTGTTTTCCCGCGAACAGCTGCTGAACCATCTGTATGACGACTACCGCGTGGTCACCGACAGAACCATCGACAGCCATATAAAAAACCTGCGCCGCAAGCTGGAGTCGCTGGATGCCGACCAGCCGTTTATCCGCGCCGTGTACGGCATGGGTTATCGCTGGGAAGCAGATATCTGTCGTTTGATTTAGATCAATTTCCTCAACCTGCCGCCGCCTTACAATCCCCCGCAAAACCGAATTAACCCTGATTAATTCACGTTGCAGGCAGGCGGCAGGCCCGCTGGGTGAGCCTCCCGGATGAGGCTCATAAGCCCTGGAAGCAGAAAGAACGCTGTGACCAGGGTGAACGGGTGCCGCCAACGCCTCTGCAGCATGAATTATGGCGGGTCTGACCTGACATCAGACTGAGACACCATGAACAAACCGGAACTGCTTTCTCCGGCCGGGACACTGAAAAACATGCGTTACGCTTTTGCGTATGGCGCAGACGCCGTGTATGCCGGTCAGCCTCGTTACAGCCTGCGCGTTCGCAATAATGAATTTAACCATGAGAACCTGGCGACGGGCATCAATGAAGCCCATGCGCTCGGTAAAAAATTCTATGTTGTGGTTAACATCGCCCCGCACAATGCCAAACTGAAAACCTTTATTCGCGATCTGCAACCCGTGGTGGATATGCAGCCGGATGCGCTGATCATGTCCGACCCGGGCCTGATTATGCTGGTGCGCGAAGCCTTTCCCCAGATGGACATTCACCTGTCGGTGCAGGCCAATGCCGTGAACTGGGCGACGGTAAAATTCTGGCAGCAGATGGGGCTGACGCGGGTGATCCTGTCACGCGAGCTGTCGCTGGAAGAGATCGGCGAAATTCGCCGACAGGTGCCGGAGATGGAGCTGGAAATTTTCGTCCACGGTGCGCTGTGCATGGCCTATTCCGGGCGCTGCCTGCTGTCCGGCTATATCAATAAGCGTGACCCGAACCAGGGGACCTGCACCAATGCCTGCCGCTGGGAATATAACGTGCAGGAAGGCAAAGAGGACGCGGTCGGCAATATTGTACACCGTCAGGCACCGATTGCCGTTCAGAATGTGGAACCGACGCTGGGCGAAGGGCAGCCAACGGACAAAGTGTTTATGATTGAGGAAGCAATGCGCCCCGGCGAGTATATGACCGCCTTTGAGGATGAGCACGGCACCTATATTATGAACTCGAAGGATCTGCGGGCCGTGGCACACGTTGAACGTCTGACGCAGATGGGTATCCACTCCCTGAAAATCGAAGGACGCACTAAGTCATTTTACTATTGCGCCCGTACCGCCCAGGTCTATCGCCGGGCGATTGACGATGCCGCCGCTGGCAAGCCTTTCGATCCCGCGCTGCTGGAAACGCTGGAAGGGCTGGCGCATCGGGGCTATACCGAAGGCTTTCTGCGCCGCCACACGCACGACAGCTATCAGAGCTATGATGCCGGCTACTCGGTGTCCGACCGCCAGCAGTTTGTTGGCGAGTTTACCGGTGAACGGCGCGGTTCGCTGGCGCAGGTCGATGTGAAGAACAAATTCAGCGTCGGTGACAGCCTGGAACTGATGTCCCCTTCCGGCAATATCAACTTCACCCTGACGCAAATGGAAAATGGCAAAGCGCAACCGGTTGACGTCGCACCCGGCAACGGGCATCTGGTCTGGCTCCCCCTGCCGGAAGAGATGGATGTACAGTATGCCCTGCTGATGCGCAACCTGCCGGGGACCACCACACGGGACCCTCATGGAGCCGTTCTGGCAAAAGAAGTTACGTGATGTAACTGATTTTAGAATGCGATCACATTACCGTGTGGGATTCCTCGCTATGATGCCCGCGCTCCTAACGAATAATTCCAAATAGCGTTATGATCCATTCAACTTTCTGCCTGAATGATGAATGATCTGTATCACCTCATTTGGCTCTCACGGCTCCCCCGTGCGGGCCATTTCTTTTTTTATCGGTTCCCCACCGGGCGCTTTTCAGAAAACTTTCCGCTTTTTCACCCGTGGCTCACCTTCTTACCCAGGGTATGCTATATCTTGATGCAAATCACACTGGCTTTCAGGGATTAAAAATGGAAAAACATTCACTTACGCTGGCCATTTTAAATGGTAAAAGCGCCGGCAATGAGGCGCTGCGCGAAGCCGTTGCTGCGCTACGCGAGGAAGGTTTCCCGCTGGAAATCCGCGTCACCTGGGAATACGGTGACGGTGAGCGCTACGTGCAGGAAGCGGTTGAACTGCAGGCACAAACAGTGATCGCTGCCGGAGGTGACGGCACAATCAATGAAGTGGCGACCGCCCTGGCGCGGTTATCTCCCGAACGTCGGCCGGTACTGGGGATTGTGCCGCTCGGCACCGCCAATGATTTCGCCACCAGCGCGGGCATCCCGCTGGAGATGGACAATGCACTGCGCCTGGCTATTCAGGGCAAAGCCAGCGCCATTGACCTCGCACGCGTCAATAATGACCGTTACTTTATCAATATGGCCACCGGCGGCTTTGGCACACGCATTACCACCGAAACGCCGGAAAAACTCAAGTCAGCGCTGGGTGGCGTCTCCTACTTTATTCACGGACTGATGCGGATGGATACGCTGAAAGCCGACAGCTGTACGCTGGAAGGACCGGATTTTCACTGGCAGGGTGATGCGCTGGTGATCGGCATCGGCAATGGCCGCCAGGCGGGGGGCGGGCAGCGCCTCTGTCCAACCGCGCTGATTAACGACGGCAAGCTGGAGCTCAGTATCGCGACCTCACAGGAACTGCTTCAGGCGCTGGTGCATAAGTTAACCAGTGACGAAGAAAATCCTAATCTGATCACCGCCTCCCTGCCGTGGCTGACCATCCGTGCGCCCAATGAGATGACCTTTAATCTCGATGGCGAACCGTTAACCGGCACCGAGTTTCGTATTGAAGTGATGCCCTCTGCACTGGAGTGCCGTCTGCCGCCCTCCTGTGAACTGCTGGCGTAATCCGTCGATAACAGCCCCATGAATCCTGGCCGTTGAACGCCAGGATTCGTCTTCATCCCACCCCGCCTCTGTCGATACTAATGTGATCCCTCTCGCGAATCCTGCAGATGCAACTTGTATGGTAGTACGTTATCAGCGTATTTTTTCATCATTGTTGGCGCACAAGGCGATTCAGAATGAAAATTGTAAAAGCAGAAGTATTCGTGACCTGCCCCGGAAGAAACTTTGTCACGGTAAAAATCACTACCGATCAGGGGCTGACCGGCGTGGGCGACGCCACGCTCAACGGGCGTGAACTGCCAGTGGCGTCTTACCTGAAAGATCACGTCTGCCCGCAGCTTATCGGGCGCGATGCCCATCAGATTGAAGATATCTGGCAGTTCTTCTATAAGGGCGCTTACTGGCGTCGCGGCCCGGTCACCATGTCAGCCATTTCCGCTGTCGACCAGGCGCTGTGGGACATCAAGGGCAAAGCGGCGAATATGCCGGTCTACCAGCTGCTGGGCGGCGCTTCACGCACGGGCGTGATGGTGTACTGCCACACCACCGGTCACAGCATTGACGAAGTGATGGACGACTACGCAAAGCACAAAGCGCTGGGCTTCAAAGCTATCCGTGCGCAGTGCGGCGTACCGGGCATGAAAACCACCTACGGGATGGCCAAAGGCAAAGGCGAAGCCTACGAGCCGGCCACCAAAGGTGCCCGCCCGGAAGAGCAGCTGTGGTCAACCGAAAAATACCTCGATTTCACGCCGAAACTGTTTGAAGCCATTCGCGATAAGTTCGGCTTTGACGAACATCTGCTGCACGATATGCATCACCGCCTGACGCCGATTGAGGCCGCCCGCTTCGGAAAAAGCGTGGAAGATTACCGCCTGTTCTGGATGGAAGACCCGACCCCGGCGGAAAACCAGGAGAGTTTCCGCCTGATCCGCCAGCACACCGTGACGCCGATTGCGGTAGGAGAAGTGTTTAACAGCATCTGGGACTGTAAGCAGCTGATCGAAGAACAGCTGATCGACTATATCCGCACCACCATCACCCACGCCGGGGGCATCACCGGCATGCGCCGCATCGCCGACTTCGCTTCGCTGTATCAGGTGCGCACCGGCTCCCACGGCCCGTCCGACCTGTCACCGATCTGTATGGCGGCCGCGCTGCACTTTGACCTGTGGGTGCCAAACTTCGGCGTGCAGGAATATATGGGCTACTCCGAACAGATGCTGGAAGTGTTCCCGAACAGCTGGCGCTTCGATAATGGCTATATGCACCCTGGCGATAAACCGGGTCTGGGCATTGAGTTCGATGAAAAGCTGGCGGCGAAATACCCCTATGAGCCGGCCTATCTTCCTGTCGCCCGTCTGGAAGACGGCACCCTGTGGAACTGGTAAGGAGATCCGATGAAAAGCGTGGTGATTGAACGTCCGGGTGAGCTGTTTTTACATGAGCGCCCTTTGCCTGAGCCGGCGGCCGGGGAAGTCAGAATCAAAGTGAAATACGCCAGTATCTGCGGATCTGACGTACATATCTGGCACGGGCACAACCCCTTTGCACGCTATCCACGCGTGATCGGCCATGAGTTTTTCGGCCTGATCGATGCGGTGGGCAGCGGCGTTGACAGCAAGCGTGTCGGTGAGCGCGTCGCCGTAGACCCGGTCGTCAGCTGCGGTCACTGCTATCCCTGCTCAGTGGGTCGCCCTAACGTCTGTAGCACCCTGCAGGTGATAGGCGTCCATCTTGACGGCGGCTTCAGTGAATACACGCTGGCACCGGCCGCCAATGCCTACCCCCTGCCGGCGGCGATCCCGGACAGCCTGGCCAGCCTGGTTGAACCGTTTACCATCGCGGCCAATATCAGCGCCTTCCTCCGGCCACAGCCTGAGGATATTGCCCTGATCTACGGGGCCGGTCCGATGGGCCTGACGGCTATTCAGGTGCTGAAAGGGGTCTATAAGGTGAAAACGGTCATCGTCGCTGACCGCCTGGAAGAGCGCCTGACCATGGCGCTGGCCAACGGGGCGGACCAGGCGCTGAACAACAGCACCACGCCGCTGGCTGAACAGCTAAACGGCATACAGCCGACCCTGATCATTGATGCGGCCTGCCACCCGGCGATTCTGTCAGAAGCTGCGGCGCTGGCCTCCCCGGCCGGACGTATCGGCCTGCTGGGCTTCTCCAGCGAGCCCTGCCCCCTGACGCAGCAGAGCCTGACCAGTAAAGAGCTGTCGCTGTTTACCTCACGCCTGAACAGCCACCGCTTCCCGCAGGTGATCGACTGGATGGAACAGGGCCTGATTCAGCCAGAAAAGCTGGTGACCCATACGCTGCCGCTGGCGCAGATTGAACAGGCAATGACGCTGTTTGAGAAGGACCCGCGCAGCTGCTGCAAAGTGATTTTACAGGTTAACTGACACCAGAACGCCGCAGGGGAATGACCCTGCCCTGCGGTTAACAATAATACCTCTACCTATAATCCCCGCTATAAGGGGAAGGAGTCACTACCATGTTTAAAAACCTGCGCTGGACGATCGTCCTGCTTCTGTTCCTTGTTTACATGATCAACTACCTTGACCGGGTAGCGCTGTCCCTGACCGTGCCGATGATCGAAAAAGACCTGATGCTCAACGCTGAAGAGTTTGGCCTGATCTTCGGCAGCTTCTTCTTTGGCTATGCGATCTTTAACTTTGTCGGCGGGCTGGCCACCGACAGATTCGGCCCGACAATCACCCTGGGCGTTGCCGTCGGCATGTGGTCAATTTTCTGCGGTTTTACCGCGCTGGCTACCGGCTTCTGGTCGATGTTAATCCTGCGCGTGCTGTTCGGGATGGCTGAGGGACCAATCTGCGCCTCGGCGAACAAAGCGATTAACGGCTGGTTCCCCAAAAAGCAGGCAGCCACGGCAATGGGGCTATTGAGCGCCGGGTCCCCGCTCGGCGGCGCGGTAGCCGGTCCGATTATTGGTTACCTGGCCCTCGCCTTCGGCTGGCGTCCCGCGTTCGCCATTATCTGTTCGATTGGTATTGTCTGGATGGTCATCTGGTTCTTTATTGCCGCCGACAACCCGCTGAAAAGCAAGTTAATAAGTGAACGTGAACGCGCCCTGATTGCCCAGCTGAAAGACGAGCAGCTCAGCCCGGAAGAGGAACTGTCACAGTCACAGCACGGACTGGGCTACTACCTGCGCCAGCCGATTATTCTGGTCACCGCCTTCGCCTTCTTCTGCTACAACTATATTCTCTTCTTCTTCCTGAGCTGGTTCCCGGCCTACCTGGTACAGGCGCACGGGCTGGATATTAAGGCGATGAGTATCACCACCATGATCCCGTGGATTGTCGGCTTCGTAGGCCTGGCGCTGGGCGGGATCATCTCAGATAAAATCTTTAAGATGACTGGTAAGCTGCTGCTGTCGCGCAAAATTGTGCTGGTGGTCTCGTTAATGGCAGCGGCGGTTTGTGTCGCCTTTGCCGGTACGGTAAAAGAAGTCACTTCAGCAGTCGGTCTGATGTCGATCTCCATCTTCTTCCTGTATATCACCGGGGCGATCTACTGGGCGATTATTCAGGATGTGGTTCACAAGAGTCGCGTCGGCAGCATCAGCGGGTTTATCCATCTGATCGGCAGCCTTTCCGGGATTATCGGCCCGATTGTGACCGGCTACATCGTTCAGCATACCGGCAAGTTCGACAGTGCCTTTATCCTGGCCGGCGTCGTCGCCGCGCTGGGGGCCTTCCTGGTGCTGTTTGTGATCAAGCCGCCGAAGAAACTGGATACTCCGGTGTCCGTCTGATCATCGCGGGTGGGGTCTGCCCTGCCCGCTTATTCCCGAGGATGGGTTATGTTATCTACCGATGCACTGCCACCCGACGTGCAGCGCCCGCTGTACAACCGCCAGGCACTGCGCACCCGCATGGTTCATATTGGTTTTGGTGCCTTCCACCGCGCCCACCAGGCCGTCTGCTGCGACCGACTCGCCGCAGAACAGGGCAGCGACTGGGGCTACTGCGAAATCAACCTGAACAGCGGGGAGCTTATTACCGCCCTGCGTCAGCAGCAGCTGTGCTACACCGTGGCCGAAATGGCCGATGACCAGCTTAATCTGCGCGTTATCGGGGTCGTCACCGACGCGCTGCACGGCCAGAGCGACGGTATTGAAGCAGTGCTGGAGGCGCTGTGTCAGCCGGATGTGGCGATTGTTTCCATGACGGTGACGGAGAAAGGCTACTGTCATCATCCGGCCAGCGGTGAATTAAATCCCGACCACCCCGCCATCCGCCACGATCTGGCCCATCCGGCAGCGCCGCAGTCCCTGCCTGGCATTATTCTGGCCGCCATTCTTCGCCGCAGAGAACGGGGACTGCCACCGTTCAGCGTGATGTCCTGCGATAATATGCCGGAAAACGGCCATGTCACCCGCAACGTGGTCACCGGGCTGGCTCGCCAGCAGTCCCCTGAGCTGGCGGAATGGATCGGTCAGCACGTGACCTTCCCGTCAACCATGGTTGACCGCATTGTCCCGGCGATGACCAGTGAGACCCATCGGGCACTGACTGAAAAGCTGGGCTGTGACGATCCCGTTGCCGTCGCCTGCGAACCCTTCTTCCAGTGGGTGATTGAAGATAATTTTGTCAGCGGCCGCCCGGCCTGGGAAAAAGCGGGGGCGGAGCTGGTGGACGACGTGCTGCCATTTGAAGAGATGAAGCTGCGCATGCTGAACGGCAGCCACTCGTTCCTCGCCTATCTGGGTAGCCTGGCTGGCTATCAGCACATCAGCGACTGTATGGCCGATGCGCACTTTAAAAACGCGGCGCGTCAGCTGATGCTCGATCAGCAGGCCCCCACTCTGCGCGCCACCGGCGTTGATCTGACGGCCTATGCGGATTCGCTGATCGCCCGCTACAACAACCGTGCCATTAAGCACCGCACTGCGCAGATTGCCAACGACGGCAGCCAGAAGCTGCCGCAGCGCTGGCTGGACAGTATTCGCTGGCATCTGGCCCACGGCAGCCGCTTCGATCTGCTGGCGCTGGGGGTGGCAGGCTGGATCCGCTACGTCAGCGGCCGCGACGAGCAGGGCCAGCCGGTTACCATCAACGATCCCCTCCGTGACGAGCTGGCGAAGCGCGTAGCGGAGACAGAAGAGGGTGAACCGCGCGTGGCGGCGCTGCTCGGGTTAAAGAATATCTTTGGCGACGACCTGCCCGGCAACGACACCTTTGTGCGCCAGGTGAACCATTATTACCAGCTGTTGTTAACCCGGGGTGCAAAACAAACCGTGCATCAACTGGTTGCCCGCGTTTAACTCTGGCGCTGATGCGCCAGCCTGATTAGACTGAAGGCTTTCACGCCACGTGCGGGCGGGCTGTCGCCCCGCCGCTAAAGGGAAGTTGCCGAATGTCGACTGTCTATACCATTACCGCCAGTGAGCCGGTCAACCAGCAGATCTACCGTTTTCTGCGCCAGGATATCGTCACCTGTGTCATCCCCCCTGGCGCATTTCTGTCCGAGAAAGAAGTTTCCACGCGCTTTGATGTTTCCCGCCAGCCGG
The DNA here is from genome assembly GCF_055556675.1 of Erwinia sp. PME.40.26/001. Classification (NCBI taxonomy): domain Bacteria; kingdom Pseudomonadati; phylum Pseudomonadota; class Gammaproteobacteria; order Enterobacterales; family Erwiniaceae; genus Erwinia; species Erwinia sp. PME.40.26/001. Next base: position 1,359,500 of record NZ_JBVHNP010000001.1, read on the forward strand.
TACGTGAAGCCTTTATCAAGCTGGCTGAGGCGGGCCTGGTGCAGATCCTGCCTCAGCGTGGCACCTTTGTGCGTAAAATTTCCGCCCGGCGGGTGGCTGACGGTCGGTTTATTCGTGAAGCCGTTGAGGCTGCCGTGGTGCGCCGGGCGGCGACAGAGGCCACGCCTGAAGGGCTGGCGGCTCTGGAACATAATCTGCAGTTACAGAGGCTGGCCGCCGATCGTCACGACAGCCAGGCGTTCCTGCTGCTGGACGATGAATTTCACCGGCTGATTGCGCAAAGTATTGACTGTGAGCTGGCGTGGCAGACCGTGGAGAATATCAAGGCGACGATGGACCGCGTGCGCTTTCTGACGCTGAGTAAGGTTTCTCCCCCGGAGAGCCTGATTGAGCAGCACCAGCAGATTTATCAGGCGCTGTGCGCAAAAGATGCCGATGCCGCCGGACAGGCGCTGCGTCGTCATCTGCAGGAGATGATTTTCTCCATTACCCCGATTGCCGAGCAGAACAGCGAATGGTTTGAAACGCTATAAACGATAGCGGATCGACCGGAAAAAGGTCGCCCCCGACAGAGCCTGGGTCCCCTGTCATGCAGGGGCTGACCTTCCTTATTGGTCAGCCCTTTTTACCGTCAGGCGATGGTGACGTTTTTCGCCAGATAGACATCCTGCACCGAATTGATCAGCGCCACCCCGTCCTTCATCGATTTCTTAAACGCCTTGCGCCCCAGGATCAACCCCATGCCTCCGGCCCGTTTATTGATCACCGCCGTCCGCACTGATTCTGCCGTATCGGTTTCGCCCGCTGCTGCTCCGCCGGAGTTAATTAACCCCGCACGGCCCATATAACAGTTCGCCAGCTGGTAACGCACCAGGTCGATCGGATTTTCACTGGTCAGCGTGCTGTAAACCCGCGCATCGGTATGGCCAAATTTCAGCGCCTGATAGCCGCCATTATTTTCAGCCAACTTCTGCTTAACGATATCTGCGCCAATGGTCGCGGCGAGGTGGTTGGCCTGCCCGGTCAAATCCGCACTGGCATGATAGTCCACGCCCTCTTTTTTAAAGGCATCGTTACGCAGATAGGCCCACAGCACCGTGACCATCCCCAGTTCATGCGCCCGTTCAAACGCTGCCGAGATCTCTTCAATCTGCCGGCGCGACTGCTCAGAGCCAAAATAGATGGTGGCCCCGACGGCAACCGCCCCCAGATTAAAGGCCTGCTCCACGCTGGCATACAGCGTCTGGTCATACTGGGTCGGATAGCTGAGAGTTTCGTTATGGTTGAGTTTGACCATAAAAGGAATGCGATGCGCGTAGCGGCGGGATACCGATGCCAGCACACCATAGGTCGACGCGACACAGTTACAGCCTGCCTCAATGGCCAGCTCGACGATGTTTTTCGGATCAAAGTAGAGCGGATTAGCAGCAAAAGAGGCTCCGGCGGAATGCTCCACGCCCTGATCGACCGGAAGGATAGAGAGGTAACCTGTCCCGGCTAAACGTCCGGTGTTGTACAGGGTTTGCATATTGCGCAGTACGGCCGGGGGACGATTGTTATCGACCATCACCCGATCGACATAATCCGCTCCCGGCAGGTAGAGGTTGTCCGCTGGAATAGTCATGCAGCGATGTTGCAAAAGAGAATCCGCTTCTTTGCCCAATAACTGAACGATGTCCGTCATGATAACTCCTGTTAAGTGGTGTCGGGGCCATGCTGCCACGGCCCGCGGGTCAGTTTTTCTGACCTCAACAGGGTGAACCCAAAACCGGCACTAAGGCAAATTGCTGACTCCATTTTTCAGAACGATCCGCACAAAAAAGCGCGGTTGTCATGAGCGTACATCGGGGTAAGCTGTCCGTGACATCGTTGAGCTAACGTCGTGTGGTTTACAACACCAGTCCTTTCTTCTTCAGCGCTTTTACAAATTTAACCGCACCATGATAATTAAGGTGATCGCCATCACGAAAATCCGTCCGGATAAAGCTTTTATCCTCATTAAAATCATGATAGCTGAAATGATAACTTTCCATACTTTTCAGGAAAGCCCGGGTTTCAGCGATCATCGCGGGTTGAACGGATTCAACGTACTTTTCTGGAAAAGGAGGAATAACATAGTGAATGCGAATACCTTTATCTTTCGCCAGATCACGCATTTCTGCGATCAATCTTGAATTAATATTTTTACTTTCCTTGTATTTATAAAGCTTACTGTGCAAGGCCGCACGAGTTTCAGACGTGGTTTCATACAATTCACAGGCAATAGAAGATGCCTGATTAATCTGCTTTTCGAGGTTCTCACTGGTGCTGGCGAGACTGACTGCATCATCCAGTGCGTGATTAAATTCCGTCAGGCGATCGCTGGACTTCAGCACGGGTAAAAAATGAGTCAGCAGAGCTTCATCAGAATTGTGCAGATATTTGGTTACAGTATCATTATCAGGGATGATATTATTTTTATGATTATAATGACTCATGATATGTACCACACGCACGTTTTCTTTCTCACGCGTTTTATATAACTCGTAAAAAAGATCGAAATAACCACAGACCAGCACGATTGATTTGATTTTTTTACTTTCAGCATAATGTTGAATCATGGTGTGTGCTTGTCGAAGATCCAGACTATGCATTGACAGGTTAACCGCCTTGTTCAGACGGTTTGCTGGTAAAGCATAATAGCCATAAGAGTTCCCCAACACGAGCGTAGGAGGCTTCTTTGCCAGCATCATATTATGTTTATGCTGCAGAAAAGCGATGAAGGGATCCTGCTCAACAGAGAAAGGTAATGCCTTTAATACCATCACCTGCTGAAAATCAGCCATCAACATTATTCCCTGGGTTTCAGGGAGACTCTTTACCGCATCAGCCCCATGGTCATAAATGATTACCGGATGACAGCTTTCTTGTAACGGGGGCAGGAAGGCCTCGGTATCAATTTCCCCTCCGACAGGCACGTTGATATAAAAAAGGTTGCCGACCTTTTCTTTATCAAGAATGTCAAAAAAGAAAGCAGCATGACGTTCATCACCGAAAAAGAAAATATCCATCTTCTTATTGAGTAATAGCTTTTGCCAGAAACAGAAGTTACTTTTTTCAATCGCCTGCAAAGAAGCTATTGTGAAGTCACTCTCAATCGAATGAGAAATGGCGTTAATCATGTCAATCGTTTCGCTACTTTCATCCAGAAATATATTATTCTCTGATAAAAGAAGGGCCAGTTGATTAATTTTCTCACGAGGTTCGATCATCAGTTGCTGTGAGATCGCTTTAAACTGGCTAAGGAACACGGATTCAGGATGCAAAGCACACCTCTGCGGTAAGAACTGATTATGCGTTTGCCAAATCTATCACAATGCTCGCGGCTGAATGGCGAATGTAAAGGGCTTTTCTCCCCCTTCCTCTGGCGATGGTATTAGTAGCCGAAGAGGAAGCAAGCCCCCCTGATGAATTATCAGTTTTTTTATCGGTAACGTCTGAGCAAACCAGACCGGCCAAAGAGGCCTCGCGCAGGCCTGGTCATCACGGCCCTCACACCCGCTGTGGACTGCATACTGCACTGCCTTCGCCAACCGATGAAGGGGAAAGATCTGTTTTCAACAAATCTTCCCCTGGAACCCGGGTTTTACCGCTTACCACCACTGATGAAAATGGTGTACCGGCCCCTGCCCGTGCCCCACTTCCAGCGAGTCCGCCTGCTCCAGTGCGCCCTGCAGCCAGTGCCGGGCCGCCTGAACGGTCGTGGGCCAGTCATCATGGCGCGGGCGCAGCGCGGCCAGCGCTGCCGAGAGTGAACAGCCGGTGCCATGCGTGTTACGGGTGTTCACCCGTGGCGCAGTAAAGCGCTGTTCTCCCTCACGGGTGAACAGCCAGTCCGGGCTTTCCGACTCGCTGAGATGACCGCCTTTCATCAGCACGGCCTGGCAGCCGAGGGCCAGCAGCGCCCGTCCCTGCTCGCGCATCTCCTCCTCATTGCGCGCCTGCGCGCATTCCAGCATTGCGGCGGCCTCCGGCAGGTTAGGCGTAATCAGCGAGACCTGCGGCAGTAGCCGATCCCGTAGCGTACTCACCGCCTCGGGCGACAGCAGCGGATCGCCGCTTTTGGCCAGCATCACCGTATCCAGCACCACCCAGGGAACGCGGGTCTGTTTCAACCGCCCGGACACCACCTCGACGATGGCGCTTTCTGACAGCATGCCAATTTTAATCGTGTCGATGCGCACGTCCGACAAAACGGAATCCAGCTGCGCGGCAACAAACGCCGGCTCAACGCGGCAGATCGACTGCACGCCGGTGGTGTTCTGCGCCACCAGCGCGGTGATCACGCTGGTGCCATACGCACCCAGCGCGGAGAATGCTTTCAGGTCAGCCTGGATCCCTGCCCCACCGCTGGGGTCAGTACCGGCAATTGTCAGCGCGTTAATCCTTTTCATCACTGCACCTCCGGGTTCAGCCGGTACAGGGCATCAAGAAAGGCCGGAATGAAACTGCCTGGCCCGTCCACCGCTGCGGCCGCACGCTCACCGGCCAGCGACACCACGCGGCAGGCGCTGGCCACATGTGTGAGGCGGTCGCCCGGCAGTGCGGCAAAGCCGGCCACGACCGCCGACAGCGCACAGCCGGTCCCTACCACCCGCGTCATCAGCGGGTCGCCGCCGCCCACGCTCAGGGTACGGAGGCCATCGGTAATAAAATCGGTTTCACCGGTGACGGCCACAATCGCGCCTGTCTCCTGCGCCAGCGAAACAGCCGCCTGCAGCGCCGCCGTGGAGGCATGCCGGCTGTCGACGCCCCGGCCGCTGACGCTCTGCCTGGCCAGCGCCATGATTTCGGAAGCGTTCCCCCGGACAGCGGCCGGTTTCAGTCCCAGCGTTTGCTGGCAGAAGGCCGTGCGGAAGTCCAGTGCGCCAACGGCTACCGGATCTAACGTCCAGGGACGCCCGGCCTGCCTGGCGGCATTAATGGCCGCCAGCATCGCTTCGCTGCGGCTGCGGGTCAGCGTACCGACATTCACCAGCAGGGCATCGGCAACAGGGCTGAACTGTGCCGCCTCCTGCGGATCGATCACCATTGCCGGGGAAGCCCCCAGCGCCAGCAGCACATTAGCCGTAAAGGCCTGTACCACATCATTGGTCATACAGTGGGTCAGAGGGGAATGCTGACGATACAGCCGCAGGGAATGCGCCATATCGGTGTGGCTGAGGTCTTGAGGTTGGATCATTCTTCGCTCCCAACCGGCGATCAAGAAGGCGATGCCGGTCGGGCATCTGACTTCCCTACGCTGGCATTATCCAGATCAGGTTATACGGGTATTTCTCAGCCTTCACAAAGAAGGGCACCCCGAGTCAGTGATGATTTTTTACAGTCGGTGCCAGCATAAGGAAGTGGCAGAGTATTGGCAAGCCCCGGGCCGTGCTGCCCTGCCGTCGGTCATCAGGGTATCTTCAGCGCGATCTGCCCCCCGGCGGGGAATGACGCCGCACATAGTCACGCGGCGAACAGCCCATCGTGCGTTTAAAGGCGGTACTGAAGGCGCTTTCAGACTCATAGCCCAGCGAGGGAGCAAGCGCAGAAATGGGCAGGTCGGTATTCAGCAGTTTGTCCCCGGCCAGCAGCATGCGCCAGCGGGTCAGGTAGTCCATCGTTGAGGACCCGACCTTTGTTTTAAACTTCAGCGCAAAGGCCGAGCGGGACATACCGGCACGCTGTGCCAGCGTTTGTAGCGTCCAGCGATAAGCCGGATCGGCGTGCATGGCCTGCAGCGCCGCACCCACCTGGTGATCGGCCAGGGCATACAGCCAGCCCACCGCGTGCCCTTTACCGCCCGACTCCATATGCTGCCGCAGCGCCTGTATCAGTATCATATGTGCCAGATGTTCAGCGATCAGGGCATGTCCCGGACGCTGTTCATCCAGCTCGGCCATCATCTGCGCAACCAGCCAGCGCAGGGTCGCCTGGTCATTTTCCGCCCGCAGATGGATCACCGCTGGCAGCATGGTCAGCAGAATCGTGGCGTGGGGGTCGTCCAGGAAGAAGCGGCTGCCGGTCATCAGGCAGTCTCCCCCGCCGTTGTGACGGATCACCCCGCCGGCGCGCGGGGCGGCAAACACCACCGCCCAGTCTGTCGCCGGGTGTGACAGGTCGCTGGCCATAACAAAGGGACGTCCGGTAGGAAGCAGGAAGCAGTCCCCCGCCGACAATCGTACCGGGTCGGGTCCCCCTTCGACAGACAGCCAGCAGCCGCCCGACACCATTGAATAACATTTGATGCCTGCGTTAGGCGGAAAACGCACCGCCCAGTCTCCGCCCACGTCGAGGACGCCGGAAACATACCGTTGTGGCTTGAGCAACGCGAGAATATCAGAAAGAGGATCCATGATTAATTTTGGACGATTAAAAAGATAATACGGACTTTATAGCATGGATAGGACGTGATGCGCGGGCTTAAGATTAAACCTCGCTGTTCCTTGTGTTATCCCACCTCTCCTTCAGGAAATGACTATGCACAACATCCGTACATCCGGCCTCTTCTCTCTGGGTTCGCGTCAGGTAAAACGACTGGGCTATGGCGCAATGCAGCTGGCAGGCCCCGGCGTTTTTGGCCCGCCCAACGATCCTGACCGCGCGCTGGCGGTTCTCAGGGCAGCAGTGGCGGCCGGCGTCAATCATATTGATACCAGTGATTTTTACGGCCCACATATCACCAACAAACTGATCCGCGAGGCACTCGCGCCCTATCCTGATGACCTCACGCTGGTGACCAAAATTGGGGCGCTGAGAGATAAAAAAGGCGGATGGATCCCGGCCATGTCCCCCGGGGAGCTGGTCAATGCCGTCCATGACAACCTGCGAAACCTGGGGCTGGCGCAGCTGGATGTGGTCAATCTCAGGATCATGTTTAATACCGCCCGCCCGCAGGAAGGTTCCATTGAAGAACCGCTGACGGCGCTGGCCGCCCTACAGCAACAGGGGCTGATCAAGCATATTGGTCTGAGCAACGTCACCCCGGCGCAAATTGCCGAAGGCCGCGCAATCTGCGAGATCGTCTGCGTTCAGAATCATTACAACCTGGCACACCGCACCGATGATGCGCTGATTGATGCGCTGGCCCGGGAAGGGATTGCCTATGTGCCTTTCTTCCCGCTTAACGGTTTTAATCCGCTTCAGTCTGCTACGCTGACCCGCGTTGCCGAACAGCTCAACGCCACACCCCTGCAGGTCGCCCTGGCCTGGCTTCTTCACCGTTCACCTAACATCCTGCTGATCCCGGGAACATCATCCGTTGCCCACCTGCAGGAAAACCTGGCAGCGGCGTCACTCCACCTGCCGGATGACGCCCTGAATGCACTGAACGGCATTACCGGAAGCAATACGTTATAAAGCCTCACCCTCTTTCGGCGAGGCCTGATCAGGAACAGGACAGACAATGAGGGCAGGCAAAGGATGCAGGACTCACGCTCAGTAGCGAGTGAACAGCGGACGTAGCGCTGTCATTCGTTATTTCCCCTCAACACGCAGAAGACGGGAGAGACGCGCTGTTTCAGGACATGGAAATAATAAGTATTACCGCTGCATAAAAAGCGCCACTATCCCTGCTCGGCCACCAGCAGCGCCAGCGTGTCGGGCTCCAGCGCCCTGAAGATATGCTCACGATCGGCGGGATAGCAAATGTAATCTCCCGGTGCCAGTTCTTCAGCTTCGTCCTTCAACCCCACCAGCGCCCGTCCCTGCGTGACAATAATATGCTCTACCGAGCCCGACGGGTGCGGCTGTGAAAGGCGGTCAGCGCCGGGCTGCGCCATCAGCAGGTAGATATCGCGCCGCGCGCCCGGCGGGCAGCTGGCCAGCAGGATCGCCTGATAGTTCGCTTCCCCGGCGACGACTTTCGGTCCTTCACCGCGCCGGATCACCTGGGTTTTAGGCAGCTCAGGCTCCAGCAGTCTGGCAAAAGGGATATTCAGCGCCACGCACAGCGCCCAGAGCGTTTCAATGCTGGGATTACCGTTCCCCGCCTCTAACTGGGACAGCGTCGATTTTGCAATACCTGCCCGCCTGGCGACTTCCGCCAGGGACAGCCCGGTCAGCGTACGCTCCCGGATCAAACTTTCTGCAATTACTGCAATGGGCTGGGTCATTTTTGGCCTTATCGTTCGTTAAATCGAACGCTACGTTCGGGTTGATCTCTTTCTGCACTGCGTTCATTATAATGGAAACTTCGTTCGTTATGGTAAAACTTCATGATGACCCGTCATTTTTCTTCACTCAGCCCGGACACACGTAAAGGCATCTATCTGATCTGTCTGGCGGTCGGGGTGGTGGGTATTTCTTATGGCTCGCTGGCCACCGCCTATGGTTTCCCGCTCTGGGTTCCGCTGTTCTCCAGCCTGTTTGTGCTGGCCGGTGCCTCGGAGTTTATGTTTATTGCTATCGTCGCGGGAGGCGGCAACCCCCTGGCGGCGGCCGTCGCCGGGCTGCTGGTCAATGCGCGCCACTTTCCCTTTGGTATTGCCGTGCGCGACCTCGTCGGTTCGCGCCTCTCCGCCGTCCTGGGCTGCCATATCATGAACGATGAAAGCGTGGTGTTTGGGCTGTCGCAGACCACGCCCGCGCAGCGCAAAGCCGCCTTCTGGCTGTGTGGCCTCGGCGTGGCGCTGGTCTGGCCGCTGGGGACGGTGCTGGGCAGCGTGATTGGCAGGCTGTTGCCTGATACGCAAATGATTGGGCTGGATGCCGTCTTTCCGGCGATCTTACTGGCGCTGGTGATCCCTGCACTGAAATCACGCACGACGCTGCTGCGCGCCTCCAGCGGGGCGGCAATCTCCCTGCTGGCGGTGCCCTTTACCCCGACCGGGCTGCCCGTACTACTCTCCATGATCGGCCTGCTGGCGAGGAAAAAATAATGGCAGATAACACCCTGTTAATTGGCGGTATTGCCGTTCTGGCGCTGGGCACATGGCTGATGCGCTTTGCGGGCGCTCAACTGGGCTCCCGCATGGCACTGTCGGAGGATGCCCGCAGGCTGCTGTCTGACGCGGCCACGACCCTGCTGTTTGCGGTTGCGCTGGCCAGTACCTTCTACGAAGGCACCCATTTTGCCGGGGTCGCCCGCGTCACCGGCGTCGCAGTGGCCGTCATACTGGCCTGGCGTAAAATGCCGCTGATTGCGGTGATCCTTGCGGCGGCGGCGGTGACTGCCCTGCTGCGTTTTATCGGTATCCCCTAACCTTTGCCGGCGGCATGCAAGGCGTGCTTTTGCAGAATAGTCTTCTGCAGCAGCGCGACGGTATGCTCCACAAAGGTCGCCACGGCCAGTGGGATATGATGACGGCTGGGATAGACGATCGACAGATCGTTATTAAGCTGCCCGTAATCCGGCAGTACCGCGATAAGTTGCTGACGTCTGATGCTGTCATACAACAGTGATTCCGGTAAAAAACAGATCCCCAGGCCGTTTTGCGCCGCTTTGAGCTGCGCCTGCGCGGTATTGGCAGAAAAACGCCCGCTGACGTCAACCTGCACCCCGCCTTCCGGCCCCATCAGATGCCAGACCGTGCGCGCGGAAGCATGGCAGTGAGTAATACAGGCATGCTGCTGCAGCGCGTGGATATCCTCAGGCACGCCAGAGGTATTCAGGTAAGACTGACTGGCCGCCAGCAGACGGCGTCCGGTGCTGATTTTGCGCGCCACCAGGCTGGAATCCTTGAGGTGCCCCCCGCGAAAGGCCACATCAATCCCCTCGCCGATCACATCGGCATGCGTGTCGCTGAGGACAAAATCCAGGTGTACACCGGGATATAACGCCAGAAAATCAGCCACCCACTCCATCAAGAACAGATCAAAAAAATCAGCCGGGGCCGCCACTTTTACACGCCCGGCCGGGGCCTGATTTTCGGCCACCAGCTGCGTGCTGATGGCGTTCAGCTCACTGATTTTTTGTGCGCTGTGTTCGTACAGGCGCTGCCCGGCGCCGGTCAGCGTCAGCTTGCGGGTTGAGCGATGAAATAACCGCACAGAGAGGCTCGCCTCCAGCTGCTTAATTCGCCGGCTCAGGGTGTTAGGCGGCATTCCCAGCCGTCGCGCGGCCCCGGCAAAACTTCCCGTTTCAACGATATGGACAAAGATCGCAACGTCATTGAGATCGAGCATGCTATTACGTCCAAAAATGGATGAGTGCAATGATATTACACCCTCTAATCATGTCGTGTCCGGGGGATTAAGATACAGGACTGTGATGAACGGCCCGACATACCCGCCGTTTGTCTGCGTTTCCTCCCTGATAAGGAAGTGATATGTCTTCGTTTTCTCCCGATAAGCATGCCGTTACACGCCAGATTGCCTACCGGACTCGCGGCCGGGGAACGGGGCCGATCGTTCGTCTGATGAGCCCCTCTGACTTCGGCACCCTCGCCAAACCGTTCGTTTTCCTCGATCGGTTCAGCGGCGACAGCACGATGATCGAACATATGCCCCTGCACCCCCACTCCGGCATCGCCACGGTCACCGTGCTTACCGCAGGCGATCTGCGCTTTGACGATCCGCACGCGGGACAGGGCACCATTGGCTATGGCGGGGTCGAATGGATGCGTGCCGGCGGCGGCGTCTGGCACGGTAAAGAGATGTCGGCTGGGGATTCTGCCCGCGTAGAAGGCTTTCAGCTCTGGCTGGCCCTGCCCCCGGCGCTGGAAAACGGCCCTGTCGACAGCCAGTATCTTGAAGCACAGTGGGTGCCGCAAACCGGTCCGGCCCGGGTCATCCTTGGCGAATATAACGGCGTCAAAAGTCCGGTTCGTTCCCCGGAGGGGATCAACTATCTGCTGGTGACGCTGCCTGCGCGTACTGCCTGGCACTATATCCCCCCCGAAAACCATACCAGCCTGTGGCTGAGTCTCAGTGATGGAACGCTGCATACCCCTGATGCGGTAACCACGGGCGAGATGGTCATCTTCACCCCCGGCGCGAAGCCCGTGACCCTGCAGGCCGGAGAAGAAGAAACGCGGTTTGTTATCGGCTCGGCCGTCGATCATCCCTGGCCGCTGTCACTGGGCAACTACTCCGTCCACACCAGTGAAGCAGCATTACGCGCAGGCGAGGCTAAAATTGAAGAGATCGGTCATCGCCTGCGCGACGCAAGGCGCGGTAAGCCCCAGTCGGGTTCTGTGCCGGTTTATCAATAATGTGGCTTATCTTTAGCCCTCAGCGGAGTGCTTGTCAGTGACTGTGTTACGTCGTCTTTTAACACGCTTTTTTACACCAAAAGAAAATGCCATCCATCCCAATAAGGAAAATAAAATGTCTAAGATTTTAGTTCTTTACCATTCAATGTATGGCCATGTTGAAACCCTGGCCCATACCGTTGCTGCCGGTGCAGCCAGCGTCCCGGGCACCGAGGTCACCGTCAAACGCGTGCCGGAGACCATGGATAGCGAGGCGTTCAAAACGTACGGCGGTAAAACCGATCAGCCCGCCGCCATTGCCAGCCCGGCAGAGCTGGCGGACTATGATGCCATCATTTTCGGTACGCCAACCCGCTTCGGCAATATGTCCGCTCAGATGCGCAATTTCCTCGACCAGACTGGCGGTCTTTGGGCGAAAGGGGCGCTGGTCGGTAAGGTGGCCAGCGTGTTTACCTCAACCGGCACCGGCGGCGGGCAAGAAATGACCATTACCTCCACCTGGACAACGCTGGCCCATCACGGGATGATCATTGTGCCTATTGGTTACAGCACTCCCGAGCTGTTTGATATCTCACAGGTTGGTGGGGGAACGCCTTATGGTGCGTCAACGCTGGCGGGCGGCGACGGCTCACGGCAGCCGGACGAACGTGAGCTGGCTATTGCCAGTCATCAGGGTAAATACGTAGCGGAAATCGCACGTAAAATGCGGTAACCACCCGAACGGGGTGAGAAAAAAGAGATGATGCGTTCATCTCTTTTTTTTTGCGCTACACTCTGCGCCATAGCCACCCGGCGTATCTGTAGCAGGAGTATGACCATGATAATCCGTCCCTTTACCGAAGCGGATCGGCCTTTTTTGCGCACGCTGTTTCTTGCCTCTCGCAAGGCAAACTGGACCTGGCTGGATAACAGCCAGTGGCAGCTGGAGGATTTCGACAGGATCACCCTTGGCGAGCGGGTGCTGGTTGCCGAGGAGGACGGTCATCGTGTCGGTTTTGCCGCCGTACTGGATAACGATAACTTCCTGCACAGTCTGTTTATCGACCCGGCTTTCCAGGGCAGCGGTGCCGGCAGTGCCCTGTTACAGGCGGTGCAGAAAAGCTTCACCTCTACCGGCGCACTGAAGTGCCTGGCGGAAAATGTGCAGGCGCAGCGGTTTTACAAAATGCACGGCTGGCGCGTGGTGGCTGAAGGAGACAGCGATCAGGGGGAGTACCTGCTGATGCACTACGTGCTGTAACGCTGTCCGCGCATTTTCTGCTCACGACGCGGTACCCTGAACGGGCTATCTGTAGCCGTTTTACCTGCGCTGGAAAATCATTTTCACGCTCATCAGGGACTGTGACATGTGGAATGTCTTTCATCTGGTTGACCTGGCCGGCACGCTGGCCTTTGCCCTCAGCGGTGCCACGGCAGGCGTGCGGGAGGATTTTGATGTCTTCGGCGTGTTTGTGCTGGCCGCCACGACGGCGGTGGGCGGCGGCGTTATCCGCGATATCTGCATCGCCAGCCTGCCCCCGGCCGGACTGGTCAGCCTGGCCTATCTGGTCATCATTGTGGTGGCCGTCCTCTGCGTCGCCTTCTTCCAGCGCCTGATCCTCTCCTTCGAGAAAGCCACGCTGTTTTTTGATGCGCTGGGTCTGGGCTTTTTTGCCGCCTTTGGTGCCAATAAAACCTGGCAGCACACCCACAGCGTGGAGCTCGCGCTGTTACTGGGGTGTATCAGTGCGGTGGGCGGCGGCTGTCTGCGCGACCTGTTAACCGGCAGGCCCCCGGCTATCTTCAGCAAGGATATTTATGCCAGTGCAGCGCTGGTGGGGGCAGCCATTGAACTGACCGGGTCGGCCAGGTTGATTCCGCAGATGTGGAGTGCCTGGCTGGCCATTACGGGCTGCACGCTGCTGCGTCTGATGGCATTAAAATATAAAATCGGCTTGCCGTTGATTAAACACAACGGATTATAATAACGTTTTAGCACAGAGAATGGCCTTTCCCGATGATAAGCAGACCCCCACATGAACAAGCTGGCGTCAGTGCCCGAGCTTACGAGATGCTGCAGTACCTGACCCGTATCGCCCGTGGCGATCGGGCGTTCACGATTCAGGACACCTTGCTTAACCATCGCTGTAACGTAACGCCCGATAATGACTTCACCCTGATCGTCCAGCTGTTTGATGCCGGTAAAATCGATTTTGATTATTCGATGGTGGATGGCTTTCAGCAGAGGCATGTCCGGTTGACATAAGGCTAATCATGGCCGGCCCTGTCACGGGCCGGCACGCCAGCCTCACACCGCGCGGAAGGCAATATCTTCCGGGATAACCTCACCCTGCCAGTAAAGCCGGGAGGCAACCTCCGTCGCCAGCTGGCGATACAGCCCGGTAAATTCGCTGTCGGGCCGGCGGATAACGGTGGGCTCTCCATTATCCAGATCTTCGCGCAGGCTGATGTGTAGCGGCAGCTGACTCAGCAGGTGGGTATGATACTGTTCCGCCAGTTTTGCCGCGCCACCGGTGCCGAAGATCGGCTCGTGGTGTCCGCACTGGCTGCAGATATGCATACTCATATTCTCGACCACCCCCAGCACCGGCACATTCACTTTCTCAAACATCACGATGCCTTTACGCGCATCGATCAGCGCAATATCCTGCGGGGTGGTGACCACAATAGCACCGGTCACCGGCACGTTTTGCGCCAGCGTGAGCTGAATATCGCCAGTTCCCGGCGGCATATCCAGCACCAGATAATCCAGCTCCGGCCAAAGCGTCTCGTTCAGCAGCTGCATCAACGCCTTGCTGGCCATCGGGCCGCGCCACACCATCGCATTATCCTCCGTGACCAGATAGCCAATGGAGTTAGTGGCCAGGCCGTGCGCCATAATGGGGGCCATATGTGTGCCGTCCGGGGAGGTCGGGCGCTGATCCTGCACCCCGAGCATATCCGGGATTGACGGTCCGTAGATGTCGGCATCCAGCAGGCCCACTTTCGCCCCTTCTGCCGCCAGCGCCAGCGCCAGATTCACCGCGGTCGTGGATTTCCCCACCCCGCCCTTGCCAGAGCTGATGGCGATAATGTTTTTCACCCCGTTGACGCCCGGGCGGTTTTTCACGCGCTGCAGCGTGGCCACATTCAGTGTTAACCGCCAGGCAATCGCTGACGCTCCGGTCAGGCGCAGCAGCTCCGCGCTAACCGTGGCTTTCAGCGTCTCGAACGGACTTTGCCAGACGAACGGCATGCTGAGTTCTATATGCAGCGTATTGTCCATCAGCGCACAGTGATGCAGCGCCTTCAGTGCGGTGAGGTTATGGAGCAGCGTAGGGTGTTCAAACGTGGTCAGCACGCCCGTCACGATTGCGCGCAGCGCTTCGGGGGAGTGATGCCCCTGGGATTGTGAAGTCATCTGGGTTCCTTGATATGGCGACTCTGTATTTATGCCTTTAAGCATATCAGATCTGTTCGGGGGTAACTTAGCGGCCGGGAAAAAACCGCAAGGAGTTGAACCCCTTGTTTACGCAGGGTCAGGCAATCGGTTACCATCTAAACCCCCTTTTTCAACAGGTATGAGCTAAGTCTTACTATGACTCAAGTCGCGAAAAAAATATTGGTAACGTGCGCACTGCCGTACGCTAATGGCTCCATTCATCTCGGCCACATGCTCGAGCATATCCAGGCAGATATTTGGGTCCGTTACCAGCGAATGCGCGGCAACCAGGTTTACTTCATCTGTGCCGATGACGCACACGGGACGCCGATCATGCTGAAAGCTCAGCAGATGGGCATTGCGCCTGAACAGATGATTGCCGATATGAGTCAGGAACATCAGACCGACTTTGCCGGTTTTGATATCAGCTACGACAACTATCACTCTACGCACAGCGAAGAGAACCGTGAGCTGTCTGCACTGATCTATACCCGACTGAAAGAGAACGGTTTTATTAAAAACCGCACCATCTCCCAGCTCTACGACCCGGAAAAAGGCATGTTCCTGCCCGATCGTTTTGTCAAAGGGACCTGCCCGAAATGTAAGGCACCGGATCAGTACGGTGATAACTGTGAAGTCTGCTCGGCCACCTACAGCCCGACCGAACTGATCGATCCTAAGTCCGTGGTGTCCGGCGCGACCCCCGTGATGCGTGACTCTGAGCACTTCTTCTTCGACCTGCCGGAGTTCAGCGCCATGCTGCAGGCCTGGACCCGCTCCGGGGCGTTGCAGGAGCAGGTAGCGAACAAAATGCAGGAGTGGTTTGAATCCGGCCTGCAGCAGTGGGACATCTCCCGCGATGCGCCGTACTTCGGCTTTGAGATCCCTGACGCTCCGGGCAAATACTTTTACGTCTGGCTGGATGCGCCTATTGGCTACATGGGCTCGTTCAAAAACCTGTGCGACAAGCGTGGCGATATCGACTTTGATGCTTTCTGGCAGAAAGATTCTGATGCCGACCTCTATCACTTTATCGGTAAAGACATCGTCTATTTCCACAGCCTGTTCTGGCCGGCGATGCTGGAAGGCAGCAACTTCCGTAAGCCGACCAACCTGTTTGTGCATGGTTATGTCACCGTTAACGGCGCGAAAATGTCTAAATCGCGCGGCACCTTTATTAAAGCCAGCACCTGGCTGCAACATCTGGATGCCGACAGCCTGCGCTACTACTACGCGGCGAAGCTCTCCTCACGCATTGATGACATCGACCTGAACCTGGAAGATTTCGTGCAGCGCGTGAACGCTGACATCGTCAACAAAGTCGTTAACCTGGCGTCACGCAATGCCGGTTTTATTACCAAGCGTTTCAACGGACAGCTCTCCGCTGAACTGGCTGACCCCGCGCTGTACAAGACCTTTACCGATGCGTCTGCCAGCATCGGAGAAGCCTGGGCCAGCCGTGAGTTCAGCCGCGCGGTGCGTGAAATTATGGCACTGGCCGACGTCGCCAACCGCTATGTTGACGAGCAGGCTCCGTGGGTTGTCGCGAAGCAGGAAGGCCGTGATGCCGACCTGCAGGCGATCTGCTCCATGGGCATCAACCTGTTCCGCGTGCTGATGACCTGGCTGAAGCCGGTGCTGCCTTCGCTTACCGCGCGTACCGAAGCGTTCCTCAATCAGGAGCTGACCTGGGACGGCATCCAGCAGCCGTTGCTGAACCACAGCATTGCGCCGTTTAAAGCGCTGTATGGCCGCATTGAGATGGATAAAGTGAACGGCCTGATCGAAGCCTCAAAGGAAGATGCGGCGGCGGCGAAAGCCCCGGCCAGCGGCCCGCTGGCGGACGATCCGATTCAGGACACCATCAGCTTTGACGATTTTGCCAAAGTCGACATGCGCATTGCGCTGATTGAGAACGCGGAATATGTTGAAGGCTCTGACAAGCTGCTGCGTCTCTCACTGGATCTGGGTGGAGAAAAGCGCAATGTCTTCTCCGGCATTCGTGCAGCCTATCCGGACCCGGCGGTGCTGGTGGGTCGCCTGACGGTGATGGTCGCCAACCTGGCTCCGCGTAAAATGCGCTTTGGTGTCTCCGAAGGCATGGTCATGGCTGCCGGTCCTGGTGGAGCAGATATCTTCCTGCTCAGCCCTGACAGCGGCGCACAGCCGGGCCAGCAAGTTAAGTAACTCTCATGCTGTGTAGGGGTTGACCTTCTGTACTGGTCAACCCGTTGTTAAGATGTCAGTCATCTGCACGGGGCGGCCGGTAAAAGGGTCGCCCCCTACTGTTCAGGACACTGAATGCCTACTGCCCTCGTTACGCTATGGCACTACCTCCGCGCTTTTCTCATTATCTATCTGTGCCTGTATGCCGGGCGCGGACTTTCTGCCCTGCTGCCGGTGGCGATCCCCGGCAGTATTCTCGGCATGCTGATGCTGTTTGCTCTCCTGGCCTCGCAGCTGCTGCCGGTTCACTGGGTCAAGCCCGGCTGCCACCTGCTGATCCGCTATATGGCGCTGCTGTTCGTGCCGATTAGCGTTGGCGTGATGAACGATATGGATATTCTCACCGCCCAGTTTGGTCCGATTGTGGTCTCCTGCGTCGTCAGTACGCTGATCGTACTGGTGACCATCGGGCTGATGTCGCAACGTCTTAACGACCGCCACCAGCGGCGCACGGGAGCGCAGGATGAGTGATATCTGGTGGTCGCTGCCGCTGACCGTGCTGGTGTTTCTGGGCGCGCGTAAACTGGCAGCCAGGGTAAAAATGTCGATCGTTAACCCGCTGCTGATTGCCATGGCGGTGATCATTCCGCTTCTGCTGCTGTTACAGATGCCCTACACCCGCTATTTCCAGGGCAGCGCCCTGCTGAACGATCTGCTGCAACCGGCGGTGGTGGCGCTGGCGCTGCCGCTGTACGAGCAGATGCATCAGATCCGTTCACGCTGGCGGTCTATTATCAGCGTCTGCTTCGTTGGCAGCATAACGGCGATGGTCTCAGGCACGGCCATTGCGCTGTGGCTGGGGGCCACGCCGCAGATTGCTGCCACCCTGCTGCCCAAGTCCGTGACCACGCCGATAGCCATGGCGGTTTCCGGTTCGCTGGGCGGTATTCCGGCCATCAGCGCCATCTGCGTGCTGCTGGCCGGCGTACTGGGGGCGGTGTTCGGTCATATGCTGCTCAACCTGTTACGGGTGCGCAGTAAATCGGCACGCGGCCTGGCCATCGGCAATGCCTCTCATGCCCTGGGCACAGCGCGCGCCGCCGAGATCGACTATCAGGAGGGGGCATTCAGCTCGCTGGCGCTGGTGCTGTGCGGCATCATTACCTCACTGCTGGCCCCGTTCATTTTCCCTTTGCTGATGGCGCTCTGGGGCTAAAACTTGCGATAAGTCTCGCATTTTGCTGATCTATTTCATTTATTACATTGATAGGGAGACGCAGATCACATATAACTGGCTGCCGGCCCGCTACCATGGGCTGCATCCAGCGAAAGAGGCCCCACTATGCACCCACGTTATCAGCAGGCATTTGCCACCCTACCTACCCTGTTACAGAGCGCGTTGCAGCCGGTTTTATCCGCAGACGATTTTGCCGGATTTATCACCGCCAGCCAGGCGCAGGCGCTGAAAAAACATTGCAATTACAGCGACAGCGAACTGGCCTTCGCCCTGCTACCGCTGGCGGCCGCCTGTGCGGTAGCGACGCTATCCGACTTTAAAGTGGGCGCGATAGCACGCGGCAAAAGCGGCACGCTGTGGTTTGGTGCCAACATGGAGTTTGCCGGGGCGACCATGCAGCAGACCGTACACGCCGAGCAGAGCGCCGTGACGCACGCCTGGCTCAGGGGGGAAAGCGCGCTGGAAAGTATTACCGTTAACTACACGCCGTGCGGCCACTGCCGTCAGTTCATGAATGAGCTGAACAGCGGCACCGGGCTGACCATTGAACTGCCCGGCCGCGCAGCGGCCACGCTGGGCCACTACCTGCCCGACTCCTTCGGGCCGCGTGACCTGGCGATCACCACCCTGCTGATGGATAAGATTGATCACGGCTTTGTCGCCAGCGGTGATGCCGTGGAACAGGCTGCCGTGGCCGCCGCCAGCCGCAGCCACGCGCCCTACAGTAAGGCATGGAGCGGCGTGGCGCTGCAAACCAGCGACGGGGCCCTTTTTGCTGGTAGCTACGCAGAAAATGCCGCCTTCAACCCCAGCCTGCCGCCGTTGCAGGGTGCGCTGAACCTGCTCAATCTTAGCGGCCGCGCATTAAGCACTATTCAGCGTGGGGTGCTGGCGGAAGCGCCGGATGCCACACTGAGTCAGCAAAGCGCCACCGCCGCCACGCTGGCCGCGCTGGGATGCACGCAATTCAGCACTCTCCCCCTGGTGAAGTCGTAAGAAAACCCGTTGTAATTCGAGAAAGATCTCAGCTTTTGTTATTGCGTGTTAACAAAAGCTGTACTTTCAGATGAATTATTTTAGGATTGGCCCCACACCATCCCGATCCTAATAGAGTATGAATTGCATGGAACTCGAATACGAAAGTAAACGACCGCTATACATCCCTTATGCTGGGCCCATCTTGCTGGAATTCCCCCTTCTGAATAAAGGCAGCGCGTTCTCCATTGAAGAGCGTAACGACTTCAACCTGAATGGTCTGCTGCCGGAAACCGTCGAAAGCATTGAGGAGCAGGCAGAGCGGGCATGGCGTCAGTTCCAGGACTTCAAAAACAATAACGACAAGCACGTTTACCTGCGCAACATCCAGGATACTAACGAAACGCTGTTTTACCGCCTGCTCGACAATCATCTGGAAGAGATGATGCCGATTATCTACACCCCAACCGTGGGTGCCGCCTGTGAGCACTTCTCAGAAATTTATCGTCGCGCGCGCGGCCTGTTTATCTCTTATCCGAACCGCGCCAACATTGAAGATATGCTGCAAAACGCCACCAAACAGAATGTGAAGGTGATTGTGGTCACCGACGGTGAGCGCATTCTCGGTCTGGGAGACCAGGGGATCGGGGGTATGGGTATCCCCATCGGTAAACTGTCTCTTTATACCGCCTGTGGCGGCATCAGCCCGGCGTACACCCTGCCGGTGGTGCTGGACGTCGGCACCAATAACCAGCAGTTGCTGAATGACCCACTGTATATGGGCTGGCGTCATCCACGTATCACTGGCGAAGAGTACGACAGCTTCGTCAATGACTTTATCCACGCCGTGAAGAGCCGCTGGCCTAACGTGCTGCTGCAGTTCGAAGACTTCGCCCAGAAAAATGCGATGCCGCTGCTTGAGCGCTACCGGGATGAGGTCTGCTGCTTTAACGACGATATTCAGGGCACTGCGGCGGTGACGCTGGGTACGCTGATTGCTGCCAGCCGCGCCGCCGGCAGCAAGCTGTGCGAGCAGAAAGTGGTCTTCCTCGGGGCGGGTTCCGCCGGGTGTGGGATTGCCGAGCAGATCATCGCCCAGATGAAATCAGAAGGCCTGAGCGATGAGGAAGCGCGTGCGCGGGTGTTTATGGTTGACCGTTTCGGTCTGCTGACCGACAAGCTGCCCAACCTGCTGAACTTCCAGAGCAAACTGGTGCAGAAAAGCGAAAACCTGGCCGGTTGGGACAGCAGCAGTGATTCCCTGTCGCTGCTGGACGTGGTGCGCAATGTGCAGCCGAACATCATGATCGGCGTTTCGGGTCAGCCGGGGCTGTTCAGCGAAGAGATCGTCCGTGAAATGCACAAGCACTGCGCACGCCCGATCATCATGCCGCTGTCAAACCCGACTTCCCGCGTGGAAGCCACTCCACAGGACATCATGGCGTGGACCGACGGTAATGCGCTGGTCGCCACGGGCAGTCCGTTCTCTCCGGTCAGCTGGAAAGAGAAAATCTATCCGATTGCCCAGTGCAACAACTCCTATATCTTCCCGGGCATTGGTCTTGGGGTCATTGCCTCCGGTGCCACCCGCGTGACGGACAGCATGCTGATGGCCGCCAGCCGCGCGCTGGCGGACTGCTCACCGCTGGCCAATGACGGTACCGGTCCGGTACTGCCTGAAGTGAAAGATATTCAGGGTGTGTCAAAACTGATCGCCATGGCGGTCGGCAAAGCGGCCCAACTGGCCGGCGTCGCGGTCGTGACGTCCGAAGATGTGCTTTCTAAAGCCATCGCGGCCAACTTCTGGCTGCCGCAGTACCGTAATTACCGTCGTACTTCTATCTGACGGCTCACCGCCCGGCTCCTTTCAGGGGGAGTCGGGCCGGTTTTGTGTGAAAAAAGCCCATTCAACACACTGTTACTTGCTTCACTCCTCTGGCTCAAGTAGCCTTGAATCCACTTCCCTCTTGCAACCCGAGCACCGTTCAGCATGTTGAAACGCCTGACTTATGGTCTGATTATCATCATTACCCTGGTGGTTCTGACCGCGCTTGGGCTTGACCGCTGGATCAGCTGGAAAACGGCCCCCTACGTTTACGACGATCTGAAGGCGTTGCCCCACCGCCAGGTTGGCGTGGTGCTGGGTACGGCCAAGTACTACCGCACCGGTGTGATTAACCAGTATTACCTTTACCGGATGCAGGGCGCGATTAACGCTTACAACAGCGGTAAGGTCAATTATCTGCTGCTGTCTGGCGATAACGCCCAACAGAGCTATAACGAACCGATGACCATGCGCCGCGACCTGATCGCCGCAGGGGTCGACCCGTCGGATATCGTGCTGGATTATGCCGGGTTCCGCACCCTCGACTCGATAGTGCGCACCCGCAAAGTATTTGATACCAACGATTTCATTATTATCACTCAGCGCTTCCACTGCGAGCGCGCGCTGTTTATTGCTCTGCATATGGGCATCCAGGCCCAGTGTTACGCCGTGCCTTCACCCAAAAATATGTGGAGCGTGCGCATGCGTGAGGTGGGTGCGCGGCTGGGTGCGCTGGCCGATCTGTATATTATGAAGCGGGAACCCCGTTTCCTCGGCCCGCTGGTGCCTATTCCGGCCCGGTATGAAGTGCCTGAAGATGCGCAGAGTTACCCGGCAGTCACGCCAGAGCAGCTACTGGATTTACAGCAGAAGAAATAATGAAGCGGTGGGTGGAGAGTTGAAACTGACTTATCAGGGCAATCCTGATAAGTCAGTGATAAGCAATGCCTGCCGGTCAAGCGTGGACAACCTTTCGGAGATTGTCCACGCCATCAGAGGATTACTTCTTGCGGGCGTACTTCAGGGAGTCCAGCGCGACGGCGAAGATAATGATGCCGCCCTTGATAATGTACTGCCAGTAAGGGTTCACGCCGATATAGGTCAGACCGTAGTTGATGACGGTGAAGATAATCACCCCGGTCACCACGCCTGCCACCGTTCCAACCCCACCCGCGAACGACACACCGCCGACGACACAGGCCGCAATCGCATCCAGCTCATACATAAAGCCAAGGTTGTTGGTAGCAGAACCGATGCGCCCGGCTTCCAGCATACCGCCGAAGGCATAAAACACGCCGGACAGGGCATAGACCAGAATCAGGTTCCACGGCACGTTAACGCCAGACACGCGCGCGGCTTCCGGGTTGCCGCCGATGGCAAAAATATTCTTACCGAAGCGGGTTTTATTCCACAGGATCCACACCACAAAGATGGCGATAATCGCGTAGAAAGTAATGTACGACAGTTTGAAATCACCCAGGCGCAGGAAGCCCTGAGCAAAGGTGGAGAACTTCTCATCGAAGCCTGCCACCGGAGAAGCCCCAACGAAGTCGTAGTACAGCGAGTTAACGCCGTAAACGATGATCATGGTACCCAGCGTGGTGATAAATGGCGTCACCTTCAGGTAGGCAATGATCACGCCGTTGATCAGCCCAATCAGCGCACCGATGGCACAGACAATGGCGATCACCACCGCAATTGGCAGGGTTTCCAGATGCGGGAACACCTTGTTGGCATTATCCATCGCCTGCAACAGCGTCGCCGCGACCACCGCAGCCAGACCAACCTGACGGCCAGCTGACAGGTCTGTTCCCTGGGTGACAATCAGACCGGCAACGCCCAGGGCGATAATGACACGCACTGAGGACTGGGTCAGGATGTTACTCAGGTTCATTAAACTTAAGAACGTTGGATCCTGGATAATAATGATGGCCAGTAATACCATCAGCACCACATAAATCCCACCCTCTTTCAGCCAGGTGAGTGCACTTTTCTTATTCACTGCTTTCATAGTAACAGCCCTTACATCATTAAAGGTGCAACGATGCCAAACGCAATATTTCGTTTTGCGTGGTTGTCTTCGTTTCGACAATGCCTGCTACCAGGCCATTACTCATTACCAGGATACGATCGGTAACGCCCAACAACTCTGGCATTTCGGAAGAGATAATAATGATCCCCTTTCCCTTCTTCGCCAGTTCTGAAATCAACTGATAGATTTCAAATTTCGCCCCAACGTCAATACCGCGCGTCGGTTCGTCGAGCATCAATATTTCTGGCTGAGTTAATAACCAGCGACCGATAATCACCTTCTGCTGGTTACCCCCTGATAAGGAGCCAATCGACGTGTGATGTCCCGGTGTTTTAACCCGCATAGAGTCAATCACCCACTGGGTATCACTTTTCATCCGGCTATTATCCAGCAGGCCAATGCTGTTCTTATATTTACTAATATTAGATATCAGCGAGTTGAAACCAATATCCAGGTAGGCATAAATCCCGGTGGAACGACGCTCTTCCGTCACCAGGGCAAAACCGTGGTTAATCGCTTCGTTGGCGCTGTGGTTATTAATCGCCTTGCCGTGCAGCTTAATGGTGCCGCCTGACTTTTCGCGAATACCAAACAAGGTTTCCACAATATCAGTACGCTTGGCACCGACCAGGCCTGCAATCCCGAGAATTTCACCCTTGCGCAGGTCAAAGGAGATATCGCGAATAGACGGCTGGCGCAGGGAGGTGAGGTTACGCACTTCCAGAATGGTCTCGCCCGGCACGTTGCTCTTATCCGGGAAACGTTGATTCAGCGAACGGCCCACCATCATGGCAATGATCTTGTCCATATCCAGCCCTTCCAGGGGCTGAGTGGCAATCCACTGTCCGTCACGCAGAATAGTGATTTCATCACACAGCTGGAAAATCTCTTCCATTTTATGCGAAATATAGATAATCCCGCAGCCGCGATCCTTCAGCTTACGAATAATCGTAAACAGATGGTTGACTTCTTTTTCCGTCAGGGAGGAAGTCGGCTCATCCATAATCACGATTTTAGCGTTATAAGAAAACGCCTTGGCAATTTCAATCATCTGCATTTGCGAAACAGACAGTGAAATCACTTTGTCTCGTGGATCAATATCAATATCCAGCTCGTCGAAGATCGCTTTGGTATCGCGATACATTTTCTCCTGATCGACGAAAAAACCTTTCTTCGGATAGCGGCCAAGCCACATGTTATCCATTACGGTACGTTGCAGGACCAGGTTTAATTCCTGATGCACCATCGACACGCCATTTTCCAGCGCCTCTTTAGAGCTCTTGTAATTAACTTCCTCGCCCTGAAAAAGAATGCTCCCCGTATCTTTACTGTAAATGCCAAAAAGGCACTTTAAAAGTGTTGATTTTCCAGCACCATTCTCCCCCATCAGGGCGTGAATTGAATGTGGACGGACTTTTAAATTAACATTATCGAGCGCTTTAACCCCGGGGAATGACTTACTGACGTCGGTCATCTCCAGTAAAAATTCGCGCTGTGTTTGCACGTTATCGCTGCCCATATCTCTACCCGGCTGAGTGGTGTGGAGTCAGGTCACCCTGACTCAACACCTGATACGGGTGCTGACAGTCAGCACCCGTATCAGGTTGTACTTATTTAGGCAGGTCTGCCAGGTTGTCTTTATCTACCGGTACATAGGCAACACGGACAACTTTACCGTCCAGTTTATAGTCGGTGCCTTCGGTGGCAGGTTTACCCGCCGCCAGGTTAATCGCCATATCCAGCGTGGCTTTTGCCTGGTTTTTCGCATCATTCAGCACGGTGCCGGCCATTGCGCCAGATTTCACCATCGCCAGCGCTTCTGGCAGCGCATCGACACCAAATACCGGTACCGAGGATTTGTTGTGGGCTTTCAGGGCTTCGACAGCGCCCATCGCCATCGCATCGTTGTTGGCGATAACGACTTCAATTTTGTTACCGTTTGGACCTGACAGCCAGGCGTCCATCTTATCTTTAGCCTGTGCAGTGTCCCACATCGCGGTATCCAGATGCAGCTGCTGCGTTTTGATGCCGTCTTTGTTTAGCGTGTCGATCACGTATTTGGTACGGGCTTCCGCATCCGGGTGTCCTGGCTCGCCTTTCAGCAGCACGAACTGAATCTGACCGTCTTTGTTCAGGTCCCAGGCCGCGTTAGCTTTCCAGTGTTTCTCAATCAGCTCGCCCTGCTTCACGCCAGACTCTTTCGAGTCGGTACCGACATAGTAAGCTTTGTCATAGCTGGCCAGGGCTTTTGCCGTTGGCTCTTTGTTGAAAAATACCACCGGGATGTCGTTTGCTTTGGCTTTGCTGATCACCACTGCCGCTGCTGCCGGGTCAACCAGGTTGATCGCCAGGGCTTTCACGCCTTTAGCGACCAGGACGTCCACCTGATCGTTCTGAGTAGACTGGCTGTTCTGCGAGTCATTCATCAGCAGCTGCACGCCCGGGTTATTCTTGGCTTCTTTCTCAATATCCTTGCGCACAACCGACATAAAGTTGTCGTCGTATTTATAAATGGTGACGCCGATACGGGTATCTGCTGCCTGAGCAGTTGCGCCAAACAGCATGGTGGCAACCAGGGCGCTGAGAGTGAAAACCTTCTTATTCATGGTATCTCCGGTTTTTATAGGGTAGTACTCAACGCCACGTACCGGCAGATGACCGGGCACGGGGCGATCAGTGGGGTGACGGCGAGGCGTAAATGTTAATTTTACGATCTGCTTCGCCGACAATGGATCACATTAAACCCGACTTCCCTGTACGGAATGCTTCCTGAATGCTGTGTGTGAAACTGTTTCACAGGGAGGCAACGTCACCATGAAATGGGGCCTGGCTGCCGTTACATAATGTTTCAAACCCTGCAGGACGCTGTCATCATAGAGAAGGCGTTGTTAATTAACTGTGAATTTACTCACAGATTGGAAACGGTTACATCTCAGATTCACCTGAGTTAGTGACGGCCGCCACATTTTGCCGGGTTGCCACGGAATGACGGCGGACCAGCGTTGGCATAAAGCAGTGACGGGCACTGCTGTCCAGCTCTCCCGCCGCGCCTTTCAACGCCAGTTCCGTGGCCAGTTTTGCCATAGAAACAATCGGGTAGCGAACGGTACTTAGCTGTGGATCGGTATAACGGGAGATGGGTATATCGTCGAAGCCCACCACCGAAAGCTGCTGTGGCACGGCAATACCGTTATCTTTCAACGCGGCCAGCGCGCCTGCGGCCATGCTGTCGTTATAGGCAAACACCGCCGTCAGATGCAGGTTACGGCCTAACAGCTCGACCATGGCCGCCTCACCGCCCTGCAGATCCGGCTCGCCTGCTGCACACCAGCTCTCCACGGGGGTGACGTCCTGCTCGCTTAACGCCTGTGACCAGCCATCGCGCCGCTGGTCGTTATCTTCGATGGGGTGAACCGAGCCAAGATAGCCGATACGCTGATGCCCGTGCTGCTGCAGCATACGCATCGCCATCAGCGCCCCGCTCACGTTGTCAAGACAGACACAGCGGTGGGCAAAACCGGGGATAATACGGTTGACCAGCACCATGCCAGGTACTTGCTGCATCAGCGAGGCAAGCTCCTGATCGCCCAGCGCTTTTGCATGCACAATCAGGGCATTACAGCGCTGGCGGATCAGCACCTCAATGGCGTGACGCTCTTTTTCCGCCTGATGATAGGAGTTATTGATTAACACATGTTTTTGCAGGCGCTGGGCCACGGTGTCTACCGCTTTCACCAGTGCGCCAAAGAAGGGATCGGACACGTCCATGACCACCACACCGATGGTATCGCTGACCTGAGTGGCCAGCGCCTGAGCATTGGCGTTGGGCCGGTAGCCAAGACGGGCAACCGTTTTCAGCACCGCCTCACGGGTATCGCCGGTCACCGCCGCACTGTTATTCAGCACCCGCGAGACCGTCGCAACAGAAACACCCGCCTCACGGGCGACATCACGTATGGTAATCATGAGCAATCACCACAGAAGCATATTTTTTGCATAGCTCTTCCTGACCCAAACGCATTCTGGCGTCTATTCTGTCAGGCGGGAGCCGTGTGCTGCGTGAATTCCGTCACAGGCTTGAAAACGGTTACATACAATTTTTTAACGTTTGTGATGTATATCATCTTCCGCCGGGGGTTTCTGTTCCGCAGAGAGTCCGGCAGCGGTCAGACGCCGCCATAGCCACTCCACCGGCCCCTGACGGAAAGTCCGTAACCAGTAGTGAGAAAACAGCAGGTTAACGCACCAAATCAGCGGCACGATCAGCAATAACTGCAGGCGGTTGAAGTGGTTAAACAAAGCAAAGTGGTTAAACAGCGTGGTGCAAATCAGCGTCTGTAACAGATAATTGCTCAGCGCCATACGGCCGACGGCACTGACACTCAGCGTCAGACGCCAGCGCTGTAGCTGTGGCCACCAGCCAAAGCAGAGCGCGGCATAGCCCAGCGACTGCAGGGGTGCGCTGATCTCCCGCGGCACCTGCAGGAAGAATCCGGCCCAGCGAAAGTCCCATTTGACGTACCACTGTAACGCAATTGACGCGGCCTCAATCAGCATCCCGAGGATCACCAGCTGTATTCCGGTTCGACGGTAGTGTTGCAGACTCCAGCTGCCGCGCAGCCAGCCCGAACGCATTAACGCCGCCCCCAGCATCATCAGCCCGGCCAGCTGCCAGCCATACTGTGCCGCCAGTGCCATCAGCGAGGAACCCAGCATATCCAGACGATTGGCCACCGCCTCCCAACCGCCGTGAGTGCGCCAGAACGTTTCATACTGGACGTCGGCCGCTCCCGGCAGCCAGGAGCTGTTAGGCGTGTGTCCGGAGGACATACCCAGTACCACCAGCACCCCGCTACCAATCAGATAGAGCATCACGCCGGTATTAAACAGCTGCCGCGTGCCGGGCACGTCGCGGATCATGCGCCAGGCAATCAGTCCGGTCAGGCCGTAGGCCAGCAGAATATCCCCCTCCCAGAGCAATAGCGCGTGCAGAAAGCCCAGGATCACCAGCCAGGAGAGGCGTGACTGTATCCAGCGCTTGCCACGCGGCAGCAGCAATTGCAGCCCGCCGCCAAACAGGATGGCAAACAGCGTCAGGAATTTTGCCTGGGCGAAGAGATCCATGGCCGCCCATACGGCGAAGTCAGACAGCGAGGGCAACCCCTGCCAGGCAGGATTAAGGTAGGCCGCTTTCGGCAGGCCAAAGACGGTAATATTCAGCAGCAGAATGCCGAGAATGGCCAGCCCGCGAATAAAATCCAGAGGAAGAATACGGGACATAAAAGGTTCCCCACAACGACGCTGCGGCAAGAAGGCGGACCGAAAAAGGGTCCGCCCCGACAGGGGATAATGGCTGGCGCAAAGCCGGCCCCGAGGGACCCGCCCGCGTCAGGCCCTGTTAACGATGGCGTACCGAGCGCAGAAACTCCTGGCGCGTATTCTGGCTGGACTTAAACAGCCCGCCGAGCGACGTAGTGGTCGTGGCGCTGGTCGCATCACGAATACCCCGGGCTTTCACGCAGTAGTGAACGGCATCGATAGAGACCGCGACGTTATTGGTCCCGAGCAGGGTCTGCAACGCCAGCAGGATCTGCTGAGTGAGGCGCTCCTGAACCTGCGGGCGCGAAGAGAAGAACTGCACGATACGGTTAATTTTCGACAGGCCAATGACTTTATCTTTTGGTATATACGCCACGGTCGCCCGGCCGTCGATAATCACAAAATGGTGTTCGCAGGTACTGGTCAGCGTGATATCCCGCACGGTGACCATCTCGTCCACTTTCATTTTATTTTCAATCAGCGTGATTTTCGGGAAGTTGGCATAATCCAGTCCGGAAAAGACCTCATTCACATACATTTTAGCAATACGCTGCGGCGTTTCCGCCAGGCTGTCGTCTTCCAGATCAAGATTGAGCAGCTGCATAATTTCGGTCATATGACCCGCGATCAGCTGCCTGCGAGTGTCATCGTCCATTTCACGTGCGGGTGCGCGCAGCGGGGTTTCCAGGCCACGGGCAACCAGTGCCTCATGAACCTGTGTGGCTTCCTGACTTAACGTCGCCATGTTTTTCTCTTCTCCGGCTGGTGTGACTGACCAGGTTAATGCAACCCGGTGGAATTTCTGAGGCGCTATTTTGGTACACATTTGGTGTCCGATCCAGTGAATCAGCGTATTTGTCATTGAAACCCTGTCACTCCGCCGCAGGCTCACGCCGCCACACCAGCGCACCCGCAACCACCAGGGCGGCCCCCGCCACATACAGCGCCGGTTCCAGCCGGTGCGTCAGCGCGGTAGAGAGTGCCGACAGCAACGGCCCCACCAGCTGCCCTACCGCATAACCGGTGGTCAGTAATCCGGCCAGATAGCGCGTATGCAATGGGGCCAGTTCGCGGGCATACTGCAGGGAAAGCTGCACCACGCAGAGGAAACCGCCGCCAACCAGTGCCGATCCCAGCGCCAGCCCGCCCAGGCCCGGGATCATATCAGAGGCAAATACCCCGACCGCCTGCACCCACAGCACCAGGGCCAGACGACGGTGGCTGCTGCCGAGGTGGCGGGTCAGGATACCAATGATGATGCCGACCACCGCCGCCCCACCAAACACCGGCCAGACAAACTGGCTAATCAGGCCGGGAAAGCGCGTGGTCGCCATTTGCGCCAGGAACGTCGCGGGCAGGATATAGCCAAAACCGGCCAGGCTGTAGCTCCATACCAACCGCCGGAGGCCGGAGGTCAGACGCAGGGGATCCGGGGCCGTTTCCGGGCGATGCAGCTGACCGGTACGCGGCAGTGTTCGCGCTATAAGCATTACCAGGATCAGGGCCAGCACGCCGTAGGCAAACCAGGCCCAGGCGGCACTGACCTGCTGACTGTGCAGCCACACCGCCAGCATGCCGCTGATGAAAATCCCGGTACCCGGGCCAGCAAACACCGCGGCACTCAATCCGGGCCGCTGGTAGCGGTGCAGCTGCTCATTACTCCACGCCGCAATCAGTACCATCGCCCAGCCGCTGGCCCAGCCCACCAGAAAGCGAACCAGCCCGTGCTGCCACGGGCCGGAGGCCCACGCCGACATCAGCGTCAGTATCACCGCCCCCCAGACGCCCGCCTGCAGACGCCACTCCACCCGCCGCGTCGCCCGCATCGCATCAAAGGAACCGCACAGGTAGCCCAGGTAGTTAAAGGCCGCCACCACGGCAGCGCTGGTCAGCGACAGCTGATGTTCGGCTATCATTAATGGCACCTGTGGCGTAAAGGCAAAGCGCCCTATTCCCATGGCCACCACCAGCGTCAGAAAAGCGCACAAAGCAACACGAACCGCCATTTTTAACTCCTGCCCTATTTTAGTTGCCATCAGCATGCGTGATGGTTAGAATCACGGAAAGTGAATAATACTAACTAAGTTGCTTACGATAAGAGAATAAATGGATCTGACCCAGCTAAAAATGTTCTGCGCCGTTGCCGACAGCGGTTCGCTGGTGCGGGCTGCCGAGCAGCTGCACCGGGTGCCATCAAACCTCACAACGCGCCTGCGTCAGCTTGAAGAAGAGCTGGGTACCGATCTGTTTATCCGCGAGAAGCAGCGTCTGCGGCTGTCACCGATGGGCCACAATTTCCTCTGCTATGCCCAACGCATTCTCACGCTGAGTGAAGAGGCGCTGAATATGGCGCACGGAGGCAAACCCGCAGGCAACTTTGCGCTGGGCTCAATGGAGAGCACCGCTGCAACACGGCTGCCGTCTCTGCTGGCGGAGTTTCACCAGCGCTACCCTGCCGTGAACCTGGCGCTCAGCACCGGCACTTCCGCCGAACTGATTGAAAGAGTGCGTATCGGCACCCTGGCCGCTGCGCTCGCCGATGGTCCGGTTAACGGCGACGAACTGAACAGCTGCGTGGCGTTTCAGGAAGAGATGATACTGATCTCCAGCCTGGAGCATCCGTCGATTGTGACGCCCGGGGATGCCGCAGGCTGTACGCTGTTTGCCTTTCGTCCCGGCTGCTCCTACCGCGTACGTTTTGAAAACTGGTTCCGTGCTGCGGGCATTCAGCCGGGTAACGTAATGGAAATCCAGTCTTACCACGCCATGCTGGCCTGCGTCGCCAGCGGAGGGGGAGTGGCCTTACTGCCGGCGGCGCTACTGGCGCAGATGCCCGGCCATGTTCGTGTGCGTCAGCATCCACTGCCGCCCGAACTGCGCGATACCGAGACCCGACTGGTGTGGCGTCGCGATGCCTTCACACCGAATGTCGAGGCGCTGAAGTACCTGATTATTGAACAATTTGATGAGAAGTCCAGCGATTAACAGCTGTTTTCGTCAAGCCTGGTTACGCTTATTACACTATTCCGAATGACAGGAGCAACACATGCAGATGATTAAAACCCGTGCCGCCGTCGCCTGGGCCGCCGGTGAACCCCTAAAAATTGAAGAGCTGGACCTGATGCCTCCGCAGAAGGGAGAAGTGCTGGTCCGTATCGTGGCCACCGGCGTTTGCCACACCGATGCTTATACCCTTTCGGGCAAAGATCCTGAGGGCGTGTTCCCGGCGGTACTGGGCCATGAAGGCGGTGGCGTAGTGGAAGCCGTGGGCGAAGGCGTCACCAGCGTCGCCGTCGGAGACCATGTGATCCCGTTGTACACCCCGGAATGCGGCAAATGTAAATTCTGTCTGTCCGGCAAAACAAACCTGTGTCAGGCCATTCGTTCTACCCAGGGGAAAGGCCTGATGCCGGACGGCACCACCCGCTTCTTCAAAGACGGCCAGCCGATTTTCCACTATATGGGCACATCAACGTTCTCTGAATACACCGTGATCCCGGAAATTTCACTGGCAAAAATCAGCAAAGAAGCGCCGCTGGAAGAAGTCTGCCTGCTCGGCTGCGGTGTCACCACCGGCATGGGGGCAGTGACCAATACGGCGAAAGTAAAAGAAGGCGATACCGTGGCGATCTTCGGCCTGGGCGGTATTGGGCTGTCGGCGATCATTGGGGCAAAACTGGCGAAAGCGGGCCGTATCATCGGGATTGATATCAATACCAGCAAATACGATCTGGCTCGTAAGCTGGGCGCGACCGACCTGATCAACCCGAAAGATTACGATAAGCCGATTCAGGATGTGATCGTGGAGATGACCGACGGCGGCGTGGACTTCTCCTTCGAATGTATTGGTAACGTAAACGTGATGCGTTCAGCGCTGGAATGCTGCCATAAAGGCTGGGGCGAATCCGTGATTATTGGCGTGGCCGGTGCCGGTGAAGAGATTGCCACCCGTCCGTTCCAGCTGGTCACCGGCCGCGTATGGCGGGGTTCCGCCTTCGGTGGCGTAAAAGGCCGCTCACAGTTGCCGGGTATTGTCGATCGCTATATGAACGGTGAGTTCCAGCTTAATGACTTTATTACCCACACCATGCCGCTGGAAGAGATTAACGAGGCGTTCGACCTGATGCACGAAGGGAAGTCGATCCGTTCCGTGGTGCATTTCGCGAAAAAATAAGAGAGGAAAGGATGCCATCAACTCTGGAACTGCTTGAAGAACATCGCCTGTTTGGCGGCTGGCAGCAGCGCTATCGCCACCAGTCTGCCAGCCTGAACTGCGCGATGACCTTCAGTATTTTTTTACCCGGGCCTAAGGGCAGCATGCCCCCTCCGGTGGTGTACTTCCTGGCGGGCCTGACCTGTAGTGACGAAAATTTCAGCGTCAAATCCGGTGCGCAGCGCGTCGCCGCCGAACTGGGCCTGGTGCTGGTAATGCCGGACACCAGCCCGCGCGGCGATGACGTGGCAAACGATGACGGCTATGACCTGGGTCAGGGAGCCGGATTCTACCTCAATGCCACCGAAGCGCCGTGGGCAGACCATTTTCGCATGTATGATTACATCAACAGTGAACTGCCCGCCCTGATCGCCGGTAATTTCAACGTCAGCGATCGTCAGGCGATCATGGGTCACTCCATGGGCGGCCACGGGGCACTGATGATTGCCCTGCGCAACCCGGGAAAATTCAGTTCCGCCTCGGCATTCGCGCCGATCGTTAACCCGCTGGAAGTGGCCTGGGGACAGAAAGCTTTCCGCGCCTATCTGGGAGAGGATGTCAGCACGTGGAAGCAGTATGACAGCTGCTGGCTGATGCGTAACGGCGGCGCGGTGCTGCCGATGCTGGTCGATCAGGGTGACAGCGATCAGTTCCTGGCCGATCAGTTACGTCCGGAACGGCTGGAAACCCTCGCGACAGAGCTGAATTACCCGTTAACCGTGCGTATTCAGCCCGGTTACGACCACAGCTACTTCTTTATCGCCAGCTTTGTGGAAGATCATCTGCGCTTCCACGCGCAGCACCTGCTGGTGTAAAAAAAGGCCGACCCAAAAAGGTCGGCCCTTACATCAGGCTGTCTGCAAGGCGACCTTCTGTTACGGTCGCCCCTGCATCAGAACGCTGGCGCTTCCACCAGGCCGTCAATCAGTACCTGCGGCACGCCCTGCGAACAGCGCTCAATCCGCCCTTTCACCCCGTATACCCGCGCCAGACTGTCCGGCGTAATCACCTCTTCCGGTAATCCGTCAGCTATCAGCTCACCGTTTTGCAGCATCAGGACATGTTCACTGTGGCGCAGCGCGATGTTGATATCATGCACCACCACCACCGTCACGATATTGCGCAGGCGGGTCTCGCGGCGCACTAAATCCATCACGTGGAACTGGTAATTCAGATCCAGGGCGCTTAACGGTTCATCCAGCAGTAACAGCTCCGGGCGGCGGATCAGCGACTGTGCCAGACCGACCAGTTGCTTCTGCCCGCCGGAGAGCTGATCAAGGTAGCTCAGGGCAAGATGCGCAATACCCAGCTGCTCCAGAAGGGCCATCACTTCAGCTTCGCTGCTGGCATTGCTGCGCCCGCCGCTGGCCCGCTGTGCCACGATAATCGACTCCAGCACGTGCAGGTGTACGCCCGCGGGCAGCGACTGTGGCAGATACACCACGCGCGCCGCGCGGCGGGCAAACGGCAGCGCCATCAGGTCTTCTCCGTTCAGCCACAGCTCGCCGCTGGCACGGTTAAGCCCGGCCATCGAACGCAGCAGCGTTGATTTCCCGCAGCCGTTAGGGCCCAGCAGAACGGTGATTTTTCCCTGTGGCAGCAGCGGTACGTTAAGATTATCGATGACCTGACGTTTTGGATACCCGGCATGAAAGCCGCTTATTTTCAGTCCCTGCATCAGACACTCCCCCGATGGCGCAGAATAATACTCAGGAAGAACGGCACACCCACCAGCGAGGTGACAATGCCGACGGGAATGATCACGCCCGGGATCAGGTTCTTCGACACCACCGACGCCATCGACAGCACCAGCGCCCCGGTCAGTGCGCTGGCCGGCAGGTAGAAGCGGTGATCTTCGCCAAATATCATTCGCGCAATATGCGGTGCAACCAGGCCGATAAAGCCTATCGGGCCGACAAATGCTACCGCCAGCGCAGAGATCACGCTGATGCGCAGCAGGGTCATCAGACGCAGACGCCGCACGTCAATCCCGAAGCTGACCGCACGATCTTCGCCCAGGCGCAGCGCGGTAAGCTTCCACGCGCTTAACATGGAGAACGGCACCAGAATCAGCAGGGCAACGCACAGCACGCCGAGTTTTTCCCACGAGGCGCGCGCCAGGCTGCCCATCGTCCAGAACACCAGGCCCTGCAGGGTGTCTTCACTGGCAATAAACTGCATCATGGAAACCAGCGCATTGAAGGTGAAGACCAGCGCGATACCAAACAGCACCACCCCGGAGGTGGACACCTGCGTCCAGCGCGTGACCGCATCCAGCATCAGGGCGGCAATCAGCGCAAACACAAAGGCGTTGGCTGAAATAAACCACTGATCGGGGATGCCGGGGATACCAATGCCCAGCACGATCGCCAGCGCCGCGCCAAAGGCGGCCGCAGAGGAAACACCCAGCGTAAACGGACTGGCGAGGGGGTTATTGAGGATGGTCTGCATCTCTGCACCGGCCAGCCCCAGCCCCAGGCCGACGATCACCGCCATCAGCGCATAGGGTAGCCGGATGTCCCAGACGATGACCCGCGTGCCGGCATCCACCGATTCCGGCGACAGCAGGGTTTGCCACAGCACCGGCAATGACAGCCCTGACGGGCCGAGGGTGAAGTCCAGCACCAGTGAGGCCAGGATCGCCACCACCAGTACCGCCATGATCAACAGACGATGGCGCAGTAGCTGGTGATAACGGCCCATGACGCCCTCAGGCGGTACCTTGCCCGCGTGCTGCACGGGTTCCTGGGTTAAGCTCATACTCAATACCTGTTCAGTGTCTGTAATGCCGCTTAAAATAAAGCAAATGATAATACTTATCAGTAATATTTTGAGTCTTTTTCGTAACGTAAAAAAAGGCGCGGGATACGCGCCTCTCTTTACCCTGCCGCCCGTTACTTATCGAACGTCGGGAACTCCATCTCGCTGTACTTCACAAAGCGCGTTTTGCGCGTCAGTTTAAAGCCAAACCAGATAATCAGGAACAGCGGAATGCCAATGTAGGTCGCCGCCACACCACCCCAGTCAATGGTATCCGACAGGAATGCCTGATAGTTCTGGCCCAGAGTGATGATCAGGCAGAGCACGAAGGCAAAAATCGGCCCCAGCGGGAAGAAACCTGAACGGTACGGCAGATCTGCCAGGTCGCGTCCCTGTGCCATATAGCCTTTACGGAAGCGATAATGGCTGATGGCAATGCCCAGCCAGGCGATAAAGCCGGTCATCCCGGAGGTATTCAGTAGCCACAAATAAACCGTCTGATTGCCGAACATCGAGGTCAGGAAGCACAGCCCGGCCACCACCGTGGTGGCATACAACGCGTTACGCGGCACTCCGCCCTTCGACAGTCTGGCAAAGATGCGCGGCGCTTTACCTTCCGATGCCAGGGTATAAAGCATACGGGTTGAGGCATACATACCGGAGTTCCCCGCTGACAGCACTGCCGTCAGGATCACGGCATTCATCACTGCCGCCGCCGACAGCAGACCGGCATGCTGGAATACCAGCGTGAACGGGCTGACGCTGATGTCTTTGACATCGTTGCGCAGCAGGCTGGGGTCGGTATACGGGATGATCAGGCTGATCACCAGGATGGCAAACACATAGAACAGCAGGATACGCCAGAATACCTGACGCACCGCACGCGGAATATTTTTCGCCGGATCTTCGGATTCACCGGCTGCAATGCCAATCAGCTCGGTGCCCTGAAACGAGAAGCCGACGATCATCGCCACGCCAATCATTGCCGCAAAGCCTCCGGAGAACGGCGCATCGCCGATTTCCCAGTTATGCCAGCCCGCACTTTCTGCACCGCGCATAATGCCGGCGATCATCGCGACGCCGACGATAATAAAGATGATCACGGTCGCGACTTTGATCAGGGAGAACCAGTATTCTGCCTCACCAAAGCCTTTTACCGAGATGTAGTTGAGCAGGAAGATCAGGCAGAGGAACAGCGCGCTCCAGATCCAGCCTGGAGTATCCGGGAACCACCAGGTCATCACCAACTGGGACGCCACCAGGTCAACGGCGATAGTGACCGCCCAGTTGTACCAGTAGTTCCAGCCCAGGGCGAAACCAAAGCCTTCTTCGACGTATTTTGCGCCGTAGGTAGAAAAGGAGCCTGAAACAGGCATAAAAGCCGCCAGTTCACCGAGGCTGGTCATCAGGAAGTACACCATCAGGCCGATCAGCATATAGGAGAGCAGTGCTCCGCCGGGCCCGGCCTGTGAAATGGTGGCACCAGAAGCGACAAATAAGCCGGTACCAATCGATCCGCCTATGGCGATCATCGTTAAGTGACGCGCTTTCAGAGCCCGTCTTAACCCAGGGGGTTGTGTTGTTTTTGTGTCATGATCCATGTTTAAACGCTGCGCCTTGCAAAAAATAAGGCGCGATTATAGCAACCTGCCCGGGGTCGTATAGCGATAACACCACGTTATAAGTTAGCTTCATAATCGGCGGCGAATTATTAGCGCGGCGTGGTGAGACCGGGGGACGGGGGACGGGGAGCGAAAAAAAGATCGCCCCCTGCC
Source organism: Erwinia sp. PME.40.26/001 (assembly GCF_055556675.1). Lineage (NCBI taxonomy): Bacteria > Pseudomonadati > Pseudomonadota > Gammaproteobacteria > Enterobacterales > Erwiniaceae > Erwinia > Erwinia sp. PME.40.26/001. The sequence continues at coordinate 1,396,397 of NZ_JBVHNP010000001.1, forward strand.
TGAGACAGATTGACGGTGTGTGACGATCCTGCTGTTTTATTCCGTGCAGTAACTGAGGAAGCGACTCAATGCTTTAGAAAGGTGCTTCTGACGGTGATGGATCCGGTACAGCGTTCGCTTCAGCGAAGGGAGTGGGATCGCCACTTCGACCAGCGTGCCCATTTCCAGCTGCTCGGCAATCACACGGCGGGACAGGCAGCTGATCCCCATGCCGTGCCGCACTGCGTTTTTGATCGCCTCTGAATTCCCCAGTTCCAGCGCCAGATCAAACTGCGGCAGGTGGGAGAGCAGCAGATAATCGACAATTTCACGGGTGCCTGAACCATGCTCACGCAGGATCCAGGGCGCAGCCGCCAGGCTCTGTAACGACACCGGTTTTCTGAGGATCTCTGCCCCCGGGGCGGCGAAGACCACCAGTTCATCTTCCAGCCAGGGTTCAGTCACCAGATCGGCCATGTGACAGGGGCCTTCGATCAGACCAATATCGACGCGAAAGTCGGCTACGGCAGTGATGACGTCCTGGCTGTTGCCCACACTCAGCTCCAGCGGCAACAGCGGGTAATCGCGGCGATAGCGGGCGATCATCCCCGGTAGCAGGTAGTTGCCGATGGTGCTGCTGGCTGAGATACGCAGCGCGCCGTTGTCCTCGCGGAACAGTTGTTCAATTTCCAGCGCCTGCTCAAGCAGACCGACGGCACGCGGATACAGCAGTCGCCCGTGCTCGTTGATCACCAGACGCTTACCTACCCGGTCAAATAGCTGTACGCCAAGCTGACCTTCCAGATCGGCCAGCGCCGCGCTGACCGCGGACTGCGATAACGACAGTACCTGAGACGCCTGAGTGGTTGAACCGCTCTTCAGTACCTCGGTAAACACTTCCAGCTGTCGCAACGTTATATGCATGGTCCTTCCCCTGACAAATCATTCTTCATGTGGCCCGTCATGATGCTACGCAGCGGCCATTCCCTTAACACTTATAGTTGTTAATTATAAAAATATAATCAATTTCACTTTTAAGCAAACATCTTTCATTCTGTTCCTGTCATTAATGGAGGAAGAGATATGGCTGATATCGTGCTCAATAAACAACACCATCCGATCGGGAATTTTATTCCAGGTGTGGCGCTGGCCGCAGGGATTTCTGCCCTGGCTATCTGGGCCGCCAGCATCCCTGAAATTGCCTCGCTGGGGTTGGGCGCACTGACCCTGGCTATCGTGGCGGGGATCGTCACGGGCAATACGCTGTATCCACACATTTCTCAGTATTGCGATGGCGGGATTATCTTTGCTAAACAGAAGCTGCTCAGACTGGGCATCATTCTTTATGGTTTCCGCTTAACTTTTCAGCAGATTGCGGACGTCGGCGCAAGCGGCATTATCATCGACGTTCTGACACTGAGCTCAACCTTTATGCTGGCCTGCTGGCTGGGGCGCAGCGTGCTCGGACTTGACCGCGATACGGCCTGGCTGATTGGCGCGGGCAGCAGCATTTGTGGTGCCGCCGCCGTGCTGGCTACCGAACCGGTACTGAAAGCCGAGGCGTCAAAGGTTGCCGTGGCGATTGCCACCGTGGTGATCTTCGGTACCGTGGCGATTTTCCTTTATCCGCTTCTCTATCCGCTGGTTGTGCAGCTGTTTCCTTGGGTAACGGCGGAAAACTATGGCGTCTACGCAGGGTCAACCATGCATGAAGTTGCCCAGGTGGTGGCCGCAGGGCATGCCATCAGCCCGGAAACTGAAAACGCAGCGGTCATTGCTAAAATGCTGCGCGTAATGATGCTGGCTCCGTTTCTGGTCACCCTCGGCTGGTGGATGAAACGTACTCAGCCGGTGACAGAAGGCGCGAAAAAAAGCGCCCTCTCGTTCCCGTGGTTTGCCCTGCTGTTTATTCTCGTGGCGCTGTTTAACTCTCTGCACCTGCTGCCGGCAGCGACCGTCAGCGCCATTAACCAACTGGACAACTTCCTGCTGGCAATGGCAATGGCGGCACTCGGTGTAACCACGCAGATCGGACAGTTGAAGCACGCCGGCCTGCGTCCGATCCTGCTGGGGCTGATCCTGTTTGTCTGGCTGATCGTCGGGGGCGGTGCGATCAACCTGCTGGTTGCGCATTTGATGGCATAATTTCCGCGCTTTTCCGGTTATGATGACCCGCCTGCCATTGAGCAGATCATCAACAGGAGAACGGCATGAAATATATCGGTGCCCACGTCAGCGCGGCTGGCGGTGTGGATCAGGCGGTACTACGCGCTGTGGAGCTGGAAGCCACGGCCTTCGCGCTTTTTACCAAAAACCAGCGCCAGTGGCGCGCGGCCCCGCTGACTGATGAAGTGATTTCGGCCTTTCGTACCGCCTGTGAAAAGCATCACTTCAAGCCAGAACAGATCCTGCCTCACGACAGCTATCTGATTAACCTTGGCCATCCGGTTTCGGAAGCGCTGGAGAAGTCGCGTGAGGCCTTTCATGATGAGGTGACGCGCTGCATGCAGCTGGGGCTGACATTGCTTAACTTCCACCCCGGCAGCCATCTGCACCAGATCAGTGAAGAAGCGTGTCTCAAGCGCATCGCTGAGTCGATCAATATCGTGCTGGACAAAACCGAGGGCGTGACGGCAGTGATTGAAAATACCGCTGGCCAGGGCAGTAACCTCGGGTTCCGCTTTGAGCATCTGGCCGCCATTATCGACGGCGTGGAAGATAAATCCCGCGTTGGCGTCTGCATTGACACCTGCCACGCCTTTGCCGGTGGTTACGATCTGCGTAGTGAAGAAGAGTGTGTGCAGACCTTTGCGGAATTTGAACGCATTGTCGGCTTTCAGTATCTGCGCGGCATGCACCTGAACGATGCGAAAAGCGAATTTAACAGCCGGGTCGATCGCCACCATAGCCTGGGTGAAGGCAATATCGGTAAAACGGTGTTCAGCTGGCTGATGAAGGATGCGCGTTTTGACGGTATCCCGATGATTCTGGAGACGGTCAATCCGGATATCTGGAAAGATGAGATTGCCTGGCTGAAGTCAGAGCAACACTCTGCCTGAACGAAGAAATGAAAAAGGGGCTGACCAGAGAAGAAGGTCAGCCCCTTTTTTGTCATCCCGTTTCCAGGATTAGACCTTAAGCGCTTCCGCTTCCGGGCGTTTCAACACCGCGTAAGACAGACCGGCCACCAGCGTACCGATAATAATCGCCGCCAGGTAACCCACGACTGGGGTGATTGCGCCAGGGATCAGCAGGACAAACAGACCGCCGTGAGGGGCCATCAGTTTGGCACCAATCGCCATCGACATCGCACCGGTCACCGCGCCGCCGATAATGCAGCAAGGTAATACGCGCATCGGGTCACGGGCCGCAAACGGGATAGCCCCTTCGGAGATAAAGCACAGGCCCAGTACCAGCGCCGCTTTGCCGCCTTCCTGCTGACCTTTGTTAAATTTCCGGCGGGCAACCAGCGTTGCCAGACCCATCGCCAGCGGTGGCACCATACCGGCCGCCATAATCGCTGCCATCGGTGCGTAGGTTTGCGAACTGAGCAGCCCCACACCGAACGCATAGGCCACTTTGTTTACCGGGCCCCCCATGTCGGTACACATCATGCCGCCGAGGATAGCGCCCAGCACCACGGCGTTAGCCGTACCCATGTTCGCCAGCCACGCGGTCAGACCCGACATGATACCCGCGACCGGCTTACCGACCACGTAAATCATCAGCAGACCGGTAATCAGGCTCGCTACCAGGGGAATGATCAGAATCGGCTTCAGCGCTTCCATACTGGTCGGCAGTTTGACCTTCGAGCTGAGGAACTTCGCCGCATAACCGGCAATGAAACCAGCGATGATACCGCCAAGGAAACCGGCATTAATGCTGGTCGCCAGCATGCCGCCAATCAGACCCGGGGTCAGACCCGGACGGTCGGCAATGGAGAAGGCAATAAAGCCTGCCAGCACCGGTACCATTAGTGCAAAGGCACTGCTGCCACCAATCTGCATCAGCGCAGCGGCGAGCGTACCCTGCTCTTTAAACGCCGTAATACCAAAGGCGAAGGAAAGTGCGATACTCAGACCACCAGCGACCACCATCGGCAGCATGTAAGACACGCCGGTTAGCAGGTGACGGTATGCGCCTGCTTTCTCTTTTTTCTCATCCGGGGCAGAGGACTGACCGCCCTGAGGCTGGTAAACCCGGGCTTCTGCCACGGCTTTATCCAGTTCCTGAGCCGTTTTCTTCAGCGCCAGGCCGGTTGAGGTACGGTACATTGGCTTGCCGGCAAATTTTGCCAGATCAACTTCAATGTCTGCGGCCACAATCACCAGATCGGCCGCCGCAACTTCTTCAGGGGTGATGGCATTGCCCGCACCTACTGAGCCCCGGGTTTCCACCTTCACCCACCAGCCGCGTTTTTTCGCTTCAGTATCGATGGCCTCAGCGGCCATAAAGGTATGTGCCACGCCGGTTGGACAGGCGGTAATGGCCACGACGCGTTTAGGTCCGGTTGCGGCCGCCGGCGCAGCCACTGCTGGCTGGGCGGTGGCTGCCGGTGCCTGATAAGGGCGGGCATCCGTTTGCGCTTTTGCCAGCACTTCTGCCGGTTGACGCAGTAATTGCTCAATATCTGCCAGGTAGATGGCTTTGCCGTTCAGGTTGCTGTCAGCCGGAATGTTCTTGCCCGCGACAATAACCTGATCTGCTTCTGCCGGATTATCGGTCAGCGTCAGTCCTGCGCTTGCCGCAGCCGCAGTGGTTATATTTTTAGCCAGGTAGCCCGTTGCCAGCCCAAGAGAGGAATCGATTATCAGCAGCGTTTTCATTATGCGTCTCCTGCTGTTAGTTAATGAAAGGTTGTAGGTCGACACGCGCCATCATTGCGGCCAACTGGGTACGATCGGTAACACCCACATTGCTCTGGCTGACGGCCATGGCCGCAACAGCAGTTGCAAGGCGCAGCGTGTGCTCGCTGGATTCACGCATCAGCAGGCCGTAAATCAGCCCGCCGACCATCGAATCGCCAGCACCCACGGTGCTTACAACTTCACAGGCAGGTGGTTTTGCAATCCATTCGCCTGAAGCATTCACCCACAGCGCCCCTTCGGCACCCAGAGAGATCACCACATGAGCGATACCCTGCTCACGCAGCGCATGTGCTGCTTCAATCACATCTTGTAATGTCGGTAATTTGCGGCCCGCCCAGATTTCCAGCTCACGGCGGTTAGGTTTAACCAGCCACGGCGCGGCTTTCAGGCCCGCGACCAGCGCCTCACGGCTGCTGTCGAAGATAATGCACGGGCAGTGGGTGCGCAGCTGCGTCATCCACTCGGTGAACGCGTCCGGGTCCACGCCGGCCGGCAGACTGCCGCTGACGCAGACCATATCGAACTGGCCCAGCCAGGTTAGCGAGTCAGCGGTAAAGCGGTCCCAGTCCTGTGCAGTCACGTCAAAACCAGAGAAGTTCAGGTCAGTCACCTCGCCGTCTTTCTCGGTGAGTTTGACGTTGATACGGGTACGGCCTTCCACTACCTGGAAGCGGTTCGCAATGCCCAGCTCGCTGAACAGGTGCTGGAAGCCGTCCTGGTTCTCTTTGCCGAGGAAGCCGCCAACAGTCACATCAATGCCCAGGTCTTTCAGTACCTTAGCAACGTTGATGCCCTTACCTGCCGCGTGCAGCCCGGTGGTTTTCACCAGGTTAACTTCGCCGTGTTCGATTTCCGGGGTATACCCCACCAGGTCGTAAGCCGGGTTCAGGGTGATGGTGGCAACACGTCTGCTCATGCCGCACCCTCGCCCAGACCGGCAGCGATCGCTTCACCGACAGCATCCAGTGCCGCACGGGCATCTTCACCGCTGGCGGTGAAACGCAGGCGATGGCCTTTTTTCACGCCCAGGGCGACCACTTTCATCAGGCTGCGGCCGTTAGCCGGTTTCCCGCTGCCATCAAGGTTGGTGACGGTCACATCACAATTAAACTGTTTGATTACGCTGACCAGCGCCGTACCCGGACGGGCATGCAAACCGTGTTCGTTACGGATAGTGAACTCTTCGGTCAGCACATCAGCCTGCTCGGAAACTTCACTGGTCAGTAGCGCCAGGATACCGGCGGCATCCGCACTCAGCAGGCGGTCAGCCTTCTGCTTAATCAACAGATCGCTTAAGTAGTTCAGCACGTTCAGCGGCTGATCGTCGGTAACGGACACGGTGATCAGCATGGACGCTGTTTCACCGTTAACGCTGAAGGGTGCCGCCGCACGGCTGATGGCCACCGCGCTGGCAAGATTGCCGTTCGTGCTGTCACTGAGCCAGATACCCTGCCCCAGGTTCAGCGGTTTGCCGGCAATCACGTCGCTGACGAAAGAGGCGTCTACCGCTCCCGCCTGCTGCAGACGTCCGGCATTCAGTGCCTGAAGGGTCATCAGGTCGCTGGCGGCGACATCGGTACTGATCAGCGAGGTGTCAAATTTGAATTCTGCGGCCAGCTTTTCTCCCATCAGGATGCTGCGCAGGGTTTCAGCCGAGTCGGTGGTACGCAGCTGTTCGGCCACGCTGTCATCGCTCAACACGTGCGTCAGCTGACGCAGCAGCGCCAGATGTTCGTCTGACTTTGCGGCAATCCCGATCACCACATATGCCGTCTGGTCTTCACCCCAGGCGATGCCCTGTGGGAACTGGAAGACCTGAACGCCGGTTTTTAACACCAGATCGCGGGTGTCGGTGGTGCCGTGAGGAATGGCAATGCCATTACCGAGGTAGGTGGAGGTCTGCTGCTCACGCGCGAGCATTCCGTCGACATACCCTTCGCCAACGTTACCGGCGGCGGTCAGTGCGGCGGCCACCTGACGAATGGCATCGTGTTTGTCGCCTGCCTGGGCTCCAGGCTTAATGGCGTTGAGTTCTAACTGGAACATGGTTCTCCTCGCTGCTGAATTTGAATCGTTTCAGCTAATTTGAGAAAAAAAGCGCTATCCCGGGACTAACAAGCTGACGAGACAACGCTGAAACGTTTCAATGAGTGTGGTGCCTTTACGGGATTTGTTGCAAGTTTTACTGTGAACGACGTAGCAGATTTTTGATGTCCCGCACATTTCATCCTTTCTTTTCAGAAAAAAGCGCGGCAGAAGGGAGAAAAGCTGAAGGGGTGCTGACAGGCACAATAGCGCATAAAGGGTGCAAAAAGTGCGCAATCAGGGCATTGGCGAGCCTTCTATTGAAAAACCATTCCCGCTTTTCGCATTACGGCGTAAAATCTCGCCGTTTTTTCCTCTTCAGGCCAATCAAAACATGTCTCTTCCTGCTGCGCCCGCCCGTTCCCTGCCCGACAGCCAGTCGGTGGCCTTTCTTGTTGTGGCGTTTATTTCCGGACTGGCGGGGGCGTTGCAAACCCCGACACTCAGCCTGTTCCTCAGCACGGAAGTGCAGGTGCGCCCGTTTATGGTCGGCCTGTTCTTCACGCTCAGCGCGGTGATTGGCATCGTCGTCAGCCAGCTGCTGGCCCGCTATTCCGACCGCCGGGGTGACCGCAAAACGCTGATCCTCTACTGCTGTCTGCTGGGTGCCATGGCCTCCCTGCTTTTTGCCTGGAACCGTAACTATTTTATCCTGCTGTTCGTCGGCGTTTTGCTCTCCAGCTTTGGCAGCAGCGCCACGTCGCAGATGTTTGCACTGGCGCGTGAGCACTCCGATAAGATCGGACGGGAGAATGTGATGTTCAGCTCGGTGATGCGCGCGCAGATCTCACTGGCGTGGATGGTTGGCCCACCGCTGGCCTTTGCCCTCGCCCTGGGCTACGGTTTTCGCACCATGTACCTTTGCGCCGCTATCGCCTTTGTGCTCTGTGCCGTTATCGTGCGTTATCTGCTGCCTTCGATGCGTAAAACCACGGTGATCCTGAGCCAGCCTCTACAGGCGCCGCGCCGCCACCGCCGCGCCACCCTGATGCTGTTTATTGCCTGCACCCTGATGTGGTCGAGCAACGGTCTGTATCTGATCACGATGCCGCTGTATGTGGTGAATGAACTGCACCTGCCGGAGAAACTGGCGGGGCTGATGATGGGGCTGGCCGCCGGACTGGAGATCCCGGTTATGCTGCTGGCCGGTTATTTTGCCCGGCGCTGCGGTAAGCGGCGATTGATGTGCGGCGCGGCTTTCTGCGGACTCCTGTTTTACAGTGGCACGCTGCTGTTCAACGGAGAAACGTCGATGCTGCTGCTTCAGGGGTTGAACGCGATGTTTATTGGTGTGGTGGCGGCCATCGGCATGATCTACTTCCAGGACATGATGCCAGGCCAGGCCGGTGCGGCCACGACGCTGTTCACCAACTCAACCCGTATGGGCTGGATTGTTGGCGGGTCGCTGGCGGGGATGGTGGCAGAAGTCTGGAGTTTCCATGCCGTTTTCTGGTTTGCCGTGGTGATGATGGCGGCCTCCCTGCTCTGCCTGTTACGGGTGCCGGAGCCGGACGCGGAGGAAAACGCCACTGCCGCCTGAATCAGGGCGCGGTCTGCGCCTCCAGATCCAGCAAATAAATCATCGACTGCGCGCGGTTGTGCCCGCACATGGCGGCCTCGGGTTGCAAGCTTGCACAGACGGGTGGACGCAGCGGTGAACCGAAGATTTTGCAGCGCATCAGCTCGTCGAGCTGCACACAGGGCGTGTTGGCTGGTTTACCATTCGGATGACCCGGGATCGGCGATGAAATTGAAGGGGCCGTACAGCAGGCACCACAGGCGGCACGACACTCCATGACTGACCTCCGGAAGGAAAGCGCGACAATAGCAGTCCGCCGGGGCGAATACTATGCTTGTTTTGTGACGGAACCCTTGCGGCCAATACGCTGCTGCGCGTTCCGCCAGGCACATATTTTCTCCGGGCCATCTTGCCTGGTGACAGCGGCGCGAGTAACGTGTCGCGATAAATTTCCTCATCCTTTTCCATACGAGACCTGTTTTATGCCAAGAGCTAACGAAATCAAAAAAGGCATGGCCGTGAGTTTTAACGGCAAGCTGCTGTTAGTGAAAGATATTGATGTGCAAAGTCCAAGCGCACGTGGCGCATCCACGCTGTATAAGATGCGTTTCACTGATATCCGCAGCGGAATGAAAGTGGAAGAGCGCTTTAAGGGCGATGACATCATCGACACCATTTCTCTCAGCCGCCGTCAGGTCACCTTCTCCTACATTGACGGGGATGAATACGTCTTTATGGATGACGAAGACTATACGCCTTATAACTTTAAGCAGGAGCAGATTGAAGATGAGCTGCTGTTCCTGCCGGAAGGCGGTATTCCTGGCATTCAGGTTCTGACGATGGACGGCCAGATCCTCGCGCTGGAACTGCCGCAGACGGTAGATATGGAAATTGTTGAAACCACCCCCGGCATCAAAGGCGCGTCAGCCAGTGCCCGAACCAAACCGGCAAAAATGGCGACAGGTCTGATTGTTCAGGTGCCCGAGTACCTCAGCAACGGTGATAAGATCCGTATCCACATCCCCGAACGTCGTTACATGAGCCGTGCCGACTAGAGACGTCAAAAAAGGGGCTGTCACCTGACCGCCCCTTAATGTTATATTATAACAATTACCGGTATTCCATCGTGAGTATTCCCAATCGGTGTTCAGCATCCAGCCAATGAAGCTGGCTATGGCCGATATTATAAGGCATCGGCTTTGAAGCGCGGGTGTTTAGCGCCAGTGTTGTCACCTGTGTCTGCCCGTTACGCAGACAGGAAACCTGAACCGATCTTTGATTGATTTCAGATTCGCAGGGGGATTCAACAATGCTGCCCGTAAAAAGAATAGTGCCCGAATTTGCTGTTTCCTGACTATTCCCTGCCAATGAATTGCTCGTCCATGAGGCAAAAAGCATAACGGCAACGGCCGCATGAATGCTGTTCATTTTTCACCTCGTTGGTAACATTTATTTTCTTTTCTCTCTTACCTTAGCCAATAACGCCCCATCTCGTGATGAAAACAAATACGGCTGAAGAACAGTAAATATCATTAAAGTTTTACTAAGGAGCGCACATGACCCGCGTCAATCTGATCACCGGCTTCCTGGGGAGTGGCAAAACCACGACCCTGCGCCATCTGCTGGCGGGTAAACCTGCGGGCGAACAGTGGGCCGTACTGGTCAACGAGTTTGGCGAAATTGGTATAGACGGCGCGCTGCTGGCCGAGACGGGGGCGGTGCTGAAGGAGATCCCTGGCGGCTGCATGTGCTGCGTGAATGGCCTGCCGATGCAGGTCGGGCTGAACAGGCTGTTGACGCAGGTCAAACCTGACCGGCTGCTGATTGAACCCACCGGACTCGGGCATCCCAGACAGATCCTCGATATGTTGTCAGCTGCGGTCTATGAGCCCTGGATAGACCTGCGCGCCACGCTGTGCCTGCTGGATCCGCGACAGCTGGCGGATGAACGGGTCATCCACAATGAGAACTTTCGCGACCAGCTGGCCGCCGCCGATATTATTATTGCCAATAAGCAGGACCGCTGGGCAGAGACTGACCGGGAAGTACTCCGGCGCTGGCATCAGCATGCTGCGCCCTCGCGCCAGCTGATCGCTACCGATCACGGCCAGATTGACCCGGCGCTGCTGGACCTTCCCCGGACCAATCTCCAGGTATTGCCAGCCCCGTCGCACCATCACTCTGCCGCCCGATCCGGCCTGGCCGCCCTGAAGCTGAACGACGCGGCCCGCTGGCGACGCGCGCTCAATCAGGGCCAGGGATATCACGCCTGCGGCTGGATCTTCGACAGTGAAACGGTTTTTGCTACCACAGGTCTGCTGGAGTGGGCCAGGCTGGCCCCGGTATCGCGGGTGAAAGGCGTGCTGCGTATCGCGGAAGGGCTGGTGAGCATTAATCGCCAGGGCGCAGATTTCCATATTGAAACCCGCCAGTCTGCGCCGCCGGACAGCAGAATAGAGCTCATTCATGAAGAACCTGCCGACTGGAATGATTTGCAAACAGCTCTGTTGAATCTTCGTTTATAATGTCAGGCATACTCTACGCGCGACTTTCCTGAAAAAAACCTTAAAACGATATGACTATTAAACGTTTATTACTCATCCTGCTGCTGAATGTGCTTGGCCTGGCACTGTTTTTCTCCTGGTATCTGCCCGTCGATCACGGGCAGTGGTTCACGCTGGATAAAACTATTTTCTACTGGTTCAACCAGCGTCTGGTGACGAACCAGGTACTGCTGTGGCTGGTGGCCATCACCAACTTCCGCGCGTTTGATGGCGTATCGCTTCTGGCTATGGGGGCTCTGTACCTGCACTTCTGGCGTCGGGAGACGCCTCAGGGCCGTCGCCGCATGTTTGCTATCGGCATCACCATGCTGATCACGGCGGTTGGCCTGAACCAGCTTGGTCATCAGATCCCGGTATCACACGCCAGTCCGACGAAGTTCTTCCCGCAGGTGAATCACGTCACTCAGCTCACCGGCATCCCCACCAAGGACGCTTCGGCAGACAGTTTCCCGGGCGATCACGGTATGATGCTGATGATATTCGCCTGCTTTATGCTGCGGTACTTCACCCGTCGCGCCTTTGCCTTGTCGGTGCTGATTGTGCTGGTCTTTGCCCTGCCGCGCGTGATGATTGGAGCACACTGGTTTACCGATATTGCGGTGGGTTCCCTGTCTATAGTGCTGGTGGGCATGAGCTGGTGGTTGCTGACACCGGCCAGTGATTATCTGGTGAACTGGCTGTACCGTAATCTGCCGGGGAAATATAAACCGGTTAAATAAATCCTTATTTCCCGCCCGCAGATAACAGGATGCTGCGTCTTTCACTCTGCCGTCAGAGAAATCATCTGGCGGCAAAATACGAGAGATCCAGCTCCTTATCTTCCACCCTGATCTCAGCGCAAACCCCTGAAAGTCGCACCTGTCCAGCCAGATAATTCTGATTTTTGCTTGACCCGTGGCATGTCGCAGCAAAGTTGCGGTTAAGCACAAACAGATAAGCTGATAATTGACGATATTGTAATCAATTCGTTACTTAATGATTTCACATCACAAAAACCTACAAAAAAGTGCTCAAAAGCCCTCGCCATGCGCTTTGTAATCGGGTAACCTCGTCTTCGATTAGGCGAAATGGCTAAAGTATTTCGGTATGTTACATTTTAAATTGTGCTCAATAACACATTTTAACGTTTTCCGAATTGTCTTACCCTCCGGCACTAATTAATCTCGTCTCGTTTCGCAATTCTGCTAACGACTGCGTCGTTAAGGACTTCAAGGGATCACAAAAATAATGGTCAAGTCTCAACCTATACTGAGATATATCTTGCGGGTGCTCCCCGCGGTCGCATTAGCGACACTGTTGTCAGCCTGTAGTTCGAACAGCGGACACAATGAACAAACTGATACTCATGCAGTTAAAAACCAGAACGGTTTTTTACTTCAAGCGTCTCAGGATGAATTCGAACAGATGGTTCAGAATGTGGATATTAAATCCCGCCTGATGGACCAGTATGCGGACTGGAAAGGTGTACGATATCGTCTTGGCGGCACCAGCAAGCGTGGCATTGATTGCTCTGCGTTTGTCCAGACTACCTTCCGTGAACAGTTTGGTCTGGATCTCCCACGCTCGACCTATGAGCAGGAAGATACCGGAAAAAGTATCCAGCGCGCGAAACTGCGCCCCGGTGATCTGGTGTTGTTCCGTGCAGGCTCCACGGGTCGTCATGTCGGTATTTATATCGGTAATGACAACTTCGTTCATGCCTCCACAAGCAGCGGTGTGATGATTTCGAACCTGAATGACTCCTACTGGAAAAACCGCTACCGCGATGCCCGTCGGGTACTGAGCCGAACGCAGAGCTGATTTCATTCCCTTGAAGTCTGCGAACACGAGATAAGAAAACGCTGCCCTGGCAGCGTTTTTTTTGTCTTTTATTCCCGCCCCTCACCTGCCCTGCTGACGGTCTGCCCGCCCGATATTTTCAGGAATAGCCGTAAAACGGTTCCGCGACGATCCATCCTGAGGATAATCTGAGGGGGTAAAAGTAAAAGCGTTGACTTATCAACAATAAGATAGAGACAGAATCCCCCCTCCGTTATATTCTCACTGGCTGACACCAGAATAAAATGGCGCGCAACCCATAATAATAAAACCGGCGAAAACGGGAGAGATCACCGAATGCCACTATCTACCCCCGTCAGGCGGCAGGTGACTCAGCCGCGCAAGATAGTCTTTCTCAGTACAACCACAGGTTTTCTCTTTTTTCTGCTGTTTATCATCATCATGCTGACGCTGACCTGGAATCGCCGATCTGCAGAGCATGACCGCCTTGCCAGCTATACACAGAGTTATGTGGCCAGTGTATTCGCTGATCTGCGCGGTACCCTGCAACCCCTTCAGGCACACACCCTGGCATCCTGTGAGCAGGTGCGTAACGACCTCACGCAGCGTTCAGCCTTTGCCCCTAACGTGCGGGCGATTCTGTTAGTCAGTAAGAATAATGCCTTTTGTTCCTCGGCAACCGGGCCGATGCAGATGGATATCCATCAGATTTCCCCCCATACCGATATCAGCAACATGACGGATATTCGTCTGATCCCGGGTACGCCGATGATGCGCGGCAACCCCGCTATCGTCCTGTGGCTTAAAAATCCTGCACAGCCAGGCAGCGGCGTCTTTACCACCCTCAATATCAACCTCACCCCCTATCTTTTACTGGCATCGCGCGATCAGCAAATCAGCGGCATAGCGATGGCGGCCGGTGAGAGTGCGATGACCAGCTGGAGTGAGCGGGTCATAAAGCGAAGCGCCCTGCCACAGCATGCGTTGCGGACCATCGCCATACCGGGATACCCCCTGACCCTCTATCTGTATGGCGATGCCCTGCCACAGCGTGATATCCCTGTTATTCTGCTGGCCGGACTGGTGTTAGGGCTGTTAGTCACCTGCGGATGTTTCCAGCTGTTCACGCTTCGCCTGCGCCCTGGCAAAGAGATCATGCTGGGTATCAAGCGCGGTGAGTTTCACGTTGAGTATCAGCCGGTCATTGAAACCCATAACGGCAAGCCTTACGGACTGGAGGCGCTGCTGCGCTGGACGCATCCAACGGAAGGGCGTATTCCGCCCGATTCGTTTATCAGCTATGCCGAAGGGCAGAACCTGATTGTGCCGCTGACCCGGCATCTGTTTACGCTGGTGGCACAGGATGCACATCGCCTGTGCAAGGTGGCCCCGGCCGGGACGCGGATGGGGGTCAATCTGTCCTCTCATCATCTTAGCCACCCCAGCTTTCGCCAGGACGTGCTGGACTGGATAGCCATGATGCCGCCAAACCATTTTGAATATATCTTTGAAATCACTGAAAGTGCGATGGTCAATGATAATAACGCTGATAAAATATTTGACTGGATCCGCCAGCAGAATATCCGCATCGCCATTGATGACTTCGGCACCGGCCACAGCGCGTTAATCTATCTTGAGAAATTCCAGTTTGATTACCTTAAAATTGATCGCGGTTTTGTGCAGAGTATCGGAATGGAAACAGTGAATACCCCCGTACTGGATGCCGTGCTCACGCTGGCGAAAAAACTCAATCTTAAAACGGTCGCGGAGGGGGTAGAGACCGCCGGGCAGGCCCTGTGGCTGATTAATCGTGGCGTTACGCACCTGCAGGGCTTCCTGTTCAGCCGCCCGCTTAACGTGCCGCAGCTGGTCGACTATTATCGGCAGGAACCCGTCCCGTCCCTTAGCGGGGCGCGGGAATGACCGGGGTAACCCTTTTAATATCATTGTGTCATCGTGGTTTTACTGCCAGGCTGGCGAAATTAACCAATTTGTTTCAGGTGGGAGTCTGTTGAACCATGATTATGCGGTGTTTTGTCTTAGTCATCGTCAGCCTGTTTGCGGCCAGCGTGCAGGCCGAGAAAATCAATCAAAGTGACAGTTTTGCCCAGCTCGGCGTAGCGAAGTATGCCGGGGGTTTCACCCATTTTGATTATGCCAACCCGGCTGCGCCGAAAGGCGGCAGAGTCACCCTGTCGGCCATCGGTACCTATGATAATTTCAACCGCTTCGCGATGCGCGGCAGCCCGGGCGTCGGCACCGAATCACTCTATGACCACCTGTTTACCTCCTCGGATGACGAAGTGGGCAGCCTGTATCCACTGATTGCGGAGTTTGCCCGCTACCCTGATGATTTTCGCTGGGTGGAAGTGACAATCAATCCCCGCGCACGTTTTCAGGATGGTTCACCCATTACTGCAGCGGATGTGGCCTTCACTTTCCACATGTTTATGACCCAGGGCGTGCCGCAGTATCGTGTGTTCTATAAAGGCGTCACGGCAAAAGCCCTCTCCCGCCTCACCGTGCGCTTCGATCTGCCAAAAGGTGACCGCGATAAGATACTGTCTCTGCTCGCCTCTCCGGTATTTCCGGAAAAATTCTGGAAGGATCATAACCTCGGCGAACCGTTGCCTGCGCCGCCGTTATCCAGTGGCCCCTATCAGATCACCGCTTATAAAGTGGGCCAGTCGATCACCTATTCCCGGGTAAAAAATTACTGGGCGGCGGATCTGCCGGTCAATAAAGGTCGCTATAACTTCGATACCATCCGCTATGACTATTATCTGGACGATAACGTGGCGTTTGAAGCCTTTAAAGCCGGTGCGTTTGATTTCCGCACCGAAGGGGCGGCGAAAAAGTGGGCCACTCAGTACACCGGCACTAACTTCGATCGCGGTTATATCCGTAAAGAAGAGCTGCCTAACACGGTGGCAACCAATACCCAGTGGCTGGCATTTAACACGCAAAAACCTCAGTTTGCCGACCGCCGGGTGCGGGAAGCCCTGTCCCTGCTGTTTGATTTTGAATGGATGAACAAAGCGCTGTTTTATAACGCCTACAAACGTGTGGACAGCTATTTCCAGAATACTGAATACGCGGCGCGTCACTACCCGGATGCTAAAGAACTGGAAATCCTCGGCCCGTTGAAGGGGCAGTATCCACCAGAGGTGATAGACCAGATCTATCAACCACCAACCTCTGACGGTTCCGGCTACGACCGGCCCAAATTACTCCAGGCGCTGTCACTGCTGAAGCAGGCGGGATGGGAGCTGAAAAATCAGCGCCTGGTGAACGTCAAAACCGGCAAGCCTTTTGCTTTTGAACTGCTGCTGCGCAGCGGCGGTAATGACCAGTGGGTGCTGCCTTTCCAGCATAATCTGTCACGTGTCGGGATCACCATGTCAGTACGCCAGGTGGACAGTTCGCAGTATCTGGCACGCCTGCGCAAACGTGACTTTGATATGCTGCCAACCGTTTACTCCGCTTTCCCGACTCCGGATACCGGCCTGCAGTTTTACTGGGCAACCGCTTATATGGATTCCAGCTACAACACGCCAGGCGTCAGCAGCCCGCTGATTGACGATCTGATCGCCCGCATTAACCAGCATCAGGGCGATGCCCCGGCGCTGCTGACGCTGGGCCGGGTTCTGGATCGCGTCCTGCTGTGGAACTATTACATGATACCGATGTGGTATACCGCCAACGACCGTTATGCCTACTGGAACAAGTTTTCGATGCCCGTGACGCGCCCGACCTATGCGCAGGGTTTCGATAACTGGTGGTACGATGTCAACAAAGCCGCACAGTTGCCGGCGCAACGTCGCTAAGGAGTCAGACTGTGGGTGCTTATTTACTTCGTCGATTACTGCTGATCATCCCTACACTGTGGGCGATTATCACCATTAACTTTTTTATCGTGCAGATCGCGCCGGGCGGCCCGGTGGATCAGGCGATTGCCAATATTGAATTCGGCCAGACTACCGGGATGCCGGGTGCCGCCGGGGAAGGATCGGCTCACGGCCGCAGCGCCCTCAATGCGTCCCCGGGAGAGGGTGAGTATCGCGGTTCACGCGGCCTTGACCCTGAAGTCATCGCAGAAATTACCCGTCGTTACGGCTTCGATAAGCCGCTGCATGAGCGTTACTTCACCATGCTGTGGAACTACGTGCGGTTTGATTTCGGCGACAGTCTTTTCCGCAGCAGTTCAGTGATCCAGCTGATCAAAGAGAGCCTGCCGGTCTCGGTCACGCTCGGGCTGTGGAGCACACTCATTATCTACCTGGTGTCGATCCCGCTGGGGATAAAAAAAGCGGTGCGCAACGGCAGCGCCTTTGATATGTGGAGCAGCACGCTGATCATCATCGGCTATGCTATTCCGTCTTTCCTGTTCGGTATTATCTTGATTGTGGTGTTTGCCGGGGGCAGCTACCTTGACTGGTTCCCACTGCGCGGGCTGGTCTCGCCGCAGTTTGACAGCCTGCCGTGGTATGGCAAAGTGACCGACTATCTCTGGCATATCTGCCTGCCGGTGCTGGCAACGGTCATCGGCGGCTTCGCCACCCTCACCATGCTGACGAAAAATTCGTTTATGGATGAAATCCGCAAGCAGTATGTGGTGACCGCCCGGGCTAAAGGGCTGGACGAGAAAAAAATTCTCTACCGCCATGTCTTCCGTAACGCCATGCTGTTAGTCATCGCCGGATTCCCTGCCACCTTTATCAGCATGTTTTTCACCGGTTCACTGCTGATTGAAGTGATGTTCTCCCTCAACGGCCTCGGGCTGCTGGGCTACGATGCTACCATTCAGCGCGATTATCCGGTGATGTTCGGCACGCTGTATATTTTTACTCTGATTGGCCTGCTGCTGAATATTCTCAGCGATATTACCTATACGCTGGTTGACCCGCGCATTGATTTCGAGGGCCGCTCATGAGCCGTTTAAACCCGATTAATCAGGCGCGCTGGGCGCGTTTTCGCCATAACCGTCGGGGCTACTGGTCACTGTGGATCTTTGCCGTGCTGTTTATTGTCTGCCTGGGCGCGGAGCTGCTGGCCAATGATAAGCCGTTAATCGTGCATTATCAGGACCGCACTTACTTCCCGCTGCTGGTGAAGTATCAGGAGAGCGATTTCGGTGGCCCGCTGGCAACCCCGGCCGACTATCAGGATCCCTGGCTGAAATCCCGTCTGAGTCAGAGCGGCTGGGCACTCTGGGCCCCGATCCGCTTTGGTGATGATACGATTAATTTTGCCAGCACGGTGCCCTTCCCTTCGCCACCGTCAGCGCAAAACTGGTTAGGCACGGATGCTAACGGCGGCGACGTGCTGTCACGCATCCTGTATGGCACACGCATCTCACTGCTGTTCGGGCTGATGCTGACAGTAGCTTCCAGCGTGATAGGCATTTTTGCCGGGGCGGTGCAGGGCTACTTTGGCGGCCGGGTCGACCTGTGGGGACAGCGCTTTATCGAGGTCTGGTCTGGAATGCCCACCCTGTTCCTGATTATTCTGCTCTCCAGCGTGATACAGCCGGGTTTTTGGTGGCTGTTGGGTATCACCGTGCTCTTTGGCTGGATGGGCCTGGTGGGCGTGGTGCGGGCAGAGTTCCTGCGCACCCGTAACTTTGACTATATCCGGGCTGCACAGGCGATGGGGGTCAGCGACTGGCGCATTATGTCCCGGCATATGTTGCCAAACGCCATGGTAGCGACCCTGACCTACCTGCCCTTTATTCTCTGCGGGTCGATTACCACCCTGACCTCACTGGATTTCCTCGGCTTTGGCCTGCCGCTGGGATCGCCTTCGCTGGGTGAGCTGCTGTTACAGGGCAAAAATAACCTGCAGGCACCGTGGCTGGGCCTGACCGCGTTCTTCTCACTGGCGATCCTACTGTCGCTGTTAATCTTTATTGGTGAAGCGGTACGCGACGCCTTTGACCCGAGCAAGGTGTATTGATATGGCGCTGCTTACCATTCAGGATCTCAGTATTGCTTTTCGCCAGGGCGGCGAAGAGCGCCGGGTAGTGGACGGGCTGTCCCTGTCGGTGGACGCCGGTGAAACGCTGGCGCTGGTGGGCGAGTCCGGTTCAGGAAAAAGCGTGACTGCCCTGTCGGTGATGCGCCTGCTGCCCACTCCGCCAGTGGTTTACCCGCAGGGGGATATTATCTTTGACGGACAGAGTGTGCTGCACGCCGATGAACGCACGCTGCGCGGGCTGAGGGGGAATCGCATCGCGATGATCTTCCAGGAGCCGATGGTATCGCTTAACCCACTGCACAACATTGAAAAACAGCTGTACGAGGTACTGTCATTGCATCGCGGAATGCGCCGTGAGGCGGCGCGGGCCGAAATGCTGACCTGTCTGGATCGCGTCGGCATCCGTCAGGCAGCCAGCCGCCTGAACGATTTCCCGCATCAGCTTTCCGGCGGCGAACGCCAGCGCGTGATGATTGCGATGGCGCTGCTGACCCAGCCCGAACTGTTGATCGCAGATGAGCCTACTACCGCGCTGGATGTCACCGTGCAGGCACAGATCCTCACGCTGCTGAAAGAGCTGAAGCAGGAGCTCAATATGGGGCTGTTGTTTATTACGCATAACCTGAATATTGTTCAGCGTCTGGCAGACAGCGTCACCGTGATGCGCAACGGGCAGGCGGTAGAACACAATACCACTCGCCAGCTGTTCAGCGCCCCGCAGCACGCCTATACCCAGCAGCTGCTGAATGCCGAACCCGAAGGACAGCCTGACCCGGCAGATGCGCACACAGAGCCGCTGTTGCGCGTGGAAAATCTGGCTGTCGCCTTTCCGATTAAGCAGGGGCTGATGAGGCGCACGGTGGGCTACCATCACGCTCTGAAATCCCTCAGTTTTACCCTGCGGCCGGGCGAAAGCCTCGGCCTGGTGGGCGAGTCAGGCTCCGGTAAAAGCACGACCGGACTGGCCCTGCTGCGCCTGCTGCACTCGGAGGGTGAAATCTGGTTTAACCAGCAGCCGCTGCACCGGTGGAACCGCCGGGAAATGCTGCCGGTACGCCGTCAGATCCAGGTGGTGTTCCAGGATCCCAACTCGTCACTGAATCCCAGGCTGAACGTATTGCAGATTATTGCCGAAGGCCTGCAGGTACATCACCCTGAGCTGAACGCAGCCGAACGCGAGACGCGGGTGATCACCGCCATGCAGGAGGTTGGGCTGGATCCGGATACACGTCAACGCTATCCGTCCGAGTTTTCCGGCGGTCAGCGCCAGCGCATCGCGATTGCCCGCGCGCTGATCCTGCAGCCGCAACTGATCATCCTTGATGAGCCAACCTCATCCCTTGATCGATCGGTGCAGAAGCAGATCCTTGCACTGCTGAAAAAGCTTCAGCAGCAGCACCGACTGGCGTATATCTTTATCAGTCACGATCTGCGCGTAGTGCGGTCGCTGTGCCATCAGGTGGTGGTACTGCGTCAGGGAGAAGTGGTGGAACAGGGCGGGTGTGAGGCGATTTTCAGCGCACCGCAGCAGAGTTAAACGCAACAGCTGCTGGCACTGGCCTGAGGGACAGACGTTCAGGCACGACGGTCAATAAGAAAAGGTTCGGCAATACCCACGCCGAAGCTTTTCAGCCGGCAGGTGGTGGCGGACTCATCGTCGCGATGCACAAACAGGCAGGGTTCCCCTTCCCACTCGACAACGGAACAGGCCAGTTGGATCTCAGCCAGCGCAGCTTCAATTTTTTGCATGATTTCCCACGCACAGGCACCGTCATGACTCAGCAGACGCAGCCCTATCAGGTCATCTTCACTGTTCAGCCCGTTCAGCGCCTGCGCTTCGATCACCTGCCCGATGGGGCTGGCGCACCAGCGATAGCGTTGCGGCAAACGATGTACCACCGAATGTTGTAGCGTATTCAACAGGGTTCCCCAGAGCGATTTTTAAACAATTTTTTCACAAATAATTCACAAGGTAAATCATCATTTCGCACCAGCCGTTCAAGCTACTAATAACTGGTACTATTTACCCTGCAGACAGTGACCGGCTGACGAAAAAAAACCTGTCTCCGGCCTTTTTTTGAGAGCAAGATCTCATTTATTTGTTACTTTTACCGCGTTCGTGACGCGATAACAATCGTTTTTAAACCGATATTGTTACTTTTTTCAGGTAAGGTTTTTACAAATAAGCAACATGGCGAGGCAGCCTGCGCGTGCAGGGCGACGATACGTCGTCGCCCTGATGCGGAGTCAGCCAGCGGCCTGGGTATGGCGAGGGCGTGAAGCGTAGATAAACAGCAGGATTGAAACCGTGGCGCAGATAAAGATCGCGCCTACCATCGGCCAGGCGCTGGTGAAGGTAAAGGTCGACAGCAGTGCTCCCGCCAGCGCTCCGACGCCAAAGCGTAGCGTCCCTGCCAGCGAGGATGCCGTTCCGGCCATGTGGGGGAACTCCTCCAGTATCACCGCCATCGCGTTGGAGGAGACCATCGCCACGCAGCCGATAAACATCGCCACGCCAAATACCAGCGGTAAAAAGCCAAGATTAAGCGCGCTGATCACCACCAGCCAGACCCCCATCGAGAACTGGATCAGCAGACCAAAACGGAACATCACCAGCGGGCCAAAGCGGCGTACGCAGCGGCTGTTCAGCAGCGTCATCAGGAACAGGAATACCACGTTCAGGGCAAAGTAATAGCCAAAGTCCTGCGGCGATATATGGTTCAGTTCTATATAGACAAACGGCCCGACATTCAGGAAGGAAAACAGCCCGGCAAACGAAAATCCGCTTGCCAGCATATAGCTGAACACGCGCTTATGGCGGAAAAGCGACAGGAAGTTACGCAGAGTGGTTCGCAGACTGAAGGGCTGCCGCTTCTCTTTTGGCAGCGTCTCTTTTATCTGGGTCACTACCAGCAGCGTGGTGACCACCGCTGCGGCAGAAATCGTCCAGAAAATCGCGTGCCAGCTCCAGATCAGTAGCATCCAGCCGCCGACGATCGGCGCCAGCAGCGGCGCGATGGTCGTCACCAGCATGACAAAGGACATCATCCGTGAAAACTCCTCTTTCGAGTAGCTGTCACGCATCAGGGCGCTGATCACCACGCTGCCCGCCGCCGCCGACAGGCCGTGCAGGAAACGCAGCGTGATCAGCTGATCGATGGTTTGTGCCAGCGCACAGGCGGCGGCGGCAATGGCAAAGATCAGCGTTCCCGCCGCGATCACCGGCTTGCGGCCAAAACTGTCTGCCAGCGGTCCGTAAATTAACTGGCCCAGCGCAAAGCCGAGGATATAGGCATTCAGCGTCATCTGAACGCTGCCCGCCGGGACCGAGAACTCACGCGCAATCTGCGGTAAGGCCGGAAGATACATATCGATCGACAGCGGCATCAGCATGGCCAGCAGGCCGAGGATCACCACTAACCCGGTGGACGAGTTTTTATCTTTTGCCACGCACTGCCCCTTTGATCGACAAAAAGTTAACTAGCGCGTCAGTCCGACGCTGGCAATTTCTTCTTCCGTTAACGGCCGGTACTCGCCGGGTTCCATGTCAGCATCGAGCTGAATGGCACCGATGCGCTCACGATGCAGTCCGACAACGTGATTACCAACGGCAGCAAACATCCGTTTGACCTGGTGATAGCGCCCTTCACTGATCGTCAGGCGAACCTGGTGCGGGTCGATCACCTCCAGCGTTGCCGGTTTGGTCAGCGTTTTTTCATTATGCAGTTGAACCCCGTCAGCAAACTGCTGCGCAGTGTCATCACTGAGCGGGGATTCCAGCGTCACCAGATAGGTTTTCTCGCAGTGGTGGCGCGGAGAGGTGATGCGGTGTGACCACTGACCGTCATCGGTCATCAGCACCAAACCAGTGGTGTCGATATCCAGGCGTCCGGCGGCATGAAGCTTGTAGGCCGAGGGTTCCTCCAGGAAGAACAGCACCGTAGGATGATCCGGATCTTCTGTAGAACAGACGTAGCCCACCGGCTTGTTCAGCATAAAGTAGCGCGGGCCGTGCTGCTGTTGCAGCGGGTTGCCATCATATTCAACCGCGCTGTCCGGGCTCAGTTTAAATGCACTATCGCGTACAACGTCACCGTCTACGGTCACTTTCTTTGCACGAATCTCACGCCCGGCGATGACACGGCTGACTTCCAGTTGCTGGGATATAAATTTATCAAGTCGCATTAACTCTGCACTGCCTGTAATTAGTTTGGAATGGAAACGGACGATAATCGTCTTATGATGTGGCGCAGGGCGCTCATCGGGAATGGAGACGTCAACAGATAAGCCACAAGTATAGCGGCAGAAGCCACTGAGGCACAGAGGGTATCGTATTCTTATGGCGCTTTCATGGCATAATGTCCCTTTGTTGCTGCTTTACAGGTCTTCATGTCGTTTACCTTACGCCCCTATCAGCAGGAAGCCGTTGATGCCACTATCAGCTACTTCCGCCACTCCTCCCAGCCTGCGGCGATCGTCCTGCCCACCGGGGCGGGCAAAAGCCTGGTGATCGCGGAACTGGCGCGCGTGGCGCGTGGACGCGTGCTGGTGCTGGCTCATGTCAAAGAGCTGGTTGCTCAGAACCATGCTAAATATCAGGCTTACGGGCTGGAGGCCGATATCTTCGCCGCCGGACTACAGCGTAAAGAGAGCCAGGCCAAAGTGGTCTTTGGCAGCGTGCAGTCCGTCGCCCGGAATCTGGCACAGTTCAGCGCAGAGTTCTCCCTGCTGATCATCGATGAGTGCCATCGTATCAGCGATGCGGAAGACAGCCAGTATCAGCAAATTATCAATCAGCTGCGTCAGCACAATCCGCAACTGCGGCTGCTGGGACTGACCGCCACCCCTTACCGGCTGGGGAAAGGCTGGATTTATCAGTTTCATTATCACGGTATGGTCAGAGGCAACGAACGCGCTTTCTTCCGTGACTGTATTTATGAGCTGCCGCTGCGCTATATGATTAAGCATGGCTTCCTGGTCCCGCCTGAGCGGCTGGATATGCCGGTGGTACAGTACGATTTCAGCCGTTTGCAGGCGCAGGAAAATGGCCTGTTCAGCGAGGCGGACCTGAATCGAGAGCTCAGGCAGCAACAGCGTATCACCCCACATATCATCCAGCAGATTGTGGAATTCGCCCAACAGCGCGAAGGGGTAATGATTTTCGCCGCGACGGTCGAACATGCCCGCGAAGTACTCGGTCTGCTGCCCGGCAGCAAAGCGCTGATCAGCGCCGGTACGCCTGCAGCAGAGCGTGATGCCATGATTACCGCATTTAAAGCCCGCGAACTACGCTACATGGTGAACGTTGCCGTGCTGACAACCGGATTTGATGCCCCGCATGTCGACCTGATCGCGATTCTGCGTCCGACCGAATCGGTCAGCCTGTATCAGCAAATTGTCGGGCGCGGGCTGCGCCTGAGCCCGGGTAAGACCGACTGTCTGATCCTCGATTATGCCGGTAACCCTCACGATCTTTTTACGCCTGAAGTGGGCGCACCGAAGGGAAAAAGCGACAACCAGCCGGTACAGGTCTTCTGTCCGGGCTGTGGCTTTGCCAACACCTTTTGGGGAAAGGCGACTGAAGATGGCACGATTATCGAACATTTTGGCCGTCGCTGTCAGGGGGTGCTGGAAGACGATGACGGGCAGCGCGAACAGTGCGACTACCGTTTTCGCTTTAAAAACTGTCCGCACTGTCACGCTGAAAATGATATTGCCGCGCGGCGCTGCCGGGAGTGCGATGCCATTCTGGTCGACCCGGATGATATGTTGAAAGCCGCGCTGAAGCTGAAAGACGCTCTGGTGCTGCGCTGCGCTGCGATGGTGCTGGAAAGCGGCAGTGATGCCCAGGGAGAATGGCTCAAGGCGCGCTACTTTGATGAAGAGGCCACGGAGGTCAGCGAACGTTTCCGACTGAAAACCCCGGCCCAGCGCACCGCCTTTGAGCAGCTGTTCCTGCGCCCTCATCAGCGTGCCCCTGGGGTCCCGCTGGGGTGGAAGAACGCCGCTGATATCCTCGCGCTCCAGCCGCTGCTGCGCCACCCCGATTTTGTCGTTGCGCGTAAGCAGCGCCATTTCTGGCAGATTCGTGAGAAAGTATTCGATTATCAAGGACGCTTTCGGCGGGCGAACGAATTGCGTTAAAACGGGCTTCCGGCGTGGCGCTGCCTGCATTATGACGTATTACATTGCCTGTATGGGCAAAGCCGGGTATAATCCCGCCCGCTTTTGCCTGGCTCTGCCGGACAAAAGCTGAACACTCCACCTGTTGCTGGGTCGCCTGTAGCAGGAATAAAACTTGAAGAGACTTAAAAATGTTCACTATTAATGTTGAAGCTCGTAAAGAGCAGGGCAAGGGTGCGAGCCGCCGCCTGCGTTTAGCTAACAAATTCCCGGCCATCATCTATGGCGGAAATGAAGCAGCTGTTGCTATCGAACTGGACCACGACTCCGTACTGAACCTGCAGGCGAAGCCTGGTTTCTACGACGAAGTTCTGACCCTGGTTGTTGATGGCAAAGAAACCAAAGTAAAAGTGCAGGCTGTTCAGCGTCACCCGTTCAAGCCAAAACTGCACCACATCGACTTCGTTCGCGCTTAATCGCTCGTTCGTTTGATGTGAAAAAAACGCCGCTTTATGCGGCGTTTTTTTTCGTCTGAAGCAGCCCGGTCGGGTTGCCTTGCGCTGCGGCAGAAGATGACCTTTTCCGCTCATTGCGACAGCAGAATGCGAAGCGGGCCGCAAAAGCAGGCCCGCCACCCGGGTAACGGGTCGGTTATTTGCCGCTGGTGCGGCGCTGTAGCTGGTCACGCAGGTTAGGCGGCGTACCTTTGATGGTCAGGGTATCCGTGGCCGGATCCCAGAAGATACGCTCACCTAACAGCATCGCATCGAAATTAAGCGTCAGCCCGCCGCCGCTACCGGCAAATTTAGTCAGCTGGCGCAGCGTGCCACGGTCGGCCGGGAAGCTCTCCTCCAGCTCATAGCCCTGCTCCTGGGTAAAGGCCTGGAAGGTTTTCTCCCCCAGCGGAGCCAGCTCGTCAGACAGCTCTTTGAGCGCGATCTCCTCACCGGATTTAAGCTGCTCATTGCAGTAGGCCGACACCTGCTGACGATAATTCTGTCGCTCGTTTTTATCCAGGCTGGCCTCTGCGCAATAATCATCAACCGCCTGAAGCAGACCCCGGTTTTGCGCTTTGGTGTCCAGCCCGACGCTGGCACCGAGGAAATCCATAAAGAAATCGGCAACCTTGCGCCCTACCCGTCCGCGCAGGAAGGTGAGATAGCGCGTTGACTCCGGGTTGGTTTCCCACTCGGTCAGATCGATGCGCGCCACAATATCGGCATGGTTGATATCCAGATAGTGGGTGCTGCTGATATCCAGCTCTTCGTTAACACGCATGCTGTTCTGGCTGCTCAGTACCGCAATCAGCAGGTACTCCACCGCCAGATAGCGATAGTGGCCAAACAACACCACGCCACCTTCCGCGAACGGATATTTGCTGAGCTCGTCGCGCAGTCGCGCACTGGCGGCGCGGCTGAAAGCAAGGAAGTCATTTTCACCCTTACGACAGTTGCGCAGCGCATCGGCCAGCTCGCTCTCCTCATTGAACAGGCCATAGGCTTTGCTCTTGGCGCTGTAAACCCGATGCAGCTCTTCCATCATTGCCGTTACCGGCGCATTGGACGGTAGCAGTGAATCACGCAGAACCAGTTCCAGCGTCTGTTCGTCGCGCTTGATCATCTGGTGAAGGGCAATCTGGGCGATATCCAGACTCATGGTAAACTCTCCTTTAGACACAGGCGCGTATTCAATCACTGTGCGCCCTTTCGATCAACTGCCAGAATGATGTGCAGTTCATTCGCGTTTCTTTGCGATAAAAAAGCAGAAAAAAGCGCGTCCTTACGGTAAGATAGCGCTTTTTAAACCTCAGTAATAAAATAGACGTTATGGCACAATCATCCCGCTACAGCAACGAGCGCGTGGAGAAGATCCTCGCAGAAATGGTCCAGGTCCTGGAAACAAACCAGACCCCAACCGATCTTTCCCTGATGGTTCTGGGAAATATGGTGACCAACTTACTGAATACCAGCGTGGCGCCGGCACAACGCCAGGCGATGGCACGTTCGTTTGCCGAGGCCCTGCAGGCTTCGGTACGCGATGACAAAGCCCACTGATGAGACGATCCTGATCCTAATATGGTAACAAATCGGCAGCGCTACCGTGAAAAAGTCTCCCAGATGATTAGCTGGGGGCACTGGTTCGCCCTGTTTAACATCATTTTCGCCTTCATTCTGGGCAGCCGTTACCTGTTCGTTTCCGACTGGCCAGCCTCGCTGGCCGGACGCATTTACGCCTTCAGCAGCTGGATTGGCCATTTCAGTTTTATTGTTTTCGCCGCCTATTTGCTGATTGTTTTCCCGCTCACCTTCGTGGTGATGTCGCAGCGGCTGCTGCGTTTTCTCTCGGCGATTATCGCTACCGCCGGAATGACGCTGATCCTGGTCGACAGCGCGGTATTTGCCCGCTTCCACCTGCACCTCAACCCGGTAGTCTGGGAACTGGTGGTCAACCCCGATCAAAGTGAGATGGCGCGTGACTGGCAGCTGATGTTTATCAGCGTTCCGGCTATCTTCCTGGTCGAAATGTTGTTCGCCACCTGGAGCTGGCAGAAGCTGCGCAGCCTGAATCGCCGCCGTTTTGGTAAACCGCTGGCCGCACTGTTCATCAGCGCCTTCTTTGCCAGCCACCTGATGTACATCTGGGCCGACGCCAATTTCTATCGTCCTGTGACCATGCAGCGTTCTAACCTGCCCCTCTCTTATCCGATGACCGCACGGCGGTTTCTGGAAAAACACGGCCTGCTGGATGCGCAGGAGTATCAGCGCCGCCTGGTGCAGCAGGGTAATCCTGAAGCCGTCTCCGTTGCCTACCCGTTGAATGACATTACCTTCCGGGACAGAGGCACGCGTAATAACCTGCTGGTGATCACCGTTGACGGCCTGAATGAGGCGTCTATGGCGAAGTCACTGCCAAACCTGACACGCTTCGCCGAGAGCAACGTGCGCTTCAGCCAGCATTTCAGCTCTGGTACCAGTGAAGATACCGGGCTGTTCGGGCTGTTTTACGGCATTTCGCCAAGCTATATGGACGGTGTGCTGTCATCGCGCATCCCGTCCACGCTGATTAACGCACTGGGGCAGCAGGGTTATCAGTTCGGTCTGTTTGCCAGCGATGGCTTTAACTCGCCGCTCTATCGTCAGGCTCTGCTCACCGACTTCTCTTTACCGGCGACGCAGAACCAGTCGAATGCGGAAACCACCCGTCAGTGGCAGCGCTGGCTGGAAGGGCATAAAAGCGAAGATACGCCGTGGTTCTCCTATCTGTCGCTGTCCACCTCTGACGACAGCGATGCCGCAGAGAAGTACAATGCACGACGCTACAACCGCGCAGCAGCCAGCGTCGACCAGCAGATCCAGAATGTGCTGACCACGCTGGAGCAGAAAGGATTACTGGCCAATACCGTGGTGGTGATCACTGCCCAGCACGGCGTGGTGCTGGATGGCGAAGCAGGTCAGGGAAACCGGGAAATGTTGCAGGTGCCGCTGGTGGTTCACTGGCCGCAGACACCGGCGCAGACCATCAATAAGCTGACCGACCATCAGGATATTATGACCACCCTGATGCAGCGCCTCCTGCATGTCAGTACGCCAGCCGCGGACTATTCACAGGGCGAAGATTTGTTTGCCGCTCAGCGCCGCCACAACTGGGTGGCCAGCAGCACCAACCATCAACTGCTGATAACGACACCTCAGGAGACGCTGGTGCTGGATAACAATGGCAACTATGCCGCATGGAATTTACAGGGACAGAAACTGAAGGATCATAAACCCCAGCTGGCGCTTCTGCTTCAGGTTCTGACGGACGAAAAACGCTTTATTGCCGATTAACTGTATAAATCTAAAGCAGTCAAGACGTTAGCATCTTGCATTCAGGAAGAAGTTCAGTAATATAGTTTCAACGTCGGCGCGTAGCGCAGCCTGGTAGCGCATCGTCATGGGGTGGCGAGGGTCGAGAGTTCAAATCTCTCCGTGCCGACCAATTTTTACCTTCCCCACAGTAACCTCCCTGTATCACCCTCTTTCCGACCCGGGTCCGCATTGTGGCACTTGCCACGGCCTTGACAGGGTTTACTCAGCGTCAAACCCTGCCCGACCACTGGCCTCAAACCATTGTGACTATTTATCCAATCACGCCGAATTAAAGCCCGTTTTATCCGTGGGAAAACACCTTTATCAGTGGAAATGTGAAT
Organism: Erwinia sp. PME.40.26/001; assembly: GCF_055556675.1. NCBI lineage: Bacteria > Pseudomonadati > Pseudomonadota > Gammaproteobacteria > Enterobacterales > Erwiniaceae > Erwinia > Erwinia sp. PME.40.26/001. The sequence goes on from NZ_JBVHNP010000001.1 coordinate 1,425,479, forward strand.
GCCCGCCGAACCCCTCTGAACGGCTGTTATCCGCACCGTAACCGTGCCCACCGAAAGCATGGCTGTGAGCGTTGTCACTGCCACGATTATCGCCGCTAACCCGACCTGTCGCCTTGTCATGGCTGACACCGTTACCACGACCTTCATGGATCAACGCGGGGATATGCGGTACCGCAACCTGGACGTCAGGGGCCAGGACAGACGCAGGTAACGTTTTGGTCACCCCTGCCAGCGTCACGTTAACCTGCGTGGTGGGCTGCAGAGAAGATGCCGCAACATTGATCGTAGCCGCCGCATATTTAGCGGCGGTCAGGGAAGCCTGAATCCCCTGCATCTGAGTTTGTACGGAAGAAGGCATGCCGCCCGTCACTGGTTTACCCGTAGGATCTTGCTTAACACCCGAGACCATTGAGACCGGCGTGCCGGTAGGGTCATTTTTCACCCTATTCACCATTGAGACCGGATTACCCTGCGGATTGGTGATGTTACCCGGCTGCTGAACCCAGCCAGCAGACTGATTATTTTTCGCGTCCGTATAGGACTGACCATAGCCCGAAGACGGCTGACTGGCGGGCTGGCTCACTTCATTTTTCGCGTCCGTATAAGACTGACCATAACCCGAAGACGGCTGACTGGCTGGCTGGCTCACTTCATTTTTCGCGTCCGTATAAGACTGACCATAACCCGAAGACGGCTGACTGTCGGGCTGGTTCACTTCATTTTTCGCGTCCGTATAAGCTTGTCCAAACGTTTTCTGATGGGCGTCCTGAACCTGCTGGCGCCTGTAGGCACCAAAATCCTGCTGACTGACCTGCTGACGCTGTACGCTTGCCTGGCCAGCGACTGCGCCAGCCTGCAGGGCAGCGGCGCTGTTTGTGCCGCTGTGCAACTGGACAGCATGGACATTCTCTGTCTGCCGATCGGCATTAGCATTAGCCTCGCTCAGGGACATTTGTGCGCCCGCAGAGACAGAAAAAAGAGATACAGCACACATTGCTAACACTTTACCATTCATGACTTTAGCCTCTGATTATATTAAGTCAGTGCAATCACTAACCACTGACTAATCTAAGCCTTGTTATGAATGTACCTCTTGATTAAAGTCAATAAATCGTGATGAGAGTCACAAATAAGTCACTATGTTTGCATTAATGCCGCGCTGCCGCCCACCAGCAGGCTTAGCCCCTCTTCGTCAGTATGAAATTAGCCCACTCACCCCACATCGCTTGCACGAGCGGGGTGACAATAAGGCTCTTCAGACGAGGTTCAGAAGTGAGCAGTACCGCCCACAGCGTGCTTATTAACAGACTGACTTTTGCAGGGGTTAAAACACAGAAAATTCAGATCGTGCTTTTACGTAAGAGAAATGTCCGGCGGGTAAACCGGACAAACAGAAACGTCTTTATTTCTGTCGCTCTGCTACTGTCATGGTGAACATAAGTGTGGTGTTACCGGCATTGGTATAATGGTGGGGGGCGTCAGTTCTGGCTACAGCGGCACAGCCTTTCTCTATCCTCAATTCTGTACCGTCCACCTGAAGGGTTAATGTTCCTTCCTCAACATGGAACAACTCGAATGTGCCTGCGGGGTGTCCGGGAGAAGAAAAAAGCTCCCCGGGAAACATCTCCCAGCGCCAGAGCTCGACCATATCTGGCCCACTGGTCCCGGCCAGTAGCCGTGCCGTCCCCCCGCGATCGCCCCGCCACAGCACCGGGATCTCATCCTGCTTAACAAGATGGACCGCCGGTTTACCCGCGACATCGACAATATCCGCCACTGATACGCCCATCGCAGCAGAGATTTTGCATAAGATGGCAATACTGGGGTTGGCTGTGCCCTTTTCAATTTCAACCAGCATCCCTTTACTGACGCCCGCCCGACGTGATAACTCATCGAGGGTAAATTTTTGCAGCTTACGGAAATTTTTTATTCTGGCGGCCAGCGCGTGGCTCACCGATTTCACATCAGCGCCCGAATAAGTCGATATATTGACTTTTCCCGTCATTAGTCATTACCATGCAATAAAATAGTCATTACAGGATTATCTGATGCTTAACATCCACCCGTCAATCCATCCCGACATTGCCACCATCGCCCCCCACTTCAGGGCGCTGAGTATCGTGGTTGAGGCCGCCCCGCTGGTGAATGCGGCCATCGGCCAGCAGGCCCTGGCCGCCGCCTGTCAGGGCGTGCTGGTCGATGCCCCCTGGGCCGGGGCGCATCTCAGCGCCTGGTCTGAGGTCTTCAAAGCCTTTGGCGCTAAACCCAAACGCACACCCTGTTCGGCGGAAGCCTTACGCAAGCGCGTTCTGAAAGACGGCACCCTACCCGCCATCGACCCGGTCGTGGATCTGTATAATGCAATCAGCATTAAATATGCGCTGCCGGTGGGCGGGGAAAACAGTGCCGCCTATGTCGGCCAGCCCAGACTGATCGTTGCGGAAGGGACAGAGCAGTTTGACACCCTAAAAGACGGTGAGCCGGTGTATGAAACGGCAGAAGCCGGGGAAGTGATCTGGTGTGATGACGTCGGCGTGACCTGCCGCCGCTGGAACTGGCGCCAGGGCGTTCGCACGCGGTTAGATGCCAGCGCCCGCCAGATGTGGTTTATTCTGGAAAGTCTGCCGGAGATGCCACTGGACGCACTGCACCGCGCCGGCGATGAACTGGTCGACGGCCTGCAGCAGATGATGCCAGGAGCAAAAATCGGGCAACGGTTAATCACCCTCGACTGACCGTTTTACCATCAGCGTTTCGCCACCGGAGAGCTTCCCTGCTGTTTTTACAGGCGATTATTCGTCACCGGGCAGGAAATCCCCGCCGTAAAACGTGGCGAAACTCTCAATCTCTGTCTCTGCAACAAAACTGTCACAGTAATATCATACGCTGTCGTTACACTTTTATGGCATTGTGTAGACAGAGATAACTCAAATGGCAATGATTAAAGCTAAGAGCTTCAAAGATGCGGAAGAGCTGCTCCACTCAGGTATTAGTAAGGTGGAGCTGGCTTATGATATCGACAGTGACGATTTTTTCCGGCTTGCCAGCCAGTGGTGCGATCGCGGTGCCAAAATCTCCAAAGGGCATGACCATTTTGTCGTATCGCTGAAAAGCTTCGCGATCCCACCGAATCATTAATTCCAGGCGTTTTTTGATATCCAGCCACTAACCTGTTTAAATAATTTATCGTTTTTGCACAGGTTAGTGGCTATGTCTGCACTGAACATTTCGTCCTCCTCCCCCTTTATTACTGACTTTTCGCTGCAACCGCTGCCTGACACCCCAGATATCAGCCTGCTGGACGTGCGTTATGACGTCGCTCATTTTAATGAATCTCTGTTTGGTCAGCTGAATATTCCGCCACCTGACCACCTGCAGCGTGCGGTTAAAAAGCGTCGTGCGGAATACCTCGCCAGCCGCTACGGCCTGCAACAGGTGCTGGCCAGCTGGGGGATTGCGGATTTTATATTGAGTAACGGGCCGGATCGCGCTCCGCGCTGGCCGCAGGGTGTTAACGGCTCTCTGTCTCATACCCATCAGCAAATATGTGCTCTGCTGACGCCGCGTCAGGACGTGATGCCGGGCGTGGACTGTGAAACGATCATGACGGAAGAGATGGCCCGCGAAACCGGGAGAATGTTCATCGATGATGGGGAAAAAAAGCGGCTGGCGCAGTGTGAGGTGCCCTTCGCCACCGCGCTGACGGTGGCGTTCTCAGTCAAAGAGAGCCTGTATAAGGCGCTCTATCCGCAGATAAAGCAGTTTATGGATTTCAGCGCCGCGGAGATAGTGGCCTGCACTGGGGATTTGCAGTATCTCCGTCTGCGCCTGACACAAACATTTTCCCCGACAATGACCGTCGGGCGCATCTTCGAAGGCAGAGCCCTGCTGCACGCCGATCGCGTGATGACCTGGGTTACCGCCTCGTCGTCGACGGAAAATTAACGCGATTCATCCGGGCGCTGTTGCAGCGGAGGAAGATCGTGCAGATGAACGCCATACAGTTCACCCATCGGCATCATTGCTTCGATCACCCGACAGCTGTCCAGCGTGGTCATACCTGAGGGTGCCTGAAAGAATCGCGTGAAGTGCAGCCAGATACCATTCATCATCTGTTCCTCTGTGAAGTGGACCTCTATTAAACCTGACGCTTTCTGCCCGGCAAAATACCCATTTTGCACAGCCTTTGCCAGTTCCCGGCATAAGCCCCCAATCCCATTTCTGAACTGATCTAAGCCAGAATTGTTGTTTTACAGCGGCGGGTGCGGCTTCAATAATTGCCGGCAACTGATACCGTTCAAGGACGCATTATGGCTTACCGACTGAGCTTACTGGATAAGAGTCCGCTTGCCGAGGGCGAAACCGCCGTGACGGCGCTGGCACGAACCCTGGCGCTGGCACAGCGCGCAGAGGCGCTCGGCTATCATCGCATCTGGCTGGCAGAGCACCATAACACCCCGTCGCTGGCCAGCCCGTCGCCGGAAATACTGATCGCCTGGATTCTGGCGCACACCCGTCACATTCGAGTGGGTTCCGGCGGCGTGATGTTGCAGCATTACAGTCCGTATAAAGTGGCAGAGAACTTCAATCTGCTGGCCTCCCTGGCCCCGGGCCGGGTCGATCTTGGCATCGGTAAAGCTCCCGGCGGGCTGCCGCTGTCCACGAAAGCCTTGCAACAGGGTATTGACCCCGACGTGAAGGGAGACTTTGCCAGCCAGCTACGCGCGCTGGATCAGTGGCTGACGGCCTCCCCTGCCCCTGAAGGTGAAGATCCGTTACTGGCGACGCCGCTGCCTCCGCGTCCGGCAACCCGCTTTCTGCTGGGAGCCAGTGAAGCCAGCGCTCAGCTGGCCGCAGAGCTGAACTGGCAGTTTGTCTTTGCTGCCCACCTGAATGGTGACAGGCAGGAACTGGACCGCGCACTGACGGCTTTCCGCACGCTCAGCCAGGGGCAATCTGCGCTGCTGGCCGTGCAGATCATCGTTGCCGATAGCGAAGCGGAAGCCGATCTGCTGGCGGCCGATTTACAGCACTTCCGCGTACATGTAGATAACGGCCAGAGCGTCACGGTGGGCAATCTGGCCCAGGCCGAAGCCTTTATCCGCCAGTCCGGTGCGAAACAACACCGGATTGAACCGCGTGAAGCTGCCGTACTGAAAGGCACTGCTGCACAGGTTCACGACCAGCTGGACGCGCTGCATCAGCGTTTCGGGGTGGAAGAATTCATTATTGATATCCCGATTGCTGCCGGTGTACCACGCCTGAAATCCCTGCAACTGCTGGCCACCCACCAGCCGGTAGCCGCTTAAGGAGCCCAACCATGACCCTCTCTCTGACCCGGCAGCTGGTGGCCTGGCGCCGCGAACTGCATCAGTACCCGGAACTGTCCAATGAGGAGTTTGCCACCACGGAGCGCATCACAGGCTGGCTGAACGAGGCTGGGATCCGGCTGCTGCCTTTCGGACTGAACACCGGCGTAGTGGCCGAGATTGGCGAGGGTGAACCACTGATTGCCCTGCGCGCCGATATTGATGCCCTGCCCATTGACGAGATCGTGCCGGTGCCGTTCCGTTCGCAGCACCCGGGCGTGATGCACGCCTGCGGCCACGACGTACACACCGCCGTAATGCTGGGCGCAGCCAGGCTGCTGAAGGCGCGGGAAAAAAGCCTGCCCGGCCGCGTACGTCTGCTGTTCCAGCCCGCAGAAGAGCGCTTCGGCGGCGCGAAGACCCTGATCGATGCGGGTGCGCTGGCGGGCGTCGCGGCGATCTTCGGCATGCACAATGCGCCGGAGCTGCCGGTGGGCACCTTTGCCACGCGCGGCGGTGCGTTTTACGCCAATGTCGACCGTTTTGATATCAACGTGTACGGCAAGGGTGCGCACGCCGCCCGTCCGCAGGAAGGAGTGGATGCCATTGTGATCGCCAGTCAGATCGTCAGTGCCTTACAGACCCTGGTCAGCCGCAGCTACAGCCCGCTGGAGTCGGTGGTGGTCAGCGTAACGCGTATTGAGGGCGGGAATACCTGGAACGTATTGCCGCAGCAGGTAGTACTGGAAGGCACGGTACGCACCCATAACGACGACATCCGCAGCGAACTACCGCAGCGGCTGCGTCAGTTGATAACCGGTATTGCCGCAGGGCTGGGTGCCCGTGCTGAACTGAACTGGCACCCCGGCCCGCCGGCCTTGATCAACACCGGGCACTGGGCAGAATTCAGCAAGCAGGTGGCTGCCCGTCAGGGTTACGACGTGCAGGAGGCCGAGCTGCAAATGGGCGGCGAAGATTTTGCCTTTTATCTGCATAACACGCCGGGCACCTTTGTCAGCATCGGCAGCAACAGCGAGTTCGGTCTGCACCATCCCGGCTTTAACCCGGATGAGGCCCTGCTCTCGCCGGCCGCCGGGTACTTCAGCCAGCTGGCGGAAGCCGCACTTAATGAGATCGCTTAACGGGCAGTAACCGGCCCTTTTCATCTGCAGTTTCATCATAATAAGAGTCAGTCACTATGAAAAAAACATCCGTATTACTGGGCCTGCTCAGTGCATCCCTGTGGCTTGGCACCACGGCAAACGCAGAAACCGTCAACATTAATGGCACCGGCATCAGCGTCGAGGCGAATGCAGCGCCCGTGCATGCGCCGGTCAATCCCGAGGCGGTGGCCCTGCTGCCGAAGAACCTTAAACTGGCCGTGCCGGGCAAGTTTACCGTGGCGGTGGCCGCGCTGAACTCCCCGCCGCTGACCCTGTTTTCTGATGACAACAAAACCCTGCAGGGCAGTGAAGTGGATATCGCCCGCCTGGTCGCCGACAGCCTCGGGCTGGAGCTGAACGTGGTGCCGACCTCCTGGGAAGACTGGCCGCTGGGTGTCAGCTCCGGCAAATATGATGCCGCCATCACCAATGTCACCGTCACCAAAGCGCGCAAAGAAAAATTCGATTTCGCTACCTACCGCAAAGATTCCCTCGGTTTCTACGTGAAATCGGACAGCAAAATCACTTCACTGACCAAAGCCGAAGACATTGCCGGACTGCGCATTATTGTTGGTTCCGGCACCAATCAGGAAGCGATCCTGCTGGCCTGGGATGAAGAGAATCAGAAAAAAGGGCTGAAGCCGTTCACGCCTAACTACGTGAAAGATGATGCGGCCCAGACGCTGGCATTACAGTCCGGTCGTGCCGATGCCTATTTCGGGCCGAACGTCATTGGTGCCTGGAAAGCCGCACTGACCGGTAAAACAAAACGGGTGGGCACCGTGGATGGCGGCTGGCCGAAAGCGGCACATATCGCGGTGACACTGAAAAAAGACAACGGGCTGGTGGCCGCCGTAAACGCTGCGCTAAATGGCGTGATCAAAGGCGGCGAGTACGACAAAGTCCTCAACCGCTGGGGCGAGGGTATCGAGCGCCTCGATCGTTCTGAAATCAACCCGCCGGGGCTGGGTGACTAACGGAGGTCCGAATGAGCCATGAACAATTTCGCCAGCTGTCACCGGAGGCACCGGAGCTGGCATCTATTATTGACGGACTCTTCGGAGAATACAGCGCCCGCTACGGTGACTTTTTTGCCCGGGATGCCGAAGTCGAACTGACCGAATGGTATCTGCCCCCGCAGGGGATGTTTGTAGTACTGGAGCGCGACGGGGTCATTATTGCGATGGGGGCTTATAAGGCTTTCGACGCGGAGACGGCCGAATTAAAGCGTATCTGGACCCGCAGCGATCTGCGCCGTCAGGGGCTGGCGCTGAAAGTGCTGGTTGAACTGGAGCGACGGGCCGGGCTGGCGGGTTACCGACAGGTTTATCTGACCACCGGATTTCGTCAGCCGGAAGCGGTACGCCTCTATTTATCACACGGCTATCAGCCACAGTTCGACACGCAGCGTGACCCGGAAGAGTACAGCCTGCCGCCTTACGATGGCCGCCTGCGTTTTACCAAAGCACTTCACCATCACGCCGAGTCAGGAGCCGCCCATGAAACCGAATGAAACCCTGCGCGTGGTGCCTGCCCGCTATCCGCTGCGGCTGGTTGGGGCGGTTGTTGCCCTGTTTATTCTGGCCGTGGTGATCCAGTCCATCGCCTTTAATCCGCGCTGGGAATGGTCGGTATTTGCCCACTGGTTCTTTGCACCCGCGATCCTCAGCGGTCTCGGGCAGACGCTGCTGCTGACGCTGATCGCCAGCCTGCTGAGTATTCTGCTGGGCGTGGGGCTGGCGCTGGCCCGCCTCTCCTCCTCTTGGTTGCTCTCCGGCCTGGCGTTCGGCTATATCTGGCTGTTCCGTTCGCTGCCGCTGATCGTGGTACTGATTATTCTTTATAACTTCTCCTATCTCTACGACACTCTGTCACTTGGCGTTCCCTTTACCCCGTTGACGCTGGTGGAGTATAAAACCATTGATGTCCTGGGGCAGTTCAGCACGGCGGTGATCGGGCTGACGCTGGTGCAGGCAGCCTATACCGCCGAGATTATACGTGGCGGCATTACCGGCGTGGATCAGGGGCAGTTTGAAGCGGCCGCTGCGCTGGGTCTGCCCTCTTCTCGCCGCACGCTGCGCATTATTCTGCCGCAGGCGCTGCGTTCCATTATTCCGACCGGGTTTAACGAAATTATCAGCCTCGCCAAAGGCACTGCGATGGTGTACGTACTGGCGATGCCGGAGCTCTTTTACACCATCCAGATGGTTTATAACCGCACGCAACAGGTGATCCCGCTGCTGATGGTAGCAGCAGTCTGGTATCTGCTGATCACCACCGTGCTGTCAGTTTTGCAATACTACGTTGAACGCTGGCTGGCACGCGGGGCCACCCGTGAGCCGGTCAGCCGCCTCTCATCTACCCGGCTGCATGCCGCCATCGCCCCCGCCAGGAGCTCATAATGTCTGAAGCTATCGATCTGCACAGTGAGGCCACGCTGGGTCATATTTCCATTGCCGGGGTCAGTAAAAGCTATGGCCGTTTTAAGGCACTGGACGAGGTATCGCTGGAACTCCCCCCTGGTTCTGTCACGGTGATCCTCGGGCCGTCAGGCTCAGGGAAGTCCACGCTGCTGCGCGCCATCAACCATCTGGAGCGGGTGGATGAAGGGCTTATCCGCATTGATGGTGACTACATTGGTTACCGGCGCAAAGGGAATAAGCTGTATGAGCTGAAGGAGAAGGCGATCCTCCGGCAGCGTATCGGTGTGGGCTATGTGTTCCAGAATTTCAATTTGTTCCCTCATCTCACGGTGCTGGAAAATATTATCGAAGCGCCCCTGGCCCATAAGCAATTAACGCGGGCGGCGGCAGAAGAACGGGCGTTACAGCTGCTCGACACCGTTGGCCTGCGGCATAAAGCCGGGGCATGGCCGCGCCATCTTTCCGGCGGTCAGCAACAGCGCGTGGCGATTGCCCGGGCGCTGGCGTTAAATCCGAAGGTTATCCTGTTTGATGAACCGACATCGGCGCTTGATCCGGAGCTGGTCGGCGAGGTGCTGGACACCATCAAACAGCTGGCACGCTCCGGGAGGACGCTGGTCGTGGTGACTCATGAGATCGGTTTTGCCCGTGAAGTTGCGGATAACGTGGTGTTTATGGTCGAAGGGAAGATTGTGGAACAGGGCAGCGCCTGGCAGGTGCTGAACCAGCCGCAGCATCCGCGGACGCGGCGTTTTCTGGCGAAGGTATTGTGAGGCCAGCCTGCGCCAGCGTTCACACCATCAGCACGGGACTACCGGGGAAATGGGTCGTCCCCTGCAGGGCAACAGTGACCGCCGTGGTGGCCGGCCCTCTGTACCGGTCGGCCAGCAACCCGGACGTTGCCTGAAACTACCCCAGCGTCTCGGTACGCTTGACCGCATCGAGGGTAGCGGCATCACGCTCGGTGCCCGTCAGCTCGGTCAGCGTTCCGTCGCGCATTTCCAGCAGACGGTCAGCGTGCAGGAAATAGTGATCGTCATGACTGATGGCAAACACCGTTTTCCCCAGTGACTGCAGCCACGGCAGCAGTTCACGGTAGAAGATACGGCGGAAGTGCGGATCCTGATCGGCGGCCCACTCGTCGAGCAGCAGAATGTCGCGCTGCTCGGCGGTCGCCAGCAGCAGCGCCAGGCGCTTGGTCTGCCCTTTCGACAGCTGCAGGTTCAGCACCCGATTGCCTTCCAGCTTGATCTTATCCTGCATTTTCAGCCGTTCCAGCCAGCTTTGTACCAGCGCCGGATCAACGGCCTGCCCGCGATCGTCAATCAGGCGGTCAAACAGATGCACGTCGGTGAATACCGCCGAGAACAGACGGCGATAGCTCTCCATTGATTCAGTGTCTACCCTTTGTCCGTCCAGCAGGATCTCGCCAGACACCGGCTGATACAGCCCGGTCAGTAGCATCGCCAGCGTGGATTTACCGCTGCCGTTCCCCCCGATCAGGAACACCAGTTCGCCGCGCTTCAGGGTCATATTCACCGGGCCGACGTGAAAACCGTTGTCGCCGTAGTGAAACACCAGATTGCGCAGCTCCAGCGTCTGCCAGTTTTTCGCCGCCGGCAGCTGGGGGAATTCAGCCTCATAAGCCGCCAGATTAAAGGTGTTCAGCTTGTCAAACGCCACCTGCGCTGTTAACAGCGTGGGCAGTGCGCCCACCGCCGACAGCATGGGGGTGCGCAGGAACAGCAGGGTCAGGGAATAGGTCGCGGCCACGGCCGTATCCGCCCAGCCCAGGCTGTTCGCCAGGTAAAATGCCAGGCCAATGGCACCCAGCATCATAATGTTTGACCAGTTCACGGCGCTGAGGTGGTAGGTATCGGCCCGCACAATATGGTGGCGATAGGTCCGGGCATCTTCACCGTAGACGTTTTCAAAGATCTGCTGCGCACGCTGGCGGTTCAGCGCCAGTTCTTTGCGCCCTTCGATAATGATCTGGAAGTCATGGTAGAGGCGGTCTTCTGTCGCACGCAGTACCGCCATATGCTGATACACCCGCGCCACCAGCAGCCAGCCGCCGATAATCGTCACCGCCACCCACACGGAGGTCACCACCATCATTTTCGGTGACAGCCAGGCCAGATAGGCCGCAGAGCCCAGCGTCAGAATGATGCCCTGAATCAGCTCCGGCAGACGCACAAAGGCGATGGTGATATTGCGCACATCACTGGTCAGGCTGGCCAGCAGCTGGGCGTTACCAATCTGCTCAATGCGCTCAACCCGCGTGTCGAGAATACGTTTGATAAATTCGCCGCGCAGGCGATAGACAAAATGGTGGCCGAGCAGGGTCAGCGCCAGCTGCGATCCGAGGGTCACCGCCATCAGCAGCAGCAGCAGGCCGAGAAACTGCGGTAACACCATCACCGAAGAATTGAGCGTCACGATCAGTTCGCGGTTAATAAACGCAATCAGACCAATTCCCAGCGCGGCACTGAGAAGACTGAGGGCAATAACCAGAATAAACGGCCAGCGATACTGCTTATAAACAACGTGAAGCAACTCCATGAAAACGTCCCGGCAGGTAAAAAGCAGCTTGCAGTTTAATGAGAAGCAAGACGAGATCAATAACAATTCTCATTCGGACGTATTCAGGCCGCGCGCTAGCGTGCGCGGCGGAAAGTCAGGTTATAGCGAAAAGGTCCCGTCAGCGGATGAATACCCGGTTTTAGCGGGAGGATGCCGTGGTAGCGCAGGCGCGAGGGCCCTCCCCATACCACCACATCGCCCTGCTCCAGCAGCACCCGCTGGCAGGCATCAGCGCGATCGAACCCGCCAAATAAAAACACCGCCGGGAGCCCAAGCGACACCGAGACAATCGGCTGGCGCAGATCGCGCTCATCTTTATCCTGATGCAGCGTCAGCTTTGCGCCGGGCTCATAGCGGTTAATCAGGCAGGCGTCCGGGTTGAAGCCGCTGAACCCGGCTTCAGCCGCACAGGCGACGGCCAGTTCGCGGAAGGCCGACGGCATGGCTGGCCAGCGCTGGCCGCTGACCTCATCCTGCGCGCTGTACTGATACCCGCGCGAATCGGTGGACCACCCGAGATCGCCGCAGTTGGTCATGGCGACCGACATCCGGTGGCCGCCCGGCGTAATGCGGTGTTCAAAAGGATTGAGCGCGGCGATCGCCTCCACCTGCGCCATCAGCTCAGTGGCGCATTCGCGGGCGCGACGGCGGAGGATCACAGCCCCTTCGGTGAGCGGTTCCTGCCACGGGGCATCGTCAGCAAACAGATCGAACATAAACACTCCTCAGGCTGTCAGTGTGCGGGTGACGGCTGAATAAAGGCGGCAAACTGCGGCGACATCCAGCTGGTGAACTGGTCGCCCTGTTTAAAAATCAGATAGACCGCCAGCTTTTCACGCAGCGCCAGCGCTTTGGCTTTTTCCGTGCCCAGCACCATCAGCCCGGTATCCCAGCCATCTGCTTCCAGCGCGGTGGTGGCGATCACCGTAGCAGATACCAGCCGGTGCTGGATCGGCCGGCCGGTGGCTGGATCTATCACGTGTGAGATACGCTTCCCGTCCAGTTCATAATAGTTACGATAGCTGCCGGAGGTGCTGATGCCGTGCCCCTGCAGATCGACTATCGCCTGCACCGCATTCTCCTGATCGGTGGGTTTCTGGATCGCCACCTGCCAGGCATTGCCCTGGGCATTTTTGCCGCGCGTCAGCACCGCACCGCCCACAGAGACCAGATACTGATTAATCCCCTCCTGCTCCATCAGGCGGGCAAGATGGTCGGTGGCAAACCCTTCCCCGACGGTAGACAGGTCAACGTAGAGTCCAGGCAGATCCTTCTGCAGCCAGGACTGCCCGGCCGTGTTGATCACCTGCAAATGCGCCAGCCCGGTCTGTGCCCGGGCGGCATCGATCTCCTGCTGCGTTGGTGTTTTTACGGGTTGTTTATCGGGACCAAAGCCCCACAGATTGACCAGCGGTCCGATGGTGATGTCCATCGCCCCCGCCGTCTGCTGACCAATACGCAGCGACAGGGTTATGATATCGGCCATATTATCACTCACCGGCTGTGGCGCACTGCCGCGATACTGGTTAAAACGTGACAGTACGGAGTCACTTTTCCAGGTGGAGAGTTCGCGATCGTCCTGGTCGAGCTGCAGCTGAATGGCGTTTTGCAGCGCTTCCCGGCGTTCAGGCGCCACACCCGCCAGACTTACCCTCCAGAATGTTCCCATTGTTCGGCCTTCGAGTACCATCCCGTCAGATCCCGCTGAGGGCTGAGTGTTGTCACAGCCTGCCAGCAAGCAAACCACCATTAAACCTAAAAAATACCGCCAATTACTCTTCATATCTGCCTGTAATCTTGATTAAAAACTGGTCCGAACCGGGCTTTGCCGCAGAGAAAACTCAGATTCGACACCTTGATCTTAGCGTCGTACGTCACCAGGATAGGTGCTGTACAGGGCATCCCGGTGCCCATCATTCACTATTATAAAGGAGAGCCATAATGATCTATTACGCGCTTCTCATGGTTTCCATTGCTGTGATTATCTTTGCAGGCTTTAAGCATTACAAGCACACCCATACCCGGCAGCTTCATCGTCCACGCCATCGTTAAGGCTTCTGTGACCTCCCCCGGCCCTACCGGGGTGAGATCACCGGCACTTTTATGGTGCAGCCTGCCCCCGTCAGCCCCCCTTATCCTGCTCTTTTCCCCCTGAACCGCCAGACAACCGCAATGAAATGACCTGGCACGTTTTCTGCAACGTGAAGATCACTGTTCACTGTGGGGAAGAATGAATGCGCAATAAACACGCGATCAAAGAGAACCAGGTCAGGCGTCGCCTGCTGCGCTTTTCACTGTTTACGCTGGGTGGCATCGGGCTGGAAGGCAGTTGTCTGCCGATAAAAGAAGAGAACAGCAGGAAGAAGCCGGACGCCATCGCCTGAACCGGCCAATAAAAAAGGCCGATCGCTTCAGACGATCGGCCTCTGCCTCAGGGGCTGACCGGCGGTTGCGGTCAGCCCTGGTGTTACCCCGTTCGGGATCAGAACTGGTAAACGAGGCCTAACCCCACCACGTTGTCGGTATTAATACCGGCCGCCTGGGTGAAGTTGTTGTCGTCCAGCAGGTTGATCTGGTAATCAACATAGGTCGACATGTTTTTGTTGAAGAAGTAGGTCGCGCCCACGTCAACGTACTGTTTCAGGTTCTGGGTACCCCAGTTCTGAATGTCGGTCGCGCGCGAGGTCACGTAGGCCAGAGACGGACGCAGGCCGAAGTCGAACTGATACTGGGCAACCAGCTCCCAGTTATCGGCTTTATCCGCAAAGCCGTAGGCCGCAGGGTTGTCGGTGCTGCCGAAGCGGGTGGCGTTATACGAACGGGTATACATAGCCGCCAGGTAGACGTTGTTTGCATCGTATTTCAGGCCGCCAGAGTAAGCATCGGCTTTATCGCCGTTGCCCAGCAGCGCGTTGCTGTTCTGGGTATCCGTACGGTCAGAAGAGAACATAGCGGCACCGGCGCTTAAACCGGGAACGATCTCATAAGTCGCTGACAGGCCGTAGCCGTCGCCGTTCTGCGCAGTCGCGCTGCGATTGCCGGCCACTTCGGCGTTGCTGTCGTTCTTACCCTGATACTGGATGGCGAAGTTAAGACCGTCCACCAGACCAAAGAAGTTATTGTTACGGTAGGTCGCGACGCCCGTGGCACGCTGGAACATAAAGTTATCCGCACCGTAGGTATCCCCACCGAACTCAGGCAGGACGTCGGTCCATGCGCCGATGTCATACAGCACGCCGTAGTTACGACCATAATCGAGAGAGCCGGCATCACCGAATTTCAGACCGGCGAAGCCCACGCGGGTGTAGCTGTCAGCGGTTCCCTGGCTTTCGGCGTTGTTCAGCGCGGCCTGGTATTCCCACTGGCCGTAACCGGTCAGCTGATCGGAAATCTGCGTTTCGCCTTTGAAGCCAAAGCGGACATAAGACTGGTCACCGTCTGAACCGGCGTCGTCAGAGAAGTAGTGCAGACCGTCAACTTTACCGAAAAGATCCAGCTTGTTACCGTCTTTATTGTAGATTTCTGCTGCGCCTGCTGTACCGGCAACCAGCAGTGCTGGAACCATCAGGGAAAGAACGCGAAGTTTCATTTTAATACCCTCTCGATTATAAGATTTATTTTGCCACTGCGTGCCGATCAATCATTTTAAGCACTTCGTGTCATCTTAAGGCGAGTAGGGTAAATATCCATCAAGAAAATGATACTAAACTTCCGAAAATGTTTCATTGAGATTCAAACATATCTCAAAATGTAAATATCGGGGAACTTTTCAACAGCACAAACAGATAAAAAATAGCGCACCTAAAGACAAGAAATAAGATAATTCTTGTTATTCATCGCATTACAGCAATCTGTAATATTAGGCACTGAATGATAAAAATTTCCTGTTACTAACAGCTATTATTATCCCGCTATCATCATTTATTGAATTATTATCTTCATTCACCCCGAATGAGCTGTACCATCTAATATTATTGTTGCCAGGCCTTGTGCCTGGCATTTTTTTGCTCTTTTTTTGGAAATTTCAGGTACCCAGACCTGCGTGGGCCCAGCAGAATAGTCCTCTCTGCCCCCGGAATATTATCCGCGTGATTGCGCCCCTTTGAACCTGCTCTGCGGGCATACCGTCCCGGCAGCCCGGTGCGACATCACGCCCTCTCCGGCAACGGGATTACCGTTCGCGCATCGACTCTTTTACCTTATTCAGCGGTTTGATCAGGTAATCCATCACAGACTTCTGACCGGTTTTGATTTCCACGTTGGCCACCATGCCCGGTACGATCGGAAACTTACGCCCGGCCTTATTGGTCAGCTCCGCCCTGTCGGTGCGCACGTAGACACGGTAATAGTACTGGTCCCGTTTCACCTCGTCCTGCAGGGTATCGGGGGAGACGGTTTCCACCTCTCCCCGCAGATCGCCGTAAATCGACGAGTCGTAGGCGGTGACCTTGACGGTGGCCGCCAGCCCCGGACGAATGTAGGCAATATCACGCGGGTTAATGCGCGTTTCAATCAGCAGCTGATCCTCCAGAGGGACAATCTCCATCAGCTTACCCCCCGGCTGCAGCACGCCACCGACGGTGGTGACCTGAATATCCTTCACTATTCCCCGCACCGGCGAGTAAATCGTGGCGCGGGTCAGCTGATCCTCTTTCCCGGTCATTACCTGAAGCTGCGCATCCAGATCCGCATTGTTTTTGACCTGCTCTTCGCGCGCCCGGACGGCATAGTCGTTGCGCGCTTCATCAATTTTCCCCTGCAGCTCGGCCACCTGACGGCGCAGGCGGATCACTTCCACCTCCCCTGCCGCCCCTTTAGCCACCAGCGGCTGCGTCATCCGCAGCTCATCCTGTACCAGTTTCTTCGACTGCTCCAGATTGCTGACGGTCTCCTGCAGGTTACGTCGGCGGGACTGGAACAGCTGGGTTTCACGCGCCACGAGGTCAGGTTCTTTCAGGGTTTCCGCACTGAATTTCAGCGAAGCGCCGGTCAGTTCAGCCCGCAGTCGCTCTGCCGATGCCCGCAGCGTGCGGGCCCGTGCCGCTGCTTCACCAAAGTTGGACTGGAAGCGGGTTGGATCCAGTTTTGCCAGTATCTGCCCCTTTTCTACAATATTGCCTTCATGCACGTTGAGTTCGTCGACGATGCCGCCGTCCAGGCTTTCTATCACCTGTGCGCGGCTGAGCGGCGTGACTTTGCCCGTTCCGACCGTCACCTCATCCAGAATGGCGAAATGCGCCCAGACGCAGAACAGCACCAGCGCAGCAGTACAGACCCAGATGATGGCTGAGGTACGCCGTTCATTCTGTTTCATGCTGCGATCCATCAGAACAAGGCTCATGCTGCATCTCCTTTAGGACTGGCCGACGCCTGTGCGGTCTGGGTGGCAGCACGTTTCAGAATGTCATCTTTCGGGCCGTCGGCAATCACTCTGCCGTTATCCATAACGATAATGCGGTCGACCATTTTTAGCAGCGCAGGACGGTGCGTAACCAGTACCAGAGTCCGGCCGCTCAGCCAGCCCTGCATCTGGCGGATCACGTGCTCTTCCAGCTGCTCATCCATCGAGGCGGTCGGCTCGTCCATCAGCACCACCTGCGGCTGGCGCAGGATCATACGGCTGAGCATCACCATCTGTCGCTGTCCGCCGGACAGGCCGCGCCCGCCCTCATTAATGATGCGGTCCAGGCTGGCAGCATCCTGCTGCACCAGGCTCAGCGCCCCGCTGATGCGCAGCGCATTCAGCATATCCTGCTCGCTGGCATGGGGATTCCCCAGCATCAGGTTCTGACGCAGCGTGCCAAAGAACAGACGGGAGTCCTGCGACAGCCAGCCAAGCTGGCGACGCAGATCCACCGGGTCGATGCGCCGCAGATCAACGCCGTCGACAATCACTTTCCCCTGGGAGGCCAGCGCCTGCCCGGCCAGCAGTTTCAGCAGCGTGGATTTTCCGGCCCCGACCCGGCCGAGTATCGCAATGCGTTCGCCCGGTTTTATTTGCAGCTGATTAATAGCAATAACGTTTTTGACATTTTCCTCGTCGTAACTGTACTGCACGCCGCGCAGGTCATAATGCCCGGTCAGCGTCGGGCAGTGGGCCATGTCGCCCTCTTCCGGCTGGTCGAGCGGTTTCTTCAGCAGTTCATCCAGCCCGGTCATCGCGCTCTTGGCGTGCTGCCAGCGCGAGAACACCATGGTCAGCTGCATCAGTGGGGCTATGGTGCGCGAAGAGAGCATACTGCTGGCGACCAGCGTCCCGGTGGTGATCTGCCCGTCAAGCACCAGATAGACCCCGAAGACCAGCATACTGGCATAGGTCAGTTGCTGAACACTGGAGGCCCAGCCGGTCAGACGCGCGCCCCACAGGCGCTGCTTCATCCCAATCGCTGCACTCACTTCATGGGTCTGTTCCCACTGACGCTGGAAATAGGGTTCGGCCTGCAGTGATTTGATATCTTCAATGCCTTCAATGGTTTCCACCAGAATAGCGTTACGCAGCGCCCCTTCGCGCAGCCCCTCTTTCGCCAGCTTCGCCATCGGGATCTGGATCAGCAGGCCGGGGATGACGATCAGCGGGATCGCCAGCAGCGGCACGATCACCAGCGGCCCGCCAATAAACGCCATAATAAACAGGAACAGGATAACAAACGGCATGTCGGCCGCTGCCCCGACGGTGGTGGAGGTCAGCAGCTCACGTACCTGATCGATTTCACGCAGCTGGGAGATAAACGACCCCGTTGATTTTGGCCGTGCCTCATTGCGGATATTCATCGCCCGTGCAAACAGCATGGAGGAGACTTTCAGATCGATGCGTTTTCCCATCATATCCGACACCTGGGTACGCATCAGGCGGATCAGATATTCCACCACCGCGGCAATCAGCACGCCGCCGAACAGTACCCAAAGCGTGGCTTCTGACTGCGCCGGGATCACCCGGTCATAAATCTGCATCGAGAACAGGATGCCCGCCAGCGCCAGCACGTTACCGACAATTGACGCCAGCGAGATCTCACCGATCTTGTGCCCCATGCCTTTAAAATTTTGCCAGAACCAGTGTTTCTTGTAGGGCTGAACAAACTCATCGATGCGCGCATCGCGCCCGCGTGCGGCGACGCCGATAATGCCGACCTCCGGCTGGCTCTGCTCCAGCAGCGACGCCAGTTCGCTTTCACGCACGACATCGCCACCGTCGCTCAGCCAGTAGCGGGCATTGCCCTCCCCATCAATGCTTTCAATCACCACCACGCTGCCGCTGTCCATAATCAGCACCACGGGTGTCACCTCCTGTCGCCAGCGTATTTTGTCACGCGGGGACATGGTGAGATGCAGACCGAGCAGCCCTGCCAGGCGCTCCAGCTGCTGCGGCGGGGTAAGATGCTCGAACCAGCGCATCTGCTGGCGCAGGGTCTTGCCATCGGCCGGTTTACCAAAACGGGCCGCCACGCGCAGCATCGCATCGATCCAGTTTTCCGTGGTTGCGGTTTTCTTCGTCATAAAAACAGCCTTATCGGGTTGTCATTCGCACAGCGTCATCACAGGGAGGGCAGCGTCTGCCCGCTGTTTGCTTCCCGATCCACGCCTAAAATATCCAGCAGATTATCCACGGCTGCGGCGTAGCGAACCGTGGCATCCCAGCCGTCGTACAGCGCCGTCAGACGGCTGCTGTCGGCCTGGAAAACATCCTGTTCGACACTGAGCAGATCATTGAGGCTGCGCTTATTCAGTTTATATTCATCAGCGTACACATCCCGCGTATGGTCGGCGCTGCGTAGCTGCTCCTCCCCGGCCTCTTTGCGCTGCTGCGCACCGATCATGTCGGCATAGGCGGTGGAGGCATTCTGATTAATTTGCAGTTTTGACTGCTGGATGGCGGCTTCTGCCGCGGCACGGTCGCCCTCGGCGGCACGGGTTCTGGCATTGACCAGCCCGCCCTGATAGAGCGGTGCTTCCACCTGTAATTGCAGTTCGTCGTCCCAGTAAGAACGGCTTTCGTTCTCATAGCGGGTGCGCCCCGCCTGCACTTTGATGGTCGGCCAGTGGTTCGACTGGGCCTGGCGTACCCGCTCCAGCGCGGCCTCCTGTCTGGCCTGCGCACTGCGCACTGCGGCACTCTTTTCATAGGCGATCTTATCCAGCGTCACCTGCTGGTTAAGCAGCGCCTGCGGTAGCTCGGGCAGGTTTTCGGACACCACGCCCGTCAGCACCGTCAGCTGCGCCCGCGCCGAACGCGCCTGCGCACGATACTGTTCCATGCTGGCATTCATGCCGGCGATACGGGTCTGCGCCTGCAGCACGTCAGACTGCGAACTTAATCCGGCATCGGCCCGCAGTCTGGCCATGTCCCTGACCCGCTGTAACGAGGCGATGTTCAGCCGGGCGGCATCCACCAGCGCCTGGTAGCGCTTCACCGCCAGATAGGCCTGAAGGGTATCCTGGGCCACGACGGTCATGGTGTCATACAGCGCGAAGCGATAGGCATCGGACAGCTTATGCTGCTCGTCGATAGCCCCGCCGGTGCGGCCAAAGTCATACAGCAGCTGGCTGAGAGTGATCCCGCCGGAGCCGCTGTTATTCAGGCTGCCTGCGGAGTCGGTCTGCTGCGATCGCCCCCCGCTCGCCACCAGAGAGACCTGCGGATACCATGCACTTTTTGCAGCATCGAGATCGGCTTCCCCTACGCGGATCTGGGCTGCGGCTTCAGAAATTTTCGGATTGCGGGCAAACGCACGCAGAATGGCATCCCGCAGCGTCAGGCTGGCAATCTGCTCTTCCGTGGGCGCAGCACGCCAGTTAAATTCGGCCACCGGCTCCTGTTTCGCCGCCTGCAGGGCGGGGGTAAACAGGCAGGTCGTCAAGCACAGCACAATTACCCTGTTTTTCATTTTGCACACCTGTGATCCTGACATTCCGGGCCAGAGGCGGGCTCTGCCACGCCTCTTCTGCCCCACCATTACGCGTTTTTTTTCAATAGATGTAGCCGGGCAAGTCCGTCATGATGCGGACTTTTTTCAGGGATCAGGCAGGCAAGAGACGGAAAATCTGTGGGGAATAAGGCATCGCCACGCGCGCACACGCGGCGGTTGCGCTGCCGGCAGACGCCAGCAACGATGGTGTTCAGGCCGCAATAATGGGCCAGATAACGCTGAGTCATGGTGTATCCCCTTGTGCACCGGTCAATCAGTCAACGCCTGCGGGGAATGACCGGCTGAACGCCGTTTTTCCACGCAAAACATTAGCCAGCGCCACAAAAATAGCGCCAGGCGTTACCCGGTGTACAACGGATCACAATGTAATCCATAACAAGGAAAAAGGATGAAAACTGCTTTTCTTTTAGTTTTTCAATCACACAACGAATAACAGCGGCCGAAGCCGCTGCTGGATTGTCTCGTTAACAATCTATCACTTCTTCTTAACTTTAGACACCCTGAGCGGGAATGCGACCCGCCCGGGCGTTATTTTTTCTTTATACGACATGGACCTGCAGATTGTGCTGGATCAGAACATCACCAAGCGTGTTGTCCGACGACAGCGCCGAGTTGTGGTAAACGTCAAAGGTCTGCCCTTCGACCGTGCGTTGTCCGGTGGTGGCCCAGACGCCACCCTCGGTATTGGCCAGCGTCACCTGATCACCCAGCGTCCCTTTGATAAACAGGTCATCGGTCGGCTTATCGGTGATGTTCAGCGCTTCGTTCAGATCCAGCTTGATGCTGTTACTGCCCGAAAGGCCCAGGTCAATAATCTCCACGTTCTCGATTTTCAGCCCGAGCGCGGTGAGATCCAGCGTCATATGCTCGCCGTTTAACACCAGCGTATCAATACCGGCACCCCCGTCGATGTGCGTGAAGTCCAGCGTAGTCGCACTGATCGTGTCGCTGCCTTCACTGCCGGTGACGGATTCACCGTGCAGCGTCTGACCGTCGGCCAGCAGAATGGATACCCCACCGATGGTGTAGCTGCCGTCGTCCACCGCCGCCGCCGTCTCAGCCACCGCCGCCGTGGAGGCCGCTGCGCTGGTGCTGGCACTGTCGGTACTGCTGGTATCACTATCGGTCACCAGCGTTGACGCCACTTTCGCCGCCGTATGCACGGTCGTGGCCGCACTGCTCTCCTCTGTAGTGGCTGAAGACGTATGGTTTGACACCACGGCCAGAGAATCGTCAGATGCGGCGGCCATCATGACTGCCGAGGTACTGGCCAGCGGGATCAGAGAACCCAGCAGCAGTGTGGTCACCGTCGAGGCCGGGTTACCTGCGGTATCCACCGCCGTGACGGTCACCACCGAACTCAGGTTCAGCGAACTCAGCAGTCCACCGACGAACTTGGCACTGTAGCGCCCGTTAGAGCCCACCGTCGCCGTCATTGACTGCGACTGCCCACTCTGAGTCAACGTGATATTCACCGTTGTTCCGGTGGCCAGCCGCAGGGTACCGCCCGAAATCGTCAGGCCGGTCAGCAACACACTCAACAGGCTGGCAACCGGGTCGACCCCGATGACCGGCAGGTTCTGTGTGACGCTGGTAAAGCTGGCGCTGGTATTGGCGACGTTACCCGCCCGGTCGGTAACCGAAATGGCCGCCGAATGAACGCCGTCGCTCAGGCCGGACAGCCCGGCAGGTGGTACCGTCACACTCCAGCTCCCATTGCTGCCGACGGCGGCGCTGTAGACGTTGCCTTCAATCACCACCCTGACCGTACCGCCAGCGGCATTGGTGGAGGTACCGGTAATGGTCTGCGCCGTACCCGATTCTGCCAGGTTGAGGTAGCCATCGCTAAAGCCAGCGGTGGTGCCCAGAGTGACGGTAGGCGTACTGTGCGTGCCAACAATCACCGATGCCGATCCGCTGGCCGACTTGCCCGCGCCGTTAGTCAGTTCCGCCGTGATGGACTGCGTGGCATCCGCCAGCGCCAGCAGAGCCGAAGACGGTACCGATACGCTCCAGGTGCCGTTGGCCGCCACGATAGCCGTTAAGGTGGCCGCACCCACGTGCACCGAGATGGTCGACCCTTCCGCATTGGTGGCCGTGCCGGATATGGTCTGGGCGGTCAGGGCTTCTACCGCATTCAGACCACCATCACCAAACAGGGTACCGATACTGATCGATGGCGGTGTCTGCGCAATGACCGACGCGGTGCTGCTGCCCGTGGCGGTGTTGCCGTACGGATCCGCCAGCGTGGCATTTACAGTCAGCGGACCGTTTGGCAACGCACTGAGGTCGGCTTTCGGAACGCTGACGCTCCAGCTGCCGCTGCTGCCGACGGTGGTGCTGTAGGATTTACCGTTGATGCTGAAGGTGACCGTCGACCCCGCCACGGCATTGGTGGTGGTCCCGCTGATGGTCTGCGCTACCGCCAGCTCAGATGCGCTCAGTATGCCGTCACCGAACAGCGTGTTCACGGTGAGCGTTGGCTGCGTGGTCACCCCGATGGTGACACCCAGGCTGCTGTTCGCCGTATTACCGACCACATCAGTGACGGTGGCAGACACCGTCAGGTTACCCGTTGCCAGTGACAGCAGTTGCAGGGAACTGAGCGCCACGCTGAAGTTACCGCTGGCATCGGTGACCGCTTCCAGCGAGAGTGCGCCGAGCTTGATATCGACCCGGGTACCCGCCGCCACGTTATTCACGCGACCACTGAGCAGTTGCCCCAGTGAGGAGAGCGCTTCTGAAACACTCAAAATACCGTCACCAAACAGCGGATTGATCGTCACTGATGGCAGCGAGTGGATGCCGACAATGGCATTCAGTGCATTGCTGGTGCTGTTGCCCGCCGTATCAGTCACGGTCACCTTCAGCGACAGGCTGCCGTCACCCAGGCTGGCCAGCATGGACGGCGTCAACCCGAGACTGAAGACGCCGTTCGCGTCCGCCGTGGCCGCAACCAGCGGCGTGGTACTGTTCCCTACCGTGACCACCACGCGGGCTCCTCCGCTGGTCACCCCGCTGATCAGCTGAGTCGTCAGCGCATCGGCCGCATTCAGCAGGCCATCACCAAACAGCTGCGTCTGGTTGAGGGTCAGCGATGGCGGCGTCAGGCTTAACTGCAACCCGCCTGTGGCTGTCGCCGTGTTGCCGGCAATATCCGTCACCTGTGCAGAAACGGTCAGCGCATTGCCTGTCAGCAGCTGCAGCTGTCCCAGCGACAGGCTGGTACTGAACTTACCGCTGGCATCGACCGTGGCCTGAACATCCACCAGGCCGCCCAGATTCACCGTCACGATGGATCCTGCCGCGACGTTTTTCACCGTACCGGTAATCAGCTGGCTGGCAAAATTGGTGATATCAGCAAGATTCAGCACGCCATCACCGAAGATGGTGTTCAGCGTGATTTCAGGCTGCTTGTTAAACACACCGACAGTGACTGAATTGCTGGCGGTATTCCCCGCCGGATCCACCACTTTGACCCCCAGCGAGAGATTGCCGGTGCCCAACGCCAGCAGATCGAGAGGTGAGAGATTCACGCTCCATGCGCCCCCCGCCTGAACGGTTGTGGTGTAGGCTTTCGCTCCCAGCGTCACGGTAACGGTCGATCCCGCCACTGCATTCAGCGTCCCGCCGATGGTCTGCCCGGCCTGAGCTTCCAGCACGTTAATCAGGTTATCCGTGCCGAACAGGTTGGTCAGCGTACCGACAACCGGAAGGTTATTGATGATGTTGGTGACCGACGCCGTTGCGTTAGCCACGTTACCCACTACATCCGTCAGTACCAGGTCCAGCGGTACCGTCCCGTCCCCTAATGCCGCCAGCGCATCGGTCGGTACCACCAGCGTCCAGCGACCGCCCTGGCCAACCGTGGCGGTGACGATCTCACCGTTACCCAGCGTCAGTGACACTAAGCCGCCGATAGCCGACACGGCGGTCCCGGTGATCAGCTGGTCAAGCCCCGCCTCGGCGGCCCCCAGATAACCGGACAGGCCGGTTTCCCCAAACACCGTATCCACGTTCAGAGCCAGCAGGCTGTTGAACACCTTGTTGACGGTGATCGAAGCGCTGGTCTGGTTACCGTTTTCATCCTGGACTCTCACCGTAAGCAGATTACCGCCCTGCAGCAGATCGGCCAGTGCCGTCGGCGTCAGGGCAAGGCTGAAGGCCCCGTTCAGGACGGTTCCCTGCGCCAGCGGCGTGCCGCTGTTGCCCAGATAGACAGAAATCGTCTGTCCGTCGGCCCCCTCCACCTTCCCGGTCAGCGTTTGCGTCAGTACCGCCTGGACCGAGTTGAGAACGTTATTGCCCAGCAGAGCATCCACATCCAGCAGCGGTGCTACCGTATCAATGACGACCAGCCGTGTTGCATCGCCTGTGTTACCTGCGGCGTCTTTCACGCTGGCCGTAATGGTGCCTCCCCCCTGGCTCAGCGCCTGCAGGTCAGCCGAAGGTACGTTCACCGTCCAGGTGCCGCCCGCCTGCACCACAGCGGTGT
This sequence comes from Erwinia sp. PME.40.26/001, assembly GCF_055556675.1. Lineage (NCBI taxonomy): Bacteria > Pseudomonadati > Pseudomonadota > Gammaproteobacteria > Enterobacterales > Erwiniaceae > Erwinia > Erwinia sp. PME.40.26/001. The sequence goes on from NZ_JBVHNP010000001.1 coordinate 1,450,376, forward strand.
AAGTTTTGCTGCCCAGCGTAACGGAAACCGTACTGCCGATATCCGATGCCGTACCGGTGATGGTCTGCGACACCGCCGCTTCTGCGGCGGTCAGGGTGTTATCCCCGGCAAACTGCGTAATCGCTACCGTCGGCGGCACAACATCGATCAGCAGGGTGCTGGTGGCGGAAACGCTGGTCCCGTTATCCGGGGTAAAGGTGACGACCACGGTTTGCGAACCCGTTCCAAGCAGCGCGTTTGCCAGCGGCTCGCTGCTGAAGTTATTGTTCGCACGCAGCGCATCAACCGGGATGGTGGCGACCTCTACGCCCCCCACTGTAATGGAGATCACACCAGACACCGTCAGAGGCACGTTATTCAGTGCCCCGGACAGCGTAGTGGTGACCGGGTCGAGGGCATTGACGATATTGTCCCCGTTAACCGGCACCAGGGTGATAAAGGCATCCTGGGTTGGATTGATATTTAACGCTACCGTGTCGTTCAGGGTGGTAGTGTTACCCGCCGCGTCGGTGATGGCCACGCTGTAGCTTCCGTTAACGGCGATCAGTTCGGTCAGAGCCTCAGCCCCCACGTTAATCGTCCACTTGCCATCCGCGCCCACCACTCCGGTCAGGGTACGCGTACCGATGGTCAGCGTGACCGTGGCACCCGCGTCATTCACACCCGATGTCCCGGTCAGCGTCTGCGTATTCAGACTTTCCACGTAATCCAGGATGTTGTCGCCGGCAAAGGAGAGCGCAGTGATCGCCGGGGGCAGCGTATCGATAATAAAGCCTTCCGTCAGGGTATTGGTGTTCCCCCCCGGGTCGGTGACGGTGATCACCACATTCTGCTGACTTTCTCCCAGCCCACGAATATCCGCCATCTCACCGGCGGTTAAGGTCAGCGACCAGGTTCCGTCGTTATTCACCACGGCAGGCAACCCCGCCAGACCGCCAAAGGAGACGCTGACACTCTGTCCTGCGCCAACCGCCCCCGTTGTCCCGGTCAGCACGGCTCCGGCCAGCGTATCTTCATTGAGATAGCCATTATCAAACGGCACGGCCAGCGTGGGCTGCGGCAGCGTCAGATAGGCATTGAAGTCCAGCGTTTCCGTCGCCGGGTTGCCGGCAGCATCAATCACCGTCACGGTAATCTGGTGTGCCCCATTGCTCAGACCACTTAACGCGCCCTGCGGCAGCGTGACCGTCCATGTTCCACTGGCATCCACCACGCCGTCGTAGACCACCCCGTTGATATCCACCTTCAGCGTGACGGTCTGATCCTGACCGGCCACGACCGGAATACCGGTGGTACCAGTGATGATCACCGCTCCCGCCGCTTCGCTGATGCCGAGGCCCGGGCCAAACGGGTTCACAATGGTCGGATCCGGCAGGTTCAGTATGGCATCGAAGCTACCGCTGACCGGTACACTGTTACCGTAGCTATCCGTTGCAACGACGCTAATCGTATGGGTGGTATTCGCCAGCCCGGTCAGCGTCGCCGGGTCAAGATTCAGTGACCAGCTTCCGTCCACATTGACCGTCGCATTCACCGGCGTGCCGCCGTCAATACTGACCGTCACTTTCTGCCCGGTGCCGGTAATACCGGTCGATCCGCGCAGCACCTGACCCGCCGTGGCCTCAGCAAGGCTCAGCAAGCCGTCAACAAACGGGGTATTAATGACAGGGTCTGGCACATCGTTAATCGCCACCGTGAGCGAGGTCGTTACAGGCGCTCCGACGTTACCGGCACCATCCGTCACCGTGACGGACACCGGCCAGTTTCCGTCCGGCAGCGTGGTCAGTGTGCCTGCGGGCAACTCCAGGCTCCAGGTATTGCCGGTAATGATGGCTTCAATCGGTGTACCGTTGACGTTAACAATCACCCGGGTACCTGCCACATCACCGCTGTAGGTCACACTGCCCCCCAGCGTAATGCCGCCAGCCACTTCATTCAGCGTCAGAATGCCGTCACCCGCCAGCGGCAATCCACCGAGGGTAACCGTCGGCAGGCCGGTGACAATTGCACCGAACTCCAGGGAGGCATCTGCTACGTTACCCGCCGCATCCCGGACCACAATCACAATTTCGTGGTCAGGACTGTTGCCCAGGTTGAGCAACTGCTGTGGCGTTAATGTGGCCGTCCAGACTCCGTTAGCATCGACGGTGGCAGCGTAAGGCGTTCCGTTGATGGTCAGTACAATCGTCTGTCCTGCGCCCGTCGCGCCTGTCGTACCGGTCAGCGTCTGCGTCAGCGCAGCTTCGGCCACGTTCAGCAGGCCATCGCCAAACGGCTGATCAATCACCGGATTAAGTGTCGTGGTCAGCACCAGCTCGGCATCGACCGAGACGCTGACCGGGTTCACCGCATCCACGGTGGAGACGCTGACCTGGATGATACCGTTGCCCTGTCCCACCAGCGCTCCCGCCGGGAGCGTCACCGTCCAGCCCCCCTGACCATCCAGCACCGCCGGAATATTGGTCAGCGTACCGACGCTGACCACCAGGCTTGCGCCAGCCGGAAGGTTCGCTACCGTCCCGCTAATCACCTGTGCCACCGTCGCCTCCGCGCCGTTCAGCAGGCCGTCAGCAAACGGCGTATCCACCGTCAGCAGGGTAGCCTGCACATCGACCGTCGCCTCAATAACCTCGCTGGTGGTATTGCCGTAAGCATCCTTAACGGAGACACCGATATCCAGCTCACCGTTAGCCAGCGCCAGCAGATCGGCGCTGGGGATGGTGGTACTCCAGTTACCCAGGCCATCGGCCAGCACGCTGTAGACTTTGCTACCAATAGTGATCTCAACGTTAAGATTCGGCCCGGTAGTCCCCCCCAGCAGCAGGCCGGTCAGGGCATCCGCCAGGCTGAGAATACCGTCCGTCGCCAGATTGGCATCAATGACCAGCAGCGGTGGCTGCGTGTGAACCGTGAAGTTATCACTGGCTGTCGCTACGTTCCCTGCCACATCGTTGCCGGTAGCAGTGACGGTATTGTTGTTCTGCGGCAATGCCTGCGCAGCACTCTGTGGAATAGTTGCCGTCCAGTTTCCATCCGCGTCAACGGTTGCGGTGTAAGGCGTATTATTAACAGTGACGGTAATCGTCCCACCGGCAGGGATATTCTGACTGCTGCCGGTGATGGTGACACCGGCAGGGTCACGTGACTCGTTGTAATCAATCATGTCATCACTGGTGACTGGATTGATGGTGATGGTGGGCAGATCGGCACCCCGCGCAATCACCGTAAAGTCACGGCTGTCATCGGCCACATTGTCATAGCGGTCTTTCACCGTCACGCTGACCTGCTGCGCACCATCGGCAATATTGCCCACCGCCAGGGCCGGTACGGCGTAACTCCACGCCCCGTTCTGTACTACGGCCTCATAGGTCTGTCCGTTTAAGGTAATCGTAACAACCTGGCCATTGGCGACATTGGTGGTCGTGCCACTCAGATTGAGCGGCTGGCCCAGCTCACTGGCATTAATATAGTCATCAGCCGATACGACACCGATGGAGATCGTCGGCAGATCGCCAGCGGCAGCGCGTACCTCGACGGTTTCCGTCAGCGGCTGTGACGGGTTACCGGCTTTGTCCGTGAGGGTGGCGGTAACGACGTAACTGCCGTCGGCCAGGTTCTGCGTGGCGTTACCCGGCAGGTCTAAGCGCCAGGTGCCGTCTTCCTGCACCGTGGCCAGATAGGCAGGCTGATTACCGTTAAAGGTCACACTGACCTGCTGACCCGCCTGATCCGGCGTGGTGCTGCCGCTCACGGTGACCGTCTGCAGAATTTCTGTCGCATTAATGACGTTGTCGGTGGCCACCGGGTTAAGTACCAGCGCTGGCGGCGTGCGATCCACTTCTGCAGTGGAGGTCACGGTGCCCACATTGCCACTGGCGTCCGTGACCTTCACCTCGATTTGCAGCTCGCCCTGGCCCAGGTTGAGCAGCGTCGCGCTGCTGAGAGGCAGCGTCCAGTTACCGTTGCCGTCGGCGGTGACAGTGTAATCCTGCCCGCTGACGGTGACCGTCACTATCTGCCCGGCCCCGGCCGCCCCGGTTGTCCCGCTCAGGGTCTGTCCACCGGCGGCACTGGCTTCTGCCAGATTAAGGTAACCATCGCCAAACGGGATATTGATGGTTGGCTGAGACGGCGTGGTATCCAGCACGATCGGCCGGTTGACCGTCACACTGCTGCCTCCCTGCGGTGTGGCGACTACGGTCAGGGTGTAGCCGTTATCGGCCAGGCCGGTAAACGCGCCCGCCGGAATAGCCGCACTCCACAGACCGTCGCTGCCCACCGTTGCGGTGTAAGACTGATTGTTAAAGGTGACCACGACGCTGGTCGTCCCTTCCGGCACGCTGCCGGTAATGGTGATCCCCGCATCCGCTTCAGAAGCATTGACTACATCATCGCCCGTCACCGGGTTGACCAGCAGTGGATTGACGATCGTGGTATCCAGCGCCACCGTCGCGTTTTGCGTCACGCTGTTACCTGCCGGACTGGTGACCACGACGGTGACCGGATTGGTTCCCTCATCGAGATTATTGAGGGTGCTGACCGGCGCGGTGACCGACCACTTGCCGTCGTTGCCTACCGTCGTGGTCAGCGTCTCACCGCCCAGGGTCACACTGACGGTATCGCCTACTGTCCCTGTCCCGCTGATTTTCAGCGGTTGTGCCGCTTCTGCGCTATCAATGATGCCGTCTCCGGCCAGCGGATCCAGTGTATAGACCGGTGCCGCAGTGTTAACCTGAACCAGCTCGGTATCGACCGTTTTGTTGCCTGCCGGATCGGTGACGGTGACGGTGACGTCATAGCCTCCATCATCCAGCAGGGCCAGATCCCCGGCCGGGATAGTGGCGGTCCAGTTGCCGTTGGCGTCAACCACGGCGTTATAGGTTTTACCGTCCAGCGTGACCACCACGGTATTCCCCGCCGTCGTGGTGCCGCTGATATCCAGCGGCTGGGTCTGTTCGGTGGCGTTAATGATGCCGTCCCCGGCGATGGTTTCCAGCGTCAGCTCAGGCAGAACTGTGGCGATATTCACCGGGGCTGGCGCTGTCGATGCGGTATTGCCCGCCGCGTCCGTCGCCGTCACGATGATGGGTTGCGTGCCCGCAGGAAGCGCCTGAAGATCGGCGGAGGTTAACGTCAGGCTCCACACGCCGGAGCTGTTAACGGTGGCATTAAAAATTGTACCGCCAATGTTCACTTCTACCGTCTGGCCGTTACCGGATACCCCGGTGGTACCCTGCAGGATCTGCGAACCCGCCGCTTCTGCATTGTCCAGCGTGCCATCACCAAAGACCGGTGTATCCAGGATCGGCTGCGGCAGGTCGGAGACGCGAACGATCAGCGGAGCCTCGCTGGTGGCGAGGACGGCATCATCGGGATCAAGCACGGTCGCGGTGCCGGTCAGCGTGCCATTCGTCAGCTGGATCACGTCGCTGCGCGGAATATTGACAGTCCAGGAACCGTCAGGCTGCTGCACGCCATTATAGGTAATGTTGTTCAGCTCAAAAGTGACCCGACTGCCTGCCGGCACGTTCGAGGTGGTAAGCGTAACATCCAGCCCACCTGCCGCCTGAGATTCGGTAAAGTTGAGGTAGCCATCTTCACTGATCGGACTGACCGCGATGGCCACCTCCGCATCATTAACGCTGAACACCTTGTCCGTCGTCCCGGTATTCCCCGCTTTATCCGTCACGGTGGCGGTCAGCGTATAAGTGCCGTTCGCCAGCCCTTCCAGCACGCTGGCTGGCAGGCTGGCCTGCCAGGCACCGCCGGACTGAATGGTCGTGGTGGTGCTGAAGCTGCCCCCGTTGCCGGTCAGAACCAGCGTCAGCGTCTGTCCGGCTTCCACGTTGGACGCCGTGCCGCTGATCAGCTGATCGACCTGCTGTTCTGCGCCATCCAGCACATTATTTGCCGTGACGTTGTTGACGAAGATCGACGGTACGCCGGTATCTATCGCCAGCGGGGTGCTGGTGGTGGTGGTGTTGCCTGCCGGATCGGTAGCCGTGACCGTCAGGCTGTAGCTGCCGTCGGCCACGCCGGACAGCGCCGTGCCCGGGATCAGCGCTGACCACTGGCCATTGCTGCCGACCACGACGGTAACGCTGATATTCCCGAGTTCAACCCGGATCAGATCGCCCGCTTCACCGCTACCGGTGATGGTCAGTGGCTGCCCCGCTTCGGCGGCATTGATATACCCCCCCGATACCGGGTTGACGCTGACCGGCGGCGGCGTTATGTCCACCTCAACGGTGCGAATAACGGTGCTGGTGTTGCCGGCATCGTCGGTGCTGGTAACCTGAATATTGCTACTGCCGGCAGGCAGTGCTTTCAGTGCACTGACCGGCAGCTCAATCTGCCAGTTACCCGTACCGTCCACAATGGTTAGATAGGTTTGACCATTGAGCGTAACGGTGATGCGGTCGCCCACGTCACCGGAGCCACCGATAATCTGTACCTCATTCTGTTCAGCCAGGTTGATACGGTTATCCGTGGCGACCGCGTCCAGTGACACCACCGGAGCCCGGGTGTCCACCTCAAAGAGGGTATCGACTTTCACGCTGTTGCCCGCAGTATCTCCGAGCGTCACCGACAGGGGATTCTCACCCTGTGGCAGGCTTTGCAACGCGGCAGAAGGGACAGAAACGTTCCAGTTACCCTGCGCGTCGACAGTGCCGGTGTAAGTAATGCCACCAATGACCACCCTGACCGTCTGACCTGCGCCCGCGACGCCTGATGAGCCGCTGATGATCTGCACACTGCCCGCTTCAGCAGCATTAAGATAGCCATCACCAAACAGCGGATCGATCACTGGCTGGAAGCCCGGATTGACCTCACTGTTCAGGGCCTGTACCACGGTGATGGTGTTGCCATTGACATCCACGGTACTGGCCGTCACTGGCTGATTGCCGTTCAGCAGTCCAACTAAATCTGCTGCCGGGATATTCACCGCCCAGCTGCCATCGCTGTTGGTGGTGGTCACGTAAGACTTGCCACGGAAAGAGACCGTCACCGTACTGCCAAAGGTGACAAAACGGCTGAAACCGTGGATCGACAGCGGTAACAGAGCCTCTGAAGCGTTCAGGGTATTGTCATCGCTGATCACCCCAATGGCGATGGCGCTGAAACTGTTATCCACGGTAAAGCTGCCGTTACTGCTGGCCGGGTTTCCGGCAACATCGCTGACGCTGACGGTGTAATTATCAGTACCGTTGGCGAGGTTAATCAGTGCTGCCGCCGGAACCAGAACGCTCCAGCTGCCATCGCCCTGAACCAGACCGGTGTACTGACTGCCGTTCAGCGTGACGGTGACCACCTGCCCGGCCTGCACATTGCTGGTCGTCCCGGTCATCAGCTGGGACAGGCCCTTTTCCGCCCCATCGAGAATATTGTCACCGGCAAACGCCCCGACGGCGATCTGCGGCAGAGAGCCACTGCCGGCAATTACCGTTAGCGGCTGGCTGCTGCTGCCAGTGTTACCGATGGCATCGGTGGCCGTCACGCTGACGGTATAGCTCCCGTCCGCCAGGCCAGAGACCACGTTGGCAGGCAACGTGACCGTCCAGTTACCCTGAGGATCCACCGTCGCGGTGTAGTTGACGTTGTTCACGCTAACCACCACCGCAGCCCCCGGCTCGGTCGTACCGGTAATCGCCAGCGCAGCCGCGTGCTCCAGCGCGTTGAGATATCCGTCGCCCGAAACTGGAGCCACGGTGACGGTCGGTGAGGCCGTATCAATGGTCACCGGTATCAGCGTGGTGGTTTCGTTGCCGCTGCTGTCGCGGGCGGTCACACGGATATCGTACTGGCCGTCAGCCAGCGTTTGCAGTGCTGAAGGCGCAATATTCAGGTTCCAGCTGCCGTTACCGTTCGCGGTGGTCTGGTAAGTCACGCCGTTCAGCACCACGGTGATGGTGCTGTTGGCCTCCGCCGTACCGGTGACGGGCAGCGGCTGGCCCTGCTCCGCGCGGTTGACAATGCCATCACCGGCCACCGGGCCGACAGACAGCTCGGGGCTCAGGGTGTCCACGCTGACGCTGGCAGTGTGGGTGACCTGGTTACCGGCGGCATCGCGCACCACCACCACCAGGTTATTGCCTCCCTGCGGCAGGTTGCTGAGATCCTCTGGCGACAGGTTGACGCTCCACGCCCCGGTGGCGGTATTGACCGTCGCCGTATAGGTCTTGCCATTAAGCTGAACGGTCACTAGCTGGTCCGGCAGCGTCAGTCCGGTATTGCCGCTGAGGGTTTGCGGCGTACCCGACTCGGTCAGATTCAGCACGTTGTCGCCACCAAAGGCGGCATTCACGGTGACATTATCCGGGAAGTTGGCCTGAACACCGATATTCAGCGTGGCGGTCACGCTGGTATTCCCCGGGTCGGTGACCACGATGGCATAGGTACCGTTGGCCACGCCCAGCAGATCGGCTGGCGGGATGGTCGTGCTCCAGTTACCGTTGGCATCCACCGTGGCGCTGTAGATTTTGTTGTTAAAAGTGACGGTTAACTCGGTGCCCTCAGCCAGATTCTGGCTGCTACCGCTGAGGGTGACCGGCAGTTTCGCTTCCGCCGCATTGATCCAGTTATCATCGCTGACCGGAGCAATACCCAGTGCGGGTACCAGCGGATCGCGAACCACGCTGACGCTACCTGGCTGAGTGATGGTCCCACCCCGGGGATCCGTCACCGAAGCGCTGTAATTGAGGGTTGCCCCGTTCGCCAGGCCAGTAAATTCACTGGCCGGGATGCTGACATGCCAGATCCCACCGGGCTGAACCACGATATTATCGTAAGTTTTGCCATTAAAGACGACGGTCACAATCTGCCCCGGGGCAATGTTCAGCACCGAACCACTCAGCTCCTGGGCCACCAGCAGCTCACCGTTTTGCAGGATACCGTCGCCCGCAAACGGATTGATCGTAAGGGAAGGCTGGCTGCCCGGCTCAACGGCCAGAACGACATTACCCAATGCCGTTCCCTCATTGCCTGCCGCATCCGTCGCCACCACTCTGATCGGATAGCTGCCGTCGGCCAGCGCCGCTTTATCCGCATCTGACAGGACAATGGTCCAGCCATTACTGCCATTGGCAGTGGCGGTCAGACTCAGTTCGCGATCGCCAATAAAGACGCGGATAATGCTGCCCGATTCTGCTGTCCCGCTGATGCTCAGATTGCCTAACTCATTGACCGAGACATAGTTATCCCCGGTGACGGCGGCCAGCGTCACGGCAGGAGGCTGGGTATCGACGTTCAGATTATTACCGATGCCGGTCGAGACGTTGCCATACTGGTCGGTGGAAGTGACCACCAGGTTATGCCCACCCTGGCCCAACAGTTGCAGTGCTGAGGACGGTATATTCACGCTCCAGCTGCCATCGGGATTCACCGTAGTGGTATAAGTTTTCCCCTCCAGAGTAATCGTCACCGACTGCCCACCCGCACTGATCCCCGTCACCGTCAGTGGCTGACTGATATCCGCCGCATTCAGCGTGGTATCAAACTGGATATTGCTCACCAGCGGTGGAGCGCTGTCCACCCTGACCTGCAGGGTGGTGCTGCCGGTATTCCCCGCCGGGTCGGTGACGTTCACCACCATCGGCAGGGTAGCATCTATCTGGCCGGCGACGGCACCCGCCGGAAGAGTGACACTCCAGGTGCCGTTGTTACTGACCGTACCGGTGTAAGTGTTGCCGTTGAACACCACAGAAACGGTCTGACCCGCCCCGATGACGCCGGTATTCCCGGTGATTGTCTGCGGCTGTCCCGCTTCCTGGCCGCTCAGTACGCCATCACCGAACGGCAGATCGATGGCCGGGCTGGGCAGCGTGGTGATCACGTCTACGGTGACGGTCGTACTGTTGGTCAGCGTACTGCCATTGGGCAGTGTGATAGTGGCCACGATCAGGTTCGATCCCTGAGGGAGCTGCAGCAGATCGGCTGAAGGAACCTGAACGGACCAGCTGCCGTTTGCCTGAGTGGTCGCGGTGTAGCTTTGTCCGCCCAGCGTGACGGAGACCTGGGTTCCCGGGGCGACGCCGCTGGCGGTCCCGCTGAGGGTCAACGTGGTCTGGGCTTCGTCGGCATTGAGATAGCCATCACCGCTGATCGGTGAAGTGATACTGACGGCAGGCGTGGTGCTGGCCTGTACGCTAAAGTCGTGCGCAGCGCTGGCGGAAACGCCGCTGGTATTACTGACGCTGGCAGAAAGCGAGGCGTTACCGGTGGCCAGTGCTGCGAGATCGGCAGCGGGCACCGGTACGCTCCATTTGCCATCCGCGCCGACAACCGTGGTGTAGGTTTTCCCGTTCAGGGTGACGGTAACCGTCTGCCCCTGCTGAACGTTGAGGGTGGTCCCGCTCACGGTCTGCGTCACCAGTTTTTCCGCGCCGTCCAGCACGTCATTGCCAGCAAAAGCGCCAATGGCGATCTGTGGCTGGTTTGCGGTCTGGTTCGGTTCAACGGTGATGGTCTGGCTGTCGGTGGCCGTCTGCCCGGCGCTGTTGGCAACGCTGGCCGTAATGGTCGTGGCACCATTTGCCAGCGCCAGCAGGGCACTGGACGGCACTGAGACACTCCAGCTGCCGTTCGCCTGCACGGTGGCGGTATAGGTAACCCCGTTCAGCACGACGGTCACGATCTGCCCGGCCTGTACGTTGGTGGTGGTGCCGCTTAGCGACTGGCTGCTGTCTTTTTCGCCAGCGCTCAGGACGTTATCCCCGGCAAAGGTGCCAATCACAATCTGCGGCTCGTTCGCGGTCTGGGTCGGTTCAACGGTGATGGCCTGGCTGTCGGTGGCCGTCTGTCCGGCGCTGTTGGCAACGCTGGCCGTGATGGTGGTCGAGCCATTCGCCAGGGCCAGCAAGGCACTGGACGGCACAGACACGCTCCAGCTGCCGTTCGCCTGCACGGTGGCGGTGTAGGTGACGCCGTTCAGTACGATGGTCACAATCTGCCCGGCCTGCACGTTGGTGGTGGTACCACTCAACAACTGGCTGGTGTCTTTTTCGCCCGCGCTTAACACGTTGTTTCCGGCAAAGGTACCGATGGTCAGGGTCGGCGTGGCCGCCGGAGGGTTGGTGCCTCCGCCGTTGTTGTTATCATCATCGCCGCCACCGCCGCCACCGCCGCCGCCTAAGGCAGCTGCGCCTAAGCCCACCAGCCCGAGCGCGCCGAGACCGGCTGCGGTGATCACGCCATTGCCGGCACCGGTATCAGCCAGCAGCAGGGGTTCAATACTGCCCAGTGATTCGTACTGCGGGGTTAGAACCATCGCAGTCTGAGCATCGGCCACCTCACTGGTGAGCGGGAACAGTGCATGTTCCGGGGGATTTTCCCCGTCGTCAAACACCAGCTCGCTGTGATCGCCATCGACATCATCGAAGAAGAACTGCTGATAGCGCACGGTGGTGCCATCTTTCATGTGCAGAATGAGGTCATTACCCTGGCGTTCGAATTCAGCCACCATGTCACGCGTGCCATTGATTTTCACGATGCTGGGTTGGCTGAGAAGAACGGATTTAGACGAGCCCGCGCTGGCCTGGGAGAGGAGTGTTCCGTCGTCGCGTGAGAGAATGTCTACGCGGCCATCATTGAGCTGTGCCATTTTAGTAACCTCATGTACACCAGATAACAGGATTAAAAATTCAACGCACTGAAAGTGAAAAAAAACTTCACTTTTAGCCACGTTAAATAAATTTTTTTCACGCCGGGATGGGCGCTACTTTTCACCTGATGCACAGTCAGGGAGAGCATCTCCCCGCTAAAAAAGACTAAAAACAGCCTGAACTGCAATTTTTTTGTTTAATTCCTCACACAGATATAATTAATAAATTGAATGTGTTACCTGATTAAAATTAATCGATAAGATAAAGGATTTTTATTTCACTTCTTAGTACAAATTTTACGCCGTTGTCAAAAAACGTCTATAAATAAGGGAAATCTGAAATAATGATTTGATTTAACTCGCAGAAAAAAATTTTACTTAACGTTACTTTTTGCAACTTTCTGGTAAAAAAACGCCCATAACCAGGTAATAACGTAAGGTTAATGACGCGAAAATTTCATGTTGAATCGTGACCATCCGCACAAGTGAAGACGGGTAAAATTTTTCATCGGACGGCCTTCAGCCGCGGCGTAAAAAAGGGATTTTTTTCTATCTCACCAGTAATTTGAGTTAAGCGCGTGACGAGCCGCCAACCTCCAGGAGTCTTCTTAAAATTTGGCTTTAAGGGATAAATCCGATTAACCGCGCTATTTTTTCAGGTTATTAACATTGCCTTTCCTCCAAAGGTGCCTGAGACCCGGGCTGAAGACGTAGTAAACTGGCAGGGTTTAGCTTCATAACTGGCACTAATTATGGTAAAAAATGAGGTTGATTACGCGACAGGCAAAATGGATAAAATGACGATACTGGAAGCCCCTGCCGCACAGGCGAAAGCGCTGGCCACCCAGCGTGCCACGCGTGCGGTATTTTTGATCGCCGGTATCGGCATGGCCGCCTGGGCTCCTCTGGTTCCCTATGCAAAAGAACGTGCACTGCTGAGTGACGCCTCCCTCGGCACCCTGCTGCTTTTTCTTGGACTGGGATCGCTGATCGCCATGCCGCTGTCCGGAATGCTGGTCGGTCGCCTGGGATGCAAACGCGTGATTGCCGCAGGAAGCCTGCTGCTGCTGTGCGTCTTACCGCTGCTGGCGACGCTTGCCACTCCCCTGGCGCTGGCACTGACGCTGATGGTTTTCGGGGCCGCCATCGGCCTGATCGACGTCGCGATGAATATTCAGGCCGTTGAGGTCGAGAAAAGCGCCCGTCAGGCGATGATGTCCGGTTTTCACGGTTTCTTCAGCGCCGGCGGTATTATTGGCGCGGGGCTGGTCAGCGTCGCGCTGGCACTGGGTGCTTCTCCGCTGATATCGATACTGATGATCAATATTCTGCTGGTGCTGCTGTGGCTATACTGCCAGCGTCATATCCTCAGTCAGCGCCTGCACCAGCCGGACACGCCGATGTTTGTCATGCCGCGCGGCTGGGTGCTGTTCCTCGGCGTGCTGTGCTTTATTCTGTTTTTAACCGAAGGGGCTATTCTTGACTGGGGCGCGCTGTTTTTGACTCATACTCGCGACCTGCCGGCATCGCAGGCCGGACTGGGATACGCCGTCTTTTCCGTCGCTATGACCATTGGCCGTCTGTTCGGTGACCGCATTGTGCAGACTTTTGGCCGCACCGCGACGCTGTTCTGCGGAACACTCTGCGCCGCAGCCGGGTTAGTACTGGCGGTAGCCGTACCGGATGCTTTCTGGACGCTGGCAGGGTTCCTGCTGGTGGGTTTTGGCGCCTCTAACGCGGTGCCGATTATGTTCAGTGCGGCAGGAAAACAGCAGGTGATGCCAGCAAATCTGGCCATCGCCGCCATGACCACTATTGGCTATGCCGGCATTTTGGCAGGTCCTGCCCTGGTCGGGTTTATCGCTCAATGCTCCAGCCTGTCCGTGGCGTTCAGCGGCATTGCTGCACTGCTGTTAGTCGTCGCGGCCAGCGCCCGACAGATTACTCGTTAACCGGGGTTTTACTGCATGTTGCCTTATAAATTTCCACTCACTTCCGGCAATGTAACGCGCTTTTTTGTGTTGTTTATTCTGGTTCTGCTGCTGGCATCTGGATTTATGATCCACAATGCGGTTAACGCCTGGCTGACGGAAAAGCGTTACGCCATGGCGGATATCACCCACGCCATGCAAAAGCGTGTTGATACCTATCGCTTCGCCACCTGGCAAATTTATGAAAACCTGGCCGCCAGCGCGGCCGGCACCGCCAGCAACAGCCTGCAGGAGACCCGCCTGCGTCAGGATGTTTATTATCTGGAAAAAACCCGGCGGAAAACCGAAGCCCTGATTTTTGGTTCGCACGACAGCGGCACGCTGGATATGACACTGCGCATGTCCAACTACCTCGACACGTTGTGGGGGGCAGAAAACAGCACCTGGTCGATGTATTTCCTCAACGGCCAGGACAACAGCCTGATACTGGTCTCTACCCTGCCGCTGAAAGATATGGCCTCGCGCTATAAAGAGAGTGCGATCAGCAATATTGTTGAGGCCCGCCGGGCCGAAATGTTGCAGCAGGCCAATGCGCTGGATGAGCGCGAAAGCTTCTCGCCGCTGCGCCGCTTTACCTGGCAGAACGACCACTATTTCACCGTCCGTACCACCTTTAATCAGCCAGGACATCTGGCGACGGTGGTGGCCTTTGATTTGCCGGTCAACGACATTATTCCGGTGAATATGCCGCTGGAGAATTTCCAGTTAAAACAGGACACTACACCGGTGGCCGAAGGGGATGATAACCAGGACAGCAGCGGCAGCACCCGCATCAGCTGGGTCAACCCTAATATTGAAATCACCAGTTCGCTGGCCAGCACGCCGCTTCAGCTGGTCTATCGGGTGCCCGTCACCGGCCTTATCGTCGACACCCTGCGCAACCTGCTATGGCCGCTGCTGGCAAACCTGGCGCTGCTGCTGATGTCGCTGGCCGGGCTGTTTTTGCTGCGCCAGCAGTCGCTGCGCCCAAGCGAAAATCAGAGTGCCGAACTGGAATCACTGCGGCTGCTGAATGAAGAGATTGTAGGTACGCTGCCCGTCGGCCTGCTGGTATATGACTTTGCCAATAACCGGACCATCATCAGCAATAAAATTGCCGAGCACCTGCTGCCACATCTTAACCTGCAAAAAATTATCAATATGTCCGATCAGCACCAGGGCGTGTTGCAGGCTACGGTGAATAACGAGGTGTACGAGATACGCCATGCCCGCAGCATGATCTCCTCGCACACGCAGATGTTTATGATGCGTGACCAGGATCGTGAACTGCTGGTGAATAAGAAGCTGCAGAAAGCGCAGCAGGTGCTCGATAAAAACCACCAGTCGCGCCAGCAGCTGCTTCAAAATCTGGGGCACGCCCTGCAGCGCCCGCTTACCGAGGTGATTGCCCGCCTGGAGGCGCTGGCCGGGACGCAGCCGACGGAAGAAGTGGCGGTCTCGCTGGAATCCTCGCAGGCACTGAGCCGCCTGGTGGATGATATTGTCCTGCTCAATCAACTGGAGACCCTCGACTGGGCTCCGGATGCAGGTAGTTTCAATCTGCAATCGCTGCTGGATGAGCTGGTCAGCGAACTGCTGCCGGTAATGCGTCGCAAAGGGCTGACGCTGATGATTTCTAACCACCGCAGCAGCGATGAGACGCGCTTAGGCGATCGCCGGGCCATCCGTAAAATCCTTTCAACGCTGCTGCACTATGCGGTAACCACCACCACCTGGGGCAGGGTCAGCGTCACTGTCAGCGCCCCGGACGATCGTCAGGATCGCCTGATGATTGAGATTGTGGATACCGGTGCCGGTCTCACCGCTGATGAAATGTCGAACACCGACTTCCCTTATCTGGGCGAAACTCACGAAGACCGTTACGGTCAGGCGTCCGGCATGGCCTTTTTCCTGTGTAAACAGCTGTGTAAACAGCTGGGTGGCCATCTGGATATCAGCGCCAGCCCGGACATTGGTACCCGTTACAGCATTCAGCTGCAGGTTCCGCTGGAGCCGCAGCTGCTTCAGGAAGAGAAACTGCTGGAGGGCGTTAACGCCCTGATCGATATTACGGTGGATGACGTACGCAAAATTGTCGTTCACCAGCTTGAAGACTGGGGGGCCAACTGCATTACTCCTGATGAACGTTTCTCCGGTCAGGAACACGATGTGCTGATTACGGATGAACCCGAACACTTAACGCCGTGGGCATTACTGCTGACGGACGATGAGGCAGGATTCAGCCAGATTGCCCCGTACCAGTACCGGGTCAACTTCAACATCAGTAGTGCGATGCAGGATGCACTGCTGACGTTGATTGAACAACAGCTGGCCCAGGACGGGCTGGATGACGAAAATGCTGAACAACCGGACACGGCGCAACTTTTCGCCAGTGGCTACTTTCAGCTTTTCGTCGATACAGTACCCGATGATGTAAAGAGACTGTATAATGAGGCCGCAAACAGGGACTTTAGTGCGCTTGCTCAGACTGCGCATCGGCTGAAAGGCGTGTTTGCCATGTTAAATTTGCTACCCGGCAAGCAGCTTTGTGAAACGTTAGAACATCACATTCAACAGTGTGACGATTCAAACATTAAAAATACCACCAGTGAAGTTGACAATTACGTCAACGAACTGCTGCAGCAAGGTAACCAATAATATGAATAACCTGAATGTCATTATTGCCGACGATCATCCTATTGTTCTGTTCGGCATTCGTAAGTCACTGGAACAAATTGAGTGGGTCAATGTTGTCGGTGAGTTCGAAGATTCCACAGCCTTAATTAACAGCCTGTCCAAGCTTGATGCCAACGTGCTGGTCACCGACCTGTCAATGCCTGGCGAAAAGTATGGCGACGGTATTACGCTGATCAAATACATCAAGCGTCACTATCCGGATCTGTCGATCATTGTTCTGACCATGAACAATAATCCGGCAATCCTCAGCGCCGTACTGGACCTGGATATTGAAGGGATCGTGCTGAAACAGGGCGCGCCAACCGACCTGCCGAAAGCGCTGGCTGCCCTGCAGAAAGGCAAGAAATATACGCCGGAAAGCGTGGCAAAACTGCTGGAGAAAATCAGCGCGGGCGGTTATGGCGACAAACGTCTGTCACCGAAGGAAAGTGAAGTTCTGCGCCTGTTTGCAGAAGGATTCCTGGTCACGGAAATTGCCAAGAAGCTGAACCGCAGTATTAAAACCATCAGTAGCCAGAAGAAATCAGCAATGATGAAGCTGGGCGTGGACAACGATATTGCGCTGCTCAACTATCTGTCATCGGTGAGCATGTCACCGGTAAAAGACTAAGTTCCCCGGAACGCAGGGGCTGACCTTCTGTCTGGGTCAGCCCTGACCTTTATTCTCCGCTCACGCTTTCTCTGCCCTGCCCTTTCTCGCCTGTTCCGCATAGAGCGTTAACGCCTGCTGTAGCGTATCCATGGTCACCGGTTTCGACAGACAGTTATCCATTCCCGCATCAAGACAGCGCTGCTTTTCTTCCGCTAACGCATTTGCCGTCACCCCGACCACCGGGAAGGTTTTCCCCATTTCGCGCAAACGCCGCGTCAGGCCGTAGCCATCCAGATTCGGCATATTGACGTCGGTCAGGACGATATCTATCTCATTACGGGCAATCACGTTCAGTGCGTCAAGACCATCCCGCGCGGTTTTCACCCGGTAGCCCAGCGACCCGAGCTGGTCAGAGAGCAGCATACGATTAATAGGATGATCGTCCACCACCAGGATAAGAATGTCGTCGTGGCTGGCGTGCTGTTCTTCTCTTGCCAGTGCCGCTGGCAGGCCCTCCGGCAGACCTGCCTCAACGCGATAGATGCGCGCCAGCAGCGAAGGCAGCTCATGCGGCGTGGTCGTGGCACACACCCAGCGCCCTGACACCCTCTGCTGCGGGGCATCGTTATGACGGTTATCAAAGCGGATGGTCGCACGGACGCTTCCGGCTGGCTCCAGGTCATAATCGGTAATGATCACATCATCTGCCGCCGCTTCGCCGGCATAGTGTCGGACCTGAATACCGTGAGCACGCAGCAGGCGAGTCAGGAAGGTCTCCAGCTGTTCGTTACGTAACGCCAGCCAGCACTGTTTCTCATGCAGGCTGTCATTCAATTCCGGTGTCACCACCCGGCTGTTATACAGCGGAATACGGATAATAAACTGGCTGCCCATACCCGGCTCAGAGTCGACCTCAATGTCGCCATCCATCATGTTGATCAGCTTTTCACAGATTGCCAGTCCCAGTCCGGTCCCCTGGAAATTACGCTGAACCCCGCTTCCAACCTGGAAGAAGGGGTCAAACAGCCGCGTCAGTTCCTTCGCCGGGATCCCCACCCCGGTGTCACGTACGCGGAAGGCCAGGTAGCCATCCTTGACGTAGACATGCAGCGTAATGCCCCCAGTATGGGTAAATTTAATGGCATTATTCAGCAGGTTGGAGATCACCTGCTGCAGGCGCATCGGGTCACCGTCCAGGGTAGCGGGAACATCGCTGTCAATAAAGCACCACAGCGTCAGGCGTTTTTTAACCACCATCGCCAGATAATTAGAGGTGATATGCGCCACCACTTCACGCGGGGAAAACTCCGCAGGCTCAATCTTCAGCTGCTCCGATTCGATTTTGGAGAAGTCGAGAATATCGCTGATGATCTTCAGCAGCAGGCTGGAGGAGTTGTTCATCGCCATCACCAGCGACTCCACGCCAGGCGGCAGCGATTTGGTTTGCAGCAGGTCGAGATTGCCGATAATGCCGTATAACGGCGTGCGCAGCTCGTGGCTGACGGTGGCGAGGAACATCGACTTGGACTGACTGGCCTGCTCGGCGGCCTGAGCCATCTCCTGTAGCGACTCTTCCATTTTGACGCGTGCGCTGACGTCTACCAGTACGCAGATCGCCACGTTCTCATTACGATAGCGTGAATGGACAAAGCTGATTTGCAGGTTAGTATTACTGCCGGTCAGCACATCGACGAAGTTGACCTGCTGCCCGCAGATGATCTCGGTCAGGCGCAGCCTGTCTTCCTGCGTCAGCATCGTCAGGTAGTTATGCGCCAGTTCGTTACTGAGGATATTGGTTCCGTCACTGGTGCGCAGAATGCAGATCCCGACCGGCGCTGAGGCAACAATCTTACGGTTGAACTGCTCGTGCTCCTCCAGCCGGTGGGCATTGTCTTCGGCCGGAAGAAACATTCTGCGTTCAAACAGCCAGGCCAGGGTAAACAGGACGATCGCACTGACCAGATTCAACAACAGGGCGTTGATAATCAGGATTTTGAGCCGTTCAATCATCACATTGGTGGGCACGGAATAGACAATGCTGAGTGACGACGGCAGCAGACTCTTCTTCATAATCAGCTGGTCATAGTCAGACACATAGCCAAACCAGCCGGCCTCGTCCGGCAGATCCTCTGCCGAGAATTCCGGGCCGTTACGGGCGGAGGAGAGCAGGCGCTGGTTATTCTCATCCACCAGCGTGGCCGTTACCGGCATACTGCCCGGCATAATCAGGTCATCCATGCGGATGCTCTGCTCAATGCCCAGCAGGGCAGCGACCTTATTCGCCACGTAAACCGGGGTGATCATATAGTAATAACCCACGCCAGGCTGCGTGCCGGGATAGACCCAGAACAGGCTGCTTTTACGTGCCTCGGCATCGCCACCGCGATACTTCAGGACGCGCTCACGCAGGGACTTCAGCACGCGTTCCCGTTCCGCAGGCTCGGCGGCAGGGCCAAAATCGGCCAGGCAGGTGCTGTCATTGCCGATAAAAAAGACGCGGTTCAGCTCGTAAGAAGACGCGAAGTTCTCTTTCCAGTAATTCAGGAAGTCGCTGAGGGGCTGCAGGGAGTTATTCCAGGTTTGGCTCATGGCACTGCAGTCTGACTCAGCATAAAGCGGATAGAACTGCGGCGGCGTCACTTTACCCGACAGCGAACCGCTCATGGCATCTGCGCCGTTAGCGGCGGTGTTCAGGCGGTTTTCCGCAATAAACTTCAGCTCGCGCGCCACGTCTGCGGAATGGCGGATGTACCACTGGGCCTGATCGTAGCTGGTATTAAACTCCTGACGAACCTGGGATTCTCTTTCGTGAACGACGTTAATGATATAGAAGGTCGTCAGTAACGCGCCCAGCGTCCACAGCATCAACGCCAGGGCGCGGAACAGATAGCGGGAGATCTTTAACGTCGTTCGGAAAGAGACAAGATATTTCAAGCGTAACCCACTGGCAGCCATAACGGACAAAAGAAAATGATTGCCGATACAGTAGCGTCAGCATGGTAAAAAAGCCAGTTATCCCCGTCGTCGGCGCACGCTATTTCAGTGATTTTCAGCCTGTTCCCAGGCTTCTTTTCGCCACTGCGTCGGCGTTTTCCCGGTGATGCGGCGAAACTCCCGGTTAAAGTTAGATTTAGTCTGGAAACCGACGTATTCCATTACCTCAATGACGGTCTCATCGCTGCTCCTCAGCCGTTCGCCCGCCTCCCGAATGCGCCAGCCATTGATGTAGTGTGACACGCTCTGCTGATGCAGTCCGTTCACTGCTGCCGACACCTGCCGCGACGGGATCCCGGCCTTGCGTGCCAGCCGGATAAGACTCAGCTGGGGTTCCCGGTAGAGCCCCTCCTGCATCAGAGCATCAATCCGCGCCATCACCGCCCCGTCCTCAGGGCCGGCCGTTCTGGCGATGCGGGGGACAGCCTGCCGGGACGGCCGGGTGAGCAGCAGCATCAGCGACATCACGCCCACCATCACCAGATTACCCACCAGCCTTGACCCCTCGCTGCCCTTTCCGGCGGCAAAGGCGACAGAGCCTGAAATAATCACGTCCAGCCACGCCACGGCGATCAGCAGCAGCGCCAGCGTCTGCCATCCGCGCTGCGTCAGTGCGCCTGGATTGTCCGCCACCCCCTTGGCGCTTCGCAGTCGCCGCAGCATAAGACAGGCGCAGCCCAGCCAGATCGCGGGCATCAGCACGTCAATGCCCTGCGGGAAAAAGAGCACGCAGGCAACCATCATCGCCAGGGTCAGTCCGCTGTACCCGATGCGCAGCGGGCCTCCTGCCGCCTGTACCAGTGCCAGATGGCACAGCAGCGGCAGTGCGGCCGCGGTCACCGGCTGCAGCCTGTGCCAGACAGGTACCTGCGGCAGCAGCACGGCCAGCCCGGCCACCAGGCTGTGCAGCAGACACAGGCCAAGCAGCAGCTGGAACAGACGCCCGCGATCGCCACGCTGCACCAGCAGCAGAATGCAGATCAGACTGAGCAGAAAATTAACCGGTATCAGCATAGGACTCTATCGCGATCGAGGACGCCACGCGTCCGTAAAGTTCTGATAATAAGCCTTTTATAGCTCAGGAGTGAAGATGATGCGCACTATTATTTCCGCCATACTGCTGGTACTCAGTTACCCCGTCTGGAGTTTTTCCGTTGGCACCCGGCAGGATATTATCGTCGATCCGCACACACAGCGCAGCCTCAGTGTCCGCCTCTTTTACCCCACCCGCACCCTGCAACCGGTGCAGCAGCAGGCGGTAAGCGCTGTCTTCTCCGGCTTCCCGGCCATCGCTGATGCCCCGCTGGCCGCCGGGCGTTTTCCGCTGATTATTCTCAGCCACGGCAGCGGCGGTAATAATACCAGCCTGGCCTGGCTGGCCGTACCGCTGGCGGCCCGGGGGATCGTGGTGATGGCGGCCAGCCATCCCGGCAGTACCACCGGTGACTCGCAGCCCGCTACCGACCTGACCCTGCAGACGGTCGATCTCTCCTTTCTGCTGACGCACTACCTGGCGAGTCCCGTGTGGCAGCAGGCTATTGATCGGCAAAAAATCGGCGCGGTGGGCCACTCCAGAGGCGGCTATAGCGTGCTGGCACTGGCCGGTGGCCGGATAAACCGTCAGCGACTGAACCACTACTGCCAGACGATGCCGCAGATGCCGGACTGCCAGTTTTACTCCCGGGGCGGTGTCCGGCTGGAAAAGACCGATAATACCCGACTGGCGGCCAGCTATCGCGACAGCCGCTTCCGGTTGGTCGTCGCTCTTGACCCGGCGATGAGCTACGTCCTGACCCCCGACAGCCTCCAGACCATTAAGGTTCCGGTGCTGACGATCGCCGCCGGGTATTATATTCGTGCCACCGGCAGCATGACGCTGGGCGTCGACCGCCTGCCCCTGCCGCAGGTGAAGCTGCAGAACGCGGGGCATTTTGACTTCCTGCCGGTGTGTCAGCCAGCGGCGACGGCGATACTGGCGGAAGAAGGCGAGGCCTTTATCTGTGAAACACCGCGCGCAGAACGGGAGGCGGTCCATCGGCAGACGCTGGCGGCCATCGACCAGTTTATGCAGCAGCATGGCTTTCTCAACGTGCCACACCAGCCCTGATTGCAAAAAAAAAGCCGGTTCGCAATGAACCGGCTTTCTCCAGGGGGACTAAGGATTACTCCTCGTCTGCCTCTGGTGCATCGTCGTCATTTTCCACTTCCGGGGCGATGTCCTCATCGCCTTCGGCAACGCTGCCGTCGATAGCATCGAGTTCATCTTCCGCCACCGGTTCTGCCACGCGCTGCAGGCCGACCACGTTCTCGTCTTCTGCGGTACGGATCAGGATAACACCCTGGGTGTTACGCCCGACGACGCTCACTTCAGAAACGCGGGTACGGACCAGCGTGCCGGCGTCGGTGATCATCATGATCTGATCGCTGTCGACAACCTGGACAGCACCGATAACCGGCCCGTTACGGTCAGTCACTTTAATGGAGATCACGCCCTGGGTCGCACGCGACTTGGTTGGATACTCGGTGTTAGCAGTACGTTTACCGTAGCCATTCTGCGTCACGGTCATGATGGCACCATCGTCACGCGGGACGATCAGTGACACGACGCGGTCGCCTTCAGCCAGCTTAATACCGCGCACGCCGGAAGCCGTACGGCCCATGGCACGCACTGCACTCTCTGCGAAGCGAACCACTTTACCGGCGGCGGAGAACAGCATCGCTTCATCGTTGCCGTTCGTCAGAGCCACGCCAATCAGCTCATCATCATCACGCAGGTTGACGGCAATAATACCGGCGCTGCGCGGACGGCTGAACTCTTTCAGTGCCGTTTTCTTCACGGTACCGCTGGCGGTAGCCATAAAGATATTGAAGCCTTCTGCATACTCGCGCACCGGCAGGATCGCCGTAATACGTTCGTTGGCTTCCAGCGGCAGCAGGTTGACGATAGGACGTCCACGCGCTCCACGGCTGGCTTCCGGCAGCTGATAAACCTTCATCCAGTACAGACGGCCCCGGCTTGAGAAGCAGAGAATGGTGTCATGGGTGTTGGCCACCAGCAGGCGGTCAATAAAGTCTTCTTCTTTAATACGGGCGGCTGACTTGCCTTTACCGCCGCGGCGCTGCGCTTCGTAATCTGTCAGAGGCTGATACTTGACGTAGCCCTGGTGCGACAGGGTCACAACAACATCTTCCTGATTAATCAGGTCTTCGATGTTGATGTCGGCGCTGTTGGCGGTAATTTCGGTGCGACGCTTATCGCCGAACTGATCGCGGATCAGCTCCAGCTCTTCGCGGATCACTTCCATCAGGCGCTCGGAGCTGCCCAGAATACGCAGCAGTTCGGCGATCTGCTCCAGCAGCTCTTTGTATTCGTCGAGCAGTTTTTCATGCTCAAGGCCGGTCAGTTTCTGCAGACGTAAATCCAGGATCGCCTGAGCCTGCTGCTCGGTCAGATAGTACTGGCCATCGCGAATACCGAATTCATCTTCCAGCCATTCAGGGCGGGCAGCATCATCACCAGCACGCTCCAGCATTGCGGACACGTTACCCAGCGCCCACGGTTGGGCAATCAGGCCTGCTTTCGCTTCAGATGGCGATGCTGCACGGCGGATTAACTCGATAATCGGGTCAATGTTAGCCAGTGCCACCGCGAGAGCTTCGAGAATATGGGCACGATCGCGCGCTTTGCGCAGTTCGAAAATGGTCCGGCGGGTGATCACTTCACGACGGTGACGCACAAAGGCTTCCAGAATATCCTTCAGCGGCATAATTTTTGGCTGGCCCTGATGCAGCGCCACCATATTAATGCCGAAAGAGGTCTGAAGCTGGGTCAGCGAATAGAGGTTGTTCAGGACCACTTCACCTACCGCATCGCGTTTCACTTCGATCACGATACGCATACCGTCTTTATCGGACTCATCGCGCAGTGCGCTGATACCTTCCAGACGTTTCTCTTTAACCAGTTCGGCAATCTTCTCAATCAGGCGCGCTTTGTTCACCTGATAGGGAATTTCATGCACGATGATGGTTTCGCGACCGGTTTTTGCGTCGACTTCCACTTCGCCACGGGCGCGGATGTAAATTTTACCCCGGCCGGTGCGATAGGCTTCTTCGATTCCACGGCGGCCGTTGATGATCGCGGCTGTCGGGAAGTCCGGGCCCGGGATGTGCTCCATCAGGCCTTCAACGGTAATATTCTCGTCTTCGATGTACGCCAGACAGCCGTTAATCACTTCAATCAGGTTGTGCGGAGGGATATTGGTCGCCATCCCCACGGCAATCCCTGAGGAGCCGTTAATCAGCAGGTTCGGTACCCGCGTTGGCATCACTTCCGGGATCTGCTCAGTGCCATCATAGTTCGGCACAAAGTCGACGGTGTCTTTTTCCAGATCCGCTAACAATTCGTGAGCGATTTTGGACATACGGACTTCGGTGTAACGCATTGCCGCAGCGGAGTCGCCGTCCACGGAACCGAAGTTACCCTGACCATCGACCAGCATGTAACGCAGCGAGAACGGCTGTGCCATACGCACGATGGTGTCGTACACGGCGGTGTCGCCATGAGGGTGATATTTACCGATAACGTCGCCGACGACACGGGCGGATTTTTTATAAGCTTTGTTCCAGTCATTACCGAGCACGTTCATAGCGTAAAGCACGCGGCGGTGAACCGGCTTTAAGCCATCACGGACATCTGGCAGCGCACGGCCAACGATGACCGACATTGCGTAATCCAGATAGGAGTTCTTTAACTCTTCTTCGATATTGACCGGTGTAATTTCGCGGGCGAGGTCGCTCATGGACGCGCTTTCCTTACTGTTATTCCCGGATTCAAAGGTGCGAAAGTATATCACATTGCGTCCAGGTGTTGAATGGAAAGCATCGCTTTGGCCGCTTTATTGCATTCTGCCTCTCAGCGGATCCGTCACCCTGCCAGCCCCCCACCCACCTGCGTCGCGTACAAAGATGCAAGTTGAAGTATGACGGGTATATACTGCGTCAAACTTTGGCTGGAGTATTAACCCAATGAATGCAGAACAAAACACGAGCACACAGAACGTTGACCACGGTGAGATCGCCAAATTCGAAGCCGTCGCATCACGCTGGTGGGACCTGGAAGGGGAGTTCAAACCCCTGCACCGCATCAATCCGCTGCGCCTTGGCTGGATTGCTCAACACGCGGATGGCCTGTTTGGCAAAAAAATCCTCGATGTCGGCTGCGGGGGCGGCATTCTTGCCGAGAGCATGGCGCGCGAAGGCGCAAACGTCACCGGCCTGGATATGGGTGCAGAACCCCTGGAAGTGGCACGCCTGCATGCGCTGGAGAGCGGTGTCACCATTGATTACGTTCAGCAGACCGTGGAAGAACACGCGGAGCAGTTCGCCGGTCAGTACGACGTGGTGACCTGCATGGAGATGCTGGAGCACGTGCCGGACCCGCGATCCGTGGTTCACGCCTGCGCGCGTCTGGTGAAACCGGGGGGGGAAGTCTTTTTCTCCACCCTTAACCGTAACAGCAAATCCTGGCTGATGGCGATTATCGGTGCGGAATACGTCCTGCGCATGGTGCCGCGCGGCACGCACGATATTAAAAAGTTTATTCGCCCGGCGGAACTGCTGAACTGGGTGGATGAAACGCCACTGCGGGAACGTCATATCATTGGCCTGCATTACAACCCCGTGACTAATCATTTCAAGCTGGCCCCGGGCGTCGACGTTAATTATATGGTGCACGCGCACCGCGCCATCGACGCGTAAGGGCATCCGGCGGCCGGTCACTGCGCTGGCCGCTGGCTGTTTTCTCGCCGGAGGGGGCAGATCGTTTTCCTCTTACCGCGTGCGTCGGGATTGACGTAGGCTGTCACTGTCACGCCGACCCCGGCCGTGAGGCGTCTCATTATGTGTACTTTTCCAGCAACAAAATGCTGGAAATTTTCAGGCTGAACAAGAAACCCGCGCTCGATCATAATTCTAAAAAATTTCTCAACCCATTGACATTGAGCCAGGGCCTTGAGAAACGTGGACTTAGGAAAAATGCGCCCCCCACAACCGTAGTTTTCCCTGAAAATCAAGCCTTGTTAAGCACGCGGAAATTACTAGAATACTCACCATATTGTTATCAAGATTTCCCTCAACCCCTATATATAGTGTTTATCCACAGAGTTACTCACAATGAGAAATCTGTGTATAAGCGTGGGGATTATTTGTTAAGGACAGGTAAAACGCGACATGAATCAGAGTCTGCTTGTAACCAAACGCGATGGCCGCACCGAGCGTATCGATCTCGATAAAATCCACCGTGTTCTCGACTGGGCTGCCGAAGGACTGCAAAACGTCTCCGTCTCCCAGGTTGAGCTGCGATCCCACATCCAGTTCTACGAAGGTATCCGCACTTCTGATATCCATGAAACCGTCATCAAGTCTGCAGCTGACCTGATCTCCCGCGATGCCCCTGACTATCAGTACATGGCCGCCCGTCTGGCGATCTTCCACCTGCGTAAAAAAGCGTACGGTCAGTTTGAGCCACCGAAGCTGATCGACCAGGTGAAACGCATGGTTGAGATGGGTAAATATGACCATCACCTGCTGGAAGACTACAGCGCGGAAGAGTTTGAGCTGATGGACGGCTTTATCGACCACTGGCGCGATATGAACTTCTCCTACGCTGCCGTTAAGCAGCTGGAAGGCAAGTATCTGGTGCAGAACCGCGTCAGCGGTGATATCTATGAAAGCGCCCAGTTCCTCTACATTCTGGTGGCGGCCTGCCTGTTCTCTGGCTACCCGCGTGAGACCCGTCTGGACTACGTGAAGCGTTTCTATGATGCGATCTCCACCTTTAAGATCTCGCTGCCGACGCCGATTATGTCGGGCGTCCGTACCCCTACCCGCCAGTTCAGCTCCTGTGTGCTGATCGAGTGTGGTGACAGTCTGGACTCCATCAACGCCACCTCCAGCGCCATCGTGAAGTATGTGTCTCAGCGTGCCGGTATCGGCATCAATGCCGGACGTATCCGCGCGCTGGGCAGCCCGATCCGCGGCGGTGAAGCGTTCCATACCGGCTGTATTCCGTTCTACAAACATTTCCAGACTGCGGTGAAATCCTGCTCTCAGGGCGGCGTGCGCGGTGGGGCAGCAACCCTGTTCTACCCGATGTGGCACCTGGAAGTGGAAAGCCTGCTGGTACTGAAAAACAACCGTGGCGTGGAAGGTAACCGCGTGCGCCACATGGATTACGGCGTTCAGATCAACAAGCTGATGTATCAGCGCCTGCTGAAAGGCGAAGATATCACCCTGTTCAGCCCGTCTGACGTGCCTGGCCTGTACGATGCCTTCTTCGCGAATCAGGAAGAGTTTGAGCGTCTGTACACCAAATATGAGCAGGACAGCAGCATCCGCAAGCAGCGTATCAAAGCCGTGGACCTGTTCTCGCTGATGATGCAGGAGCGCGCCTCCACCGGCCGTATCTACATTCAGAACGTGGACCACTGCAACACCCACAGCCCGTTTGACCCGGCTATTGCTCCGGTGCGCCAGTCTAACCTGTGCCTGGAAATTGCCCTGCCGACCAAACCGATGATGGACGTCAACGACGAAAATGGCGAAATTGCCCTTTGTACGCTGTCGGCGTTTAACCTGGGGGCGATTGAAAGCCTGGACGACCTGCAGGAGCTGGCAACGCTGGCTGTGCGTGCGCTGGATGCCCTGCTGGACTACCAGGACTACCCTATCCCGGCCGCCAAACGTGGCGCAATGGGCCGCCGTACGCTGGGTATTGGCGTCATTAACTATGCTTACTACCTGGCGAAGAACGGTGTTCGTTACTCCGACGGCAGTGCAAACGAGCTGACCCACCAGACCTTCGAAGCTATTCAGTACTGGCTGCTGAAGGCCTCAAACGATCTGGCGATTGAACAGGGTGCCTGCCCGTGGTTTAACGAAACCACCTATTCCCAGGGCATTATGCCGATCGACACCTACAAGAAAGACCTGGATGCGATCTGTAATACCCCGCTGCTACTCGACTGGGATGCGCTGCGCGAGTCGGTGAAAAAACACGGCCTGCGTAACTCCACCCTGTCTGCACTGATGCCGTCAGAAACCTCTTCACAGATTTCTAACGCCACCAACGGTATTGAACCACCGCGCGGTCATATCAGCATTAAAGCGTCGAAAGACGGTATCCTGCGTCAGGTGGTGCCGGAGTATGAGCGCCTAAAGGATAACTATGAACTGCTGTGGGATATGCCAAATAACGATGGCTACCTGCAGCTGGTCGGCCTGATGCAGAAATTTATCGACCAGGCGATTTCATCGAACACCAACTACGACCCGACGCGCTTTGCCAACGGTAAGGTGCCGATGAAGCAGCTGTTGAAAGATCTGCTGACCGCCTACAAATTCGGCGTGAAAACGCTGTACTACCAGAACACCCGCGACGGTGCGGAAGATACGCAGGAAGACCTGGTGCCCTCCATTCAGGATGACGGCTGCGAAAGCGGTGCCTGCAAAATCTAACCGGCAGGGGCGGTCAGCGCCGCCCCTTTTACGATTTCCCTACGGGGCCAGCATGCTGGCCCTGACTCATTTGGATTGAATCATGGCTTACACAACGTTTTCACAGAATAAAAACAACCAGCTGTTGGAACCGATGTTCTTCGGTCAGCCGGTGAACGTGGCGCGTTTCGACCAGCAGAAATATGACATCTTTGAAAAACTGATCGAAAAGCAGCTCTCTTTCTTCTGGCGTCCGGAGGAAGTTGACGTCTCCCGCGACCGTATCGACTATCAGGCGCTGCCGGATCACGAGAAGCACATCTTTATCAGCAATCTGAAATATCAGACCCTGCTGGACTCCATTCAGGGACGCAGCCCGAACGTCGCGCTGCTGCCGCTGATTTCAATCCCTGAGCTGGAAACCTGGATTGAAACCTGGGCGTTTTCAGAGACAATCCACTCGCGCTCATACACCCATATCATCCGTAATATCGTCAACGATCCGGCGCTGGTGTTCGACGATATCGTCACCAATGAGCAGATCCTGTCACGCGCTAAAGACATCTCTGGCTACTACGACGATCTGATCGAGATGACCAGCTACTGGCATCTGCTGGGTGAAGGTACGCACGAGGTCAACGGTAAATCCGTGACCGTCAGCCTGCGCGCACTGAAAAAACAGCTGTATATCTGCCTGATGAGCGTTAACGCACTGGAAGCCATTCGCTTCTACGTCAGCTTTGCCTGTTCCTTCGCGTTCGCCGAACGTGAACTGATGGAAGGCAACGCTAAAATCATCAAGCTGATCGCCCGTGATGAAGCCCTGCACCTGACCGGCACGCAGCATATGCTGAACCTGCTGCGCAGCGGCGAAGACGATCCGGAAATGGCGGAGATTGCCAAAGAGTGTCGTCAGGAGTGCTACGACCTGTTTGTGCTGGCGGCCGAGCAGGAGAAAGAGTGGGCGGAATATCTGTTCAGCGGCGGTTCGATGATCGGCCTGAACAAAGATATTCTGTGGCAGTACATTGAGTACATCACCAACATCCGCATGAACGCCGTCGGCCTGGATCTGCCGTTTAAAACCCGCTCGAATCCAATCCCGTGGATCAACTCCTGGCTGGTGTCCGATAACGTTCAGGTGGCACCGCAGGAAGTGGAAGTCAGCTCTTACCTGGTCGGTCAGATTGATTCTGAAGTGAATGCCGACGACCTCAGCGACTTCGAGCTGTAAGATGGCGAGCATTACACTGCGTACCTCCGGTACGCAGCTTGAGTGTGATGATGAGCACCCTTCCCTGCTGGCCGCGCTGGAGTCGCACCGGGTATGTGTGGAGTATCAGTGTCGTGAAGGCTACTGCGGCTCATGCCGTACCCGCCTGCTGAAGGGAGAAGTCAGTTACAACGCGACGCCGCTGGCCTTTGTCAATCAGGGTGAAATTCTGCCCTGCTGCTGCAAGGCCGACGGGGATATTGAGATCGAGTTGTAGACGGCGGTGCCCGCCACCGGCACGACCGGAAAAAAAGGCCCCCTCCACGCACGGCAACACATCCCCCAGGGCTGACCTTCTTTAGGGTCAGCCCTTTTTAATGCTTATAACGTTTCGACCACATCAATCCAGCCGTGTCCGGTGGTGACTTTCTGCCCGTTCAACCAGCGGCGCAGCATATTCATCGCCAGCATGGCGACCATGTCCTGGCGGGCTTTCAGGCCGTGACGGCTGACGTTAAATTTCACCTTTTGTGCAAAGGTGCCGTCCGGGGTATGCAGCGCAAAGCCCAGACGATCGTCTTCCAGACCGCCCACGACCAGCGCCAGCCTGGCGTGATTCTGCCTGGCCAGCTGCTGACTGCGCGCCGCCAGCACCCCCAGCGACTCACTCTGATTAGGTAATACGTTGCCCGCGACCAGCGAGGCCCCTGCGGAGATCAGCTGCCACTGCAGCAGACCCGCGCTGAACTGTTCGCTGATACTCAGCGACAGTTTGTGTTCCTTCAGGCGACGCGCCAGCTGTTCAGGTAGAGTTTCAAACCCTTCGAAAATCACGCTGTCCCCGGCAATTTCACGTACCTGCTGCCAGAACTGCTCCATCTCTGCTCTTTTTGACGCCGGACCGTTCAGCTTCAGTTCAATGATCGGCATGGAGGCACGATAGCCCATCACCACGCCCTCCGGCAGCGGCAGGGGTTCAATATCGGAGGCCAGATCGCTTTCCCCGCGGCCAAAGGTTGTCATGCGCAGGCATAACGGCGGCTCCGGCAGCTGAAAGCGCGCCTTGAGGCGCGGCAGGATTTGATCCATCACCATCACTTTGTATTCAGAGGGCACGCCGGGGGTGAAGAAAATCCAGCAGCGGTTGAGCTGCATGGCAAAACCGCAGGCCGTCCCCACCGGATTATCAATCATCTCGGCACCCTGTGGGATCTCCGCCTGCTTGCGGTTGCTGGGGGCCATTGCCTTACCGCGGCTGGCAAAGAAGGCTTCCATTTTCACCAGCCACTCAGGGTGGATCTCCAGCTCTACCCCAGCGGCGGTAGCCGCCGCCAGCGCGCTTAAGTCATCACTGGTCGGGCCCAGCCCGCCGTTGACGATCAGCACATCGGCCACCTTGCTGCGTTCAGTCAGTACTGTGACCAGCTCCTGCAGGCTGTCACCCACCGTCTGACGGCTGGTCATCGGCAAGCCGTGTTCAAACAGTACGCCAGCCAGCCAGGCCGCATTGGTGTCGACGATCTGTCCGTGCAGGACTTCGTCGCCCGTCGCGAGCATTTCCACTCTTATCATGTTGTTCTCCGGTGTACTTATGTCATGACACTGTAGGAAGCCCTTCCGGGAAACACAATGTCATTTTCGACAACGCCCGGTTATTTCTGCTGCTGCGCGACCCACGCCTTCAGCTGCTGGCGGGAACGTTTAAGGGATCCCCCCTCTGCCGCCGGCAGCGGATACCATGCCACCGGGCGCTGATAGCCGGCGAGCCGCGGGGCGGCCCAGGCCGCCAGGCGGTCCAGGGCAATTCCGCCTTCGACCAGCGCCACCGGCCGCTGACCGTACTCGGCACTCGCCTGCGGCACGATAAACACCTGCGTGACCGCTGGATGTGCCTGCACTATTTTTTCGATCTGTTCGGGCTGCACACCTTCGCCCCCCGAGAAAAACAGATTATCGCGTCGCCCGTCAATCACCAGCTCATCCTGCAGCCAGCGGCCACGGTCGCCGGTGTGTAACCATCCGTCAGCGTCAGCCAGCGGCCGTAGCGCACCCGCCGACCAGTACCCGGATGCCAGCGCCGGCGAACAAACCCAGACTTCTCCCTCCACCAGACGAACCTGATGCCCGGCTAAGGGCGGCCCGACACCGGAACGGTGATCTGCACGGCGGGCGCAGACGGTCGAGGCGGTTTCGGTCATACCATAGCCGCAGTAGCAGCGCAGCCCGGCCTCTTCAGCCTTACGGGTCAGCTCCCCCGGGATCTGTGCGCCACCGAGCAGCACCGCACGCAGGCTGGCGGGCAGTGCTGACTGTTGCAGCAGCCGCCAGAGCTGGGTAGGGACCAGCGAGGCCAGCGTGCTGCGCGCCAGGGCCGCATGGAAACCGCGGGCATCCGGGATCACCAGAGTCGCCCCCAGCGACAGCCAGCGCCAGAGGATCCCCATACCGGAGACATGGAACAGCGGCAGTGACAGCAGCCAGCGGTCATCCCTCTTGCCGTTCATCAGCGCGGCCACCGCCGCCGCGCTGTAGAGATGAGCAGCAAAGGTGTGCGCGGCGGCTTTGGGAAGCCCGGTGGAGCCAGATGTCAGCGTCAGCGTGGCGATCCGCTCCGGCTGCCACGGAGCACTGCTCTTTCCCGTCGCCCGGCACAGCGTCAGCGGCGGAAGCGGCGCGGCCACAGGCCCGGCCAGATTCAGCATAAAACGTGCTGACAACCCCGGCAGCAGCGCGTCCCGCTGTTCAGCGGGAAGTCCGGGATTGAGTCCCAGCACCCGCGCGCCGCAGGCCAGCAGCCCGAGCCATGCCAGCAGGGCATCAAGGCTGTTGCCGCTGCGCAGGACCACCAGGTCGCCCGGGTTGACCCCCTGCTGGCGGAAACCGGCGGCCTGTCCGCTGATGGCCTGCCCCAGCTGCTGCCAGGTCAGGCGCAGCTGACCGGCATCAACCGCCAGCGCCTCCGGGCAACGCTGCTGCCAGCCACACCACGGCCAGTCGGTTATCGCTGCCAGAGACATGATAACGCCTCGTGCCCCTGAACGGGGAGCGCACTGCCCGGCCACGCTCTGAGCACCTGCTGCTGCATCAGCTGCAGCGTGTCCAGCCCCGGCAGCACCCCCGGCGTCAGCCAGTGTGCCAGCCGCGCCAGCAAAGTCAGCCCCAGACTGGACTCCAGCGTACTGCTGATCACCGGAGTCAGCCCGTGCGCCTGCGCCTGTCTCACCTGCCGCTGCACCCGCTCAATGCTGCCGGTCAGCGTGGGTTTGATCACCACAGCGACCACGCCGGGCGCTGCGCTCAGCGCGTCTTGCTCCTCACGCAGGGTTTCGTCCCAGGCAATATTAATGCCGGTCTCTGCGGCGAAGGCCAGGCTTTGCTGCCGATCCCTGCACGGCTCCTCGATAAACGCGATGCGTGAACGCAGCGCGGGTGAGACATGGCGGGCGAAACTCAGCGCTTTTTCCAGCGTCCAGCTGCGGTTAGCATCGAGCCGCAGGGTCAGCTGAGGCAGTGCTTCAAGCAGCAGGCTGGCCTGCATCCCGTCGCGCACCGCCTCGTACAAGCCCACCTTCATTTTCGCCAGCGGCTGCGGCTGCTGACACAGGCGCTGGAACAGCTCATCGGGGTCGCCGCTGCACAGCTGCGCCAGACGATACTCCCCCTCAGCAGGCAGTGTGTTACTCAGCCCGGCCAGCGCACAGCTGATGCCAAACGCCACGGAGGGCAGTTCACTTTCTGCAGGCATCACGCCATCACACCACTGTGACAGCCAGCCGGTGGCCTGCTCCCGAGCCTGTTCCGGCGTTTCATGACTGAACTCCGGCAGTGGCGCAATCTCGCCCCAGCCCTCCGTCTGCCCATCGCACAGCCTCACCAGCATCCCCTGTCGCACTTTTAACCGCTGATGGCGCAATACCACCCCGGCCTCCAGCGCAATCTGATATCCGTACAGCGCGGCGCGGCGCATCAGGGATTACGCCGAAACGGACTGAAGTCAGGCTGGCGTTTCTGGTTAAAGGCGTTGCGCCCTTCCTGCCCCTCTTCGGTCATATAGAACAGCATGGTGGCATTCCCCGCCAGCTCCTGCAGCCCGGCCTGTCCGTCACAGTCGGCATTGAGGGCCGCCTTCAGACAGCGCAGCGCCATCGGGCTGTTTTGCAGCATCTCGCGGCACCAGCGTACCGTCTCTTTTTCCAGTTCGGCCAGCGGAACCACCGTATTCACCAGCCCCATATCCAGCGCCTGCCGGGCATCGTACATCCGACAGAGGAACCAGATTTCACGTGCCTTTTTCTGACCGACGATGCGCGCCATATAGGCAGCGCCCCAGCCGCCGTCAAATGAGCCGACTTTCGGCCCTGTCTGGCCAAACTGCGCGTTATCGGCAGCAATTGTCAGGTCACACATCATGTGCAGTACGTGCCCGCCGCCCACGGCGTAGCCTGCCACCATCGCCACCACCGGCTTCGGGCAGGTACGGATCTGCCGCTGCAGGTCGAGGACATTCAGATGATGAACGCCGGCGTCATCCTGATAGCCGCCGTAATCGCCGCGCACTTTCTGATCTCCACCGGAGCAAAAGGCCAGGTCACCTTCTCCGGTCAGCACAATGACCCCGACAGCCGGATCCCGCCGGGCGTTATCCAGCGCCTGCTGGATTTCCACGATGGTCTGCGGACGGAAGGCATTGCGCACCTGTGGCCGATTGAGGGTAATTTTCGCTATGCCATCATCAGTTTTGTGGTAGCGAATATCGCAGAACTCAGCGCCGCAATCCTGCCACTGCGCCGGGGCATAAAGCTGTTTTTCATCGGGATACAACATCAGGGCTCCTTAATTATGATTAAGCACGCGTGCAAGCTGATGGGCAAACCCCAGGGGGTTCGCCAGGTGTGTGTTATGCCCCGCCGCTGGAATGACCGCCGGGGGCAGCGCCGCCTGCCGGGCCAGCTGTAAAAATTTCTGATCCCACTCACCGCACAGATAACGGAATGGGAAATTTTTCTCCCGCAGTTCGGGCAACAGATCCGGCTGCGCCGACAGTGAGGTCGCCTGAAGCATCGCCGCCAGGTCTTCGCCACGATTATTCAGCCGCCGGGCCACCAGACGCTGTCGCTCGACCGCTGTCAGTTCGGCAAAAACCGGCTGCTGATACCACAAATCCAGTACCTGACCGAGCGGCTGCTGGCGGAACCGCGCTGCCCAGCTGAAATCGTGATCGCGGCGGTGGCGGCGTTCGACGGGGTTACTGAGGCCAAAATGCCCCGCCTCGACCAACAGTCCCGCCAGACCGCTTCCGGCATGACGACAGGCGTGATACAACGCCAGTCGCCCGCCCAGCGAGTAGCCTATCAGCCAGTAGCGGTCGACCTGATGGAAGTGCAGCGTGGCGTTAAGCCGCTGTGACAGATCGTCGAAATCGGTGACGGTCTGCGCCTGGGATCCGCCGTGGCCGGGCAGGTCAACACTCAGCAGCGGCCAGTGGCTGAAATAACGCTGTACCGGCTGCCAGTCCGCCGCACTGCCAAGAAAGCCGTGCAGCCAGACCAGCACCGGACGCGTACTGTGGTGGTGCCCCTGCCAGTGTGCATGAAGCATCATAAGTGGATTACCTCACTGGCACAGCGCGCCAGGGTTTGGGCACCTTCGTCCCCGTGGGTCACAACTTCGATCAGCGTCACGCCCCCCTGAAAGCCCTGCGCGACCGACTCCCGGAGCGCCTCCCAATGGGTGGGGCGGGCAAACTGCAAGCCAAACAGCGCCGCTGCATGGCGGAAGTCGACCCTGGGTGGCTGGGTGAAAAAGCGTTCCCGTTCGGCGGAAGGCGTGGGCAGCATGGAAAAGATCTGGCCGCCCTGGTTATTAATGACCATCACCACGACCGGGGCAGAAGCCTGTTGCAGCAGCGCCAGGCTGTTGAGGTCGTACAGCGCGGACAGATCGCCCAGCAGGATCAGCAGCGGCTGTGCCGTGCCCCGCTGGACGCCCGCGGCCGTCGCCAGCAGCCCGTCAATGCCGCTGGCACCGCGATTACAGTAGACCGGATAACCCGCAGGAAGCTGTGCAAAAGCATCGACCAGGCGTACCGAAAGGCTATTGCCGATGAACAGCGCCCCGTTTTCTGGCAGCAGCCCGCTCAGGCGGTGGGCCAGTTGCGCCTCGCCAAACGACTGCAGATGCTGGGCCAGGTACTGCAGGGTACGTCCGGCCAGCCGGGCCAGTTCCGGGCACCAGGGACGATGCGCGGCGGCAGGATGGCGCTGCAGCCAGTCGGTCATCTCTGCCTGAATTCGCCGGCCGCGCACGCTGCCAGGATGGCGCTGACCCGGCAGCGGGTCGACCAGCCAGTAAGTATCCGGGCGGCAGCTGTTCTGGTAGTCCAGCAGATTTTTGCCGGTCAGGCTGCCGCCAAACTGCACCACGATCTCTGCCGCCGTCAGCGCCTGCCGTGCCGCCGGATGCGCCAGCCACAGGGCAGCACAGGGCAGAGGCTGCCCGGTCTGCGACACCACGTCACCCAGCAGTGGCCAGCCCAGCTCACTGGCCCACGCGGCCAGCAGACTGCCCTCCTGTGCGCTGACGCGTCCGGCAATCACCACCCCGCGTTTATTCCGCCACTGTGGCCAGTCATTTTCTACGGGAACACGGTGTTGCTGAGGGTAATGCAGCCAGGGCTCCCGGCTCTGCCACCAGCTCCCGAGTTCATCCTGCCACGCATGGAAGTCGTCGCTGTCGGGGCCATACAGGGGTTCTGCAAACGGGCAGTTAATATGCACGCCGCCGTGTTGCTGCTGTGCCAGCAGGGTGTCCACCGCCGATACCAGCCAGCGTGCCGGAATGGAAGGCGTCGGACGGGGAAGATTGAGGGATGCGCTAACGTGAGGTGCAAAGATGCCGATCTGGTCAATCGCCTGATTTGCACCGCAGTGGATCAGTTCAGGAGGGCGATCGGCACTGATTGCCACCAGCTTTTCACCGGTGAGATGCGCTTCCACCAGCGCCGGATGAAGATTCGCCACGGCCGTACCGGAAGTGACGATCATCGCGACAGGCTGTCCGGTGGCTTTTGCCAGCCCCAGGGCCAGAAAACCCAGGCCTCGTTCGTCAAAGTGCGTATGACATAACACGTTTTCACGGGCCGCGGCTGCCAGCGCCAGCGGAGCCGATCGGGAGCCCGGGGCAATGCAGATGTGACGAACACCGTGGCGCGTCAGCGCTTCCAGCAGTACGGTAGCCCAGCGGCGATTGAACGTTGCGTGCGACAGGTCTTGCTGCATAGCCACTCCCGATCAAAAATCCTCGCGCTATTATAATCAGGCGCTTTCGTCGTCTTTTTGATTTGGGCCAGCTTTACCCCCGCTTTCCCACCCTCAGCAACGCGCCGAGGGTCGCGGCTTTACTCTCGACCTCCTGCCATTCCTGCTCCGGCACTGAGCCGCTGACGATACCGGCCCCGGCGTAGAGACGCACCTGCTCACCCGCGACCCGGGCACAGCGTAGTACCACGGAGAATTCGCTCTGTGACTGCGACAGATAGCCGATCGACCCACTGTACCAGTCGCGTCTGAAAGGCTCCTGCTGGCGGATAAAAGCCAGGGCATCTGCGCGCGGCAGCCCTGCCACCGCCGCCGTCGGCTGCAGGCGTTCCACACAGTCGGCATCATCAGGCTGCAACAGGCGGGCGCGAATACGTCGCCGCAAATGCTGCAGGTGCCGGAGGGGAAGCAGCTCTGTCGGCATCACCTCCAGCCCGGTGACAGCACCCGCCAGGCGCTGGCGAATATCGTCGACCACCAGGCCGTTTTCCCACTGATTTTTTCTGTCCTCCAGCAGACCCGCCTGTTCCAGCCCGGCGGTTCCGGCCAGCGCTTCACTCTCCAGCTGCTTCCCATGCCGCGCATACAGCCGCTCAGGACTCGACCCGACCAGCGCCTGTCCTGCGCCGGTCGCCAGCATAAAGTGATAGCAGCGGGGGTTGATACGCCGGCTGGCGGCCAGCAGCGCAGCAGGTGACAGCGGGCCGGACAGGGTGACATCGCTGGCACGCGCCAGCACGACTTTATCCAGCTCTCCTGCCGTAATCGCCGCCAGGGCCAGGTTGACCCGCCGCAGCCAGCCGGGTTTATCCGGCAGCTGACGTACCGTAACAGCATAAGGTAACGGCGGCGCAGGCCTGGCCGGACGCAGGGCCCTGAGCCAGCATGCCATCCGCCGGGCTTCCTGCTGCAGGGAACGGTCACTGACCAGATTGAGCATTAACCGCTGGCCGGTAGCATCCTGCTGCCAGAGCAGCGCGGGCAGGAAGAAAAAGCTGCTGCCGTCAAAGCGGTTTGCTCCCGGCAGCCGCCAGTTCGCCGGGAGTGACGCAAGACGCCGCGTCGCAGACAGGATGGAGTCAAACTGCTCCAGCGCCCCGCAGGCGGCCATCAATGCTTCGCCGCTGCGCGCCTGCCAGTAAAATTGCGGCCAGCAGGTCTGGGCATCCAGCCAGTTCAGGGCATCAGTATCAGGAGACAATGGAACGCAGAGCTGCTGCTGACCGGGTGCAGAGACCCTGACCTGCAGGAGCTGGTGAATGAGCTGGTCTATAGCCCGGGCAAGTTGCATGCTGACCTCAGCGATAAAACAAAGAGAGGTCTATCGTAGCGGCAGAGAAAACGGGAAATATTGATCCGGACAAGGGGAACAGCGGAGAGGTCAATGAAACAGACGCCTGGAGGCGTCTGTTAGCAAGCGTATCTGTTAACGACGTGCCAGCAGCAGGCCGATCACCAGGCCCACGGTCGCACCGACGCCAATACCCTGCCAGGGTTTGTCGTGTACGTAATCATCTGCACGCGTTACCGCCTGACGGGCGCGGACGTAGTAGGTATCCGACGCGTTGCTGATGCGGGACTTCACCTGATGCAGCGATTTTTCCGCTTTGGCTTTCAGCTCTACATATTTCTGATCGGCCGGATCGCCCGACGACTTCAGCACTTCTTCCAGTGTTTCAGTGAGCAGCGCCAGATCGTCATCGAGGCGAGTTTCATGTGGTTCAGTCGTAGTAGTCATTTCCATTCTCCTTGGGCGAATTAACGTCGTCAGATAACTATAGACAGTTTCCACCGCTTTGTTTGACGAAAACTACCAGGAATTAACTGAGAATGGCGAACGGCCTGTTGCGTGTGGTGTGCGGACAGTGCTGTAAATTCCGATATTTACGTTAATTCACATGCGAAACCACTGCGGTATTTAGATTTATCTGATAAATTTTGCGTGAACTGAATCATTACCCTGGCAGGCTGTCGTAACTCCCTGTAGCCGGACGCAAGCCGGCTGAGCGAATGCGTGCAAACGCACGACAGTCACTACAAACTCCGTTCACCTGAGGAAATTATTTCCGGCATGAATCGAAGAATGTTTATGAAAGCGTCAATGGCATTCGCAACCCTCAGTGGGATGTCGGGTTTATCCACGTTATTCTCCCAGGCTGCCTGGGCTGAAGACGGGATTGCCGATGGTTCCGCCAAGCGATTTGATTTTGATGTGCTTAAAAAAATGGCCGCCGATATGGCAAAACAGGCCTATGGTGGCGCTCCGGCACCGTTGCCCGAAACGCTGGCAACGCTGACTCCGCAGGCCTATAACGAAATCCAGTATGATGCTAACCACTCGCTGTGGAACGGCATCGACAATCGCCAGCTTGATGTTCAGTTCTTCCATGTAGGGATGGGCTTTAAACGCCGTATCCGCATGTTCTCGGTTGATGGTGCCAGCCGGGAAGCGCGGGAAATCCACTTCCGACCTGAGCTGTTCAATTACAACAACGCACACGTTGACACTAAGCAACTGGAAGGTAAAACCGACCTCGGCTTCGCCGGTTTCCGCGCGTTTAAAAAACCGGAGCTGGCAAAACGGGATATCGTTTCCTTCCTCGGGGCCAGCTATTTCCGCGCAGTGGATGAGACCTTTCAGTACGGCCTGTCCGCCCGTGGGGTGGCAATCGACACCTTCAGCAACGGCAAGGAAGAGTTCCCGGACTTTACCGCCTTCTGGTTCGAAACGCCAAAAGCCGATGACACCACCTTTGTGGTCTATACCCTGCTGGATGGGCCAAGCTGCACCGGCGCGTTTAAATTCACTATTCACTGCGAAGACAAACGCGTGGTGATGGAAGTGGAAAACCACATTTATGCGCGCAAGGATATCCAGCAGCTGGGTATCTCCCCGATGACCACCATGTTCAGCTGCGGCAATAACGAACGCCGCATGTGTGACACCATCCACCCGCAGATCCACGACTCCGATCGCCTGGCGATGTGGACCGGTTCAGGTGAATGGATCTGTCGCCCGCTCAACAACCCGCAGCGTCTAACGTTCAATGCCTATCAGGATGAAAATCCGCGCGGTTTCGGCATGTTGCAGCTGAACCATGACTTTGACAGCTACCAGGATGTGATTGGCTGGTACAACAAGCGTCCAAGCCTGTGGGTGGAGCCGGTGGGCAAATGGGGCAAAGGGGCGATTAACCTGATGGAGATCCCGACCACCGGGGAGACACTGGATAATATCGTCTGCTTCTGGCAGCCAGCCGACGCCATTAAAGCCGGGAGCGAGCACAGCTTCTCCTACAAGCTTTACTGGAGCGGCCTGCCGCCGGTACGCAGCGGGCTGGCACGCGTAAATGCCACCCGCACCGGTATGGGCGGCTTCCCGGAAGGCTGGGCTCCGGGTGAACACTATCCGAACGTCTGGGCTCGTCGTTTTGCCGTCGATTTTGTGGGTGGCGATCTGAAAGCCGCTGCGCCGAAAGGTATTGAGCCGGTGATTAATATCTCCTCCGGCACGCTGAAACAGGTTGAAATCCTCTACGTTGAACCGATCAACGGTTATCGTATTCTCTTCGACTGGTACCCTGACAGCGATGCCACCGATCCGGTGAATATGCGCCTGTTCCTGCGTACCAAAGATGAGACATTAAGCGAAACCTGGCTGTATCAGTATGTCCCACCGCCGCCAGACAAGCGTAAGTATGTTGATGACCGGGTCATGACTGCTGGCTAAGAGCGCGTAAAGCAAATGATGTGGGGCGACCGAAAAATCGCCCTCCTTCCTGTGGCGTACGCAGAATTACATGCCCTGCGTACGCTGCATATCAATATGTGGAATACCGTCCTCGAGATACGCTTCACTGACCGCAACAAATCCCTGACGACCATAAAACTCCTGCAAATGCGCCTGTGCTGAAAGAAAAATCGGCTGCCCGGGCCAGTGCTGTTCGCAGCTGTTTAGCGCCTGCACCATCAGCCGGCTGCCCAGATTCAGCCCACGCGCATCACCGGACACAATCACCCGACCAATCTTCACCGGCTTACCGGCGCTGACCGGGCCCAGAATGCGAAGATACGCCACCAGTTTATTCTCCAGCATCCCCAGCAGATGGCGGTTGTTCCCGAGCAAATCCGCACCATCTATATCGAGATAAGGGCACTGCTGCTCAACGATAAATACCGCGTTACGTAATGCCAGCAGCCGGTAGAGCTGGGCGGCATCAAGTTCGCTGTGGTGCAGGTCTTGCCAGATGATATCCATTAACTTAGCTCCTCCGATGAAGCAAAAAAAAATCGGGCCACTGTGGGCCCGATTATTATTATCTGTATTGCATGAAATTACATCAGTGGCTGCGCCAGTTTCACCAGCGAAATCAGCGGCTGCGGGAAGATACCCAGTATCAACACCAGAATCGCAGAGATCAGCACCACCACCCCACCGGCGGTAAATGCCCAGTTGGCCGGCGCGTCACGCTGAGATAACTCAGGCGGAGACAGATACAGGCTGACGGTCATACGCAGGTAGTAGTACAGACCAATGGCACTGCCCAGTACCACCGCACCGGTCAGCCACCACAGCTGCGCACTGACGCCCACAGCAATCACATAGAACTTACCGATAAAGCCCAGCGTCATCGGGATACCCGCCAGCGACAGCATCATCACGGTCATGACGGACGCGAGGATCGGACGGTGCCAGAACAGACCACGGTAAGAGTACATGGAATCCGCATCCGGGCCACGGTACGGGCTGGACATCAGGCTGACCACACCGAAAGCACCCAGGCTGCTGAACAGATAACCGGCCAGGTAAACGCCCACGGTTTCCATCGACAGCTGATGAGTCTGCACGGCGATCAGTGCCACCAGCAGGTAACCCAGGTGAGCGATCGAGGAGTAACCCAGCAGGCGCTTAATGTTGCTCTGCGAGATAGCCATCAGGTTACCGAACAGCATCGAAGCGACCGCAATCAGACTGAGAACGATGCGTACACCCTCGTTGTCGGCCATCGGCGCATACATAAACAGACGCATCAACACGCCAAAGATGGCGATCTTGCTGGCAGTCGCCAGGAAGGTCGATACCGGAGCCGGAGCGCCCTGGTAAACATCCGGCGTCCACAGGTGGAATGGTACCAGCGACAGTTTAAAGCCAAAGCCGACGATCATCATGCCCAGACCGGCCAGCAGCAGCGGTTCATTGATAACGCCGTCGTTCAGGCTTTTACCCAGTGAGGCAAAGCTCAGGCTACCGGAATCAGCATACACCAGCGCCATACCGAACAGCAGGAATGAAGAGGCTGCTGCCGACAGAATAGTGTATTTGATGGCCGCTTCCAGCGATCGTTTTTGCTGGAAGGCGTAACCCACCAGACCAAACAGTGGCAGCGAAATCAGCTCGATACCGATAAACAGCGAGGCAAGATGGTTCGCACTGGCCAGGACCACACCGCCCAGGGCAGCAATCAGCACCAGCAGATAGAACTCTTCGCGATTATCCGGATAGGTTGCCAGCCACGGGTAGGCGAAGGTGCAGGTGGCCAGGCTGGCCAGGATCACCAGCCCGGTATACAGCATTGAATAGCCGTCCACCCGCATCAGCGGGGTAACGTCCATTGGCCCTGCCTGGCCGACAAAGTACAGAGAAAACAGCGCCAGGTTCAGACCGACCACGGCCAGCGTCGCATTAACGAAGTGGTTGCGTCGCCACGCAATGGACAGCATCACAACTACCACCGTCAATCCGACGATCAGCAGCGGCAGAAGCGCGATCAATTGTTGAGGAGTTATTGTCATGGCGAATTACGGCCTTGTAGTTGAAATTGAAGCAGTAAACCACTGCTGAATGTTGCTCATCGCAGCGTGCGAGGTATCCAGAATCGGCTGCGGATAAACACCCAGCAACACCAGCAGTACCACCAGCACCATAATCATCAGGAACTCACGCGCAGACATGCCGCGCAGCGGTGTTTCTGACTTAGGCGCACCGTAGTAAGCGCGTTGCATCATAATCAGCGAGTACACCGAGGCAAACACCAGACCAAAGGTAGCGATAACAATGATCACCGGTACCGTCTGGAAGCTACCCGTCAGGATCATGAATTCACCGACAAAGTTACCGGTACCTGGCATCCCCAGGTTAGCCACGGCAAAGAACAGCGACAAACCCGGCAGCCATTTGATACGCGACCACAGGCCACCCATCTGACGCATGTCGCGGGTGTGAAGGCGCTCATACAGCTGACCGCAGAGAATAAACAGTGCAGATGCCGACAGGCCGTGAGCAATCATCTGAATCACTGCCCCCTGGAACGCCAGCTGGCTGCCGGTGTAGATAGCAATCAGCACGAAGCCCATATGGGAAATCGAGGTGTAAGCAATCAGACGCTTAATATCGTACTGCGAGAACGCCATCCAGGCCCCGTAGAAGATACCGATAATCCCCAGCCACATGGCAATCGGTGCAAATTCGGCAGACGCATTCGGGAACAGCGGCAGAGCAAAACGCAGCAGACCATAAGCTGCCGTTTTCAGCAGGATACCGGCCAGGTCAACGGAACCTGCCGTCGGTGCCTGACTGTGGGCATCTGGCAGCCAGCCGTGCAGCGGAACCACCGGCATTTTTACCGCGAAAGCGATAAAGAAGCCCAGCATCAGCAGATATTCCACGCCGTGCGTCATCGGTGTTTTCAGCAGCTCTTCGTAGCTAAACGTCCATATTCCCGTCGCGTTGTAATGCACAAACACCAGCGCCAGAATGGCAATCAGCATCACCAGACCACTCGCCTGGGTATAGATGAAGAATTTGGTCGCCGCAGAAATACGCGTCTTCCCGTCGGAGGCTTTATGGCCCCAGAGCGCGATCAGGAAGTACATCGGCACCAGCATCATCTCCCAGAAGAAGAAGAACAGGAACATGTCCATTGCCAGGAACACGCCGATGACGCCACCGAGGATCCACAGCAGGTTAAGGTGGAAGAAGCCCTGCCACTTCTCGATTTCGTTCCACGAACAGAGGATAGCCATCAGGCCCAGCAGGCCGGTCAGCACAACCATCAACAGTGAAAGCCCATCCAGTGCAAGATGGAACTCAATGCCGAAACGTGGGATCCACGGCACGGAGAACTCAGATTGCCACTGCGGAATACCTGCAGCCTGAGTCAGTGAGTAATCTCCCTGCAGCCACAGTTGCAGCGAGAGTACAAAGGTCAGCCCCATTGCGATCAATGCAATCCAGCGTGGCAGCTTAGGCCCGAAGCGCTCCAGCTGCCAGCACAGTAATCCACCGACA
This sequence comes from Erwinia sp. PME.40.26/001, assembly GCF_055556675.1. Classification (NCBI taxonomy): domain Bacteria; kingdom Pseudomonadati; phylum Pseudomonadota; class Gammaproteobacteria; order Enterobacterales; family Erwiniaceae; genus Erwinia; species Erwinia sp. PME.40.26/001. The sequence continues at coordinate 1,494,538 of NZ_JBVHNP010000001.1, forward strand.
AACGGGATGAATATTAGCCAAGGTAATAACATGGCGGTTTTCCCTTTATTGCGATTTTTATTCTTTATAGGGTGTGGCTCTGCCCCACCCCACTCACTAACCTTTAGATCACCAGCAGCAGCGCCAGCACCACAACGGCACCGATGCTCATGGAAGCGAGATACCAGCGCAGGTAGCCGTTTTCACTGACGACCAGACCTTTATTCGCGCCACGCGCCAGTAAAGCCGGAATATTCATCAGGGCGTTCAGCGGATCGCGCGACAGCAGCCAGGCCACACCGAGATAAGGCTTAACAAAGACTTTGTCATACAGCCAGTCGAAGCCCCAGGCGGCAAACCACCAAGTGGTAAAGAAACGCCCCACGGCACTGTTCGCTATCGCGGTAACCAGCGTGCGTTTACCCAGCCACAATGCGGCCGCCAGCAGGATGCCCACAATAGCCACGACACCGGAAGCAATCTCCAGGGTCAGGACGCTGCTGTGTGCCAGCTCGCTGGTTTCTGGCAGAACGCCTCTCAGCGGTGGAACAATCATCGCGCCAATAAAGGTAGAGAGAATTAACAGCACAATCAGCGGCAGATGGTGAGTGATACCTTTGCCCGCATGAGCGTGAATTTTTTCTTCCCCGTGGAAAGCAATAAAGATCATACGGAAGGTGTAGAGCGAGGTCATGAACGCCCCGGCCAGACCCGCAATCATCAGATTAAGATGACCGTTAGCCAGCGCACCCGCCAGAATCTCATCCTTACTGAAGAAGCCTGCGGTGATCAGCGGCAGCGCAGACAGTGCGGCCCCGCCAACCAGGAAGCAGACGTACACCAGCGGAATACTTTTACGCAGGCCGCCCATCTTGAAGATGTTCTGCTCGTGATGGCAGGCAAGGATCACCGAACCGGAAGAGAGGAACAGCAGCGCTTTAAAGAACGCATGGGTCATCAGATGGAAAATCGCTGCATCCCAGGCCTGAACCCCCAGCGCCAGGAACATGTAACCAATCTGACTCATCGTAGAGTAAGCCAGCACGCGTTTGATATCGGTCTGCACCAGCGCGGCAAAACCGGCCAGCACCAGGGTAATCGCACCAATAATCCCGACCAGATGCAGCACTTCAGGCGTCATCAGGAACAGGCCGTGAGTACGGGCAATCAGGTAAACCCCGGCGGTCACCATCGTCGCGGCATGGATCAACGCGGAAACAGGCGTCGGACCGGCCATCGCATCAGCCAGCCAGGTCTGGAGCGGCAGCTGTGCCGATTTACCGACCGCACCACCTAACAGCATCAGGGTCGCCCACTGCAGCATATGGTTGTCCGCCGCAAAGTGCGCCGGTGCCAGCTCCATCATTTCGCGGAAGTTCAGCGTGCCCAGCTCGTTGTAAAGAATGAACAACGCGAACGCCAGGAACACATCCCCCACGCGGGTAATGATAAAGGCTTTCATCGCCGCCGCGCCGTTTTTCGGGTTGGTGTAGTAGAAGCCAATCAGCAGATAAGAGCAGAGGCCAACGCCTTCCCAGCCGAGATACATCAGCATCAGGTTATCGGCCAGCACCAGAACGACCATGCTGGCGATAAACAGGTTGGTATAGGCGAAGAACCGCGAGTAGCCCTCTTCCCCACGCATGTACCAGGAGGCAAACATGTGGATCAGGAAGCCAACGCCGGTCACGACCGACAGCATGGTCAGCGACAGGCCGTCCAGCGTCAGGTTAACGTCAATCTTGAAGTTTCCGACCTGCATCCAGGTCCACAATGCCTGGTTGAATACCTGCTGGCCGTTATTGAAGAAGTCGACGCCCGCATAGGCCGCGACCAGCGCCGCAAGACCGACAGACCCCATACCCACGGTCGCTGACAGGTTCTCTGACCAGCGGCCACGGGAGAAGGCCAGTAACAGGAAGCCAATCAGCGGAAACAGGATTGTTAAATAGAGAAGGTTCATCCGCGCATCTCGCTCACTTTATCAATGTTGAGGGTCTGGCTGCGGCGATGGAGCTGCAACAGCAGCGCCAGGCCAATGCTGGCTTCAGCCGCGGCCAGGCTGATTGCCAGGATATACATTACCTGACCGTCGGCCTGTCCCCAGTAGCTCCCCGCCACCACAAACGCCAGTGCAGCAGCGTTAATCATGATTTCGAGACCAATCAACATAAACAGCAGATTGCGGCGGATTACCACGCCCGTCAGTCCGAGGACAAACAGAATGGCCGCCAGAATAAGTCCATGCTGCAGAGGGATCATACCCGCTCCTCCTTGTTACTTTTCGCCGCATCAGACGGGCGGTTGCTCAGAACCTCACCGGGACGCTGTTCGCGGCCGATGTGGAACGCCACCACCAGGCCTGCCAGAAGCAGCATCGACGCCAGCTCAACGGCGAGAACGTAAGGACCAAACAGGCTGATACCGACGGCTTTCGCATCGATCATCTTACCGTCAATGCCCTGGTCGTTGATGCCGCTGATGGCGTAAACCAGCACCACCAGTAACACCAGCGAAAGTACGGCCGGGCCCATCCACATAGACGGCTTCAGCCACTGACGCTCCTGCTCAACTTCCTGGCCGCCAAGGTTCAGCATCATCACCACGAAAACAAACAGCACCATAATGGCACCGGCATAAACGATGATTTCCAGCGCACCGGCAAAGTAGGCACCGAGCGAGAAGAACACCCCGGCAACCGCCAGCAAAGAAATAATCAGGTACAGCAGCGCATGTACCGGGTTGGTATGCGTGATGACGCGTAACGTCGCCAGCACAGATACCAGACCACAAACGTAAAATGCAAATTCCATGCCTGGCTCCTTAAGGTAACAAGCCCTTGACGTCGATGGGTTTGGCTTCGTTTTCTGCGTCGCCTTTGTCTTTGCCATCGATCGCCATACCCGCCATCCGGTAAAAATTATATTCCGGGTATTTACCCGGGCCGGAAATCAGCAGGTGCTCTTTTTCATACACCAGATCCTGACGCTTAAACTCACCCAGTTCGAAATCTGGGGTAAGCTGAATCGCAGTGGTCGGGCAGGCCTCTTCACACAGGCCACAGAAGATGCAGCGCGAGAAGTTAATACGGAAAAACTCCGGGTACCAGCGCCCGTCGGCCATCTCTGCTTTTTGCAGCGAGATACAGCCAACCGGACAGGCCACGGCGCACAGGTTGCAGGCAACGCAGCGCTCCTGACCGTCGGGGTCACGCGTCAGTACAATACGACCACGATAACGGGGTGGCAGATAAACCGGTTCTTCCGGATACATCATGGTTTCGCGTTTGGCGAAGGCGTTCATCCCTATCAGCCAGATACTGCGTACGGTTGTCCCGAAACCAACAACAAGGTCTTTTAATGTCATCTTCTTAACCCCTTACTGCGCCGTGTACAGAATGACTGCGGCAGTTGCCAGCAGATTCAACAGCGTCAACGGCAGACAGACTTTCCAGCCGAACGACATCACCTGGTCATAGCGCGGACGCGGTAACGCAGCACGAATCAGAATAAACATCATCATGAAGAATGCCGTTTTAATCGCGAACCAGAAAATCGGTGGCAGCCACGGACCGTTCCAGCCGCCGAAGAACAGCGTAACGATCAGTGATGAAACGGTAACGATACCGACGTATTCACCGACGAAGAACAGGCCGAACTTCATCCCGGCATATTCAATGTGGTAACCGTCAGCCAGTTCCTGCTCCGCTTCTGGCTGGTCAAATGGATGGCGGTGACACACTGCCACACCGGCGATGCAGAAAGTGAGGAAGCCGAGGAACTGCGGGATGACGTTCCACAGATGCTGCTGGCTGTTCACAATGTCGACCATGTTGAATGAGCCAGCCTGTGCCACTACGCCCATCAGCGACAGGCCGAGGAACACTTCGTAGCTCAGAGTCTGAGCCGATGCACGCATCGCCCCCAGCAGTGAGTATTTGTTATTACTCGACCAGCCTGCAAACAGCACGGCATAGACCGCCAGGCCTGCCATCATCAGGAAGAACAGCAGACCAATGTTCAGGTCTGCGCCCATCCATGTTGGCGTCACAGGCACAATCGCCATCGCCAGCAGCAGCGAGGTAAAGGCAATCATTGGCGCAAGGGTAAAGATCACACGATCGGTAAACGGCGGGATCCAGTCCTCTTTAAAGAACATTTTGATCATATCCGCCACCAGCTGCAGTGATCCACCCCAGCCGACGCGGTTAGGCCCGTAGCGGTTCTGGAACAGACCGAGCAGGCGACGCTCACCAAAGCTCATAAAGGCGCCGCAGCCCACCACCACAAACAGGATGATCAGTGCTTTGACGACGGCAATCAGCACGTCGATAACTTCCGGTGTCAGCCAGCTCATTGTACTGCCTCCCGCAGATTGTCGATGTCGCTACCCGCCAGGAACGGTGGAATACCCGGTAAACCGAGCGGCAGACCGACCTGCCCCGCCTGCAACGTGCTGGAGAAGCGGACCGGCAGGCGCAGTGTCTCGCCCTGGCAGGTAAATTCAACCGCCGTACCGGCATTTACGCCAAGCTTCGCGGCATCTTCCGGGTTCACCATCACATAAGCCTCAGGCATACGCTGCTGGATAACCGGTGCGCGCTGGGTCATTTCATCGCTGCCGAACAGGTGGAAGTATGGCGCTACGCGCCAGGCATCATGGCTGCCAGCGAAAGCAGCAGGCACATTTTCGAACCAGCCCAGCTGAGGCACACCCGCTTCGATCAGACGCACACCCGGATCGCCATTACGCAATTTACCCCCCACTTCGACCTGGAATTTATTCCATGCCTGCGGTGAGTTCCAGCCAGGCGCCCAGGCAAATGGGATCTGCGAACGGGCAGCACCCGGCTGGTTGTTCCCTTCCATAGAGAAGGCAAACATACTGTCTTTGTCCTGCGGCTGGCGCGGCTCATGCACGCTGATATTGGCGCGCATCGCGGTACGTCCGCTGGAACGGTGTGGTGAACGCGCCAGTTTCTGACCCCGAATACGGAAGCTGGCATCCGGAGCCGCCTCTTTAATTCCGGCCAGCTGTGGCAGCGCAACGATGCAGGCATCGATCACATGATCGAGCTGGCTCCAGTCGACTTCGCGGCTGTTGATGGTGCTCTGCAGCGAATGCAGCCAGCGCCAGCTTTCCAGCATCTGCACTTTTTCATCGTAATAAGCCGGGTCATACACCTGGAAGAAGCGCTGTGCGCGGCCTTCCTGATTCACCACCGTACCGTCGCTTTCTGCAAAGCTTGCACTGGAGAGGATCAGACCGGCTTTCTCGGTGGTCGCCGTACGCTGATGATCCAGTACGATGACGCTTGGCGTGTTGGCCAGTGCCGCATCCACTTTCGCTTTAGGCAGGTGACGATACAGGTCGTTTTCAAGGATGATCACCGCATCAGCCGCACCGCTTTCCAGCTCGGACAAGACGGTATCAAGGGATTTACCGCCGATCATGCCAAGTCCAACGCTGTTTGCCGCCGTGGCCAGCAGGGTGATGCCTACATCAGCACCGCGCCCTTTCAGCGCTTTCGCCACGTTGGCGGCCGCCTGAATCATCGCTTCGCTACCGGAGTTAGTCCCGGAGATGATCAGTGGTTTTTTCGCCCCGGCTAAGGCCTGCACAATAACGTCAATTTTGCCGGCCAGTGATTTATCAAGGTCAGCAACGGCTGGTGCGCTGGCATCCAGTTCGTGGGCGATAGCGAAACCAAGGCGCGCCTGATCTTCCACCGGGGCACGATAGCTCCAGGCGGCGATGTCATCCAGACGCGTCTGGTCGACGTTAGTCACGAACAGCGGATGTTTAGCGTTCTGCCCGATGTTGAGGATCGCCGCAATCTGCCAGTCAGCCACTTTTTGCGCAGCCGCCATTTCACGGGATTTTCCTTTGACCGCCTGACGCACGGACAGCGCCACGCGCGCGCCGGTCTGGGTCAGATCTTCGCCCAGCACCAGCACGGCATCGTAGCTTTCAATCTCACGCAGCGCCGGCGTATGGATGCCACCGTCGCGCAGCACTTTCAGCATCAGATCCAGACGCCCCTGCTCCCCTGCCGGGATACCGGTAGAGAAGTTGTCAGCCCCCACCAGCTCACGCAGGGCAAAGTTGCTCTCTACGCTGGCACGTGGGGAACCGATGCCGATCACTTTCTTCGCCTGGCGCAGCACATCCGCCGCGCCCTGCATAGCCTGATCGGCATTCAGTGAGATCCAGTCATCGCCGCGACGCTGCATAGGCTGACGCGGACGATCTTTCAGGTTCACGTAGCCATAGCCGAAGCGGCCGCGATCGCACAGGAAGTAGTGGTTTACCGTGCCGTTATAGCGGTTTTCAATACGGCGCAGTTCACCATAGCGCTCACCCGGGCTGGTATTACAGCCGATGCTGCACTGCTGGCAGATGCTGGGTGCAAACTGCATATCCCACTTGCGGTTATAACGCTCGGAGTGTGTTTTATCGGTAAATACGCCGGTTGGACATATTTCGACCAGATTACCGGAGAACTCACTTTCCAGCACGCCATCTTCAGGACGACCGAAGTAGACGTTGTCATGGGCTCCGTAAACACCGAGGTCGGTCCCGTCTGCATAATCTTTGTAATAACGCACACAGCGATAGCAGGCAATACAGCGGTTCATTTCATGGGAAATGAACGGGCCGAGATCCTGATTGCGGTGCGTACGTTTGGTGAAGCGATACCGGCGGAAGCTGTGGCCGGTCATCACTGTCATATCCTGCAGGTGACAGTTACCCCCCTCTTCACAGACCGGGCAATCGTGCGGGTGGTTGGTCATTAACCACTCCACCACACTTTCGCGGAACTCTTTTGCTTCACCGTCATCAATAGAGATGAAGGTACCGTCAGACGCCGGTGTCATGCAGGACATAACCAGGCGACCACGGGTGTCTTCGGCATTCTGAAATTGCTTCACCGCGCACTGGCGGCAGGCACCGACGCTACCGAGCGCCGGGTGCCAGCAGAAATAAGGAATATCTAAGCCGAGGGAGAGACAAGCCTGTAACAGGTTGTCTGCGCCATCAACATCATATTCTTTACCGTCTACATGAATTGTAGCCATAGTGAACATGCTTCCGTAAGGCCCGTGCGAACACGGGCGTTAAACTTTGCTTACCAGCGCGCCTTTAACAGGTTTGGCTGGATGCCGCTAATCGCGTGTGCGTTGCTGAATACCTGAGGTGCCATACCCGCTTCAAACTCTTCACGGAAGTATTTAATGGCACTTTGCAGTGGCTCTACTGCACCAGGCGCATGCGCACAGAAGGTCTTACCCGGGCCAAGCTGGCGGCAGAGCTGCAGCAGGGTTTCGATATCCCCCGGCTGGCCCTGCTTATTTTCCAGCGCGCGCAGAATTTTTACGCTCCATGGCAGGCCGTCACGGCAGGGCGTACACCAGCCGCAGGACTCACGGGCGAAGAACTCTTCCAGGTTACGCACCAGTGACACCATATTGATCTCGTGGTCAACGGCCATCGCCAGCGCGGTACCCAGACGGCTGCCGGCTTTACCAATGCTGGCAAACTCCATCGGCAGGTCGAGGTGTGCCTCGGTCAGGAAGTCTGTCCCTGCCCCGCCCGGCTGCCAGGCTTTAAACTTCAGCCCATCGCGCATGCCACCGGCATACTCTTCAAGGATTTCACGTGCGGTAGTACCAAATGGCAGCTCCCAGACGCCCGGATTCTTCACGCGGCCGGAAAAGCCCATCATTTTGGTGCCGGTATCTTCGCTGGTGGAGATGCCTTTGTACCAGTCAACGCCGTTAGCGATGATCGCCGGAACGTTGGAAAGCGTCTCGACGTTGTTCACGCAGGTTGGCTTGCCCCAGGCACCCGCAGTTGCCGGGAACGGTGGCTTGGAGCGAGGGTTAGCACGGCGTCCTTCCAGCGAGTTAATCAGGGCTGTTTCTTCACCGCAAATATAACGACCGGCGCCGGTATGCACGATAAGTTCAAAATCGAACCCCGTACCGAGAATGTTCTTGCCAAGCAGCCCCGCTTCGGTCGCTTCAGCAATGGCACGGCGCAGGTTAACGGCAGCTTCGATGTACTCACCGCGCAGGAAGATATAGCCGCGATAGGTTTTTAGCGCGAAGGCGGCAATCAACATGCCTTCCACCAGCTGATGGGGCATCTGCTCCATCAGCAGGCGGTCTTTATAGGTGCCCGGTTCCATTTCATCGGCGTTACATAACAGATAACGGATGTTCATGGATTCGTCTTTTGGCATCAGGCTCCACTTCAGACCGGTAGAGAAGCCCGCGCCGCCACGCCCTTTCAGACCGGAGTCTTTCACCTGGCTAACAATGTCTTCCGGCGACAGGGATTTCAGCGCCTTTTCAGCACCGGCATAGCCATTCTTACTGCGGTACTCTTCGAGGAATACCGGCTGCTTGTCTTCACGCATCCGCCAGGTCAGCGGATGCATTTCGGCAGTACGCACGATCTGTCTCATTGATACTGCTCCAGTAAGTTGGCGATACCTTCCGGCGTGAGATGAACGTGGGTATCTTCATCCACCATCATCACCGGCCCTTTGTCGCAGTTACCGAGGCAGCAGGTTGGCAGCAGCGTAAAGCGACCGTCAGCCGTGGTCTGACCCGGTTTAATATTCAGGTTGCTTTCCAGCGCCGACTGAATGCCCTGGAAGCCGGTGATGTGGCATACCACGCTGTCGCAGTAGCGGATCACATGGCGACCCACCGGCGTACGGAAGATCTGGCTGTAAAACGTGGCCACCCCTTCGACATCGCTGGCCGGGATGCCCAGCACCTCAGCGATGGCATGGATGGCACCGTCTGGCACCCAGCCCCGGTGTTTCTGAACGATTTTCAGCGCTTCAATAGATGCCGCACGGGCATCTTCGTAGTGGTGCTTTTCATGCTCGATGGCATCGCGCTCTGCCGCACTCAGCACAAAAGCTCCGGTTTCGTCGATCGTTTCGATCGCAATTCTCTGATCGTGCATAATTAGCGGTCCACGTCTGACATAACAAAATCGATACTACCGAGGTATACGATCAGATCGGATACCAGGCTGCCGTTGATCACCGATGGGATCTGCTGCAGGTGCGGGAAACTCGGCGTGCGCACGCGGGTGCGGTAGCTCATCGTGCTGCCATCGCTGGTCAGGTAGTAACTGTTGATCCCTTTGGTCGCTTCAATCATCTGGAAGGATTCGTTGGCCGGCATTACCGGGCCCCACGACACCTGCAGGAAGTGAGTGATCAAGGTTTCGATATGCTGCAGCGTGCGCTCTTTCGGCGGCGGCGTGGTCAGCGGATGGTCAGCTTTGAACGGGCCTGCCGGCATGTTCTTCAGGCACTGTTCCAGGATGCGCATACTCTGGCGCATCTCTTCCATCTTCAGCATGACACGGGTGTAAGCACAGCTCACGCCATCGCCGATTGGCACTTCGAAATCGAAGTTTTCATAACCGGAATACGGACGCCATTTACGCACGTCAAAGTCCAGACCGGTGCCACGCAGGCCAGCCCCCGTGGTCCCCCACGCCAGTGCTTCTTCCATGTTATAGGCAGAAACACCTTTGGAACGGGCAATCAGCACGGAGTTTTTCAGCGCGGTCTGTTCATAGGCTTTCAGACGCTTAGGCATCCAGTCCAGGAACTCACGCAGCAGGCGCTCCCAGCCTTTTGGCAGGTCATGCGCCACGCCGCCGATGCGGAACCAGGCCGGGTGCATACGGAAGCCAGTAATGGCTTCTACCACGTCATAAATTTTCTGGCGGTCTGTAAAAGCAAAGAACACCGGAGACATTGCACCGACGTCCTGGATAAACGTAGAGATGTACAACAGGTGGCTGTTTATACGGAACAGCTCTGATAGCATCACGCGAATGACTTCTACGCGTTCAGGGACTTTGATACCGGCCAGCTTTTCTACCGCCAGTACGTAAGGCATTTCATTCACGCAGCCGCCGAGATATTCAATACGGTCGGTATACGGAATGTAGCTGTGCCAGGACTGACGTTCGCCCATTTTTTCGGCACCGCGATGGTGATAACCGATATCCGGCACGCAGTCGACGATCTCTTCACCGTCCAGCTGCAGGATAATACGGAAGGCCCCGTGCGCGGAGGGGTGGTTCGGGCCCAGGTTGAGGAACATGAAGTCCTCATTATTGGTCGAACGCTTCATGCCCCAGTCTTCAGGCTTGAAGGTCAGAGATTCCATCTCCAAATCTTCTTTCTGCTTGGTCAGTTCGAACGGATCGAACTCGGTCGCACGCGCCGGATAATCTTTGCGCAGCGGATGCCCTTCCCAGCTCTGCGGCATCATGATGCGCGTCAGGTGCGGGTGACCTTCAACATTGATACCAAACATCTCCCAGGTTTCACGCTCATACCAGTTGGCATTCGGGAAAATTTTGGTGATGGTGGGCACATTCAAATCGTTTTCAGACAACGCCACCTTGAGCATGATGTCGCGGTTGCGTTCAATGGAGATGAAGTGATAGAAAACGGAAAAATCCGCCGCCGGTAAACCGGCACGGTGGGTACGCAGGCGCTCATCCATGCCATGCAGGTCATACAGCATCACATAGGGTTTAGGCAGCTTGCGCAGGAACTCAATGATCTCAAGCAACTGCTCACGTTTCACCCAGACTACCGGCACGCCGGTACGGGTCGCTTGTACTGTAAAGGCATCAGGCCCAAAACGATTACGCAGCTCGCCGATCACCGGGTCATCCTGGTGATCTCGGGTTTGCCATAACGGCTGGGCGAGATCTTGCGTGGTTAAATCTGTCATAAGTTGTTCACCATGCTGGCCTGTCTGACAGGCACTCAGTGTTGGCGTCAGGTGGGTCAGCGCAGATGACGTTGTGTTTTTATTGCGCTTTTAATGACCACATCCATAAACTGCTGTCTTAAATTTCGTCAGGGGTACGCAGATTGGTCACTGCAATACGCTCGGCGTTTTTCCTGTCGCGCTCAGACTGCATATTCGCGCGATAGACACCCTGATCGCTGACGACCCACGACAGCGGGCGACGTTCTTTGCCGATCGACTCCTGCAGCAGCAGCAGCGCCTGCATGTAGGCTTCCGGGCGAGGTGGACAGCCGGGAATATACACATCAACCGGCAGGAATTTGTCCACACCCTGCACCACAGAGTAGATATCGTACATGCCGCCGGAGTTCGCACAGGCTCCCATAGAAATCACCCATTTAGGTTCCAGCATCTGGTCATAGAGGCGCTGCACTACCGGGGCCATCTTGGTAAAACAGGTCCCTGCTACCACCATAAAGTCTGCCTGACGTGGTGATGCACGGATAACTTCAGAACCAAATCGCGCCACGTCGTGTACCGCAGTAAACGAGGTTGTCATCTCGACGTAGCAACAAGAAAGACCGAAGTTGAACGGCCAGAGGGAATTCTTACGACCCCAGTTCACCATATCGTGCAGGGCATGTTCTAACTTGCCCATGTAGACGTTTTGATGAACGTGCTTTTCCAGGGGATCGGTGACGATCTCCTGTTTTTGCAGTGGGTAACGGTCATTCTCACCGTTCGGGTCTATGCGGGTGAGCGTATAGTCCATGTGTTTTTGCCTCGCTGTTACTGCTTGTGACGGTTGGCGTGCGAGATGGTGGTAGGTTTGACGTCAAACTGACGACGGGCAGGTGCCCAATCCAGTGCGCCAATGCGAACCAGATAAAACAGACCAGCAAGCAGAACCAAAATGAAAATGGCGGCTTCGACAAAGCCGACCCATCCGCTTTCGCGAATCGCCGTCGACCATGCATAAAGATAGAGGGCTTCAACGTCGAAGATGACGAAGAACATGGCAACCAGATAAAACTTGGCAGACAGGCGCAGTTTTGCCGTGCCAACGGAGGCTATACCGGATTCGAAAGGGGTATTTGTATGCCTTCCACGAGCTTTTCCGCCCAAAAACCATGCCCCGGCCAACATCAGGCAGCAGAGACCAATCGAGACGATCAGGAAAACAGCAAATGCCCAATGATGGGCGACGACTTCTGTGGTTGTTGACATACTCTTGCTTACTCACCAAAAGTGGCGTTTTGCGTCCTGCTCTCATATTTGGCAGTTAACACACCACATCGATTCAAGGGAAGAATGAAAAACCGGATAAATTTTACTGACTTTTATGATTAGGCAGTAATTTTATGTGGTTTTTTACTCCTTTAACTGACCTTTTGTCAACTTTGACAAAACTATCCGCACATTAATTTACACACCCAACATTTTTTTAACACATGATGCTCAAAAAGTGGGCTAAATCGAGTCAGTGACATCATGTGATCAAAGTGTAGCGGTTAAAACCCTGATTGGATCGTGTATTTAACATGGACTATTTTGGCAGGAATGGACGGGTTTTCCTGCCCCTTAATGGGGTTATTTTTTTGATCCAGGACACACTTTGGTGTTTTTTGGCAGGAAAACGGGCAGTTTTCAGCCAGCTGAACGCACTGACTGATCGGACCAGATAGTTATTATGGGCATCCGAAACCTGTTGGGGACGGCATTGAACACTTTTTGACAGCGAGAGGGGTAACTTGCGCTAAAAAGCGGGGGATCTCACGACAATCAGGGCAAAAAAAAGGCCTCTCAGTTCATTATCACACTGAAAGACCTGTTTTATACAGTAAAACTAAAAAAAATCATTTTTAATGATAAAAATAATCGTTTGCGTTTACTGGTTACTCTTCTTCATCGGCAAAGGCTGCGCCATCCTGAGCTGCGACGGTCAGGTTGTAGGGATCGTTACGTGATTCCATCGCGTTAAAGATCGCCAGGGCCAGTTCATTATCGCTGTCCGGGTTACGGCACAGCAGATATTCCGTATCCGGCAGCATAGGCAGACCTTCTGCCGCCCCCATAACACGCAGCTCCGGGCTCATCATTTCAACCGGACGGGCGGTGACGCCCAGACCGGCTTTAACGGCAGCACGCACCGCAGCCAGCGTTGAGGCGACGTATGAGATACGCCACGGAATGCCGGCCTCGTTGAGATGGTCAATAGCCATATCACGATAAGGGCTTGGCTCATCCAGCAGCACCAGAGGAATCGCTTCACCACGCTGGAAGATGTAGTCAGCCGCACAGTACCAGAGAGTGGGCGACGTGCGTAATACCTGCCAGGTGAAGTTCATCGGACTGGAGGTGGTGACGACCAGATCGACTTCGCCCTGGTTGAGCATTTCCATCATGAACGGGTTGCGCTTCACACGGACATCAATAGCCAGCTTGGGATAGACCGAGGTCACGCGGTTGAGCAGGAACGGCAAAATAGTATCGGAGGTATCATCGGATGCGCCGATGGTCAGAACCCCCTGAATGTTGCTGTACATCAGAGAAGTACAGGCTTCATCGTTGAAGCGCAGTATTTTTCTGGCGTAACCCAGCAGCTGAATACCATGTTCCGTCAATAACTTGTTGCGTCCATGCCTGGCAAATAGCTCTTTGCCTACCAATTGCTCCAGACGCTGCATCTGCTGACTCACCGCTGACTGCGTTCTGCACACGGCAGCCGCAGCGGCGGCAAAGGTGTTCAGATCGGCAACAGCAACGAAGGTTCTCAGCAGATCGAGGTCAAGATTGAGTACTGGACGATTTGCACTAGTCATGTTTTTCTTCACTTTATAAGTTTTTTACAAACAGCTACCCTGGTGTTATTACCTGTTTTATCAAAGGGATAAAACGATAACAATTGCGTAATGGTTACAGTGTTCAGTAATAAATTAATTACCTGATGCATTACTTTTATCGGCAGACGATGGAGTAGTTTCTACTCTGGTTATTCCTTTCAGCTTGTGCGGCGGGAAACAGAGAAAAAGGTTCTCACGTCTGATACATCACTAATGCACGCTGCACTAACCCATAAGTTGCAGGAAGCCGCGTCGTTATAGTTAATTAACGCCGACAAAACTCAAAAAAGGACGAGTTGCGGTGTCGTTAGTCTAAAACAACCATTGAAAATTAAGTTACCAGCACGCTGTTACGACAGCGAAAAATGTTAAGCATTACTTATTGTTTAGGGTAATAAAAAGGATTTTTTTATTCCCCGGGAGGCCTGCACGCACGGTGCAAAGTCTCCTGAACGTTATCCTGACATACTGTCGTTTACTTTTTAAGCCCAAATCCGATTATTCTTATCACTAAAGTAAGATTTTATCGACAACGGCCGCTTATACGCGGCCTGATGCTACAAAATTTATCTTTATCCTCTTCAGTCCCTCTCTTCCGGTCTGGCCCCCCTCCCTGTTCGCCGGCGATGGTTAATCTTCAGACAAACACCGCGCTGATTAAAAAACAGACAGCTAAATTAGGTTTACTTGACTGTTTCAACCATCATCAGTCCATCTTTCTTTACTAAATAATTTAATCATTACGCGGGTAAACAATGAAAATGGAACTGTATTACGCACAGAGTAAAACGCCTTTCCAGTCATTAGCATCGGAATAGGCTCAATATGCAGCATGAAATAGCAGATACAGGGCTGTTCACGTCAGCCTCTGCCATCTGAAAGAAAATTCCTCCTTTAACGCTCCAAAGCCCACTGCTGCCCTTCAAAACAAACCGGGAGAGGAGTACATTGTGCAATGTTTAGTTTTCCACGGCAGGAAACCGCTTCTGCCAGTCAAGGCGACAGAGATGACCCCAATTGATAAATCCAGCAAACTGGATAACGTGTGTTACGACATTCGCGGCCCGGTGCTCAAAGAAGCAAAACGCCTCGAAGAAGAAGGCAATAAAGTTCTTAAACTGAATATCGGCAACCCTGCCCCCTTCGGTTTTGAAGCCCCGGATGAAATCCTCGTTGATGTGATCCGCAATCTGCCAGGTGCGCAGGGTTACTGTGATTCGAAAGGGCTCTATTCCGCCCGCAAAGCGATCATGCAGCACTACCAGGCGCGCGGCATGCGTGATATCACGGTAGAAGACATTTACATTGGTAACGGTGTCTCAGAGCTGATCGTACAGTCCATGCAGGCGCTGCTGAACAGCGGCGACGAAATGCTGGTACCGGCCCCGGATTATCCACTGTGGACCGCCGCCGTCTCACTGTCCGGCGGTAAAGCCGTGCACTACCTGTGTGATGAGTCCGCAGGCTGGTTCCCGGACCTCGACGATATTCGCAGCAAAATCACCCCGCGTACGCGCGGTATCGTGATCATCAACCCGAATAACCCGACCGGTGCCGTCTACAGCAAAGAATTGCTGATGGAAGTGGTTGAACTGGCTCGCCAGCACAACCTGATTATTTTTGCCGATGAGATCTACGACAAGATCCTTTACGATGTTGCCCAGCACCACTCTATTGCCGCCCTGGCTCCCGACCTGCTGACCATCACCTTTAACGGGTTGTCTAAAACCTACCGCGTGGCGGGTTTCCGTCAGGGCTGGATGGTACTGAACGGGCCGAAGAAACATGCTAAGGGCTATATCGAAGGACTGGAGATGCTGGCCTCAATGCGTCTGTGCGCGAATGTCCCGGCCCAGCATGCTATTCAGACGGCGCTGGGGGGTTATCAGAGCATCAGTGAGTTTATTCAGCCCGGCGGCCGCCTGTATGAACAACGTAACCGTGCGTGGGAGCTGATTAACGAGATCCCGGGGGTCAGCTGTGTGAAGCCACAGGGGGCTCTGTATATGTTCCCGAAAATCGACGCGAAAAAATTCAACATCCACGACGATCAGAAAATGGTTCTCGATTTCCTGCTGCAGGAAAAAGTACTGCTGGTACAGGGTACGGCCTTTAACTGGCCGTGGCCGGACCACGTGCGTATCGTCACTCTGCCCCGCGTGGATGAGCTGGAGATGGCTATCAATAAATTTGGCCGTTTCCTCGGCGGATACCGCCAGCTGTAATCTTCTCCCCGAAGAGTGGCTCAGGCCGCTCTTCGCATTGTGAAGTAAGGGAAAAAGACCATGAACCAGAGCCACTTCTTTGCTCACCTCTCCCGTCTGAAACTGATCAATCGTTGGCCACTGATGCGCAACGTGCGCACGGAAAACGTCTCAGAGCACAGCCTGCAGGTCGCCATGGTCGCGCACGCGCTGGCCTTGATTAAAAATAAAAAATTTAACGGCAACCTCAATGCCGAACGCATCGCGATGATGGCGATTTATCATGACGCCAGCGAAGTGCTGACCGGCGATCTGCCGACCCCGGTGAAGTATTACAACGCGCAGATTGCCCATGAGTACAAGAAAATTGAGAAAATTGCCCAGCAAAAGCTGATTGAGATGCTGCCGGAAGAACTGCGGTCGGCTTATGCTCCGCTGATCGATGAACACCAGCATAGCGAGGCCGAAACGGCCATCGTCAAGCAGGCTGATGCGCTCTGTGCCTACCTGAAATGTCTGGAAGAGCTGTCAGCGGGGAACAATGAGTTTCTGCTGGCGAAGGCCCGGCTGGAAAAAACCCTGGCCCAGCGCCACAGCCCGGAAATGGACTATTTCGTGGAGGTGTTTGTACCGAGCTTCAGCCTGTCGCTGGATGAGATTAGCCAGGAGTCGCTGTAATTTTAAATCGGGCGATTGCCTGCTGTCCGGGCAACGGCAATCGCCCCGTGACATTGCGGCAAAAGTCAGCCAGCAAAAAAACCCCGCAGAGGCGGGGCTGAGATAACTTAATGTCTGCGGTGAA
Organism: Erwinia sp. PME.40.26/001; assembly: GCF_055556675.1. Lineage (NCBI taxonomy): Bacteria > Pseudomonadati > Pseudomonadota > Gammaproteobacteria > Enterobacterales > Erwiniaceae > Erwinia > Erwinia sp. PME.40.26/001. The sequence goes on from NZ_JBVHNP010000001.1 coordinate 1,511,171, forward strand.
CATCCACGCTGCCGTCGGCATTCTTATGGATAATCAGCTCATCCAGCGAGGTGAGCACCATATCGACATCTTCCAGACGCGGCGCATCGGCCGGCACATTGGCGGCAATGACATGGCAGCCAGCGGCAAGACCGGAAAGAATGCCCGCTGCGGCGTCTTCCACCACCACACACTCTTCCGGCTCCAGATCGAGTAACTGGGCCCCCAGCAGATAGGCATCCGGCTCCGGCTTGCCACGCTCCACGCGCTCTGCCGTGACAAACGCGGCGGGTGCGGGTAATCCTGCTGCCGCATGGCGGGCGCTGGCGACCGGTACGGAGCCGGAGGTGACAATGGCCCACGGGATCTCCAGTTCATCCAGGCGAGCCAGCAAGGCTAATGCCCCCGGCAGAGCGATGATGCCGTCGGTATCTTCTGCTTCCAGTTTTTCCAGCGCAGTGAACTCCTGCTGGATGGCCTCAGCGGAGGCACCTGCCATAAAATGGCGCAGTGAGGTAATAGCCTGCTTACCGTGGATAAAGCTCAGCACCTCGTCAGGGGCAATCCCGTGGCGCTGACCCCAGTTTTTCCAGGCACGTTCGACCACCGCAAGGGAGTCGACTAACGTGCCATCCAGATCAAACAGAAAACCTTTACACTTCACTGCATCTTCCTTCTCAGGCGTTGATAACTTGCGCGATCTCGTTCGCACTCAGATGGTACTGTCGGGGACAATTGTGCCACACAGCCAGCATCCGTTGATACTTTTCCCACATCGGAACCTGAGCATTAAAATCGTGGCTGCCGGCTGAAAAGTGTCCATAGCGTCCTTCAACATTCACCAGGAAGCGCACGTAGCCAAGGTAGCGCCCTTCTGTCGCCGCATCAAAGCCGAGGAAAACCAGGCGCCGCGCCTCCACGGTTTGTGGCTCTTTCAGATTAGTCCAGGACACATGGAGCGCATGATACATCTCCATCATGGCCACCAGCGTACGACACTCTGCTTCCGGTAGCTGGCTGAATTCGTTATCCAGCTCACGCAGCTGAAGCCCGTAACCGCGCTCGACAATAGTCTGATAGCGGCGATGGCGCGCCGCGTTCTCCGGGTCAAGCATGGCCATGAGCTGATACTGATTAGAAAGAATTAAACGCTGGGCATGGGACATATCCATTTGGGGCTCCTCGGCCACGGGGGCAGTCTGAAAGTCACAAAAGGATCGCACAGCGCAGGGAGAGGCTTCTTTGACGTAAAGCGGGTTTCCTCTGGTTTGAGAAGAGGAAACCCGTGACAAAATCAAAGATCGTCGAGGAAGGTTTTATCCAGCTGTTTGAAAGCGCGTTTCAGCACGTCAGCCAGCGACTGATAGGTGGGTTTGCCCTCAACGGGGGCAATCGCCTGCCCTGCTTCCTGCAGCTTACCGCGGACGTCATGGAACCAGCCGAGGAGAGAGGGCGGCAGCGGGGTCACTGAACGCCTGCCCAGCCACCACAGCCCCTGCATCGGCAGGCTGCAGGCAAACAGTGCGGTGGTCACCGCCGGGCCCAGCTGGCCGCCGAGTGCAATTTGCCAGGTGAGGGTAAAAATCGCCACCGGGGGCATAATACGGATAGCAAAACGCGTGGCGCGCGTTACTCTGTTTTCAGGAAACATGGGCGCAAGGCGTTTATCGACAGGCCACGTTTTCATATAATGCTGCCCGTGCTGGAACAGCTTGAACCAACCGACACTGCCGGAGTCATTTGCCATGTCTGACCTCAACTTCAGAGATAAATATTAAAATAAAACTGTAACTCACCAACTTTACCTAACATGATTCAAAATATTTTGTCTTTACGAGTGACACTGGTTTATCCTGTGCGCGTTTTATACCCGTCATGTTGGGTAAACACCCTGGACTGCGAGCAATCCTGGTCAACAATCAGACAAGCCATGATGAAGCAGACGACATTTAAAAAAATCTTATAGCATTTCAATTTTTTTTTGCTTTCGGACAAAACTTATCGGAAGCCTGACGTTCATCATTAATGTACCAGCTTTCATGCGCTACGCTGATAGTCTGTTTGACTTTTATTTCGCCACTTTTAATAAATAGGACTTTCCATGTCGAGTAAGTTAGTACTGGTTCTGAACTGCGGTAGCTCTTCCCTGAAATTTGCCATTATCGACCCGGCAAACGGCGATGAGTACCTGTCAGGTTTAGCTGAATGCTTCCACCTGCCGGAAGCCCGCATCAAGTGGAAACTGGACGGCGCTAAACAGGAAGCGGCTCTGGGTGCTGGCGCAGCGCACAGTGAAGCACTGAACTTCATGGTTAAAACTATTCTGGCACAAAAACCAGAACTGTCGGCACAAATCGTTGCAATCGGTCATCGTATCGTACACGGCGGCGAAAAGTTAACGCAGTCAGTGGTGATTGACGAGTCAGTTATCCAGGGTATCAAAGATGCGTCCTCTTTTGCACCGCTGCATAACCCGGCGCACCTGATCGGTATCGATGAAGCGCTGAAAAACTTCCCACACCTGTCAGATAAAAATGTCGCTGTTTTCGATACGGCTTTCCATCAGACAATGCCGGAAGAATCTTATCTCTACGCCCTGCCGTACAAACTGTATAAAGAGCACGGCGTTCGTCGCTACGGCGCGCACGGCACCAGCCACTTCTATGTTACTCAGGAAGCAGCGAAAGCCCTGAATAAGCCGGTGTCAGAACTGAACATCATCACCTGCCACCTGGGCAATGGCGGATCGGTCTCCGCAATCCGTAACGGCGAGTGCGTGGACACCTCCATGGGTCTGACCCCGCTGGAAGGCCTTGTCATGGGCACCCGCAGCGGCGATATCGACCCGGCGATCATCTTCTTCCTGCACGATACTCTGGGTATGAGCGTCGATGCCATCAACAAACTGCTGACCAAAGAGTCTGGCCTGCTGGGTCTGACCGAAGTGACCAGCGACTGCCGTTACGTTGAAGATAACTACGCCACCAAAGCTGACGCGAAGCGTGCCATGGACGTATTCTGCCACCGCCTGGCGAAATACATCGGCTCTTACACCGCGCTGATGGATGGCCGCCTTGACGCCGTGATCTTCACCGGTGGTATCGGTGAGAATGCCGCGATGGTGCGCGAACTGTCCCTGGCCAAACTGGCACTGCTGGGCTTCGAGGTTGATCACGAGCGCAACCTGGCCGCACGCTTCGGCAAATCAGGCTTCATTAACAAAGAAGGCACCCGCCCGGCGATCGTTATTCCGACCAACGAAGAATTGGTTATCGCGCAGGACGCCAGCCGCCTGACCGCATAAAAACCGTTACGCTCCGTCAGCTCAGGCTGGCGGGGTTGTTTCAGAGACCATTTTATTTAGCTCACTATTTCGCGTCCCCTCGGGGCCTGCTTGTGGTACAGGAAGGCGGCAAACGCACCTGTAGCGTGGAATATAACGCTATCGGAGGTACAACGTGTCCCGAACTATCATGCTTATCCCTACTGGCACCAGCGTCGGCCTGACCAGCGTCAGCTTGGGTGTTATCCGTGCAATGGAACGTAAAGGCGTGCGTCTCAGCGTTTTCAAACCCATCGCCCAGCCACGTGCCGGCGGCGACAGCCCTGACCAGACCACCACAATCATTCGTAAAAACTCCAGCATCCCGGCCGCTGAACCGCTGCCGATGAGCCGCGTGGAGTCGCTGCTCGGTTCCAACCAGCAGGACGTGCTGATGGAAGAGATCATCGCCCGCTACCATGAAAATACCAAAGATGCCGAAGTGGTGCTGGTAGAAGGTCTGGTGCCCACGCGTAAACATCAGTTCGCCAATGCGCTGAACTATGAAATCGCCAAGACACTGAATGCGGAAATCGTCTTCGTGATGGCGCTGGGTAACGACTCAGCGGCCCAGCTGAAAGAGCGTATTGAACTGACGCAAAGCAGCTTTGGCGGCAGTAAGAATAAAAGCATTACCGGCGTCATTATTAACAAACTGAATGCTCCGGTTGACGATCAGGGGCGCACCCGCCCGGACCTGTCAGAAATTTTCGATGACTCCAACAAAGCCAGCGTCGCCAATATCGATCCTAAGCAGCTGTTCGCTAACAGCCCGCTGCCCGTGCTGGGCTGTGTGCCGTGGAGCTTCGAGCTGATCGCCACCCGCGCCATCGATATGTGTCGTCACCTGAATGCACGCGTGATCAACGAAGGCGATATCGCGACCCGCCGCGTGAAATCCGTGACCTTCTGCGCCCGCAGCCTGCCACACATGCTGGAACATTTCCGTCCGGGCTCCCTGCTGGTCACCTCGGCTGACCGCCCGGACGTGCTGGTCGCCGCCTGCCTGGCGGCCATGAACGGCATTGAAATTGGTGCCATTCTGCTGACCGGTGGCTACGCCATTGATGCGCCGATCCAGAAGCTGTGTGAGCGTGCCTTCCAGACTGGCCTGCCGGTCTTTATGGTCGACACCAACACCTGGCAGACCTCTCTCAGCCTGCAGAGCTTCAACCTTGAAGTGCCAAGCGACGATACCCAGCGTATTGAGCGCGTACAGGAATATGTCGCCAGCCATATCAATGCGGACTGGATTGAATCGCTGACCGCTGAATCTGAGCGCAGCCGCCGCCTGTCACCGCCGGCCTTCCGCTATCAGCTGACCGAGCTGGCACGCAAAGCGGGCAAACGTATCGTCCTGCCGGAAGGCGACGAGCCGCGTACCGTAAAAGCGGCGGCTATCTGTGCTGAACGTGGTATCGCCACCTGTATCCTGCTGGGTAACCCGGAAGAGATCCAGCGCGTTGCCGCCGCACAGGGCGTTGAACTGGGCAAAGGCATCGAGATTGTCGACCCGGCCGTGGCGCGTGAAAACTATGTGGCCCGCCTGGTTGAGCTGCGTAAGAGCAAGGGCATGACCGAAGTGGTCGCGCAGGAGCAGCTGGAAGATAACGTGATGCTCGGCACTATGATGCTGGAGCGCGGTGAAGTGGACGGTCTGGTATCCGGTGCTGTTCACACCACCGCCAACACCATTCGTCCACCGTTACAGCTGATCAAAACCGCCCCGAACAGTTCACTGGTTTCTTCCGTGTTCTTTATGCTGCTGCCGGAACAGGTGCTGGTATACGGTGACTGCGCCATTAACCCGGATCCAAACCCGGAGCAGCTGGCAGAAATTGCTATCCAGTCTGCCGACTCTGCGCTGGCGTTCGGCATCGAACCTCGCGTAGCGATGATCTCTTACTCCACCGGTACCTCCGGTGCCGGTAGCGACGTAGAGAAAGTGCGTGAAGCGACCCGTATCGCCCAGGAGAAACGTCCTGACCTGGTGATCGACGGTCCGCTGCAGTACGACGCCGCGATCATGGCCGATGTGGCCAAATCTAAGGCCCCTAATTCACCGGTAGCCGGTCGCGCCACCGTGTTTATCTTCCCGGACCTGAACACCGGTAATACCACCTACAAAGCCGTACAGCGCTCTGCTGACCTGATCTCCATCGGGCCAATGCTGCAGGGGATGCGCAAGCCGGTGAATGACCTGTCACGCGGTGCCCTGGTAGACGATATCGTTTACACCATCGCCCTGACCGCCATTCAGTCGAAACAGGCCGAAGGCTAAACGCGCGGGGTAACCCGCAGGCAACAGGGCGGACCTTCACAGGTTCGCCCTTTTTTTTGCCTATGACATACACTATCCGTTACGTCGGCTATGCCTGCCCCCTGATGACGTCGCGGGCGGGCGTGCCGTATTGCTAAACAGGCAGGACAGAATAAACATGCGTCTGGAACCCGCCCCACGGCGGCGACAGAGACGTTGAGAAAACGCGAAATACCGGATGAGGTGATACCATGAGCAACAGTGAAACAGAGCAGCGCCGTCTGAACGCCACGCCGCGTGGGGTCGGTGTAATGTGTGATTTCTACGCGGTTAAAGCGGAAAATGCCACGCTGTGGGATCATCAGGGCCGGGAATATATCGACTTTACCGCAGGCATTGCCGTACTCAACACCGGGCACCGCCATCCTAAGGTGATGGCGGCCGTCAGAGAACAGCTGGCGTGCTTCACCCACACCGCCTTCCAGGTGATCCCGTACGAGAACTACATCGCCCTTGCCGAAGCGCTGAATGCACGAGTGCCGATCAACGGCCCCTGTAAAACCACCTTCTTTACCAGCGGCGCTGAGGCAGTGGAAAACGCGGTAAAAATCGCCCGCGCCGCTACCGGGCGTCCGGGTGTGATTGCCTTCAGCGGGGCTTTCCACGGCCGGACGATGATGACCATGGGCCTGACCGGCAAGGTGACGCCCTACAAAACCGGTTTTGGCCCGTTCCCGGGGTCGGTTTTCCATGCCCGTTATCCGAACGCCCTGCACGGAGTTAGCGTGGACGAGGCGATGGCCAGCCTGGAGAACCTGTTTAAATGTGATATCAGCCCGCAGCAGGTGGCGGCGATTATCTATGAGCCCATTCAGGGGGAAGGCGGTTTCAATATTGCGCCCGGGGAGTTCGTCAGCGCCCTGCGTACGCTGTGCGACCGGCACGGTATTGTGATGATTGCGGACGAGATCCAGAGTGGCTTTGCACGCTGCGGCAAACTGTTTGCCAGCGACTACTACCCGGATGCCAGACCTGATCTGATGACCATGGCAAAAAGCCTGGGGGGCGGGCTGCCCATATCGGCGGTATCCGGCCGCGCTGAACTGATGGATGCCCCGGAGCCCGGCGGCCTGGGCGGTACCTATGCCGGCAACCCTCTGGCGATCGCCGCTTCGCTGGCGGTGCTGGAAGTGATTGAAGAAGAACAGCTGTGCGATCGTGCCCTGCGCCTGGGGGCCTGGCTGGAGGAAACGCTGAACGCCAGCGGACATCCCGCGCTGGCTGAAGTCCGTGCCCGTGGTTCAATGGTGGCCGCTGAGTTTAACGATCCGCTGACCGGCGCCCCCTCCCCCGCCATCGCGCGCGATATTCAGCAGCGCGCACTGGAACAGGGTCTGATCCTGCTGACCTGCGGCGTCTATGGCAATGTGATCCGCTTCCTTTATCCACTGACCATTCCCGATGCGCAGTTTAAAACCGCCCTCAACGTTCTTTCGGATTTATTGCGGCGCTGATATCGGTGAGGCAGACCGGAAGGGCTGCAGTGAGAAAGGGATCAACGTGGCGCAGGGGATCTGCGCCACGGGGGGGATCAGTCGTAACGGCCTGACTCGTTATTACGCGTCAGCCACAGCGACAGCGCCTTCAGCGAGTCGTTGGTAAACTCGTCGCAGCGGGCAGTGATTTCCTCTGGTGTCATCCAGAAGATCTCATCCACTTCATCTTCCTGCATGGCAAACGGGCCGTGTGACACACAGCTGAATAAACCGCCCCACACGCGACAGTGTTCATCTTCGTAATAGAACTGCCCGTGTTCGGCAAACGGTACGTCGGCAATGCCCAGCTCCTCTTCCGCTTCGCGCCGTGCGGACCCCAGCATCTCTTCACCCGCCTGCACTACGCCCCCGGCGGTGGCATCCAGCATGCCTGGCATAAAGTCTTTGGTCTCAGTACGACGCTGCACCAGAATTTTGCCCATACCATCGTGAACCACGATGTAGGTTGCGCGATGGCGCAAACACTGCGCACGCATCTGCACACGGCTGGACTGTGCAATGACCTCGTTATCTTCACTAACGATATCCACCCACTCCGTGCCCTGATCTTGCTCCACCATCCGTAACCCTTTTTGTTCTGGCGCCTGGCGCACAGTTGAATCAAACGTTTTCGCGCACGATTGTGCGATCCGCCCTAAATTAATGTGTAACGCGTTGCGACGCAATCATCAATTTGTGCTCATCTGCGGGCAACCTTTGCCGACTCGGCCAGCCACAGCTGAACCGAAGCACGCTGCCACTGAAAATGCGCATACTCTGCCAGACGTGATGGCAGCGGATCGCCGTGCAGTGCCAGACGGTTCAGCATCACCGCCAGGTCAGTATCCGCAATTGACCACTCGCCATACAGGTTATGCTGGCCCTCTGGCAGCAAACGCCCAACCGCATCGATCAGCTTTGCGGCCGCCTGCTGGCCGGCGGCATCCAGCGGTGCAAAACGCTCACCGGCAAACATCACCTCCGTCGGCCGCTGCTGGCGGATTGGCATAAAATCACTGCGCAGCCAGGCCTGAATCTCACGCGCTTTGGCCCTTTTTTCGCTATCACGCGGATACAGACGCTCATGGTCTGGCGCCGGGAAACGGTCTTCCAGGTATTCCGTAATGGCCGAAGACTCCGACAGCACGAAGCTGTCCACCTGTAGCGTTGGCACGCGCTGCGTCAGCGATACCTGGCTGTACGCCGGCTGGTGATGCTCCTGAGTCGCCAGATCCACCGGCTTCAGGGTAAAGGGCAGGCCTTTTTCACGCAGGGCAACATACACCGACATCACATACGGGCTAAAAAATCGGGAATCTGACCACAGCAGGATCGGGGGGTAGCTCATCAGGACGTCCTCTGACGTTCACGGATAGGAACATCCTGTTTACCGATTTTTTCCGCCGAAGGCAATCTCCAGAAGGGTTATGTTTTCTCTTTCAGAACACGTGACATCCGCGCCTGCCCGTGCGCGGGGTCACGCGCAATCCTGCCATCTTATCCTATGCTGAATGCAGGGTAACTTACTGGCATCTTGGAGGATAAACCGCATGCATATTCTGATTACCGGCGGTACAGGGCTGATTGGACGCCCGCTCATCGACCAACTGCTCCAGGCAGGCCACCAGATCAGCGTGGTGACACGTGATGTCGCCGCCGCCCGGCACAGCCTGAGTGACAGGGTCAGCCTGTGGTCAGGGCTGGATCAGCAGCAGGATTTGAACGGTATTGATGCCGTGATCAACCTGGCCGGAGAGTCTATTGCCGCAAAACGCTGGAGCGAGCCGCAGAAACGGCGGCTGTGCGACAGCCGCTGGCAGATCACCCAGCGTCTGGCTGAACTGATCCTGGCCAGCAGCACACCGCCTGCCGTGCTGATTTCAGGCTCGGCTACAGGTTTCTACGGCGACAGCGGCGACCCGATCGTAACCGAAGACGACCCCGGACATGCCGAGTTTACCCATGCGCTCTGCGCCCGCTGGGAACAGCTGGCCCTGCAGGCGCAAAGTGAGCGCACCCGCGTCTGTCTGTTGCGAACCGGCGTGGTGCTGTCTGAGAAAGGGGGGGCGCTGGAGAAGATGAAGCTGCCCTTTAAGCTCGGCATCGGCGGGCCGCTGGGTGACGGTAAACAGTATTTACCCTGGGTACATCTGGAGGATGCGGTAAATGGCATTATCTGGTTGCTGGATCATCCTGAACTGGACGGCCCCTTTAACCTTGTGGCCCCCTACGCGGTTCGCAACGAGCAGTTTGCCGCCGCGCTGGGTAAAGCGATGCACCGTCCGGCGTTTATGCGCACGCCCGCAGCGGCGATCCGCCTGATGATGGGGGAGTCCTCGGTACTGGTCCTCGGCGGGCAGCATGTGGTACCGCAGCGGCTTGAGGCGTCGGGGTTTCGTTTTCGCTGGTATGAGTTAGACAAAGCGCTGGCGGATGTGATCCCGTAAGGGACGATCCTTTATTCACCGCAGGCGAAAGCAGGCGGGTCGGTCACGGGCGGACCGCAACAGAAGGTCCGCCCCTGGTGAGTGATATTATTTCAACGCGCCTGACAGAAACTGCTGCAGTCGCGTACTCTTCGGCTGATTGAACACCTCTTCAGGCGGCCCCTCCTCCTCAATTTTCCCCTGATGCAGGAAAATCACATGGCTCGACACATGACGCGCAAACTCCATCTCGTGCGTGACCACGACCATGGTTTTCCCCTCCTCCGCCAGCTTCTGCATAATGCGCAGCACCTCACCCACCAGCTCCGGGTCAAGCGCAGAGGTCGGTTCATCAAACAGCAGCACTTCAGGCTCCATCGCCAGCGCACGGGCAATAGATACACGCTGCTGCTGGCCGCCTGACAGGTGCACCGGATACTTGGCGCGGGCACGCTCGTCAATCCCCACCTTGTCGAGATAGCGGATAGCGCGGTCACGGGCTTCGGCCTTGCTTAAGCCCAGCACCTGCACCGGGGCTTCCATCACGTTCTCCAGCACCGTCATATGGCTCCAGAGGTTGAAGTGCTGGAACACCATCGTCAGTCGGGTCCGCAGCATCCGCAGCTGTTCTTTATTGGAGACTTTCAGCTGGCCATCGGTATCGCGGACCAGATTGATATTCTGGTTGTTCACCGAAATGGTGCCTTCGCTCGGTTTTTCGAGGAAGTTAATACAGCGCAGGAAGGTACTCTTGCCGGAGCCGGATGAACCGATAATACTGATCACATCTCCGGCATTTGCCTGCAGCGAAACCCCCTTCAGCACCTCATGCTCACCGTAACGTTTATGCAGCTCGGTGACGCTTAATTTATTATCAGCCATGGTGTTTTACTCAATGTGAAGAGGAAGGTTTAACGTGCGCCAGCCAGCGTTTTTCCGCTTTACGGAACAGACTAATCAACACATAGGAAATAATCAGATACAGCACAGCCGCTATGCCAAAAGCAATAAATGGCTGATAGGTGGCTGAGTTAATATCGCGGGCCACTTTCAGCAGGTCAGGCACCGTCGCGGTAAACGCCAGCGCCGTAGAGTGCAGCATCAGGATCACTTCATTACTGTAAGCCGGCAATGCGGAGCGCAGCGCGGAAGGCATGATAATGCAACGATAGAGTTTGAAAGTGGAAAAGCCATATGCACGCGCGGCCTCGATCTCGCCGTGCGGCACGGAACGAATGGCACCGGCAAAGATTTCCGTGGTGTAAGCACAGGTGTTGAGCGTCAGCGCCAGCAGCGTACAGTTCAGCCCGCTGCGGAAGAAAGCATTCAGCATCTCGGTGCCTTTCACGACTTCCAGCGTGTACATCCCGGAGTAGAACACCAGCAGCTGAACATACAGCGGCGTGCCGCGAAAAATATAAGTAAACAGCCACACCGGAAAACGGATGGCTCTGATGGGGGACACGCGGGCTATCGACATCAGCACCGCCATGCAGCCGCCCAGTACCACGGATACCACCAGCAGCCAGAGCGTGATGGCCACGCCGGAGAAGCGGTAACCGTCGGTCCACAGCAGGGCTTTCCAGTACTCCTGAATAATCTCAATCATAGATCAGCCCTTTTCACACCCACCGTATAACGACGTTCCAGCCACCACAGCACTCCGTTGGAGAGCGTGGTAAAGATCAGGTAGATAACGCCCGCAACAATCGCGAAATAGAACGGTTCCCAGGTCGATTTGCCGGCCAGCTGCGTAGCTTTTACCACGTCTTCCAGCCCCAGAAGCGACACCAGCGCCGTGGCCTTCAGGATCACCTGCCAGTTGTTGCCAATACCCGGTAACGCAAAGCGCATCATGCCAGGGAACAGCACGCGACGAAAGGTTTGGGAACGGGTAAAACCGAAGGCCGTGGCGGCTTCGATCTGCCCTTTCGGCACCGCCATATAGGCTCCGCGAAAGGTTTCGGTGAAATAGGCTCCGTAGATAAAGCCCAGAGTAATAATCCCGGCGACCATCGGATCGATATCGAACTGCGACAGGCCGAGGAAATCCGTGACCTGATTCAGTGCAATCTGCAGACCATAGAAGATTAGTAGCATCAGAACCAGGTCCGGCACGCCGCGGATCAGCGTGGTGTATCCTTCAAATATAATGACCAGCACACGGCTGTTGGAGAGTTTGGCCCCGGCGCCAATCAATCCAAGCACCACGGCGAACACCACCGAGCTGAGAGCCAGCTCCAGGGTCACCATCGCGCCTTTAAAAATGACTTCAGAGTAGCCATACAGCATAAGCACATCCTGTCTTTCTATCTTAATCTTACGAACAGCCGCCCCACCGCCGCTGGCGGTGGGGCCTGCAGACAGGTTTTTACTTAACCGCCGTACACGTCAAAATCGAAGTATTTTTTAGCTAATTTGTCGTAGGTGCCATCTTTGCGCATTTCATCGAACGCTTTATCGATAGCGGCTTTCAGCTCAGGATTATCCTTGCTCATGCCCATACCGGTGCCCACACCGAAGATTTTCTCATCTTTCACTGCCGGGCCGGCGAACGCATACTCTTTACCGGCGGGCTGCTTGAGGAAGCCTTCGCTGGCAGCCACTTCATCCTGGAAGGCGGCATCAATACGGCCTGCGGTCAGATCCTGATACACCAGGTCCTGGTTTGCATAAGGAGTGACCGTCACGCCTTTTGGCCGCCAGTTATCGTTAGCGTAGGTTTCCTGCGTGGTGCCCTGCAGCAGACCAATGGTTTTGCCCTTCAGGGAGTCGAGGGTTGGCTGAATTTTAGAGCCTTTCGGTGCAATCAGGCGGGAGTTTGCTGCATACAGTTTTTCAGAGAAGGCTATCTCCTGCTGGCGTTTTTCAGTAATCGACAGGGAGGAGATGATGGCATCAATCTTCTTCGCTTTCAGCGACGGGATCAGCGCATCAAAGTCGCTTTCCACAAACGTACACTTGGTCTCCATACGTTTACAGATTTCGGTCGCCAGATCGATATCAAAACCGACCAGCTGACCCTGCGCATTTTTCATTTCGAACGGGGCGTAAGTCGGATCAGTACCGATACGCAGTGTTTTTGGACCGGCAGCAAACGCGCTGCCTGCAGCTGTGATGGACATTAACAGGGAGAGAGCCAGGACCTGCTTTTTCATAAACTATCCTCAGTTTCGAATATTATTTTTTATGTTCGTGATGTTTCTGCACAGTGAGATGCACAATACAATTAGCAGGTTCCGTGCCACATTTTGTGGCAAAGGGCTGTTTATATCGCAGGATGCCCCAGACACCGTGATGACTCAGTTTGCAGGGAAATTTATAGCAGATTTGTTAGCAGGCAGGGGGAACAATGTTTCATGTTGGTGCACAACTTGCACGAAAAGCGATTCAGCACCAACATTTGCACGTTAACAGTGCATGATAACGCAGGTTATGCACCTTGCCAGCGCGTGAAGAGATCCTCATCCAGCTCAATATCGAACTGGTCCAGCACGCGGTTCACCGTCTGGTCGACAATATCCATCACATTTTGTGGGCGGTGATAAAAAGCCGGTACCGGCGGCATAATAATGGCACCCAGTTCAGCAGCGGTGGTCATCATGCGCAGATGCCCCAGATGCAGGGGGGTTTCACGTACGCACAGCACCAGACGGCGGCGCTCTTTGAGCACCACATCGGCGGCACGCGTCAGCAGGCCATCACTGTAGCTGTGAACAATGCCAGACAGAGTCTTCATCGAACAGGGAAGAATGGCCATACCGTCGGTTTTATAGGAGCCCGACGAGATGCTGGCCGCAATATCGCGCGCATCATGAACCACATCGGCCAGCGCCTGCACCTGACGCAGGGAATAGTCGCTTTCCAGCGCCAGCGTCTGACGCGCAGCCTGGCTCATTATCAGGTGCGTCTCTACCCCGCTCACCTGCTGCAAGATTTGCAGCGTGCGGATGCCGTAAATCACCCCGCTGGCGCCAGAGATGCCAATAATGAGTCGCTTCATAGATAATCCTTAAAAAAAATGGGCCGGAATCGCTTCCGGCCCATCTTAGCCTAAATACCCTGAACAGTTCGAGTTAGATAACGGCGGCTTCCCGGCAGCACAGACCACGCTTCACCGGGGTGAGCAAACGCCACCCGGCGTCAACAGTCTTTGCCCGATGACGGGGTTTAGCCTTCGTTATGCATTTCCAGATTTTCAGTCTCGTTCTGACGCTGCATCGCTTTCGCATCGTCATTACGCAATGACTGCAGATACTCAAGGTACTGCTGGTCGACGTCTTTCGTTACGTAGATACCATCGAACACCGAGCATTCAAACTGGGCAATATCCGGGTTCTCTTCACGCACCGCTTCAATCAGGTCGCTCAAATCCTGGAAGATCAGCGCATCGGCACCGATCAGCTGGCGGATCTCTTCCACTTCGCGGCCGTGAGCGATCAGCTCAGTGGCGCTCGGCATATCAATGCCGTAGACGTTCGGGAAGCGAATTTCCGGTGCCGCAGAGGCAAGGTAAACCTTTTTCGCCCCGGCTTCCCGCGCCATTTCGATAATCTGCTCAGAGGTGGTGCCGCGCACGATGGAGTCATCCACCAGCAGGACGTTTTTACCCCGGAATTCAGCACGGTTGGCGTTAAGCTTGCGGCGGACCGCGCTGCGACGCAGGTGCTGGCCCGGCATGATAAAGGTACGTCCCACGTAGCGGTTCTTCACAAAGCCCTGACGGTATGGCTTGTCGAGAATACGTGCCATCTCCAGGGCGATATCGCAGGAGGTTTCCGGGATCGGGATCACCACGTCGATATCCAGATCTTCCCATTCGCGGGCGATCTTGGCACCGAGCTTAGTCCCCATGCGCACGCGGGCGCTGTACACCGAAATCTTGTCGAGGAAGGAATCCGGACGTGCAAAGTACACATACTCGAACAGGCACGGGTTCCACTTTGGATTCTCAGCACACTGCCGGGTAGAGAGCTGGCCCTTTTCAGTCACGTAAACGGCTTCACCCGGTGCCACATCGCGCAGGAATTCAAAACCGAGTGTATCCAGCGCCACGCTTTCGGAGGCCACCATATACTCGATGCGGCCGTCGGCCATGGCGCGTTTGCCAATGACCAGCGGGCGAATACCGTTAGGATCGCGGAAGGCCACCAGGCCGTGGCCGATGATCATCGCAACGCAGGCGTATGCCCCGCGCACGCGCTGATGCACGGCGGCCACCGCAGAGAAGATGTTTTCTGCTTCCAGCGGGTCATGCTGGAAGCGATCGATTTCCTGCGCAAAGATATTCAGCAGGATTTCGGAATCCGAAGTGGTATTAACATGCCGGCGTCCGGTTTCGAACAGCTCTTTGCGCAGCTCGTGGGCGTTGGTCAGGTTGCCGTTATGGGCAAGGGTAATACCGTAGGGGGAGTTCACATAGAAAGGCTGGGCTTCAGAAGCGCTGGAGCTTCCTGCCGTTGGGTAACGCACGTGGCCGATACCCATGTTGCCCTGCATACGCTGCATGTGGCGGGCTTCAAATACATCGCTGACCAGGCCGTTTGCTTTACGCAGACGGAAGCAATTCAATGCATCAATGGTAACGATGCCTGCGGCATCCTGCCCACGGTGCTGAAGCACCGTTAACGCGTCATAAATCGACTGGTTGACCGGTGCAAAACCGGCGATCCCGACAATACCGCACATATTGACATTTCCTCATAAGCCGCGACCCCGGTGCGATTACCGGGGCAAAAAACTCGACGTGCTTTTCAGGTAATCAAAAAACCACCTGATGATGCTACTGAACTGAGGGATTAGCTGGGACTGCTGCCAGTCCGGGCTTTTGGAAAAGCCGGTGAATGTGTCGAGGAAAAACAACATGGCTGCCACAATCAGCACGCCGCGTAATGCCCCAAAACAGACGCCGAGGACTCTGTCGGTTCCCGACAGGCCGGTTTTTTCAACCAGCGAACCAATTACATAGTTAACAATGGCCCCGACAATCAGGGTAGCAATGAATAACACCGCAACGGCTATTCCATTTCGAACCAGTTCATCTTCAAATCCGGTGAACCAGACGGCAAGGAAAGAGTAGTAATGACTGGCGACAAAAAATGCGCAACCCCAGGTGACGAGAGAAAGAGCTTCCCGGACAAATCCTCGGATCAGGCTGACGAGAGCCGAAAAACCAATAACCGCAATAATGACGTAATCTATCCAGATCATGAACGCTTCCAGTGACCAAGCCCCTGTCACAGCCTGTATCCCCCTGTTGCACAGTTTCAGGGAGATGCTGCCTCAGTTCGGGGCGAATTCTAACAGAAAAAGAAAACGTTTGCGTAGGGTTTTCCTGGTACGATTTAAATTAACAACGAGGTTAAAAAAAACCCTCCACAGGGGCGGATTGCCCCTGCGAAATCCCCCTACGCAATACCTTGATTTGCCAGTCTCCTCACGCACAACGCCCGGAACAGCACAGTGTCGGCTCCGGGCGCGTGGGGGATGAACTGCCGCAATAAGCACCCGGCGCTTGAGAAAACGGCGGGCCCAAACCACTTAACGAACGGAGTAAGGTTTCACCACGCCGCCCAGTCCCGAAATACCCTGCAGTGCGCCTACGGCAGCCTGCATCTTCGCTTTCGATGCGTCCGGCCCAACGTAGATACGGGTGATCTGCCCCTGCACCGGCGTGGCCGGAACAGTAAAGGCGCGATAGCCCGACAGGCGCAGCTGCGCAACAATCTCATTCACTTTTGCGGCATTCTTCAGCGCGCCGAGCTGTACGACCCAGGCCTGGCCTGTCGGCGCGGTCTCGGTAGCTGCGGGCCGGGTCTCCGCCGGGGTTTCCACTTTCGCCGCTGGGGTCTCTACCGGTTTCGGTTTCTCCACCGGCTTCGGCTTCTCGACCGGTTTCTCCACGGGCTTCGGCTGCGGCTTCGGTTTTTCTACTACTTTCGGTGGCTGTTGCACCGGTTTCACCGGCGGCGGGGTCACCACCGTAGGCTCATTGCGCGACTGCGGCGCAGTGGATCCACTGTCGGCCTGGGAAGCGTTTTCCGCAGAACTGCTGCCCGCGCTGATCGCGGCCCCTGCCCCTTCCGGCGGCTGTGCCGGCAACGACTGCGTCACC
Organism: Erwinia sp. PME.40.26/001; assembly: GCF_055556675.1. Lineage (NCBI taxonomy): Bacteria > Pseudomonadati > Pseudomonadota > Gammaproteobacteria > Enterobacterales > Erwiniaceae > Erwinia > Erwinia sp. PME.40.26/001. The sequence goes on from NZ_JBVHNP010000001.1 coordinate 1,527,807, forward strand.
GGTGGCACCAGATCGGTTTCCTGCTGATCTTCCGGTTTCGGCACCAGCGGAATGGCAGCGAACTCCTCTTTATAGTGCTTCTTCTTACCATCGAGCAAGCCGGGCAGCACAATCACGCCCAGCGCCACAATGATGATGGTTCCGACTAAACGGTTTTGAAACTTACTGGCCACTGCCGTTCTCCGTTTCCATCGTTTCCATAACCTGCGCCACGGTGTGGAAGGACCCACACACCAGCACAATATCCTGTTCTGACGCCTGTTGCCGCGCCTGGTGCCACGCGAGCTCAACCGAGTCAAACGCCTGTGCGCCATGAAGATGCGCCATCAGCTGCGCCGCCGTCGCGCCGCGCGGGCCGTCCAGCGGTGCGCAGTACCAATAGTCCACCTGCGGACTGAGGCAGGCCAGCGTACCGGCAATATCCTTATCGTGCAGCATGCCCACCACGGCGTGCACCTTACCGCTGCGCGGCACTTCCGCCAGGCGACCGGCCAGGTAGGCTGCCGCATGGGGATTGTGTGCCACATCGAGGATCACGCGCGGTGATTCAGCCACTGTCTGGAAGCGCCCGGGCAGCATCGCCTGATGCAGCGAGCGGCGGATCACCGCCTCCTCGACCTTCAGCGGTGAGGCGCGCAGAGCAGCCAGCGCCGTCGCCGCATTGGGTAACGGCACCTGCGGCAGTGGGAGGCGGTCAATGCTGCCATGAGCATCACGGAAAGACCAGCTCTCAGCGGTGATGCTACAGGACCAGTCGCGGTCACGCTGTAGCAGCCGTGCGCCCTTCTCCGCCGCAACCTCTGCAATCGTCTGCGGCATATCCGGCTCACCGACGACGGCAGGCTTATCCGCCCGGAAGATCCCGGCTTTCTCCCGGCCAATGCTGTCGCGATCCGGCCCGAGCCAGTCGGTATGATCCAGCGCGATGCTGGTCACCACCGCGACATCGGCATCGACGATGTTGGTGGCATCCAGACGCCCCCCCAGGCCCACTTCGAGGATCACCACGTCAAGTGCCGCCTGCCTGAACAGCCACAGCGCCGACAGCGTACCGTATTCGAAATAGGTCAGCGAAGTCTCCCCGCGCCCGGCTTCGATGGCAGCAAACGAGGCCGTGTGCGCGGACTCCGCCAGTTCCTCACCCTGAATGCGCACCCGTTCGGTATAGCGCACCAGATGCGGCGAACTGTAAACGCCCACGCGATAGCCCGCCGCCATCAGCACGGTTTCAAGGGTTCGGCAGGTTGTGCCTTTACCATTAGTTCCGGCTACGGTGAACACCACAGGGGCGGGTTTCAGCAGGTCGAGAGAAGTGGCAACGTGCCGGATACGATCCAGCCCGAGTTCGATAGCCTGAGCGTGTAAATGCTCAAGATAATAAAGCCACGTGGCAAGAGGCGACGTGGCTTGAGGAAGATTATCCATGTGTCCCGTTCACAGCGTTACGGTTCATTGGTAAAAGGGGCGCGGAGCCCCTTTCTCATCATCGGTCAGGCCTCGTGGCTCTGGGGCGCGGCATCATCGGCTACGTCTTCTTTGACGTCATCTTCCTGCGGGGCAGGCAGATTCATCATTTTCGCCAGCACGCTGGCCAGCTTGAAGCGCATCACCGGGCGGCGCACGATCATATCGATGGCCCCTTTTTCGATCAGGAACTCACTGCGCTGGAAGCCCGGCGGCAATTTCTCGCGGACGGTCTGCTCAATGACGCGCGGACCGGCAAAACCGATCAGCGCTTTGGGTTCAGCAATGTTCAGATCGCCCAGCATGGCAAAGCTGGCGGACACGCCGCCCATGGTTGGGTCAGTCAGCACGGAGATATACGGCAGGCCGCGGGCCTGCATCTTTGCCAGAGCCGCACTGGTTTTTGCCATCTGCATCAGCGACATCAGCGCTTCCTGCATACGGGCACCGCCAGAAGCGGAGAAACAGATCATCGGACAGTTATCTTCCAGCGCCTGCTCTACCGCACGTACAAAGCGTGCGCCCACCACGGAACCCATCGAGCCGCCCATAAAGGAGAACTCAAACGCGGCCGCCACGACCGGCATCCCGTGCAGGGTCCCTTTCATCACGATCAGCGCGTCGGTTTCGTTAGTCTCTTTCTGAGCCGCGACCAGACGATCTTTGTATTTTTTAGAATCCCGGAACTTGAGCACATCTTTGGGTTCCAGTTCGCTGCCCAGCTCAACCATTGAGCCTTCGTCAAGCACACTGTGCAGACGATCGCGACCATGCATACGCATATGGTGGTCGCACTTCGGACAGACTTCCAGATTACGTTCCAGCTCGGCGCGGTAGAGAACCTGCCCGCAGCTATCACATTTCGTCCACACCCCTTCAGGAATACTTGCTTTGCGCGAGGGGGTGATGGTGCTCTTATTGAGAATTCGTTCAATCCAGCTCATTGATGACCTTTCTGTTTGAACCTGGCACCCCTGCTGGGGGACGCCAGTTTTTCTTTTCTACGCTGCCGCCTGATGCAGTAGCGCAAACCATAATTTATCGCTCATTAAACCATAACCGCCCGTCACTGTGGATAAAAATCTGGTCGGAGGGGGCTGGCCTGAGCGTTTTTTCATTCCTGTTTCTGCTGGCGTGCCGCCCGGCGATGTCGCACCACTTCAATTACCCCTGGCATCACAGAGAGCAGGATAATCGCGACAATCAACAGCTTAAGGTTTTCCTGTACCACCGGAAAATTCCCAAACAGATAACCGGCATAGGTAAACAACAGCACCCACAGAACACCGCCCGTGACGTTGTAAAAGGCAAAATGACGATAGGACATCTTACCCATTCCCGCCACAAACGGCGCGAACGTACGCACAATCGGCACGAAACGCGCCAGAATAATCGTTTTGCCGCCATGACGCGCGTAAAACGCATGGGTTTTATCCAGATAGCTGCGGCGGAAAATTTTCGAGTCAGGGTTGCTGAACAGCTTATCGCCAAACAGCCGCCCGATCGTGTAGTTCACCGCATCGCCAAGGATGGCCGCCACCACCATCAGAGCCACCATGGTGTGTACATTCAGGTCGTTCCCCGGCAGTGCTGCCAGCGCCCCCGCCACAAACAGCAGAGAATCGCCCGGCAGGAAGGGGGTCACCACCAGGCCAGTTTCGCAGAACAGGATCAAAAACAGAATGGCATAGACCCAGATACCATACTGGGCCACCAGTTCCGCGAGATGGACGTCGATATGTAAAATGAAGTCGACAACAAAACGAATCAATTCCATACGGGCTTCCTTTGATACTCCAGGCCAGGGTTAATCCCCGAGGAACAGCGGTCCCATCGGTGGACGAGGTAACTCATAACGAGCAGGATAGTCGACGGCCACCAGATACAGACCTTCTGCACGCCCGGTTGCCGCCGCCAGCTTGCGGTCTTTTGCCGCCAGCAGCTCTGCGATCCAGCCTTCTGGCTGATTCCCGCAGCCCACTTCCATCAGACTGCCCACGATATTGCGCACCATATGATGCACAAATGCATTCGCTTTAATGTCCACCACCACGTACGCGCCGTGGCGGGTGACATTGACATGCATCACGTTGCGCATCGGCGTCCGCGACTGACACTGCACGGCGCGAAACGAGGTAAAATCGTTCTCGCCCAGCAGACACTGCGCGGCGCGCTGCATCTTATCCACGTCCAGCGGATGATAAAAATGGGTGACGCCACCGGCCAGGATCGCCGGACGCAGCCGCTGGTTATAAATCACATAACGGTAGCGGCGGGCGGTAGCGCTGAAGCGGGCGTGGAAATCATCCGGCACCGCTTTCACCCAGCGCACGGCGATGTCGCCGGGCAGGTTGGTATTGACACCCATCGTCCAGGCGGCGTCCTTACGCTGCGAAGTGGTTTCAAAATGCACCACCTGCCCCGTACCGTGAACGCCGGCATCAGTCCGCCCGGCACAGAGCACTTCTACCGGATGGTTAGCCACTTTCGTCAGCGCCTTTTCCAGTTTTTCCTGCACGCTGCGGACTTCCTGCTGCCGCTGCCAGCCGTAATAACGGCTCCCGTCATATTCAATGCCCAGCGCCAGTTTCATGGTCGGCTGTGGCACGGCGATGTCGGACATCAGTAAAAATACTCCTGCACCAGCTTCTCAGCGGTTTTGACCGCCATCAGTGCCCCGCCAAACCGCACGTTGTCGGCCACTGACCAGAACTGTAACAGCTCAGGAATGCCGTAATCGTTGCGCACGCTGCCGATGCTGAGATGCGAACTGCCGGAGGCATCCCCCACCTGCGTCGGGAAGTCATCTTCTGCCGTCAGGTTGATATCATCCACCTGACCCAGCGCATCACGCGCTTCTTCAGCAGAGAGCGGGCGCAGGTTTTCAATGTAAACAATCTGCGCATTGCCGTAGAACACCGGGGCCTGAATGGTGCTGACCGCAATCGGCAACCCTTCGTCCTGCAGCACTTTGCGGACCTGCTCTACCAGCAGGCGCTCCTGCGCCACGCTGCCCTCTTTATCCGCCAGCAGCGGCAGGACGTTGAAGGCCAGCTGACGGCCAAAGTAGCCCTCTTCGGCGGGCAGGCCGTTCAGCAGCCGGGCACTCTCACCCGCCAGGGAGTCCACCGCCGCTTTACCGTGCGAAGAGGCCGCCAGCAGGTTGGTGACCTGCAAACGCCCCAGGCCCGCCTGGTCGATCAGCGGTTTAATAGCGCACAGCAGCTGGCTGGTCAGGGCATCGGCCACGCTGATAATGTTGCGGTTACGGTAATCTGCCAGTACCTGCGGGTTCACCTCCGGTACCACCAGCGGCACATCCGGTTCCAGCGCAAACAGATCGCTGCTGTCTATCACCAGGCAACCTGAGTTCGCGGCCTCATCGGCATAGCGCGCCGAGGCTTCGCGGCCCGCGACAAAGAACGCCAGTTGAACCTGTGACCAGTCGAATTCGCTGGCATCGGTCACGCGAACCGACTTACCTTCATAGCGCAGGACTTCGCCCGCGCTGCGCTCACTTGACAGCGCATACAGCTCACCAACCGGGAACTGGCGTTCCGCCAGCAATTCCAGTAAAGCTCCCCCTACTGCGCCTGTCGCACCTAAGATTGCGATATTCCAGCCGTCAGACATGTTGGTTTACTCCAGACAATGACACAAAAATAGAAGGCGGTCGCATAACCGCCTGAAAATTAGGAAAATACTTAAAGGCCGGTGGCGTTAAAGCCCAGCCTGTTCAGCAACGCGACGGTGTCGGCGTTATCACATTCAACCCGCAGCGAAGACCATTCGCGCCGCTCCTGATAATGCTTGCGCAGCCGGTCAAATTCACCCGGGATTGCCGCCACATGCCGCAGCGGCGCATCATCGCGGCGCACATCATACACCAGATGCACCAGACGTTTCAGCGTTGCCTGATCCAGTTCACCGCGCAGCGTGATACGGCCGAATTCCGGGGCGGGCAGCAGCGTCTCCAGCGCCACCTGCTGTGGCTGACCAATAAACTGTGTCCAGGCCTCAAACACCTGCGTGGTGCCGCGTGCTTTTCCTTCCAGGGTGTACCCGGCGATATGGGCGGTGGCGATATCAACCTTTTTCAGCAGCGGCAGCGACAGGTCCGGCTCCGGCTCCCAGACGTCCAGCACCACGCTGAGATCGTCACGCTGGCCCAGTACCGTCAGCAGTGCGGCATTATCTACTACCGGGCCACGGCAGGCGTTGATCAGAATGGAACCCGGCTTCAGCGCCCGCAGCAGCTTCTCATCGGCCATATGCCAGGTCTGGTAAGGGCCCTGCTTAAACAGCGGGGTGTGGAAGGTGAGAATATCCGCTTCCGCGACCAGCTCTGCCAGCGGCAGGAACGTCCCCGCGTCACCGCGATCGGCACGCGGCGGATCGCACAGCAGCGTGCGGATCCCCAGTGCCTCAAGCCGCGCCTGCAGGCGGCTACCGACGTTGCCCACACCGACGATGCCCACCGTACGGTCGGTTAACAGGAAACCGTCTCGTTCAGCCAGCAGCAGCAGTGAGGAGAAAACATACTCGACAACGGCAATGGCATTGCAGCCGGGGGCCGCCGAAAAGGCGATACCCTGCTGGTTCAGCCAGGCCTCGTCAATATGATCCGTCCCTGCCGTGGCGGTGCCGACAAATTTCACCGGCTTGCCGTTAAGCAACTCCGCATTCACTTTAGTGACCGATCGCACCATCAGCCCGTCGGCATCGTCCAGGGCCGCCTGGGGGATCGGACGCCCCGGCACGGCCACCACGTCGCCGGTACGGCTGAACAGTTCACGGGCGTAGGGCATATTTTCATCAACGAGGATTTTCACAGTCGGTTTCCAGTTGGTTCGGTGAGGGGGTATATTCTGCCACAAAGCGACGAACAGGGGCATCCTCAGCGCACGGAAGGAACCGGGGTGAAAGCAATCCCGACCTGCAGACCGCCGAGGGTGGGACTCTGTGACAGCCGCGCCTGGCTACCGTGCCAGCGGGCGATATCTTTTACCAGGGCCAGCCCCAGTCCGGTTCCCGCCACCTGGCTGCCGTGTTCCAGCCGGTAAAAGGGTTGCAGCACCTGCTGGCGCTCCGACTCCGCGATCCCCGGCCCGCTGTCCTCAATATGCAGCACGCCCTGAATAACGCTGGCGGTGATCATGCCGCCTTCCGGGGTATATTTGATGGCATTATCCAGCAGGTTAGCGCAGAGCTCCGTCAGTAACAGCACATCCCCGCGCACCTGGCAGTGCTCGTCCCCTTCGTAGCCAAGATCAATCTGCCTGCTGCGCGCCTGCGGATAGCGCAGCAGGCAGGCTTCGCGCACCAGCTCCGCCAGGTCGAGAGTGGCCATCGGCTGATTCTGCTGCATGGCTTTAATGCGCGACAGCTGCAGTAACCGGTCGGTGAGCATAATCGTGTCGTCCAGGGTGTGGCGCATCCCCTGCAAACTCTCCTGCCAGACGGCGGGGTTCTGGCTGTTCAGCGCGACGCTGACCTGGGTTTTCAGGATCGTCAGCGGCGTTCTTAACTGATGTGAGGCGTCGGCGCTGAAACGCTGCTGTCGCGCCACCATCGCCCTCAGTCGCTCAATATAACGGTTGACTGCCACCATCAGTGGCTGGATTTCCGACCAGGGCAGCACCGCCGGGAGGGGGGTCAGATCGCCCGGGTCACGGAGCAGCATGACCCCGGACAGGCGACGCAGCGGGCGCAGAACCTTGTGCAGCACCCAGCTCGCCAGCAGCAGAGTGATGAGCACCAGCGCCCCCTGACTCAAAATGGCGTTATACAGCAGCCCACTGGCAAAGTCCCGGCGCGAGGTCAGCGTTTCCGCCACCAGCACCTGCGCCATTCCCTGCACATTCTCTTCATTCACCGGCTGCCACAGGGCAGCGACCCGGATAGGCAGCCCGTTGTAGTCGGCATAGTAAAAATGGACCAGTGCCGGATAATTACGCGACAGTGGGGTATTTTTTGGCAAGGGCGGCAGATCGTCATAGCCGGAGAGGGTTTTGCCCTCAGGTGAGATCACCTGATAGTACAGCTGGTCGTTCATATTGCGCTCAAAACTGTCGAGCACCACCCAGGGCACGTCCACTTCCAGATGCCCCTGATGCACGCGGATGCGCTCGGCCACGGTGCGGGCCGATGCCAGCAGCGAACGGTCGTAAGCCTGATTGGCCGCCTGTAAGGCGCTGGCGTAATGAGTATAAACCGACAGCGCCCAGAGGGTCAGCAGAGGCAGACCCAGCCAGAGCAGCAGATGTGCGCGCAGGGAAGCCAGTTTCATACATGATGCTCAAGGCTGTATCCCAGCCCGCGCAGCGTCACAATCGAGACATTACTGCCCGACAGCTTTTTCCGCACGCGGTGAACGTAAAGCTCAATACTCTCCAGGCTGGCCTCATCCGCCAGGGTAAAGGTCTGCTCGTAAAGCTGCTGCCGCGATACCGGCCTGCCGCGTCGCTGCATCAGCGTGATCAGCACGCTGCTTTCACGCGGCGTCAGCGCCAGCGGCCGGTGTTGCAGTTCAAAATACCCTTCATTGTGAAACACCAGTTCCCCGAAGGTCTGTGCCTCCCGGACCTGCCCCTGGCTACGGCGCAACAGCGCGCGGATGCGCGCCTCCAGCTCCTCCAGTTCAAACGGCTTACTCAGATAATCGTCTGCCCCCTGATTCAGGCCGCGTACCCGATCCGTCAGCTCATTGCGCGCCGTCAGCAGCAGGACGGGCATGGTCTGCCCGCGCTTGCGCAGGCGGCCCAGCAGCTCCAGGCCGTTCAGCCGTGGCAGCGAAATATCTAACAGCACCAGTTCATAGTGCTCGGTTTGCAGCAGATGATCGGCGGCGACGCCATCCGCCATCCAGTCCACAGCAAAGCCCGCCTGGGTCAGAGCCTTCTGCAGCCAGCAGGCCAGTTCCGCCGTATCTTCCACCAGTAAGAGACGCATATCACACCCTGTTATCTTTTTCCGTTGGCTGAAAGGTAAATGAAAGGTTACTAAGTTAACAATTTAACAACCCCATTTTTTGGGAGGGCTCACAAACTGAATGATAAGAAGGGAGCAGTGATGAAAATAATGATCCGCACCACTTTAGCCAGCGCCCTGCTGATGCTGACCACCCCGACCGTCTTTGCCGCTGAGGCCCCTTCCCGCACTGAGTGCATCGCTCCGGCGAAGCCTGGCGGCGGTTTCGATCTGACCTGTAAGCTGTTGCAGGTTACGCTGCAGGGCACCCAGCAGATTAAAACGCCAATGCGCGTCACCTACATGCCCGGCGGCGTTGGAGCCGTGGCCTATAACGCCATTGTGGCGCAGCGGCCAGCCGAACCCGGCACGGTCGTGGCCTTCTCCGGTGGTTCGCTGCTGAATCTGTCCCAGGGGAAATTTGGCCGTTATTCCGTCGACGACGTGAAGTGGCTGGCGGCGGTAGGCACGGACTACGGCATGGTGGCGGTACGCAGTGATTCACCGTACAAAAATCTCGGGGACCTGCTGAAAGCCATGAAGGACGATCCGAACAAAGTGGTAATCGGCGCGGGGGCGTCTATCGGCAGCCAGGACTGGATGAAAACCGCCCTGCTGGCCCGCGATGCTGGTATTGACCCACGTAAGATGCGCTATGTCGCCTTTGAAGGCGGCGGCGAGCCAGTCACCGCACTGTTAGGCAACCATATCCAGGTGGTCTCCGGCGATATCAGTGAAATGGTGCCCCACTTACAGGCGGGTAAGCTGCGCGTGCTGGCGGTGATGGCCGATAAACGCCTGCCGGGCGTGCTGGCCGACGTGCCCACCGCCAAAGAGCAGGGAGTGAATGTGGTCTGGCCAATCATTCGCGGCTTCTACCTCGGGCCGAAAGTGACCGATGCCGAATACCAGTGGTGGGAGGATGCCTTCAGAAAAATGTCCCAGACCGACGAATTTAAACATCAGCGCGATTTGCGCGGCCTGTTTGAATTCAATCTGTTCGGTAAAGAGCTGGACAGTTACGTGAAGCAGCAGGTGGCTGACTATCGCGAGAAGGCCAAATCCTTCGGCCTGGCGAAATAAGGGAGGCGACCATGAGCGATCGTATTTTTGCCAGCGTCTGGCTGCTGCTGTGTATCGGCGGCCTGGTGATCGCCTGGGGCATCCAGAGCGAATACAGCTACGAGCCCGTGGGGCCGCGTCCTTTCCCGATGATTATTCTCGGGCTGATGGCGCTATGCGCTTTCTGTCTTCTCCTGCGTAAACCCGACGCGATCCACTGGCCTGCCCGGGGCACCCTGAAGCGCCTGCTGCTGCTGATGGTCAGCCTCGGACTGTATGGGGCGCTGTTTGAAAGCCTCGGATTCCCGCTGTCAACGACGTTACTGACCTTCGCCATCGGGCTGCTGTTCGGTGCCACCTGGTGGGCAGCCGCGTTATCGGGCGTGGTGATGGGCATCACGCTGTTCTACGCCTTCGATCGCCTGCTTGAAGTGACCTTACCGCTCGGCACCTGGTTGAGCTAACGGAGAATAAAATGGATACCTGGTCCTTTCTGATGCAGGGATTTGCCGTCGCCATGACGCCGGAAAACCTGCTGATCGCCTTAATCGGCTGCTTTATCGGTACCATCGTCGGCCTGCTGCCCGGGCTGGGCCCGATCAACGGCGTGGCCATTCTGATGCCGCTGGCCTTTGCGCTGCACCTGCCGGCAGAGTCCGCCCTGATCCTGCTGGCTACGGTCTACATCGGTTGCGAGTACGGCGGCCGCATCTCCTCGATCCTGCTCAACGTGCCGGGGGATGCCGGAGCCATCATGACGGCGCTGGATGGGTATCCGATGGCGCAGCAGGGACGGGCCGGCGTGGCGCTGTCCATCTCCGCGGTCAGCTCTTTTATCGGTTCAACCATTGCCATTGTCGGGATCATTCTGTTCGCGCCGATCCTCGCCAACTGGTCGCTGGCCTTTGGTCCGGCGGAGTACTTTGCGCTGATGGTGTTCGCCATAGCCTGCCTTGGCAGCATGATGAGCCAGAACCCTTTGAAATCCTTCCTCTCTGCGCTGATTGGCCTGAGCATGGCCACGGTGGGGGTAGATGCCAACACCGGGGTTTACCGCTTCACCTTTGACAGCGTACATCTCTCCGACGGCATTCAATTCGTGGTGGTGGTCATTGGCCTGTTCTCGGTCAGTGAGATCCTGCTGATGCTGGAATCCACCAGCGGCGGGCAGAAAGTGGTGCGCGCCAGCGGCCGGATGCTGTTCAATATGAAAGAGGCCGCACAGTGTACAGGGGCCACCCTGCGCTCCTCGCTGATCGGCTTCTTTGTGGGCGTACTGCCGGGTGCCGGTGCGACCATTGCCAGCGCCATCGCCTATATGAGTGAGAAAAAAATCGCCGGTGGTGAGACCTTCGGCAAAGGGGATATTCGCGGAGTGGCCGCGCCAGAGGCCGCCAACAATGCTTCGGCCTGCGGCTCCTTTATTCCGATGCTGACGCTGGGTATTCCGGGGTCCGGTACCACGGCGGTCATGGTCGGTGCGCTGACGCTGTATAACATCACTCCCGGACCGGCCATGTTTACCGAACAGCCGGATATCGTCTGGGGGCTGATTGCCGCACTGCTGATCGGCAACGTGATGCTGCTGATCATGAACATCCCGATGATCAATATCTTTGCCCGCATGCTGACCATCCCGCTGTGGTTCCTGGTCCCGGCCATTGCCGCGATCTCGGCGGTGGGCGTCTATGCCGTCCACAGCACCACCTTCGATCTGCTGCTGATGGTGGGACTGGGGATATTCGGCTATATCCTGCGCAAAATGGATTTCCCCATGTCGCCGCTGATCCTGGGATTTGTGCTCGGGGGGATGCTGGAGCAGAACCTCCGTCGGGCGCTGTCCATCAGTAATGGCAATCTGCCGATCCTCTGGGAAAGCCTGATCTGTAAGCTGCTGCTGGTACTGGCCGTCGGCGTTCTGGTTGTGCCCCCCGTCTGGAAACGCTGGCGACGTCAGCGTCTGCAGGCGCGTAGCGATCTGTTATAACCGGGTGAATAACCGCACAGGGCGGCCCTTCAGGGCCGCCCTTTTTTATGCTCATCCCGCGCTGCGGTGACGGTAGCGCTCCGGCGTGGTGCCCGACTGCTGCTGAAACATCACAATCAGCGCTGAAGCCGAACTGTAGCCCAGATCCAGCGCCACGTCCTGCACGCTTTTTCCCTGTTCCAGCAGGGAAATGGCATGCAGAAACCGCAGGCGCTGCCGCCACTCGCTAAACGACATCCCCAGCTGCGACTGACAGCGCCGGGACAGCGTACGCTCGGTGGTGTAGACGCGTTTTGCCCACTGCGCCAGCGTGGTGTTATCCCCCGGGTTCTGTTCCAGCGCCAGCAGCACCGGCGACAGCATCTTATCCGGCGTGGAGGGCAGATAACTTTGCTGACTTTCCGCCGTCCGTAGCTGGTCGAGCAGCACCTCGCACAAACGCTGGTCCTGCTCTGTCTGCGGCACCAGCAGCTGCTGCCGGGCACACTCTTCAATAATCGCATGAACCACCGGGCTGACGCGCAGCAGACAGGCGCGGTCAGGTAATCCGGCACAGGCTTCTGCCGCAATATTCAGCGTGCGAAAGTGTGCCTGCTTATGGTTGTAGCTGGCGTGCTGCTGGCCCGGCGGCACCCAGATAGGCAGATTCGGCGGGGTCAGCAGACGCTCCCCTTCCACCTGCATCTCCAGCACATTGCATTTGACAAAGATCACCTGCCCCCAGCGATGCCGGTGAGGAAGGTACTCCGTGCGGGCATTGGCCTGCTCGTAGCGGAAGAAAAGCCTGAGCTGTTCTGCATCCGCCGGGGCGCTATAGGTGAGTTGCTGGATCATCTTGTCCGGTTCCATGGTACTTTTGTCTTATTATCGTTATCTGTATTAAATGTGACAAGCTTACACTACTCCGCTAACGGATTAATAAAGAGAAAAGTGATGAGTTTTATGTTTCCCCTGCTGGCGGTGCTGATCTGGTCGGTTAACGCCATTGTCAGCAAAATGTCGGCTGCCGCGATCGATCCGGCGGCGATCTCCTTTTACCGCTGGCTGCTGGCGCTGCTGGTGCTGACCCCCTTTGCCCTGCCCGGCGTCTGGCGTCACCGCCAGCAGATCGCCCGGTCATGGTGGAAACTGCTGGTGCTGGGCCTGCTCGGCATGGTGCTGTACCAGAGCCTGGCCTACTATGCGGCGCACAGCGTCAGCGCCCTGTTTATGGGCATTCTGAACGCGCTGATCCCGTTGCTGACCGTGCTGTTAAGTGTGGTGGTGATGCGGCTGGCCCCGACGGTCGGCATCCTGCTGGGCAGCCTGCTCTCGTTCTGCGGCCTGGTCTGGCTGGTCAGTGCCGGGCATCCGGCGCAGCTGCTGTCCCACGGCCTCGGTAAAGGGGAGATGATGATGTTTGCCGCTTCGGCTTCTTATGCCCTGTACGGCGTACTGACTAAGCGCTGGGCCATTCCGCTACCCAACTGGCAGAGCCTGTGGGTGCAGATCTTCTTCGGGGTGCTGTTGCTGACACCTAACTTTTTGATGGCACCGGACGTGTCACTGAATGCGCAGAATATTCCATTAGTCCTGTTTGCTGCCATCCCGGCGTCGGTGATCGCCCCCTTCCTGTGGATCCAGGGCGTCATGAGGATGGGGGCCAGCACCGCCAGTATCTTTATGAACCTGGTGCCCATTTTCACCGCGATTATTGCTGTCACCTTTCTGCATGAATCGCTGCACAGCTACCACTTTATTGGCGGAGGGATCACGCTGGCAGGGGTGATCCTCGCCCAGCGACTGCGTATTCCCCTCTCGCGGCAATAAATATCGCATAAAGGGCCGCGATTGCGCCGTCGGCTCTACCTATCACCGGGCGGGGTTGTTATCATAGCGAATAACTATTCTGCTCCGGCGCCCCCCGGACGTTGACTTTGACTGAAGGACTTCGCCATGCAACCTATAAGCGGCCCCGGTGCGCCGTTACCCGGCGATCGCCCGACGATCGATGCCCCTCCCGGCAGTGTACGCCCGGGTAGCCCTGCGGGGACCGCAGCAGCCGGCGAACAGCCGCTAACGCCTGCCCAGCGCACCACGCTGGAACGCCTGATCGTCAAAATTATGTCGCTCAGTTCGCTGAAATCGCCCGAACTGTGGGCAGGTCTGCGCCATGAAGTGGGGGTAAAAAACGACGCCGGGCTGCAGGCGCGTCATTTTCCGCCTGCGGAACAGTTTCTGAATACCCGCCTGTCACAGGTGCAGAACACGCACGCCACGCGCCAGCTGCTGCAACAGCTGACCGACCTGCTGCCGACCGGCAATAACCGCCAGGCGGTGAGTGATTTTATTCGTCAGCAGTTTGGCCACACTGTACTCAGCTCCCTGAATCCTGACCAGATGCGTCAGGTACTGACGATGCTGCAGAATGGTCAGATGGCCATCCCCCAGCCGCAGCAGAACCGCGTCACCGACCGCTCCCTGCTGCCTGCGGAACATCAGACGCTGAACCAGCAAATTTCACGCCTGGCGGCAGCCACCGGAGAACAACCGGTCAAACTGTGGGCCTCGCTGCTGAAAGTGGTCAACCTGCACGGCGGCGACCCGATCCCCTCGCGCTTTTTCCCGCTGATGAACCAGTATTTACAGACCAGCCAGACCCTGAGCCAGCACGCCGCACCGACGCTCCATCTGCTGACAACCACGCTGAAACAGCCGCCGGATGCGGGAGAACAGCGAATGCTGGAAGACTACAGCCAGCAGCGTTTTAACGCCACGCCGCAGACCCTGCTGACTCCCACCCAGACTCAGGACCTGCTTAACCAGCTGTTCAGCCGCCGCGCCGAACGCCAGCAGGAGCAACCGCTGGCCGACAGCGAACTGAATCCGCGCCCGGTCACCGTCCCGCTGTGGGGGGCGCTGCCGCCCGTTCTGCAGCCGCTGGCCAACCGTCCGGTATTTACCGCCTTTGCCGTGCTGCTCCTGCTGGTGCTGTTCCTCTGGATGCTGTTTTAATTCTGACGTTATTGCCGGCGCAGAGGCTATCCTCTGCGCCGGCCTGTTTTACGCCGTTGCTTCGCTAACCTTGTTTTCGCCAAATTTGTCGCGCATGTGCTGTTCGATCTCCTCCAGACTTTTCCCCCGCGTTTCTGGCAGCATAAAGGCCACGAAGGCCAGCGAGCCGATATTAATAATGGCGAAAATAAAGAAGACCTTACTGCCGGCAAAAGCCATCAGCGGTGGGAAGCCGAAGGCCACCACTGCATTGAAGATCCACTGCATGGACACCGCAGTGCCGGTGAGTGCGCCGCGAAGCTGCATGGGGAACAATTCTGACATCAGCAGCCAGTACACCGGCGAGATACACATCTGCATAAAGAACAGAAACAGCAGGATCAGCCCCAGCGCCAGATAGCTCTGGGTTAATCCGACCGGGACCAGCGTCATCACCAGCCCCAGCAACACCTGAGCAGCAATCACAAAAAACAGCCCGGTCATCAGCATTTTCCGGCGCGGGAAGCGGCTGACGGCCCAGATCCCGACACAGGTTGCCAGCACCGAGACCACGCCATTGCCGACGGTCGCGGCAATGGCGGCACTGGTGCCGAGGCCGGTGGATTTAAGAATGATCGGCGTGTAATACATAAACCCATTAACGCCGGTAAACTGGATCACAAAACCCAGCCCCGTGCCGGTTAACAGCAGACGTAATACCCATTTCTCCCGGATCAGGGTGCGTACATCCGGCCCACGCTCTGCTTTACGTGCCTGCTTTTTCATTTCATTCATTTCCTTACGCACCTCACGCGGCGTTTCGCGCAGGTATTTCAGGATGTTCTTCGCTTCCTTCAGCCGCCCTTCTGCCACCAGCCAGTGAGGCGAGGCAGGAACAAAAAAGGTGCCAATAAACAGCAGCAGACCAGGGATCATGGCAATCGCCAGCATATAGCGCCACAGATGTTCATCGTGAAGCAGGTAGCTGAGTAAGGTACTGGCTACATAGGCCACCAGCTGCCCGGTGACGATCATCAACTCATTGCGGCTGACCAGCGGTGCCCTTAATTTAGGCCCGGCGATTTCAGCAATAAAAACCGGAACGGTGGCCGAACCGCCGCCGACGGCAATCCCCAGCAGGAAACGCATGGCCACCATCACAGGGACGGAAGGGGCGAGGGCCGTGCCAAGTGAACCCAGAACAAACAGCACGGCCAGGCTGCGCAAGGTAAGCCGACGGCCAAATTTGTCCGAAAAAAAGCCGCTAAGGAAAGACCCCAGTGCAGCGCCGAAGACCAGCGATGACGCTACCAGCCCTTCGGTAAAGGAAGTTAACCCCAGCCCGCCCTGTGCGGCAGGCGCAGACATATAGGGCAACGCCCCCGAAATAATGCCGGTGTCGTAGCCAAAGGCCAGCGCGCCCATCGTGGCCACCAGCACCACAAAGAAAATGCGTTGTCTGACGGTAACGGCACGCTCAGACTCATCACCCGATGAGTCAGCAGATGTTGTGTTCATATAATCCCTGAATAAAAAGAAAGGCCTGTGACGCTCACACGGCTTGTGAAATCGCTTACACGGTGAGTCGGGCTAAAAGTGTAGACTCCGTCACAGTTTTCGCCAATTTATCAGGAAACTAACAGCCGCAGTCGTGCAGGCCCGGCTCTTCCGGCCAGTGACCGGGTTCATTGCCTTCGGTGACCGGATGGCTGTCGCGACGCCAGAAATCCAGCCCGCCAATCAGTTCCTTCACTTTCAGTCCCGCAGACGCCAGCTTCCAGGCACCTTTGGTCGAGCCATTACAACCAATGCCATCGCAGTAAGTGATATAAACTGTCTCGCGATCCCACCCGGCCAGCGTGTCGGCATTCATCAGCCGATGGGGAAAGCTTAAGGCACCGCAGATATGCCCGGCATGATACTGCTGCTCAGAGCGGGTATCGATCACCACAATTCCGGCGATCCCCCGGGAGAGATCCTGAGCGACATCCCAGGCATCGGCATAGTGCGCCAGCTTATCGTGCAGCCATGACGCACTCTGCTGGGGAGACGGCGGGGGAAATTGTAAAACGGCGGAAAGCTGACTCATGGAAAACTCCTCGGGATCATTAAGGTTGCCATCATAAAGTGAATGGGTCTTAATCATAAGACCCATTTCCTTGAGATGATAAGACCACGATGACCGCCACTTCTGTCCCCTTCCCTGCCCTGTTTTCCCGGCAGAGGGCCGCCACGCTTCGAGAAAAAGTGTGCACCATGCTGCGTCAGGCCATTGCCAGCGCCGTGCTGCCCGCTGGCGCGCGCCTGCCCTCGTCACGCGTACTGGCCAGCGATCTCGCCCTGTCCCGTGTCACGATTGAAGCCGCCTATAGCCAGCTGGAGAGCGAGGGATATCTGTCGCGACATAGCGGACGGGGCACGTTTGTCGCCATCGCGCCTTCCCCGGTTGTGCGTGGGCCGCAGCCTCCTTCTCCGGCGCTCTCCCTGTCGCTGCGCGGAAAGCAGATCGTCAGTAGTGGTGGCTGCGAAGATCCCCTTTACCCCCGGGCTTTTGCCTCAGGTTCACCCGATTTACGTGCTTTCCCCCAAATGCTATGGCGCCGTCTGACGCAGCACCGTCTGCGGTCGGGCGAAGCACTGATGCGTTATGGCGATCCACTGGGGTTGCCCGACCTGCGCCAGGCGGTGGCTCACTATCTGGGTCAGTCACGCGGCGTGCGCTGTAACGCTGACCAGGTGGTGATCCTGACCAGCTCGCAGCAGGCGCTACAGATGATTGCCCTGCTGCTGTGCGATGCGGGCGATCGGATATGGATGGAAGATCCGGGCTACCGGGGGGCATGGCATGCTTTTTCCAGCGCAGGCGCGCAGGTGACCGGCATTCCCACCGATGATGAGGGCGCGGTTATCATTGAAGCCCCTTTGCCTCGCCTGGTTTATCTGACCCCGGCACATCAGTACCCCACCGGCGTGACGATGAGCATGCAGCGGCGTCAGGCATGGCTGGCGTGGGCACATCAGCATCAGCGCTGGCTGGTGGAGGACGACTACGACAGCGAGTTTCATTACGATGGACGTCCGCTGCCCGCTCTTCAGGGGCTGGAAGAGAGGGCTCGGGTTCTCTATATGGGTACGTTTTCCAAAGTACTGTTTCCGTCGCTGCGGCTGGCGTATCTGGTAGTGCCCGACGCACTGATTGATCCGCTGCGCCGACTGCGCAGCGTGATGGACGGCCACAGCGCCCAGCTGATGCAGGCGGTGACGGCTGACTTTATCCAGCACGGACACTTTGCCGCCCACCTGCGGCTGATGTGCCAACTGTACGCCAGCCGCCGTCATCTGCTGATTGATCAACTCAATAATAAGCTGGCGGATCGCCTGGTCCTGTTCCCGCATCAGGGCGGGCTACAACTGACGGTCGGTCTGAAAACAGGGGGAGAAAAACGGCTGACGCAGGAGGCCGCGCAAAACGGGCTGCTGCTGCCGCGACTGTCGCCGCTGTATCAGCAGCAGCCCGCGCAGGAAGGCTGGCTACTGGGGTTTTCGGCTCTACAGCCTGCCGAAATCGTGCAGGCAGCAGGTAAACTCAGCCGTCTGCGCTACTGACCGTCGTGCGCGAGAAACTGAAAGTGACCGCTATACCCGCCAGCGCACAGACCGTACCGGCAGCAAATACCGCCCCGTAACCCAGCGTCGTGGCCAGTACGCCCGTTAGCGGCCCGCTGACGCCGTAGGCGATATCCTGAAATGCCGAAAATCCGCCCAGCGCGGTACCGCGCACCTGCGGAGCCACACGCCTCAGCACCTCCACGCCCAGCGCCGGGAAGACCAGTGAACAGCCGCAGCCGGTCAGTGCCGCGCCCGCCAGCGCCATACCGCCACTGGTCGCCCCTGCCAGTAGCAGCAGGCCGCAGGCCTCAACCGCCAGAGAGATCAGGGCAACGCGAATACCTCCGAGACGGTCCGGCAGCCCGCCAAACAGCACGCGGACCAGCACAAAGGCCAGCCCAAAGGCGGTGAGGGCAAAGCCGGCATTGCCCCACTGCTGGTCAGCAAAATAGAGCGACGTGAAGGTACCGATCACCGCGAAACCGACGCCCTGTAAGGCCAGCGCCAGACCCGGCCGGGTAATCAGGCCCACCACCTTCCACAGCGAAGGGCGCTGCCCGCCATGGACGGGCACACCGCGAATACCGGCATTGAACAGCAGCGCCACTAACGGCAGCAGCAGCGTGGCCACACCCAGCGCCTCAAAGCCCCACAGGCTGTGCAGCCACAGCCCCAGCGGAGCACCGGCGGCCAGCGCACCATAAATGGCCATGCCGTTCCACGACATTACCTGTCCCCCGCGCTTAGGCCCCACCAGGCCCATTCCCCAGGTCAGGTTTCCGGTCAGCAACTGGCTTTCACCAAAGCCCAGCAGCAGACGGCCAGCCACCAGCAGGCCAAATTTCCCCATCACCGGCAACGGCAGCAGCGCCGCCAGAAGATAGGCAACGCCCACCAGCGCCAGCGCCAGCATCCCCTGCAGGGTCGACCGCTTCGCCCCGCGCTGATCGGCCAGCCGCCCGGCATAGCCACGCGTCAGCAGTGTGGCAAAGAACTGTACACCCACCGCCAGCCCCACCATCACATTACTCAACCCCAGCTCATGGTGGACGTACAGCGGGATCACCGGCAGGGCAAGGCCCGCCGTGAGGTAAGTAAGAAAGACAGCAAAGGCAATACGCGCCAGTGCGCGCGTCCCCTGCTTCGGGCTGATATCTGAAAGGGTGGGCATGGTAAACGTCTCCTGGTGACCCCTGCGGCACAGCCTGTGCCGCCGATCCGGTCTGGATGAAATATTATTTGCAAGGGAATACACGGCGGCTAAACCGGGATAAAAAGGGGTGACATCAGCAATATTACAGAATGCCCTTCGTGAGTCAGCCCGCCGTCGTTTATTATCACGGCAACATGGGCTATTCGGGAATAAGAAATTGAAAACAGGGGCTATCGTATTCACGTTTTCCGCACTGCTGGCCAGTACTTCTGCCTTTTCCGCTGAAGAAGAGAGCTGTCGTAACGGCTTTTTCCCCGGCTACCAGGGCGAGTATCACCAGGCGGAAATTCGCGCCGGGGCCGGTCAGGTGCATTTCTATGATGATATGAACGGCTGCCCGGAAAAAGGCGAAAGTTGTGCACGGAAGGCCTGGCTGGTGCCGGGCAACACGGTGCTGGTTGCGCAGACCAAACCCGGCTGGAGCTGCGTCTGGTATTTTGCTAAAAAACGCGATTTTACCAGCTGGATCCCCTCTGCCAGCCTGAGCCCGATCCCGACCCGCACCGTGCAGGAAGCGGACTGGCTGGGACGCTGGCTGCCCGTCGAAGGTAATAATGTGATTACCCTCTCCCGCCGTGGTGGCCACCTGCACGTCAGCGGTAACGCAGACTGGCACGGGGGTATCAACAGCTACGGTGAACAGGTGGTGCATGTGGGCGAAATTGACGATGACGCCACGGTGAAGGGAAACCGTCTGACCTTTGGCGTGCCGGACTCAACGACGTATGAGTGCGGCGGCGAAATGCTGTTGGTTAACGGTAACCTTATCGTGCGCGACAACAGTAACTGCGGCGGGATGAACGTACGCTTCGATAGCGTATATCGCCTGGCAGAAAAGACAAAATAGTCGGCAGCCCTTTGTGCCTCGAGGGAGGCAATGCGCCTGGACTGACCTCCTGTAATGAAATTACGTTTCTCCCCCTCTTTTTTTTCGTTCACATCGGCGAGAAATGAGGGGGAAATCGCGAGGATTCTCGCATTATGCGCACAACACCGCCTGAATCACATCCGGCTTGCCGCTTTCCGAAGGAGAATGCCTCGCTCAATCATCTGATTTGTTAATTAAAAGTTAACAAAAATAAAAACAAACAAATAAATAACATTTTTCCGTAGTAAAAAAACAACAAAGACATCAGTTTAAACAAAAATTTAACCTGATTATTCATTGATTTTAACATTAAAAGTCAGCGATCACACTTCTGCGCTCTGCTCAACTCTTCGCCAAAATCTTCTTGCTATCTTGTTTCGGTGGTCAACGCCACCTCTTACCTGACAAAAACAACGAACCGGATAACAAGGTACTGCTATGAAATTTAACCTCTCGTTACTCAACGCCTGTGTCGTCTCTGCCTGCATGTTGTTCGCGACTCCCCTGCTGGCCGCAGAAAAACATGATATCGCCGTGGTAGCCAAGGTGACCGGTATTCCCTGGTTCACCCGTATGGCCGTCGGCGTGGATGAAGCCGCGAAAAAACTGGATGTTAACGCTTACCAGGTGGGGGGATCCACCGCTGACCCGGCGCAGCAGGTCAAGGTGATTGAAGACCTTATCGCCAAAAAAGTCGATGCGATTATCGTGGTACCGAATGATGCAAAAGTGCTTGAGCCGGTACTGAAAAAAGCACGCGCTCAGGGCATCGTGGTCCTGACCCATGAATCCCCGGACCAGCCGATTGGCCAGTGGGATGTCGAGACCATCGACAGCGTCAAATATGCTGAAAAGAACATGGATGAACTGGCCAGCAGCATGGGCGGTAAAGGCGGCTATGCCATCTATGTCGGTTCCCTGACCGTGCCGCTGCACAACGCCTGGGCGGATGCGGCTATCAAATATCAGAAAGAAAAATACCCTGACATGCACGAAGTCACCTCGCGCCTGCCGGTGGCAGAGAGTATTGATAAATCTTACGCCACCACGCTTGACCTGATGCGCACCTACCCGGATCTGAAAGGCATTATCGGCTTCGGTTCGCTCGGCCCGATTGGTGCCGGGCAGGCAGTGAAGAGCAAACGGGCGAAGAATAAAATTGCCGTCGTCGGCATTGCGATGCCAGCCCAGGCGGCACCCTACCTGGCGAGCGGTGATATCAAAAAAGCCCTGCTGTGGGATCCGAAAGATGCCGGCTTTGCGCTGGTCAGCCTCGCGGACCAGCTGCTGGACGGCAAACAGGTTACCCCGGACCTGACCATTGACGGCCTGGGTAAAGCCGATGTGGATATGGAACACCATGTGATCCGCTTTAACCGCATCCTTGAAGTGACCAAAGATAACGCGAAATCCCTCGGCTTCTGATCGTATCGGGCCAGTCTCTGCTGGCCCTGTTCCACACCAGGGTACTGAATTATGTCCACGCAAACACCGTTTATCTCGCTGGAAAATATCAGCAAATCCTTCCCGGGCGTACGCGCACTGGATGCGGTAACGCTGACGCTTAACCGGGGTGAAGTACACTGTCTGGCCGGGCAAAACGGCTGCGGAAAAAGCACGATGATCAAGGTGATCTCCGGGGTTTACCAGCCGGACAAAGGATCGCATATCAGCATTGACGGTAAGCTACTGACCCACTTAACACCGGCCCTTTCTGCCTACTACGGCATTCAGGTGATCTATCAGGATCTGTCTCTGTTCCCGAATCTGTCGGTGATGGAAAATATCGCCGCCCATCGCTTTCTGCCGGGCGGCAACTTCTGGGTCAACCGCCGGGCGATGCGCCAGCTGGCACAGGAGACCATGGCGCGCATTGGCGTGCAGCTTGACCCGTCGCGCAAGGTTGAAAAACTGTCGATAGCCGACCGCCAGCTGGTGGCCATCTGTCGCGCGCTGGCTGCCGATGCCAGCCTGGTGATCATGGACGAACCCACCGCCTCCCTGACCCGCCACGAGGTTAACGGCCTGCTGCGGGTGGTCAGTGAATTGAAAGCCGCCGGGATCTGCGTGGTGTTCGTCAGCCATAAGCTGGATGAAGTGATGGAGGTCTCTGACCGCATCAGCGTCATCCGCGACGGCAAACTGGTCGGCACCTATGCCGCCAGCAAACTGGACAGCGACGAGCTGGCCTGGCTGATGACCGGACAGCGCTTCAGCTTCAGCCACCTGCCGGAGCGTGCCGAACGCAGTGACACGCCGCTGCTGGAAGTGCGCAACCTCTCACGCCGCAACCAGTATCAGCAGATCAATTTGCAGTTAAGAAGTGGCGAAATCACCGCCATCGTCGGCCTGCTGGGGGCCGGGCGAACCGAACTGTGCCTGTCACTGTTTGGCATTACCCAACCCGACAGCGGTCAAATCATCCTTGACGGTAAGCCGGTGAAACTGCGCAACAACCGCGACGCCATCCGCCACGGTATTGCTTACGTATCGGAAGACCGGCAGACCGAAGGGCTGATCATGACGCAGTCGATCTTCGATAACCTGCTGGTGCCGATCTTCCCGCACCTGCGTAATCGTCTGGGCCTGCTGGACCGCGATGAGGCACGTCAGCGGGCATCAACACTGATCCGCGAGCTGAATATCAAAGTCTCCGACAGTCAGCTGGCGGTTCAGACCCTGTCCGGCGGCAACGCGCAACGCGTGGCGATTGGTAAATGGGTCGCCACCCGGCCGAAGGTGCTGATCCTCGACTCCCCTACCGTCGGCGTCGATATCGCCAATAAAGAGGGGATCTATCGTATTGCCCGTGAGCTGGCCGAGTCCGGTATGGCGGTGCTGATGATTTGCGATGAGATCCCGGAAGCTTACTACAACAGCCACCGCGTGCTGGTGATGCGCAAAGGTGAGCTGGTCGCCAGCTTCGCCCCGCATCAGTGCCGCGAAGAGGAGATTGCCGGGGTGGTCAATGAATAACAAATTACGACATCTGGCCAGCCAGCACGAGTTCTGGCTGGGTATGCTAATTGTGCTGCTGGCGCTGGGCCTCAGCCTGCGCACCAGCGAGTTTCTGACGCTCGGCAATCTGACTGACGTCGCCACCAGCTACGCCATCCTCGGCATTCTGGCCTGCGGCCTGTTTGTGGTGCTGATCGCCGGAGGGATTGATATCTCGTTCCCGGCCATGACCGCCATTGCACAATACGTAATGGCCAGCACCATGCTGGCGCACGGCGGCAACCTGTTCAGCGCCTTTGCGGTGGCCATCGCCTGTGGCCTGCTGTTAGGGATGCTTAACGGCCTGCTGGTCTTTCTGCTGCGGGTCCCGGCGATCATCATCACTATTGCCACGCTGAACCTTTTTTACGGACTGCTGGTCTGGGCGACAAACGGCACCTGGCTGTACGGCTTTCCCGACTGGTTTATGAACGGCATTAACTGGTTCTCGTTCACCGCCGCCGACGGCTACGAATATGGCCTGACGCTGCCGCTGCTCTGCCTGCTGGCGGTTTTCGTCCTGACCGGGGTGCTGATGAACTTTACCCGCGTCGGGCGGCAGATCTACGCCATGGGCGGCAGCCGCGAGTCGGCGTCACGTCTTGGTATCAATCTGCGCAGCCTGCATCTGGCGGTGTATGGCTACATGGGCGTGCTGGCCGGGGTAGCGGCCGTTGTTCAGGCGCAGACCACGCAGTCCGTTGCCCCCAACTCACTGGTGGGTTACGAGCTGACGGTACTGGCAGCGGTGGTACTGGGCGGGACCAGCATGAGCGGAGGTCGCGGTACGCTGACCGGCACCCTGCTGGGCGTGCTGTTGCTGGCCTTTCTGCAAAACGGCCTGACGCTGCTGGCGGTGTCGTCCTACTGGCATATGGTGTTTAGCGGCATCATTATTCTGGTCAGCGTCAGCGCTACGGCCTGGAATGAAAAACACCAGCGCGCAAAGGGGAACTGAGATGCAAACATTACTGAATAAACTGCCGGGTGACCGCATTATCCGCCTGCAGGTCCTGATGCTGGTGGCGGTACTGGTGTTGTTTTCCCTCACGCTGGGCGGGCGCTTTTTCAGCGTCGGTAACTTCCAGTCGATCGCCAGCCAGCTGCCGGTGCTCGGTCTGCTGGCGCTGGGCATGGGCGTGACGATGCTGACCGGCGGCATTAACCTGTCAATCATCGCCAGCGCTAACGCCTGTTCGCTGCTGATGGCCGCGCTGATTGTTGCCCATCCTGACCAGCCGCAGTGGATAGCGCTGGCGCTGCTGGCCGGGCTGGCCCTCGCCGTGGTAATTGGCGTGGTCAACGGCGTACTGATTGCGGTGATTGGTGTGTCGCCGATTCTGGCAACGCTGGGTACCATGACGCTGATTGCCGGGCTGAATATCCTGCTGTCTGACGGTGCGGTGATCTCCGGCTTCCCGCCGCTGATACAGATGCTTGGCAACGGCGATGTCGCCGGCGTACCGCTGTCGCTGCTGCTTTTCCTTGCCGTCGCAGCCCTGATGTGGCTGCTGCTGGAACGCACCACGCTGGGACGCACTATTCTGCTGCTGGGCAGTAACGAAAAGGCCACGCGCTTTAGCGGGGTCAACACCACCCGCGTGACCATTGTGGTGTATATCCTGTCGGCGCTGATGAGCTGGGGTGCGGCGCTACTGATGATGTCGATGTTTAACTCCGCCAAAGCCGGCTACGGCGAGTCCTGGCTGCTGGTGACCATCCTTGCCTCCGTGCTGGGTGGCATCAATCCGGACGGCGGCTTCGGGCGCATTCCCGGCCTGATCCTGGCGCTGATCGTGCTACAGATGCTGGAAAGCGGGCTGAACCTGCTGGGGGTGAGCAGCTACCTCACTATGGCCCTTTGGGGTGGTGTACTGATCCTGTTTATTGCGTTGCAACATCGCAGAACCTGAGACTGAGGATAAAAATGGCGAGCTATTATATTGGTGTGGATGTGGGAACCGGCAGCGCCCGCGCAGGCATTTTTGATGTTACCGGGCGCATGATGGGCCAGGCGAGCCGTGAGATCGCGTTGTATCGCCCGCAGGCTAACTTTGTTGAACAGTCTTCTGACAATATCTGGCAGGCGGTGTGTCAGGCCGTGCGCGATGCCATTAATCAGACCAATATCAATCCGGTACAGATTAAAGGGCTGGGTTTTGATGCCACCTGTTCGCTGGTGGTACTGGATAAAGAGGGCCAGCCGCTGACGGTCAGCCCGTCCGGGCGCAGCGAGCAAAATATTATTGTGTGGATGGATCACCGCGCCATTGTTCAGGCGGAACGTATCAATGCGTTAAAACACCCGGTGCTGGATTATGTCGGCGGGGTGATTTCTCCGGAAATGCAGACGCCGAAACTGCTGTGGCTGAAGCAGCATATGCCCGCCAGCTGGCAGAACGTCGGGCACCTGTTTGACCTGCCCGACTTCCTGACCTGGCGCGCCACCGGCGATGTGACCCGTTCGGTCTGTTCGCTGGTGTGCAAATGGACCTGGCTGGCGCACCAGGACGGCTGGGATAGCAGCTACTTCAAACAGGTGGGGCTGGAGGATCTGCTGGAGCACGATGCGGCGAAAATTGGCAGTGACGTTAAAGGCATGGGTGAACCGCTGGGTCGCGGGCTGACGCAGCGTGCGGCCAGCGAACTGGGCCTGCTGCCCGGTACGCCGGTCAGCGCTTCCATCATCGATGCCCACGCCGGCAGCCTGGGGACGCTGGGCGCTGCCGGTCCTTCCGGTGAACTGGCTGACTTTGACCGCCGCATTGCACTGATTGGTGGTACGTCAACCGGGCATATGGCCATCTCCCGTGAGCCGCGCTTTATTAAAGGCGTGTGGGGGCCTTACCTCTCGGCGGTACTGCCCGACTTCTGGCTGAACGAGGGCGGGCAGTCCGCTACCGGAGCGCTGATAGACCATGTGATCCAGTCACACCCCTGCTATACCCAACTGCGGGAGCAGGGGCAGGCTCAGGGCAAAACTATTTATGAGGTCCTCAATGCCCTGCTGCGCAAGATGGCCGGTGACGCGGATAAGATTGCTTTTCTGACCCGCGATATCCATATGCTGCCCTACTTCCACGGCAACCGCTCACCGCGTGCAAATCCGAACCTGACCGGCATCCTGACCGGGCTGACGCTGTCGCGCACCCCGGAAGATATGGCCCTGCACTATCTGGCGACCATTCAGGCCATTGCCCTTGGCACCCGGCACATTATTGAAACCATGAACCAGACGGGCTACAGCATTGACACCATTATGGCCAGCGGCGGCGGCACCAAAAATCCTGTTTTTGTGCAGGAGCACGCTAACGCCTCCGGCTGTACCATGCTGCTGGCAGAGGAGAGTGAATCAATGCTGCTGGGCAGCGCGATGATGGGCACTGTTGCGGCAGGCGTCTATGACACGCTGCCGGAAGCGATGAATGCCATGAGCCGCATTGGCAAAACCGTGACGCCGCAGACCAATGAGATCAAACGCTATTACGATCGTAAATACCGCGTGTTCCGTGAGCTGTATCACGACCATATGAAATATCAGCAAATGATGCAGGAGGAGAGATGACCCCGGAGCAGAGCTGGCAACAGGCCAGCACAGCCTGGGAAACCTACCGTCAGGCGCTGGATACACTGCACACCCAGCTTGACCGTCAGCAGTGGCTGGCAGTGCTGGACGCCCTCGCCACCTGCCCCGGCAAGATCGCTGTGACCGGGATTGGCACCTCCGGCATTGCAGCACGTAAAATTGCCCATATGCTGGCGTGCATTGAACACCCGGCGATCTGGTTAAGCGCCGCCGATGCCGCCCACGGTGATATCGGCTTCCTGCGCAAGGGCGATATCCTGATCATGCTGTCGCGCGGCGGTAACTCGGAGGAGCTCACCCGGCTGTTGCATACGGTCAACGTCAAGGGCTGTACACTGATCAGCGTCACTGAAAACGCCCACTCTGCCATTGCCTGGGCTGCCGACCTGCTGCTGTTGATGCCAAAATCGCAGGAGATCGATCCACTGAAGATGCTGGCCACCACTTCTATTATCAGCGTGCTGGCGGTGTTTGACGCGATGATCTCAGTGCTGATGTCGCAGAGCGGCTTCAGCAAGAAAAACCTGCTGGAGGTGCATCCGGGGGGGAATGTGGGGAAAGTGTTGAGGGAGGAGTAACTCCTGAGGGATCTCCACACATTTTTAGTCGCTAATCGTTCAGCTTCAGGCCTGGGGGCAGTTTGAGCACACCGGATCCGCAAAGTCCGCATCCATGCGGGCCTCGTCACGCGGCATCCCTGCCGCGTGACGACCGGCTTACCTCAAACTGGCCCCATCCCCGCAAGACCGTGCTAGCTGGCGACACCGCATCCCGCACGTTTGATCCTCCTTCTGCCCGGGCCTTTCCCCTACCCTGTTAACGGTATTAAAACAGGGACGTGAATTATGCTCAGAAAAACCGGCCTCATCTGCACCATGCTGCTACTCAGCGGCTGCGCGACCATCACCAGCCATACCGTCGGTAATAACCCGAAAAATTCGTTCTATGCGGGTACGCAGCTCGACTACCACACGCTGCACGACTGCTTCTGGTGCTGGCTGGATCTGCCCGTGTCGATTGTCGGGGACACGCTGATGTTGCCCTATGATACCTGGCACTACTACCACACCCCGGAAAACACCGCTGACCCACATAAATCATCAGCACCGGTGAAGTAAGCACCGCCTTTGTGCTAGCCTGCGGGAAGAACATTATCCCGAAGGAGAGCGACAGTGGATGGAGAGCAGATACAGAATATTGCCAGACAGGTCGCTGGTGAGCAGCCGGAGGCGGAGCTCTGTTATCCGTTTGGCCCGGAGTATGAGGTGTTTAAGGTACGCGGCAAGATATTTGTCCTGATGTCACAGGTACGGGGTGAACGGATAGTGAACCTCAAGTGCCGCCCTGAAGAGGGCGAACTGCACCGGGCAATCTACGACAGCATCCACGCGGGCTACCACATGAATAAACGCCACTGGATTTCAATTTATGCGGGTCAGCAGATTACGGAAGGATTAGTCAGGCAGCTGGTGCGGGAGTCGTACGATCGGGTGGTTGCCGGCATGCCAAAACGACAGCGCCCGCTGGCGCTGCGGGAAGAGTAGCAGGCAAAACAAAGGGGCGACCTCAGTCGCCCCTTTGTCAGCACGGCAGGATGGCAAATTATGCCAGTTTGCGCATCACCAGGGTGGCGTTGGTGCCACCGAAGCCGAAGCTGTTAGACATCACGGTGGTCAGCTTACGCTCGGTAGGCTGAGTCACGATATCCAGGCCTTCTGCCGCCGGGTCCAGCTCGTCGATGTTGATGCTTGGCGCAATAAAGCCGTGTTCCAGCATCAGCAGGGAGTAGATGGCTTCCTGCACACCTGCGGCACCCAGCGAGTGGCCGGTCATGGCTTTGGTGGCCGACATTGCCGGCGTTTTGTCCGGGAAGACGGCACGGATAGCACCCAGTTCCTTCACATCGCCTACCGGCGTAGAGGTACCGTGGGTGTTCAGGTAGTCGATAGGAGTATCCACACCTTCCATCGCCATGCGCATGCAGCGCATGGCGCCTTCGCCTGACGGCGCTACCATGTCCGCGCCATCTGAAGTGGCTCCGTAGCCCACGATCTCAGCGTAAATATGTGCGCCACGCGCCAGGGCGTGTTCCAGTTCTTCCACCACGACCATACCGCCACCGCCGGCGATAACAAAGCCGTCACGGCTGGTATCGTAGGTACGGGAGGCTTTTTCCGGGGTCTCGTTATATTTGGTCGACAGCGCGCCCATCGCATCGAACTCGCAGGACATTTCCCAGCACAGCTCTTCGCCACCACCGGCAAAGACGATATCCTGTTTGCCCAGCTGGATCTGCTCTACCGCGTTACCGATGCAGTGTGCAGAGGTGGCGCAGGCAGAACTGATAGAGTAGTTGACGCCGTGAATTTTAAACGGCGTGGCGAGGCAGGCAGAAACGCCGGATGCCATCGCTTTGGTCACCATATAGGGACCCACGCCGCGCAGGCCTTTGGCGCGCATACCGTCAACGCTGGCAGCCTGATAGAACGGTGAACCACCGCCAGAACCGGCAACCAGACCCACACGCGGGTTGTTCTGGTATTGCTCATCGGTCAGGCCAGCATCTTTCACCGCATCCTGCATGGAGAGGAAAGCATAAATGGACGCATCGCTCATAAAACGCAGCATCTTGCGGTCAATACGGGCTGAAATATCGTCTTTCGTTAACTTAACGTTACCCCAGACGTGACTACGCATACCGGAATCTTTCAGTTCCTGCGAGAAGGTAATACCAGAGCGTCCTTCGCGTAATGATGCCAGAACTTCCTCTTGGTTATTACCAATACTGGAAACGATCCCTAGGCCAGTAATCACAGCACGTTTCATTCAATACCTCTTTCACTTCTAATTAGGATTCGAGTGGCACTCTAGCGTACAGTTGTACGCCGAACAAGTCCGATCAGCATATTCCTTGTGTAAATTTGCGTAGGGTCAAGCACATCGTTAAAATCCCGCCACTGCCTGAGCAATGAGCCTTTGCCGTGAAAACCGCACCAATAGAGTACGCAGAGCTACGCTGGAACGATCAGGGTACACCTGTATCCCGAGAGTTTGATGATGTCTATTTCTCTAACCAGAATGGTCTGAAAGAGACCGGTTACGTCTTTCTTGACGGCAATCAGCTGCCGGATCGTTTTGCCAGCCATCCGCGCGACCTGTTTATCGTGGCCGAAACCGGTTTCGGTACCGGCCTGAACTTTCTCACGCTGTGGCAGGCCTTCGATGCCTTTACCGGGCATCAGCCGGATGCCCGGCTGCAGCGCTTACATTTTATCAGCTGCGAGAAGTTCCCGTTAACGGTCAGCGATCTCGAGGCCGCTCACGCCAGCTGGCCGCAGTTAGCCGATGTGGCGCGCCAGCTGCGTGAGCAGTGGCCGCTGCCGCTGCCGGGCTGTCACCGCCTGCTGCTGGACGGCGGGCGCATCACGCTCGACCTGTGGTTTGGCGATATTAACCAGCTTATACCTACTTTTGATGACACCCTGAACCAGCAGGTGGATGCCTGGTTCCTGGATGGCTTTGCCCCGGCAAAAAACCCGGATATGTGGACGCCGGCGCTGTTTGACTGTATGGCCCGCCTGGCACGTCCAGGCGCGACGCTGGCGACCTTTACCGCCGCCGGATTCGTCAGGCGCGGGCTGGCAGAGGCCGGGTTCGAGGTCAGCAAGCGTAAAGGCTTCGGCGAGAAGCGTGAGATGCTGGTCGGCCGCCTGCCTGCCGCCGTGCCTTCCCCTGCACGCACCCCCTGGTACGCCCGTCCGGCGGCAGAAGGCATGGATATCGCCCTGGCTGGCGGCGGTATTGCCAGCGCACTGCTGGCGCTGGCGTTGCTGCGGCGGGGCAAAAAGGTCACGCTCTACTGCGCCGACGACCGTCCGGCACAGGGCGCGTCCGGCAACCGTCAGGGGGCGGTGTATCCGCTGCTCAGCCCTCACGATCCGGCGCTGGCACAGTTCTTCCCTACCGCTTTCACCTTCGCACGCCGCCTTTACGACCGTCTCGGCCTGCCCTTTGAGCACGACTGGTGCGGCGTGACCCAGCTGGCTTTTGATGAAAAAAGCGCGGATAAAATCAGCAAAATGTTACAGATGGAATTGCCGGCTGCGCTGGCGTCCGCGCTGACTGCTGAAGAGGCGGAGGCGCTGTGCGGCGTGACCACCGGCTGTGGTGGCATCGCCTATCCGCTGGGCGGCTGGCTCTCTCCGGCGGAGCTCACCGCCGCGCTATGGCAACGGGCAGCACAGCAGGGAGCCACCCTGCACTGGCAGCAGGCGATCGCGCAGATAACCCCACACCCGTCGGGCTGGCAGTTAAGCTTTGCCCACCAGCCTGACGTCACGCACCGAAACGTGGTGCTGGCCACCGGCCATCGCCTGACGGCGTTCAGCCAGAGTGAAAAACTGCCGGTCTATGCGGTGAGCGGCCAGGTCAGCCACGTGCCGACCACTCCGGCCCTGTCAGCCCTGAAACAGGTTCTGTGCTATGACGGTTATCTGACGCCGGTCAGCCCGCAGTTCCGTCAGCACTGCATCGGCGCGAGCTATCATCGTGGCGACACCGCTATCGACTACCGCGATGATGACCAGCAG
The DNA here is from genome assembly GCF_055556675.1 of Erwinia sp. PME.40.26/001. Taxonomy (NCBI): domain Bacteria; kingdom Pseudomonadati; phylum Pseudomonadota; class Gammaproteobacteria; order Enterobacterales; family Erwiniaceae; genus Erwinia; species Erwinia sp. PME.40.26/001. The sequence continues at coordinate 1,559,124 of NZ_JBVHNP010000001.1, forward strand.
GAGAACCGGGAGCGGCTGATCCGCTGCCTGCCCGATGCCGCCTGGCCGCTGGATATTAATGTCAGCGACGGCGAAGCCCGCTGCGGCGTACGTGCCGCCACGCGCGATCATCTGCCGATGATGGGGGCCCTGCCGGACTACGACGCCACCCTGCAACAGTATGAAACCCTGGCGCAGCAGACACAGCCCGCCCCCGCTCCGGTCCATAGCGGGCTGTTTGTATTGGGTGCCCTTGGCTCACGCGGATTGTGCAGCGGACCGCTGGCCGCGGAAGTGCTGGCCGCGCAGCTGTGCGGCGAACCGATCCCACTCGACGCCGCCACGCTGGCCGCCACCAGCCCCAACCGGTTCTGGATACGTAAGCTGCTGAAAGGGAAACCGCTAAAGTAAGAATTATCTTTGTTGAAAAATGCTTATGCCACTAAATAACGTTACTAAATCGCACTAAATAGCATAATATTTCATCTGTGCCCCTGAACTCTTCAGGGGCATTTTTGTCTCTGGCCCCGCAGACGCGACACGGAAAGGACGGGCCATCAATGGATGATTTACTATGGAATTCACGCTTAACGGCCAGCACGTCATCCTTGATGATGCGCATTCAGATACCCCCATTCTCTATATCTTACGTAATGACTTTCAGTTAAACGGCCCCAAATATGGCTGTGGCATCGGCGAATGTGGTGCCTGTACCATTCACATCGACGGTATCGCCGCCCGCGCCTGCAGCGTCCCTGCCCATACGGTCGCAGGTAAACGCGTCACCACCCTGGAAGGGCTGGCAGAGGGAGACCGGCTGCACCCGGTGCAGCAGGGGTTTATTGATGAGCAGGCTGCCCAGTGCGGCTACTGCACCAACGGGATGATCATGACGCTGGTCTCCCTGTTCCGGCGACTCCCGCAGGCCTCCGAACAGCAGATTAAAGATGAACTGGCGTTTAACCTGTGCCGGTGTGGCACCCACCTGGAAATTTTGCGTGCGGCCCGGAAGGCGCGCGAGCTCATTGCCGGGGAGAATCAGCCATGAACCTGTTTCATCTCACCCGCCGACGCCTGTTGCAGGCTGGAGGCTTTATCGGCATCAGCACCCTGCTGCCGGGCAGCGCACGGGCAGAAGCCACACCCTCAGCCGTCCCCCCTGGCAACCGGGTAGCAAGCTTTATCGCGCTGTCGGTGGACGGCCAGGTAACCGCCTTTAACGGACATGTTGACCTGGGTACCGGGGTACGGACCTCGCTGGCTCAGTACGTTGCCGATGCTCTGGATGTTCCCTTCAGCGCCGTGACGATGATACTTGGCGATACGGCCCTGACGCCGGATCAGGGCCCGACTATTGCCAGCGCAACCTTACAGGTGTCGGCACGGCCCCTGCGTCAGGCGGCCAGCCAGCTGCGCCTGCAGCTGATGCAGCTCGCGGCGAAGATTATGAGCGTTCCCGTTAGCCAGCTGCGCACCGGATCAGGCTGGGTCATCGACAGTCTGCGGCCGGAACGCCGCCTGGCCTACGGCCAGCTGACACAGGAAAAAGACACACACCTTTCCCTGGACACGACGGTTCCGCTCTACTCTGCACGACGCTACGTCGGCACCTCAGTCGCCCGGGTGGATATTCCGGCCAAGGTAAGCGGTGAGCTGACCTGGATTCACGATCTGCGCGTACCCGGTATGCTGCACGGGCGGGTAGTGCGGCCGCCCTATGGCGGTGCCGACAGCAGCGCCCCGCTGGGAAACAGCCTGATCGCAGTCGATGAAAGTTCGATTGCACACCTGAAGGGCATCGTCCGCGTGGTGGTGGTGAATGACTTTGTTGGGGTGGTTGCCCTGCGTGAGGAGCAGGCGATTGCCGCCATGTACGCCCTGAAAGTCAGCTGGAAACCCTGGGCCGGACTGCCGGCGCTGGGCCTGGATCAGCTGTATGACACGCTGGCTGAGTGCGAAAAACATCCGCGCGTGCTGCGTGACGATCAGGGTACGGATGCCGCGCTGAAAAAGCGCCATATCACGGTGGATGCTGACTACGTCTGGCCTTATCAGCTGCACGCCTCCATCGGGCCTTCCTGCGCCGTGGCCGATATCCGCGACGGCCAGGCCAGGATCTGGTCAGGTACGCAGAACCCGCACGATCTACGGCAGGATATCGCGCTGCTGCTGGGGATGGAGGCGACGGCCGTCGATGTGAAGCGTATGGAAGCCTCCGGCTGCTATGGCCGAAACTGCGCGGATGATGTCGCTGCCGACGCGGCGCTACTGTCCAGAGCCACGGGGCAGCCCGTGCGCGTCCAGCTGATGCGCGAACAGGAGGCGGCCTGGGAGCCGAAAGGCACCGGCCAGCTCATCCGCGTCAGGGGGGGACTGGATCGTATGATGAACATCTCCTGCTATACACTCCGCACCTGCTATCCCTCTAATAATGCCCCTACCCTGCCGCTGATCCTGACGGGGAAAGTGGCTAATCAGCCGGTGGTGCAGTCCATGGGGGATCGCACCGCCATTCCGCTGTACCGCTTCCCGCATATGCGCATGATCTGTGAGGATGCCGCCCCACTGGTGCGCGCATCCTGGATGCGCGGCGTCTCTGCCCTGCCGAATGTCTTCGCCCATGAAAGCTGGGTAGATGAAGTTGCCTGGCATGCCGGACGCGATCCGATCGATCTGCGCCTGGATTACCTGGACGACTCACGGGCAATCACCCTGATTAACCATCTGAAAAAAATGGCTCAATGGCAGAGCGGCCCTCCGCATCACCAGCCGCAGAAAAAAGGGGACTGGCTGTGCGGACGCGGTTTTGCCTGGGCACGCTACATCCACAGCCAGTTCCCGGGTTTTGGTGCCGCCTGGGCAGGCTGGGTGTGTGATTTAAGCGTTAACCGTCTGACCGGCGAAATCAGGCTGGATAAGATTTACGTCTGCCACGACTGCGGGGAGATGGTCAATCCGGCCGGGGTCCGCCATCAGGTACACGGCAATGTCATTCAGTGCGCCAGCCGGGTGCTGAAAGAGTTTGTTACCTTTGACGCCAGCGGCACCACCTCTCTTGAGTGGGGCAGCTATCCGCTACTGCGTTTTGATGAGCTGCCGGAGGTGGAGATTGCCCTGCTCGACTACCCGGAAGAGCCCGCCATGGGGGCCGGTGAGTCCACCTCCGTGCCTGGCGCAGCGGCCATTGCCAATGCGCTGTTTGATGCCACCGGCATCCGCTTCCGCGCGCCGCCGTTTACACCGGATCGCGTCCTGCGCGCTTTACAGGGAGGTAAAGTATGACCCTAAGAAACCAGTGGCTACGCGTTTCAGGGACTGTTGTGCTGGCGGTTGTCGTCATCGCGGCCCTGTTCAGCCTGCAGCCAGAGATCGCCCCCATCGACCCGCCGCAAACGACACACTTTTCAGCGGCCAGCATCGCCCGGGGTAAAACGCTGGCGGCACTGGGCGATTGCAGCGCCTGCCACACGCGGGCGGGCGGCGCGCCCAACAGCGGAGGGCTGGCAATGGACACGCCCTTTGGTACCATCTATACCAGCAATATAACCCCGGATGTCGACAACGGAATTGGCCGATGGTCTTATCCGGCATTTTTACGAGCCATGCGCTACGGCATCGACCGCCGGGGGAATTATCTCTATCCGGCCTTTCCTTACACCGCTTTCACTCATACCAGTAATGAAGACCTGCAGGATCTCTATGCCTTCCTGATGAGCCAGCCTGCCGTCAGCGACCGCGTACCGGAGACCCGGCTGACCTTTCCTTTTAATATCCGCCAGGGCATGGCGGCATGGAACTGGCTGTTTCTGCACCCGGGCGAACGCGCCCCTGACCCGCAGCATGATGCCGTGTGGAACCGGGGAGCCTATCTGGCGGAAGGGCTGGGCCACTGCAGCGCCTGCCATTCGCCGCGCAATCTGGCCGCCGCTGAAAAACAGGGAGATGCCTTCCTCAGCGGCGGGATCGCTGAGGGGTGGGTCGCTCCCGCCCTGAACGCACGCTCACCCGCGCCGGTGAACTGGAACGAAGCCCAGTTTCAGCACTATTTCCGCAGCGGGTTCTCTCCTGAGCACGGGGTCGCGGCTGGCCCGATGGGGCCGGTGATCGGGTCCGGACTGGCACATCAGTCGGAGGACGATCTGCGGGCGCTGGCGCACTGGCTGATGAGCTTCCAGGCACCCGCTGCCGGTCAGGCCGCCACGTTGATTTCAGACGCCGAGCAGCGGGGATTCCAACAGAACTCTGCCGGAGCGCGTCAGTACGCCGGTTCCTGCATGGCCTGCCACTCGCAGCAGAAAGGCCCGCATCTGTCCGGCGTACGGCCGTCGCTGGTGCTCAACAGTAATCTGTATACTGACTCACCGGAAAACCTGATCCGTATCGTGCTGGACGGCATTGACCACCCGGCAACCCAGGACCTGGGTACCATGCCCGGCTTTCGCCACCAGCTGAGCGACCGGCAGATTGCCACGCTGTTGAACTGGATGCGGACCGATCTCGCCGGTCAGACGCCGTGGAACGAACTCGAGCAGAAGGTGGCCGAAATCCGCCAGCAGCCGCAGGGAGCAGAATAAATGGGCGTCGGCGTGTTAGTCATGGCGGCCGGTCACAGCCGCCGCTACCGGGAGCAGAACGGGCAGCATAAGCTGCTGGTCAGGCATCCGGCGTGCTGCAATCTGCCGCTGCTGGCACACAGCCTGCAGTTAGCAACGGCGGCGTGCGGTAAGCGGGTGAATGTGCTGCTGCGTCCTGAAGATGGCCAGTTGATCGAGATTGCGCAACGCTACCGCTGCAGCACGACCCTGCTGGAAAGCCGCTGCCTCGGGGACTCGATTGCTGCCGGCGTGGCGGCCTGCCCACACTGGTCCGGGTGGCTGGTGATGCTGGCGGATATGCCCTGGCTGCAGCTGAGTACGGTCAGGCGGGTCTGTCAGGCTCTGGCCTTTGCCGATATTGTCCGCCCCCTGTGGCAGCAGCAGCCCGGTCATCCGGTCGGCTTCAGTGCGGACGTCTGTGATGCCCTGCTCACCCTGAAAGGCGAGGATGGCGCACGCCGGCTTCTCCAGGGCGCGCCACCTTTGCTGTTGAAGGTGAACGATCCCGGCTGCGTTCGCGACGTCGATGTTCCTGACGACTGGATGCAGAAAACATGACGGTGGACTCGCTGGATATCACAGTGCTGGAAAGCGCGCGCCGGTGGCTGGACAGACAACAGCCTCTGTGGCTGTGTACCGTACTGCAAACCTGGGGATCGGCCCCGCGTGCGCCCGGTTCACTGCTGGCGGTCAGTGAGGACGGAAGCCTGTGCGGATCGCTCTCCGGCGGCTGCATTGAGCAGGATTTTTTGCAGCGAGTGACTGCAGGTCAGTACCGCCAGCCCAGCCAGCAGGTGCGCTATGGTACGGGTGGCCTGACGCCGGATATTGCCCTGCCCTGCGGCGGCAGTCTGACGGTATTGATTGAATACCTGCCACCTTCGGCCGACAGCGTAGCGTACCTGACACAGATGTTACGGGCGTTGCGCGGTGAACTGATACTGGAAAAGCAGGTGGTCAACGGACAACCTGCCCGTCTGAGGCCCGCCGGTACGCCAGCGCTGCCTGCCGCAGACGGCGTCAGCCTGACGCTGGCGGCCACCGCCTCCCTGCTGATTGCCGGACTGTCACCGGTGGCCGATTACTGCATTCATTTTGCGCGTATGCTGGGTTTTCCTGTGGTGGTCTGCGAACACCGCGAATCCTACCTTGCGGACTTTGCCGGGCATCCTGAGCGCTATGCCGGGGTGGCGCTGGTTCGCCGCTTTCCCGCGCGCCATCTGGAACTGAACGGTTGCCCTGCCCACACGGCGGTGCTCAGTCTGACACACGATGCGCGGATAGACGATCTGACACTGGCGGAAGCCTGTCAGACCCCGGCCTTTTATATCGGGGCGCTCGGCTCCCGGCGCAACAGTGAGCGCAGACGGATACGACTGGCCGAAATGGGAGAGGTGACGCCGCAGCAGCTGGCGCGGATCAGCGCTCCGGTCGGCATGGCCATCGGCAGTAAAACGCCGCCGGAGATTGCGCTGGCGATTGTGGCGGATATTGTGCGGGTAAAAAATGGCCTCTGAGCGCCGGCAGGCCTGCGCTCAGACCGCCATCTACTGCGCCTGCAGAAAAAGTTTGTCCCACATGGAGGTGACCAGCACCTGGTCACGCGGCGAGAGTTCCCCGGCCTGAATCGCTTTCTCCAGGCTTTCCTGTACCTGAACCTGCAGCGCTTCCGGCGTATGCTCACCGGCCAGTTCGATCTGGGCCACGGCCAGGGTCAGGTGGCCGCGCAGATAGCCGCCGGCAAACAGTTCGTCGTCGCTGGCATGCTCGACCATGTCATCAATCAGGCCCAGAATACGCGCCTCAAATTCATCGATCATAAAAACCTCTGTCATCTATACGCTCCCCGTTCAGCTCAGATCTTCCGGCCACGGAAACTGGGCTGACGTCAGCGGTGGAGTGGAATAAAACGCGCGAAGTTCAGCGATCAGACGCGCCGGACGGTCGGGGATACCTTTTTCAAGATACGCCATCACCTGGGCATGGACCCTGCGCTGAAACGCAATGCGATCGGGTTCACAATCACCTTCCAGATTGTCACAACTGACATTGAACGGAAAGCCCGCCGCCACGCTGAATAACCACTCCAGCGCCTGCGGCTTCACCTCGACGGACTCAAACTGCCCCTGGGTTTGCGCATCGCGCCCGTCCGGACAGTACCAGTAGCCAAAATCCACACGTTTGCGGCGTTCGGCCCCGGCGATACACCAGTGGGAGATTTCATGCATTCCACTGGCGTAGAACCCGTGCGCAAACACCACCCGGTTCCACGGTGACGTGTCATCCGCAGGAAGATAGATCGGTTCATCATCGCCTTTAATCAGGCGGGTCTGAAAATCATTCATAAAACAGCGATCGAAGATATCGATCAGGTCCTGATAGTGGTGTTGCTGGCTCATAGCTGTCTGTCGTCAAAGTAAAAAACGCGCAATTTTGACATTTTGTCAGGCAGGTTTCGAGAACTATTACTGTTTTCGCCCGAGAAAGCCGCCGGTCTGCCAGCGCGCGCCTGACGCCAACCGGGGCCGCAGACGGACAGGAACCCCTGGCCTTGTTCCGGCCAGATTACGCCGGACATCAAGTTTTTCATTTTCGCGCCGATAGACCAGTGTTAAACCGGGCGTCCGGTTTGACGATTTTATCCCTGAATGAGCCGAAAAATCAGTTCATTCACCCGGAGCCACCGCACACTATTTCACAGTAAAACCTGATTAGATCAGTTTACCAGACGCCACAACTGACACGAAAGCCGTGTTAACCACCCGATGCCCCTTTCAGGCGAATGCCCATGAAGCAAAAATCGACAATAAAAAGAATAATTCAACACCGGGAGGCGAGCGGGCTGGTCAGACAGCCAATGATTGCCATGCTTTTTTTGCTGGGCACATTATTCATTCTCGCTATTATTGCGCTGTTTTTTATCGCCGGCAGGCAGAATGCGCACGAAGATGAGCATTTCCGTTTACTAATGGGTAAGGCCATTGAAAACCGTCAGGAAATCATGCATTCGCACACCCTCGACAACGCTGACTGGGGAGAGGCTTATGAAAACCTGCATCTGACCATCAATACCGAATGGGCGTGGGACAATCAGAACCTCGGCGCGTCGCTGTACCAGACCTTCCATTATGAGGGGATTTTTGTCATCTCCCCGGACGGACAGACCCGATACAGCGTCATTAACGGACAGCTGCATTTGCAGCTGGTTGAAAGCTGGCTGGGAACAGATCCGGTCCCCCACCTGAAGGCGATGCTTGCCACTGGCGGAGAGAAAGCCGTGTCGACCCTGGTGGTATCAGAAGGCCAGGTCACTCTGCTGAGTGCCGCCTGGATTTCACCCGGAGGGGACAGCAGCGTGATCAGCGACAGTGGCCCACGGTCGTTAATGATCTTTGCCGACCGTCTCACGCCTGAAAAGGTGAATAAAATGGCCCTTGAGTACGGCATCCGTGGCGCACATATTCTCAGCCCGCAGGTGCCCACCGATCCGGCCGCCAGCAACCGACTGATCCTGCCCGCGGCCGGTGGGCCGGTCAGCATAGCGTGGCAGAGCGATAATCCTGGCGAAGCCCTGTTAACGGGTCTTCTTCCTGCACTGGTATTACTGATGCTGGCCACCCTGTTCATCGCCTTTGTGCTGATGAAGAATGCGCTGCGCAAGGCACGGATGAGCGATGAAGCGCGTTTCCTGCTGGAGCAGAGCCAGCAGGCACTACACAGCAGCGAATGCCGGTTCAGAGACGTGGCCGAAACCACCACGGACTGGATTTGGGAGGCGGATGAAAACCTACGCTTTACCTGGATTTCCGAACGTTTTCCGGCCATCACCGGTTATCACATCTCTGACTGGATGGGGCGTCCGGCGAGCGAATTTTTACTTAACGACAGCAATGCTGTGGCGCACCTGGCCGACCTTTGCCAGTCCGGTGGCCGCATCACTCTGCCCAACAGCCGTTATCTTTCAGCGCAGCAGCATCAGCGCTACTGCAATATGATCGTCAAGCGCGTGTTACTGCCCGGCGGGAAAACCGGTTTCCGCGGTACCGCTACGGACGTGACCCAGGAAGTGAAAGCGCAGGAGCGGGTGCGCTATCTGTCGCATTTTGACGACCTCACCGGCCTGCCCAACCGCGTGCAGATGAAGGAGTTCCTTGAGGGGAAACTCAATTCTGAACCCACCGGGGGCGGTCAGCTCGCCATCATCATGGTCGACCTGGACAGGTTTAAACCCGTCAACGATGTCTACGGGCACAGCGCAGGCGATACGGTGCTGCATGAGGTCTCCTCCCGCCTGCGCCGCTGTCTGCAAGCGTCCGGCATGGTGACCCGTCACGGCGGGGATGAGTTTATTATTATTCTGCCCGAGGTGAAGCACAACGACGATATCGAACAGCTGTGTCGTCAGATCATTCAGGACATTAACGCCCCCTTCCTGGTGGGCGGCAGTGAAATCTTTATCGGGGCCAGTCTGGGCATTGCGCTTGCCCCCCAGGATGCGCGTGCCGCCGGAGACCTGCTGCGCTATGCCGACATTGCGCTGTATAAAGCCAAAAATGAGGGGCGCAACCAGTGGGCCTTCTTCCAGCGCGATATGGGCGAAAAGATTGTTCAGCGCCGCGAGATGGAGCAGGAGCTGCGCGAAGGTATCCGCAGCGGTCAGCTCCGCCTGGTTTACCAGCCGCGTTACAGCACTAAATCCTGCCGCATCACCGGGGTCGAGGCACTGGTCAGGTGGCAGCACCCGCATCATGGCCTGCTGATGCCCGATCAGTTTATCCCGCTGGCAGAAGAAACCGGGCTGATTTACGCGCTCAGCGACTGGGTACTGGAGACGGCCTGCGCTGAAACCCGCTGCCATCTGCCGGGATTATCCGTGTCGGTCAACCTTTCCGCCGGGGAGTTCCAGGATAAAGGCCTGTACAACAGAATCAAAGAGGCGCTGGAAAAAACAGGCCTGGAAAGTTCGCGACTGGAAATCGAAGTCACCGAAAACGTCACGCTGCAGGACCCGGTTAAAACCCAGCAGATTATGCTGAAGATCAAAGCGCTGGGGGTGAAGTTTCTGATTGATGATTTCGGAACGGGCTTCTCCTCCCTGAGCTATCTGCGGACGTTTCCTTTTGACGGTATCAAACTTGATAAGTCCTTTATTTTTCCGATGGAAGACTCCGCGCGCGCGCGCCAGATTGTGGAAAATATGGTGGGCCTTGGCAAGGCCTACGCGCTGGACGTGACCGCTGAGGGCGTTGAAACCCAGTCCCAGCTGGAGCAGTTAACGCTGTTGCAGTGTGACAGCCTGCAGGGCTATTTCATTGGCCAGCCGGTGGCCATTGAGCGGCTGAAAGACTCAGCGTTCTGGCGGAGCTGACGCCAGCGCCTGCTGGCGAAATGCCAGCGGTGCCAGGCCGTAATGCTCTTTGAACAGACGTGAAAAATGAAATGGCGAGACAAACCCGCACTGCTCGGCGATCAGCGCCACCGGCAGCGCACTGCGCGTCAGCAGGCGTTCCGCATGGCGCAGGCGCACGTCACGCAGGTAACGCGCGGGCGTCTGACGCAGGTGCCGCCGGAACAGGGCAATCAGATGGTTCACTGAGCAGTGGGCGCGTGCGGCAATATCCTCCAGCGCCAGCGGGTGCTGATAGCGCAGCGCAATATAGCGGCAGGCTTCACGTACCCCTTTGGGCATGGTATTCCGCCCCTCATCGCGCGGCGGAATACCGCGTGAAGCGTAGTAATAGAGCAGGGTTTCGGCCAGCGAGATCAGCGCAAGCGGGGCCCCTCCCGGCTGTGAGGTCAGACTGATACCCAGCTCCATCAGCTGCTCGACCTGATGATCGAAAGCAATGACAGGCGGCAGTTGTGCCAGTTCAAGATTAAAATTCTCCGGCAGTGCGGCAAAATCCAGCTGGCACCAGATATGTTCGCTGGGGATAAGCGGGTCGAAACGAAACAGCTCACGCTGCCCCGGCAGCAGCAGCGCCAGAGCACCGGGCAGGAGCGGCAGGGAGTGCTGCGCCGTCTCAATGGTGACGCTACCACTCAGCAGGGCGATAAACTGGATCCCGCGCTGTATGCGTGGCCCGTAAACGTCCCCTGCCCCGTAGCGCGACAGACCGAAGTACCCCTCAATGACGGGCACCGTCAGTGTGATATCAGACATTTTTTTCAGCACTCTGGTCATGTACCCCCCGCCCCCGTACAGGCTATCTTTTCTCCACTCTTCAGCCGGATAGCGGCTAATGCAACACCGGACTGCGCGCAGAGCGCGATTATGCGACGCACTTCAAACTTTGATTTCAGACAGGAGAAAATTATGGCCAATGCCAACGTGCGTCTGGGCGTCAGTCCGCTCGCCTGGACCAACGACGTGCTGGAAGATCTGGGGGATGATGTCAGCGCATTACAGTGTATGCAGGAGGCGGCCGCCGCAGGCTATCAGGGGATTGAGCTGGGCCGTAAGTTTCCCCGCGAACCGTCGCAACTCACGCCACTGCTACAGGAAACCGGCCTGTCGCTGGCCTCCGGCTGGTTTTCCGGCACCCTGGCAGACATCAGCGTCCAGCAGGAACTGCATAACGTTGCCGCCCACGCCCGCCTGCTGCAGGCGCTGGGCTGTTCGGTGATGGTATACGGCGAGTGCGGCGGGATGCCGGGCGAAACGCCGCTGGATCTCGGCCTCTCTCACTCCCCCGGACTCAGCGGGATTGACGTCGATGCCTACGCGCGGCGTATCAGCCAGTTTGCCTCGGCGCTGCATCAGGAATATGGCCTGACGCTGGCCTACCACCATCATCTGATGATGCTGGTTGAGCACCAGGATGAGATTGAACGTTTCTTTACCGCCACGACAGATGACGTCGGTATGTTACTGGATACCGGACACGCCGTGGCCGCAGGCTGCGATCTGCGGGCGCTGATCCGGCAGTTCGGCAGCCGCATCTGCCATATCCATCTGAAAGATATTCGCCCTGCGCGGCTGGATCAGGTGTTTGCACAGGATGAGAGTTTTAATCAGGGGGTACGCGGCGGCATGTTCACCGTCCCCGGCGACGGCAGCATCGATTATCAGCCCGTAGTGGACTTTGTCAGCCACGGCGGCTATCGCGGCTGGCTGATCGTCGAAGCCGAGCAGGACCCACGGCAAGCGCCGCCGGTGCCCACCGTCACCCGCGCTTTACATCACATCAACGCTCTTTTTTCGCTGTAGGAGAATTGCCATGTCTGACACTCTGAATATTGGCCTGATCGGCTCCGGCTTTATGGGCCAGGCCCATGCTGACGCCATTCGCCGTGCCGCCCTGCTCTATCCGGACCTGCCGAAAACGCCAGTGCTTTACGCCATCGCCGACCAGAACCAGGCACTGGCTGAGCAGGCGGCAACGCGCTTCGGTGCGCTGCACGCTTACGGCGACTGGCGCGAGATGTTACAGGATCCGAATATTGACGTGATTGACATCACCTCTCCCAATCATCTTCATCACCCGATGGCGCTGGCCGCGATTGCCGCCGGGAAACACGTGTACTGCGAAAAACCGCTGGCGGTAACCGAGCCTCAGGCGCGCGAAATGGCTCAGGCAGCACAGCGGGCCGGCGTCAAAACCATGGTGGCCTTTAACAACATCAAAACCCCGGCCGCACAGCTGGCAAAGCAGCTGATTGAACGTGGTGAAATCGGCACACCGGTGCGCTTTCGCGGCACGTTCGACCAGGGTTTTTATAACGACCCGGAGCTTCCCTGGTCGTGGCGCTGCTCAAAGGCACTGGCAGGTTCCGGCTCGCTGGGGGATCTGGGAGCGCATACCCTGTCAGTGGCGCAGTATCTGATGGGCGGCGTGTCTGAGGTCTGCGCCAGCGGGCAGACGCATCTGAAAACCCGGCCAGTGCCGGGCGTGGACAGCGGCTACGCCAGCAAGGTGGAAGCCAATGCTGAACGCCGTGAGGTGGAAAATGACGATCAGATGCAGTGTCTGATGAGCTTTACCAGCGGTGCCGCCGGGGTTATTGAATCATCCCGCATTGCCGCCGGACGAATTTTTGGCGTCTACTGGGAAGTTTCCGGGACGGAAGGCACGCTGTATATGGACGGTGAACGTTTCAATGAACTGCAGGTGTTTCGTTTTAACGACGATAAGCGCGATCGTGGTTTCAAAACCCTGTATGCCGGCAGTCAGATCCCCTCCTACTCGGCGTTTTTTGGCTTTGATTTTGGCGGCGGCGGGCTGGGTTATTTCGATGTCAAAGTGCTGGAGGTGCATGACCTGGTGCAGGGCATCTGCCGGGACGACGACTGTTATCCAAACTTCAACTTTGGCTGGGAGAATCAGCGCATCCTGCAGGCAATTGAGGATTCGATGGAGCAGCGCCGCTGGATCGCTGTGGGTAGAGGTTAACCCGCGCAGGGGCGAACAGTAACAGATTCGCCCCTTATAGCTGATGCAACCACGCGGCGATGTCCGCGCCGTGGCTGTCGTACAGCAGTTTGGCGCTCATCACCGCCGAGACGATGACAATCATCGGGCGGATCAGCGTCTGTCCGCGGGTCAGCACCATACGTGCCCCCAGCCGGGCACCGCATACCTGACCGGCCAGCATCACCAGGCCCACCAGCCACACCACTTTCCCGCCCAGCATAAACAGCAGCAGGCCACCGAGGTTAGAGGTGAAGTTCAGTACTTTGGCGTGGGCGGTGGATTTGGCCAGGTTATAGCCGCACAGGGTGACAAACGCCAGCGCGTAAAATGAGCCGGCACCGGGACCAAAGAATCCGTCATAGAAGCCGACGCAGCCCCCGGCCACCAGCGCAAACGGCAGTCCGTGCAGGCGGCGCTGGCGATCCTCTTCGCCAATCTTCGGCATCAGCAGAAAATAGAGGCCAATCGCGATCACCAGCAGCGGCAGCAGCTGCCGCAAAATATCGCCCTTGACGTGCTGAACCAGCAGCGCGCCACTGATCGAACCTAAAAAGGTCAGCGCGATGTTCAGCTTTTGTTCGCGCAGATCCACCGCCTTACGGCGGATAAAGTACAGGCTGGCCGAAAACGATCCTCCTACGGACTGCAGCTTGTTGGTCGCCAGCGCCTGCGCGGGTGAAAGCCCGGCCGCCAGCAGCGCAGGCACGGTCAGTAAGCCGCCGCCGCCCGCAATAGCATCAATAAACCCTGCCAGTAAGGCCACCAGAAACAGTACGCCAAGCAGCCACGGAGCCACGTTTACCCATTCCATTTTTTCTCAGCGCCTTACAGTCGGTGGTTATCCAGCAGAGCCTGGCAGGATGGCGGTAACGGCGGTGGCTCACGCTTCACCGGCGGTGTACTGCCCGGTTTAGGCGGGGCGAACCAGCTTTGCAGCTCGGCACCGCAGCCATCGCCCGGCGGCGGGATGGGCTGATCCTGACACTCCAGGCTACCCGCCGGGCAGCGCAGACGCACGTGCATGTGCGCACGGTGCTGGAACCACGGCCGCACTTTACGTAACCAGTCACGGTCGGCTCCGGCATCGGCACACAGCTGCTTTTTGATCGCCGGGTTAACGAAGATGCGTGTCACATCATCATCTTTCGCGGCCAGCTTGATCAGGCTGTCGATTTCCGGCTGCCAGTGGCGGGCCACCACGTTTTTACCGTCGGCGGCCACCAGGTCGAGCGGCTGAGGCTTCAGCAGCATCTGCTGTGTCCAGCGCTGCTTCGGTAGCTGAAGCCAGATATCGACGTCCAGACCGGACTGATGGCTGGCGTGACCGCTGCTGAAGCGCCCGCCTGCCGCCATGCCCATATCCCCGACCAGCACCTCCCCCAGCCCCAGCTGACGGGTGCGGGTACTGAGGCGCTGAATAAAGGCGATCAGATCAGGGTGACCATAGTAGCGACGCTGATCGGTACGCATGACCTGGTAACCGGAGGCTTCCAGCGGCAGCGGCTGCGCGCCGATAATGCAGCCGTTAGAAAAGGCTCCGATGGACTGTGGCACGCCGGCTACCGGCTGTTGAATGGTCTGCCACGGCGTGGCGGCCTGACCGGTCGTAGAGAGCAGCAGCGCACACAGCGCCATCAGCGTTTTTTTCATCATTTACCAGCGCGGATAAGAGGTTTCTACATCAGCATTCTGCGCGCGGTGGCGCAGCAGGTGATCCATCAGCACAATCGCCATCATCGCTTCGGCAATCGGCACCGCACGGATGCCCACGCACGGATCGTGACGGCCTTTAGTGATCATCTCGACTTCTTCACCGCTGCGGGTCAGCGTTTTCCCCGGTACGGTGATACTGGAAGTCGGTTTCATCGCCAGGTTAGCGATAATGCACTGACCGCTGCTGATACCGCCCAGAATACCGCCAGCGTGGTTGCTCTGGAAACCGCTGGCACGGATTTCATCCCGGTGTTCACTGCCGCGCTGGCCGACCACGGCAAAGCCGTCGCCAATTTCGATACCTTTCACCGCATTGATGCTCATCAGCGCGTGCGCCAGGTCAGCGTCCAGACGGTCAAAGACCGGTTCACCCAGGCCCGCCGGAACGTTTTCTGCCATTACGGTCACTTTGGCACCGATGGAGTCCCCCTCTTTTTTCAGGGCACGCATCAGTTCGTCCAGGGCTTCAATTTTGTCCGGGTCCGGGCAGAAGAACGGGTTCAGTTCAACCTGATCCCAGTCTTTCAGTTCGCAGGCAACGTCGCCAATCTGTGCCAGATAGCCGCGCACGATAATGCCGTGCTTCATCTCCAGGTACTTTTTGGCAATCGCCCCGGCCGCCACGCGCATTGCCGTTTCACGCGCAGAAGAACGTCCGCCGCCGCGATAGTCGCGGAAGCCGTATTTCTGATCGTAGGTGTAGTCCGCATGGCCCGGACGATAGAGATCTTTGATCGTGCCGTAATCCTGCGAGCGCTGATCGGTGTTCTCAATCAGCAGGCCGATACTGGTGCCGGTGGTTTTCCCTTCAAACACCCCGGACAGAATTTTCACCTGGTCCGGCTCGCGGCGCTGGGTGGTGTAGCGTGAAGTGCCAGGACGGCGGCGATCGAGATCGTGCTGCAAATCAGCTTCGGTCAGCGGGATGCCCGGCGGCACGCCATCGACGATGCAGCCCAGAGCGATGCCGTGCGATTCGCCAAACGTTGTGACCCGAAAAACTTGTCCAATGGTATTACCCGCCATGACTTACTTCCTCGCTAAAAGTGATCATCAGTCTTTATAAATTTTAAAATGATGCTGTGCGTCGATAATTTGCTGTTTAGTCAGCATAAACACGCCATCCCCGCCTTTATCAAACTCCAGCCAGGTGAAAGGCACATCCGGGTACTGGTCGATCATATGCACCATGCTGTTACCCACTTCGCAAATCAGCACGCCCTGGTCGCTGAGATAGTCCGGGGCACAGGCCAGAATACGGCGCACCAGCTTCAGGCCATCGCTGCCTGCGGCAAGACCCAGCTCCGGCTCGTGGCGGTATTCATTAGGCAGGTCGTCCATATCATCCGCGTCCACATACGGCGGATTCGTCACAATCAGATCGTACTGGGTCTTTGGCAGCTCGCGGAACAGGTCAGCGCGGATCGGCGTCACATGGTGGTCAAGACCGTGTGCGCCAATGTTCTGCTCGGTCACCGCCAGCGCGTCGGTAGAGATGTCAACGGCATCCACTTCCGCATCCGGGAAGGCATAGGCACAGGCGATGGCGATACAGCCGCTGCCGGTACACATATCGAGGATGTGCTGGGGATCCTGACTGATGATACCGTCAAAGTGGCTGTTAATCAGCTCACCAATCGGTGAACGCGGCACCAGCACACGCTCATCCACATAAAATTCGTGCCCGCAGAACCAGGCTTTATTGGTGAGGTAGGCCACCGGGATCCGTTCATTAATGCGGCGGATCACGCGCTCAACAATACGGTGGCGCTCGCTGGAGGTCAGGCGCGCGTTGCGCATATCTTCCGGAATATCCAGCGGCAGATAGAGCGTAGGGAGCACCAGCTGAACGGCTTCGTCCCAGGGATTGTCGGTGCCGTGGCCATACCAGATATCAGCGGCAGAAAAGCGGCTGACCGACCAGCGCAACATATCCTGAATAGTGTGCAGCTCATTGACTGCTTCATCGACGAAAATTTTGTCCAAAGTGCCCTCCGCAGGCCGTTCTGTTAAACCCGGGCGCTAGTTTGCCACGAAGCTTGAGATAATTCAGCGCGGGGGGGTGAAAAAGCTGAGATTTGTTTCAGCCGCAGGCGCGGAAAAGGTAGACTGACGGCAGAAAACGCATGTTATGGCCCTTTAACTGGTGTCATGGCCCTCACCTAACGCATAGCGATCGCAGAGAATGAGTAAAAAAGAGAATCTGAATGCAGAAGACCTGGCGCTGTTTCGCGGGCTGATGGCCGGCACGCGTAAGCTGGCCCAGGACACCATTGTCCACAAGCCGCTGCGTAAAAAAACAGACCATGTGCCGCAGAAGCGCCTGCTGTCAGAGCAGATGGATAACAGCCACTATTTTTCAGATGAATTTCAGCCGCTGCTGGCCAGTGAAGGTGCGGTGCGTTATGTACGTGCGGATGTTGACCACTATGAGCTGAAGAAGCTGCGTCGCGGGGATTACAGCCCGGAAATTTTTCTCGACCTGCACGGGCTGACGCAGAAACAGGCCAAAGAAGAGCTGGGCGCGCTGATTGCCGCCTGTCGCCGTGAGCATATCTTTTGCGCCAGCGTGATGCACGGCCACGGCAAACATGTTCTTAAACAGCAAACGCCGCTGTGGCTGGCCCAGCACCCCATGGTGATGGCCTTTCATCAGGCGCCAAAGCTGTTTGGTGGGGATGCAGCACTGCTGGTGCTGATTGAAATCGAAGAGTGGCTGCCGCCAGAACTGATGTTGCCGTAGGGGCGGACCGGTTGATCCGGTCCGCCGCCGTCGATCATATCGCCCTGGCGAGTTTGGCAGGGGAAACCTGCCACTCCAGCTTGCCAGTGGCGTTCTCCGCATCAAACTCAATGCACGCAATGGCGGAGGTCGCAAACATCGGTGGCGCTTCCTGCGGGCAGAGTTCAGCCACCAGATAGCCCACCAGCGGCAGGTGAGAGATCACCAGCGCCGACCTGGCTCCTTCGTTCGCCAGCACCTGCAGATAGCAGGCTACCAGCCCCGGATCGCCTCCCGGCGTCAGCTCCGGCAGCACATCTTCGCCTTCGGGCAGGGGCAACGCCTCACGAACCGTGTTCAGCGTTTGCCGCGCACGCAGATACGGGCTGACCAGTACCCGCTCAATATCCACCGACTGGCCGTTAAGCCAGTTCGCCATCTGACGAGTCTCATCACAGCCGCAGTGGGTCAGAGGTCTGACAGAATCACTGGCTGCATCTAATGCCGCATCGCCGTGACGCATAATGAAAACTTGCATATAGCACCGCTGTTGTTAAACAAAAACGCCGGGGGACAACGCCATCCGACTCTTCATCCAGAGAATGAACGGTGTGTTGTACCCCAATGCCTTGAGTATAGTCAACCGATTGTTTACTTAGTGAGCGCCCCGCAGAATGCCCCACAAAAGCGCATTCACTGCCCCGCCAGACTAACCCGCTGAATCAGTGCGACTATTCAGCTTCACTTCCGTTTTACAGAAAGATTCCCCCGCTTCAGCCATTTTTATCAGCCGCTCACAGGGCGTAAAACGTGTCCCGTGACGCTGCGCAAGCAGGGTTAACTGGTTCACCACCTCGCGAATGCCCAGCTGATCCATATAGCGGAATGGCCCGCCAAGAAACGGCGGGAAGCCGATGCCGAATACCGCCCCGATATCCCCGTCACGTACGCTGGCAATCACCTGCTCATCCAGCGTACGGGCCGCTTCATTCAGCAGCATCATCACACAGCGCTGAGCGATATTCTGTGCGCTGAGATGGTGTTTCTCACTGAGCTTCAGCAGCCGGTATACGGAGTTATCTACCTGCTTTCTGCGCCCTTTCTGCGGATAAAGGTAAAAACCCCGGCCATTTTTTCTTCCCTTGCGGTCATCTTTCAGAACGGCATCCAGCGCGGCAGGAAGTGCAAAGCGATCGCCCCAGGCCTGTTGCAGCACGGGCATAATATGCGCGCCGACATCAATGCCGACCTCATCCAGCAGCTGCACCGGCCCTACCGGGAAACCAAACCCGACCAGCGCCTGATCAATAGAGTCGATCGGCTCCCCTTCCAGCAGACAGTGCATGGCTTCAATCATATACGGAGCCAGAATGCGGTTGACGTAAAAACCCGCCCGGTCAGACACCACAATTGGCGTTTTCCCCTGTTTTTTCGCCAGGGCGACGGCGGTAGCGATGGTCACAGGCGCGGTGCCGGCATGGGGGATCACCTCCACCAGCGGCATTTTCTCCGGCGGGCTGAAGTAGTGCAGGCCAATAATATTCTCCGGCCGCTGCGCGTCCGCTGCAATTGCGGCAATCGGCAGCGAAGAGGTGTTTGACGCAAACAGCGTCTCCGGCGAGCAGTGCGCTTCGATTTCTGCCACCATCTTCTGCTTCAGTGCCAGATCTTCAAATACCGCTTCAATCACCATATCGCGCTGACGGAAGCCCTGATAATCGGTGCCGCCGCTGATCAGCGCCATCTGCTGCTGACGCTCTGCGGCGCTCAGATGCCGCCGCTTCACCTGCCGGGTCAGTACCTGCCAGCTGGCTTTCAGCGCAGCGTTAATGCCGTCCGGGCTGATATCCTTGATCCTGACCGGCAGTCCGGCGCGGGTGGCAGTCACGCAGGCAATACCACCGCCCATCAGGCCACCGCCCAGCACACCGATCCGGTTTAGCACGCGCGGCGTTGCGCTGGCACCAGGGTCTTTTTTCAGCGCTGTAGTAGCAAAAAACAGGCTGCGCAGGGCCGCTGACTGCGGTGTCATGGCCAGTTCACCAAAAGCCTTTGCTTCGGCGGCATAACCGCTGCCGCTGCCCTGCTCCAACCCGCAGCGCACCACGCTGAGAATTTTTTCCGTCGCCGGATAGTTACCGTGCGTTTTGGCCTGCGTCTGACGTCTGGCGAGCGCAAACAGGATCGCCCTGCCCGCCGGACCGTTTAACAGACGCTCCCGCAGCGGGAGGGCTTGTGTCGCGCTACGCGGTTTCAGCGCCAGGCGGGCAGCGGTTTCCAGCAGGATACTGTGCGGTACGGCGTCATCCACCAGTCCGCAACGCCGTGCCGCCCGCGCACGCAGGGTTTTCCCGGTCAGGATCATATCCAGCGCGGTGGAGGCCCCGATCAGGCGCGGCAGACGCTGCGTGCCCCCGGAACCGGGCAGCAGCCCCAGCTGGACCTCGGGCAGGCCCAGTCGGGTTTTATCATCCAGGGTACAGACCCGGCGATGACAGGCAAGCGCCAGCTCCAGCCCGCCGCCCAGACAGGCCCCGTGTATCGCCGCCACCACCGTAACCGGCAGTGCGGCGATCTCAGCCATCACCGCCTGACCGGCTTCCGCCAGCGCACTCGCCTGCTGTGCCGTGGTACAGGCCGCAATCATGCTGATATCGGCTCCGGCAATGAAGGAATCCGGCTTGCCCGAGATAATCACCAGCCCGGCGAGCTGCGGGTTGGCCCGCGCCTGTTGAAGCACCTCGCGGAGTTGTCCGGCGAATGCTGCCTTCAGCGTATTCATCTTTTCATCCGGAACGTCAATGGTGATCACCCCGACGTTATCCAGACGCATCGTCAGCGTAAATGCAGTGGGTAAATCCATTATTCTGCCTCCAGAACCATTGCCGCACCCAGGCCACCGGCCGCACAGGCCGTGACCAGCCCCAGTCCGCCGCCGCGACGCCGCAGCTCATTCAGCGTCTGCGTGATCATCCGCGCTCCGGTGGCGGCAAACGGGTGTCCGTAGGCGATAGATCCGCCCAATACGTTGAAGATCTCCTGATTCACCTCACCCAGCGCGTGGGGCCGGTTGAGCACCTCACGGGCAAAGCGCTCGTCGGCGAACATCTTCAGGTTCGCCAGCGTTTGTGCCGCAAAAGCCTCATGCATGTCGATCAGCGAAAGGTCAGCCAGGGTGACACCGGCGCGCTCGAGCGCCAGCGGTGTGGCATAAGCCGGGCCCAGCAGCATATCCCGCCGCACGTCAATCGCGCTGAAGGCGTAGCTGCGCAGGTAGCCCATGGGCACCAGGCCCAGCTCACGCGCGCGGGATTCCGTCATCAGCACCACTGCCGCAGCGCCATCGGTCAGCGGGGTGCTGTTGGCCGCCGTGACGCTGCCGTGCTGACGGTCGAATGCCGGACGCAGGCGGGCATAGTCTTCAGGCCGTGATTCGGTACGCACACTGTTATCCTGCAGGAAAGGCTGCTTCCACGGCGGGACACAGGCCGTCATCACCTCATCCTGCAGCAGGCCACGCTGCCAGGCGCTGGCTGCGCGCTGGTGGGAGCGGTGTGCCAGCGCATCCTGCTCCTCACGGGTGATGCCATGATCTTTGGCCATCTGTTCGGCGGTGTCGCCCATACGCAGCCCGGTCGAATACTCCGCCACGGCCGGGGGCACCGGCAGCAGGTCACGCGGCCGGAGCTGGCTGAAAAGTTTGAGTTTCTGCGGCAGGGTCCGGGCCTTGTTCAGGTCGACCAGCATCCGCGCCAGCGTTTTGCTGACGCCAATTGGCAGCACGGAAGAGGAGTCTGCCCCGCCAGCCATTCCGGCGCTAATCGTCCCCGCCAGCAGGCTTTCGGTGACGTTAGCCACTGCCTGAAAGCTGGTGGCGCAGGCACGGCTGACGCTGTAGGCATCGGTATGCACGCTGAGACCGCTGGCCAGCACAATTTCCCGGGCGATATTAGGCGCTTCCGGCATCTGTACCACCTGTCCAAACACCAGCTGTTCAATCACCTCTGCGGGGATCTCGCTGCGGGCCAGCAGTTCGCTGACCACCATCCGGCCTAGCTCCAGGGCGGGGATGCCGTGAAAGGCGGTGGCCTGACGGGCAAAGGGCGTACGCAGCCCGTGGGTGATCGCGATGCGATCCCCCTGACGTGTCAGCAATGGGAATGCTTTACTCATTATTCTCACCTTTCTGCCCGCATCACATCACATTACAGCTGCACTGGCGGCAATGGGGGTGAATGAAGGCCTGTCTTTAGAACGACGGCATCACTGCCAAGAGGTCTGACCTGATCAGTGTTAACC
Source organism: Erwinia sp. PME.40.26/001 (assembly GCF_055556675.1). Classification (NCBI taxonomy): domain Bacteria; kingdom Pseudomonadati; phylum Pseudomonadota; class Gammaproteobacteria; order Enterobacterales; family Erwiniaceae; genus Erwinia; species Erwinia sp. PME.40.26/001. Next base: position 1,580,846 of record NZ_JBVHNP010000001.1, read on the forward strand.
AGAATAACGGTGGGCGCTACGGCAGGAAGATAAAAATGCGAGAAGAAACACGATTCTGGTGGAGGGGCACACCCTCCACCAGGAGATTAGCGCAGGCCGAGCTGGAAAATCATGGTTTCAGCCTGGCAGCTGAAGAGAAAATCACAGTCAAGCTGGACCCCCTGCGGAGTCTCACTGAAGCGGCTGTCGATCTGACAGGGCTCAGAGGCCACGGCAGCGGCTTTTTCACTGAGCGTGCGCAGCGCCGCTTCTGCCTCATCACGGCTGTTAAAGGTGTGGCTGTAGCTGGCAGTACAGTCGGTATTGTCCAGCACGGTACCCACGTCAACACAGCAACAGGCTGCGGTTTCGCTGGCATTACAGCGGTTAATCGCGTCAGTCATACATCCTCCGGCTTGCCGCTGTCTGTCTGGCGGCAGATTAATTGAGACTGTCGTCAGTTTACGCCCGACACTATTTCAGCTCCAGTCATCCCCTGAAAACAGGGTGTTGAGTGATGAAAATCACACTATTAATTGATCCGAAACAAGTCACACTGAATGAGGTAAAAAAGGAATGTAAGGTTTTTGTTAGCCAGATCTCTTTTCCGTGAACAATTTAGAAATATTTGAAAAACATTATTGCAACACATACACAGGTCAGACCTATACTTGCGCCACTGGTCTGATTTGTTCGTTGTCTGTCAGTCACTAGAATCCGCGATCCCTTGTTACGTCTAGTAACAGAGCTTAATTATAAAATCAGATAATGAGGTTGTGGTTATGAACCATAAAAACCTGTTTGCTAAGTCTGCACTCGCAGCAGCAGTGGCGCTTGTTTCTTCTAATGCTTTCTCAGCTGGCTTTCAACTGAACGAATTCTCTACCATTGGTCTGGGTCGTGCTTATGCAGGCGAAGGGGCGATGGGTGATTCTGCGGCATCAGCCAGCCGTAACCCGGCAACCATGGCATTAATGGACCGTCCGATGTTTTCTATTGGCGCGGTATTTATTGACCCGGATGTTAATATTCAGGGGCAGTCTGGCGCAGGCAATAGTCTGAATGCCGATAATATTGCTCCGACCCAGTGGGTGCCGAATATTCATTATGTGCAGCCGCTGAATGACCAGTGGTGGATCGGCGCATCGGCCACCAGCAATTACGGTCTCGCAACTGAGTTTAATGACGGCTATGCCGGTGGTCCGTTTGCCGGTAAAACCGACCTGCTGACGATGAACCTGAACCTCAGCACTGCCTACCGCCTTAACCAGCATTTCAGCTTTGGTGTGGGCTTTGATGCAGTCTACGCCCGGGCTAAAATTGAACGTACCATCGGCGAACTGGGTTCGTTCCTGCCGGCAGCAGGCTTGCCTGCGGCCCCTGCCGATACCCAGATTGCCCACCTGAAAGGCGATGAATGGGGCTACGGTTGGAACGCCGGCGTGCTGTATGAAGTGGATGATAATAACCGCTTCGGTCTGACCTACCGCTCTGAAGTGAAGATTGATTTTGACGGTGACTACCGCAGTGATATTCCGGTCGCCTTTAACCCTATCGGCAGCCAGTTCGGGTTGCCTACCGGCACCAGCGGCAGCACCATTCCGGGCTCGCTGTCGCTGAACCTGCCTGAAATGTGGGAAATTTCCGGTTACCACAAAGTGGCACCGCAGTGGGCCGTTCACTACAGCATGGCCTATACCAGCTGGAGCCAGTTCCAGGAATTAAAAGCCACCGGCAGCAATGGTCAGGAGCTGTTCTATAAAGACGAAAGCTTCCACGATGCTTATCGTATTGCCCTCGGTACCAGCTATTATTACGACGATAACTGGACCTTCCGCACCGGTATTGCCTTTGATGACAGCCCGGTACCGTCAGATAAACGTTCTATTTCCATTCCCGATCAGGATCGTTTATGGCTGAGTGCCGGTACGTCGTATGCCTTTAATAAAGACGCGTCAGTGGATTTAGGCGTTTCCTATATGCACGGTAAAAAAGTCACCGTCAAGGAAGGGAATGACCCGATTGCTACCGCCCAGAATGGACAGGCAACGCCTTATACCTTTAGCTCCAGCGGTAAAGCCTGGCTGTACGGTGCCAGTTTCAACTATAAATTCTGAGACGGCTCTTCAGAGTTAAAGCAAAAAAAAACCCCACGCCTGTGGGGTTTTTTATTAACAGAGGAAGCTGATGCCCGGATGAAAACATTCAGCCTGAACTCAGGCCTTATTCGGCATCAATATCGCCGAGATCATTCTTAATCGCTGCCGCATTAGGGTTTTCCTGCGGGATCAGCTTACCGTCACTCGCCAGGAAATCATGATGCTGGAAATAAGCCGCACGCATAAAGGCGTAAGGATCGTTTGAATTCTTCAGGATCGCGTCGGAATCCAGCAGCTGCGCACGGGTTTCAATCCCTTCCAGTGCCCATTTCCCTGCCGACATCCACCAGGTCAGCCACAGCAGCGGCGGATAGACATCATCCACCAGGCCACCGATATCTTCACGTGGGGTAAACCCCCCGTAGCCCGGCACTTCCACGTAGGTACCGTAGCCCACGCCGTAGTGACCCAGCGTGCTGCCAAAGGCGCGCGGCTCTTCTTTTGCCAGCTTCGGGTTCGCCATCGACGCAACGTCAATCAGCCCCCCCATGCCCAGCAGCGTGTTCAGGAAGAAACGGTTAAAGTGCACCATCGCCTTATACGGATTGCCTTCAATGAAGTAGTTCACCATCGTCGACGGTTCGTTAAGGTTGGTGAAGAAGTTACCCAGCCCGTTACGCGCAGGCTGCGGCACATAGTCACGCCACGCCACGGCAACCGGGCGCAGGACATACGGGTCCAGCACGTTGTAGTTAAAGTTGAACATGGACCGGTTGAAACCTTCCAGAGGATCGGCATGTCCCTGAGGTTCATCCCCTGTCTTAGAACTGGCACAGCCGACCATCAGTACGCTCGCCAGCGCTAAACCCGTCAGGCGATAGCTCATAGTTTTCTCCCTGTACTTTTTAGATTATCGCCCGCTATTGCCGGTTAATTTCAACGGCAAGCTGCTGTTGACCTGAAAATGGCAGTATCTCGCTCAACCCGAACCAGTCGCCGGGTGAACGATTTACGCTGCCGTCGCGTGAGATGCGTACGCGAACCTGCACCTGATGCTGCGCGGATAGTAACCGATCTGGCATCATGGCATTACTGTCATCCAGCGTGATCGATAAAGGAAAATGACTCAACGGCACTTTTTTCACGGCTACGGGAACCTGCGAAATACCGTCAGACACAGAAATATACAACACTCCGTCGTTCGGTAACATTTTTTCTGCCGCCGGGGACAGACTGATTGTTAATGCCAGGCGGCTGTTCTCTTTACCTGACGCACTTTTCGCCTGCTGAATGCTGCGCTGGATCATGACCGCACGTCCGTCACCCTTCGGTAGCAGAGACAACATCTTATTCCATGATGCAATCGCCTGCGTGTAATCTTGCTGGCTGTAGGCATTGAATGCTAACAGCCCCTGCACCTGCACACTGTCGGGATACTGCACCGCCATCGGCTCCAGCATCATCAGGGCTTCGCGGTTATCCTGCGGATCGGCGGACCGCGTCAGCACATCGGCATAGCTGAGCCGAACATCCAGGTCGCCAGGGGCCAGCTGTAGCGCATGACGGAAGGCCTGGGTAGCCATCGCGGCGTTATTCAGCACCATGCCAAGGCGGCCCAGCATTTTCCAGTCATCAAGATTACCGGGATCGGTTTGCAGCCCGGAACGGATGCCCAGCGCCAGACGCGCCAGCTGCTCCATACTGAGCGGTCGCGCCTGAGGGTCCATCACCTGTGCCCGCAGTGCAGGCAGCTCATTTTTCACCTGCTGCCAGACCATGACCTGCTGCAGGCCTCCCGTCTTAAAATAGACGCCAAGGCTGACCACCACGAGGATCACCACACCGGGCAGCAGCACCCAGCGGCTGACCTGACGTGCCTGCGGCGGCGAGGTCTGCTGCGGGATATCCAGCAGCAGCGTTTCCTGCAGCTCCCGCACCATCTCGGGGCGATCGGCCACGACGCCCTGCCCCTCATCCTCTTCCAGCTCCTGCAGACGCTGATGATAAAAGACCTGATTCAGCTGGTCGCGATCGGTTGTGCTATGTCTTCTGCGACGCCCGGCGCCGAATAAAATCAGCCCACAGGCGGCTACCAGCAGGATCAGGATCGTTAACCAAAGCGCACTCATGATTGCTTCCCGTCATTCTTTAACAGTGCATCCAGCCGCTGCTGCTGTTCAGCATCCAGCTCGACGCGTACGGCCCGTTTACGGCTGCGCAGGATGATCACCAGCGCGCCGATAATGACAAACAGGGCCGGCCCGGCCCAGAGGATCAGCGTCGACGGGGTGACCGGCGGCTGGTAAGAAACAAAATTACCGTAGCGCGCCACCATATAAGCCTTCACCTGTTCAGGTGTCTGTCCGGCCTGTAACAGCTGATACACTTTCAGGCGCATATCGCCCGCTATCATGGCGTTTGAGTCGGCAATACTGTTGTTCTGACACTTCGGACAGCGCAGCGACGCCGTAAGCTGGCGGTACTGCTGCTCCTGGGCCACTGTCGCGAAGGAATAGGTATCAATGTTGTCAGCCTGCACACCCGCGCTGAACAGCACCAGCGCCAGCAGGATCCCGTACACTTTCACGATCCGGCCCCCTGGCTGTATTTCTGCCACAGCGGTTTCACCTCATCATGCCAGACCCGTTCGTTCATATCCCCGGCGTGGCGATAGCGGATAATGCCGTGACCGTCGATCAAAAACGTTTCCGGCGCGCCGTACACGCCCAGATCCAGCCCGAGCATTCCGTCACCGTCATACAGGCTCAGGGCATACGGGTTACCCAGGCTGTTGAGCCAGTCGACCGCTTTCTGCCGGTTGTCTTTATAGTTCAGCCCCACCACGCGCACGCCCTGCGCGGCCAGGGTATTCAGATACTGATGCTCGGCCCGGCAGGTCGGGCACCAGGTGGCCCAGACGTTCAGCAGGATCGGCTTACCGTCGTTAAGCACCGACTGGTCATAGGTTTTGCCCGGCTGCTCGAGCGACTCCAGCTTAAAAACCGGCACCGGCTTACCGACCAGCGCGGACTCCAGCCGGGTGGGGTCGTCCCCGTTGGCATTGCGGCTGAGCTGCCAGAGCAGCGCCGCGGCCAGCAGTAAAAACAGGATCAGCGGGATATACAGCACTTTCTTATTCATACCGCCTCCTTAAGGGCTTTCTTACGCGACCGGTAGCGGGGATCCAGCAGGCACAGCACCCCACCGATCGCCATAAACACGCCGCCAAACCAGATCCAGCGCACGAAGGGTTTATAGTACAGACGCACCGCCCAGGACTTGTCGTCCAGCTCTTCGCCCAGCGCCGCGTAAAGGTCGCGGGTGAATCCGCCGTCGATGGCCGCTTCAGTCATCATGGTTCGCGCCGCGCTGTAGAAGCGTTTTTCCGCCGACAGCGTCGCCTCATGCTTTCCATCGCGGGTGACGTCTATCACCCCCGACGTACCGGAATAGTTCGGGCCCACCAGGCGATTCACGCCGCGCAGCGTGAAGTGGTAACCGGCCACGTCCACGCCGTCGCCCTCTTTCATACGCACATCGCGTTCCACGCTGTAATTCTGGCTGAAGGCAATGCCGATCACCGTTACCGCAACACCCAGGTGGCCGAGCACCATGCCCCAGTGGCTGCGCGACAGGTGCCGCAGTCCGCTGAAGAAGCCGTGCCGGTGGGTAGCGCGCTCGTGCAGTTCCATCAAGGTCAGGATGATCACCCAGACCGCCATCAGCAGCCCCACGACCGTCATCGCCTCGATGCGATCCTGCATCAGCCACGGCAGCAGGATGGACAGCAGCAGGGTGGCCAGCAGCGCCAGCCCGAGCCGTTTCCACAGCTTCTGTGGCTGATCCCGCCGCCAGCGAACCAGCGGGCCGATGCCCATCAGCAGCGCCATCGGTGCCATCAGCCAGGTAAATAAGGTATTGAAGAAGGGTTCGCCGATAGAGATGGTGCCCAGCCCCAGCTGCTTATGCACCAGCGGCAGCAGCGTGCCGAGCAGGACCACCAGCATCGCGGCAATCAGCAGCACATTGTTGCCCAGCAGGAACGATTCGCGCGACCAGACCTCGTTCTGCACCCGGCTGCGCACCTTGCCGCCTTTAATGGCGTAGAGAAGCAGCGAACCGCCAATCACAATAATCAGGAAGGCGAGGATAAACATGCCGCGCGCCGGATCTGAGGCAAAGGAGTGAACCGACACCAGCACCCCGGAGCGCACCAGGAAGGTCCCCAGCAGGCTGAGGGAGAAAGCAGTGATCGCCAGCAGCACCGTCCAGGCTTTGAAGGTGCCGCGTTTTTCCGTCACCGCCAGCGAGTGGATCAGTGCGGTGCCGGCCAGCCACGGCATAAAGGAGGCATTTTCTACCGGATCCCAGAACCACCAGCCGCCCCAGCCAAGCTCGTAATAGGCCCAGGCCGACCCCAGCACGATGCCGATGGTGAGAAATACCCAGGCTGCCGTGGTCCAGGGCCGCGACCAGCGCGCCCAGGCCGTATCCAGCCGCCCGGCCATCAGTGAAGCAATGGCAAAAGCAAAGGCCACGGAGAAACCGACGTAGCCCATATACAGCAGCGGCGGATGGAAGATCAGGCCGATATCCTGCAGCATCGGGTTCAGGTCGCTGCCGTCGATCGGGAAGTCAGGCAGCGTGCGGGTGAACGGATTGGATGTCAGGGTGATAAACAGCAGGAAACCGAGGTTAATCATCCCCATCACCGCCAGCACGCGCGCGATGGCATCCTCCGGCATGGAACGACTGAACAGCGCCACCGCCAGCGTCCAGACGCTAAGCAGCAGCACCCACAGCAGGAGCGATCCCTCGTGCGCGCCCCAGGTGGCGGCAATACGATAATAGACCGGCAGCAGGGTATTGGAGTTGGTGGCCACATAGGCAACGCTGAAATCATTTACCACAAACGCATGGACGAGGATCGCAAAGGCCCCGGCGATGCAGGCAAACAGCCCGTAGGTCAGCGGACGCGCCAGCCCCATCAGACGCTGGTCCTGGCGCGCGGCCCCCCACAGGGGGTAGACACTCAGCAGCAGCGAGAGCGCCAGCGCCAGGCACAGCAGGAAACTTCCCACTTCCGGCATCATGGCTGACCTCCCGCTGCGGCGGTGGCGGCGGTGGCCGCCGGGGAACGATGGTTTTTCTTCATTGCGTCTTCAATTTCCGGCGGGGTGTATTTTTCATCATGCTTTGCCAGCACCTCAGAGGCCGTCACGTGAGTGCCGTCCTGCAGGACACCCTGCGCCACCACACCCTGCCCTTCACGGAACAGATCCGGCAGGATCCCTTCGTAGCTGACACTGATCACCCCCACCGCGTCATAGAGCTTAAACGACACTTTCAGCGTATGCGGATCGCGCTTTACGCTGCCCGGCAGTACCATCCCGCCCACGCGCAGACGCTGGCCCGGCTCCGGCTTCACCTGCTGGTCCCCCTTGCCGTTGATCACTTCACCCGGGGTATAGAACAGGTCGATGTTCGATCGCAGCGCGTACATCACCAGCGCGGTAGCGAGACCCAGCCCGACCAGCACCAGCGTCACCAGAATCAGGCGATTTTTACGACGGGGATTCACGATTTTTCTCCTGCCGCGGCAGGGGCGGCCTTTTTCATTTTTACCGCACGAATGCGTTGCTCACGCGCCTGTCGCTGGCGGATCCCGGCCAGCAGGCGACGACGCTGCCACAGCGTGTGCAGCACCAGCAGAGCCAGCGGGATCAACGTGCTGGCAACGGCCAGCCAGACGTAGAAGGCATAGTGGCCCATGGCAAAAAAATCATGCCAGGATGCGAAGGCAGGGGTCATACGCTGCGCCCTCCTTTTGCCGCGATCGCCGCCACCCACGGACGGTGGCGCTCGCTGTGGAGCAGCAGATTGCGCAGGCGCAGCAGCGTCAGGGTGATAAACACCAGCCAGACGCCCAGCACCGCCCACAGCAGCGGCGGACGCATACTCGGGTCGACAGCCTGTAACAGCACCCCGGAGGAGCCCTGATGCAGGGTGTTCCACCAGTTGACGGAGTAGTGAATAATCGGCAGGTTAATGACCCCCACGAGGATCATAATGCCCGAGGCACGTCCGGCCGCCCGGCGATCCTCAAAGGCATGATACAGCGCGATAGCACCGATATAGAGGAACAGCAGCACCAGCTCAGAGGTCAGACGCGCGTCCCACTTCCACCACGCCCCCCACATCGGCTTGCCCCAGGCGGCCCCGGTCACCAGCGCAATAAAGGTATACACCGCGCCAATAGGTGCCATGGCCATCGCGGCAAGATCGGCGGTTTTCCACTGCCAGACCAGCCCGATAAAAGCGGCGACGGCCATAGAGCCATAGATCCCCATCGACCACATGGCCATCGGCACGTGGATATAGATGATACGAAAACCGTCACCCTGCTCAGAGGCTGGCGGGGCGAAGCCAAAGCCCCACACCCAGCCCAGCAACAGCACGGCCACGCCCGGGACCGCAAACCACGGTACAAAGCGACCGCATAACTGGTACAGCCGCTCTGGCTTGCCCAGCTGATGTATCCATTTCCACATTATTATTTTGCTCACAGTCAAAAAGTCATCGTTCTGGTGTTGTTCGTCAATCGTACGTACGTCAGCCTGTTATTCTGTCTTATCAGCCGGTTAGTGTACGCTTACTCGTAGTGCCGCCGCCGTGGCAAAAGGTGCCAGCGTCGCACTGCCGGCCAGCAGAGCGCCCAGCAGGGCCAGATAGCCATCAACCGGCAGCCCCTGGCTGGCCGCTTCAATCGCCCCACTGGCAAAAATCACGACCGGCACGGCCAGCGGCAACACCAGTAAACTCAGTAATACTCCGCCCCGACGCAGCCCGACGGTCAGCCCGACGCCAATCGCCCCCAGCAGACTGAGCGTGGGCGTCCCCAGCAGCAGCGTCAGCGCCACCGCACGCCAGGTGGTAAAATCCAGCGACAGCAGCAGCGCCACCAGCGGCGAGAGGATCAGCAACGGCAGGCCGGTGACCATCCAGTGGGCGGCAACCTTACCGAGCACCGTCAGCGGCAGCGGCGTGGGCAGCAGCAGCAGCTGTTCCAGCGATCCGTCGAGAAAATCGTCACGGAACAGACGCTCCAGCGCCAGCAGGGACGAAAGCAGCGCCGCCACCCAGATAATGCCGGGCGCAATCCGCGCCAGCAGCTCAGGCTCCGGCCCAATCCCTAAAGGAAACAGGGTGATGACAATCAGAAAAAACCACAGAGGGTTAACAATTTCCGCCCCGCTGCGAAACGCGATGCGCAGCTCCCGCTTCATGACCGGCCACAGCATCAGACGGCCCCGCCTGACGTCAGGCGAATGCGGCTGAGGCTGACCGCCGCCGAAGGCAGCGCCTGATGCGTGGTCAGGATCACCGCCCCGCCCTGCCCGGCATGCTTTATAAACAGTGACATCAGCGTTTCCACACCGGATTGATCGATAGCGGTTAACGGCTCATCGAGGATCCACAGGGGCGCACGGGACAGCCACAGCCGGGCCAGCGCCACGCGCCGCTGCTGACCGGCCGACAGCCGGGCAACCGCTACGTCTTCATAGCCGGTGAGGTCGACCTGCTCCAGCGCCTGCCAGAGTTCGTCCTGCGACGCGTGCGGATACCAGAAACGGAGGTTTTCAAACGGGGTCAGTACGGCTTTTACCCCCGGCAGATGGCCAATGTAGAGCAGGCTGGCGTAAAACGCGTCGCGCTGCTGGTGGATGCTGCGCTGTTGCCAGAGCACGGCCCCCTGCTCTGGCTGGCTGAGACCGGTCAGAATGCGTAACAGGGAGCTTTTGCCCGCACCGTTTTCCCCTTCCACCTGCACCATATCGCCGGCTTTAACGGTAAAACTGAGATCGCTAAAGAGCGTTCGCTCATCGCGAACACATGTCAGATTTTGGGCTGCCAGCATGAGAGGAAAATCGCATAGTGTTAAATTTAATGGCGGGATAGTACCACAAAGAGTGTGTCTGCCTAAGCTGACCAGGCCCGGTCTGTTGCCGTTTACCCCCTTAAAACCCCCTGAAATGGCGGCTTTTTAAGCGATTGTAGCCTGTGGTTAAAGCTTTGTTACTCTTAATCTTAAACAGGGTGACCTGACATCACATCAGCAAATACCCGCTACGCTTAGGGGATAACTATTTTTTCGGGAACGATGATGAAAACCACACAAAACGATAATGAAAACCAGGTAGAAAGTGAGGAAAGCGAACAGGGTGAGGAGATTGAGGTGGATGAAGATGCCCTCCCCTCCCGCGCCGCCGCCGTTCACGAGCAGATACGTCAGGAGGGGGAGAAGGAGCTGGAGCGTGACGGACTGGCGCTGCTGTTTTCCGCCATCGCCGCCGGGCTGTCGATGGGAGCCTCGCTGATGGCGAAAGGGATCTTCCAGGTGAATCTGCATGACGGCCCCGGCGGATTTTTGCTGGAGAACCTGGGCTACACCTTTGGCTTTATCATCGTCATTATGGCGCGCCAGCAGCTGTTTACCGAAAACACCGTGACCGCCGTTCTGCCGGTGATGCACAAACCCAGCGGCAGCAACGTGCTGCTGCTGATGCGCCTGTGGGGCCTGGTGCTGCTCGGTAACCTGATCGGCACGGCGCTGGCCGCGCTGGCCTTTAACCATATGCCGATTTTCGACGACGCCGTTCGCGGTGCCTTTGTCACCATCAGTCAGAAAGTGATGGAGAATACTCCCGGCGAAATGTTTGCCAACGCGGTGGTGTCCGGCTGGATCATTGCCACCATGGTGTGGATGTTCCCCTCAGCGGGTGCGGCAAAAATCTGGATTATTATCCTGATGACCTGGCTGGTGGCGCTGGGCGACCTGGCGCATATCGTGGTGGGCTCGGTGGAGATCTTCTATCTGGTGTTTAACGGCGCTATCCCGTGGCAGGAGTTTATCTGGCCGTTTGCCCTGCCGACGCTGGCAGGCAATATTATTGGCGGTACCTTTATCTTCGCGCTGATCAGCCATGCGCAGATTCGCAACGATATGAGTAACAAAGCCAAAGCCAAAGCAGAAGCCGAAGCGAAGCGCCAGCAGAAAAAAGAGGCCGCAGAACAGGACAATTGATGGTTAATCGCGCAGTCAGCGCGGTAAGTGGTTAATCTGCGGCATGAATTGCGCTATACTGCGCGCCGCTGTCCCCTTAGTTAAATGGATATAACGAGCCCCTCCTAAGGGCTAGTTGCAGGTTCGATTCCTGCAGGGGACACCATTTACACCTCCCGGCACGTTCCAGAAAGTCTAAAAATCCTTTATAAACAGAATAATAACCCACACCTGACGTCCAGCAACGTCCCGCCAAATATAATGGAATCTATACACAGTTGTGTATAATATTGCGTATAACCTGGTTCGATATTTTTTCTATACACATGCTGCTATCTGACATTCAAATTAAACGCGCTAAACCGCAGGAAAAACCCTACACGCTTAACGATGGCGCTGGCCTGTCGCTGCTTGTTGAGGTGAATGGCGCAAAGGGCTGGCGCTTTCGCTATCGCTTTATTGGTAAACCTAAGATGATCTCTTTTGGCGTTTACGGGGAAGTCTCTCTGGCTGAGGCACGCCGTAAGCGTGATGAGGCCCGTTCGATGCTGGCAAAAGGAATCAACCCCAGCGATGCCCGTAAAGCCGAGAAGATAGCGCTGCGGTTCTCTCATGAGAACAATTTCGAGGCCGTGGCCAGAGAGTGGCACAGCTCCAAGCAAAGCACATGGTCTGAAGGCTACGCTAAAGAGGTTTTAGGCTGCCTGGAACGCGATATATTCCCTTTTGTCGGTCATCGCCCTGTCGATCAGATAGAGCCGCTGGAGTTACTCACGGTCCTGCAAAAAATTGAGAAACGCGGGGCATTAGAGCAGGCCAGTAAAATCCGTCGGCGCTGCGGTGAAGTGCTGCGTTATGCCGTCGTCACGGGCAGGGCAAAACATAATTTCGCACCCGATTTGGCCATTGCCTTGAACAAGCCAAAACAGAATCACTTCCCCTTCCTGACTGAGAAAGAGGTCCCAGACTTTGTGAAAGCGCTGGATGGCTATCAGGGCAGCTTACTGACTAAATACGCCACCCAGCTACTCATGCTGACAGGCGTTCGTACAATTGAACTCAGAGCCGCAGAGTGGAGCGAGTTCGATTTGAAAAACGCACTTTGGGAAATTCCTAAAGAACGGATGAAGAAGCGCCGTTCTCACCTGGTGCCGCTTTCAACACAGGCCGTTGAGATCCTCAAAAAGCTGAAGGTGATTTCTGGCAAATATCAGCTGGTGTTTCCGGGCAGGAATGACGTCAGAAAACCCATGAGCGATGCCAGTATCAATAAGGTGATCAAGATGCTGGGTTATCATGGCCGGCTGACTGGTCACGGATTCAGGCATATGATGAGCACTATTTTGCATGAGCATGGCTTTGATAGCGCCTGGATAGAGATGCAGCTTGCGCATGTTGATAAGAACTCTATTAGAGGAACTTACAATCATGCGCAATATATCAATCAGCGGAGAGAAATGATTAATTGGTACGGTGAGAATGTGATGCAATCAAAATTGCATCACAGCGCGAATTAAAATGCCTTTCCTTGAACGATATTCAAATATGGTCGATATAAGAATGGTATCTTCAATTGAGAGTCATTTTTGAAAATCTTTTGATCAATAAAACCAATTTCTGACAATTGCACTGCCAGACTTTTAGCCTTAGCCATATCAACCCCCCATACATTTGCTGCTGTTTCAAGAGTATGCTCAGCCTTTTGATTTTCAAAAGACATGATATGCTCTCTGAGCATAGGATATTCAGCAAATATTGTTTGCTCCAATTTCACCTTCGAAATTTCAAAAGTTGATTTTTTTATAGCTTGCCGACTTACAATGTTTGGCGGCTCAGCCTTATCACTGCTAATATCTTGCTCTCTGCGTTCTTCTAAAACCGCTTGATTATAATAGTGAATGAGCTCGCGCGGAGCAACATAGCCTAGCCCATCCCTTACTCGGCTAATAATCCAATCGAATGTATCTGATTGTTTTTCACCCACATCAACCTGACTTGGGAATAGTGTATAATAATAATCTTTTTGCTTCTCAAAATCAGCCCTGATGTCATCAGGATTGATACCCAATTCGTTTATAATCTCTTGATTTTCCAAGGATCTAACAACTATTAAGTTTAATAAATTATTAGTAGACCATTCAATATTAGTAGTTCGCGTTATATGGCTTGCCTCTCTAAACCCTTCTTTAGTAATCCGATTCCATATGTCATTTCTTAGGAAAATTTTTAGAGCAATATTTTCAAACTCCTCCAAATCTAAATAAACTTTAAACAATGCTCGCAACGCATTTTTTTCAAGTTCTAAGCTTTGTTCGAATGCTACATCTAATCGATCACATAAAACCCAGAAGTCAACATTTATTTCACCTAAGTATATATTTAGAATCTCGAACAACTCATCAACTGAACTATATCCATCCCTGCGTTGTGTTTCACTGGGAGTTCTGAAAGAAATCTTCCCAGACACTCCTCCATCTAATGTTGCACCCGCTTCAACAGATTCTATACTAATCAATTTCTTAGCGAAATTCTTTGCACTATTAACAAATGCTTTTAATGAATTTTTTTGCTCAATTAATCCTGCTGCAATTAGTTTATCTATAACTAACTTAGCATCACCTTTATAATAATCATTCTTTATCAACCAGTCACAAGTGATTTGCAAGAAATAAACCTTCCATAAAGTTACAAACTCTTTTTCAGCAGTAGGTGGCTCATCACTTACATCAGAAAATACAGTTTTACCAGTAGGTTTTTCAGCGGATAGAAGTATTATATTTTTACTTTCGAAGTCTTCAACTCTCTTAAGCAACAATGTATATAATGCACTTTTACCAGAGCCTTTAGCACCAAAAATTATATCAACATCACCGTTATACAAGGACTCCCATTGCTGGGTTTTCACAAAATAATTTGATAGTCTGTCTGATTCCTGCTCGGCGACTCGTTCACCAAAAGATATGTTCTCAAGTTTCATATTAATTCCATGTTGAGAGGATACTTTACGTCAAAGCATCCTAATAAGTGCAATCATTAGAGTATTCTCTAATAATAAATTAATTGTCAATGATTTCATCACTTCAGCATACAAACAACGCAGAATAAATGTAGTGCAGACCGAAACGGCACTACACCGCACCCGCCTGCCGTTTTCGGATCGGAAAAATTTTTCAGTTTAGATTTTCTTCAAATGGCATCGCCAACCTGACCTGCTCCCCGTTGATTAGTACACCCCGATGTTAGTAATGTCTTCATAAGCCACATGAGGACATCCCCATGAAGAAGCGTTTTTCCGACGAACAGATCATCAG